>CBDBVE010000009.1:0-488953 GCA_965212595.1 Flavobacteriaceae bacterium
TGATAAATCTGGTTCTCAGAAATGCTCTCAAGAGATTTATCAATGTTGTAATACACCTCTGTTATTTGCTCATTTACAAACTCTGAAAGCTCTGCGCGTCGTAGCGAAAGCGCAAAAAGGCTATCATCTACATGCTCAAACAAACCTCTTAACCGCTGTTGTTCGCGGACCGTGGCAGAAAAGTTTGAAACATCAAGGTTAGCTCCATCAAGGCTGTCAAACAACTTCTCCTGTTTAAGAGAAAAGGTCACAAGATTATCTAGTATCTGACGCAACATCTCAGCATCCTCGGTAATGCTCGAACCTCCTCCAGACATCGAAGACTGACTCAAAGCTTCGCTCATTTCGCGCATCTTTTGAGCAGCAGATTTTTGTTTCTTTTTTGCCCTATCCTCGGTTTTCTGTTGCTCCTCGCTATCCTGAGATTGTTCTTCCCCCTGATGTTTATTAATCTCCTCAAGAGCCTCCTGTTGATCTTGCTTGACCTCTTCCTCTTTACTTTTGTCAACATTCAAAGACAATGGCTTTTTCAGGTTCTCATTGTCCTTCTTCAATTCATCTAATTCTTTCGAAAGCTCTTTAAACTCATCATTAAGTTTCTCCTGTTCTTGGTTTGAAAACTCCTCTCCCAACTTTAGTTCGGAAAGTAGTTCCTGTTTCATCGCCAATTTTTCCAATTCTCTAGACAACTGTGAAGCCTTTTCCGTGACGTAATACCTTTTGGTAAGCTCTAAAAGTTGCTCCAGGCTCCGCTCGCTATTTTGCTGTTTCTTGGCCAGTTCTTCTAATCGCTTGGACAACTCCTCCTTCTCAATCTTATCTGCAATCTTATTGAGCTCCTCCAGGAGTTTTTCATTCTTTTTTGCCTCTAATTCCTGCCGCTCTAATCGCTCACGCAGCAACTTGTTCATTTCATCTTCACGCTCCCCCTTGTCTAGATTCTCCTTGAGCTGCCTGCTAAATTTTTCCATCAATTGTTCCTGGCGTTGTTGCTTCTTAAGAAAATCTTTAATTCTGTTCTGATCGTTAAAATTTAAGCTGTTCTTTTCCTTTTGCTCCTTGTTTATCTCATCAAGCGTCTCTTTCTGTTCTTTTAATTGGTCTATAGATTTATCAATATTTTGTAAAATAGATTCCTGAAACTCTAACTGCTTGTTTTTCAAATCATTATCATCTAAAACTCTTTGGTTAAAGACTTTACTTTTAGTCTTCTTCCCCTTGTTTATACCGTCATTGTCTGTCACCTCAAAATAGAACAGGTAGTTTTTTCCTTCTTCCAACTCCAGCCCTGATGGGAAGGTGTAATAAAACCGGTCGAAATTAGTATTAGGACTACTCAGCAGAAGCCTCTGCTTTTTGCCCTCCTCCTCCTCTGTATAATAAACAAGCTCTACCCTGCTTACCTCATAATCATCTGAAGCTTCACCAGTATAGTAAGACACATTGGGGTTCAATGAATCTAAAACCTGATTTACCCTAAGAGACGGAAAGGCGTCGCGAATTACATTGAAACGGTAATCGAGCTTTTCATGATCCCTAACATTCTCATTAGAGGTAGAGAGCTGATACTCGAAATTCGAGTAGATTCGTTTGGAGAGTTTAAAACCATTTTCCACTTGGATAAAGGCCTCTACGGTGTCCTTTGAGCTCAATTCAATCTGGCTTGTATTCTGGCCCTTTATCTCCCAGCTAACTTCGGTCCCTGAAGGAATAGTAGCATTGCCAGTACTATTAAGAACCTCAGCGGCCTTTCGGGTGTAGGCCGGGTACTTTAATCGAAGTCTAAAATCCTGAATAGAAGGCACCTTAAGCGCCTTCAAAAAATAAACCCTGGATTGCACCTCGTTGGCTCTAAAGTAGAATTCAGAGGAATTTAAAGGAGGTGCAAAAGAAAACCTATGGAGGCCATCTTCCTCTTGCATTAAGAACTCCCGCCCGTTAACCACTATGAAAACATTTTCGGGTTTTACCTCTCCTTCCGTCGCTACCTGAACAACGTATTCCTGCGTCTCTATGACCTCGGTGACTCCAGAAAGCATCTTGAATACAAAGGGAGCAGGAGGCTCATAAGCAGTGCTATAGTTTACGACTCTATTGTAAGACCCAAAGAAAGATTGAAAGTTCCCAGACACCCAAATGACCGCAACAATTACGATAGGAATGCTCAGGTACCTGGCATATTTGAGATTCTCTCTTAGGTTTACCGCCTTTGTAAAAGGAACGGGCTTAAGGCCGTCAGACCGCTGCGCTATGCTCGCCAAAAGTAATTCGGTCTGGTTTTTATCTTCTGCCAGTTCAAGTAAATTGAAAAGCTTGTCTCCTACTTCAGAAAAATGCCTGCCTATCAACAAAGAAGCATCCTTATTACTTATCCCCCTGCGCACTTTAAACAGATAAATCAAAGGGGTAATAATGTATTTGTAAAGTAAAAAGAGTTCAACGCCCAAAAGAAGTAGAAGTAAAACCAGTCTTCCTACAGACCCCAGCCATAAAAAATACTCTACCGCCAGGACAACCATTAAAAACAATGCCCCAAAAAAAGCAAATAACAAAACCCCTTTTAAAAGAAGCTTGGAATAATACTTCCTTACGAAGTGATTGAGTTTCTCCAGTATGTTGTGATAACTATTCAGAATAAAGTATATTTAATACCAAGATACCAGTTCCCTAAAAAATCGACCTCAAAAATTTGTTAAAAAGCACCTAATGAAGGATTTAAAGTATCTGGCGGCACTTACAATTCCTCTTTCGGCTCTCCTAAGCCTATATTTCGGGGGATATTGGAGTTTTTTTACCCCTTTTTACGCTTTTGTTCTAATCCCGTTGATGGAGCTTCTTTTACCCCAGGACTCCTCTAATTATGAAGCGGAAAAACTTGAAGAAAAGAAAGCAAAATCCCTTTTCGATTGGATGCTATATGCCAATGTCCCCATTGTCTTTGGCCTGCTTTTTTATACACTTTGGTCGCTGGGCGTAAATCAATATGAAACTTACGAGCTTGTTGGCCTTGTTTTTTCGATTGGCATAGTACTGGGGGCTAATGGGATCAACGTAGGTCATGAACTCGGTCATAGGCAAACGACTTATGAAAGACAGCTTGGCAAATTACTTTTGTTGCCTTCCTTCTATATGCATTTTTACATTGAGCACAATTTTGGACACCATGTAAATGCGGCTACACCCGAGGATCCTGCCACTGCACGAATTAACCAAACGGTATATTCTTTCTGGTTCACCTCAGCAATTAGACAGTACTTTAGTGCCTGGAGGCTTCAGAACAAACTATTGGCCAACAGTAATCATCGATTTTTCTCTTTTAAAAACGACATGCTTTGGTATCTCCTATTTCAGCTAGGATACCTAATACTGGTCTTTGCGTTCTTTGGGTTTCCAGGGGTAATTTTTGCCATATCCGCCGGCGTGGTTGGTTTTCTACTCCTTGAGACCGTAAACTATATAGAGCACTATGGTTTGCTTCGGGAAAAACAGCCTTCGGGGCGCTACGAACGTGTCAGGGAAATACATTCCTGGAACAGCAATCACGTTATTGGCCGTATTGTGCTTTACGAATTAACCAGGCATAGCGATCATCATTACAAATCTTCCAAGAAGTATCAAATTTTAGATTATCACAATAATTCGCCCCAAATGCCATTCGGTTATCCAACTTCAATGGTCATTTCATTTTTACCGCCACTTTGGTTTAAAATCATGAACCCTCTTATCCCAGAAAACATGAAGGCTCACCCCTAATGTTTTGTTACAAATGGCCTCTTGCCAAAATAAAACCGGCCAACTTCTAGAAATCAATAAACGCTCTTTGGGGTTCAGCGCCAACCTTATATCTTTGCAGGATTAAATCGCTATCCATGAGCCAAAATGTGCGTGTACGCTTTGCCCCAAGCCCAACAGGCCCCCTTCATATAGGCGGGGTTAGAACAGCTTTGTTTAACTATTTATTCGCAAAAAAACAGGGTGGAACTTTTGTTCTACGTATTGAGGATACAGATCAAAATCGTTATGTTGAAGGTGCAGAACGATACATTATTGACGCGCTTAACTGGTGCGGAATACCCTATGACGAAGGGCCAGAAAAAGAGGCCGGCTTTGGGCCATACCGCCAAAGTGAGCGTAAGTTGCTTTACAAGGAATACGCAGATGAGCTCATTTCCAAAGGCTGGGCTTATTACGCTTTTGACACTCAGGATCGCCTGGATTTCCACAGAAAGGATCACGAAGCCAAAGGCAAAACCTTTATTTACAATTGGCACAACCGTTTAAAGTTAAGCAACTCGCTTTCGCTTTCTGAGGAAGAAACGCAGTCTCGCCTCAATTCAGGAGAACCCTATGTTGTTCGTTTTAAGTCGCCCCAGGACGAGATATTGATGTTGGAAGACCTCGTAAGAGGAACTATAAAGATTGACACCAATATACTAGATGACAAAATCTTGTTTAAGAGTGATGGTATGCCCACCTATCACCTTGCCAATATTGTGGACGATCATTTAATGGAGATTTCTCATGTTATCAGAGGAGAAGAATGGCTGCCTTCCTTAGCCCTTCATCAATTACTATATAAGGCCTTTGGATGGCAAGCCCCTCAATTTGCACATTTACCGCTTCTTATGAAGCCGGTGGGAAAAGGAAAACTCAGTAAAAGAGATGGTGAAAAACTGGGTTTCCCAGTATTCCCACTAGCCTGGGGAGGTTTGGAAGGTTATCGTGAAGCCGGATATTTCCCAGAGGCTGTTATTAATTTTCTGGCCCTTCTAGGATGGAACCCTGGCACAGACCAGGAAGTTTTTAGCCTGGATGAGCTTATTGAAACATTTAGCATTGAACGTGTTAACAAATCTGGGGCTCGATTCGACCCTGAGAAAACCAGGTGGTATAATCAACACTACCTACAGCAAAAAAGTAATGGTGAATTGGCAAGATTGTTTACCCCTTTTGTAAATAAGGAGCTATTAAGTCTCGGCTGCGCACCACCTGACGCCGCATACATTGAAAAAGTGGTTGGCTCAATAAAGGAACGCGCCACTTTTGTATCGGACTTTTGGGAATTGTCTTCCTTCTTTTTCGTTCCTCCAGCCAGTTACAATGAGAAGGCAGTAAAAAAACAATGGAAACCAGACACTGCTTCCATTCTCAATAAGCTAATTCCAATTCTGTCTTCTGTAGCTGAATTCTCTTCGGCCACAGCTGAGGCAGCCGTAAAAGAATGGATTGGAAAACAAGAACTCCCTTTTGGGAAGGTACTGGCTCCTTTGCGGCTGGTTATTGTTGGCGACCTAAAAGGGCCGCACTTGTTCGATATCATCGAGTTAATTGGCAAAAAAGAAAGTGTTTCAAGAATTGAGAAGGCTATAGAAAAACTTTAAGTCAATGCCCTGTCTTCTGCACTTTAGAAACTGGTCTCTCCTAGCTGAGATTTGAGCTTCTTTGTAACAAATTTTTCAAAATCGCTACTCATATAGCAAAGTCTTACTATATTCCATTCACTAACTTAAAGATCTTGTTATGGGCAATTTTATTCTTATTCCAATTATTTTTCTGGGGGTAATCGTACTCTTTTCCTCTTTTTTCGTAGTTAAACAGCAGACCGCAGTTGTCATTGAGCGCTTTGGAAGATTTCAAAGTATACGAAACTCTGGTTTACAAATGAAGATCCCTTTGGTTGATCGGATCGCAGGCCGCTTAAGTTTAAAGATTCAACAGCTCGATGTTATTGTAGAAACCAAAACACTTGATGACGTATTTGTAAAGCTCAAAGTCTCTGTACAATATGTGGTGATTCGCAGCAAGGTTTATGAAGCCTTTTACAAATTAGAATATCCGCATGATCAAATCACCTCCTACGTCTTTGATGTGGTACGGGCAGAAGTTCCGAAAATGAAGCTCGATGATGTCTTTGTGAAAAAAGATGATATTGCCATTGCAGTAAAATCTGAACTACAGGACGCCATGTTGGACTACGGTTACGATATTATTAAAACCCTGGTGACAGATATCGACCCTGATTCTCAGGTAAAAGCCGCTATGAATCGTATTAATGCTTCTGAAAGGGAGAAGATTGCAGCACAGTTTGAAGGAGACGCCGCACGTATCCTCATAGTTGAAAAGGCGAAGGCCGAAGCCGAGAGCAAAAGACTTCAGGGCCAAGGTATTGCCGACCAGCGTAGAGAAATTGCACGTGGACTTGAAGAATCAGTAGAGGTACTTAACAAAGTAGGTATAAATTCACAGGAAGCTTCCGCCTTAATTGTAGTTACTCAGCATTATGACACGCTACAGTCTATTGGCGAAGAAACAAATACCAATCTTATTCTCTTACCGAACTCACCACAGGCCGGAAGTGATATGTTAAATAATATGGTGGCCTCATTTACGGCAAGCAATCAAATAGGGGAGGCCATGAAAAAACAAAAACCCAAGGATAAGGACGAATCATAACCCACACTAACTGAAAAATGCGAAAGCCCATCTGATTTTCTCTTCAGATGGGCTTTTTGTAAGCTAACCAGCCTTTAAAGCTAAATAAGCTGTTCTCTTATACGATCTTTTATTTCTAATACCACAAGACTTAGCATTGCTTTAAAGCGCCTGAAATTGTACCTTACGACTTGGTTTTGTATTAAAAATACCGATTGTAATATTTTTAACGATCGATTTTCTCTATCTAAGGTTTTTGTTGCAATTTGGCCCAGGTATCACGTAAAGTTACGGTGCGGTTAAAAACAATTTTCTGATCTGAAGTATCCGGGTCCACATTAAAATACCCCAGACGCTGAAATTGAAATCTGTCTCCGACTTTGGCATTTTTCAAACTCGGTTCAAGAAAGCCGGTAATTTTCTTCAAGGAATCAGGATTTACAAAATCCATAAAATTCTTTTCCTTATGACCATCTGGCGTTTCATCTGTAAAGAGTCGGTCATAGAGTCTGACTTCAGCTTCGAAAGCGTGCTTTGTAGAAACCCAATGAAGCGTACCCTTAACTTTTCTTAGACTTTCTTCAGAGCCACTTCCGCTCTTACTTTTGGGGTCGTAAGTACATTGAATTTCTATAACATTCCCTTCGGTATCTTTCGTACAACTCTCTGCTTTAATGATATACCCATTCTTAAGCCTTACCTCTCCGCCTAGTTTTAACCTAAAGAATTTCCGATTGGCTTCTTCCCTAAAATCGCTTTTCTCAATATAAAGCTCCCTGGAAAACGGCACTTTCCTGCTTCCTGCTGCTTCGTCTTCCGGATTGTTTTCTGCTTCTAACCATTCTTCTTCGCCTTCCGGATAATTGGTAATGACCAATTTTACCGGATCCAAAACTGCCATAACTCTTGGCGTGATCTTGTTCAGGTGCTCTCTTATATGAAATTCGAGCAGGGATACGTCAACGACATTCTCCCTTTTAGCAATTCCAATAGTCTCTGCGAAACTCTTAATAGACTCTGGCGTATAGCCCCTTCTTCTCAAGCCAGATATTGTTGGCATCCTGGGATCATCCCAACCACTCACCATTCCCTGTTCTACTAACTGTAGAAGTTTTCTTTTACTAACTACTGTATGACTTAAATTACGTCTCGCAAACTCACGTTGCTTTGGCCTTAGTTTCTCTTCCTCCAGTACCTGATCCAAAAACCAGTCGTAAAGTTCCCTGTGCGGCAAGAATTCTAAGGTACAGAGCGAGTGCGTTATCTGCTCAATATAGTCGCTCTCACCATGCGTCCAATCGTACATCGGGTAAATACACCAATCGGTATTTGTGCGATGATGTGCCTTATGCAATACGCGATACATAATAGGATCTCGCATTAGCATATTGCCAGCGGCCATATCTATCTTAGCCCTTAAAACATGGGTACCTTCGTCAAAATCGCCCCGTTTCATGCCTTCAAAAAGCGCAAGGTTTTCTTCAACACTGCGATCCCTGAACGGACTGTTCTGGCCAGGTTCGGTTGGCGTTCCCTTTTGTTCGGCCATTTCTTCGGAAGTTTGACTGTCTACATAGGCCTTTCCGGCTTTAATGAGCGCTACAGCCCAATCGTAAAGTTGCTGGAAGTAATCAGAGGCATAGCATTCTGTATCCCATTGATATCCAAGCCATTCCACATCCTTCTTAATAGCTTCTACATACTCTTTTTCTTCCTTGGCCGGGTTGGTGTCGTCAAAGCGTAAGTTGACCGGCGCATTGTAGCGTTCTCCCAGCCCAAAATTCAGGCAAATGGAGCTCGCATGGCCAATATGCAAATACCCATTGGGCTCGGGTGGAAATCTAAAGCGCAAATGCTCCTTTGAAAGGCCTTTCGCCAGATCTTCTTCGATAATATGCTCAATGAAATTAAGCGATTTGGGCGTTTCGCTCATGAGATAATTTTTGAAGCAGCAAAGGTAGGAAAAATGGTGTTATTGGCCTTATTTAAATTCCTATTCATACAAAACCTTTGGTTTCACAACAAATTTAATCGCTACTACAACATTAAATTCTTTGAGCCGTAATAATAAGTCATATTTGTTTATTGAATACTATGGCTAATGGAATAACACCAAACGAAACCTAATAAAAAAGTACCAAAACCCATAGCCATACGTTCTAATAAGTACCCAAATCTAGTTAGCAGCACTGCTGTTAACCCTTAACTACACTACTTATGAAAACAAAACTATCTTTTATCTATCAGTATTTTTTAGGGGCTTTTTTTCTAACTGCGCTGGGAACGCTATCTGTCAATGCACAAGATTTAGAAGCGCCGATACCCGCGCCTAACCAAACGCCACCCGTTGGTAGTTCTGCCTGGGATAAGGCGTGTGCTTCAGCCACCTTCAACGATTATTGGGTTGAATTCTCCTGGAATCCGCCTTTGGTGAACAGTGGCAACGAATTTATTCTAGAACTTTCAGATGCCAGCGGTAATTTCAGTTCGCCGGTAGAGCTTGCAAGAGACGGTACAAAGAATACCGATTTTAACTTTTTCTTTCAGTTCGCCATACCTACAGACACCAGAGGTGAGGGGTATAAAATGCGGGTCAGAAGTACCGACCCTGCAGTTACTGGAGCCGAATCAGCCGCTTTTCCGATGTATTACAGAGATTTTGATGCGGCAATTCTAATAAGCCCGGACGGGAGTGGGACAATCCCACCCGGAGGGGCCATTGAATTGTGTGATGGAAATACCGTAGTTCTTGCGCCCCATAATGTGCCAAGCCCTACCACCTATCAATATACCTGGTATCGAAGCGGTTCTCCTATTGCCGGAGAGAACAGTAACACCTTAACCGTAAGTACTGCCGGAATGTATCAGGTTGAAATAGATTATGGTTCTTGTTCTTCCGCCGGAGGTGGAACCATTTCAAATATCATTGATGTGACTATTGGTAGCAGCCTTGGAATTGCTATTAACCCGCCTACCAAAACAGCCCTTTGTACGGGTGAAACTCAAGACCTTACGGCAAACATTTCAGGTATGGGTTATACCTATACTTGGTATAAAGACGGTGCAGCGATTACAAGTCCTACCGTAGATGACCATATCTTTACCGTTGATGCCTCTACTCCCGGTTTTGAAGGAGACTATGCTGTAGAAATAGATGGCAGCGGTATTTGTCTTGAGCAGTCAGCGGCCGTGACCATGACCAATGCGGGCGACTTCAATGTTACACGTGTAAATGATGCGAACGTTGTTGTGCTTCCCGGGTTAAACGCTACCCTTAGCATAACTACCGACGCTTCCAGCGCTACCTATCAATGGTACAGGAACGGTAGTCCGGTTGCCGGAGCCACGGGCTTAAGCCTTACAGTAAACGATTCTGAGACCGGAACCTACTTTGCCCGGGTAACCCTTAGCGGTGGAGCATGTTCATCAACGTCCATAGATTCGGATACAACTACAGTGGTAGTCCCTGATTCTTTAGAACTCATTGTAGACTACTCAAGCCCATATACAGCCTGTGAGAATACCAGTATTGTTCTTGAGATTACTACCATAAATGCTTTAGATTCTGGTGGTACCAGAACTGATGTCACTTCCTCTTTGTCTGGAAGCCTTAGCTATCAATGGCAAAAAGATGGTGTAAACGTCTCTGGCGCTACATCAGGCAGCATTAGCCTTGCCGACATCACTGAGAATGGCAACTATACTGTTGATGGCAATATTGGAACTTACAATCCTAGCTCTAATAGTTTGTCTGTTCAGCTTCTGGTTAATGAAACCCTTACACTTTCCAGCACAAGCCTGGTTAGTTGTGGCCCTTCAGAACCGGTTACCCTTAGCACCACAACCAGCCTTGGCGGCGAAAGCTTTGACTGGTTCAGAGATGGTGTAAACCTCAATTTAGCTACAGAGAGCATTGACGTTACGGAGCCTGGAACATACCAATTGGTATTAGACAGGAGCGGATGTCCGCTTCCCTCAAATGAAATCGTGATTACACCCCTCGATCCAGACCTGATTACATTAGATCCTTCAGGGCCTATTGTATTCCCGGAAGGTGGCTCAAGAACGGTAACCGCAAGCGGGGGAGACAGCTATCGCTGGTTTGACATTAATAATGTAGAACTCAGCAACACGGCGTCAATCACTTTTACCGAAGAAGGCTCTTACCTGGTAACGGCAACTTTAGGCAACTGTGAAGTAAGCAGAACGGTGACCGTAGAGTATCTCGATACTTTTAGAGTACCCAATGTGATTACTGTAAATGGTGATGGCATCAATGATCAATGGATTATTCCAAACTCCTACTCAAACAAAACTGATGTCAACGTGATCATCTACAATGAAAAAGGAGAAGAAATATTAAACGAATTCGATTATAAAAATAACTGGCCGGAGTCTTCAACTTCATTTCCGAGGCAGAATATGGTCTTTTTCTATAAGATCAGAAATACTTCGGAAGTGCTAAAGCAAGGCACCATAACCATTATAAGATAAGCCTGGGGCAAAATGAAACTAAAACCAATTTATCTATTACTTTTCATCCTGGCGCTGACCAAAGTTAGCGCCCAGGATGAAAATCCTTTTATCAGCTATGACGTTCCCTCTCAGAATCTGTTGAAGTTTAATAGGTTCCTTATTAACCCAACCTTTTCCACAGTACGAGAAGACAAGTCATACATTAACTTATTACACAGAAACCAATCGGTCGCTTTTGATGATAATAATCAAACCTACTTCCTAAGTTATAGTGGGCGAATCAACGATAGAACCGGGCTTGGTCTTAGCCTGTATACCCAGAGAGAAGGAGTTTTAAGCAACTATGGGGTGCTCGCCAACTACGCCTATGGGGTTAAGCTAAACGATAAAAGTAACTTTACTTTTGGGGCCAATTTATCCTACTACAGCAGTGGTTTTGATGAGAACAGGGCAAATCCTATTGAGATAGATCCCTTACTAACCGGCTTTCAAGACAGTTCACTGCTTACTTTTCAGCCTGGATTTAACCTCTCATATGGTGCCTTTGATTTTGGTGTATATGCCGAAAACCTCATTGATTACAACCTGAAGACGAGTGAAGCCATTACAGAGTTTCAAGACAAGACCTTTTCGGGGCACTTACAGTATACCTATGGCTTTAAAAAAGACAAAGGAATTTTTGAGGAAGGCAGGCTAATGCCCCTTGCTCGAGTTCGAAAAGTAGGTGATGACGAGTTCGTTTTGGGTGGTAATCTAATTCTTGATCTACCCAAGCTAGGGTGGCTTCAAGGGGGTTACGACAGTTTTTATGGAGCTTCCGCAGGTCTTGGTTTTAATTTAAACCGAAGACTCTCTCTGGGATATACCATGGAAAAAGGCTTGTCTAACAACTTTGATAACCTGGGCTTGACTCATGAGATCTCCTTTGCCTATTCTTTTACTCCGAATCTTACCGAAGACAGGGTAATGCTTGAGGACAGCGAAGATATGCTGGCAGATAATGGTGAAGAAGAGGTAACTCCCGAAAACCTTGAAGGTAAGGACAAAGAGATTGAAGAGCTTAAGCAAAGGCTAGCCGAAAACGATGCAATACTGGCCGAATTAATGTTTAGGCAGGATTCTTTGGAGTCCATTGAATCTAACCGCCAGAGAGATCTTGAAAGGCGTTTTGAAATGGTGATGCGAATGGTTAGAAATGAAACCAACGGTGACCGGCCAGATTTGGAAGAGCGCGCCAAACAAATGTATATGAATGGGAAAGACGCGACTGCTGTGGCTTCAAGCGGGCCAGCTCCTGAGGAAAGGATTGAACCAATCAGTATAAAGCCTGCGGAAACCCCTAAAGATGTGGTTGCCAGTACTACTCCAAAAACTGAAACACAGACTACTACCAGAGTTGAAAATAGAACTTTAGTAAGTAATGATAAAACACAGACCAAAAGCGCTGCCAAAGTATTTGGACAAACGCAGGTAAAAAGTAAAAAGTTCAGAGACCTCGATGGTGTAGAGGACGGTTATTATGTCGTGGCAAATGTATATCGCGGCGGAAAGTACCTAAACAAGTTTGTTGACGATCTCAATGCAAAAGGAATCGCCGCTGACTATATAGACAACCCAAATAACGGACTTAAATATGTATATCTGGAGCGCTATGATAGCTGGAGTGAAGCCTTGGACGCCTACAAATCCGGGGTTAATGGTTCCTATACCGGCGACCTTTGGATCATGAACGTGCAAAACCGTTACACCAATGAGGCTTACGTAGCTAATAAGGACAAAATCAAAGAAAAGTCTTCTCAATATGAGACTGATGTACTTCGTAAAAATGTAGTTGTAAAAGACCGTGTGGCTGCGGCCGGGCAAGAAGGTAAAAGCTATAGTATAGATGGTGTTGGAATTGGCTATTACATCATTGCCAATGTCTTTGCCAACCCTAGAAATGCCAATCGGTTTGTAAAATTATTGAATTCTCAAGGCCTTAGTGCCAGCTACTTTGTCAACCCAAAAAACAACTACCGCTACGTATACCTAAAAAGACACCAATCCTGGAACAACGCTCTCATTTCTTACTACTCCAAACTAAACGATGCGTATGAAGATAAAATGTGGATCATGCGCGTTACGCCAAACCAGATAACCTAACTAAATGAAACCAAACTTAACCAAAAGAATTCTCTTTGCCTGCGTTCTTTTTGTTTCTTACATAGGCTTTGCTCAACAGTATAACACCTTCGATATACGTTACCAAAACAATATCAAAGGTGACCTTACCTTTATAGCAAACAATATTGTAAACCGCGATGGAGGTACGGCCACAACAGAGCCAGAGGACCCATATGATCTGACAGGAAATAGCTCTACCTACAACGATTGGCTCGACCAACAATATATTGATATAGATAGTGACCCCACTACCTTCAGTTCGAGCCGTGCATCATTTACCTTTCCGCAAGCCAGTTGTAACCTTATACGTTATGCCGGACTCTACTGGTCAGCCACCTACCCAAGTGCACAGGCAGGGCAGGCCGTCGGAACCGGAAGGCAAAACGACTTTAACCAGGTTAAGTTTCAGGTTCCGGGAGGCGCTTATGTAGACGTCATTGCCGACGAAATTTTATACGACGGTTTTACCAGCACGGACGCTTCCATGCAACAAAATAGCCCATATGCCTGCTATGCAGATGTAACGGCTTTGATTACCCCGCTGGCAGACCCTACCGGAGATTATACCGTAGCAAACATACGCTCAGTGGTAGGCTCTTTATCTCCTGGAGGTGGAGCTGCAGCAGGTTGGACCCTCATCATTGTTTATGAAAATCCAACATTAAGCGGTAAGCTTATTACCACCTTCGACGGCTTTGCCAGAGTTCGTGGTGCCAACCCCACTGTAGATATCAATTACAGTGGTTTTAATACCATCCCTGTAGGCCCTGTAAGAGCAAACATCGGAGCGGCAGCTCTGGAAGGAGATAATAGGATAACCGGAGATCGCATGCGTATACGTGCCGCTAGTTCTGGCGGGTTTACGACAATCAGCAATGCCACGAATCCGGCCAACAACTTCTTCAATAGCAATATTACCCTAGACGGCGTAGTAACCACAAACAGGACTCCAAACAGTATTAATACACTTGGATATGATACAGACATTTTCCTGTTGAACAACCCCGCAAACTCGGTTATCCCCAATGCGGAAACCGATGCAACCTTTAGGTTTACCTCTAATGGAGATCAATATTACCCATTCTTTAACTCCTTTAATGTAGAGATTATAGAACCCAATATTGTATTGGAGAAAAAGGTAGAGGACATTGCCGGTAACGATATTACCGGAATGGGTGTTAACCTGGGCCAGGTGCTAGATTATGTGCTTTCGTTTCAGAATACAGGAAACGACGACGCTACGAACTATACTATAAGGGATGTTCTCCCTATCAATACCACTCTGGATGAAAGTAATATGACTTTACCTCCCGGAGTTACGTATACCTATGATGCCGCAACCCGTACAATAGTATTCTCAATCCCGGACAACATCATTGAAATTGGAGATCCTGTGTCCTCAATAAGGATGCGAGTACAGGTGGCCGAAAACTGTTTCGATTTTATTGATGCCTGTACAGATCTCATAGAAAACCTGGCATACTCAACCTATGAAGGTGTTATCAATAACAATCAAATTAGCGATGACCCCAGTGTTTCCGATTTTGATAACTGCGGATTTGTTACCCCTGGTGCGACTAACTTTTTATTGGATGATTTATCTGCCTGCGACTTCAGTAGGACAGTACAACTTTGCGGAAGTGACGTGCTTTTAGACGCAGGGGACAATTTTGACTCTTATATCTGGTATAAGGATGAGAATGAAGACGGGCTTATTGATGCAGGAGATACGCTAATAGACGATGGTGATCCTGATAGCGATCCCAGTACGCAAATAGTTACTGAAACCGGAATTTTTATCGTTGACAAAATTGTTGCAGACCCCTGTAAAGGATTTCAGGAGATTATTACTGTAGAGTTCTTTGGATCAACACAGACTAACCCAATTTCCACCTTAATCAATGATACCTCAAATACCGTTGAAGGGCAAGTACTTATCTGCCCGAATGATGGTGAAGAGCTTCCAGAAATATTCCTTTGCGGGTTAAATGATACCGAACTTATTCAGGTAAATATTCCTGATGCGACCAGCATTGATTGGGAGCAATTAGATGAGGCCAGCTGCGCAGCGTCGGTGCCCGATTGTGCAAATAAAGATGCGGGTTGTACCTGGAATAATGTAGGAACAGGTAACGACTTTTTGGCCTCCGATGCCGGTGAATATCGGATGACGATCAACTACCTCAATGGGTGTTTTACAACTTTCTATTTCAACATCTTTAAAAACCCTCTTGACCCCCAGTACACCAGTAGAGATATTATTTGTACTACCCCTGGTAACATTACGGTTACCAATATGCCGGTAGACTACGAATATCAATTGGTAGACGCTACCACAAGCACCGTCTTGCAGGCCTATCAAATCAGCCCAAGTTTTACCATTAATACTAATGGTGCATATAGGGTTGAAATGCGTCAGCAGGGTGTTGTTGATGGTTGTGTTTTTATTCTGGATAATATCGGAATACTTACGAGAGATTTTCAAGTAGATGTTACGACCAGAGATACAGACTGTAATGGTCTGGGGGAAATATCTATTTCGGTTCTAAATGTAGAACCACAATACTATTATGAAATATCACAAGGCGGTACAACAGTAGATACTTTTGGTCCTTCCGTAGATAATAATTACACTTTTCAAAACCTTAATGACGGAGTTTATGATGTTTTAGTTACCACCGATGATGGTTGTAATTATACCGAACAGGTAACCATAAACGATGTTACAGACCTGGCAGTAAATGCGGTAACCACAAAGCCGATTGACTGTACGGACGGCATCATTACCGTAACCGGTTCTGGAGGTTTCCCAAACCCTGAATATGTCTATGCCATATGGAGTTACAACGGGGTCGACCTATATACAACCATAGGAGATATTCCGGCCGGAGCATATCAATCTCTTAATGATTTTACCTTTACAGCTGCTGAAGCCGGAGACTACGAATTTGTAGTTGTAGATGGCAACAACTGCTCAGCAATTTCAAATGTTGTGAGTATTGCGGAAGTTCCCGCTGTTGAGTATACCACAACTGCCGTAGACGAAACTTGTTTGGGTATTGCAGATGGTTCTTTCGCGGTAAACGTGACTAATTTCAACGGCTACTCTGTTACCTATACACTTACCTATCCTGATACATCAACAGTCACCAATGCATCTGGTTCTTTTACGGGCTTGGGGCAAGGCAACTACAGCCTTACCTTAACACAAACCAACGGTGTTGATACCTGTGATTTTATAGAAACATTTACCATTAGTGGGCCAGTTGATTCCGTTACCGGAACTGCGGTAATCGTGCAGGACTACACCTGCCTGCAAAACGGTATTATTGAGGCTCAGGGTGTTGCAGGAGGAACCGCTCCTTACGAATATAGTATTGACGGAGTAAACTTTGTTTCAGGAGCTGGTGCCGAAACCTTTTCTAACCTAACTAACGGAACGTATAACATCTCTATCAGAGATGCCAATGGGTGTGTCTTTGTTACTAATGCAGTTACCTTAGACCCTTTAAACCCTCCAACAGATCTTACATTTACAGCCAGTGCTCCTAATTGCCCTGCCCAAACTTCGGATGTCACCGCAACAGTCGTAGACGGTAATGCTCCTTTTGTCTTCGAGATTATTGCTCCTGCGCCAATCGCGGCTACCTCCATTACTGGAAACTCAGCTGATTTTAATGGTCTTGCACCAGACACCTACACTTTTAGAGTGACGGATGATAAGGGGTGTACTTATGACGAAACTTTTACCATAAACCCGGTAACTCCAATTAGTGTTGTTGGTCAGCTTATCAGCAACGTCAGCTGTCTTGGGGCTTCGGATGGAGAAGGGCTATATACGGTTTCAGGATTTGGTACGAGCTATGATTATGCCGTTACCGGACCCGCTTCCTTTAATGGCACTAATGAAACCAGCACTACTATTTCGCTTCCTGGTCTGGCCGCCGGAACATATGATATTACAGTAACCGATAATGATACGAACTGTACAGACACTGCATCTTTTACGATCAATGCACCTGCCGCAGCCCTAACCTTAACGGCTACAGAAACCCAACCCACCTGTACAGATCCAGGAAGTGTTGTGCTAACCGCCGCAGACGGATGGGGAGGATATGATTATAGTTTAACCTATCCTGATTTGGTGACCATTGTTACCAATACGACAGGAAACTTTACCGGTCTCAATCAGAATGGCACCTATAACGCTTCGGTTACTGATGCAAACGGTTGTATTGTTAACACCACTTTTGCATTGAATGCCGCTGTAGCACCGGTTTTGGCCATCACGCCGAACGATGTCTGTTATGATGCAGGTATAGGCCTCACCTTGACTGCTACTGTTACCTCAGGAGGTGACGGTAATTTCGAATACCGAATTAATGGAGGAATATACGATACCAATAATGTATTTACCGGCCTTGGTCCTGGCACATATACCATCGATGTCATTGATGGAAACAACTGTACAGGAACCGATACCATTACTATAAACCCTGAACTTACGCTCTCAGCCACAGCCCCTAACATCACTAGCTGTGGTACAGATACAGATATAACTATTACCGCTGCTGGTGGTGATGGCAACTATGTATATGCTGTCGTTGCCGATGCCGTTGTGCCTACGCCTGGTGATTTTGGTGCTGCCAATACCATTACCGTTACCGGAGCAGGCGACTACGATGTCTATGTAAGAGATAACAATGGGGTGGCCACTTTCTGTGAAGCTGCCTTTGATATTAACATCGCCCAAGATGCACCGATCGTCATTACGCCTACCGTAACCGATGTGCTTTGCTTTGGCGATGCGACAGGAGCCATCTCCCTGGCCGTGGCCGGAGGAGCTACTCCTTTTGAATACAGTATTGATAACGGAACTAACTATCAGACTTCAACTGACTTTGTAAACCTTACCGCAGGAACTTATCCCGTGCGTGTTCGTGATACCAACGGTTGTGAACAAACCGCTTCAGTGACCATCACTGAACCTGCTGTTTTAGCTGCAGAGGCCGCCATAACACAAGCCTATACCTGCCTCCAACTAGGTGAAATTACCGTAGGTAGTGTAACTCCTACTGCCGGTGGATCTGGTGATTACCAGTACAGCCTTAACGGAGGAGCATGGACTGCTGTTACTACAGGTGGAACTGTCTTTACAGGACTCATTGACGGCACCTATTCTATTCGGGTACGTGATGCCAATGCGGTGACTTGTTTTATAACACTCCCAGATGTGATCATCCCGCCACTACCGGTTGAACCAACACTTTCTACATCAATAGTTTACAATTGCGATGGAAGTGGGGATATTACCGTACTGCCTAACGACCCAAGCTATACCTATAGCATTAATGCAGGAGCGCCTCAAGCTTCTAATGTCTTTAACAATATTGCCGTAGGCACCCATACCATTACCGTAGATTACGGAAGTGGGTGTACCGTGGATACTACCGTAGTGGTAGAACCAGGTAATGCCTTCGATGCTTCTATTACCAACTTTACAAACATCAGTTGTAATGGTGGGGCTGACGGAACCGTAACCTTCGATGTCGTTAACTTCGATGCCGTAAACGGATTTGAATATGCCGTAAACGGTGGTGGATTCTCTGCACCACAAACCGCTTCGCCTATCCTGGTTAATGGATTAAGCGCAGGACTCGTAACCATCGTCGTTAGAGATGTCCTGGACAATACATGTTCGGTAACACTTACCGAAACCCTAACAGAACCTACAGCTCTTGTTGCTGCAGCAAGCATTACAGACCCCTTTACCTGTAACAATACAGGGGCCACCATTACGGCATCTGCCACAGGAGGAACACCTACCTATGAGTACCAACTCGAAGATGGAGTAGGGGCTGTCTTAACTGCTTACCAAGGCGGAACAACATTTACAGGATTAGCTGCAGGTGATTACATTGTAAGAGTACGGGATACCAACGGCTGTGAAGATCCTATTGATGCTGTGATCACCGTAGTAGCACCTAACAACCCAACCTTTACAACTACGGCTACCGCTTGCTATAGCGGAGCTAATGATGCAACAATACAAGTAGATGTTACCTCACTACCTGGTAACGGTGGATTCCAGTTTAGCCTCGATTCAGGGCCGTGGATCACTCCTACACCCAGTACAGCAACAAGCTATACCTTTACAAACCTGGCTGCTGGTACCTATACCATCGATGTAAGAGACCAGTTCGGCTGTGCTGCTGCACAACAATCTGTTACTATAAACCCGGCTTTAAGCTTATCGGCCACAGCCCCTAACATCACTAGCTGTGGTACAGATACAGATATAACTATTACCGCTGCTGGTGGTGATGGCAACTATGTATATGCTGTCGTTGCCGATGCCGTTGTGCCTACGCCTGGTGATTTTGGTGCTGCCAATACCATTACCGTTACCGGAGCAGGCGACTACGATGTCTATGTAAGAGATAACAATGGGGTGGCCACTTTCTGTGAAGCTGCCTTTGATATTAACATCGCCCAAGATGCACCGATCGTCATTACGCCTACCGTAACCGATGTGCTTTGCTTTGGCGATGCGACAGGAGCCATCTCCCTGGCCGTGGCCGGAGGAGCTACTCCTTTTGAATACAGTATTGATAACGGAACTAACTATCAGACTTCAACTGACTTTGTAAACCTTACCGCAGGAACTTATCCCGTGCGTGTTCGTGATACCAACGGTTGTGAACAAACCGCTTCAGTGACCATCACTGAACCTGCTGTTTTAGCTGCAGAGGCCGCCATAACACAAGCCTATACCTGCCTCCAACTAGGTGAAATTACCGTAGGTAGTGTAACTCCTACTGCCGGTGGATCTGGTGATTACCAGTACAGCCTTAACGGAGGAGCATGGACTGCTGTTACTACAGGTGGAACTGTCTTTACAGGACTCATTGACGGCACCTATTCTATTCGGGTACGTGATGCCAATGCGGTGACTTGTTTTATAACACTCCCAGATGTGATCATCCCGCCACTACCGGTTGAACCAACACTTTCTACATCAATAGTTTACAATTGCGATGGAAGTGGGGATATTACCGTACTGCCTAACGACCCAAGCTATACCTATAGCATTAATGCAGGAGCGCCTCAGGCTTCTAATGTCTTTAACAATATTGTCGTAGGCACCCATACCATTACCGTAGATTACGGAAGTGGATGTACCGTGGATACTACCGTAGTGGTAGAACCAGGTAATGCCTTCGATGCTTCTATTACCAACTTTACAAACATCAGTTGTAATGGTGGGGCTGACGGAACCCTAACCTTCGATGTCGTTAACTTCGATGCCGTAAATGGCTTTGAATACTCCGTAAACGGTGGTGGATTCTCTGCACCACAAACTGCTTCGCCTATCCTGGTTAATGGATTAAGCGCAGGACTCGTAACCATCGTCGTTAGAGATGTCCTGGACAATACATGTTCGGTAACACTTACCGAAACCCTAACAGAACCTACAGCTCTTGTTGCTGCAGCAAGCATTACAGACCCCTTTACCTGTAACAATACAGGGGCCACCATTACGGCATCTGCCACTGGAGGAACACCTACCTATGAGTACCAACTCGAAGATGGAGTAGGGGCTGTCTTAACTGCTTACCAAAGCGGAACAACCTTTACAGGACTAGCTGCAGGTGATTACATTGTAAGAGTACGGGATACCAACGGCTGTGAAGATCCTATTGATGCTGTGATCACCGTAGTAGCACCTAACAACCCAACCTTTACAACTACGGCTACCGCTTGCTATAGCGGAGCTAATGATGCAACAATACAAGTAGATGTTACCTCACTACCTGGTAACGGTGGATTCCAGTTTAGCCTCGATTCAGGGCCGTGGATCACTCCTACACCCAGTACAGCAACAAGCTATACCTTTACAAACCTGGCTGCTGGTACCTATACCATCGATGTAAGAGACCAGTTCGGCTGTGCTGCTGCACAACAATCTGTTACTATAAACGATCAGTTGACCGCAAGCGCAGCGCTTACTTTAGACCTTACTTGTTTAGCTGATGCCACAGCGACAATCACAGCTGCAGGAGGGTCTGGAACGTATTCCTATGAGTGGTCTAACGATGCCGGAGCCAATTACTTTAGCACCAACTTTGTTGGAAATGTCTTTAGTACCAACACCGCCGGAACCTATCAGTTCAGAGTAACAGATACTACAGCACCAACAGCCTGTACTGTTGTTACAAATACGGTTGTAGTCACACCTACTCAAACACCGATTATTACCAGTGTTACACCAACCCATGTGTTGTGTAATGGAGACACTACAGGAGCTCTGGATGTGGTCATTGACACTTCAGTAGGCCTTGCTCCTTATGTTATTAATGTTTTTGAAACCCTTACCACAACCAATTACGGAACCCAAACTTCAGGACTGCCCGCCGGTAGCTATGAAGTAACAATAACAGATGATAAAGGCTGTGTTTCTGCTCCTTTTGCAGTTGCCATAACCGAGCCAAACGCCATCAACTATAGTATAAACCTGGTGCCTATTACCTGTAACCCGGCCACCGGAACCGACCCTGGTTCTATCGGGGTAACCGGACTCACAGGCGGAACGGCAGAATACACCTATCACCTTACAGGAAATAACGGATACTCCGCCACATATACAACAACGGCTGGAGGCGAAGATCACACATTTACAATTCTTGAGTTTGGTATTTATGAAGTTGATGTTGTTGACGCCAATGGATGTAATGTAAGAACAACAAACATTATCGCATCACCCCCAAATGATCTCGATATTGATGTTTCTACCCTTACGGCAAGTTGTGCTGTTGGTGGAACTGCCATCGTTACCGTATCCTCTGCGGTGGGAAGTGGAAACTATGAATTTGCGATTTTGGAAACCTATTCGGTGCCTTACTCTTCTTCATACCAGGCTCCGGATGCTCCGGGTGGAGATACTTCTACCTTTACCGGACTTATCCCAGGTGTAACTTACACTTTTGTAGTTCATGATCTAACTACCAATTGCTACTATTTTGAAACCGCATCAGCTCCAATAAACTCGCCTTCAAATATGACAGTCACTTCGCTTGTTGAAGCCAATGTGACCTGTACAGGCGCCGATGATGGAAACGTTACGTTCACTTTCGATACTTTCGATGTTGGCGCAACGGATGTGAGCTATGAAATTTTCAACGCACAGTCTAATGTAACTACCGGCTTTACCGGAACTACGAGTGTTAACCCACCAGCTGGTCCTGTTACTGTTTCGAACTTTGCAACCTTGCCCCCGGGCGTTTATTACATCCTTCTCTCTGAAGTGGGAGGTGCTTTTAACGGTTGTTCTATAAGCTCTCCAGACTTTACAATTGATGAGTCTACTAACTTATTATCGGTAAGCGCTACTGCTACCAATGATATTGATTGTGCAGATACCGGAACTATTTCGGCAATTGCCCAATTTGGATCAGGAACATACGAGTTTCAACTAGAGCTCGATACTGCTCCTGCACCTACTGCCGCCACTTGGACAGGCACCAATACTACCGGATTCTTTAACGGTTTAGCAAATGCAGATTATACCGTTTATGTAAAAGATTCTAATGATTGTATTCAGGATTTTGATATTACCGTTGGATTAGATCCAAGGCCTGAAATTTCACTGGCCATTGTAGATGAATGTGTTGCCGAAGGTACTTTTGAAGTGCTCGTAACACTGGATGTAGCAGGAACCGCTCCATATCAACTTAGTGTAAATGGTGGTGCATACCAGAATATTACTTTTGACGTAAGTAACCAGTATACGGTTAGCGGACTAAGCTCTGGTCTCGGGCAAACTATTGCCGTTAGAGACCTGACAGGATGTGCGGATACCGATCCTTTCGATATTCAACCGCCACTACAATTCAACGCTACACTTACAACCTTGTTAGATTGTGAGGTTGCTCCAGGAAACAATGCCGAAATTACTATTGATGTAATAGCCGGTTCAGGAACATATGATTACGAAATCACAGGACCTGTGAATGAAGCCAGAACCGCCTTGCCATCTGATCCTTTCGTATGGACATTGGCTAGTGCTCCCGGCGCATATACTGTTACAGTTTACGACACCAGTACTGCTGTGCCAAACTGTATGGGCTCCATTATTGTTGATGTCCCAGCTGCAGTTACTCCGGTACTCAATATAGATGCATTTACCGATGTAACTTGTAACGGAGCCGATGATGGTACCATTACCGTAAGTGCCCTTGACAATGGAGTAGGACCTTATACCTTTGAGATCATCTCTGGGCCTGGTAGTGCTGCTGTATTCCCTATTGCTCCTACATCAAACACCAATACAACAGCTACATTTACAGGACTCGAAGGTCTCGTTGCTCCCGGTATTACCTATACCATCAGAGCTACGGCTGCAAATAGCTGTACGACAGATATCACACAGGTGATTCTTCAGCCCGATGCCATTGCCAATGTCAATGCTACTGTTGTTGAGTTTGGATGTGCTGCTGGTAACACGCCAGATAATGCCACCATTACTATCGATGATACCGCAATTACAGGCGGCAGTGGTAACTATGTTATCTATGAGTTTATTAACGATCAGGGTACTGTACCTACAGGTGATGATGTCATCGTACAATCTGGTCCTAACAATGTATATACCGAAACCAACCTCGCTGGAGGTACCTATATCATCAATGTTTATGACGATAACGGTTGTGTGGGCTCCACCACAGCGGCCATTCAGTCTTATGATGAGCTCTTAACTGCTACAGCTGCTATTACAAATGCCATCTCCTGTAACCCCGGAATGGACGGAGAAATTACCATTACCGTAACTTCTACTGATAGCAACCCGGCGCTCTTTGAGTACAGCATTGATAATGGAGCAAACTATCAGGCATCTAATGTCTTTAGCGGACTTGATATCGGAGTGCATAACTTCCTGATACGTCATATCAATACAGGGTGTATCATCACCGCTTCTGAAACTATTGTTGATCCCAACACCTTTAGTATCGTTGCCGATGTGGTGCAGGATGTCATCTGTTTTGGTACACAATCAGGACAGGTAACTTTTGAGCTTACCGATGCTACTTATGTAGGGCCGTTTGACTGGACCATCTACGATACCAATGGCACACCAGCAAATACCGCTGATGATATCTTTGTTCAGAACGGAACCAGTCCTACTAACGGACCAACTGCCGCTATTGCCCTCTTTGCAGGGGAATACCTCGTGGAAGTGACTCAAAACAACCATCCTAACTGTACCAATACCGAGCTCTTTAATATCGCAGGACCACCTGCCGCTATTACTGCCAATACAGATGTTACACCGATTACCTGTGTAGGTAATGATGGAATTATTGAAATTATTGATGTCCTTGGTGGATGGGGCGGATATACCTACTTCGTAGGAACTGCCGCACCTACAGGACCTGGTGATTATGTCGCAGGACCACAATTTAACAACCTGGCTCCAGGCACCTATGAAGCTTGGGTCATGGATAGTGCTGGCTGTGAAACGCAGGTACAAAACGGTATCGTGCTAGCTGATCCTGCACCGATTACCGCAACTCTGCAAATTAATCAGGAAAACTGTACCAACTTAGAAGGTGAACTCGAAGTTATAGGAACCACAGGAGGGCAGGGTAGTAACTATACCTACCAGCTGATCCGTAACGGAAGCAACTTTGGAGCACCACAAACCACTACCGTATTCTCAGGACTAGGAGAAGGTAGCTACCAGGTACAGATTACAGATCAGTGGACTTGTACCACAACCATTGGGCCTGTAGCCCTTTACGACGAAATTAATCCGGTTGCTACTATAGTAAAAGCTATTGATTGTTCGGCAAGCCCTGGAGGAGAGATAACCATCACTCAGACAGGTGGCTCAGGAGTATTTAGCTATACAGTTACCTGGCCAGACCTTGTTACCACAAGCACCAATGCAACAGGAGTATTTACAGGATTAACACAGGTAGGTACTTACAGTTTCACAATTACAGACCAGGCCGTTGGGCACATGTGTGTAGCCACTATTACACAAGATCTTGTTCCAGCTGTATTGCCTGTATTGAATATTGATTCGTTTACCGATGTAACTTGTAACGGAGCCGATGATGGTACCATTACCGTAAGTGCCCTTGACAATGGAGTAGGACCTTATACCTTTGAGATCATCTCTGGGCCTGGTAGTGCTGCTGTATTCCCTATTGCTCCTACATCAAACACCAATACAACAGCTACATTTACAGGACTCGAAGGTCTCGTTGCTCCCGGTATTACCTATACCATCAGAGCTACAGCCGCCAATAGCTGTACGACAGATATCACACAGGTGATTCTTCAGCCCGATGCCATTGCCAATGTCAATGCTACTGTTGTTGAGTTTGGATGTGCTGCTGGTAACACGCCAGATAATGCCACCATTACCATCGATGATACCGCAATTACAGGCGGCAGTGGTAACTATGTTATCTATGAGTTTATTAACGATCAGGGTACTGTACCTACAGGTGATGATGTCATCGTACAATCTGGTCCTAACAATGTATATACCGAAACCAACCTCGCTGGAGGTACCTATATCATCAATGTTTATGACGATAACGGTTGTGTGGGCTCCACCACAGCGGCCATTCAGTCTTATGATGAGCTCTTAACTGCTACAGCTGCTATTACAAATGCCATCTCCTGTAACCCCGGAATGGACGGAGAAATTACCATTACCGTAACTTCTACTGATAGCAACCCGGCGCTCTTTGAGTACAGCATTGATAATGGAGCAAACTATCAGGCATCTAATGTCTTTAGCGGACTTGATATCGGAGTGCATAACTTCCTGATACGTCATATCAATACAGGGTGTATCATCACCGCTTCTGAAACTATTGTTGATCCCAACACCTTTAGTATCGTTGCCGATGTGGTGCAGGATGTCATCTGTTTTGGTACACAATCAGGACAGGTAACTTTTGAGCTTACCGATGCTACTTATGTAGGGCCGTTTGACTGGACCATCTACGATACCAATGGCACACCAGCAAATACCGCTGATGATATCTTTGTTCAGAACGGAACCAGTCCTACTAACGGACCAACTGCCGCTATTGCCCTCTTTGCAGGGGAATACCTCGTGGAAGTGACTCAAAACAACCATCCTAACTGTACCAATACCGAGCTCTTTAATATCGCAGGACCACCTGCCGCTATTACTGCCAATACAGATGTTACACCGATTACCTGTGTAGGTAATGATGGAATTATTGAAATTATTGATGTCCTTGGTGGATGGGGCGGATATACCTACTTCGTAGGAACTGCCGCACCTACAGGACCTGGTGATTATGTCGCAGGACCACAATTTAACAACCTGGCTCCAGGCACCTATGAAGCTTGGGTCATGGATAGTGCTGGCTGTGAAACGCAGGTACAAAACGGTATCGTGCTAGCTGATCCTGCACCGATTACCGCAACTCTGCAAATTAATCAGGAAAACTGTACCAACTTAGAAGGTGAACTCGAAGTTATAGGAACCACAGGAGGGCAGGGTAGTAACTATACCTACCAGCTGATCCGTAACGGAAGCAACTTTGGAGCACCACAAACCACTACCGTATTCTCAGGACTAGGAGAAGGTAGCTACCAGGTACAGATTACAGATCAGTGGACTTGTACCACAACAATAGGACCAGAAGTCCTATACAATGAAATGACCCTGACCAGCACCGTGGTTAAACCTATTGAGTGTGGTTCCGGAGGTCCTGGAGAAATTACAATTACGGTGAACGGAGGATCTGGAAACCTTGATTTCACCGTCACCTTCCCAGATTTAGTGACCACACTGTCAAATGCAACCGGCGTGTTTACTGGTCTTGGACAGGTAGGAACTTACACCTTTGTAGTAACAGACCTTGACACTACAACACCTGTTTGTGTCAAGACCATTACACAAGAGCTGGATGCACCAACTCCTGTAACCTTTGATCTGCCAACGCTTACCCACGTTTCATGTAACGGAGGTTCTGACGGAGAAGTAATGATCAATCTGGTCCCAACAGCTCCAGGTATAAATGATAATCCAGTGTATTCGTACACGCTCTATGATGCTACAGGAACTGTAGTAGTACAACCTACTCAGACAAGTCCTATATTCAGTGGACTTTCAGCGGCGACTTACGAAGTAGAAGTAGAATCTGCAAGATTCTGTGTCGCAAGACAGTCGTTCACCATTACAGAGCCGGCAGTATTAACCGCAAGTGCATCGGCAACAGCCTTTGCCTGTGATGCAAGTAACGCGCCAACTACCTCAACCATAACGGCAACTGCCGGAGGCGGAACTGCACCTTACTTGTACAGTATAGACAATGTAAATTTCCAGGTTTCGAATACTTTCGATATTGTTGATACAGGAGTCGTTCAAAATATCACAGTATATGTAACTGATGCGAACAATTGTGCCCAAACTGCAGCAGTAGTAATAGATCCATTAAATGTATTTACAGCCCTGGTATCACAAGATGTGGCGATCTCATGTGCCGGTCCGGAAGAAGTAACCATAACCGTTACAGATGACGGAAATCCTGCCAATGTATATACTTATGATTTATTGCCGATTGGTAATCCTAATGGCACTGAAGTACCAACGGCATTAAATACAACAACAGAGTTCGACCTCAGTGCTCCCGGCACCTATGTGTTCAGAGTAACTGACACGGCTACTGGTTGTTATGTGGATACCGCTCCTTATACCATTGCCCCATACGACTTGATTTCTGTGGTAGCCACTGCCACAGCACCGGCAATCTGTTTTGGAGATACAAACGGCGCCTTAGAGATCAATGTTGCTGGCTATACAGGAACCTATACCTATGAAGTCTTTGATGGAGCAGGTGTAACCACTGGTATTACCGGAGCAGGAGACACTGCGACTAACCCACTTACAATCAACGGATTATCTGGAGGAAACTACTTTGTTCGTGTTACCGAAACAGCCAATCCACTTTGTGTTGAAGATTCTAACATTGTTACCATTGTGTCACCCGATATGGCTCTGAGTGCCGCGATTACGGCTGAAGCGCCTGTTACTTGTACCAACGACCAGGGTGAAATTTTGGTAGACCCAAGTGGCGGTTATGCCCCATATGATATTGTATTAACCAATACGACAACAGCGCAAGTATACAACGCCAATGGCGTAAACAGTTTCTTGTTTACAGGTCTTGCCGCAGGTGATTACACCGTGGATATCACCGATAACGGAGGCTGTCTTATAAGTTATAACCTGCCGGCATTCCTTGTGGCTCCGACGCCAATCACCGCAGATATCACTCCATTGAATACTGCCTTGGTTTGCTACGGAGATACTAATGGAAGTGTTAGCGCGATCAATGTATTGAATGGTAGTGGTTCTTATCAATACATTCTCAATTACTATGATGTCACCGGAACAACCATCACTACAAGTTCAGGGGCACAGGCAAGCGCAGTATTTAATGGTCTTGGTGCAGGAATCTATTCGATTACTGTAACCGACGGATGGAATTGTGACGTAGAAACTGTTCAGGCGGTTATCACAGAACCTACAGAGGTTTCAAGTTCCTTAATTCAATTAAGCGCCTTGACCTGTACAACTTCTGCTCAAATTGAATTGACAGCTACCGGCGGAACAGGGCCGTATGAGTACAGCACTGATAATGTGGCCTTTAACCCGATGTCTGGTGGTAATACCCATACCTTTACAGTTACAGACGGGGTTTACCAATATTACGTCAGAGATGCCTTTGGCTGTGAAGCTAACATTTCTAATCAGGTAGACGTAGATCCGATTATACCACTTGCAATTGCTATTGATGATAGCGCTGCAATTGTAAATTGTACCGGTGAGGCCACTGCAAGTATTATTGCAGATGCGACCGGCGGACTAGGAAACTACTCCTACGAATTGTATACCGATGCCGGACTTACCAACCTCGTTGGCGGTCCACAAAGCACAGGAGATTTCTATAACCTTATCGCAGGTAGTTATTATGTGAGAGTAGTGAGTATGGATTGTGAGGAAGTAACCGGGCCTATAGTTATAACCGAACCCGCTCCACTTCAAATAGACAGACAAGAGTTTACAGATGTTACTTGTGCCGGACAGGCAGACGGAACAATTACTGTAGAAGTTTCTGGAGGAACCGGAACCATTTTCTACGCGATTACACCAAACCTCAACCAGTTTGATACGGTAAATACCTTTACCGATCTTGACCCGGGTGTTTACGATGTAATCGCCCAGGACGAAAATGGATGTTTTATCCCATTCCAGTTCACCATTATAGAGCCAACTCCAATAGATGTGACTTTCACCGCTCTGCCGGAGGTCTGTGCCGGAAATAATGATGGGTCTGTAACCCTAACCATATCAGGAGGTACAGCGCCTTATAGAACCGCCTTTAATTCTAACAATGATGCGGATTTTGTACAAGACCTGTTTACCTACAGCGATCTTGCTCCTGGCACCTATGCAGTGTTTATCAGAGATGCTCAGGACTGTGAAACCAACGTAATTGTTACCATTGATCCGGGCGTGAACATCAATGCAACTGTAGAACCTATCTATGTTTGTGACGGGGATACACCAGACAATTATCTTGAGATTACCATGGAAGATCCCTCGGTGCTCAACGATGTCATGTACGCCCTGGATTCTACAGATCCTTTGGCGATGCAGCTGACGCCTGATTTCACCAATATTGCGCCAGGCTCTCACTACCTTGCTATCCAGCATGCCAATGGTTGCCTGCTAACTATCGATTTCGAGATTGATAGCTTTGAGCCGTTGACCTTAACTCTTGAGCAGAACAATATCAACGAAATTACCGCCATCGCGGCAGGTGGAAGAGAAGACTATACCTTCATCTTTGACGGTGTGGATAACGGAAGCCAAAACACCTATTTTATAAATAGGACAGATACCTTTACCGTTACTGTAATTGATGAGAACGGATGTGAGGTCTCAGCGGAGATATTTATGGAGTTTATCGATATAGAAATCCCCAATTTCTTTACCCCGGATGGCGATGGACAAAATGACCGCTGGCTGCCCAGAAACATTGAAATATTCCCCGAAATACTAATGATCATATTTGACCGTTATGGTAGAGAGGTCTATAGAATGGGATATGGCGACCCGGGTTGGGACGGTATATACCATAATAGTGAGCTGCCCACAGGAGATTACTGGTATGTAATAAAACTCCAGGGAGCAAATGATGACAGGGAATTTGTCGGACATTTTACCCTGTATAGATAAAAAACTTAACCTACAGAATTATGCACAGAAGATTATTAACTCTAATACTGTTGTTGGGTGTATTGGCCTCAAATGCCCAGGAGCTTACGCTGCCCCAGCTTTCCCAGTACCTGGCAGACAATCCTTTTGTCATGTCTCCTACCTATGCCGGAATTGGAGATCATGTTAAAATTAGGATCAACGGACTTACACAGTGGGTTGGGATAGAAGATGCCCCTGACACACAATCTTTGGCGGCAGATGCACGTATCGGAAACAAATCTGGTTTGGGAATGTTGCTCTACAACGACAGCAATGGTGAAACCAAGCAGCGTGGAGCTCGTGTCTCTTTTGCCCACCACCTGACGCTAGATAGGTATGACGATGAGTTTCTGTCTTTCGGTATTTCTTACAATTTCAACCAGTTTAGGATAGACATAGAAAATTTTGATAGCCCAGACCCCAGTGTTACTGATGACCGCGCTACAACAAACCACAATTTTGATGTAGGTGTTCTTTACAGATACGATAAATTCTATTTTAGTGTAAACGCCTCTAACCTTTTAGATAAAGATCTTTCCAATTTCAATCCGGTTTTTGAACCTAACCGTTTGAGGAATTATTATATCTATAGCGGCTATCGTTATACCAAAAATAAAAACAGTCGTTTAGAGATCGAGCCTTCTGTCTTTTTTCAATGGTTTGAAAGTGATGGCAGGTCTGTTACCGACCTGAATACCAAATTCAGATGGTACGATTTTGAAGATTACTACTATGCCGGGGTAACCTACCGTTTCTTGAATGACCAAATTGGAGATCCGCTTTATATCGCGCCGATAATTGGTCTTAAAAAGAGCAATTTTTATTTTGGCTACTCCTATCAGATTATCCTTAATGAAATTCTTGGTTTCAGTACAGGTACCCATGTGGTTACCTTGGGGGTAGATCTGTTTCAGGGGCTTAGTAATTGTCGTTGTACGTACTAGACAAGCATTATACTTCAACGATTTCCCTAACTTCTTTTCTTCCCCTGCTTTTGTGGGGTGAATTGTTTTCTTAGATTGCAGCTGATTTCAAAAAACCGCAATCTGTGGGTAAAATACATCTTAGCAATATTCGGCTATACGCCTATCACGGCTGCCTGGAAGAAGAAGCGCTTATCGGAAGTGATTACCGCGTGGACCTTCTGGTATCAGCAGATTTAGGCCATGCTTCTGTTTCGGATAATCTTGAGGATACTGTAGACTATGTGCATGTCCAAAAAATTGTCAAAGAAGAAATGCACATCAGATCAAAACTACTTGAACATGTGGCAAAACGAATTTTGGATCGTATTTTCCGAGAAATCCATATGGTGAGCTCAGCAGAAGTATCCGTGTCTAAAATAAATCCGCCAATAGGCGGTGATGTGGAACAAGTTACTGTAACTCTTTCGGAAAATAGAAGCTGATTTTTCTTTTTTCATCGTACTAAAAAGCAGTACATTTGCAGGATAAAATGGCATCGTGGCCGAGTGGCTAGGCACAGCTCTGCAAAAGCTTGTACAGCGGTTCGAATCCGCTCGATGCCTCTTACCCTCCTTCTCTCAGAGAGCTATGGAGGGTTTTTTATTCCCTTATCTTTTCAATTCGCTCTATACCTTCCTGGATATTTAGTCGATCTTTGGGTAAAAAACCTTTTACGATAAAAACCAGGCCGCAGATCACCAATACGATGCCCAATCCCTTTTTAGCCAGTAGTATCCTTTCCCTTGTCAGTTTTCTTTTCAATTGCTTGGCAAGTAAAATTTTAAAAATATCGGTAATAAGATAGGCGGAAAGCATGGCCGAAAAGAAGATTATGATCCGCCTTGGTTCATTGTCAAGACTAGGGCCCACCACAATTATTACTCCAAGCCAAAATACAAGGACTCCTATGTTTATAAAATTCAAAAGAAACCCTTTGATAAAAAGGCTGAGATAGCCTCCTTTTTTTGCCTTCAGTTGTGGGTTTTGACTTTTCTGATCTTTCTTAAAGAAGGTTGTAATTCCATAAACCAGTAAAATTACTCCTCCAAACACATAAAGCCCTGGTTGATTGCTAAGGTTTTCTAGTAGTTGTGAACTACTGAAGTATGCTATGAAAAGAAAAAGTATATCGGCAATAATCACACCCAGATCGAAGACTAATCCTGCTCTAAATCCTTTAGTCGCACTGGTTTCAAGAAGAACAAAAAATACTGGCCCAATAACAAAACTCAAAAAGAATCCAAGAGGAATTGCGGCTTGTATATCGTCTAACATCAAGTTCTCCAGTATTACATTCGGGTTATTCTTCCGCCAAAAACAGTTTTCTCATCCATTTTCAAGGGATCGCCATATACTCTTACCTGACCCCCGGCCTTTACAGTAGCTTTTACATAGTCTGTAGCAAAAATTTCCGCGCTAGACCCGGCATTTACATTAACGGTGGTAAACTTAGTTTTAAACTCCTTTCCTTTGTATTCCCCACCAGTGTTAATAAGAACATCCTGGTTATCTGACGAGCCTACAGCACGAATAATACCTCCGGTAACCGATTTAATCAACATCTGTTCTACTCTGGCGTTGATAACCACTTCACCGCCTTCCTGCGCTTTTAATTCCAATACCGACTGTTGAATGGTTTCCTGTGAGCTTATCCGGGCATCTTCATTAACATCGATGACTACAAGAGGTTCTGTATAATAAAGGTCTATAAATGTTCTATATCCACTAAAAATCTTGTCGATTTCCATACGAAGTTTAAGAACACCCTTGTTGTTAACAATAGCAACCTTTTTGGTATTTGCACCTGTAATTACAGCCCTGTTAACATCAGACTTAATAAGGTTTACTGAAAGTCCGTCAAAAGCCTTTACTTCCGTAAATTTTCCAAGCTCCTGGGTGATTTTCTCATTCTGCGACCAACCAGACTCTAGTCCTATGGTCAGAAGCACAAACCATAAAACATATTTCATTTGCTGCGCTTTTTAGGTTTTGGTATGTTCAGTGTTTTGTAAAACAACATAATTTAACATTACTCCTTCTTCCCGATCAATGTAAAATCCAAGTGCCTTTTTATTAAATCGGTTTCCTTGACCATCACAATAACTTCTTCTCCTAATTGATAGAATTTCCCGCTACGCTCTCCGAAAATAGCATATTGTCGTTCGTCAAAGGTATAATAATCATCTTTTATATCTCTTATCCTAACCATTCCTTCACACTTGTTAGCAATGATCTCAACGTAAATTCCCCATTCTGTTACTCCAGAAATTACCCCAACAAACTCTTCGTCCTTATGGGTTTCCATAAACTTAATTTGCATGTACTTCACAGAGTCGCGCTCCGCATTGGCCGCCAGGTTTTCCATATTGGAAGAGTGCCTGCATTTTTCTTCATAGGCCTCTGCATTTACAGTTTTGCCGCCATCCAGATAATGTTGTAGAAGTCTATGCGCCATAACATCGGGATATCGTCTGATAGGAGAGGTAAAATGAGAATAATACTCGAAAGCCAAACCATAGTGTCCTATATTTTCGACTGTATAAATTGCCTTACTCATACTCCTAACCGCCAGGGTATCTACAAGGTTCTGTTCTTTTTGCCCCTTTACGTCCTCGAGAAGCTTGTTTAGAGAGTCGCTAATCGTTCTTTTGTTCCTAAAGTTAAGTTGGTGTCCAAAACGTGAAACAATCCCGTTTAAAGCCATTAATTTCTCTTCATCAGGTTCGTCGTGAACTCTGTAAATAAATGTCTTTTCCGGTTTTTGTTTTCCAATGAATTCTGCTACCTTTTTATTAGCTAATAACATAAATTCTTCAATAAGTTTATTAGCCTCTTTTGCTTCTTTGAAATAAACCCCTTCGGGTTCGTTGTCTTTATTGAGGCGAAATTTCACCTCTACTTTGTCAAAAGAGATCGCCCCGGAAAACATACGGTCTTTGCGCATAATTTGTGCAAGCCGGTTTAATTCTGTAATCGCTTCTACAATTTCTGAAGCTACCGAATACTCCCCCGATCTGATGGATATCTTCCTGGGAATATTAGCTTGTTTTGTCTCAATAATATGCTGCGCTTCTTCATACGCAAAACGTTCATCAGAATTGATCACCGTACGTCCAAACCATTGCCCATGCAGCTTGGCGCTTTTATCAAGTTCAAACAAGGCTGAAAACGTATATTTTTCTTCCTTTGGTCTTAAAGAGCAGGCGTTATTTGAAAGTACCTCCGGGAGCATAGGAACTACCCGGTCTACCAGATAAACAGAGGTCGCCCTTTCATAAGCTTCATCGTCTAAAATCGTATTGGGCACGACATAGTGCGACACATCCGCAATATGGATTCCTATTTCATAATGTCCATTATCCATTTTCCTAAAAGACAGCGCATCATCGAAATCTTTAGCATCCTTTGGGTCTATTGTGAAAGTAAGCGTATTCCTTAAATCTTTCCTTTTTTCGATTTCTTCTGCTTTGATTGAGGTGTCAAGATCATTTGCATAACGCTCTACCTCAATCGGGAACTGGTAGGGGAGTCCGTATTCCGCTAAAATCGAATGAATTTCGGTATCGTGTTCACCAGGTTTTCCCAGTACCTCAATGATCGCTCCAAAAGGAGAATCCGCATCCTCTGGCCATTCGCTCATTTGAACCAACACCTTTTCTCCGTTTTTAGCCCCTTTTATTTTATCGAATGGGATAAAGATGTCTGTATAAACCCTGAAATCGGTTGGCCGTACAAAAGCAAAGTTCTTTTGTAGGTCAACAATACCCACAAAAACTGTCTTTTTCCGCTCTACAACATTCACAACCTCTCCCTCTGCTTTTCGGGATTTACGTTTTGGATATGTAAAAACCTCAACGATATCGCCATGAAATGCTTTTCCAAGCTTTTGCCCTGGAATAAAAATATCTTCCTCCATTCCTTCGACAATGACATAAGCATTGCCTCTCATCGTAATATCGATGCGGCCGGTATGTAGGGTTTTTACAGAAAGTGCCCTATATCTGCCTCGAGTTTCCTGTTGTATGCGCTTTTTTTCATTGAGTTGACCCAGGCGCTTGATAATCATATTTCTGCCCTCTGTATCAACGATCTGAAGTTTAGATGCTATTTGTTTATAGTTGAAGCTTTTTTTTGGTTCTTTTTCGAGTACTGTGAAGATGCCTCTTGTAATTTCATTCTTTCTGTGATTTTTAGCCCTCTTCTTCTTCTTTGACATGCATTTTTATTTGAGGTGAAAAGTACAAATTATAATTCAGAGCAATGTTCCCATCATTTTAACTTTTTAGATCGTTTTGAACTGTTATTAACAACTAACATATATATACCTTTCTTTTTATTTATTTTAAAACAATTTTGTCTATTATGATTGTCTGTTAATAGTGAAGATAAAAGTTGATTGAAAAATTTGCTTTGAACCGAAACAAAATTTTATCGACATTTTTTACTGCTTTGTTTGTTTTAAGAATCAAACAATTACATCTTTTATTAACGCATCTTAATAACCACTATCAACATTCATTTTTTGATAAGTTAAGCATGAGAAATTGTTAACTTGTGGTATGTGATGCTCTGATATCTTGCTATTAAATTTTAAGAAGTTTGGTCTTATTTTTCGAAATGGTTTTATAAGGGCAAACTTTTCACGAAATAAAAAAAAATCACTGAATTCTTATTCAAAGACTTTTAACAAATTCGTAAATTCGTAAATGATTCATTGTAAGGACATTAAACAAGCTTAAAAATATAGAATGTTAATAAGCCGTTCTGTAACTATAGCTACCGTATTTGTACCTTTGTTATGCTAATATTTTAGAAAATGAAAATATCCATTGGAAATGATCATGCCGGAACAGAGTATAAGTTAGCCGTTCTGGGACTTTTGAAATCAATGAACATCGAAGTAAATAACCATGGTACTGATGGTACTGATAGTGTAGACTATCCTGATTTTATACATCCTGTTGCCAGCGATGTAGAGAGCGGAGATGTTGATTTTGGAATTATCATTTGTGGAAGTGGTAATGGCGCATCAATGACTGCCAATAAACACCAAAAGATAAGGGCTGCACTCTGTTGGAATAAAGAGATCGTAGCTTTAGCAAGAGAGCACAATGATGCGAATATCTTAAGTCTTCCTGCCAGGTTTGTCGCTTTACCCCAAGCTTTGGAAATGGTAAAAACATTCTTGAATACCGAGTTTGCAGGAGGCAGACATGAAAGACGGGTCGAAAAAATACCCTGTGCCTGATACTTTTTTTCTTTGACTTACCTCATGGATGGGATGCTAAATATCATGTAAATTTGTACGAAAGCAGGTTTCATGGGTCATTCGCATTCTCACAATCATAACCATCACCACGGACATGCCGATTTAAAAGGACGAAATCTTTTTATTTCCATTTTGCTCAACGTTCTTATCACGGTGTCTCAAGTGATAGGAGGCATTATTTCAGGAAGCCTTTCGCTTCTTTCTGACGCACTGCATAATTTTAGCGATGTACTTTCTCTTTTGGTGAGTTATATCGCCAGAAGACTCTCAAAAAAAGAAGCGTCGAGCAATAGAACATTTGGTTATAAACGCGCGGAGATCATAGCGGCTTTTGTTAATTCTGCGACATTAATGGTCGTCGCAGTAATACTGATCGTTGAGGCTGTAGAAAGGTTTGCAAACCCTCAGGAGATTGCTTCAAATCTGGTTATATGGTTGTCTTTACTGGGTATTTTAGTCAATGGCTTTAGTGTGCTTTTACTAAAGAAAAGTGCAGAAGGGAACATGAATATGAAATCGGCTTATTTACACTTACTAACCGATATGATGGCGTCTATAGCTGTTCTCATTGGCGGTCTGTTGATGAAGTTCTATGAGCTATACTGGATAGACCCTGCACTTACCGTGCTTATTGCATTGTATCTTGTTTATGTGGGCTATGACCTGCTTAGAAAGTCTACCAGGGTGTTAATGCTGTTTACACCAGACACTATTGAGGTTAAGAAAATAGTTTCTTTGATAAGCGCCATAGATTCTGTTAAAAATGTACATCACGTGCATATCTGGCAGTTAAATGACGATGAAGTGCATCTAGAAGCGCATATCGATTTTGATAGAGATATACATTTATCAGAGTTTGATAGAATACTAGAGGAAATAGAAGAAGTTGTATATCACAATTTTGGCATTAATCATGTTAACATCCAACCAGAATTTGGTAAATGTGACAGCAAAAAAGTAATTGTACAGGATTAGGCCTATGATAGTTGAAGCAAAAGAATTTCAAGATCTTTCATTGCAGGAATTATACGCAATACTTCAATTGCGCAGTGCGGTGTTTGTAGTGGAGCAAGATTGCGTTTACCAAGACATAGATGGCAAAGACAATAAGGCGCTTCATATATTGGGTAAAAAAGAAGGGGTACTAGTGGCTTATACACGAATATTTGCTCCAGGAGATTACGCAGACTTGTCAAGCATTGGTAGGGTCGTAGTAAATGAAGCAGATCGGAAATACGGCTATGGGAAAGTAATAATGGAGGAATCTATTAAAAAGGCAATAATGCGCTACAAGGTATCTAAAATAGAAGTGTCTGCGCAAACCTATCTTTTAAAATTTTATAAAGAATTGGGTTTTGTGGAGGAAGGAAAGGAATATCTCGAAGACGGGATACCGCATATTAGAATGATACTTACTTCTTAATTTAAATATAGTATTGAGCGATAGAGCATATTTTAGTTGGAGTTCGGGCAAAGATGCTTCTCTGGCATTATACTGGCTGAAACAGAAAAAACATTTAAATATTGATAAGTTGATAACCACCATAAACTCTTATTATGGCAGGGTATCGATGCATGGGCTAAGAACAGAGCTATTAGAAAAACAGACGCAATCTATTGGAATTTCTTTAGATACTATTGCCCTGCCGCAGCAACCTACAATGGAAGAATACGAGCTTGCGATGAAGGGCAAGCTAGAACTCTTGCAATCTGAAGGGTATACGCGATGCGGCTTTGGGGATATATTTCTTGAAGACCTGCGCGAATACCGGGAAAAACAACTAAAACCGTTCAACATTCAGGCTGTTTTCCCGCTTTGGAAAAAAGACACGAAACAACTTTTAGAAGAATTTATAAATCTTGGATTCAAAGCTGTTGTTATCTGCCTTAAATCTGATGCATTGGACGCTTCATTTTTAGGTCGCGAAATTGACAGGGATTTTATTTCCGATTTACCCAAGAATGTGGATCCCTGTGGAGAAAATGGAGAATTTCACACCTTTTGTTTTGATGGGCCCATTTTTTCAGAGCCCATCGCATTTACCCTGGGCGAATCTGTATTTAGAGAATACAAGAACCCAGACAGGGACGTAGATAACAGCCAAATGGGTTTTTGGTTTTGTGATCTTTTACCTATCACTTAAAGAGCTTCTTTAGAGCGTTCTTGGTTACTTTTCCCAAGACATTTCTTGGCAGCTTATCTAACAATAGAAACCTTCTTGGGATTTGATATAAGGGCAAGTGTTCTCTTAGCCAGCCAGCGATCATGTCAAAGTCTAACTCTTTTTTTGGAGAAATAATACCGGCAGCAATGATTTCTCCCCACTCTTCATCAGGAATACCCACCACGGCGCAATCATTAATATCACGGTGTTTTCGCAGAGCGTCTTCTATTTGAAGGGCTGAGATCTTATAGCCTCCCGATTTAATAATATCTACACTGTTTCTTCCAAGAATTTTATACATCCCATCATTCAAAATCGCGGTGTCTCCGGTAATAAACCAACCGTCTTTGGTAAAGGCCTGCTTGGTGGCTTCGGGCTTTTGCCAGTATTCTTTAAAAACAGAAGGCCCTCTTACTAAAATTTCACCGGCCGTACCATTGGGTACGGGCTTGAGGTCCTTATCTACCAGCAACAATTCAACCGCAGGTAATGGGAGGCCAACATGACCCGGTCTACGTTCGCCCCGATACGAATTAGACAAACCCATCCCAATTTCAGTCATGCCGTATCGTTCAAGAAGGATATGGCCACTGATATTTTTCCATTTTTCCAGCACAGATACCGGAAGGGCCGCAGAACCGGAGACCATTAACCTAAATTTTGCCACGGCATGAGAAAGCTCGTTCTTTTCGGTTGTTGAAGCGGTATCCCAAAAGGCAATTAGTTTGTGATATATTGTTGGGACAGCCATAAATAGATTAACCTGCCCTAATTTAAAAATGTTCCATACCTGGGCCGCGTCAAATTTTGGGAGGAATTCACAACAGGCCCCGACCCAAAGCGCGCAACTCATTATATTGATAATGCCATGAACATGATGCAAAGGGAGTACATTTAAGATATAATCGCCCTTCTGCCACTCCCAAACCTCAGCTAGTGTGGTGATTTGTGCTTCAATGATTTTGTGGGTCGTTACTACCCCTTTTGGTTTGCTGGTAGTGCCGCTTGTATAAAGTATCATTGCCCTTCTGCCCAGATCTATATCTGGCAGTGAAACTTGAGATACCAACACCAAATCCTCCAATTTTATAAAGGTAAGATCTATTTCACTTTTAAGGGGCCGCAAAAATTCCTCATAGTCTGGGTGTACCACCAAAACGGAGGCTTGCGTATCTTCAAGTACATACTTGAGAGAAGAAAGCGGATGTAATACACACAAGGGCACTGCAATACCACCCGCACGCCAAATACCCCACTGCACAAGGGTATATTCGAAGGAAGAAGGAACCAAAAAAGCAATCCGGGCTTCTTTAAGGTCGTGCTTTTGACCCAGAAGACCTGACGCTACCCGCTCAGAACCATCCAACAGTTCATTATAGGAATACGATCTACCTTCAGAGACAAGGGCGGCGCGACCACCATGCGCAACAGCTCTATGTATTAATTGAATCATCTTTAAGTATTAGAGAAAGACGGTTTTTCCGGTTTTAAAAGATTCATCAGCGGCAAGCACAATTTTTAAACTGTTGACAGCGTCATTCATATGGCTCGTGAGATCCATGTCATTCTTAATGGCATTTAAAAAAAATTGTTGCTCCAATAAACATAAACCGTCGTGATCTGGCTCATCTGAGGTGTTAATAAGCTCATCTTTTATTGCAAAATTACCTTGCTCGTCCAAGGCACTGTGATGCACTAAGAGCCCTCCGGTCTTTGAATGGCCTTCAATGTCATCAGAACCTCCCTTGGCCTCTTCCACAATAGAAACACATCCTTTAGGACCAATAACGTCTTTGACAAAAAAGGCGGTTTCACTCATCATTGGCCCCCACCCGGCCTCGTACCAACCCACAGAACCATCGGCAAAACGTACCTGCAACTGTCCGTAGTTATACATATCATCAGAAATTTCATTAGTAAGCCTTGCCCCTATAGCGTTTACACTTGTTGGATAAGAACCAGTCATTAAACACATAATATCCACATAGTGCACCCCGCAATCGACAATAGGAGACATGGAGTTCATAAGTTGTTTATGTGTATACCATTGACCGGCAGAACTCTGTTGATTAAGGTTCATGCGCATCACTAAGGGCTTTCCTAATTCCTGCGCAAGCGACACAAACCTGGCCCAGACAGGATGAACCCTTAGAATGTAACCGATAACCAGCTTTTTATTTTTCTCAACTGCAAGATTAACCAACTTCTCGGCCTCTTCAACAGTTAGGGCCAGGGGTTTTTCAACAAAAACATGGGCATTGGCCTCTAAACTTTTGCTAACATAGTCTGCGTGGGTATCAGGATATGTGTTTATAGAAACTGCATCTGGTTCGCTACTTTTCAAGGCATCTTCAAAGTGCGAGTACATAGGCAGGCCGCCCAGTTCTTTGGATAAGCTTTCACGGCTTTCAGGCTTTCTGCTTACGAGTCCGACAATTTCAAAATCATCTAATTGCTGGTACGCGCGGGCATGACTGGCGCCCATATTCCCGCAGCCCACGACCAGAACTTTAATAGTATTCATTGATTTTTAGATTTAAAGGAACTTTACCCTTGTTTTTCTGGCTTTTGCAGCCACAGATTTTCTTTGATCTCCCTCCAAACGTATCAGATGCGGAAGCATATAAACTTTTAACTTTTCATCTTTCCCCGCCCATTTTCCTAAGGTCTCCATGGTCATGTTTAGAACAATCCAATCGTCGTGGTGTGCCAAATTGTGCGCAAGGATATCTTTTGCTGCTTTCTTTTGAGTCTCGTCCATATCTTTATCGAGCAACAAAAAAAGCTGAGCTAGCGTCCATTGCGCGGAGGCCTGATCAATATTTGAGATTTCTGTAAGAAAACGATTGATATAAGGAACCAGAAGCGATCTATTTTCTTTGCAGATGCGCTTCATAGCATTTGAAACCCTCAGGCGCACAACTTCATCCTTGCTGAAATAGCAACTAAACAGCGCTTCAAAGCGCGAAGGGTCTGCCAACACCGTTTCAACCACTTCTACCGTGTTGCCAAGCGAATTAGGATGGCCCCCGCTTAGTAACTGCTCAAAAGAATCCATAATACAAGATAGGAGTTTTCTAAAAGAAACGCTTTAATAGTCCGCTAACAGAGGCGTAATAGGATGAACCAAATAGATTAAGGTGCACTAATAAATAATACAGCTGATACAGAGATAAGCGTTCTTCATTTCCTTCTGTTTGAGGTAATACCTCGTAATAAGAGAAATAAAAATCCTTGCTAAAACCACCAAAAAGTTGAGACATAGCCAGATCTACTTCACTATGCCCATAGTAACTTGCGGGGTCTATTAAATAGGGGACTCCTCCACTTGAGATCAGGTAATTACCACCCCAAAGATCGCCATGAAGCAAAGAGGGTTTAACATTCAAGCAAAAAGAAGTCATAACCTTCAGCATTTTTTCGGGAGTAGGGATTTGCTTTGGGGCTAATAATTGTTTGGTCACGGCCAACTCTAATTGAGGGATTAAACGCTCCTTAACATAAAAGAGCGCCCAATCATCATGTTTTGTATTGTACTGTGTTAAAAGGCCGATGTAATTATCGTCGCTCCAACCAAAACAATCGGCGTTTGCCATGTGCAGGTTTGCCAGCTCTCTCCCAAACCTCCGCATGTCTGCGGAAGAAGGTTGTTTGCTTTCTATATATTCCATCACCAGAAATGAGGTGCCGCGAAAAGAATCGCAAACGTAAATCTCAGGGGTCCCAATCTCGCCGGCTTTCGCAATCTGCTCCAGACCTAACTTTTCAGATTTAAGAAGGGATAAAGCCGAAGGAGAAGAGAGTGTTTTGCAAAAAAATTGATGCCCGAAGGTCCGCAAAATATAGGCCTTTGCAATATCACCTCCCGAAAGAGGAACGATCGAAATTATTTCAGAAGAAAGCAAAGAGCTAAGATGTGACCTAAGGGCGTTTTCCATTCTTGCTTATAGAAGCAAAATTTGCTTTAAATATAAAATAGTATGCGCTATAGCTATTACTTTTTGATACCTATGAAGATAGATGATTACTTCAGAATTCCCTGGTATTTGGCCTCATCGGCTAAAAGCCCGGTCGCCGTCATAATCGCATCATCGTGTTTTAGGTAATAATCGTACAAACCTTCACGGTAAACATAACGCTTCAGAACCTCGTCCTCAAGGTTTTTTTGAATCTCTTTCTGATATTTATCAAGTGCGCTCAGTTTGCTTTTATTGATCTCAGCAAGAAGTGCTTTATATTCAGAATGCAATTCTGAACCAAAAATATCAGTGTCTTCTCCAGACATGGCATTTTTTAACGCACGCTCAGTTTTTGTTTCGAAATTAAAATCACTTTTAGACACAAAGCTTTTAAAGTCATTAAAATCTTGAGATGAGAAATTAAATGTATTCGCATCAACCCCCTGATTTTTATGGTAGTAGTTTGTGGCGTAATCGAAGATTACATGATTGCTTAGAAGCGCGCGAGTCAACGTATTGGTCTTTAAGGCTGCAATTTCAAGGTCTGGCATTACGCCTCCACCATCCTGGACTTTTCTTCCGTTTCGGGTGGTGAAATCTTTAAATTGTGTATTTCTTACCGCATTTCCGCCCTCGTCCCGGTTCCAGTAATCAAGAGACTGAATGCACCTTCCTGAAGAAGTATAATATCGCGAAATAGTTACCTTTAGCTGCGTCCCATATGTGAGTCTTAATGGTCTTTGAACCAGGCCCTTACCAAAACTTCTGGCCCCGACGATAACAGCCCTATCCAGGTCTTGAAGGCTCCCTGAAACAATCTCACTTGCCGAAGCGCTGCTACCGTTCACCAAAACAACTAACGGAATGTTTTCATCGACAGGCTTATTCTTGGTTTTATATGCTCTGTTGAACTTCTTTACCTTCGATTTGGTGGTAACAATAAGCTCGCCTTTTGGAACGAACAAATTGGTTACATTGATGGCTTCAGACAACAAGCCTCCCGGATTTCCTCTTAGATCCAAGATGATTCTCTCCGCTCCCTGACCCTTAAGATCTATTAAGGCCGACTTGGTCTGAGAGGAAGCTTTCGCATTGAACTTTGAAAGCACAATATACCCCGTTTTTTCATCCACCATTTTGTGGTAAGGGACGGCATCTACTTCAATGGCTTCTCTTTTGATTGTGGTAGTTTTTGTCTGGCCCTGGCGCTTAAATGTCACTCCCACGCTAGTATTATTGGCCCCTTTCAACAGTTCGCTTGCATCATCTTTAAAGTCGCTAATCGCGATATCGCCTATTTTTATGATCTCATCGCCCGCTTTAAGTCCGGCTTTATCTGCAGGATATCCCTTATAAGGCTCAACGATTAAGAGCTTTTCATTATAAGATCGGACCAATGCACCTATTCCAGAATATTCACCTGCATTATTGATCTTATAAGCCTCAACATCCTGTTCATTTAAGAACTTCGTATAGGGGTCGAGATCATCAAGCATGTTTTTAATGGCCGTATCCATAAGTTCGGCAGGATTGGTCTCATCCACATAATTCATATTGAGCTCTTTGAAAAGCGTCGTAAAAATTTCAATTTGCTTGGCAATTTCAAAGAAATCACTCTTAAAACTACTTCCAGCTACTAAAATGACTATGGCGAAAACCGGGATTAATACTTTTTTACGAATCAATTTTTGCATGATCTTCTTTGATTAAAAATTTTTCTAGAACGGCCAACATAGCTTCTTCAAGCTCACTAAAATTGGGGATTTCCTTCCCAATATATAAAAATAGAAACGCAAAGTTTCCCTCTATGTTGTTAAAAATCTGGTGTTTGTTCAAGCGGTAACTTTCCCTTAATAGCCGCTTGATACGATTTCGTTTTACGGCGCTTTTAAATCGCTTTTTGGCAACACTTACCCCAACCTGTATTTTAACGTCTTTAGGAAGTTCTGTTTTAAGGTAAATTAACTTTACCGGATGTTTGGAAATAGAAGAGCCCTTTGCAAATAACTGCTCAATAAGTTTTTTGCTTTTTAACTTTTCATTTTTTGGAAAGGCAAAGGGGCTTTCTTTCATTTTTACATCAAACGCGTCTCACAAGAAGACATTCTAAAGAATAAGCCTGTAGTGTCTATTCCTTTACTCGGCCTGCCAGATATTATTCTCTCTGTTTACGTCGGCCATTAGTAGTGAGGGGTCCAGCATTATGGCTTTTATTTCTGATACAGGACGCTCTAAGTTAAAACTATAAGTTGAGTACGCCCATGGCCAGTCTGGTAAAACGGTTCGTTTATAGTTGGGGTAGGGATTTTCTTTTTCTCCACGCATCATCCTCAAAGAAGCGTAGTAGGTCTCCTGAGTACCATCCTCATATACGACCAAAATATCCATTGGCATCGGCATTAAGCCAATTCGCTCTAAAGTGACCTTCGTTCCGCCGCCGTCCTCGGCTACTTCCTTAACCGCGTAGTCTATAGTATTCGTGGTTTGAGTCCAATCTGTTAAGTACCATCCTAATTCCAGGCCGGAAACTTTTTCGGCCGTTCTTTTGATATCATTAGGTGTAGGATGTTTGAACTTAAAATCATCATAATATTTACGTAGCGTCTCCATCAATTTATCCTGCCCTATTACATACCCAAGTTGCGACAAGAAAACCGCGCCCTTACTATAGGCCGAGATACCATAGGCGAAATTTAAATCATAACGGTCTGCATGCGTGCTTTGAGGTTGCTCACTACCAGATTTAGCCAGGGCATAATATCCTCTGTACGAGTCTTCAAAAGGATTGCTTTTGTTCTGACTTAAGAGCTCGTTCATGCACAAACTCGAAATAAAAGTGGTAAACCCTTCATCCATCCATTCGTGTTTTGATTCGTTCGTGGCTAGTGCAAACTGAAACCAGGAATGCGCCATCTCATGGACCATAACGCCAACAAGGCTTGGAAACTTACGTTCGCCGGTTATTAGCGTACTCATAGCGTATTCCATTCCCCCGTCACCACCTTGTACCACAGAATACTGTTTGTAAGGATAAGGACCAATGTTCTTGCTAAAAAAGGTCATGGCCTCTGCTGTTTTAGGCTGTAGGCTTTTCCAGTTATTAGCGACTTCGGGCTTGTTTTTATAAAAGAAATGCAACAAGGGCCCGTTTTCTACCTGAAGGGTATCATGCACATAGTCTGGATCTGCCGCCCACATAAAGTCGTGAACCATAGGAGCTTTGAAATGCCATGTGAGTGTTTTGCCCTTCGGGCTTTTTACCTTTGTCCCGGTCGCCTCATAGCCATGTCCTATCTCCTCGGGGTTTTGCAAATAGCCGCTACCTCCAATAACATAGTCCTTGTCTATGGTAAGCTTTACATCAAAATCGCCCCAAACCCCATGAAATTCACGCGCTATATAAGGATTAGCATGCCAACCTTCAAAATCATATTCTGCAAGTTTTGGATACCACTGACTCATAGAAAGGGCAATACCTTCTTTATTATTGCGTCCAGATCGCCTTATTTGTACCGGAACCTGACCTTCAAAAACCATGTCAAAGGTAGTCTTGCCATTGGGAGGGATGGGTTTGGCCAGTTGTACTTCCAGGATAGTACCTTCTAGGGAAAAAGACACAGGACTCCCGTCTTGCTTAAGTGAGGTGGCTCTTAGGAAACCTATTTCATCCGGACCCAAATCTGAGATCCTGCTTTTTCCGTCAACAAACATTCTGCCATCGGGATCTTGAATACTTTGTAAGCGTGCGTCCATCTCACTTCCGGGCTGAAAAGCATTAAAATACATATGGTAATACACCTTGTCCAAAGTTTCTGGAGAATTGTTGGTATACACTAATTTTTGAGTGCCCGAATAGCCAAATGTATTGACATCCATGACGACATCCATAGTATATTCCACATGCTGCTGCCAGTATGCTGTATTGTTCTGAGGAAAGGCAACCCCAAAGGTTAAAACCGCAAGGGTACTAATCAAGAAATTTTTCATTTACTATACTTTTATTTTTCCTTTAGATACTTTTTCGGCCAATATTAGCGCATTATAGGCATTAACTATTTTGCCAGACTTGGATATTTTGTCTAAAGTGCTCACCTTAGACGTATCACCTGCGAGAATAACCGAAGTTTTAATTTTAAGCCCAGAAACCATAATGATCTTTTTCACCTCGGCCGCGGTAAGTTTTGGGTGCTGAGAGCGGATCAATGCCGCTATACCAGACACTCCAGGCGCAGCAAAGGAGGTTCCATTGCTAAATTCATACTTGTTTCCGGGGTTGGTGGAATAGATATCGGAACCCGGCGCAAAAACATCTACGTTGACCACACCATAATTAGAATAGGATGCGACAATTTCCGAACCGTACTTGCTATCCAGAGCGCCAACTGTAATCACATTATCTGCAATTTCAGGACCATTGTTGATCTGGTCATTCGGGAAATTTGGATTGGTTGGACTGTCCAGATCCAGCCCGTCATTACCAGCTGCATGAACAATAAGCACGTCGTTTTCGGCCGCGTATTTTATAGCATCATATACCCATTCTGCATTGGGCGAAAATGATTTTCCAAAACTGGCGTTGATAATTTTAGCTCCATTATCTACAGCGTACCGAATGGCTTTTGCAATGTCTTTATCGTACTCATCTCCATTAGGAACGGCCCTGAGGCTCATCAGGGCAACATTATTTGCCACTCCCTTAATGCCCTTACCGTTATTTCTTTCCGCAGCAATTATTCCTGCTACATGAGTGCCGTGATTCTCATCTGCAACTAAATTTTGCGGGTTGCCATTACCATATCCCAAATCATTGAAATCATAAGGGTTATCTCCTACATCTTTACGCCCATCAAAATCTGCATTAAGATTGTAATTCAACTGATCTGTAAAATAGGCGATACCGTCTTTAAGTTCTTCAAGCACTTCCGGAATGCTGTCGGCAAAGGAATACATTTGCATTAAAACAGCTATATGTTGCCTTAAAGCCTGGTCCTCGGTCTTTATTCCGGTTACATCTTTTTTGGTATAATCGTTTTTTCCAAGGTGTTTTTTAACTGCCTGATCCGCACTGTTTACGGCTTGAAGGATTTGTTCATATTGCTGTTTATTCTGCTGAGATTCTCCGCGCTCCCTATCTAGTTGAGACTTTGCTTTTACCTGCAACTGGGCATCTCCAAGCTTTAACCTTATGATTCGGGCGAACTCCAGTTGTTCGTTATATGAGCTTCCCAGAAAATTGTATCCGTGAATATCATCTATATATCCATTTTTATCATCGTCTTTACCATTTCCAGGCTTTTCTCCTCTGTTCGTCCATAAGACGCCATCCAGATCTTCGTGTTTTAGATCCATTCCGGAATCAATGACGGCAACAATAACCTTTTTCCCCTTTTTTGTGCCGATCAGATCTCTATAAGCCCGGTCAACACTCATCCCGGGAATGGTATCAGCTCTTAAGTCTGCATGCCCCCAGGATTTCTTTTGAGCCTCACTGAGGTCAGAAATTTTTAGTGGCACAGAATCTATATTCTCTACTGGGGTGCTGATTAAGGATGTTCCGCCGCAGCCTGCCATTAAGAAAAGGCAGAGGCTCCAGCCTGCAAGTAATTTAAAGTGCTTAATCTTCATATGTATCTTAATTTATCAATGTATTTTGGAATAATAACTGCCGCGATTCAAGGCCTCAAACTTTTCAATGCTCCCGCGGTCTTGCATGGTAACATAGCAAGTCTTTCCTTCTTTGCCCCCGAATGCGATGTTCGTTGGCTTTTTCCCCTTCAGTATGATTTCTTCCAAGATATCTCCGTTCGGACTTACTACAACAACTGTTCCTTTGTCGTAACGCGTAATGTACAAATTTCCCTTTACGTCACAGCGCATTCCGTCCAGGCCAAAGTCTTCAAATGAGATGAACTTGCTTTTATTTGAAACAGAGCCGTCTGGCATGATGTCATATTTCCATACAGTGCGCTGTACGGACTCATTTAAATAAAGGATTTTACCATCAGGGCTTACTTCTACACCATTAGTGGTGCCCATATCTTCTTCTAAAAGCACAAGCTGCCGTTCCTGGTTAACGCACCAAAGTTTTCCGCTAGCTTCAGCCCAATTAGGGTCACTGAGATAAATGGTGTTATCGGCTCCGATAGCCAAATCATTGGGTTGGTTCATCGTAGAGTCTTTGGCCCAGATTTCAGGAGTTTTGCTTCCCTTACCAATCCGGTAAACTATGTGTCCCATATAATCAGCAATAAACATGTTGCCATCTAAATCAAATCGGATCCCGTTGCCCACACTGCCTTTTGGAAGCGTGATATAAACATCTCCATTACCTGAGGGACCTAGTTTTCCTATGGTACCTTCTTTTTCAAAATTCACGGCATAAAGGTTTCCCTCTTTGTCAACGGCCGGGCCTTCAACACCTTTCGTAAAAATGTTTTCCGCTGTAAAATCTTCACTTCTTTTTTGGTCTTCTACACAGGAAGCCCCCACTAAACACAAAAAAATACCGAAAAGTATTTTAATTAAAGATCTCATTGAAAGTATAGGTTTTATCATGCCTTATTCCCTTTTCAGTAGGCTTCAAAGTGCAAATTTCATTGTGGGCATCGTGCTCCATAAATAGAAAATATCCCTTTTCTTCGGCAGTTTGGAGGAATTTGAATTTTTCTTCAAGAGTGAGTAAAGGGCGAGTGTCATATCCCATAACGAATGGAACAGGAATGTGACCTGCTGTAGGCACCAGATCTGCCATAAAGACCAGAGTTTTTCCCTTGTAAGTAATATGTGGGATCATTTGCTTTTCTGTATGGCCATCAACAAATAGAATTTCGAAGCCTAGTTCTGCCACTTTCGTAAGTTCTTGCCCAGACCGCTCAACAAAACGCAACTGACCACTTTCTTGCATAGGCATTAAATTTTCTTTCAGAAAAGAGGCTTTTTCTCGGGAATTTGGATTCGTCGCCCATTCCCAGTGCTCTTTATTGGTCCAGAAAACGGCATTTTTAAAGGCGGGCTCATAGCCCGTTCTATCTTTGTTCCATTGTACGCTTCCTCCACAATGGTCAAAATGCAAATGGGTCATAAAAACATCTGTCACGTCATCCCGGTGAAAACCAATGGCCTTCAACGACTTATCAATTGAATGGTTTCCCCATCTATAATAGTAGTTAAAAAACTTTTCTGACTGCTTATTTCCCAATCCGGTATCAATTAGAATTAGTCGGCCCCCATCTTCTATTAGAAGGCTTCTGGCCGCTATATCAATCATATTGTTGGCGTCAGAGGGGTTGGTTTTTGTCCAAAGCGATTTTGGAACCACACCAAACATGGCTCCTCCGTCTAACTTAAAATTTCCGGTTTCAACAGGGTATAAGGTCATTACCTATTACAAAAGAAGGTGCAAAATAAGAAAAGCAAAAGGGATAGCCCGTCCCTGACATCAATTTTTAACAATTCCTTGTGTTGATTTTTAAGGAGTTCGGGCTTTTCTTTTAGGAGAAAATGAGGCATCTGCACCAGCTTAAGATCTTGCTCCCGGCTGTACCTATTTCTAAAATAAATAATGTATTTTTCCCAAAAAAGTGGAATGCTAGAACTGGCAGGGATTATTATCTTGGGAATTTTGGCGCAATGGATGGCATGGCGACTGAAACTGCCTGCCATACTCCCCCTAATACTTATCGGACTTCTGGTGGGGCCAATTGCTACTCTTTTTACTGAAGATGGCAGCAAGCTCATTGAACCAATTTGGGATGGTGAGAAAGGACTTTTCCCTGGCGAAGGACTCTATTATTTCGTTTCCCTGGCTATCAGCATTATTCTTTTCGAAGGAGGCCTTACCCTAAAACGCTCCGAAATTCAGAATGTAGGGCCGGTGATTACAAAACTGATTACCGTAGGTACCCTGGTCACCTTTTTTACAGCTGGGATTGCGGCCCATTTTATTTTTGACCTCAGCTGGCAGATGTCTTTTTTGTTTTCAGCCTTGATCATCGTCACAGGGCCAACAGTAATTACTCCGATTCTTAGAAATATTCCATTAAAAAAAGACGTTTCTGCTGTCTTGAAATGGGAGGGGATACTTATTGATCCGATTGGAGCTCTCGTAGCTGTATTGGTGTTTGAATTTATCAGTGTTGGTGAAGGCCAGGCCTATACCCAAACCGCACTCATAGAATTCGGGAAAATACTTTTATTTGGATTTACCTTTGGTTTCACCTTTGCTCATGCGCTTGCATTTGCCATAAAAAAGAATTTCATTCCACATTACCTACTCAACGTGGTATCGCTTTCCGTGGTGCTTCTTGTGTTTGTAGAGTCGGATATTTTTGCTCACGAATCTGGTCTTCTGGCAGTAGTTGTTATGGGAATGGTACTGGGAAATATGGATTTGCCAAATATCAAAGAACTACTGTATTTTAAGGAATCCCTGAGCGTTTTACTGATCTCCATTCTATTTATATTACTGGCGGCCAACATCAACATTAGCGACATGGAGCTGATCTATAATTGGAATACCGCTTATTTATTTCTGGTAGTGGTTTTTCTTGTTAGGCCGCTGGGGGTCTTTTTGAGCACAATGGGATCTGGTTTAAAATTCAATGAGCGGCTCTTTGTCAGCTGGGTAGGTCCCAGAGGTATTGTAGCTGCAGGTATCGCTTCACTCTTTGGGTCTAAGCTGTTGCTGAAAGGAGAGCCCGGGGCCGAGTATATTACGCCCCTGGTATTTATGATCGTTTTGGGAACGGTTTTGTTGAATGCCACCACTGCCAGGTATTTGGCAAAATGGATTGGTGTTTTCTTAAAGAAATCGGAAGGGATATTAATTGTGGGTGCTTCCAAATTTTCAAGACTCATAGCAAACTACTTACACAAGAATAACCGGCACGTAGTGTTAATTGACAACAACCCGAACAATGTGCAAAAGGCTAAAAATTTGGGTCTTGAGGCTATCAATGCAAACATCTACTCAGACACCCTTTCTGACAATATTGAACTAAATGATGTTGGATACCTTATGGCGCTCACTGGAAACTCGGATATTAATAGGTATGCCATTAACAAATTTGAAAGACAGTTTGGCGAAAATGGCGCCTTCCGCCTGATCAGTGAAGAAGAGATAAATGACGCAGGAAACAATCCTCAGGAAGGTCTTTTTTCACATACGGATGATTTTATGAAACTCACAGACGCGACAAACAAGTATCCCGCTATTCATGAAATTGCGATAAAAAACAAAGACCAATACGAACAACTTTTGGAAATGACCAGAAATGATGATGATATTGTGCCTTTATTTATCAAAACCCCCAGCGGGGATCTACAGATCATATCATCCAATGGGCCCGAGATAGGGGATTTTTCCAAAAAACACCAATTGGTATATCTTGGCAAAATGCTTGATGAAGACAAAGTGATCAACGGAATTTCATCAGAATAATACAAAATGGATCACCCTTTAAAGGGCTCACTTTTCCATACCGTAACAGACAGATCATCCAGGTCAATCTCATAACCCTTACCAGCAACTAGCTGATAGAAATAAACTGACGATTCTCGTTTGATCTTGTCGGCCAGCAATGCTTCATCTATCTCTCCTCCTTCTTGCCTCCAGATAAAAATGGAGCTTTGTTCAATTTGGATAATACGATGCCTGGCCGTAAACTGGGCAATATACGTGGTCATTTGGTTCGGAGAACTCTTGCGAGCAATTAATTGGTTTAGACCCTCAAATTAAAATATTTCTTACTTACCTGCAAAAAATGTAAGTAAATGAAGCAGATTAATACGGACTTATACCTTAATCATTGAGCTTGAGTACCGCCATAAAAGCTTGCTGAGGGATTTCTACATTCCCTACCTGGCGCATTCGTTTTTTCCCTTTCTTTTGCTTCTCTAAGAGCTTTCTTTTTCTGGAGATATCTCCTCCGTAACATTTGGCCGTTACATCTTTTCTCAATGCTTTAATGGTTTCGCGCGAGATGATCTTAGAGCCGATGGCCGCCTGGATTGGGATATCAAACTGTTGTCTAGGGATCAACTCTTTGAGTTTTTCGCACATTTTTTTGCCAATTGTCTGAGCATTATCAAAATGAATAAGAGCGGAAAGTGCATCAACAGGCTGCGCGTTCAATAAAATATCTACTCTAACCAACTTAGAGACCCGCATTCCAATAGGCGCATAGTCAAAGGAGGCGTATCCCTTGGAAACGGTTTTTAAGCGATCGTAGAAATCAAAGACGATCTCAGCCAAAGGCATATCGAAATTTAGTTCAACCCGCTCCGTGGTCAAATAAGTTTGATTGGTAATCTGTCCGCGTTTTTCAATACATAAAGACATCACATTCCCAACAAAATCGGCCTTGGTAATAATGGTAGCTTTGATATAGGGCTCCTCTACACGGGCAACAGTGGAAGGATCCGGTAAGTCCGATGGGTTATTTACAATTAAGGGAATTTCAGGGTCTTTGGTCGTAAAGGCATGATAACTTACGTTAGGCACGGTTGTTATGACCGTCATATCGAATTCTCGTTCCAGACGTTCTTGGATGATTTCCATATGCAACATCCCAAGGAAACCACAACGAAACCCAAACCCCAAAGCTGCACTACTTTCAGGAGTAAAAACAAGGGAAGCATCATTCAACTGCAGCTTTTCCATGGAAGAGCGCAATTCTTCAAAATCTTCGGTTTCTACAGGGTAAATCCCTGCAAATACCATGGGTTTTACATCTTCAAAACCTGCAATCGCATTTTGGGTAGGAGTTTTGGCATCTGTAATGGTATCCCCTACTTTTACTTCACGTGCATCTTTGATACCCGTGATCAAATAACCAACATCTCCGGTTTTGATCTCCTGTTTAGGAAACTGTGTGAGTTTCAGGGTACCCACTTCATCGGCAAAATAGTCCTTTCCTGTGGCTACAAATTTTATTTTTTGTCCTTTTCTAATTGCCCCGTTTTTGACCCTAAAATAGGTTTCAACACCCCTGAAAGGGTTGTAAACAGAGTCGAACACCAATGCCTGAAGTGGTTCATTGGGCTCACCTTCGGGTGCCGGGATGCGTTCAATTATGGCGTTCAAGATGTCTTCAATGCCAATGCCTGTTTTGGCACTTGCCGGAATAACCTCTTCGGGTTTGCAGCCCAACAGATCTACGATATCATCTGTTACTTCTTCAGGATTTGCACTGGGAAGATCCACTTTATTGAGAACAGGAATGATTTCCAGGTCGTTTTCAAGCGCCAAATACAAGTTAGAAATGGTTTGTGCCTGAATGCTCTGGGCGGCATCTACAACGAGCAGGGCACCTTCACAAGCGGCTATTGACCTGGATACTTCATAAGAAAAATCAACGTGCCCGGGAGTATCAATAAGGTTAAGGATATACGTTTCGCCCTCATACTCATATTCCATCTGGACGGCATGGCTTTTAATTGTAATACCGCGCTCTCGCTCCAGATCCATATTGTCTAGCAACTGATCCTGCTTTTCACGCTCAGTCACGGAACCCGTATGATCTAACAACCGATCTGCGAGGGTACTTTTGCCGTGATCAATATGGGCAATGATGCAAAAATTGCGAATGTGTTTCATAGATGCCAATCTCGTTTCAGTCCTTCTTAGTTCGCTTTAAATGAGGGGGCAAAGATACGCCTAATTAAACTTATTCTTGCCACTCGGCTATAAACAAATTCGTGTCTCTGGTACCACCGTTGTTCCTATTACTTGAAAAAGCCAGGTATTTGCCATTATTAGAAAATACGGGAAAGGCGTCAAAGGTTTCACCATGAGTTACCCGTTCCAGGTTTTTACCATCAATATCGATAAAGTAAAGATTAAACGGAAACCCCTTTTCCGCTTCAAAATTGCTGGAAAATAAAATCTTTTCGCCTGAGGGATGAAAAAAGGGGCTCCAGTTGGCATTTCCTAAAAAAGTGAGCTGTTTTAAATCGCTACCATCAGCATTACATATAAAAAGCTCCATTTCTGTGGGTTGTACCAAACCCTGTGAGAGCAACTCTTTGTACTCTGCTATCTCTGCTTCGGTTTGAGGCCTAGATGCCCTAAATATGAGTTTACTTCCGTCAGGAGAGAAAAAAGCACCACCATCATAACCCAGGGTGTTGGTCACCTGATAGACCTCAGAGCCATCCAAATTCATCGTATACAATTCGAGATCGCCACTGCGCATAGAGGTGAATACCATTTTATCGCCTTTAGGAGATACCGTAGCCTCTGCATCATATCCCGGTTCATTGGTGAGTTGGTTAACGATGTTTCCCTCGAGATCGGCCACAAATATGTCGAAAGAATCGTAGACAGGCCAAACATACTTTCCATTCTTTCTAAGGGGTACCTCGGGGCATTCTTTGTCTGCCAAATGAGTAGATCCATATACGAAATGCTCGTTATCAGGAAGAAAGTAGGCACAGGTTGTTCTCCCCATACCCGTGCTAATCATAGGGGGTTTAGTACTGTCTAAAATGGCATCGGCCTCTATTAGAAACATTTGATCACAGTTGAGCCCCCATTTTTCGTTGTTTGATTGAAAGATGAGCCTGCTATCATCAAAACTCCAATATGCCTCTGCGTTATCGCCACCAAAGGTGACTTGCCTTATCGACTTAAAGTATTTTTCTTCGGGGTAGATCAAGGTGTCTGAACCCGCCATTAGAGAAACTGTTTCCTCTGCGGCAGGCAAGTCTTTTTTTGATTCTTCCTTGCAACTAACGACGGCAATTAGGAGCGATAGAAACACTAAAGTTCTCATAGGATGCTTAGTTTTGAATAAATTTCGGACAAATATGATGAATAGATGCCTTTTATGTGCTTTTCTGCTGCTGTTTTTTTGCTGCAAGGAGGCCCCTGTTAAGAAGATTAGTCTTCAGGAAGATGTTTCTTTTCTGGCCAGTGATGAACTTTCTGGAAGAGAAACAGGAACCAAGGGTGAGTTAGAGGCTGCGGCCTATATTAAAGGGCGAATGGCTGCCTTGGGCTTAGCACCCAAGGGAAACGCCGGGACCTATTTTCAAACTTTTTCTTTTAAACCAAGAACAGACCCACATCAGCAAATTTCTTATTCGAGCGGAGGCGATAGTACGATAACAGGCACCAATGTCATTGGGTTTATTGATAACCAAGCGAAGAAAACCGTTGTGATAGGAGCGCATTATGACCATTTAGGGCTTGGTGGAGACGGATCACTGCATCGCGGAGACCCGGCTATTCATAATGGCGCGGATGACAATGCCAGTGGGGTTGCCATTATGTTGCATCTGGCGGAGCACTTAAAGTCTAAAAAGGCTGTACATAACTATCTGTTTATTGCTTTTTCAGGCGAGGAGCTGGGCCTATTGGGCTCTAACTTCTTTTCTAAAAATGCGACAGTCAAGCTGGAAGAAGTCAGTTATATGATTAACCTGGATATGGTAGGAAGGTTACGGGAAGAAAGAACGCTCTCCATAAGTGGTACAGGCACCTCCCCAATTTGGAACCAGGTATTGCGTTCTCAAAACCCCGGCTTTAAACTGGTACTCAAGGAATCTGGCATTGGGCCATCGGATCACACTTCTTTTTATTTACAGAATATTCCGGCCCTACATTTTTTTACCGGGCAGCATGAAGATTACCACAAGCCTTCAGATGATTCAGCTAAACTAAATTATGAGGGAATGCGGGCTATTAGCGATTATATTCTCGCTATTGTTACCGACCTGGATGATAATGAGAAACTAGTGTTTAGGACTACAAAGAATGAAAGTGAAGAAGTACCCCGTTTTAAAGTTGCTCTTGGGGTTATTCCAGATTATTTATTTGACGGGAAAGGGATGCGGATTGATGGCATCAGCGAAGAGAAACCAGCTCAGCGAGCCGGATTGCTTAAAGGTGATGTGGTAATTCAATTGGGTGATAGTACTGTAGTGGATATGATGAGCTATATGCGCGCTCTTTCGGCTTTTGAAGAAGGGAATTCGACAACCGTGATCGTGGAACGGGAAGGTAAAAAACTTAGTGCTGAGGTTACTTTCTGATTTTTCCGTAATTTTGCAAGCCCAAAAAAGATAAAGGTTTTGGTTAAGATAGCGAACATAGAACTTCCTGATTTTCCTTTACTTCTTGCACCTATGGAAGATGTAAGCGATCCACCCTTCCGTGCGCTTTGCAAGGAACAAGGGGCCGATGTGGTCTATACCGAGTTCATTTCTTCTGAAGGCCTGATCCGGGATGCTGCCAAAAGTGTTATGAAACTGGATATCTATGAGAAGGAAAGGCCTGTTGGCATCCAGATTTTCGGAGCCAACCTGGATTCCATGCTACGGTCTGTAGAGATCGTTGAGAAGTCTAACCCTGATATTATTGATATTAATTTTGGATGCCCAGTAAAAAAAGTGGTGAGCAAGGGCGCCGGAGCGGGAATTTTGCGCGACATCCCAATGATGGTAAAGCTTACGGAAGCCATGGTAAAACACACAAAGCTTCCGGTTACAGTTAAAACCAGATTGGGTTGGGATCACGAATCTATCAAGATCGTTGAGGTGGCCGAAAGATTGCAGGATGTAGGGTGCAAATCTATCGCAATTCACGGGCGTACCCGGGTTCAAATGTATAAGGGGCAGGCGAATTGGGAGCCGATAGCTGAGGTAAAGAATAATCCCAGAATGCATATTCCGGTTTTTGGCAATGGCGATGTGGATTCTCCTGAAGCCGCAAAACGCATGCGAGACGATTTTGGACTAGATGGGGCTATGATTGGAAGAGCCAGTATTGGGTATCCCTGGTTTTTTAAAGAGGTCAAACACTTTTTGGCTACCGGAAAACACCTAAGCGCGCCTAGCATGGAGGAACGGGTAACAGCAGCACGGCGACACTTGCAAATGGCCATAGACTGGAAGGGTGAAAGGCTGGGCGTTTTTGAGACCAGAAGGCATTATACCAACTATTTTAAAGGCATTCCTAATTTTAAGGAATACCGGATGAAAATGGTGACCAGCGACGAGTCTAAAGATGTTTTCGCGGCTTTTGACGAGGTATTGGAAAAGTTTGGGGATCACGTTTTTGCCTAGCTGGTAAGAAGCTTCCTGTTTACCCGGCTACTGGCAATTTTGGCTGCGACAATTCCAAGAACTACAATGGTTGCCAAAACAATAAACACGTTCATAATACTAAATTCTACTGGCCAGGGAAGTGATGGTGTTATTTTAAACCATCCGAAGGCGAGTTGCGACCAAATGAGTAAAGATGCCACAAGCACACCAATAAGGCCACCAAAACTGGTGACGATCACACCCTGAAAAAAATAAATACGACGTAGCTCTTTTATGGTAGAACCAAGGCTAAAAAGGGTTTTGGAGTTTTGCTGCTTGTCTAAGATCATCATTATAATGGCCCCGGCTACATTAAAAAGGGCAATAATAATGACCAGGGTAAAAATTAGATAAGCGGCCAGATTTTCAGAATTGAGCATCCGATGTAGTGTACTATTAAGTTGCTGCCGGTTTTGTACCAGGACAACATCTCCAAGGACTTCTGAAATTTTGTCGCGAACCTCCTCCTGATCTGCAGAGGGAGCTAATTTAAAATTCACTCCAGAAATTGTGGTACTGTCTTTTTCAAGCAAGGCCTGCACCAAGGCAAGGTCTGTAAACACATATTTTCTATCCAGGTTCTCCTCTATGGCATAAACGCCTGATAAGACTACAGAGAGTTGATTGTAGAGTTCACCTCCAAGGGCGTTAGAGCCCAAGGAGCCTTTGCCTGGCTTTGGGGCTAAAATGAGCATTGGACTTCGATAATCCTGTACTGCCATTCCCAGTAGATTGGCAATTTCTATCCCAGCTACTGCCTGCTGCGCATCTATACCCCAGGAACCAAGGTATATGGTACTATCCACTCCGGTGGTCTGAATATAATTAACATCAACCCCCTTGATGTCGGCAATATGGCTTTTTTGCCTATGCGTCAGGTACACCCGTTCTTCCAATTCTTTAGAAAAGGAAGCGACTCCCTCTATTTCTCCCAGGGCTTGTTCCTGGTCCGGACTGAGGGAGTACGATTTTCCATAGGCAGCCGTAGCTTTTAAATCGGGATCAAAGGTGTTTGTAAATGATAGGCTAAAAGTTTTGAGTCCGTCAAAGCCAGAAAGCACAATAAACAAAGCGCCGGAGCCAATAACGATAACCAAAAAAGTAACAAAATTGATAATGTTAACTACATTTTGGCTGCTTTTAGAGCGAAGGTATCTTTTTGCTATGTAGGCCGGAAAATTCAAAGAAAAAAACTACGATTTTTTTCTTCTTGGGAGAAGATCGGGTTGGTCTATTGGGTTATCACCACCTTTGAGAGATTGGTCTATTTTATCTATATAGTCAAGAGAATCATCCAGATAAAAGGAAAGTTCCGGGATTCTGCGAAGCTGATTTCTGGTTCTCCTTGCAAGTTCGTGCTTTATCAAAGGCTGGTTAGACCTAATGCCCTCTAATAACTCCTTGGTTTTATCTGTTGGAAAGATACTTACATAGACTTTGGCAATTGAGAGGTCTGTAGTTACCGAAACCTTGGAAACAGAAATAATTGTACCCTGCAGGCCGCCATCTGTGGCAGCTCTTTGCAAAATATCGGCCAGGTCTTTTTGCAAAACCCCAGCGATCTTTTTCTGTCTTTGCGTCTCCATGATGCAAAGGTACTTACAAAATCAGTGAAACCCTAGTTTGTGGTTTTTTCATTTCTTTTGTTTGCCCAAACTGTCTTCTCTTCATTTCTTTGCTTGTACAAAGAAACGAAGCAAAGAAAGTACACTTTTTCACTAGGTGTTTTTTAAATCAGAAGATTTAAAAACCGTTCGCCTGACCTGAATTATTTCCAAGGCTTCAATAATTCTTTACGTTCAGGCTCACTACACTACGGAAAAAGAGCATTTCTTCCACTCAAAATTGTAATTTTGAAGGATTAGTTGGAGGGATCAAAACTTCTTTCTAAAAACAAACAAGAATGAATAAAATTGAACACATTGGCATAGCTGTAAAAGATTTAGAGGCTTCAAATACGCTGTTCGAAAAACTTTTGGGCAAAGCACATTACAAAATAGAAGAGGTAGCCTCGGAGGGTGTAAAAACTTCCTTTTTTCAATCAGGCCCCAATAAAATAGAGCTTTTAGAAGCAACAAATGAAAGTAGTCCTATCGCTAAGTTTATAGATAAGAAAGGAGAAGGAATTCATCATATTGCTTTTGCGGTAGATGATATCAAGGCAGAAATGAAGCGGTTGGAAGCTGAAGGCTTTGTACTGCTTAATGAAGAGCCAAAACGCGGAGCAGATAATAAACTGGTGGCTTTTGTTCATCCAAAGACGGCTAATAGTGTTTTGGTGGAATTGTGCCAGGAGAGAGATGACAGTGGGCAATAAGTAATAAACAGTAATCAGTTCCTCCTTGGCTAAAGCTACGGAGGATATAAATTGTTTGCTGACAAGTAAAATAAGTGCTAATTTTGCACCCTTCTAAGTTCATTTTTCAAGTATCCTTTGGAATTTGGGTTTTGGAATCTGAAATTTTAAGCAACCGGTCCTATAGCTCAGTTGGTTAGAGCACCTGACTCATAATCAGGGGGTCCCTGGTTCGAGCCCAGGTGGGACCACATCAAGCAGAAAACCCTGACGATTTCGTCAGGGTTTTTCATTTCCTGAAAGAGGCCAGGCTTGTCTGAGATCTCTGAAGGGAAATGAAAACATGTGATCTGCGCCAGCAAATCACGGTTTTCTATTTGCAGCAGTGGAGCTTCTCTGGTCCGTGCGTGCAACGCACGAACCCAGGTGGTCGTAAACAGTGAGCAGTAGACAGTTCGCTGGCAAAGAGGGCTTGCATTTGCAGAAGCTGGACTTCTCTGGTCCGTGCGTGGAGCGCACGAACCCAACTTGTCCGCCGTATTGAAAGGAAGGCGGGGTGGGACCACATCAAACAGAAAACCCGCACCATATGGTGTGGGTTTTTGATTTTAAATCGCTAATTCAAATACATCTCTAGTCTCCTATAGCGGGGTTAAAAGGTGCAAATATACCATCCGGGTTTTCCATGATTGTCCATACATGCAATTGCCATTGCCCTACCATTTCGTTAAAATGCCAAACATCCTGATCTCCTGTAAAGCCTTCGGGCGGATTTCCTGGGTTATCAGGATTTTCCGGAATAATAGAATATTCGACGGCCACCATCTGCATCGCGCCATTTTCGTCTGGCACATATAAAATGATCTCCGGTTTGGCTAACTCAAAGGTTCCATCTGCCAAAGCCGGGTTCAAGTAATGATGACCCATATTGGGCACATAACCCGAAACATCTATGCGTCCCTCGCTTTCTGCAACATCAAAATCCATATACTGTGAAGTTACAGACCTTAACTGCTCAACTTCCATTTCCCAAGCCTCTAATTCTGGGGTATCATTACTGTCATCATTACTACAGCTCCAAATAGAAACTGCTAATGATAATCCTATAACTACCTTAAAATAATTGTGTTTTTTCATGATATACTTGTTTAATTTATTACTTATCGTCTCTTACACGAACTTTATTCCGTACCTCACACATATTTTGGCCACCGTATCAAAATCGGGTTTGCCTGGGGGCATATCATGCAGTTCTTGAAACATATGTTCCATGCCGGAAGGAAAGGCACTGACCCACATCTTTGCCTTTTGGTCACCAACTACTTTCCAGGAATGGACAATATTTTTGGGTGCGTAGGCCATATCTCCTTCCTTTAGAATGGTAGTTTTGCTGTCAACCATAATTTCCACTTGTCCGCTTAGCACCCTAAAGATTTCATCTTCTTTGGTATGTATATGCGGAGGTATACCAGATCCTGGCTTAAGATCATCAATCCACTCAAAAATTTGATTCTCTGTATCTGCCCCCACTACCTTCTGCTGCTGCGGATTACCAAATATTCTCAGTTCAGTGCCCTCATTGGCACGAACAATTTTCTCTTTTACTTTACTGACTGCGATGAATATCTTCTGGTTTGCGGCATAGATGGCCTTAAGCGGAAGTATTGCCAGCAAACCTGTGCCTCCCAATTGTATTAAAAATTTTTTCCTGTTCATTGTGCTTAGCTTTAATTAAACTATAAGTCGATATGCTTCATTCTTTAAGACAAAGCTATCTTAAGGTGTCAGATAGAAATGATAGCTGTGTTGCAGTTTATGGTTGTTTTGTCTCAAACTTTTGTAAAGGCAACAAAAGTGTTATTTCATAAGACATAGGTGTTAGCCCGTAAGAACAATACCATCGAACTTAGCATGCCATAGAGGCCCAAAGGAAATTTCATTACCTTTTTAGTTGTAAAGAATGAAAGCCAAACTATACTACATAGCGATTTCTCTGCTTTTTGCGAATTGGGCACTAGGGCAAGAACTCTATACAATTGACCCGAAATATCCAGTTCATGATTTGAATGAGTATTTACAGGTATTTGTAGATAGTACAGATCAATTTACTGCCGAATACCTGCTTCAGGACAGTGTGCTGCACTATACCAAAGGAGATAAATTACCACGTCTTCTTGATAACGATGTGACTTACTGGGGTAAACTGAAACTAAAAGCACTCGATACACTATCAGGCTGGACCCTGCATTTTGAGGATAAGATGATTGGCCCGCCTGCATGGACCAAGAGCAACGGGAAAGTTGATGTGTACGCCTATGCCAGGAATAAACTGATATTTCACCAGAAAACAGGGGTAGAATATCCAAAGAAAGAACGAGCTACAAATAGTAACTGGGTCTTGAATAGCATCAGCTTACAAGAACTCCCTTTTGATACAACCGTCACACTTATTATAAGGGCGGAGGGCAACAGCTTTGGCTACCCGGCTTACTTTAACTTAAGCGCTAGAAGCCCAAAACAACCATACTATCACCAAATCTATCAATTCAACAACGCTTTTAACACCTTTATGCTCGGGGTGACATTTATAGTTTTTCTGTTCTTTTTATTGCAATACATCTATCTAAAAGAACCCGTATATTTCTGGTTCTCGCTGTGGCTTTTTTTCTGTACCCTTACTCAGGCAATGGCAAACGGCTTACTAATTGGAGCCTTGCAAACCTTCCGCTTTCCTTTTTGGATGTTCATTGCCAATGGAATCTTTTTTACTTTCTGGTTCTTTGGCCGCTCTTTTATCGGTTCCAAACAAAAGTTCCCGAAACTAGACAAATACATTCTGGGCCTGGCATTTTTCATATTGATTGAAATTGTTTTTATGACGCTTTATGTGATCTTTTTTAAACCGAAGGTCCATTATACAGGGCCCAGCGTTCACTATCAGTTTTTGAATGTGTACACCATTGGCAGCCTCGTATTATCTATTATTCTATGCTTTAAAAAAAACCTTTTTGCCCGTTATTTTGGTATAGGCTCCTTAATTGCCAGCATATTTTTGATCATTGGCACTTTGTGGTCCATGGGAATAATGCGACCTCCATTTCGAATAGATCCATACAGCACGGGCATTTTCTTACAGATTATCATTTATTCCTTCGGGATATCCTATCGCAGCCAAAAGATAAACCAGCAAAATCAGCTTGAAAGGCTAAATGCTACACGCTCTTTGGCCGAAATTCAACGAATGAAAGATTTGGACGAGGTAAAAACACGCTTTTTTGCCAATATAAGTCATGAGTTCAGAACCCCTTTAACGCTTATAAACGGACCCTTGCAACAAGCCAGAAAATCATCTGGAGACAAGCATGATAAATCCGTTATATTGTCCAATAAAGCCTTTGGTGTAATTAAAAAGAATGCGCTACGACTTCAGATGTTGGTTGACCAACTATTAGACCTGTCAAAAATTGAAAGTGGCAATCTGTACTTAAATTTGACCAGGGGAGGTTTAATTCAATTTCTTAGATCGCATGTTTTCTCGTTTGAAAGCCTTGCGGAACGCGAAAATATCAGTTTGAATACCCATTTTTCAGAAGAACCGGTAGCGGCCTACTACGATAGGGACAAACTGGAAAAGATAGTCAACAACCTACTTTCTAATGCCTTCAAGTACACCTCACCGGGGGGTGCTGTTAGCGTGGATGTTGCACATAGCGATAAGAACATCTCTATTGAAATTAGCGATACGGGTAATGGTTTGAAGAAAAAGGAAATCGACCGTATTTTTGATCGGTTTTATCGGGTGGAAGGTACCGAAACTAAGGGTTCTGGCATAGGTTTGGCCTTAACAAAAGAGTTGGTAGATCTTCATAACGGACAAATTAGTGTGCACAGCGAAAAAGGCCGTGGTACCACCTTCAAAGTTAGGCTTCCCATCCGGCTTGAAGAGCTTCCGCAATCCGTTCAAATCGAAAAAGACACTCCTTCTATTTCAGGGTTTGAGAATACTCCTATGGCTGCAACAGAAAGCGCAACTACGGGATCGAAAATTAACCAAAATCAAGAAGAAGTTGTTCTGTTGGTAGAAGACAACCAGGACTTACAAGGCTTTATTTCTGAAATTTTAGAACATCGATATAAGTTAATTACCGCCAATGATGGATTACAAGGAGAGCGCATGGCCTTTGAACATATCCCAGATTTGATCATCAGTGATGTAATGATGCCCAAAAAAGATGGTTATGAACTGTGCAGTTCGCTAAAAAATAATGTAAAGACAAGCCACATACCAATAATCATGTTAACCGCCAAAGCTGGGGAATCTAACAAAATTGCAGGGCTTACCCAGGGCGCAGATGCCTATCTGACCAAACCTTTTAATGCCGATGAATTGCTTCTACGCACCAAAAATTTAATTGAAGCCCGCAAAAAGATCTGGTCACATCTTCAGTCGCTAGATTTGGTTGCCATATCGGATTTGAACCTAAGTTCGGTAGATGACACTTTTCTGCAGAAAGTGGTCAAAATTATCAAGGACAATATTGACAATGAGTTGCTTTCTGTGGAAGACATAGCCTCTAAAGTAGGTTTTAGCAGGGCACAATTGCACCGAAAGTTAAAGGCTCTTACCAACAAAAGTGCGGGGCAATTAGTAAATGAGATCCGCCTAAAAAAGGCCAAAACCATGTTGAAACAAAAGGTGGGTTCGGTCTCAGAGGTTGCTTATTCTGTCGGGTTCTCCAATATGTCGTATTTCACCAAAAGCTTTAAAGAAAAATTTGGTGTGCTACCCAGCAAGGTCTAGGTAGCTTTAAAAAAAAGCCAGCAGTATTTACGATAGAAATCAAGAAATAAGAACTTGTGGTCGATGTTCTTTTCCCATGTTCAATCCGTCCAACATCAATACCTGAGCGTTGTTGTGCTTTTTTAAGGATTCGTCCAGTAATCCACCACAAATACCTTTTCTAAATGCGGCCCGAGACTTTCTACAAAAGCTTTATGCGCCGGATGTGGAGTATACACAGAATCCCTGTCCTGTTCAGAATTAAAAGTTAGGAGATAACAATGGGTAAAGCCCTGATGAAAGTCCTCCGGACTGTCGTTAAGACCCCATTCAAAGTCCTGGATTACCGGGATGGCCTCTGGTAGCGCATTAAAAGCATCATTGAGCTTATCAACATCGCTTTGACTAGATTCATCCTTGAACTTAAAAATTACAACATGCCGCAAGACCTTATCTTTTTTTTCCATCTCAGTGATTTCAATTTGTTCTTTTTCTGTTGCTGGCTGTTCTGCTTCGCTCTTTTGCTTACACGAAAAAAGCGCGAATCCTAAAAAAAGAAGCGCAAACAATTGTATTGACCCGGATCGACCCATTTTTTTGATTTTAAATTAAATGATGCTTTAAATGTACACAGGCCCGGGCATAAGACCATGAATTGGCCCGAGAAAAATGCAGTAAAAGAGAAAAACCCGGAAAGTAACGGTTTTATCTCACAAATGTTAATGGTAGGCATGCTAAAATTCCTACAATTCTATGAACCTATGTAGTTAAATACGTAAATTAGTTGTTAATGTAGGACAACCGCAAAATCTCTTTTGCGTTAAAGCGCTTTCTAATGCGGGAATATTACTAAGACGATAGGATAAATTTTCGTTATATCAACAAACTGACAATTTGTTTTGACCACGACAAAAGTTAAAATATTTGTTGCTTCTTCTGCTGAAGTAAAGGAAGAAAGAAAAGAATGTATTCTTCATTTAAACCAGGTGAATAAGAGCCATAAGCATCTGCACCTGGAGCCTGTTGAGTGGGAGTATGATATTCACCATGGCAACTATCCTGATTTTAAAGGCATTCAAGAAGCAATCAACCCTTTATTGGAAGAAAGCGCCCTCTGCATTTTTGTGTTTTATTCCAGAATAGGAAAATTCACAAAGGAGGAGTTTGAGCTGGCTAATATCTTAAAGAAGCAGCTTTTTGTATACTTCAAAAAGGGATTTTCACCAGAAGATAAAGCGGCCAATACCAAATTCGGAGAATTGCTCGATTTCAAGAAAAGCATGAATGAAACTGTCCTTTATAAGGATTATCACTCGCTTCCCGAATTTGGTGAATTCCTAAAAGACAATTTACATAAATACCTCGCAGAGAAATTTCCTTTAAAATCAAATGCAGATAAGGCACCGTTGTCTAATGAGGTCATGACACTTTTGAATATCGTTAGCGAAAAACAGGAAGAAATTAACGAACTAAAAGGCCAGTTAGCCACATCTAAGGACAAATCTGCCAAAACCAGGCTGAAGGCTTTAGAAAAGGAAAACAATAAACTACTGAAGAAACTCAACGAAAACAAAGAAATTAGGGAGCAACAGGCAAAAGAAAAACAGGAATTAGAAACAAGACTGGCACAGGAAATAGCGAATGATGATCTCAAAGAAGACGCGCTTTCTGCAATAAAAGAAAGTAAATACGAGGAGGCAGAACGGCTTTTAATGGAGAGCGCAAAGGCTAGCATCCGAGAAACAGCATCTTTTTTTTACGAGCTGGGAAAACTCAAAAAAATACAGTTGCTGTATAAAGAAGCCTTGCAATATTTTGAACTTGCAATAAAGATAGAGCCCGAAAACCTCGACTTAAATATTGAAACAGGAGCACTACTTCGAAATTTGGGTCATATTGATAAGGCAATTGAATATTTTACAAAAGCATTACAGGAATTAGAACAAGACGACAAGGCCGATAAATCTGATTTGACGAGTTTACAGGTTGAACTTGGATTAGCGTATCATTACAAGGGAGAATACGACAAAGCCATTGGTTACTATGAAGAGGCGTTAGAAATTGACAAAAAAATTCGCGGAGAAGAACACCCTTTTATTGCCGCCAGTTACAACAATATGGGTTCAGTCTATGACAATAAAGGCGAATATGAAAAAGCTATAGACTATTACGAAAAGGCACTTGCAATTGACAAGAAGTTCTATGGTGATGAGCACCCTAATATTGCTACCAGCTACAATAACATGGGATTGTCTTACCGAAACAAAGGCGAGTACGATAAGGCAATAGATTACTATGAAAAGGCGCTTGCCATTGATAAGAAGTTCCATGGAGAAGGACATCCTAAAATTGCAACCAGGTACAATAATTTAGGCGCAGTATATCGGGCCAAGGGTAAATACGATAAGGCAATAGATTATTATGAAAAGACACTTGCCATTGACAGAAAGATTCATGGGGAGGAACATCCTGATATTGCTACCAGCTATAACAATTTGGGCTCGGCTTACGACAACAAAGGCCAATATGACAAGGCCATAAGTTATTATGAAAAGGCACTTCCCATTTACAAAAAGTTTTATGGGGAGGAACATCCGAAAATTGCCACGGGCTACAACAATATGGGCTTGGCTTACAACAACAAAGGTGAGTACGATAAGGCAATAGACTATTATGAAAATGCCCTTGCCATAGATATGAAGTTTCATGAGGCAGAACATCCTAAAATAGCCACCAGATATAATAATTTAGGCTTAGCATATAACCACAAAGGCGAATACGACAAAGCTCTTGGGTATTACGAAAAATCTCTTGCTATAGATAAAAAGTTCCATGGAGAAGAGCATCCCAAAATAGCCACCGGCTATAATAATATGAGTTTAGCCTACAACAATAAAGGCGAATATGATACGGCCATTAGTTATTACGAAAAGGCCCTAATTATTGATAAGAAATTCCTGGGAGAAGGGCATCCTAAGGTTGCCACCAGATACAATAATATAGGGATAGTTTACAACAACAAAGGGGAATATGAAAAGGCCATTGAGTACTACAAAAAGGCTCTTGCAATTGATGAAAAATTTCATAATGAGGCCCATCCTAAAATTGCTACCAGCTACAGTAACCTGGGATTGGCTTACCGAAACCTGGGTGAAAAAGATAAAGCAATTACGTACTGTGAAAAGGCCGTCGAAATGTATAAAAAATTCTTACCAAAGGAGCACAAATATATTCAGGAGCTGGAAGCAGTGTTGGAAAGTTTATATAAAGAGACGAAGAGCTGAGGTTTCAATTCTTGCCTAACAAAGTGTAATCTCCCGTTCAACTTTCCACTGATCAATATTTTCGCCTATGATCACCAGGCAAAACTTGTTTAAGCGTATCGTAGAAGAAAATCCAGGGAGGGAAGAAATAACAGCCCTTTTATTTTCTATGGATTCCTTTCCATAGAATAGACTAATGTGTGGGCTAAAGGGTTTTGGGTTAATTTTAAACGTATTGTCTATCTTTTTTTTGAAATCCAACAAGGCATCGGATCTTTCTACGACTATATACAAAGACTCATAAAACTTCTCACTAATACCATATTGCTTTAAACTAATGTCTAGAGGGCCAAGCTCGTTTTGCAGGGTATTAAATCGATTTAAAAGGGTAGTTTCTTTTCCCCTTAGGGGGCCTGTAAGCGTTAAGTGAACATCAAAAAGAGGGCCGTCCAAAACGGCGTTTACTTTAGCCTTGATCCCTGTTAATTCTCGCATTACAATCGGCCCAAATTGACCCCAGATATAATATGCCTTGGAGCTTCTTTTTCCCATAGTATTTTATGCTCTAGGACTAAATTAGGCAGAAAAGCAATGCCGAAATAACTTATGAGATGTTGTTTGTCTTAAAAATGGGGAATACTAAGCCCTCTTTTGTATATTAATGGCTTAAATTTTATTGAATCACTTAAAGTTTTATAATGGAAAGAAAATTACATCGCTGCAAAACTCTCCTACTTTTTATTATCGTTTCAACTACGGCTTTGGCACAGAACCAGAACCCACTTGAAGGCCGTTGGAATTTGACGATGTCCAAAGATGGACAGGAGTTGCCGTCCTGGCTAGAAATTCAAAAATCTGGAAATAAGACCCTGGTAGGCCGCTTTGTTTTTGCCTTTGGAAGCGCTAGGCCTATTTCTGAAGTAAAGCTAGAAGGAGAAACATTTAGCTTTAGTATCCCACCGCAATGGGAGCCGGGAAGTATGGACATGGCATTTCAAGGCAGCTATGCAGATGAGTCCTTAAAAGGTACTATGCGTTATGTGGATGGAAGTACTTATGAATGGACTGCGATACGGGCACCTAAACTGGCCTATAATGAAAACCCAAATTGGGGCTCGCCTAAAACACTTTTCAATGCCCAGGATCTGGAGGGCTGGGACCTTAAGGGAGAAGGAGAGTGGATTGTTAAAAACGGAATTTTAGTCAACAAAAAACCAGGAGCAAACCTCTATACCAAGGAAAAGTTCAAAGATTTTAAATTGCATGTAGAGTTCCGCTATCCTGAGGGCAGTAATAGCGGTATTTACCTTCGTGGCCGATATGAAATACAGATAGCAGACAACAAGGGAATGGAACCCAATAGTTTGTTGTTTGGTGGCGTTTATGGCTTTCTAACTCCTAATGAAATGGTAGCCAAAGATCCCGGAGAATGGCAGGAATACGATATTACCTTAGTAGGCCGCAGGGTTACTATAACGGCCAACGGCAAAACCATCATTAAAGATCAAAACATACCAGGAATGACAGGTGGAGCCATGGATAATAAGGAAGCAATGCCAGGACCGCTGTTTATTCAAGGAGATCATGGGCCGGTAGAATTTAGGTCTATAGTGCTAACACCCCTACTTGATTAGGCAGTGTACAAAAGTTTAAATTTTTGGGAGATAAGAGCAGGCCTTTTATTGGAACTTAAAATTATAAGTCAAGGAAAATAGAGGGCTGTTAAGTATGGAGAGTTCAAATGACCCTAAGGGGCTGCCTCCAAAGATTTGAGAATTTTCGTCACGGTTCTGCCGTTGGGAGTAATAAATATTAATAGGATTTTTTCGGCCGTAGACGTTATATACTGTAAAGGTCCAGTCATTTTCCCATCGTTTATTCTTTTTGCTTTTACTAAAATGTACATTCCATGAAAAATCTAAACGATGGTAAATGGGAAGGCGGGCGTTGTTCCGCTCTAAAAACACCGGAACATCTATCTCGTCAACGGTAACCACGCCATTGGCCACAGTAAAAGGCCTGCCAGACTGGCCCGTAAAATTGAGGCTCACGGTATTGTACTGATCTGCCTCAAAATTAATGGTGCTGTTGAGTACGTGCGGACGGTCAAAATCTGAAGCGAACCACTTGTTATTATTTATTCTGTCACCGACTTCTTCATTCATAGATCGCAGGAGACTCCTGGACCAGGTATAGTTGAGCCATCCATTGACGCTTCCGGTTGGTTTGCTAAAACTTAATTCTATACCATAGGCTCGTCCCAGACCCTGTACAATATCTTGCTCTAAAAACTCTTCAAGAAAAAAATCAGCGCCCGGTTTATATGTCAACACATTTTTGGTATCTCTGTAATAGCCTTCCAAACTCATTTCAATGGCATTATTGAAATTTTGATATACTCCAAAACCGTAGGTATCTCCCAGTTGAGGTTTTATGTTAGGATCTGCAGATTTCCATCGCGAAGTGGGCAAAGGCGTTGTGGTATTATATACGTTTTGCAAGTATTGATAGACCCTGGCATAACTGGCCTTTATAGATGTATTTTTGGCAAATTTTACAGATAGGCCTATTCTGGGTTCCAGACCATCGTAAGAAGAAACTTTGCTTCCTTTTTCAAAAGTCTCAGTGTCAACAATGGTGCCTTCAACCTCATCGAAAGTTGCCCGGGTATAGGGCCCAACCAACAAGAAGTAGTTGTACCGCAATCCTCCGGAAAATGAAAGAATATCATTCGGAGACCAGTTTAAATTGCCATAACCAGATAATTCGAAGCTTTTTTCATCGGTCAAATTAACGGGAGAAATATTTTGTGCCGTACCGGGATTTAGGCTCCCGGGACCTACATTATATTGATTGGCCTGTAGCCCCAAGTAATAATCAAATTTCTCATTTGGCCTTTTGCTATACTCCGCAATAAAGCTCAGATAATTTATGCTAGACTCATACACTATTTCATTACTGCTCTCGAGCTCAGGAAAGATTATTTTGGGGGTATATCTACTCCCTACCAAAATGGTTTTAAGGTTAGCCTTGTCATTTATTGCATGCAACCATTTCAATGTTCCGTTTAAAATACCAAAATCATATTTATTGCTGGTAGAATTAATATTTTCGATAGTGGAAATGAGGTCTAATTGATACAAATCCTTGCTGTAGAACCCAGTAAAGGAAATTTGATCGTTTGCAGTTGGTAAGTACAATAACTTTAGGGTACCATCCCCAAACTTTGCTTTGGTATTTTTGAGTCTTTCTGAAAAAATTGGAAGCAAAAAATCGGTAAAACCTCCTCTTAAGGCAAGCTGCATCATCAGTTTATCCTTTACTATTGGGGTTTCCATAGTAAGCCTGCTTGACAATATTCCGATACCTCCTCGCAGTTTAAATTTGTCAACATATGGGTTTTTTACCTTAACATCGAGCACAGAAGCTACCCTCCCGCCATAACGCGACGGGATGTTGGCTCTATACAAATCTACAGATGACAGGGTTTCTGGAGTAAAGACTGAAACGAGGCCAAACATATGTGTTGGGTTGAATATAGGCGCATGTTCATATAAAAGGAGGTTCTGATCTAAAGACCCGCCCCTTACGGACAATCCATTGCTTACATCACCCGCGTTATTTACGCCTGCTACCAGCGTCATTCCGCGCAGCACGTCAAACTCCCCAAGAGCTGTAGGCAGTTTTTTTAATGTTTCCGCTTTTAACTGAACAATACCCATTTGAGGAGATTCAATATTGTCATTAAGCTTTTTTGCCCGCACTATTACTTCCGATAATTGCTCTTCTTGCTCAGACATTTGCAGGCGCAGCAATCTATCGCTGTTTAAGGATATTTGTTGCGTGATTTTTTTGTAGCCAATATAGGAGATGCTAACAGTATAAGTGCCTTCGGGGAGATCTAAAGACAAGAATCCGTTTTTATCAGTAACACCGCCGCAATTGCAAGGTTCAATTGATATTTGGACATTTTCCAGAAAATATCCCGCATTTAAGTCGGTTATTGCAAAGGATAATTTATAATTCTGAGCCTGAGCAAAAACAAGATTGTTTAGAAGAAGAATGAGGATAACAAGAAAGTTTGTTCTGATTTTCATTTGTTCATCTACCATTAATTTTCTTGTTCTATCCAACCTTGGGGTTCTACGGCGGTTTGAAAGCTAGTTTCAGAACAGGCGATTTGGCGAATTACCGGACAAGGCGGCCCGGTGTAACCCGGGAGACAGGTTATCGGCGGACAAACCAAAGCGCAAAATTCGAAGCTGAGATTTCTCCTGGAATCAATGGCTTCTTGCTGGATATCGGTCCGATCTATAAAGACAGAACGTGTCGTAGTAGCCGAGGCCGTGAACCTGCCCAACACCAGCTCTTCAGGATCATCCGGATTAAGCATATTTCCCACCAAAGCTGCCGGAGGCGGTGCGTTAAGGCCGCTATTATTATCAACAATATCCTTCAATATTCTATAATAATCGTAAGCCTTGGCCGATAGTGAAAACTGTTGTAGTTCTACAACAATGTCCTCTTTGGTATATAAGAACACATCTGCCACGGGCAGTCTATTTAACACGCGACCATTCGTAAACTCGTCACTAAACAGCTTAATATTTTCATTATATCGTATCTGCCAACATGCATTCTCACATAAATAGTCTGTGTAGTATTCGCGAGTGATGGTTTTTATTTCGTTTTCCACGCACTTCCCATCCCGGTATATTTGATTTGTACAAGATTCACAGATCTCTAAATTCTCGAAAGACCGAAATTTCCAGAAGTAGAAGTTGTCGGTATCGCCGGGGTCTTCAATATCCACTGAGATGAGATGACCGGGAATAAAAGCATCCAGATTTTCTCTGAAGTCTAATTCTGGATTGAAGGTTGCTCTGATATCCCGGATGGGCACAGGGCTCGTAATGACTTCGGGTTTGGATTTATACTGCCTCCCATCGGGCAGGGTCACAAGCAGTTCCCAGGATTCTCCTTCCGCGGCTACGAAATCTGGTGCTGGCCGATAGTTCAGTTCATTTTCTATTACCGGAACAATGGCCTGGGTATTTAGGTTGTGGTACAAAACCGTGGCCCCGCTTACAAATTCGAACTTAAAATTATCATCCATTTCGACAGATTCAGAAATGGTCACGGAAGATGCGCCTTCGGATGTAGCAATAAATGCCTCTATATAAACTACTCCTTCACGAAATTCAAAAACAGGTTCAACAGGATCTACACAGGAAACACAGCAAATCAGACAAAGCCAGATAAAAGATTTCTTGAAGTAAAATACCATCTTATAAGATACAAAGTGAAAACCTTGATGGTCTCCTAAATAAAGTTAAGCTACTTTTTAAAGACCTCGTCTTAAAAAGCTAAACTTATTTTGAAGGAACAAACCTTGTTTTCATTAAAAATGCTGGCCGCAACTGTCTACGACTTCCGATTTAAGCATTTTTGTACGAGAAGCCTGATAATGATTACCACAACCAAATTAAAATCCCGAAGATAAGCAGTGCCAAAACGATGATCTGGTTAAGGTAGTTCTTATACCAGGGAACATCTTCAAAACCTTCCCTGATCAACTGAGGCCTAAAGGTGAGTTGCTTTATTTTCTCCATGTCTGGTGCCGGAGTGCTGATGCTGACTACAACGAATACAACGGTAGATAATAATGCCATTATGCCAACATTGATTGTGTAGTGGAGATGCCACAGGTCTAGTTGTTCTAAAACAAACAAAATAATGCCGGCCAGGGTCCCCAGCACCAGTGTCCAGAATGCACCTGCGCCATTTCCTCTTTTGTAAAACACCCCAACGAGGAAGATTACAGCGATCGGTGGAACAATAATGGAAAACATCTGCTGCAAATAATCCCATAAACCGGTAAAATTCTGAATTTGAGGCGCCCATAAGGCTGCAATAACCATAAAACTTAGCGTAGCGATACGCCCGTATTTTACGATGTCTTTTTCGGTGATGTTCGGTTTTTTGGGCTTGATAAAATCAATTACCAGCAGGGTCGAAGACGAATTCAAGGCAGAATCTACACTAGACATAATGGCCGATATGATTCCCGCCAATACAAGTCCAACCAAACCAACAGGAAGCACTTTTGTCACCAAAGTAGGAAACACGGTATCTCCATTAACGATATCTGGGTACAGGCTAATGGCCATGGCTCCCGGAAACACCATGATAAACAACGGAATAATTTTTAGAAAACCAGCAAATACTACGCCCCAACGCGCTTGTTTCATATCTTTTGCACCCAAAACCCTTTGAAAGATATATTGATTGGTAGACCAATACCAAAAGCCCAGGAGTGGTACCCCCATTAGCAAACCTGGCCATGGAAGTCCGGGATCATCTAAAGGTTGCACCACAGAAAAATGACCTTCGGGAGCGGAAGAAACCACCTTCCCCCAATCGTAATCTAACTGCCCAAACAAAATCCAGGAAATTACACCACAACCTATTATAAGAATGACAGCTTGTATAGCATCGGTATAGACCACAGCTTTTAGTCCACCACCAGCAGTATAGATACCCGCTACAAAGGCTAAAATGATAGAGGTCTGCCAGATACTGAACTCTGGAAAAAAAGTTTGTATAACTAGTCCACCGGCATACAAAGCTCCTGCTGTTTCTATGACTATCGTGCTGAAAATGGTAATTACAGAAAAGAACAATTGCGATCTCCTGTCGTATCGTAGTTGTAGAAATTCAGGAATAGTTGTGATCCTGCTTTTAAGGTATAGCGGGATAAAAATAAGCGCTGCGATAATGAGCGGAAGCCCAGACATCCATTCGTAGACAGAATTTACAATCCCGGTAGTATAGGCAGCTCCCGCAAGCCCGACAATAGTTGAGCCTGAAATATTTGAGGCAAAGAGTGAAAGTCCAATAATTCCCCATCCAAAAGTGCGCCCCCCTAAGAATAAGTCTTCACCTGTTTTGGTTCTTCGGGAAATCCAGAGTCCGATGAAAAGAACGATTAAGAAATATGAGATAACAATTCCGATATCGATACTCGAGATCTGACTTTCCATATGTTTTTTTGGTTATAAGGTGGTTATGAAAATAACATATTTATAATTACCAGGCTTCACAAGATACTGATTTAGAGGTTTTGAAAGCCAGGAGTCAATCCCTCCCAGACCCATGTGTCTATGATCTATGCATAGGTGCACTCCTTCTTCTTTCTGAAGATCAAACGCATTTCCCTGATCGCGCTCTTGCCTTGTGAGTTGCCATGGGCTGTATGCTAAGGCGCTAAATGAAAAAGGCTCTGGCGCAAGGATTTTTATACCTTGAGTGCCCTCCTTATTTTGTATTTGTAACCAGCGGCAATCTTGCCGGGCACCATTCTCTTGTGGTGAGATATAGGGCACATACTGGTTTTGGACAGTTGACTTATAGATGCCTATATGAGCGGCCTGTTTTCTATCCAGATAATTTTCAAACGGCCCTCTTCCATACCACTTAAGTTCAGAAAATTCATCTTTCAATACGGCATGAAGCCCCAATCTTGGTAGTAGGGGCAGCCTTATTTGCGCGCTGAAATCTATAGTGATTTTGAGCATTCCTGCTTCTACAAGCTCATAGCTTATCTGATATTTGGCAGCGCTCCCTCCCAGATCCAATAAACTTGTAACCGAATTTTTGTTTTGTGTCAGGGAAATAAGTTTGTGATGGGTGCTTGCCTCTCTCCAATAGCCACATTCTTTAGGCATGTTCCAGCCAAAATCATTGTCGGTAGGAGCTCTCCAAAACAGTGGCTTAATCAATTCTTTTAGCAATTCTTGGCGCCCTGATCTAAGTGAGGATATTAGGCCGGTCGAACTATCAATAGCGAGCTCCAGCCCCTTTCCTTTGACAGCAATACTCTTTTCATCAGTTCTAATGCTGACGGCCTGTTGTGGGGATTGAGAACCTATTGCGCTTTTTGAATCGATCAACTTAAATTGCGCCCTTACCGTTTCATGATTTTTTTCGGCCCACCTAGTTCTTTTCTGATTGATTATAGCGAGCTGCAGGTAATGCGTATAATTTGTATCAAGTGTGGAAAAAGTATAGGGTAACGCAATAATTTGCTTAGTGTTCGGACTTAAACTCAGGGCCAATTCTCCCTCTTGTACGCTGCCCATCTCGTTATGAATAGACCATTGCAGTAAATATCCGTCCAGGGGAGTATACAAGTACTCATTTTGAAGCGAAAGAAGTCCTCTTTCCTTGTCGTTTAGGTGAAGCTTTAGCGGCCTGTAAACCTCTTTAACTTCATGCAAAACCGGTTTCGGAGTACGGTCTGGCCACAGCAAGCCATTGATGCAGAAATTTCCATCGCTTGGAGTTTCCGGAGGACCAAAACCTCCACCAAATGCCCAAAATGCCTTGCCGCCTTTATGATTTACAAGCCCTTGATCCATCCAATCCCAAATAAACCCACCCTGCAAGCAATCGTATTTGTCAACCAAATCCCAATATTCTTTAAGATTGCCATTACTGTTTCCCATTGCATGTGAAAACTCACACATAATATAGGGGCGGTCTCCACGGTTTTTGGCATAATCTTCAACCATGTCCACTGTTGGATACATTGGGCAAACAATGTCGGTATTAGCAGCCTCAAAGGCCTGTTCGTATTGTATGGGCCTGGAAGAATCCTTGCTTTTAAGCCATTTATAGCCTGCCTTGAAATTTATACCATTACCGGCTTCGTTCCCTAGAGACCAGATAATTACAGAGCAATGGTTTTTACTTCTATGGTACATTCGCTGAATTCTGCTCAAATGTGCCGCTTGCCACTTCTTTTTTTTGGCAAGGCTATCCCTGCCAAACCCCATACCGTGACTTTCAATATTAGCTTCATCAACAACATATAGGCCATATTCATCACAGAGCTGGTACCACTCAGGGGCGTTTGGGTAATGAGAATTTCTGACCGCGTTGATATTGTTTTGCTTCATCAAAAGAATGTCTTCTATCATACTTTCTCTGCTGACAACATGGCCCATTTGCTGATCGTGCTCGTGCCTGTTCACGCCTCTTAAAGTAAGCGGCAGGCCATTAATGCAAAGTTGATTTTTAAGGATTGCTATAGTTCTAAACCCTATAGAAGTTTCAATCTTGTCTACCTGCTTGCCATCTTCTCGCAATTGTATTGTCAAGCTGTAAAGGAAAGGCAGTTCTGCACTCCAACCATACGCATCAGGCAGTCCAAGATGGGTAGAAACGGTAATGCGCTCATAAGGTTGACAGCTATAACCTACTTCAGCCTTTAGAACCTGCATACCTTTCTCATCTTTAAGGCTCAGAAGCACCTTGCCATTGCTCAATTTACCGGATGAATTTCTGACCGATGTTTCAATATCAAGACTTCCGTCTTTGTAATCGTTGACCAACTCAGCTCTGACAGAGTGATCTGAAATATAAACAGGGTTTCTGGCTACGAGATAAACATCTCGTTCAATACCGCTTAGGCGCCAAAAATCCTGACATTCCAGATAACTACCATCAGACCAGCGAAAGGCTTGAATGCAAATGTCAATTTCAGAAGTGCAGTGCCTGGTGATATCAAAAACGACTTCCGTCTTACTGTCCTGATTATACCCGATGAAGTTTCCGTTGATCCAGAAGTACGAAGCAGACTTTATGGCGCCCACCACCAAAAAGATTTGTTTCCCGCTCCAACTGTCAGGGATCTTTACTTTTTTCTTGTAGGCTCCTGTGGGGTTGTTTTTTGGAATAAAAGGAGGGTTTTTTGCAAAAGGGTATCGGTCATTCACGTAAATCGGTGTTCCATATCCGTTGATTTCCCAGTTCCCCGGAACCGGGATGTTACCCCAGCGGTTATGATCAAAATCGGGATCTGAAAAAAGTTTCGGAAGGGCCTTTTGGTTTTCGGCCCATATGAAGTCCCAACTACCATTTAGCAATAGGGTATTGGCAGTTTTAAAAGACGTATGCCTAAAGGCAGAAGGGGGTTCTTGCCCGATACTAAATATTGAAGGGTCGCAAAGCCAATCGTATGAAAGCTTTGGAATTGAGGAAAATTTCTTCATCAAGCTGATCTAATGAAATGCTGTTTTACCTTCCTAAATGTATTTTATTTGTCAAAACTGAGCAAAAGAAGATAGCATTCTTTATTTCTAGAACAGTTTGTATTGAAAAGCGCTGGCAAATGTCTATTTCTGCATTTTTAGATAATAGTCTGCCGAATGTTTCCCAGAGCCATAAAAAACGAAGAAAACACAAGCCAAAAATACCGCAATGGCAATCAACAAGTCGTTTAAACTCATGGCACCTATAAAATTCACAAGTATGGCTCCTATTAAAATAGGGATTTGCAGCAAGGCGCACCATCGGGTAAGAAAGCCGATAATGATCATAAAGCCACCAACAAAGTGCGCTCCAATCACATAATGCATTATTAGCCAGCTACCGGGTAAACCTTCAAAAGGTTTCATTACCTCTGTCATTAACTCAAGATTCGACATAAAGCTCACCCCTTTGGCAATAAGAAAAACACCTAAAGCAACACGGATGAGGTCTAACCAGTAATAGGTATGTGCATTGGCCCATTTGTTTAAGGTTTTAATTCTTCCCATGACTTCTTATTTTAATTTGTTCCCTTGATAAGATACTCATTTTTAACAAGATATAAAAGAGTGTTTTACACGATTGCCTTGCATTGCGGAGCAGGAAAGGTTAAACAAATTCTCACATCATGAGGTGATGAACAAAAAAAATGTCCCAAAAAATTATTTCAGAAGATATACCTAGCAAACCGCATAAACACTATTGAAATGAAATTGGGAGAAAAATTATTTCGGAAGGATCGTCCGATATGGGGCAAGCCCCTTATTGCCTACGACGAAACAAAAATGAATGCCGTGTTCTCGGAAATCGCAGAAAGCGAGGGCGTTAAAGAACGAACAGTACCGTCGGGCATTAGGCCACATGACATTTCTTTAGAGACCGAACTCTATCTCATTTTACACTCTTAGGGCCTAAAAGTAGTTTCTGATGGTATTTACAAATCAGCAATTAAAGAATATGGCATACCGTTCTGTCAATCTCGGAATTATGCCTAGAGAAGATTACATTTTGGATGAAAAAAAGATCCTCAATGGTTATAAATCCAAGAAATACAACCTCAACGAGAAAATTGGAGAACTCGGAGAATCGCTTGCCGAAAACATAAGAAAGATGGAAATTATTAAAGGGAAACTCTCCAGGGAAGTAGCCAGCAAAGCCAGAGAAAGCATTTTGGGTATTGAAGAGGAGATCCTTGCGCTAAAAAGGACCATTGAAGTTCAGAAGACCGAGATTAAAAACCACATCAGGAGGTGTCATTTAAATGGAGACACCCTTGAATGCCCTTTAAACATAGATGAAATTAACGGCATTGAAGATTTTGAGCCAAAACAAGAAAAACCCAAACCCGAAATAAAGCAGGGACCAAAACGGATACCGTTTTGGGTGTTGTATCTGGTGGAGGTACTCTTTATTTTCGGGGAAGGGATCTTGTTTTATAACATTCTCACGGAAACTCATGACCTCCCGGTGATAATTTTGCGGAGTGTATTCTTCATTCCTATCGTCTTTGCGGCAAGCTTTCTCACCTCACGAAGGATCTCCCTTAGGTGGGTATGGCTCCCAATTTTACTTATTGTTGGCGTTTATGCCATCCTCGGTTTTACCGTTGTTGAATGGTTTTTAGAGTCTCAGGCGCTAGACCCTGCCCTCACCTTTTCGGCCTTTCTCATTAAAAACGGCTTTCTCATTCTGGGTGCTGTCATGATGGTTACACTTGCCCTCTTTCTTACGAACGCCGTAAAAAGTATCTACAACCACAAGGATAGAAAATCGAAAAAGAAAATAAAAGAATCCCCTGTTTCTGAGCCTCGAGAAAAGTTACCTCAACAGGCAGATTTAGAGCTAAAACTGCTTGAGTTAAAGGGATCTTATAAGAGGCTCAGAAAATTGGAAAACGATCTAACTAGCTCCCAAGCGGCCGGTAAAGGTGAATTTCAACGAATCCTCGGTGATGTTTCTGTTCTGGAGAACAAAACCGGGGATTTATCGGCCCAAATTGGAGCTTTTGAAAAAGAACTCGACGACCTGGAAATCCATTCCATGGAAGAACTCGGGAAGTATAGAGAGCATTTCGAAAATTACAACAATGGAAGTCCGTCAATACCCTGGAAAGTATTCGACTTCAATCACATTTGAGAACTTATGAAAAAGACAATCATCATAGTGCTTCTAGTATGTGCCGCAATGCTTCCTATAGGATGTAATACGGAATGTGAAAGCATGACTACCCGAAATATCACCATTCTTGTCGATGCTACAGACTCTTTGCTTATAGATAGAGCCAAGTACGAGCTAAGAACGGAAAACTTTGAGCAGCTGATCAATAAAAAAATCGGGTTGCCAGAAAATCCGAGTTGTTTTACAGTGAATTACGATTTTGGATTTATTTCTACACATAGTTATTACAATCCGGTATCTACACAACTCTCTCAAACGCAATGGGGACAGGCAAGAAACAAACTCGTTATTGGCTGGCGTGGATTTTACGATGCCCATGAAGAAAACCTCAAAAGCCTGGATTCTTTAGGGAATATGGAAAACACCTCCTTATTCCCAACGCTGATGAAAGCCATTAAAAAAACAGAGGGAACCATCATTGTGGTCAGTGATCTTATTGAAAATAATCCGGCGGTGAACTTTTATAAAAACCCCCCAACTACTCCTGAACAAATGGAAAAAGCCTATCAAAAAATGGTGGGGTACTACCTGCCAGAAGCGATTGGTAGAAATTCAAAAAGAGAGGTATTGTTTATAGTAATGTCAGAGCCAAAGAATTCGGGAGTGGTACATAAAGCCCGCGCGTTTTGGCGCTATGCCCTGGAGGAAAACATGGGGCTCAATGTTACGTTCGCCGATGGAATCTCAACCCTATAAGAAATGCCAGCTGCCGTAGTTTATCTTTTGCTTACCATTTTGGCTCTGCTGGGCTGTGTATTGTTCTATATCCCAAGAAAAAACTGGTTTAATCTTAAAGTGGCCCGCGAAGAGGGCTGGGGAACGCTGGTTGTTCTTCTAATTGGTATGGGAACAAGCCTACTTTGTTTTCTCTTTAGTAAGTTATTTTTCTCCGCGCTTTGCCTTAGTATTTCATCAAGCATTATTGAGTACAATATCCTGATCAACAATGTGTACTGGTACGGTTCGGACCTACTATCTCCCTTAAGAAACCTCAAATACCCTTTTTCCTATTTTGGACTACATACTGTTTCGTACTTCTCCGGACTTTATGCTGTACTCTTTTGTCTGAGTAAACTAAATATCACCTCAAACTATAATCTTGCGCATGACAGGCTTAAACTACAATTTATGTGTCTGGGCCTGTTTATGTTCTTTGAGTCTTTAATGTATTTGTCTTATCCCTTTCAGACATTTGCCAGCGGATGGCGAATTTTCCATAATTTTTTCGCCATCTTTCTGGCAAGATTGCATTTTACGGCATGTCTATTTATAGCTGCATGGCTGTATTTTCATTATCCCTGGGTAAAAATAGCTCTGAAATCAGGAGCACTTTCCTTGCGTTCTCAAAAGCTCGATAGCGTGTTTGAGTCTGCAAGAAACACCGTGATTTTCTTCATTATTCTAGGAATGCTCTTTTTGCTTCCTGCTTTTATAAGAATGTATTCGTCATCTAACTTCGGCCTCTTCTTCTCCCTGGTATTTAATGGAGGGCTGCTGTTTGTTTTTTGGCGATGGGTTACACCGGCTATTTATCAGCTCATCCGGTTTATTACAGATTTCGAAAAACGAAAAACAGCATGAACGACTGGGTTAAAGCGATTACAACGATAGCCGGTGTTTTTTTTGCACTGGTCCTCTTCCATATTATATGGCCTTCAAAGATGAAACTGGAGCCTAATGCGCACTTCATTTCATCTGTTAGGGATGAAGACCATAATGTACTGGCCGTTTTTGGCGAGAAAACGATTCTTAACAACCACCTTACCGAGGAGCAGCTTACTAAGCTTAGCGAAAAGGGGGAACTAAATAAATTTCCCATCATTCCAGTGATGTCTTATGATGAGCTTCCGGAAAACTATGTGTATTTCTTGACTAAAGTAGAAAACAAGAATTTTTTCAATTTTGGGAAAGATAATGTCTTTGGTCTTTCTCTTTCAGGGATCGCAAGATTGTTTAAGGGAAAAGCAGATGGGGGCTCTAACATCCCCCAACAGTTATTAAAAAATGCCATACATAAAAAAGATGGCCTGGGCACGATCTACCTTTCGCGGAAATACGGTGAGCAATTGGCTGCCTTTCAAATGATGAAATCGGCAAGCCCTGAGGACATCTTAATGGCCTATACGAACTATTCCGGAAATTTTTGGTATGAGCGCGACTTCTCCGGACTAATCCTGGCCTCCTATTCTATTTTTAATCTGCCGCCTCACAGATTGAATGATCTTGAGATGCTGCTCACAGTAAAAACACTGAAAGGGGCTCAGGAACTCAGAGAACTTTGCGATAATAGGTTTGCAAACCATGAGTTGATCAAAATGCAAATGCTCGATTATTTTAAATTGATTGCTGATAAGTCTGAAGAAGACCAGGAAAGGTTGGCCGCAATGCGAAAAATGACGTTGCGTTTTTCAAAAAAGAACGATCTGAGAAGGACAACAGCGTTCACCAATTTTTTGGGCCAAAATAGGGGAAGGGCTTCTAAGCGTTTTGCGGCCCAATATGTCTCTTCGATAAAGTGGCAAAATCAAGAAAGACTTCAAGAGGCGGTAACGCGATTCAGCAAAAGATTTCGTTCGCGTTTAGCCGTCAAAGGCTTTGATCTTGAAGTTTCCCTGGTTGCTATAGATATTGAAAGTGGCCAGATAGAGGCGACTCTAGGCAATAGAAGGAACAGCGGGGCAATGGCAAATTTTACGGATTATGGAAACGGGTTCCAATGTGGTTCTGTTTTAAAGCCGTTGGTCTTTTTAGAACTGTTTGAAAACTATGGTTTTGATGCGGACAGCAAGTTGTTTAATGGAGACTTGGAGGAGTATAAATACAATCCCAGCAACGTAAGCAAAAAACTTTTAAACAAGGAGGTTTTGATAAGGGAGGTATTAAAATACTCGCTCAATAAGGCGGCTGTAAATTACAGAGTTAATGCAAATCCTTTAGAGGTAGCCAGACATGTAGAAAGTGCACTTTCCAAAATGAGCATTACCCCTAACCCTTCCTATAGTCTTGGAGAGTCCTATATTTTGGGCACTAAAACAATGACTCCGCTAGAGGTGGCGCAGGCATATCAAATGATTTTCAATAAGGGGGTGGCTGTTCCCCTGAGCCCCTGGAAATATATTATCAGCTCTCATCAGCAGGACACCATTTTTGATCAGCGCTCAAAAAAACACAAAAAAGTATATTCTGCTGAAAAAACTGACGAAATAAAAGAGCTGTTGCCGGGAGCTTTCGAAACTGGAGGCACCTGCCACCGGCTGCTTCAATTTTTACCCAAAGACCGTCAGTATTATGGCAAGACAGGAACTACCGGTAAGGCCAAGGATGGCTGGACGGTACTTAGCGATGGAAAAAAGCTAATTGTAGTTTGGGCAGGTTATGTTAAAAATGAGAATGGCCTATTGACTACAAAGGATGCTCCGCCAATTCCCGCCAAATCAGGGGCGGGCTCGGCCGGAATTCTGGCTGCAATGGCCTATTCTAAATTGTATAATTAGTTTTTTTTCGCTAGTTTTAAACTATTGATTTGTAACTATTTGATAATTCTGAATTTATTCGAAATTAAAATTACTTGCTACCAGATTACGGCTTGTTAAGCAGGACATAAGAGCAATATACCACAGTATATTTTTTCTTTCCTTATTCGCAACTTGATACTTATGCCCTAGAGCGCCAACCAAAGTGCTTTTTCCTTCTTACCTCAACCAAACGACGAATCTTGTGTAGGTCAATAGGTTTGCAAGTAGATTTTTTTTGGATGATAAAATGCAATGAAGGTGACGGATGATTTATATAATAAAGAGATGCTTTTAAGCGGGGTTGAGATACAGGCTAATGGTCCTGATGAGCACATTGGGGCTGAGGAAGAACAGGCATTTTACAGGAAACTTCAAGCGTATTTGCTGTTGCTTTATCAGTCGTACTTAAAGAATGAGGCAACGCTCGAGCCCGATATTAGAATGGCAATCTGGAGGATGCTAAGGTTTGACCAGGAGTTTTTGGCAAAAATCCAAATGGCGCAACAATTTTATCTAAGTGCTGACAATGTGAAGCTGGATGATGATTGGGATGAGGTAAAAGAGCGACTTTTTCCGTATAAGAGCAACGAAATAGAGGAGGCCGTTGGTATTAAAACTGAAAAGCTTATTGCAGGCTACAAAGAAGTAGTCTCCGAACTATTACAATCACAATACTAAACCTTTGACCTTGGTTTTTGACCCCAACAAATGCTTCTCGATGATTTTTGGATCAATTTTTCGATTTACCGGCAACCTGTAGCAGTCTATAATTGCTGGAAGAAGGTTATTGGCAATTTTAGAGGCGATCTTTTTGCCTTGTCGACAAATCCATTTTCGCTTTGCTTCAAACTCTGCTTTTTCGGCTTCACTTAGGATTTCAAGAAATTTCAGACCGTGAATAAAACGCTTTCGTAGGTATTCCTTTCTAGTGGGTTCAAAACTAGAAAGCTCAATCCAATCTTTAACCCCCCGATTCATTTCCTGTAAAACAGTATTCTTGTGCTCTCCCCAAAGTTCTTCAAACACCCCCGGAGTAGATTGCACTTCTTGAAGTATGGCTTCTTCGGTGGATATTGTATCACTACCTAAAAGCTTGATGTAGTCAATGCACAAGCTCTTAATAACCGGGTAATAATAGGTTGTAATAGAGGCAGTGCACCTTTCCAGAACCAATTTACCTTTTTGATATCGGTTGTATTCTTTTAGATAAAGGTCAGAGAAAATACTATGGGCATGTCCGCCCAAATTGCTTTTAATCCCAAGCCTTAGCAGCCAATGCTTAATCAAAGGCTCTAGCTCCTTATATAAGTGATGATGCTTTTTCGAATTCCCCGGATCTCGTAAATATTCAAATACAATATCCCAGGAAGTGTGGTATGTTGATTTGGCCCCCATTAATCATGTGTTCTCTTTGACAAGCCCCCTAAACTTGCTTATCAAAGCAAATTTTAAAGCATATCGTTTTAGGTATAAAGATTTGTTAGGGGCTGCTTTACTATAACGTTTAATCCGGCAACTTATTTTGGAGGCATCACAAAAATGGGTAAAAAAATAAGGGAAATGACTATTGAGAAATAATACGATTTGGCACTCCAGGACGATCAGAACAGTTAGCTCTTTTATCGGTGCCCTATAAAGGGCCAAAATAGCGTTGAGGTTTTGTTTTTGTACCTTAACTTTACGTATTTGGCAAGTCGAGAATATGAAGCTTATGTGCGCTACCAGATTGCTGATTTTATTATTATTTTTTTGCAGGGCTACGTTGACCGCACAAGACTTAGTACCTCCAATTCAAAACTACCGGGTGGTTGAATATCATGCAGCAAGCAAGAATTGGGGACTCTCTGCTAATATGGATGGCGAACTCTTTGCGGCAAATAATGGTGGGTTGTTGCACTTTAATGGGCAGGATTGGAAGCTTTACAAACTTCCAAATAAAACCACGATCCGTTCCGTTCTTTGTGTGGGCAATAAGATTTATACAGGCTCATATGAAGAGTTTGGGTTTTGGCAAAAGAATGAGGTTGGTCTTTTTCAATACACCTCGCTTACTCATTTGATTAAAAATCACGAATTCACGAGCGAGGAATTTTGGCAGATCTTGTCTTTTGATGGCGCCATTTGGTTTCGGTCTTTTTCAGGGGTTTATAGATTTCAGGATGATGAAATAAGTGTATTGAACCCCCCTTTTGTTGTTACTTCTATGGCGCTGCACGGAGACCGACTTCTGGCAGCTGGGGGCCATCAGAGGCTTTACGCCCTTCAAGGAGAAAGCTTCGTACCTTTTGGAGAACACAGTTTGCTTGACGGCAAAGTAGTGGTAGCCATGAGTGCTTTTGGGAAGGATCTTTTGATCGGAACAAAATTACACGGCTGCTATGTTCTTAGGGATAACGAGTTAATACCTTTTAATACAACCATAAACGAAGAACTTCAAAAGCATCAACTAAATCAGATACTGTTCTTAAAAGATGGTAGAATTGCCTTTGGAACTATCAAGAATGGTATCTATTTGTATGATCCGGGTCTGGACAACTTCCAAAGGTTGGGTAGGGAGGTTGGACTTCAAAACAACACTGTTCTTTCACTATTGCAATACGATGATCACCTCTGGGCAGGTCTTGATAACGGAATTGATAGGATACAGCTCAATCACCCACTTTCGTTCTATACAGATTATTCAGGCACATTGGGAGCAGTCTATGATCTTGCTTTCCACCAGGGTTCTCTATTTGTGGGAAGTAATACAGGAATCTATTACTTTGATAAGGGTCGACTCAAATTCGTGGAGGGGTCTCAGGGACATGTTTGGGATTTACAACTAGTGGGGAATACTCTGCTTTGCGGGCACAATACCGGAACCTTCAAGGTTGATATTGGAAATCTGGAGCAAGTGTCATCCATTTCCGGGGGGTATGCAATAGTAAAAATACCCGAACGCCCATCAACTTTTCTACAAGGCACATATACAGGCATTGCCCGATACCGGGAGGAGAATGGCCAGTGGAGTGTAAAAGCAGTCTCAGGAATTTCATTTCCTGTTAAATACCTTTCTTTTGAGGACCGGCAGACCCTATGGGCAGCGCACCCATATAAAGGGCTGTATCGTTTAAAGCTAAACGAGAGCCAGGACAGTGTCTTGCATATCCAGGAATTTAAGAACGAAGTTATTGCAAGCAATTATAACGTCAAACTCTTTAATGTCAAGAACCAGATTGTACTTTATAGTGAAGGTAACTGGTACACCTACAATCCCATTTCGGGAGAAATAGAATCATTTACAGAACTTCAGGCCTATAATAATAAAGATCTGGTGCATTTTAGTGATCCGTATTTTTGGTTCATAGATAATGAAGGAAATAAAGAAGTTATATGTACAGACCTCAAAGGCGATCACTTTGTGTTGGCAGATTCGCAACTCCAAAGACGGCTGTTACCAGAATCTGAAAACATCATCAAACAAAACGACTCTATATATTATTTAACCCTGAGCGATGGGTTCGGCCGCCTAAACATGCGTCGCTTTAAAAATATCCTGAAACAGGTACCACTACCTTCCCCTAAACTAAATTCCTTTGAGGACAGCAATAGAAAATATGAGTTAAATGCCGGAAGGAGTTTTGAAATCCCCTTTAAATATTCCCGGGAGCTTAGCCTTAGAATTTCAACTCCGGGTCTGGCAAACCCAAAATATTTCTATGATCTGAAGGGAAAAATAAGTCAATCAGAACCCTTGAACGAAGGAGTAATCCGCTTTTACAATCTACCTTATGGAGATTATGAGCTTTCGGTTTTTACGGTAAATCCTGACAACGAGCAATCAGCCCCAAATATTATCCAATTTTACATCGCTCCGCCATGGTACTTATCGGAAGTAAGTGTCCTGATCTACTTGCTCATGGCAATTGGGACTTTCTTTTTGATTCGTTTGTACAACAAGCGCAAGCTTGAGCGTAAGCATGCCAAGCTAAAGCTGCATTTGCAGCGCGAGCAGGAAGAGCATATTGCCAGGTTAGAGAAAGACAAGCTGGAAAGAGAGGTTAAACTAAAACAAAACGAGCTCACAAACATCACCATGAATGTGGCTAAAAAGAACGAACTCATTCTTGAACTAAAGAACCTCCTTTTAATGAATAAAGAAAAGTTTGGAAATCAGCAGCGGTATCGTTTGTTCATGAAAAAGCTGAATAAATCTATTGATGATAAAGAAGACTGGAAGCGTTTTGAAGTAAACTTCAAGGAATTACACAACGACTTCTTTGAAACCTTGTTAGTACGCTACCCCAAACTTACTCCTAAAGACCTTAGGCTTTGCGCTTATCTAAAAATGAATCTTTCTTCCAAGGAAATAGCACCACTCATGGGTATCACAACACGGGGGGTTGAAATTCATAGATATAGGCTGAGAAAGAAACTTAAGATAGATGGGTCACAGAATATTTCTAATTTTTTGATCACGCTTCGCTAAGTACTTTACTTACAAATCCTTCCGATCTTATTATTTATAATATAAACCCCACATACATCATTACTACATCAAAGTGTTAAATTTTTGGCACTTCTCAGGCGGAATACTACAGCAAATAACGAGAAAAAAGGGGTTTTCAGGGACCTAGGAACTGATGTAGTTTTTATGTACTTCTTTCTCAAAGCTACGCAGATGCCTTTTAATACTTTAGCAATAATCTAACTCAATTTTTGAAGAATTATGAAAATGCGCTACGGATTATTGCTGATTTGTTTTTTATTGGCTCAATTCTTTGTACAAGCCCAACAAACAGTTCAGGTCTCAGGAACAGTTACAGACAATCAGGGACAACCCCTTCCGGGAGCCAGTGTGATCATTAACGGAACCACAACAGGAACACAAACAGATTTTGATGGCAATTTCAGCTTAAGCAATGTACCCTCAAACGCCTCACTTAACATCAGTTACATTGGCTTTTCAACACAGCAAATTGCGGTTAACGGACAGACCATTATTAATGTGGTTCTCGAGGAAGACGCACAAGCTCTAGACGAAGTTATTGTTGTAGGCTATGGAGAGTTAAAAGTTAAGGATCTTACCTCTTCAATAACTACGGTTAACTCTGAAGTGCTGGATATAGCCCCCGTAGGGCAGGCCATGCAAGCGCTACAGGGAAGAGTAGCGGGGGTCCAAATCGTCAATAACGGATCACCTGGAGGATCTCCCACCATAAGGGTACGAGGTATAGGATCCTTTGATAGCAATACATTTGATGACTTTGACCCTAGTTCTCCCTTATTCGTGGTAGATGGCGCCTTTTTTGACGATATCGATTTTCTCAATACGGCAGATATCGAATCCATATCTATTCTTAAAGACGCTTCGGCAGCGGCCATATATGGAGTCCGCGCTGCAAACGGAGTGGTGCTCATAGAGACCAAGTCGGGCTCAAGAAACCAAAAGCCGCAAATTAATTATACCGGTTATACGGGCTTTCAAGTACCGCAAAACGTATTAACAATGGCCAATGCCGAACAGTTTACCACCTTGGCACTTGAATCTGGCTCCGAGCCAGATGCCCAATTCATCATTAATGCCATGCAACGTTACGGACGCAGTAGGGTTAACCCCAATGTTCCTGCCGTCAATACAGATTGGTACGACGAGGTAATGCGCAGGGCCGCGGTGATTCAAAATCACAGTTTGAATATCACTGGAGGTAGCGAAAATGCCACCTATGCAATAGGGGCCAATTACTTTCAGCAAAACGGTTTGTTAAGAATGAAGAATGAATTTGAGCGCTTTAACTTGAGGACTAAAGTTGATTTTCAAGTTACCGACCGGATCAATATAGGAGGTAATGTGGTGCTTAGTAATGCCACCAGATTTGATGCCGAAGATTCGGCCTGGAGAAGAGCCTATTTTGCGGTTCCTATATTGCCTGTTTTTGATCCGCTACTGGCAAATGATCCTCAAGTCTTTCCTACAAATTATGCCAACGCTCAGGATCTGGGATATCGAGGTGGACAGAATCCCTTTCCAATTATGGATAACAGCGATTTCCGCTCTAAAATACGGAACGTTTTAGCCAATTTTTATGCCGAAATAGACATTATTCCGGATAAGTTGGCCTTCAAGACTTCGTATAATCACAACCTTGAGACCATAGACCGAAGAGAGGTGCGGTTGCCATACTTTATTGGAAACAATTTTCAACGTGAGAATGCGCAACTCGATAAAAGGCAGACAACAATCTCAAATCAGATTTGGGATAACACCCTAACCTATTCCGATAGTTTTGGAAAACACAACCTAACAGTACTGGCGGGTTCTGCGTTTCGGGATGAGGCTTTTGACCTACTGGAAGCCAGGGGCCTTGATTTTCCAACCACGGGGGAAGAAGCTTTTTTTCTCGATCAGGCACAAACTATTGTGACAGAAGCTGTTGGAGATGATGGAAGAAGAGAGTACGGCCTGTCTTTCTTTGGTAGGATAGCGTACAATTTTGACAATCGCTACCTTCTTTATGGAACCTATAGGGCAGATGGCACCAACAAATATCAGGAAAAGTGGGGCTACTTTCCAACCATAGGGGCCGGATGGGTACTCTCGGAAGAAGAATTCTTCCCGGAAAACGATCTTGTTAGTTTCCTAAAGCTGCGCGGAAGTTGGGGAGAGTTGGGAAATGACCGAGTTCCCTCCAGTGAAGGATCCATTACCTCGGAAGTTGTCTTTGTCTCTCTGGACGACGTTCGATTAAGCGGATTAGATACCTCAAGCAATTTTACTGCCCTGAAATGGGAGGTTACCGAAGAGATCAACGCGGGTCTCTCAGCCAGACTATTCAACAATAATCTTTCATTAGAAGCTGATTACTACATTCGGGATACCAAAGATGCTGTTATCCCGGTAAGGATACCTTTGGTTGATGTATTTATTCGTCAGAATATCGGTGAAATTCGCAACTCTGGGTTCGAACTCGCCTTGAACTGGAACAAGCAGGTATCCGAAAACTTTAGCTATCGTATAGGAGGTAATTTCACTACGCTTACAAACGAGGTTTTGGACCTGGGAGATGCTGAATTTTTGGATGCCGGATCGGCCGAATTCAGGCAGCGTTCCATTATTGGCGAATCTATTTTTGCCTTTTATGGCCGTGAAATTGAAGAGGTTTATCAAAATGAAGCCGAAATACAGGCAGATCCGGTTGCCGTTGCCAACGGATTGGAACCGGGGGATTTTAAATACAGGGACCTCAACGGTGATGGAGATATCACCGACGATGACCGAAAGGTGTTAGGTTCATTTTTACCCTCCTACTCATTCGGATTGAATGTTGGGTTCAACTATAAGGCATGGGATTTTTCAGCAAGCGCCATAGCTCAAGGTGGGAATAAAATCCTGAATCGGAAGCGAGGAGAAGTCATATTTACCAACGACACCAACTGGGATCGCGATTTTGCAGTAAATCGCTGGCACGGTGAAGGCACTACAAACAGCTACCCTTCTTCAGCAGGGATTCGCAAGGGCTGGAACCAGCGATTAAATGACTTCTTTGTAGAAGATGGAGATTTCTTCAGAATACAGAATATAACACTCGGATATACTATTAACAAAAATGGCAAATTAAAAGGGGTCCCGGAAACCAGGCTCTATCTAACCGCAGAGAAGCCACTGACCATTTTTGACTATAATGGGTTTAACCCGGAAGTGAGCGATGGTGTTGATAACGAAACCTACCCTATTCCGGCTGTTTACACCTTTGGATTGAATATCAAAATTTAAAAAAGCTACTATGAAATCAGTTAGAAATTACAAACTTAAAGGGCTACTACTAGCTTTCGCACTTGCGTTTTTCGCGTGTACAGACCGCTTAGACGAACCTGAACTGAACAATAATTTCGCAGGAGGAACAGATTTTAGCAAAACCGAAGACATGCAATTGTCTCTGATTGGGTCCTACGCCGCCTTTCAGTCGAGAGGATGGGAACAACCGCTTCTCATCTCGGTACGCGGAGATGACGTAAACTCTGGAGGATTGGGAGATCAGCAAGACTTCATGGAAACAGATCTCTTCAATTACAATAAAGACTATTGGATGTACAACTCGCTATGGAGAACGGTGTATATAGATATTATCAGCACCCATACCGCTATGGAGCAAATAGGCCGTTACCAGGAATTGGCGGATGACGATGGAAAAGCGCTTGGCGAAAGTTATATCGCCGAGATAAAAGTGCTGCGAGCAATGATGCTTTATTGGGTCTCACAGGTCTGGGGCGATGTTTTTATTCCTGAATCTTCAGATACCTCAGTCTTGTCCGAGCTAGAAAGTGTGCCTTCCAGACTGGAGGTTATGCAGCACATCTCGGATCAGATGGATGAGGCAATTCCGCTTCTGGCCCAAACCCATCCCAACAAAAGGAGCGACATTCCCGGAGGAGTAACGGCATACACGGCTTTGGCAATTAAGGCCCTGGCCAATCAGGAAATGGAAAACTACCAGGCTGTAGCCGATGCCACTGCTGAAATTATCAACTCAGGAGAATATTCCCTTTTCCCAGATTTCTATGAGTTATTCAAAACTCCGGGGAAGCTAAGTGATGAGAGTGTTCTGGACCTCCAATATTCAGATTTCGGCCAGGGAGAAGGCGACCGTGAAGGGCATTTGTACGCCCCTTATGGCCCACAGAACTGGACTCCTGCTATCGAGGGAGCCAGCAGTGGTTGGGGCTTTTTTGAGCCAAGCTTAAAGTTCATCAGATTTATGTTAGATCGCGGGGAGACCACTCGTCTTGAAACCAGTGTACTCTTTACAGATCGTGGAATCACAGAGATACAGCAAGATCCGGCTTATGCAACCCTTCCGGGATTTGTCTCGAACACAACCAGAGATGGAGATGTTATAAATGATTATGCAAGAGCGTTTTTTGCAAGCGGGAAACACTACCTCCCCTCAAATCAGCTAATACCGGGGAGAACGGCTTATGGCAGTAATAAGAATTATTCGGTTATTCGATATGCCGAGATCCTGCTGATGTATGCCGAAGCACTGGCGCAGGGAGCTAACGGATCTGCTCTAAGTATTGACAATGCGGTTAATTTGGTGCGTCAAAGAGCTAATATGCCGCCCTTAACAGGGGTGAGCCTGGATCAGATCATTGATGAAAAATATGCAGAACTCAGTATGGAATGGGGAAAGCGCTATTTCGATATGCTCCGCTTAGGGCGTTTTGATGAGCTTAGTTATGACGGCAGGACATTTACCGAAGACAAGAGCTTCTTGCCATATCCCCAAAGTCAGGTAGATGCCTTTCCAATATTGGGAGAATTACAATAATCACCGAATACCAAAAAAAAATACTCATGAGAAAACTAACGTATATCTGCTTGCTTATTGCAACACTTATTTTTAGTGGCTGTGAAAACGGTATAGACCCAATAACTGCTGTTGATCCGGGAGCAGATGCTTCAGCCCCGCAAGTCACTATAAATTTTCCTCTGGAAGGAACTACCATAAAAGTATTGGAGGTTGTGACTTCTATTACTATAGATTTTGAGGTGACCGATGATATTGAAGTGACCTTTGTTACGGCCACCTTAGATGGTAAAAATATTGGAAACTTCAGTGATTTTAAGGACTACCGAAGGGTCCTAGTGGATGACCTAGTGTATGATAAACTGACAGACGGGACACACGAACTCACTATCACGGCCAATGACCTGGATGGAAAAACTACAATCGCCACTGTAAACTTTGCAAAAGAACCCGCCTATGTTCCACTCTACGCAGGCGAGGTACTCTATATGCCTTTTGACGGCGATTATTTTGACCTTGTGGGCCTGAGGCAGGCTGATGAAATTGGTTCTCCCGATTTTGCAGGAGAAGGCTTCGTTGGTTTAAATGCCTATTCTGGAGCTACGGATTCTTATCTTTCTTTCCCCACCGAGGGCGTTTTAGGAGCAGAATTTACAGCAGTCTTTTGGTATAAGGTGAATGCAGATCCCGATCGCGCTGGAGTATTGGTTATTGGCCCACCCGATGAGGCCAACCCCGATTCCCAGAATAATAGAACAAGTGGTTTTCGGTTTTTTAGGGAAAATGCAGGTGGAGAACAACGCTTTAAATTAAATGTTGGCCGGGGTGATGGAGATTCCTGGTTTGACGGTGGAGAAGCGGCAGATATTTCAGTAGATGCTGGTTGGACACATATGGCTTTTTCCATTTCAGGCACACAGGCAACCGTTTATATTAATGGAAACATCGTAAGTCAGGGAGACCTGCCGGGAGGTGTAGACTGGACAGGTTGCGATATCTTATCTGTAATGTCTGGAGCACCCCGCTTTACCGGATGGAACCACCGCTCTGACAGCAGTTCTATGGACGAGCTACGTCTTTTTAATCGTGCACTTTCTCAGAATGAAATACAGAACATTATAACCACAGAGGCTGGAGGCTTCGTAGGCACTTTTGACGGAGAAATGTTTTATATGCCTTTTGATGGTGACAATAAAGAATTGTTTAAAGATATTGATGCCACTATGGTAGGTACAACTGGTTTCGCTGGAGAAAGTATTGCGGGAGCAGATGCTTTTGCCGGCGCGGCAGATGCGTACCTGACTTTTCCTACCAACGGACTTACAACAGAGGAATTCAGTGCTACTTTTTGGTATAAAGTTAATGCAGACCCTGATAGGGCAGGTATTTTAATCATGGGTCCAGAAGATACCGAGAGACCGGAGTTTCCGGATATTCAGAATTTAAGGACCAACGGGTTCAGGTTTTTTAGAGAAGGTGATGCTACCAGACAGGTGTTTAAACTAAACGTTGGTCGCGGAGACGGGGATTCCTGGTTTGATGGTGGAGATGCGGCAGCGCTTGATCCCACAACAACTGATTGGGCACATATGGCCTTTACCATATCGGGAACAGAGGCCACAGTCTATATTGATGGAGAGGTAGTAGCGCAAGGTGCCTTAGACGGCGGAGTAGATTGGACGGGATGTGACCTGCTATCAATAGGCTCAGGAGCGCCCCGCTTCACTCAGTGGAATCACCTATCCGACGGTAGTTTTATTGATGAGTTAAGGTTATTTGACAAGGCTTTGACCCAGGAAGAAGTTAGAAGTATAAGAGATGCAGATCTCTAAAAATAGTTTGAGTTAGTTTTAATTATGCGGTTAGTTTTAATTTTTACGGTTATCGTGTCCTTTGTAGCTGGATGCGGTAACCGTATACCTTTAGAAAAGAATGATGAAAAAGAAGAAAGTCCTTCAGGCCAATGGACAGATGCAGCCTTGTTAGATTCTGTACAAAAGCAGACATTTAATTATTTCTGGGAAGGCGCTGAACCCAATTCGGGCCTGGCTCGAGAGCGAATACATATGGATAGCATCTATCCAACCCATGATAAAGATATTATAACTATAGGAGGTTCTGGCTTTGGATTAATGGCTATTTTAGTGGGAATTGAACGGGGGTTTATTACCAGGGAGCAGGGACTGGAGCGTTTTGAGCGGGCTGTAGATTTCCTGGAAAAGTCCGATCGTTACCACGGCGCCTGGCCACATTGGTTAACCCCAGATGGAAGAATGACTGCCTTTAGTAAGAAAGATAATGGGGGCGATCTGGTAGAAACTGCCTTTCTCATTCAAGGCCTGCTTACGGTCCAGGCTTACTTTGCCTTGGGGAGTGCAAGAGAGCGCAAACTGACAGCTAAGATTCAAACACTCTGGGAGGAAGTAGAATGGGACTGGTACACCAGGGGTGGAGAAAAGGTCTTATATTGGCATTGGTCTCCTGAATACGGATGGGAAATGAATTTTCCGGTAGGCGGATATAATGAGGCGCTTATTATGTATACACTTGCTGCCGCCTCACCGACGCATCCAATAGACAGGGAAGTCTATGAGAAAGGATGGGCTAGGAACGGGCATATAACTAGAGATACTACTTTTTACGGCCTGGATACGGAACAAGATCACTATGAGCATGACGATTCTCCGGTAGGCCCGCTTTTTTGGGCCCATTACTCCTATCTTGGGATGAACCCAAAGGGACTTTCAGACCAATATGGCAACTATTGGAAGCTCAATACGCACCATGCGAAGATCCACTATCTTTATTGTATGGAGAACCCAAATAAGTATAAAGGATATGGCGAAAAGTGTTGGGGACTGACCTCCAGCTATTCAACCAAGGGGTATGCCGCCCATCGGCCTGATGCAGATTTAGGGGTAATTTCACCAACAGCCGCCCTTTCCTCAATGCCATATACGCCAGAAGAAAGTATGCGTTTTTTAAGATACCTATATACTGAACAGGATAGCCTAATAGGAAAGTACGGACCCTACGACGCGTTTAGCCTGGAGCACAACTGGTATCTTCCTCGCTATCTGGCTATAGACCAGGGGCCTATACCGGTTATGATAGAAAACTATAGAACAGGCCTACTATGGGAGCTCTTTATGAGCAACAAAGAAGTACTTTCCGGATTAAAAAAACTTGGATTTGAAATTGAAATGGAAAATTAAGCACATGAGATTGGCTTTATTTTTACTGCTTTTTTTTCTTCTGAGTTGCAACCAGGACGAGAAGGGAAGCAGCCCTATTGGGGTTTCAGAATTGCCGGATGAGGAGTTAGAAGAGGTTCCTGAAATTTCGGATGAAGACCTGCTTGACCTAACACAGAGAGAAGCTTTTAGGTATTTCTGGGAGTTTGCCGAACAGCACTCAGGAGCGGCGCGGGAACGCTATCTCCCTAATACTCCCGAAAGAGACCAGGAAGTGGTGGCCACTGGCGGAACAGGATTTGGACTTATGACACTGATTGTTGCTATGGAACGTGGATTTATTAGTAGGGAACATGGAAAAGAAAGGGTAGGAAGAATAATTGACTTTTTAGAAACTGCAGATCGGTTTCACGGGGCTTGGCCTCATTGGATAAATGGAAGAACCGGAAAGACAATTCCTTTTAGCGGGCTGGACAATGGAGGAGACCTTGTGGAGACTTCTTTTCTTGTTCAGGGACTCATTTGTATCAAAGAATACTTCAAAGAGGGCGATACTGAAGAACAGGCTATTGCTGCTAAAGCCGAAGCATTATGGAAGGGAGTAGAATGGAGTTGGTTTACACAGGAACAGGATGTGCTTTATTGGCATTGGAGTCCTACTTTTAATTTCGACATCAATCTAGAACTAAAAGGATATAACGAAGTCCTAATCACCTATATTTTGGCTGCATCATCGCAGGATTTCGGAATTGAGAAAGAAGTATATAGTAAAGGTTGGGCCTCCGATGGACAAATAAAGTCCTCTACCGTTGAATATGGATTTCCAGTGCTCGTTAAGCATGGAGGTAAGGAGCAATCAACCGGGCCTTTATTTTGGGCCCATTATTCCTACCTCGGACTCAGGCCAGACAATTTAGAAGATGCCTATGTGCATTATGGTAAGGTGAACCAAAATCACAGTGAAATAAATTATAACTACTGCAAGGAAAACCCGAAGAATTTTAGGGATTATGGTGAAGATTGCTGGGGCCTTACCGCAAGCTATACCAGAAACTCTGATGGGAGCCTGGGTTACAGTGCTCATAGCCCTGTGAACGACACAGGGATAATCACTCCAACGGCCTCAGTAAGTTCTATTCCTTACACCCCGGAAGCATCGCTAAAAGCGCTACATTACTTTTACAGCCATAAAGACAAACTTCTTGGGCCAGCCGGCTTTTACGATGCCTTTAGCCCAGAATTTGATTTTTGGGTGGCAGAAGCGTATCTGGCAATTGATCAGGGCCCAATAATAATTATGATAGAAAACCATCGCACCGGATTGTTATGGGATCTTTTTATGCAAAACGAAGAAGTGCAGCAAGGACTTAATAAACTGGGGTTTTCATATTAAATCAATAATAAATGCCCCTAAAAGAAATAAATAGCCCATACATTAAGTATAACCCTGGAAGATATAGGCTAATAAGCGCAGTGATTTGTACGGTTTTTTTGAACCTCGTGCTTGTGGGGTGCAAAAAGTCTGCTGCCACTTCTATTCCGCAAGATCGTCCTCCAAATATTATATTTATAATGGCCGATGATCACGCCTATCAAGCTCTGAGTGCTTATGGCCATCCAATAAGTACGTTGGCACCCACTCCAAACATCGACCGAATTGCACAAAGTGGAGCGCTTTTTACTCGGGCCTATTGTACGAATTCTATTTGTGGACCCAGTAGGGCGGTGATACTTACTGGAAAACATAGCCATATGAATGGCTTTAGAATGAATGGGGAACGCTTCGATGGTAATCAGCCCACGCTGCCGAAATACCTTCGGGAAATAGGTTATAAAACTGGTATTGTAGGGAAATGGCATTTGCATGGAGAACCCATGGGTTTTGATTACTGGGACATTCTCAACGATCAGGGGAACTACTACAATCCAGAGTTCATCAGCGGAGGAGACACTACCGTAATTGAAGGATATACGACAGATATTATCACCAAGAAAGGGCTGAATTGGCTCAAAGAAGTTATAGCGCAGAAGGGAGCTCCTTTCTTTTTAATGGTTCACCATAAAGCACCTCATAGAAACTGGATGCCTGCTCCCAGACATTTAAACAAGTATGATTCGGTTAGCTTTCCTTTGCCCGAGAATTACTTTCCCTCGTTTAGGAATCAAACTGCAGCAGCACAGCAGCAGCAGACAATTTACAGAGATATGTATGAAGGTCACGATCTCAAAATGACAAAAAGTCTCGGAAGCGCTGAGCTAGCTCACAACCCATGGAAGACAGATTTTGAACGCATGACCACCTCACAAAGGGCAAAGTGGGATCTGGCTTATCAACCTGAGAACGACGCCTATCACAATACAAAACCTGAAGGAAAAGATTTGCAGGTTTGGAAAGGACAACGCTACCTTAGAGACTACTTAGCCTCTATTGCCGCCGTGGATGAGGGAGTAGGAAGGTTGTTGGATTACCTAGAGAAAAACAAACTCCATAAGAACACGCTGGTTGTTTATACCTCAGATCAAGGATTTTATCTAGGGGAAAAAGGATGGTTTGACAAGCGCTTTATGTACGAAGAGTCTTTTAGAGTACCTTTGTTAATGCAGTGGCCCGGAAAAGTGGCCGAAGGGAGTAAGATCAATGCACTGGTACAGAACCTGGATTTTGCCCAGACATTTTTAGATTTTGCAGGGGGAGAGATGTTCACCACAGAAATGCAGGGACAATCGCTTAGGGGGTTGTTGGAGGGCCATCAAAAGGAGGGGAAATTTAGAGATGCTTTGTACTATCATTACTATGATTTCCCGGCATTTCATATGGTTAAGAAGCATTACGGCATTCGTACCGATCAGTATAAATTAATCCATTTTTACGACGATATAGACAGTTGGGAATTTTATGATCTTGATGAAGACCCACAAGAGACTTATAACGCTATTGAAGATCCGGAGTACCGGAATATTGTCTCCCAGCTTCGCCTAAAACTAGATAGCATTCAAAACTATTATCGCGTTGGGGAAAAGGAGTTTGAAAAGGCTCCAAAAAACATGATAGAAAAAGCATATTCAGATTTCGAGAGGTTAAGGAGATTTGATAAACAGTAATCCTTACTTTAATGAAATACTTAAGATTTTTCTTTTTGCTAAGCGCAACTTACCTAAGTGGTCAAACCTTGAGTACCCTAACCTATAATATTCGATATGATAACCCAAATGATAGCCTAAACGGCTGGCATCAGCGTAAGGCCAATTTGATTTCACAGTTGGCGTTTTGCGACCTTGATGTCTTTGGCACGCAAGAGGGCTTATTACATCAACTAAAAGATATTAAAACTTCCTTGAAAGAATATGCATTTATTGGAAAAGGGAGAGAAGATGGGAAAGAGGCAGGTGAGTTTTCGGCAATTTTTTACCATACCAAAAAACTTAGGTTGCTGACGGATAAAACTTTTTGGCTTTCTGAAACACCAGACCAGCCCTCCAAAGGTTGGGATGCCGCTATAAAACGAGTTTGCACCTATGCCTTGTTTGAAACTAAAAAAGAACGTCAACGCTTCTATGTTTTTAATACCCATTTTGATCATGTTGGAGAGCAGGCAAGAAGGCAAAGCACGCGTTTGATCATCCAAAAAATAAAAGAAATCAATCACGACAAGCTTCCTGTTTTACTTATGGGAGACTTCAATCTGGAACCGGAAGATCCCAGTATCGAATTCCTTTCCAAGCAAATGGATGATGCACACAATCTGGCCGGAGAACAAGCTCACGGCCCATCAGGAACCTTCAATGGATTTAATTTTTCGGAAGCTGTTACAAGACGTATAGATTATATATTCCTTTCAAGGGGAGAATTTAAGGTCCTCAAATATGCCATACTGAACGATACAGAAAAGGGACGCTATCCTTCAGATCATCTTCCCGTCCATACGAAGCTAAAGTTCGGGGAATAAATAATTTCTCATACATCTAGCGGAACAGGATTAAGATAGCCCCCAAAGCTGTCAGCACCAGGATCATCTTACGGTAAAACCCTTCCTTAATAATGCCAACGAGCCTAACTCCAAGGAAGAGGCCTAAAAGAACACCAGGAAGTAATTTCAAATTAATCCATAGACTTTCCACAGTGATCGTTTTCCAAACAAAGAAATGGAAAGGGAGTTTCAGCAAATTTATAATAAGAAATAACCAGGCAGCGGTGCCTATGAATTCGTTTTTTGGCAATCGCATAGCTAAAAAATAGACGTTCGAAAACGCACCAGCCAAATTCCCTATCATGGTAGTAATCCCAGCCATAATCCCCATGAAGCCGCCAAAAGCCCAATGCCTGGGTACGGTTTTGGTTTTTCTAAGGTCCCACCAGGCCATCAGAAAGACGGTGGTTAGAATAATGACCACCATACAGATCTTAAAAGTTTTTTCGGGGAGGTCCTTACCAATGAATACGCCAATTAGAAGTCCAATAACCATCCAGGGAAGGAATCGAAGTATATAGCTCCAACGTGTATGCCTATTGTAATAGAAAACCGCAAAAAGATCACCAGCCACTAACAAAGGGACAATTAAACCGGTAGATTCCCTGGCTCCGAATGCCAGCGCCATTAGGGTTACGATAATAACCGCGATCCCCTTAATTCCGGATTTGGAAATACCTAAAATGAAAGCCGCAACAAAAGCAATAATCCAGGAAGTGAAAGAAACATCTGGGCTTGGCAATAACGGCATGTTTGGTTTTTAAAAATCCAAAACAAAGGTATCCCAAAAAACAATATCTTTAAGGCTCAACCAAAACCAGACTATGGAACTCAGTACCTTAGACTATAGCTTTATTATTGTATTCTTCTCGATCGTTCTTGGTATCGGGATTTATGTTTCCAAAAAATCAGGTAAGAACTCCTCTGAATTTTTCCTTTCGGGTAGAACCATGCCTTGGTGGCTGTTGGGACTCTCCATGGTAGCTACCACTTTTTCAACAGACACTCCTAATCTGGTAACCGATTTGGTACGAACTAAAGGGGTATCAGGAAATTGGGGATGGTGGTGTTTCTTGCTTACCGGAATGCTCACAGTTTTTGTCTATGCGAAACTTTGGCGGAAATCTAATTTAAATACAGATCTCGAGTTTTATGAAATACGTTATGGTGGCAAGGCGGCAAGCTTTTTAAGGAAATTCAGAGCCGTTTATCTTGGAGTTTTGTTTAACGTGATTACCATGTCTGCAGTTACCTTAGCGGCTATCAAAATAGGAGGCATTATGCTTGGCTTGGAGCCCTGGGAAACCGTTGTTAGCGCGGGACTAATTACAGTTACTTTTAGTGCCCTTGGCGGCTTTAAGGGCGTTGTATATACAGACTTCCTACTATTCTTCGTCGCGATGGCAGGTGCCATAGGGGCGGCATTCTACCTCGTCAATATTCCCGAAGTTGGAGGATTACAGGCTATTCTGGAGAGTGAGAACGTCAAGGAAAAAATCAATATTTTACCCGATTTTAGCGATAAAAAAGCGGTTATTACCATATTGATCATACCTCTTGCGGTACAATGGTGGAGTTCCTGGTATCCGGGAGGAGAGCCTGGAGGCGGTGGTTATATAGCGCAGCGGATGCTGGCTGCAAAAAATGAGAACCACGCCATTGGAGCTACCTTTTTCTTCAATATTATGCACTATGCTTTAAGGCCCTGGCCCTGGATCCTGGTTGCCCTCGCATCCCTGGTAGTTTTTCCAGACGTAGCAAGTATTTCTGCGGCATTTCCAAATATCCCGGCAGATAAACTCGGACACGATCTTGCGTATTCCGCCATGCTTACCAAATTACCAAGTGGCTTGTTGGGTGTTGTATTGGCCTCTTTAATAGCGGCATATATGAGCACCATTTCTACCCAGTTGAATTGGGGATCATCCTATATAGTTTATGACTTTTACAAACAGCAGATAAACCCCAATGCCACAGAAAAGCAAATGGTCTCCGTAGGGAGATTGTCCACAGTTATTCTAATGATTTTGAGCGCTTTTTTGGCATTAGCCATGCAGAGTGCAATGGGGGTCTTTAATCTTCTGCTTTCATTCGGAGCGGGCACGGGCTTGATTTTTATTCTTCGCTGGTTCTGGTGGAGAATCAACGCCTGGAGTGAAATTTCTGCGATGTTTTCCTCAGGGATACTGGCAATTCTTTTGGAAACAACTTCTTTGAAACCCTTTTTATTTGATCCGCAAACCGGCTTACTTCCAGATTGGGCAGAACTTCCTTTTATTATGATAGTAACTTCTGTTATCTGGTTAACGGCCACCTTTGTAACACAGCCAGAAACCAAAGATGTTCTCAGAAGCTTTTATAAGAAAATACAACCTGGTGGTCCAGGCTGGTCTAAAGTGGTGAACGAGGCCAAGTCAGAAGATCTCAATATTGTTGATACGAATGAAAAATGGAGTGTTCCTTCTGGAATTACAGCAATGTTATTGGGTGTCGCTTTAATCTATTCTCTGTTGTTTGCTACAGGCTATTGGATTTATGGCAGAACAACTGCAGCAATTATCTTGAGTGTGGTTGCCCTGGTTTCTGGCCTGCTACTGATAAGGACCTGGAATAAGATGAAGACTAATCTTTTATAAAGGCTATGGAGTTAAAGAATAGAATTCTTTCGGTTGATATTTTCAGAGGGCTGACCATAGTCCTCATGATATTGGTGAATACCCCGGGCACCTGGTCAAATGTATACGCTCCGTTTTTGCATGCAAAGTGGCATGGGTATACCCCTACAGATCTGGTTTTTCCTTTTTTCCTTTTTATTGTAGGCACCTCCATAGTATTTGCATATAGAAACAAAAAAGCGGATTCTTCTGCATACAAGAAGATCGTGATTAGAACCTTAAAGTTGATTGGACTAGGGCTCTTTCTTGGAGCATTTACTATCGCTTTTCCCTTTATCAAAGACTTTGAAGAAATTCGCTTTCCTGGTGTGCTTCAGCGTATTGGGGTAGTCTTCTTCTTTGCCTCTATCTTTTTTCTCAACTTTAAATGGAAAACGCTTATTTGGATATGTGTTACATTACTTGTTGGCTATTGGCTTTTGATGGGTTATGTACCCGTTAATGGAGTGGCCTCTACCTTTGAGCGGGCCCCCAATAACCTGGCAAATTATGTAGACCTGAATGTATTGGGAACCCATATGTGGAAGGAAGATTATGATCCCGAAGGCCTTCTGAGCACTATTCCCGCGGTATGTTCTTCTCTTTTAGGGATTTTCACCGGGTTGATACTTACTTCCAAACAATCAGAAAAGATACGGCTAATGGTGGGGATTGGAGGAAGCTTGCTAATTGTGGGTCATTTGTGGGACTTTATTTTTCCAATCAATAAGGCACTTTGGACCAGTAGTTTTGTACTGGTTACAGCGGGGTGGGCCAACATGATCCTGGCCCTGATCTATTATATTACGGATGTAAGAAAGATACATTTTGGAAGTGTTTTTAGATATGCCGGCGCTAACGCTATTACGGTGTATTTTTTATCCAGTTTTATAACTAAGCTTTTTTATTCTATCAAAGTTACAGAAGACACAAGCCTACACGCCTGGCTATTCCAAAACATCTTTGTACATGACTTTATGTCGGCCAGCACTTCTTCCCTGCTCTATGGACTAAGTGTTGTAGCCTTTTATGTTTTGCTGGCATATGTATTGTATAAGCGGAAGATCTTTATAAAAGTCTAGAATTTTAGGCATTTTGCGCCAATAGGCGGGCCACGTACTTGCCGATAACATCAAATTCTAAATTAACGGTAGTGCCAGGCTGATACGTTTTAAATAAGGTATTCTCATAAGTATAAGGAATAATAGCTACGCTAAAACTACCTTGGCCAGAGTCTACCACTGTTAAGCTTACTCCGTCTACCGTAATGGAACCCTTTGTTATGGTGATATTACTTTTACCAGAATCGTATTTAAAACTAAAAAGCCAACTCCCATCCTTTTCGTTAATTGAAGTACAGACGCCTGTTTGGTCTATGTGTCCTTGAACAATATGACCGTCAAGCCTCGACCCTACCATTAACCCTCTTTCAAGGTTAATTAAATCACCGATTTTAAGGGATCCCAAATTGGTTTTTTGTAGTGTTTCTTCAATTGCAGTTACGGTATAGCTGTCGTCGTTAAGGGCTATCACGGTCAGGCATACCCCATTATGCATTACACTTTGATCAATTTTTAGCTCCGCAGACAATGAGGAGTTCACAGTAATATGAAGGTTACCCTTTTCATTTTTTAGGTCGCTTACCAGGCCTAAAGTTTCAATTATTCCCGTAAACATGTTCCGTTTAAATTGAGTAGTTTTGCGCAATATTGCAAGGCCATAAAGGTAAAGATATAATGCAGGATAAAGTAAAAATAAAAGTTGGGATTTCAATAGGGGATCTTAATGGCATAGGATGCGAGGTTGTGCTTAGGACTTTTGAAGACTCCAGGATGCTCGACTTTTGCACCCCGGTCATTTTTGCTTCCAATAAGACCATTTCGCATCAAAAAAATGCCCTGAAAATTGATGTAAGCTTTCATGGAGTACAGGACGCGGCTAAAAGTGTTATTAATAAGATCAATGTTGTTAACGTATGGCAGGGTTCTCCCGAAATAAAATACGGAGAGGCAACTCAAGAAGGAGGTGATTATGCAATACGCTCACTTAAAGCTGCCGTAGAGGCACTCAAGAAAGGAGAAATAGATGTCCTGGTTACCGCGCCAATAAACAAAAAAAATATTCAAACCAAAGACTTTAATTTCCCTGGGCATACAGATTATCTTTCACAAGAACTTGATGGCGAAAGCCTCATGTTTATGATTTCTTCAGAGTTAAAAGTTGGCTTGCTTACAGATCATGTGGCGGTTAAAAATGTTTCGGAAGAAATTACCGGAGAACTTATAGCCAGGAAGGCCCAGATTATTGAGAAGTCGCTAAAAGAGGACTTTGGCATTCAAAAACCGAAGATTGCCTTTTTAGGTATTAATCCTCATAGCGGTGATAATGGGGTTATTGGAAACGAAGATGATGAGATACTTAAACCGGCAATTAAGCTAATGTCTGATGCAGGACATATGGTATTTGGCCCCTATGCTGCCGATAGTTTTTTCGGATCAAATACCCATTCAGGTTTTGACGCGGTATTGGCTGCTTATCACGACCAGGGACTTATTCCGTTTAAAACACTATCTTTTGGCAAAGGTGTAAACTTTACGGCGGGCCTTTCTAAAGTCCGGACCTCGCCAGATCATGGAACTGCCTATGAAATAGCCGGAAAAGGTAAGGCAGACGCCCAATCTTTTAAGGAAGCCGTCTTTACGGCAATACAGATTTTTAAGAACAGACAGGAGCACCAGGAGCTCACAATAAACCCCTTGCAAAAACACAAAATTAAAAGATAATAATGCCTAAAATATGGGTGTTTTTAAGGGCTGAATTGGCAAAAATATATTGTGGTTTTTGATTGGGGATTTAGAAAAAAAAAGTATCTTTGCAGGCCTTAAACTAGTGTGTAATGACGGAGCATAGGGAATACAGCATTCCTTTTTCGGGACTAAAACAAGGAAAGCACGAGTTTAAATATAACATTGACAATGCGTTCTTTGAATCTTTTGGGTACAGCGAATTTAATGCTGCAAACATCGATTTAATAGTTTACCTCAATCGGTTAACTACAATGTTGGAGTTTGAAATGAACGCCAGCGGAACTGTAAGTGTAGCTTGCGATCTGACCAGTGAGCCTTATGATCAAGAAATTGACGGCAAACTGGAATTGGTGGTCAAATTTGGTGACGAATTCAATGATGAGGATGATGAAATACTCATTATTCCGCATGGAGAGCATCAGGTCAATATTGCGCAGTACATTTATGAGATGCTTGTGTTGGCCGTACCATCTAAAAGGGTTCATCCCGGGGTGCTGGATGGCACATTAAAGTCGGAAGCGCTTGAAAGATTGAAAGAATTACGACCCGGAGAGGAAAAGGAAAATAAAAAAGAAACAGATCCCAGGTGGGATGCACTAAAAAATTTACTAACGGATAAATAAGTTTCACAATGGCACATCCTAAGAGAAAGATATCCAAAACTAGAAGAGATAAGCGTAGAACGCACTATAAGGCGGTAGCTCCTACACTTGCCAAAGACCCGACAACGGGAGAGATGCATTTGTATCACAGAGCACACTGGCACGAAGGGAAATTGTACTATAGAGGCCAGGTTTTGATCGATAAAACTGAGGAGGCGCCCGCCTAAATGAAAGGCGATAAAGAACATGACTCTCACTGTAAAAAGTGGGAGTTTTTTTATGGATATTGAAGAAATCCTAAAAACGCCGTTTTTGCGCAAAAAGTCGCAAAAAATCCTTACTTTTCACCAATTTTGGAGCATTTTTTAAAGGTTTCTTTTAAAAACCCAATTTAAACATGAGCAAACTAACGGCAGCTATCACAGCTGTAGGAGCTTACGTTCCAGATTTCAGGCTTACCAACGAAGTCCTTGAGACCATGGTAGATACGACCGATGAATGGATTACTACCCGAACTGGAATAAAGGAACGGAGATTACTAAAGGATAAAGAAAAAGGGACCTCTTATCTGGCTATCAAGGCTGCGGAAGACTTGATTCGGAAAAAGAATATTGATCCCAAAGAGATTGATCTGGTGCTATTGGGTACCGCCACTCCAGATTTGCCGGTAGCTTCAACTGCCGTTTATGTAGCTTCGCAAATAGGGGCAACAAATGCGTTTGCCTATGATATTCAGGCGGCATGTTCAAATTTTCTGTATGGGATGTCTACTGCGGCGCGCTACGTGGAGTCTGGGCGCTATAAAAAGGTACTTCTCATAGGTGCGGATAAAATGTCTTCCATCCTTGACTATACAGATAGAACAACCTGTATTATTTTTGGAGACGGAGCGGGGGCTGTACTTTTTGAGCCCAATACCGAAGGATTTGGATTGCGTGATGAGTTTCTGAGATCTGACGGTACCGGGAGAGAATTTTTAAAGATTGAAGCTGGAGGTTCGCTATTGCCGGCCTCTGAAGAAACCGTTAAGAATAAACAGCATTTTGTATATCAGGATGGCAAATCTGTTTTTAAGTTTGCGGTTTCTAATATGGCTGATGTGGCTGCAAAGATCATGCAGCGGAATGACCTGACTAATGATGATGTAGATTGGTTGGTACCCCATCAGGCTAATAAACGCATTATTGATGCAACGGCGTATAGGATGGACCTGGACGCGAACAAGGTAATGATGAATATTCAGCGATACGGAAATACCACATCGGCCACTTTGCCTTTGTTGTTGTCCGACTATGAAAAACAGTTAAAAAAAGGAGATAATTTGGTATTCGCAGCTTTTGGAGGTGGGTTTACCTGGGGCGCCATATATTTAACATGGGCCTATGATTCATAAAACTTAGCAACTAAATAAAAACCAAAATTCCATGGATATCAAAGAAATTCAAAGCTTGATTAAGTTTGTGGCAAAGTCGGGTGCTAGTGAGGTTAAACTTGAAACCGATGATATCAAAATTACGATACGAACCGGCACCACAAGTTCTGGTTCTGAGACCACTTATGTACAACAAATCCCGGTAGCGGCTAGCCCTGTTAGTCATACTCCACCGGCACCGTCGGCTTCTGAGCCAAAATCAGAACCTGAAGTCGCATCTCAGACCGAATCCACAGACGATTCAAAATATATCACAATTAAATCACCTATAATTGGGACTTTTTATAGAAAACCCTCACCAGATAAACCAACCTTTGTGGAAGTAGGGGATACTATTACAAAAGGTGATGTGCTTTGCGTCATTGAAGCCATGAAGCTTTTCAACGACATAGAATCTGAGGTTGCTGGAAAGATTGTGAAAGTATTGGTTGAAGATTCTTCACCAGTGGAGTTCGATCAACCTTTATTTCTAATAGACCCATCATAACTTATAGGACCAAAACGCAAACTCTAAACCCGGATACCCGTTTGAGGTTGGGTTTTTGAATTTGAAATTCAAGCAGTTATGTTTAAAAAAATACTTATTGCCAACAGAGGCGAAATAGCTTTGCGAATCATCCGCACATGTAAGGAAATGGGCATTAAAACGGTTGCTGTATATTCAAAAGCAGATGAAGAGAGCCTTCACGTTCGCTTTGCCGACGAAGCCGTTTGTATAGGACCTGCTCCCAGTAGTGAATCCTATTTAAAAATACCCAATATTATCGCGGCGGCTGAGATCACTAATGCAGATGCCATTCATCCGGGTTATGGATTTTTATCTGAGAATTCGAAGTTTTCAAAGATCTGCTCAGAGCATGATATTAAGTTCATAGGAGCTTCAGGCGAGCAAATTGACAAAATGGGCGATAAGGCCACGGCCAAAGAAACCATGAAGGAGGCCGGAGTTCCTACAATACCGGGTTCTGAGGGACTACTAAAAGACGTGGCTGACGCTAAGAAAACAGCGAAGAAAATAGGCTATCCCGTAATGATCAAGGCAACTGCGGGCGGAGGCGGAAAGGGAATGCGCGCAGTCTGGAAAGAAGAGGAGATGGAAGAACTCTTTGAAAGTGCTGTGATGGAGGCCACGGCAGCATTTGGCAATGGCGGAATGTATATGGAAAAGCTTATCGAAGAACCACGCCATATCGAGATTCAGGTCGTTGGAGACCAGTATGGAAAAGCCTGTCACCTGTCTGAAAGGGATTGCTCTGTACAAAGGCGCCATCAAAAATTGACCGAAGAGACCCCTTCCCCTTTTATGACAGATAAGCTCAGGGATAATATGGGGAAAGCAGCGGTTAAAGCAGCAGAGTACATAAAGTACGAAGGAGCCGGGACGGTAGAATTTTTGGTAGATAAGCACCGCAATTTTTATTTTATGGAGATGAATACCCGTATCCAGGTTGAACATCCTATAACAGAACAAGTGATCGATTACGACTTGATCAGAGAGCAGATATTGGTTGCGGGCGGCGTCCCGATTTCTGGGAAAAATTATACCCCTAAGTTGCATTCCATTGAATGTAGAATAAATGCCGAAGACCCGTACAATGGATTTAGGCCCTCGCCCGGTAAGATAACTACTTTACATACCCCTGGCGGGCACGGAATTCGTTTAGATACCCACGTTTATAGTGGCTATACTATTCCACCAAATTACGATTCAATGATAGCCAAACTTATTACTTCTGCGCAAACCAGGGAAGAAGCTATCAATAAAATGAAAAGGGCACTTGACGAGTTTGTGATAGAAGGCATTAAAACCACAATTCCTTTTCACAGGCAACTTATGGATCATCCTGATTATCTGGCAGGCAACTATACAACTGCTTTTATGGATGATTTTGAAATGGATCCGGCATACGAACACTAACAAAAGACTCCGATAGAAATCGGAGTTTTTTATATAAAGATGAATTTTAGCTATTGGGAATATAAAAACTGGTTTTCCGATATCGATTTTACTGTGGTTGGCAGTGGAATTGTAGGCCTAAGCTGTGCACTTCATCTTAAAACCAAGCTTCCCAAAGCTAAAGTTATAGTGCTTGAGAAAGGAATGCTTCCCCAGGGAGCAAGCACTAAGAATGCGGGCTTTGCTTGTTTTGGAAGCATTTCGGAAATTTTAAAGGACCTGGAAGGTCATACAGAAGAAGAAGTATTTGAGCTTGTCCAAAAACGCTGGAAAGGCATTCAATTACTTCGAGAAACTCTGGGTGACAACAGCATTGATTTTCAAAAATTAGGCGGTCACGAGGTGTTTTTAGAAAACCAAGGATCGCTTTATGAACAATGCCTTGAAAATCTTGATACGATAAATAGGTTCCTTAAGCCAATTTATGGCAATGTGCCCTACGAAATAAATCCAAATTTATACGGTTTTTCAGGCGTAAAAGAAAATTACATTACAAATAGCTTTGAAGGGCAAATAGATACTGGAAAAATGATGGCTGGGCTGCTGCAAAAAGCCCAAGCCATGGGCATTAAGGTTCTTAATTCTATTTTCATTGAGTCCTTTGAAGAGACTCCTCAAAATGTGATAGTGAAAACTTCAGAATTCGAATTTACAACACGGAAACTCTGTATAGCCACTAATGGCTTTGCCTCCCAATTGCTAGAACAAAATGTAAAACCAGCCCGGGCACAGGTACTGATCACTAAACCAATTCCAAATTTAAAAGTTAAAGGAAGCTTTCATATGAATGAGGGGTTTTATTACTTTAGAAATATTGACAATAGAATTTTGCTTGGTGGTGGACGTAATTTGGACTTTGAAACGGAAACCACAGCAAATTTTGGACTCACCAGATTGGTTCAAACGAATTTAGAATCTACTTTAAAAGAAGTAATATTACCGGGAATGTCTTTTACCGTAGACAGGCGTTGGAGCGGAATCATGGGTATTGGAAATCAAAAAAGACCTATTGTAAAACCCATTTCAAACAAAGTGTCCTGTGGAATTCGGCTTGGAGGTATGGGCATCGCAATAGGAAGCCTTATTGGAAAAGAATTAGCTTCAATTTCGGCCTAATTGCATCACTCACCGAAAAAAACGTCCCTTTAAAGAGTTCTCTTTCCCCTTAGAAATTATAATTGTTTCTTGTGAGATACGGTAGCTGTAGACTGATGGGGCATTTACTACACCTACAGCTTATTTTTTACCAAACCAAAGAATGACACAAAACAGAACCGTTTTAACACTGGTCATAGCCTGCTCTGTGCTATTTTCATGTACTTCCTCCAAAACAAATTACAGCAGGGAATATAGAAAGGTATGGAAGGAAATGATCCAATCTCAGGCCTGGAAAAGCTCCCTGGAAGAAGGTGTTGCCGCAGCCCCTCAGGAGAACAAAGATTTTTACTACAGCAGCTTGGATGTCGGTATAAAAAACAGCATTCCGGCAGAGACCATGGAAACCGAGGATGTGTTCGAAAAAAAATACCATTCTTTGGTCTCAAGAGCCTATTACAAAATAATTTCCGAGGCAGAGGCCGCGGATCAGAGATTGAGATCTGAGTATGCCAGGTTAAGCGCAAAGAAAGGAGACGTTAGCGCTGCGCAAAGTGCAATGTATGCAGAAAATCTTGCGATCATAGATAAACGTTACCGTGCCCATACGGAAATGTTAGAGGGTCTGAAATCCTGGAATATTTTTAGCGAGTATCGTTCAGGGGACCTAATTTACTTTAAGGAGGATAATATCGACGCGGTTTCTCAAATGCATGCGAAAGGCAGAAGCGACGAAAGCATTATTAACTTTCTGGTTTTCAAACTGGCAGACCTTTATCACTTCGAATAATAGGTTAAAGGTCTGGTTTTTTTCGATGCGATTTCTTCTCTGAAATTTTCCGTTTTCCACTTAACCGCTTTTCAACTGAAGCTCTGGTGGGAGTGGTCTTTTTTCTTTTTTTTGGAATTGTCAGGGCGCTTTTTAAAAGTTCAAAGAAACGCTTTATTGCTATTTCCTTATTCCTGGCCTGGCTTCGCGTATCATCACACTGAAGTATAAGCACAGCCTCTTTATTAATCTTGTTTGAGAGTTTTGAAAAAACCAACTCTTTTTCAGCCACAGTTAAACCACTGGAATCGGCTATTGAAAAGAGTAATTCTACCTTAGTGGAAACTTTGTTGACATGCTGCCCACCGGCTCCGCTACTGCGCATGGCTTTAAATTTTAACTCTTGTGATAGCGCAACTTTGTCCATTACAGACTTTTTTACTATTGATTTAACCTTTGATTAATGGTCTCTATGGAAATGTTCAGGAAAACCTCCGCCTCTTTCTCAAAAGGCATATCTGAATGGAAGTAAATATACTGCTTTTCAAAGCGCCCCTTAATTAAATAGTGGCTACCCATAGGATAGGAATGCGCGACGACCACGGGCAAGCCTGAAGTTTTAGAAACCTTAAACTCGTGAGCGTATACAATAATTCTTCTGGTCGTATCCGCGTAAGATTTTATTACATTAATAGGAATCACATTAGCCTCCCCGAAAAGAGAAGCGATATATAGGTGTTGCGGGTTTCGATACAATTCTAGGGTAGGGGCCTTCGCAAGGATCTGATGGTCTTTTAGAACAATAATCCGGTCGGCAAAAGGCAATACATCATTGTAATCATGGGTAGCAGTTAGGCATGTAATCTGTTCGGCCTTCAGGTAATCGAAAAGGTTCCTTCTAAGACTGTTTTTTTGGAAGTTATCAATATGACTGAAAGGCTCGTCTAGTAGCAGCACCTCCGGTTTTTGCGCTAAAACCCGGGCTAGCGCTACGCGCTGCTGTTGTCCTCCACTCAGGTTTTTCACCATAGTTTTTCTAAACGCGGTCATTTCGACCATAGCCAGCAGCTCTTTGGTCCGCCCTTTGAGCTCATCCGGGTAGAAAACCGAAAGAAATTCACTAATATTCTCCTCAACCGAGGTGAAGGGCATAAGATCAAAATCCTGGGTCAGGTATTTCATATACGACTCACCGGGCACAAGGTTATATAAAGGGCCCTTTATTTGGTTTGACCCCCAGCGAACCTCGCCTACCTTGAGATGCAGTAGACCGTAAATGACTTTTAATAAGGTGCTTTTTCCACAACCACTTTCACCCATTATAGCGACATGCTCACCTTTTCCGACCTGGAAATGAATATCCTCCAGTACGGGAACTTTCTCGTAGGCAAAAGAAACATGATTTACCTGTAACATAAGTAGTCTTTTAGTGCTCATAAAAACAGAGAGATCAGCTCCTGCTTTTAAGTTCTGGGTGGGGTACTAAAAAATCCGCTTCTATTGAAACGGATTTTGAATCAAAATATTGACATTTAATCCTTAAATTCTTTCAAAACAGGTTGGTCAGGAAGCTGGCCAAAACCCATGTTATAAAGCGTAAAGCCAAAAATATCGGCATATTGCTCAATGGTTTTGCTTACTGGCGTCCCTGCCCCATGCCCAGCATTGGTTTCTATTCGGATAAGCGTAGGGTTAGGTCCTTTTTGTTTTTCCTGCAACTCGGCCGCAAACTTAAAGCTATGCGCCGGGACAACCCTATCATCATGATCACCGGTTGTAACTAGTGTGGCGGGATATGATACCCCTGCCTTTACGTTATGAACCGGCGAGTATCCTTTCAGGTATTTGAACATTTCTTCGCTTTCCTCAGAAGTTCCATAATCATAGGCCCAACCGGCGCCGGCGGTAAATGTATGATATCTTAGCATATCTAGAACCCCTACGGCGGGTAGTGCAACTTTCATGAGGTCTGGTCTTTGCGTCATCACAGCCCCTACTAACAGTCCGCCATTAGAACCACCTCTTATGGCCAGGTAATCGCTGGAAGTATAGTCATTGGCGATAAGGTATTCAGCGGCAGCTATAAAATCATCGAATACATTTTGCTTTTTGGTTTTGATGCCGGCCTTATGCCATTCTTTTCCGTACTCCCCTCCGCCCCTAAGATTTGGTACGGCATAAATACCTCCTTGCTCCATCCATACAGCATTAACAATGCTGAAAGAAGGCGTAAGGCTAATATTGAATCCGCCATAACCATAGAGAATTGTTGGGTTTTTTCCATTTAACTCCAGGCCTTTCCTATGGGTAATGATCATTGGCACTTTTGTGCCATCCTTAGAGGTATAAAAAACCTGATTGGATTCGTAATTATCCGGATTGAAGTCAATTTCGGGCTTCCAGTGTTGCACGTAGTTGCCGGACTCAACATTGTACTTGTATGAAGACCCCGGAGTATTGTAATTGGTAAATGAGAAGAAAAATTCCTTATCTTCTTTCTTCCCTCCAAAACCGCTTGCACTACCCACACCCGGGAGCACAACTTCTCTGATCATTTTTCCATCATAGTCGATTTGGAACACCTTAGAAATGGCATCCACCATATATTCTGCGAAGAAGTATCCTCCTCCGGTGCTTGGACTCAGAACGTTGTCGGTTTCCGGAATAAAATCTTCCCAGTTTTCAGAACCCGGGCTTGAAGCATCTACAACAACTATCTTTTTGTTGGGAGCATTTATATTGGTAACGATGTACAGCTTGGATCCAACATTATCTATGATGTAGCTATCGGTATCAGTATGGTCTAAAACAGTTACCAATTTGCTGTTAACTTGCTCGAGATCTTTAATAAATAGCTTATTTCCCGAAGTGGAGGTAGCAGCAGAGATGACCAAAAAGCGTTCATCCTCTGTAAGATAGGCTCCTATGTATCTATGTTTTTCAGAGGCTATCCCTCCGTAAACCAGAACATCTTCTTTTTGGGAGGTACCCAGCTTGTGATAATACACCTTGTGCTGATCTGTTTTGGCCGACAATTCGCTGCCCTCTGGCTTGTCATAGCTAGAATAATAAAACCCGTCATTTCCTTTCCAGGACAGACCGCTAAATTTAATGTCTACTAGCGTGTCTTCCACAACTTCGCGAGTTTGAGCGTCTATCACAATCGCTTTACGCCAGTCACTTCCGCCTTCAGAAATGAGATAGGCCGCCAAAGATCCATCTTTGGTGAAACTGAGGCCTGCCAAAGATGTAGTGCCGTCTTCCGAAAAAGTGTTTGGGTCCAGAAATATTTCTGCTTCCTCACCCTCTTTCTGCCTATAGACAACATATTGGTTTTGAAGCCCGTTATTTTTGTAGAAATAAGTGAAATTACCCTCTTTGAAGGGCGAACCTACTTTCTCATAGTTCCAAAGCACTGTCAGACGATTTTTTATGTTCTTCCTAAAGGGAATTTGCTCTAAATACCCAAAAGTAACCTTGTTCTGTTCTTTTACCCAGGCTTCGGTTTCTGTGCTTCTATCATCCTCCAGCCAACGATATGGATCTGTTACTTCAGTTCCAAAATAAACATCAGTACTGTCGGTTTTAGTGGTTGTAGGGTAATTCACGGTAATAGTTCCTTTTTGGGCAGCAGTATTCGAAGTAAAAAAAATAAACGCAGTTGAAATAACTAAAATACGTGCTCTCATTTCTAGATCATTTTTTGACCCTTAAATGTAGTATAAAAAAACCTTCGGACCCATCTGGCGCCAAAGGTTTTAACAGCATTTTTAGATTCAGATTTTTAGACCAATTTATGGGTCATCAGGTACTCGGCTATTTGTACCGCGTTCGTAGCCGCACCTTTTCTTAAATTATCTGAAACAATCCACATATTCAGGGTGTTTCTCTGGGTCTCATCCCTCCTGATCCTTCCAACAAAGACATCATCTTTATCATGCGCGTAGATGGGCATAGGATAAGTATTAGTGTCTGGGTTATCCTGTACTACTACTCCAGGCGTTTCCTGAAGTAACTTACGCACTTCACTAAGATCAAAGTCGTTTTCAAATTCTACGTTAACCGCTTCCGAATGTCCTCCAGCAGTAGGGATTCTAACGGCTGTAGCAGTGACTGAAAATGTGCGATCGTCAAGTATTTTTTGTGGCTCTCTGGCCAATTTCATTTCCTCTTTGGTATAGCCGTTTTCCATAAAAGTATCGCAATGCGGCAGCGCATTTCTATTGATTGGATACGGATATGCCATTTCACCGGCCACACCGGCCATTTCATTTTCCAGTTGCCTTACGGCCTTTACGCCAGTCCCGACACTGATTGATAGGTAGAAACTACGACGCGTTTCATTTTATATTTATGATGTAAGGGAGCCAATACCATTACCAATTGAATGGTGGAGCAATTAGGGTTTGCAATAATTTTGTCTTCCCTGTTAAGCAGTTTCGCGTTTATTTCTGGTACCACCAATTTTTTATCAGGATCCATTCGCCAGGCCGAAGAGTTATCTACTACGGTAATTCCTGCTTCCGCGAACTTAGGAGCCCATTCAAGAGAAGTATCTCCACCGGCGGAAAAAATGGCGAGCTCTGGTTTTGCTTCAATTGCCTGGGCCAAGCCAATTACGGTATGTTCTCTGTCTTTGTATTTTACTTTTTTACCTATGGAACGCTCCGAAGCTACCGGAAGCAATTCGGAAATAGGAAAATTACGTTCTTCAAGAACTTTGAGCATTACCTCACCTACCATGCCTGTGGCACCAACTACTGCTACTTTCATCAGTTTAATATTAGGACTACAAAGGTACCCTAAGAAAGAATAAGGTACAAGCTTATATTCCTTGATTATAAAAATATAACAAAATGTTATATAAATAACAAATTTAAAAAGAACCGCCATGGTTGAAATTACCGTGGCGGTTTAAATAGAATATATAGTGTAGCGGTCTCCCAGGAAATTAGTCTGGGAAATCTTTTACTGCTTTTTCAAAAGATCTCTTATTTCTGAAAGAAGGTCTTCTTGAGATGGACCTGCGGGAGCTTCTGGCTCCGGTGGTGTTTTTGTCTTATTGTAAGCCTTTACGATGAGGAACATAACGAAGCCAACAATCAGTAAATTTACCAGGGTATTGATCCAGGCCCCATACCTGATGGCATTTTCGGCGACATAACCCGCCTCACCCTCAACTCCCGAGGCTGCCGTAAGCACGTGCTTCAAGGTTAGCAAAGTCAACGCCTCCTGTGACCTGCCCTACAATAGGCATCACAATATCATTAACAAAACCATTGACAACAAGGCCAACAGCTCCCGCCATGATTACGGCCACTGCAAAATCTATTACATTGCCCGTCATGATGAAATTCTTGAATTCCTTTAACATGATGTAGTGTTTTAATTAGTTAATTATTTAGCTGTATCTGCTTACAAGGTAACTAAAAAAAGGAGTTATAACAAAATGTTAAAATATTTTAATCCCTTATAAACAAGCGCCTAACTCTAGAGGAGATACCCGTTAGCAGCTCATATGAGATGGTATTCGCCGAAGCCGCAAAAACCTCAGCCGAATGACCCTTTCCAAACACAATAACCTCATCACCTTCCATACATTCTATACCGGTGACGTCAACCATAATCATATCCATACAGACATTTCCAATGATAGGAGCTCTTTTTCCATTGATAAGCACAGTGCCCTTATTATTGCCATACTGTCTTCCAATACCGTCGGCATGCCCTAAGGGGAGGGTAGCAGTTATTTTGTAGTGGTCGGAGACAAAGGCGCGATTATAACCTACGCTTTCACCCGGTTCTATTTTGTGTAATTGAGAAATGACGGTCTTTAAGGTTGCGACAGGCCGTAGTTGAGGATCTATTGCGGGGTCGTTACCGTAGCCATACAAGCCAATACCACTTCTTACCATCTGCCATTGCGCTTCAGGATAATTAATTATTCCAGAGGTATTCAGGAGGTGTTTCATGGGAACATATCCCAGAGCCTGATCAATTTCTAAAGCTATTTTCTCGAAACCAGTTATCTGATTTTGGGTAAACTCCCTTTCACTGAGATCTTCGGAAGCGGCTAAATGTGAGAAAACGCCTTTTACTTTCAGTACATTTCCTTCCTTGAGTTGCTCAGCGATATAATTAATATCGTTTTCCCAAAAACCCAGGCGGTTGAGCCCGGTATTAAATTTAAGGTGTACCGGATAGTTCTTTTGTTTCAGCTTATCAGCGGTTTTCAGAAATTCTTTTAGGATTTTTGGAGAATACAAACTAGGTTCGAGTTCTAATTCAATCAATGCCTCAAAATTTGTGGTCTGCGGATGCAGCACCAGAATAGGGAGTTCAATTCCGGCTCGCCTAAGGCTTTCTCCTTCTCTTACATAGGCTACGGCAAGGTAATCTGCTCCCAAGGTCTCCAAGGTTTTAGCTATTTCAACGGCATCACTTCCGTAAGCAAAGGCCTTTACAACAGCTAGAAACCTGGTATTTGCATCTAGTTTAGCCCTTAAAAATTCGTAATTGTGCTTTAATGCCCCTAGGTCAATTTCGAGTAGCGTTTCGTTTGCTCTAGGCATTCGTATTCTTTTTAGATTGTATCACTACTTCTGCCTCTACTTCCATTTGACTTATTTTTTCTTTGAGCATGGCCTTGTAGAAAGCCGCCCTGCTGAGAGGCTCATAATCCCCTGTTTCGCCCAGAAGCACTAGTTTGTCATTATCAGATTTTCTAAAGCTGTAATTCGCCAAATTCCCCGTTCTTGTACATATGGCGTGCACTTTAGTGACATATTCTGCCGTGGCCATCAAAGCTGGCATAGGTCCAAATGGGTTCCCTTTAAAGTCCATATCCAAGCCGGCTACCACAACCCTTACCCCGCGGTTTGCCAGATCATTACAGACCGTTACAATTTCATCATCGAAAAATTGTGCCTCATCAATACCAACTACCTGGCAGTCATCTGCGAGCAGCCTTATGTTTGCTGCTGCCGGAACCGGAGTGGAGCGTATCTCATTTTCGTCATGAGACACCACCATATCTTCGTGATAGCGCGTATCTACAATTGGCTTAAAGATCTCTACCTTCTGTTTGGCAAACTGCGCCCGTCTAAGTCTGCGGATAAGTTCCTCTGTTTTACCGGAAAACATAGAGCCACAGATCACTTCTATCCAGCCGAATTGTTCCTTATGATTAACAGTGTTTTCGAGAAACATTTTGTAATTTTAGACGAAAGTTGACGGTTTCTTCGTTCTTGTTTATACCTGGCTGTAAAAGTATTAAAAAAGAACCTTTATCATTAGTAGAGAGATAAATAAAAGGCGAGGGAACTTAATGATAGAAAATAAGGATTAGTTGCTCATCATCAGGGTACTTAAAAAAAAGACATGAAACGAAAATTAAAAGAGGAATTGGTAAAATTATCTACGGATATTATTACCTCACGTGGACTTACGGAAATTCCTCAACTATATGAAACAGCGAAGAATTTGTACGAGAAATTGGCGGTGCTCAAATTCATAGATGAGAAATTGAATGATATTGAGATTGATGTTTCCAAGAATGCCATAGCCAGCAAGTTTGAAAAAATGGCAAATGCGGTCATGAATGAAAACAAATCGGTTCCAGAATCGAACCCACATGAAGAAGATATCATTACCCCGGGAATCGATACTATTAAAGATATGGTCTCTGAAATGCCTTCTGAAGCCAATATAGATCAACTATTTGCCGAGTTTGTTGCCAAAACCGATGTCATAAAAAATGACAAGGAAACGGTTACACCAAACTTGAGTGAGAGCAAGGAACAGGAAGCAAAACCAAAATCCTTAAATGACAAACTTACCGGCAAGGATATTAAAGTAGGGCTTAACGACAGACTGGCATTCGTTAAACATTTATTTAATGATAGCACGGAGGATTTTAATCGTGTAGTTTCCCAACTTAATACTATTGATACCGAGGAACGGTCTATAGCTTTTATTGAAAACATGGTCAAACCAGACTACAATAACTGGACGGGGAAAGAACAATATGCAGACCGATTTATGAATTTGATTGAAAGGCGCTTTTCGTAGACCTTCCTGGTAAATTTTTAAAGAATTACAAAAGTGAGTGAGATCCTGCCATTGGGCGGGATTTTCTTTTGCCCGAAATTGCGCTTTAGTATTTTAGTATCTTTAGTTCTGGATTTTAATCACAATACGCGATATGAATTTTCAAAAAATCATTTACTGGATAGCTACGGTTCTTTTTTCGGGCATCATTCTATTTTCTATTTACAATTACTTTTTCAATCACGAAACTATAAGGGGATATTTCGAGGCTTTTGGTTACCCTACCTATCTGGTTTATCCATTGGCAATAGCTAAAATATTGGGCTTGGTCGCCATTTGGGGGAATTTTTCCAAATGGCTCAAAGAATGGGCCTATGCCGGGTTTTTCTTTAACACTTTGCTTGCCTTTTTTGCACACTATATGTACAACGGTAGCGATTATTTGTTTGCAGTCCTGGCCTTCGCGGGTGTGATCATCTCTTATATTACTGGCAAACAGCAGAGACCTTAAAACCGATGGAAAAACTGTTTGTTGTCCCTACCCCTATCGGAAATCTTGAAGATATAACACTAAGGGCGCTTAGGGTGCTAAAGGAAGTAGATCTGATACTTGCCGAAGATACACGAACAAGCGGCAAACTTTTGAAGCATTATGAAATTGCAACACCAATGTTGAGTCATCATATGCATAATGAACACAAGACGCTTGATAGCCTTCTCAGCAGGTTGAAGCGGGGCGAAACAATGGCGCTGATCTCTGATGCCGGAACACCGGCCATATCGGACCCTGGATTTTTGCTGGTAAGAGCTTGTGTTGAAGAGGGTATTGCTGTTGAATGCCTGCCAGGGGCAACGGCTTTTGTGCCCGCCTTGGTCCAGAGCGGACTTCCGAATGACCGATTTGTGTTTGAGGGCTTCCTACCACCTAAGAAAGGAAGGCAAACCCGCTTAAAGCAGTTGGCGGATGAGCCGAGAACATTGGTTTTTTATGAATCGCCCTATAAACTGCTAAAAACCCTGTCCGACTTCGTAGATTATTTTGGTGCCGAAAGACGGGTAGCGGTTTCACGAGAGCTTACCAAGATTTACGAGGAAACCAGAAGAGGGAGCTTACAGGAAATACGTGAATATTATATACAAAAGCCGCCCAAGGGCGAATTGGTAATCGTCGTCGCCGGGAAGAAGGATGCAAAAACTACTAAGTGATATACGGGCTTGCGAGGTATGCAAGGCATATTTGCCTTTGGGACCTAGGCCCATAGTGGCAGCACACCCTGATTCCAAAATTGTAATTATAGGCCAGGCCCCTGGTACCAAGGTTCATGAGACAGGAATTCCCTGGGACGATCCAAGCGGGAAGCAATTGCGAAAATGGTTGAATATGACGGATGAAATTTTTTACGACGAGACTAAAGTAGCTTTAGTACCAATGGGTTTTTGCTATCCCGGAAAAGGAAAATCAGGAGATCTGCCGCCCAGACCTGAATGCGCTCCTTTATGGCACAAGCCACTCCTTGATAAGATGCCAAAAGTTGCCTTAGTTATTTTGATTGGCACCTACGCCCAGAATTATTATCTGAGAGAGCAGACAAAGCAGAACTTAACCAAAACGGTTAGGGCCTTTAAAGAATATCTTCCATACTACCTTCCTTTGCCTCACCCCTCACCTAGAAATCGGTTTTGGCTGTCTAAGAATCCATGGTTCCCAGAAGAAGTCCTCCCGGTATTAAAGAGTATAGTTTCGAACATTCTAAAAGAAAAGGCTTAAGAAAAACCTGGATCGACAAAAGAAAAGGCCTTCCCACTAAAAAGCCCTTTATCTGATAATTTTAAATCCGGAATGACCAATAGAGCCATAAAAGATAGTGTCATAAAAGGAGCTGAAAGCCTACTGCCTAAAGCCTTTGCCATAGCGTCTATTGCTTCATAGGCCGACGCTGTTTCCCAGCCGTTTTTGTCACTCATAATTCCGGCAACGGGCAAAGGCAGGCATTTTTGAGTGGCCTCATCAACACAGCAAATACCACCCTGGTTTTCTATGATGAGGTTTACTGCATTGCAGAGGGCATCATCTGAAGCCCCTACCGCAATAATATTGTGTGAATCATGGGCTACAGAACTGGCAATGGCCCCTCTTTTAAGTCCGAAGTTTTTTATGAACGCGATGGCCGGCGGGGTATTCTGATATCGGTTTACAACAGTAATTTTAAGAATGTCGTTAGCCACATTCGCGTAAAGATGCCCATCCTTTAAAAGAGCATCTCCCTGAATTTCATTGGTAATTAGTTCGCCATCTAAGGCCTCAATTACCCGCAGTGGGTTAGATTTCTGTGCAAAAGAGAAATCTGCTATTGTTTTAGGAAAGCATTTAAAATTGTTCGGGCTATCAAAAGGAATGGAATCAATATGCGATTTGCCATTCTCAGCGGCTAAAACTCCATCGATATATGTCTTCAGCACTTTAAAATTCTTCAGATCCTCAACGACTATAAAATCTGCAGAGTCCCCATTTTTTAATTGACCCACCTGCATCCCGTAGTGAGAAACGGGATTAATACAAGCCACTTGAAGTACTTTAAAAACGTCTATCCCCCGGGCAACTGCCCTGGCACATAGTTCGTTGATATGCCCTGCGACCAGGTCATCCGGGTGCTTATCGTCTGAACAAAACATCATCTGTTCATAATGTTCGGGAAGCAGATCGATAAGGGCCTCAAAGTTTTTGGCTGCACTGCCCTCACGGATGATTACTTTCATTCCTAGCTGTAGCTTTTCCAGGGCTTCATCATAACTATAACATTCATGGTCTGTGGTAATTCCGGAAGCCGTATATTTCTGTAAGTCTTCTCCACGAAGCCCAGGTGCATGGCCATCAATTGGTTTACCTACGGCTTTGGCGTAATCTATTTTTTTATGCACTTCTTCATCCCTATGTATGACTCCGGGATAATTCATCATTTCTGCCAGGTAGTATATATCAGAATCGTCAAGAAGTCGCTCAATTTCTTTAGAATTGATCATCGCCCCTGCAGTTTCAAATGCAGTTGCAGGGACACATGATGGGGCGCCAAAATGAAATTTCAGGGGCACTTTCTTGCCATTTTCGATCATAAAATGCACGCCTTGGGCACCTAAGACATTGGCAATTTCGTGAGGGTCCGATACGGTAGCAACGGTTCCATGTACCATGGCCAGGCGCGCAAATTCTGAGGGAACCAGCATTGAGCTCTCAATATGGACATGAGCGTCTATAAAACCCGGTAAAATGTAATCTTGGGGAGCAAACGAAATTTCGGTTATTGAAACAATTTTGCCTTCCCTAAACAAAACTTCCGCGGGGTACACTCGCCTTCCCGGAATATCGATAAGTTGCCCCTCAAGTTTCTCCATTTATTGATGTTTACCCTTTTCCCAACCGTGTTTTCCCAGATATTGTTCACCACTTTCTACAGCTCCTTCTTCAATGGCAGTCCCCATTGAATCGTTCCAGCGATTCAAATAGCCAAATAAAGAAATCACGCCCAACATTTCAACAATTTCACCTTCGCTCCAGTGCTTATACAAACGTTCTTTGATCTCAGCATCAACGGCATTAGGTATTTGAGAGGCAGCCAACGAAAAGTCTAGTGCTGCCCGTTCTGCCTCAGAAAAAGCGGGATGCGTTCTATATTCCCATATATTGTCTAGTTGCTCTTGTTCAGCGCCATATCGTTCGGCCGCCCTTATAGCATGAGCCTGGCAATAGCGGCAGCCTGTTGCATTGCTGCTTACCCAGGCGATCATTCTTTTTAAGGCAGAGCTAACACTACCTTCATTGGCCATTACGGCCTTGTTAAGATTTATAAAGGCCTTAGAAATTGCGGGTCTGTGCTGCATGGTGAGAACAGAATTTGGACAAAACCCCAAGGTCTCATTAAAGAACTCAGCAAGTTTTTTTGTTTCCGGATCATGCTTAGGATCAAGTGGTGATACGAGCGGCATAGTTGTGCTTTTATATTGTATTTTTGATCATTACAAGAAACGAAAAATTATGAGTACTACAAATCATATCACCACCAAATGGAAAGGCAATATGGCCTTCGAAAGTAATAATCCTTCAGGTTTAAATTTAACCATAGATGCCGGTCCGGATGATGGAGGTGAAGGCCAGGGGATGCGACCTAAAGCTTTAATGCTGTCTAGCCTGGCAGGCTGCTCAGGCTTGGATGTTGCTTCCCTGATGAAAAAAATGAAATTAGAGGTCGATGAATTCACCATAGAAACGATCGCTAACCTTACCGATGAACATCCCAAATATTACGATGCGGTAACGATTGAGTATCATTTCTATGGGAATAATTTGAAAGAGGGAAAACTGCAACGGGCGGTTGACCTGTCTGTTGAGAAGTACTGCGGGGTGATGGAAATGTTTCGAAGGTTTGCCGAATTGGAGATCAAAACAATTTTTCATCACAAAGACTGAGATTGGCAGTAGGGCTGGTATAATGCATGGAATTTGCAGGAAGAGGCGCTATTTTTGATTGAACTTGCTCTTGCACTTGAATATGAACTTCACATGCGCTGGACATTAAAACCAAAACCGGAATTACAGCAGATTGAAGCACTCTCCAAAGAGCTTCAGGTAGATAAATTGGTGGCCCAGCTTCTATTGCAGCGCGGGATTGGTAATTATGAAGAAGCCAGAAGGTTTTTTAGACCAGAATTAGCGCATCTCCACGATCCTTTTTTAATGAAGGATATGGATATAGCTGTAGATCGAATTAAGAAAGCAATTGAGAAGGAGGAAAACATTTTGATCTATGGAGATTACGATGTAGATGGAACCTCGGCTGTGGCACTAGTTGCCTCTTACCTGCAGGGAAAATATCCTAATGTAGCAACCTACATACCCGACCGCTATGCCGAGGGTTATGGAATTTCATATCAGGGGATTGACTTTGCAGAGGACAATGGCTTTTCATTGATCATCGCCTTAGACTGTGGTGTAAAAGCTATTGACAAAGTAGCTTATGCCAGGGAAAAGGGTATAGAGTTCATTATCTGCGATCACCACCGGCCCGGAAAGGACTTGCCAGCAGCGGTGGCAGTACTCGATCCAAAAAGAGCGGACTGCGACTATCCTTATGACGAGTTATGTGGATGCGGGGTAGGCTTCAAACTTTTACAGGCTCTTGCTACTACTTTTAACGAGACCACTACGGATCTGGTGCCTTACCTTGATCTTGTTGCCACTGCTATTGCGGCAGACATTGTCCCTATGACAGGAGAAAACAGGGTATTGGCCTATTTCGGGTTGCAAGTTATCAATACCTCTCCGCGGGCGGGTTTTAAGGCCATTATAGACCAACTTAACAAAAGGGAACTAACAATTACAGATGTGGTCTTTATTATCGCCCCCAGAATCAATGCAGCAGGCAGGATGAAGCATGGAGCCCATGCCGTAAGCTTACTTAAGGAGACAGATTATATGAAAGCCAGGCGCGATGCGGCTGCTATTGAAACCTTTAATTTGGAACGGAAAAACCTGGATCAGGAAATTACCAAGGAGGCGCTTAATCAGATTCAGGAGAATAAGGAAGAAGATCGCTATACCTCGGTAGTTTTTAATGAGCGGTGGCACAAAGGCGTGATAGGGATTGTGGCCTCCAGACTAACAGAAACCTACTACCGGCCTACCTTGGTGTTTACCAAAAGCGGTGATAGGTTAGCGGCATCCGCGCGTTCGGTTAAAGGGTTTGATGTTTACAATGCTTTAGCAGATTGCGCTGATCATATAGAACAATTTGGGGGGCATAAATATGCTGCCGGACTCACGCTTTTACAAGAGGAATACATCGCCTTTAAAAAGAAATTTGAAAAGGTAGTCGCCGATAGCATTGACCCCAATTTACTTACCCCCGAAATACACGTGGACACTCAAATAAACATTCAGGATATAACGCCAAAACTCTATCGCATCATCAAGCAATTTGCGCCTTTCGGGCCAGGAAACATGACCCCTGTATTTATGGCTGAGAACTTGCGGGATACAGGTTATGCTAGAGGGGTAGGGGAAGGAGAGAAGCATTTAAAACTTACTATTAACCAAAATTCAAGGCCTATTGGTGCAATAGGGTTTAACCTTGGGCATAAGTTGTCTGTAGTCTCTGGAGAGAAACCGTTCAGTGCGACATTTAGCTTAGATGAGAACGAGTGGCAGGGCACCAAAAGCCTTCAATTAAAGGTACGGGACATACGGATGAGCTAAAGAACCATTTATAGGAGGTTGTGGTCCAATAAGAATATTATTTATAATTAATCTAAATAAATATAATGTCCTATATTTGAATTGTAATTTAGTTATAGCCTAAGGTATGCAAGACATCAACCCCATTTATTACAATGAATTCGGAATTGCTTTTCAATGGAAAAGGAATGCCGCTAAGGACCTAAAAAAAGTACAATTTGTATTTCGCGATACCGGACTACTGCTTACCACAACAGAGCTACTACAATTTCAGGAAAGTATTCGGCATGCCCTTAAGCGTCCTTCGAGTTGTAAAGAATGCAAATCTGATGAATCGTGCAGGAACCTGCTTCTCGATACTCCGGCACCACAGGTTACCCTTGCCGTGAGTAGCATTGAGCTGGCCGAAATACAAGATTTGGTTAGGGGTACCTTATTCCAGTTGAATTTAGACTCCTTCCTCAACGGGCTATGTAAGGACTAATTTTCAAATTTTTCCAGTGATAATTTCTTGCCATCAAAAACCGCATAAGTGTAATAGGAGATCCAATCGCCTAGATTCAGGTAGGTGGATTTTTCGTTGAGATTGATTTCGAGTGGAAGATGCCTGTGCCCGAATACGAAATAGTCATAGTGTTTTTCGTCGAGTTTTCTTTTCGCATATTGCACCAGCCATTCTTTTTCTTCGCCTAAAAAGGTTACATCATCCTCACCCGAAATAAGTTTGTTCTTTACCGAAAAGTATTGCGCTAACTTTACTCCCCAATCTGGGTGAAGCCAGCGATAAAACCATTTGGCAACAGGATTCGTAAAAACTTTTTTCATACGCTTATACCCCTTGTCACCAGGCCCCAAACCATCGCCATGCCCTATAAAAAAAGAAGTTTCATTGATATGGTATTGCTGGGGATTGTGAAAAACAGGAATATTTAGTTCCTCTTCAAAATAGCCGTTCATCCAAAGATCATGGTTTCCGACGAAATAGTAAACCGGAATCCCTGAATCAGTGATTTCTGCCAATTTACCTAAGGTTCTTGTAAAGCCCCTTGGTACTACCGTCTTGTATTCGAACCAAAAATCGAATAGATCTCCTAAAAGAAAAATTGCGGCGGCATCTTGCCTAATTTCCTCCAGCCAGGCAACGAATTTCTTTTCTCTCGGTAAGCTCGACTCCCTGTCTGGTGCTCCAAGGTGATTGTCGCTGGCAAAATAGACTTTTTTGCCATCCGGAATGCTAATCTTCTTCATTTAAAGGTAAAGATAGTGAAACAGCTGAAGCCCTCAATGCGCTTTAATTATCATCGGCATGCCATTCCGCATAGGCGGTTTCCGTTTCTCTGAGTTTCAAAGAGTGAAGCTTGATGCCTTCTGGGAGTCTTTTTTGGATCTTATCCGCAAAATCGAGCACCATGTTCTCACTGGTAGGTTGGTAATCTGCCAGGATTACCTTATGGCCCCTTTGGGCAAGCTCATTTGCCAGTTCTATATGCGGCGTATTTTTGTTGAAGACTGTGGCGTGGTCAAACGGATCTACAACTTCATCCTTAACGATTTTCTTTAGGTCTCCAAAGTCTATAACCATGCCCAATTTTACATCTCCTGTATCAATAATAGGCTGGCCTATAACAGTTACAGACAATTTATAACTATGTCCGTGCACATTTCTGCACTTCCCATCGTAGCCATAAAGGGCGTGGCCTGTTTCGAAAGTGAATTGCTTTGTAATCCTTATCATTCCCATGCTTGCAATTTGCAGTGCAAAGGTAGGGAATCTTTAGATTGTCTTAGGGCCAGAATTTTATAGAGATCAAGGGCTTGAGATACAGACAAAAGGCAGGGAAATTTAGTCTATATGCTAAGGTAAGAACTCACTTGCCGGCTGGTCATGGAGATTTGAAGCCGCCCTGCCCGGATTTTCTTCTAAATAACCGCTTACAAGTTCAAAACCAATGGCGTATCCTGTCCAGACCGGGATATCAACGCTTGTCCCAAGGAACCATGCACTGTGATCATAAGAGGTTTCATTCCATACCTGGCTTGCGTCAAACATCCATTCTTGTAGTTCATCACCTTTTAGGGCCAGAGCCCAGGGCGGTGGATTAACTTCTGCAACTTCCATTGAAAAATGATCGGCAAGCCCCTCCGAGACTGCCGCCTTGAACAGTGTATCTCCATACCCTACAGACCTCCTTCTTTTGGCATGATGAACTTCGTGAGCCAACAAAGGAATTAGATGCTCGTCCAGGCTGTTAACAAGACCCTCAAATTCTGTATCAATTGCAATTGCTATTTCATTTTTTCCTGGGTTAAAGCCTCCCAGACCAAAGCCTGGAATAATATATGACGGGTTTGAGACAATCTTTATTTCAAGATCATTTATTGGCATTAAGCTATTTATGGCGGAGAAGCCCTCTCTGATCTTCGCAGTTATTTGATTTTTGAGATCATCGCTAAGGGCATCGTGCTCAAAACTCAGACAAACATTACTTTCATTAGAAATACTGGTAGAAGCGCCGCAACTAACCCTGTTCTCCTCATCTGAGCAGCCTGAGGCTTCAAATAAAATCCCAACAGCCAGTAAACTTATTATGAAGTATCTTAAGTGCATAACCGATGTTTAAACTAAAATTATTGATAATTATGGAAGCGGTTGGGGTACAGCCGCGTAATTTTTTTTAGGCTTCTTTAGGCCAAATAGTGGCCTAATCCATTTCCACCTTCGTATCCCAAATTCGTAAAGTACCCAGGAGACCCCAAAGGTTCCGATAGTAAGCGCCAAAAATTTTGATAAAAATCCCCAATCCAGATTCATGATGTAATATCCAATACAAATGGTAACGGTTTGATGCAAAATATAAAACGGATATACTGCTTCATTGCAATATGCCAAAAGCTTGCTGGGTTTGTTGAGATAAGCAGCACCGTAACCAAAAATTGCCAGGATCCATGCCCATAAATTGAACACTTTTATAAAGGCCTCTGAAAAATGCCGATATATAGAATCTTCGAATAGCATTACGGTTGATAGAAATATGCTAAAACCTATGACACCGAATAAGAGATAGGTCTTTCTTCGTTGCTTAACTATCGCCCAAAAATCATTTTTAAGTGCAATAAGTACAAAACCATAGAAAAATAAAATCATATAGTTGATCAGTGTAAACCAATCACCTACCAGCGCATGCGTGACAGGGAAAAAGGGTTCTAAAAAAGATTCTGTTAGGTACAGGGGGATAACAAGCCAGAAGAGTCCTAGGGGCCTACCCATTTGAGATCTAAGCCATCTGAAAAACCGATTATCGGGATTTTTACGGAAATAGAGGAAGACAGGAATTAGCACCAGCGAGAACAGAAGGAGATAGGGCAGAAACCATAAATGATGCCAGCTAAAGTTGCCTTCGGGATATATTCCAATAAAAGCCTGAGCGGGCCAGAAATCAAAATAGCTTCCTGCAAATTGACCATTAGTCAATCGTTCAAAATATACCTGTGGAGGCACTACCAGTAGCATCCCGATGGCTAGTGGGATATATAATCTTACAAAACGCTCCAGGGCGAATTGCTTCCCAGACCTTTTATTGAGAGCATAGTAGGTCCCCATACCAGAGATCACAAAAAGTATCGGCAGCCTCCATTGGTTGACAAATAGCATTGGAAAAATTAGCCAGTTATAAATGATATTATTTTTTATGTGCCATCCCCAGGGAACAAAGAACATTCCGACATGATAAAAAATGAGTAATCCAAAAACGAGTACTCGTAACCAATCCATATCATACCTTCGCATAACTTTATGTTTTCCCCAAATGTAGGCGGAAGTCAGTTATGAACATAAGCATTGTGATGACGAACAAGGATTTGTGACAAATATCAAAGCGTACTATGCAGACAGATATCTATCTTCAAAGAGTGGGATCATTTTCCTGGAAACTGCGACGATTTCATCGGAACCGTTAAGGCCCAGCCGGTAACCCTGTGCATTTCCGGTGACATTGCTAACAAAATTAAGATTAACGAGATACGATCTGTGGGTTCTGAGAATATAATGTAATGCGGCCAATTGGTTTTCCAAATCCTTAATTGAAATACGTTTTAGTAGTTTCTGAGCTTTACCTTCTTTTAAAAGCGCAATTTCTACGTAGTTGCCTTCAGACCTGGCAAATATGAATTCATGACTTTCTAAGTAAAAGTCATCTCCTTTTAGATGCGTTTTTACAAAGATCTTTCTATTGTTTTCGGCATCTGTGTTTTTCGGCTTAAGGGTGTTTGCCCTTAAACTATTTCTGTGGTATAGCCAGTTAAAATTAGCCGGGACCAATATTGCGATGAAGAGGATTCCAACCAAAAAGGTGTTTCTTACTTCTTCAAAAAGATAGCGAAAAGACCAATTATTGGGATTGTCATAGATGATATCCCGTATTAAAAATTGTCCGATACCGGTAACGAACAAAAAGACTGTAAGCGTTATGATCTCTTTTTTCACATTCCAACTTTTCGTGATATTAGGAGACCATTTTAGGAAGATAAAAAGTAGCAGGAATACGGCTATGGCAGTTAAGGTGTGTATGAATGAGATCAAGAAATAACTCATTTTGTGTTCGGCCGTGTTAATATCAAAAGGGCGGAAGAAGTAATTGAAGCCCAGGCCCATCAAAAAAAGAATACCCAGGATGTAAAAATAGGTTCTTCCCTCATAATAGAACGGATATGGTTGTCTTAAGAATCTGGTAAAAGAAAAGTTCTTTGACATTGAAAAAACTACCTTTTAAACTTTCTTCTCTTCCTTATCCGGTTGATCAGGTAAACCACCACTACAAACAAAGCGAGAAGCGGGAAAATAAGATCGTTATTCATCTTTACTACTTTTTAAATTTGTTGAGTGCGGTTTTTGTTTCATCTGAAAGTACCAGTTCTCCAGACATTTCGGCTCGTTGCTCCAATAATGCTCCCCAATGCTCTGTTCCTTCCCACAACACCTGTTTCATTCTTTGGAGTGCCTCAGGATTATAGCTGGCCAAATTTTTGGCGAAGAAAAACACCTCCTTATCCATGTCGTTCAGCGAATCAAAAACCTTTGCATAAAGCCCTTTTTCTTTGGCCCAGTAAGCATTTTTCCACTCTGTAGGAGCCAGTGCCATTTCGGCAAGCCCGGCCTTTCCTATTTTTCGTTCCACTGCCGGCGCTATCACAAGAGGAGCAATGCCAATAGTGAGTTCTGAAAGCCTTATAGCTGCTGCCGTTGTAGCAAAGACATAGTCACAGGCCGAAATGAGCCCTACACCACCTCCCACAGCTTTTCCTTGGATCCTTCCAAGTATTGGTTTAGCACAAACACGCATCGCATTTATCACCTTTGCAAAACCCATGAAGAATGCTTTCCCATCTTTGTTATTTGAAATATTCAAGAGTTCATCAAAAGAAGCTCCGGCGCAAAAGGCCCTGTCACCTTCAGATTTCAGAACAATAACAGAAACCTCATTATTCTCAGAAAGTTCAAGAAGTTCATTAGTTAAGCGTTCTAGCAATTCGGCCACAAAAGAATTGCTTGCGGGATGCCCAAATTCTACCGTGGCTATTTTTTTGTCAATCTTGGTATAAAGGCTGCCATTTGGTCTTTCTGTGCCCATGCAATCTAGTTTTGACCAAAATTAAGCCTTTTGTAATAGCGGGCGAAATTTTCGTCTGAACTTCCATACCAGGGCACTACCCCGGATAGTCATCCAAACTGTGAAGGCGATCCAAATACCCTGCAAGCCCCAATCGAGCGATTTCCCCAGGTAAAGAACGGGGACAAAACCTAGAAAAGTTGCAGCAAGCAGAACGTTTCTTAAGTATTTCATTTCTCCCAAACCTTTAAAAAGCCCGTCCAGAACAAATGCGACCGTGTTCAGCGGAAAGGCTATAAGTACAATATAGAAAACCCCATAAAATGCATTAAGTACTACTTCCTCTATTGAAAAAAGCCGCCCCAGTGGAAAATAGAAGACAAACCCCAGGCACATTAGTACTAAACCTACTGTTCCTCCATAAAGGGCTATTTTTCTGGTTAGTTTCCAAAGACCATTGTAATCTTTAGCGCCCAGTAGCTTGCCTCCCATAATATTTCCGGCAGCCCCATAGCCGTCAATAAAAAATGCAGCAAAAAGCCAAAGATTTATAGCTATTGTATGAGCGCCGATGATCTCGTCACCTAAGTAAGCGGCTTCTCTAACGGCAAGCACCAGTGCGACGTTTAAAGCAAGTGCGCGGACGAAGAGATTTAAGCTCATAACTACTAAGCGCCCGAGCTCTGGATGAATGGGGAAGCGAAGCTTTAAGCTGATATCGGTCTTGACCAAGAGCAATACGAAAGCCATTATTGCCATCACAGCTTGGGCAATAAGGCTTGCCCAGGCTGCACCTTCGAGATGCATAGCTGGTATAAAGCCTTCCAGGCCATAGACCAATAGGAAGTCGAGACCAATATTTAATAAAGCGCCCACAATAGCAATGAGCATCGGCCAAAATGTGTTTTGCAAGCCTCTGAAAATGCCCATTACAGCAAATACAAAAAGCGTTAGCGGGAAGCCCCATACCCGGATAGAATAATAAGAAATACAGTAAGAAAGTATTTTACCTGAAGCATTTAGCAGAACAAATATTTCTTCTACAACAAATATTGTTGATAATAAGATCAGAACGCTAAGGCTTAAATTGAAAAAAATAGCCTGGGCAGGCAGTGATTTTACCTCAGCCAGTCTGCCAGCTCCCAAATATTGCGATATAATTGCTGATATTGCACTTCTGGTCTGCCCCAGAATCCAAATCAGCATGGATAAAAAGGAGCCCACGATGCCTACTGCAGCAAGAGATTCCAGGCCGTCATTGGGAATATTTCCAACGATTGCCGTATCTGTTATGGACAAAATGGGTTCGGCAATCCCTGCTATTGTGGCCGGGATAGCGAGATTATTAATTGTCTTTAGGTTAATCTCTGTTTTCAAATGGTAAAGATTGAAAAGCGGTGCTAATTTCTCAGAAAAATCCTGGGAATTTCATATATCCTTTGGCCCGTGTAAGCTGCTCTAATCTCATGTATTTCCAGTATCTTTGCACTGCAGATTATCGGTTTGGCGTTTAATAAAGATGTAAATTTAGACTATAAAATTGTAAACCCTATGAAGAATATTCTGGTACCCATCGGCACCTCCCCTAATTCTCATGAAACCTTGCAATACGCTGTTGATTTTGCTTCAGAATTTTCGGCAGAGCTATTCGCGATGGACGTTTTTAACGTCTCTGCAGGTGCTGGAAATTTGGCAAACATTGGTGAAAAAGTTGAGAAGAGTACTAAGGAGCGATTGAGGGAGGTCATTGATAAAGTAGACACCAAAGATGTAGAGATAAAGATTGCAACCTATAAGGGGGATCTTATTGATGGGGTAAATGAAATTCATAAGGAATTAGGGATAGATCTTATTATTATAGCGCCCAGAAGTAACGACATTAAAGAAGAATTATACCTGGGGAATACTTCTGGCAGAATTATTAAGAGGACCAATATTCCAGCCCTAATTGTACCTAAAGAAATGGGCTTTCAACCATTTAAGACTGTTTTGACGGCATTTGGTTCTGGAGTGCTCAAACGAAAGCGTGTCTTAGATCCGCTGATAACAATGAAGAACAAGTTTAGATCTCAGGTAAATCTTTTATTAGTAAAGAATGCGGGCTACTCAGATGATGACCTAAAGGTAAATACAGCCTTGATGGACATTAGTTCGCAAATGACCATCACTGAGCACGCAAATACCTATCTCGGTGTTCTTGAGCACTTTCAGTCGCAACACCCAGATTTATTATGTGTATTTAGACGAAAGCGCGGCTTCTTTAAAAATCTTTGGGAGAAAAACACGGTTCTTAAGTCCGAGTTTTCCTCCAGAATCCCAGTCTTGGTGCTGAGTATTAAAAAAGATTAGTTCTGAATTTATCCGGACTTGCATTTTGATACTTATTCAAAAAGTATTTTCTTTGCACTTCCTTATAAAATGGGGGATTAGCTCAGCTGGCTAGAGCGCTTGCATGGCATGCAAGAGGTCACCGGTTCGACTCCGGTATTCTCCACTTACGCCCTCCAAAGCAGCGGCTGTGCCAAAGCGAAGGAGGGCTTTTATTTACTAAAAGCTTCGTTTACCTTTACAATTCATAATAACCTCAGGAACTCTGTTAAAACACGATAAAATGCCATTACTGGAAAACAAAGTAGCTTATATCACGGGAGGGTCAAAAGGGATAGGCCTTGGGGTTGCCAGAACGCTGCTCGATGCAGGGATGCGCGTGGCAATCAGTGGAAGATCCAGGGAGACGGTTGAAAAGGCCGCTATGGATTTAGGAGCAGAGGATAAAGTTTTGCCCTTGACCTCAAATGTGGCCCATGCCAACGATGAGCTAAAGGCTGTAGCCGAGATTTTAAAAACATGGGGGAGTATTGATCTCGTATTGGCTAATGCCGGGGTAGGACACTTTGCGCCCGTAGATGAACTTAGTTATGAGCACTGGCAGGCGATGATCGATACTAATCTAACAGGCCCCTTTCATACATTGAAAGCAGCAATTCCGGCGCTAAAACAATCTAAAGGCTATTTTATGACCCTGGCCAGTTTAGCAGGCACCAATTTTTTTCCTTCTGGGGCTGGTTACAATGCGTCTAAGTTTGGTGTGGTGGGGTTTACACAGGCTGCCATGTTAGATTTGAGGAAATACGATATTAAGGTAACAACCATAATGCCTGGGTCTGTGGCTACTCATTTCAACCATAATGAGCCCTCAGCGAAAGATGCCTGGAAAATACAGCCCGAGGACATAGGCCAAATCGTTGCTGATTTGCTAAGAATGCCGGCAAGGACTTTGCCGAGTAAGGTTGAAGTCAGGCCTAGCCGCCCTGACAAGAAATAGCGTTTTACAACTCTTTTTCCAGAAATGGGATATCAGCATTGCATATCTCCTGGATAAGGAAAGATAATTTTGTCCGAAACTGGTCGAGAACGGGCTTGCCAATTCCTGTTGCTTTGTTTCTGGAGGTTCTTTTCTCTTTTGTAGCAAAAGGCAGAAACCCGGCCCCTAAGTTTTTAAAGGAGATCACCCCAGCCTCAATCTCAGCAAGTTGATGTTGCTCTTGATACATCAAGGCATAGCAAAGTAATTGAAACGCTTTACTGTACTCGTAATCTGAAATAAGCAGGTCCCAATCGTGGATTTCTAACATTGACCTATTAACTTTCCCTGTCTTATAGTCTATAATGCGAATACGACCATCCCTTTCTTCTACTCGGTCTAAAGTTCCTTTCAAAACAATAGGGAATTCCAAACCGGTAATTTTTAATTCAATTTTTAGTGGTACTTCCAAAGCCAGGAGCCGAATTCGATGCTTGGCAACTTCCTCTATTTCCATATTGAGAAAGTTTTCCAAATAGCGCTTTATCACATTGAACGCGATAAGATTTTTGCCTCCCAGGGCCTCTTTAGAAAAGCTTTTCCCAAAATGTTCCTGTACCACAGAACTAATTTTTGGTTTTAGGCCTGTCAGAATCTCTTCGGAAAGGAAGCTACCTACAAAAGGAGAATAAAGGGTTTCTAATGAATTGTGAATAACAGTTCCAAAAGTATTGGCAGCAATGGTTTCCTCAAGCTCCTTATATTCTCTGATATTGAGGATTTCGGCCTTATAAAAATCTATAGGGTTTCGGATATAGGTGGTTAGCGATGTGGGAGAAAAACCCCTGGCGGCCCTCGCTTCAAGTTGTCGTAGGACGTCTTTATTTTTGGAGATTCGCTTTAGTTGGGGTAGTATGGGTTCGATTTTGGGAGAGGCGATAACCTCCTTGATTTCCCTTCCTTCGATGTCATCGGTAAGCAATTGCGTGATTAACCTACTTTTTTCACCACCTTCCAATACATCTGGCTCTGTATTATAAAGCAAATAAACGTTTTTCGCTCTTTGGAGCAAACGATAAAAGTGGTAGGTATATACCGCATCCTTTTCTTTATAGGTTGGAAGGCCAAATTCTTTTTTTACATCGAATGGAATAAAAGAATTATTTGTTTTCCCACCGGGCAAAATACCTTCATTTACAGAAGTTAGGATAACAGTTTCAAAATCGAGATTTCTGCTTTCAAGCATCCCCATAAGCTGAAGACCTCCCAAGGGCTCTCCGTGAAAATCAATGGTTTCTGAGCTCAGGAGTTCTCTATACAGCCGATACAAGGATTTTAGGTCTTTTACAAAGGGATAAAGCTCTGTTAGTTCCAGTAACCGATTGAAGAGGGTGTAAAAATGATATAGATATTCTAGTTCTAGTGAGCTATTCGATGCTTGGAATACGGTTTTAAGCCCTTCTATCAACGCTAAACAGCGCTTAATAAAACCCTTTACTTCAAGTTCTTCGTCAAAAAATATCAAGGATAGAAGGTCGGCTGGAAAGTGCCCAAAAGATGATAAGATCGTCGTATTTAGGTAGCTGAGGTTCTTTTCAGCTATAGCTTCTTGTAGTAAAAACAGGCTTTGAGGTTTTTCTGTAGAAAAAAGCAGTTGGATGTAGTTGTGGGCTAAAAAAGAGAAAACATTTTTATGAAACCATCCGCGCTTACTTCGGTTGATGTAGAGTTCAAAAAATTGTGAAAACATATCAGCTACAGGCGTCTTGTAGAGTGGATACCCCATAGTGATATTTATTCTATTGATTTCTTTAGGGATCGAATTTATAAGAGGATTCATAAGCCCTTCATCGCCCAATACTATCGCTGTCTTTTTTAGGCTATCCGGATTTTGCCTTTGCAATTCGGAAAGGAGTCCACCCACATATTTTACTTGTGAAATGTTCTTTGGAGAGCCTATAATGTTGATGTTCTTTTGTGACGTATAGTTCTTCCCGACTCCCTTAACACCATGTTGTATTAAATAGGGCCAATCTTGCCTGTGCTGCCTTATAAAGTGGCCGGCGTCATGAACTTGATCTTCGAGAAAATAGCTATCCGTATCCCAAAAAATATCAGCATCGGTACTTGAAAGCATTTCCTGGATGATGTAGCTTTCGGCGGTATTAAGCGCGTTAAAACCGATAAAGAAAACTCTTTGATCACTACTAAGGCCACCTATGTATTCCTTTATTTTTAGCGAAGCTTGCCTATAAATCAACCCCTGGTGACCAAGCTTTTTTGATATTAAGCGATCCCTGAAGGTGCTGTAGAGCACTTCTAGAGAATCCCAGAAAGCGATATAATTCTGCATCAGCTCGGTCTTCTCGGGTTTTAGATACCAATGGTTTACCTCCTTGATCGCTGATAGATAATTGAAAATCTGATCTGGTGCTATCAGATAACGGTCTACTTCATTAAAATCTTGAAGCAAAACCTGAGCCCATTTGGAGAAATCATAGAATTCATCTTTTTCTCCTGGAGTGACGTCCAGATAAGTCTGATAAAGAAGGAAAAGAAGTTCTGTGCCGGAGGCTTTGGATAAGCCGGAGATTTCTTCTACAAAGGCTTCAATACTATAGATTTTGGGAGAAAAGGTGGTCTTATCTGCGGTCTGCGCAATACAATTTCTTAGAAAGGTACCTGCTCTTTTACTAGGCAATACAAAGGTTGTGGTATCATTGATATCTTCTGAATATCGTATCTTCTCCACCACCTCTTCCAGGAAACTGCGCATATATAAAAATAAAAAAAGCTCCGCATTTGCGGAGCTTTTAATTTATAGATTTAAGAAATAAACCGTCTTACTTGATAAGGTTAATTTCTACTCTTCTGTTTTGAGTTCTACCAGCTCTGGTATTGTTGGTAGCAATTGGCTTGTCTTCGCCATATCCCTGAGCAGTAAGCCTGTCGGCACCGATTCCTTTGTCGATTAAGAAATCACGTACAGAGTTAGCTCTTTCCTCAGAAAGCTTCTGGTTAAGCTTAGCGCTACCTACGCTGTCAGTATGTCCTTCTACAGTAAACCTGGAGTTAGGATATTCATTCAAGATTTGAATGATGTCTACCATAACTGAAGTAGATTCTGCTTTGATAGAAGACTTGCCAGTATCGAAAAGGATAGTTCTTGCATAGTCGTTCAATTGCTTCTGAACTTCTTCAGTAACTTCTGGGCAACCAGCATTAGCAACTGTTCCGGCTACGTCTGGACACTGATCATCTTTATCTAATACACCGTCTCCATCTTTATCTGGCCATGGGCATCCATTGTTTTCAGCAGGACCAGCTTCGTTAGGACACTGATCGTCTTTATCTGCTACACCGTCACCGTCAGCATCAGGACAACCGGCAAGTGCGGCAAGACCTGCTTCGTTAGGACAAGCATCATCTTTATCTGCAATACCGTCACCGTCAGAATCAGGACAACCGTTCATTTCTTTAGAACCAGCTTCGTTAGGACAGCTGTCTTTGCTATCTTCAATGCCGTCACCATCAGAATCAGGACAACCGTTGAAAGCTTCTAGTCCAGCTACCTCAGGACAAGCATCGTCTTTGTCATAGATGCCATCTCCGTCAGTATCAGTACCACCAAATTTGATAGCTATACCGAAAAGATGCTGGAAATGTGTTACTCCATAATCCTCAAAAGCATGCTTGTATTGTGTTTGTACAGTGGCGCCAATGTTATCAGAGAACCAGTAATTAACACCGATACCTCCGTTAACCGTTCCGGCTCCGATTTCATCAACCCAGGTATAACCACCTCCGATTTCAATAAACGGATCTAATTTGGTATTCTTAAGTATTTGATATTTAATAGTACCATCAACAGCGTAGTGAGATAGATCGTCTGCACTAACATCGCCCAATTTGTCAATTCGGTTCAAAGAACCTCTAACGCCTACCGAAAATCCATCTCCAACTGATTTAGATACTCCTACATAAGAAATAGAAGGGAGGATATTCCAATGGTCGTTTGCATTGAAATACTCGCTAAATAATGTACCAGTCGGATAAGAAGCCCCTGAATCGTTAGTTGGATAAACGTCTATTGCATTTATACCAAAGCTAACCTGCCAAGGATTATTTTCATCTTGCGCTTGTACGTTGTTAAACCCTAAAACAAGTAGGCCAACAACCAATAATCTGCTAAGCTGTTTCATGTTCGAATTTTTAAGTTTAAGTGTTTATTAGCTGCAAATGTAAGTTGTTAAAAATTATTAACAAAATCAATTTCTCATTTTTTTTCAGGCGGTTTTAGGCCCTATTCGGGCTCTTAAATAACATTAAGAGCCGCTCCAACTTCTTTAAAAGCCGTGATTGCCTTGTCTAGATGTTCCTTGTTATGAGCGGCAGATAATTGTACGCGAATCCGGGCTTTTCCCTTTGGAACTACCGGATAAAAGAAGCCAATCACATAGATCCCTTTTTCTAATAACATGCTGGCCATTTGCTGCGATAGTTTGGCGTCATAAAGCATTACAGGAACAATTGCAGAATCACCTTCAATGATATCAAAACCCGCACGTTTCATACCTTCCTTGAAATATTTTGTATTCTGTTCTAACTTATCCCTTAGCGAAGTATCGCTGGCCAGCATCTCAAAAACCTTGATAGATGCTCCTACAATAGTTGGGGCCAGTGAATTGGAAAACAGATATGGGCGAGAGCGCTGCCTCAACATTTCTATGATCTCCTTTTTTCCGGTAGTATATCCACCCATGGCTCCTCCAAGGGCTTTGCCCAGCGTACCTGTGATAATATCAATCCTATCAAGAACACCTTTTTCTTCTAAGGTACCCTTCCCGGTTTCTCCAATAAAGCCCGTGGCATGGCATTCGTCAATCATGACCATTGCTTCATATTTCTCCGCCAAATCGCATATAGCGTCCAAAGGCGCAAGAAGGCCGTCCATCGAAAAAACTCCATCCGTGACAATGATCTTAAAACGACTGCCATCCGCATTGGCCTGCTTCAATTGCTTTTCAAGATCTCCCATATCGCTATTTGCATATCTATAGCGCTTTGCTTTACACAACCTCACACCGTCTATAATAGAAGCGTGATTCAAGGAGTCTGAAATAATAGCGTCTTCTGCTGTCAGAAGCGGCTCAAACACTCCACCGTTGGCATCGAAGGCTGCAGCATAAAGAATGGTGTCTTCTGTGCCATAAAATTCAGCGATCTTTTGCTCTAATTTTTTGTGAATGTCTTGGGTGCCGCAGATAAACCTGACAGAAGACATACCAAATCCATGAGTGTCTAAGGTATTTTTGGCCGCCTGGATTACATCAGGGTGCGATGATAAACCTAAATAATTATTGGCGCAAAAGTTGATAACCTCTTCGCCACTTGCTATTTTAATCACCGCTCCCTGTGGAGAAGTGATAATTCGTTCTTCCTTAAATAAACCCGCTTCCCTGATATTTTGAAGCTCTTCCTGTAAATGTTGTTTAATTCTTCCGTACATATTTATAGTTGTATGAATTGAGGCCTTATCTGGTCTTCTATATATATTATGATAGCCTTTTCTACGGTGTAGCCCATGGCCTCTAAAGCATTTGCATAATCCAATACCTGTCGCTGGTGCTCTTGTACTGGCTTACCTGTTTTATAATCTATGATAGTGGCAAGCTTTGCCCGAAGTATCACCCGGTCTGGGCGCAAAATTAGGCCATTTTCTAATAGGATATCACTTTCATTTTTAACTACCCAGCCTTGCTCATAGAAAGCCTTTAATTGTGGGTGTTCTGTAATGGCGGTCATGATCTCTTTGAGCATTTTGGCATCCGATCTGTCAATATCACCATTATTCCTGAACTTGTTAACCACATCTTGAATATCCTCATGAGTAGTTACCAGAGACATGGCTTGATGGATGAGATTTCCTTTTGATATTGCTTTCTCACGATCCGTATCCCATAATACGCCAGAGTTTGTAAGCACGTTGAATTCCGGGCGATCCTTGAAGGAATAGCAATGGGCTATGGTTTCCTGCAGCTTTGAGACTGAAATAGATTCCGACTTGGCCTTTAAGGCTCCAAAGGAGTAGCTGTTCCGACCAGAATTCCAGATATTTTTTTCGTTAAGAAAATGAATAAACAGACCTGAATACCTGCTAAGGTTATATTCTCCCTTACTATTAAGATCTTTTTCACTAATAACATACAGTCCTTTGATGGCCCTGGTGAGCGCAACATAAAGTAGATTAAAGGCATCAAGCTCTAGTTTATACTGCTCTTTTTCAAAAAGCGAACTTGCTTCCTGCCCGTATTGTTGCACCTCTTTTTTCTTACTGATCAGAAAGCTGTCGAAACCGGCAAAGGTCTCATTGGTTTGCACCCATAGTTTTGGATCTATTTCTTCATAAATATGTGAGTTGGCATAGGGGAAAATAACTATCGGAAACTCTAATCCTTTAGCCTTATGTATGGTCATTACATTAACGGCTTCTGCAGTTTCGGGGGCGGAGATACTAAGTTTTTCCCTGTTGCTTTCCCAGTAATCGAGAAACACCGAAATTCCTGAACCTTTACTTTTTTCAACGTCTAAAACCTCATCCATTAAATAGGTGATATAAGCATCCGATCTTTTTGCAAATTGCAACTGCCTCAAAGCGTATTCCAGGCCATCAAATACGGATGCCTTGCGCAAAAATTGCAGATCCAGGTTGTAGGCTTCCAAAAAATAAGCGGAAACATTTTCCAAATGCTCTTTAATAAAGTGGTGCGCATCGGCCGCTGATTCAGATAAATAGTACAGGAGCTCATAGGAACACTCCCTATCATCAGGTCTAGTGACGTGCCTTAAAAGGTTGATAAGAAAAATAACTTCACGGCTATTTTGAAGTAACAATGTTTCTGATGAAATAACTCTAACCCCTTTTCGCATTAGAAAATCTGAAAGAACTAAACCCTGCTTGCGCTTCCGTGTAAGAATACAAATGTCTTCGTAACTATACCCCTTTTCAATCACCTCAGAGATAATCTGAGCGGTCTGCCGGGCATAATGGAGGTCTAAGTCTTCATTAGGCTCAAGAAAATCTAGTTGTACCAGGCCCCCTTTTTTCTGTCGGTTTTTTTGACGATTACCTTCCAGAAAAAGGGTTTTGTAAACTTCATTTCCAAGAAAGGGACCCGTTGCGGTAAAAAAGGCGTTGTTGAATGTAATGATCTCGTCATGACTGCGGAAATTTGAAGGAAGGCTGAAAACTTCTGGAGCAACTACGAAAGGATTGCTTTTAAGATTTAAAAGATTCAGGAATTGCTCGGCTTTACCTCCCCGCCACCTATAAATAGCCTGTTTGGCATCACCGACAAGCAAGAGACTACCACTATTGCCCTGCTCATCCTGCCCCTCAAGTGCATTGCCTATTAGTGGAATTAGGTTATTCCACTGCATTTCGGAAGTATCTTGAAATTCGTCAATGAAATAATGCCTGTACTTTTCCCCTAAGCGCTCATATATATATGGAGCGGGCTGATTCTTTATTTCCTCCGAGATGATTGAATTAAAGGAGGAAATAGGAAGCTGTTCTCTTTCCTCCTGTAAAACTTTTAGTTCCTGCTGAATTCTATTAATTATGGTTAGAGGAACAAGGTTTTTATAGATATTCTTTAAGAAAGCCCTCTGATAGATGAGCGCTTTTAACTTGAGATAAATATCTAAAATCTCTGGAGCTATGGAGTCTGATGACGAGGTAACGGTAGATTTTAAGATCTTGCCTTCTCTTAGGTTTTCCTCCAATTTATTGTTGTACAATTTGCTGGGGTCATATTCAGAATTACTAATTTTTTTGAAATGATTTGGAAGTGTTTCTCTAGGGAAATCAGAAGCTTCCAAGCCTTTAGCCTCGATGAGCTGTAAAACTGATTTTGAATAAAGTTTGGCCTTTTCTTCTAGATCACGACCTTGTTTCCTGACTTCTTTTTTTAGTTTTTCAAAATCCTGAAGTTGCTTATTTTCTAACTTTTCTAAGAAGGCTTTCTGGTTCTCTTCAAAAATAAGCCGCCCAATTTTATTCAGGTCCGGACTAAGGTCCCAACTTTTTTCCTCTTCAATTTTTTCTAAAGCAAAGGCCAAAAGTACCTCAGTGAGTTTTTTTTCCTCCCCCGCCTTGTTCAAAAGCCGGTCAACTGCTTCCTCAAGAAGTGAATTCGTATCCAGAACAACTTCAAAATTTGAGGGCAGCTTTAGGTCCTTTGCAAAGGTCCGGATAAGGCGATGCGTAAATTTATCTATGGTAGAAATGTCAAAAAATGCATAGTTATGGAGTATTTCCTTCAATATTTTTTTTGACTTTGCCTGTACAAAGTCTGGGGCGAGGCCAAATTCTGCACAAATATTTTCAAAGAGTGCGATAGAACTTGGGGGACACTGGGGTTTGCTAAAATCAAAAAGACTGCGCAGTACCCGATGTTTCATCTCGTTTACCGCCTTGTTGGTAAAAGTAACCGCTAAAATCTGATAGAAGCTGCGATCTGTACGTGCAGAAAGTAAAATTCCAAGATACTCTTTTACCAGGGTATAGGTTTTACCAGACCCGGCTGAAGCATTATAAATTTTAAAGGGAGTCTCGCGCACGCCGTTTTAAATGCAAAATAAGCAATATAGCAGTGTTCTTAACAAATAATATGAGGAATATATATGTTAAAACTGTAAATTTGAAAAGCATTATTTATTAACCTAAAAACAGTTAAATATGGCTTTTGAATTACCGGAATTATCTTATGCCTACGATGCATTAGAACCACATATCGATGCCAGAACAATGGAGATACATCATACCAAACATCATAACGGCTATACCACTAAACTCAATGGGGCTATCAGCGGGACAGACCTTGCAGATAAATCGATTGAAGATATCCTAACCAATCTGGATATGAGTAACAGTGCGGTTAGAAACAACGGTGGAGGGTATTATAATCACTGTTTGTTTTGGGAGATAATGTCACCAAATGGCGGAGGGGCTCCTTCGGGAGATTTGGCTTCTGCTATTAATGACGCCTTTGGTTCCTTTGATAGCTTCAAAGAAAAATTCAGTACAGCCGCCGGAACTAGATTCGGGTCTGGATGGGCCTGGCTTTGCGTGCATTCAGGCGGGAGAGTTGAAGTGTGTTCTACACCGAATCAGGACAATCCATTAATGCCCGATACCGCTTGTGGTGGGCACCCAATTTTGGGAATAGATGTTTGGGAACATGCTTACTATCTAAACTATCAAAACAGAAGGCCGGATTATATCGGCGCATTTTTTAATGTAATTAATTGGGATGAAGTAGCTGCGCGCTACGCTGCCAACAGCTGATTTCCTAAAAAAGACTCTTTCTAATTGATCCTGAACCACTTGGCTTTTTTGTCAGGTGGTTTTTTAATGGTATAAAATAGAAAAGGGTGGAGAAGTTCCACCCTTTTCGTCCCAAATCTTACCATAAACTTAACCTACTTATGCTATGGCAGTACTAAATTACTGGTATTGTGAGAAATAACAAAGAAATTTTAGGAAATTTTATCATTCATTATGGGCTGCACTTTTAGGCATTATGCAGCTATTACAATGAAAATCTGATATCTAACTTGTGAAAAGCAATAAAAAAGGCAGGATAGAATCCTGCCTTTTTTCCCCAAATCTTACCATGAACTTAACCTACTTATGCTATGGTTCTCCAAAAGTATGTGAAACATGAGAAGGAGAAAAAGGTTTTGGATAAACGCCGTTTTATTCGGTTGAAATGCGTCCTGCTATCAATAGTAGTATAAAAACTGAAGAAAAGGAGTACAGGCCTGGCTGTTTTAGATTTTGTTCCCGGCTCATAGCTAAAACTTGAAGAGTGACCAAAAATAAAAAAGGTGGAGAAGTCTCCACCTTTTTTGCCCCAAATCTTACCATGAACTTAACCTACTTATGCTATGGCGAGTCTAAAGTAAATGCCTTTGTTGCTTTGCGACTAAAAACCCGACAAAAAGCGCATATTATCGATGAAATGCACAAATTTGTGCATTTCATCGATTAACGACCATGTAGGCTCTTTCGTTTTTCCCTTCATAAAAATTGATGAACGCCCGGTTTACAACCCTATTACCGCCTGGCGTGGGATAATCTCCGGTAAAGTACCAATCACCCAGGTTTTGTGGACAGGCCTGGTGGAGGTTTTCAATGGTCTGATAGATGATCTCCACTTCGGCTTTCATATTAGGTGGACTCAACAATTTGCCTATTCTTTCTGAGATTTCTTCTGGAGAAAAAGGAGCATAAAATTCCTTGACCAAATTCACTTCGTCGTTTTCCATCAAATAGGTTTGCTCCTTACATTTTTGATAGATTTCATCTACCATGTACATCGTTTGTCTTTCTTTATGTAAGTCGAGCGCAGCTCTAAAGGCAACAAAATCTTCAAGTTTGGCCATATCTATCCCATAACAATCGGGGTACCTGATCTGGGGGGCGGAAGAAACCACTACAATTTTTCGGGGAGAGAGGCGATCAAGTATTCGTAGAATGCTTTTCTTCAGGGTAGTCCCTCTAACAATACTGTCATCGATAATTACAAGCTTGTCATTCTCCTTTACCGAACCGTAGGAGATATCATAAATGTGAGTAACAAGATCATCTCTACTGCTATCCTGGGTAATAAAGGTCCTTAGTTTAGCATCTTTTATGGCTACCTTTTCTATTCTTGGGCGAACATCCAAAATTTTATGAAGTTGTTCACTGCTAATTTTTGGACCCAAAGCTAATATTTGCTCTTCCTTCTTTTTGTTAAGGTAGTTCTGAGCTTCCTTAACCATTCCAAAAAAGGACGTTTCTGCTGTATTTGGGATATATGAAAATACGGTATTTTTGATGTCGCCTTCAATTGAATCTAAGATCTGAGGGAAAAGTAATTTACCCAGTTCCTTGCGTTCCTGATATATTTCCTTATCACTACCCCTGGAAAAATAAATGCGCTCAAAAGAACATGCTTTTCGTTCTGTGGGTTCCAGGATTTCTTCAATGGCCACCGCCCCATCCTTTTTAATGATAGCGGCATGGCCAGGAGCTAATTCCTTAACATCTTCATAGTTCACATTAAAAACCGTTTGTATGGCAGGGCGTTCTGAGGCGATCGCGACAATCTCATCATCCTTGTAGTAGTAAGCTGGCCTTATACCGGCGGGATCTCTAAGAACAAAAGCATCTCCATGCCCTAATAAACCAGCCATCGCATAACCTCCATCCCAGTTTTTGGATGCTTTTTTAAGAATTTTTGAAACCTTTAACCGCTTGGCAATCAAGGGAGAAGCTTCTAATTTATTGTATCCTTCTTTTTTAATTTGCTTGTACAATTTGGCTACCGCATCATCTAAAAAATGACCAATCTTTTCCATAACAGTAATCGTATCGGCCATCTCTTTTGGGTGCTGCCCCAGCTGCACGAGGTTATCGAAAAGTTCCCCCACGTTGGTCATATTAAAGTTTCCTGCCACGATAAGGTTTCTGTGCATCCAGTTATTCTGACGTAGAAAAGGATGCACACTTTCAATACTGTTTTTACCAAAGGTGCCATACCTTACATGACCCAATAAAACTTCTCCTATATATGGAATGTTTTTCTTTTGCAAGTCTGGATCCTCCCGGTATTCAGGATTGTTCTGAAGCGCCGCATTTATTCTATCGTTGATTTGCGCAAAAATATCCTGAATCGGTTGAGATTGTACAGAACGCACCCTGCTCATATAGCGTTCGCCAGGGGCCATATCCAGTTTAATACTGGCAAACCCCGCCCCATCCTGACCACGGTTGTGCTGTTTTTCCATCATTAGGTACATCTTGTTAACCCCGTAGAAGGCTGTACCGTACTTTTCCTGGTAATAAGAGAGCGGTTTTAACAACCTGATCAGAGAAATTCCGCACTCGTGTTTAATGGCGTCGCTCATGTTTATCAATTAAAAAAGCCCCGATGGCGGGGCATTCTTATATTATTGTAATTCTATATCGAATTGAGTTAGTTCTTTAAACTGCTGTAATCTTTTTTCAACCGCCTTCTCATCTAAGGCCAACATTCTCTCAGGTCCGAAGCGTTCGACACAAAAAGAGGCGAGGTTAGAACCGTGTATGACAGCGTTTTTGAGATTTTCGAAAGATATGTTTCTGGTTGCCGCCAAATAGCCTACAAAGCCACCTGCAAATGTATCACCTGCCCCTGTAGGATCAAAAACTTCTTCAAGAGGAAGGGCCGGTGCAAAGAAGACACTCCCATTGTGAAATAAAAGCGCTCCATGTTCACCTTTTTTTATTACCACATATTTTGGTCCCATCTCATGGATCTTAGCCGCAGCCTTCACCAGTGAATACTCCTTAGTTAATTGTCTTGCCTCCTCGTCATTGATGGTAATCACATCAATGCGCTCAATTACCTGCATTAGTTCCTCTAAGGTGTTGTTCATCCAGAAATTCATGGTATCGAGAACAATCAACTTTGGTTTCTGCTCCATTTGATCAATGACGCTCATCTGAATATTGGGATGTAGATTTCCTAACATTACCACATCAGCGTCTTTGTAATCATCCGGAACAACAGGATTAAAATTGGCCATTACGTTCAATTCGGTAACAAGTGTATCTCTGCTATTCAGGTCATTGTGGTATTTGCCTTTCCAAAAGAACGTTTTTCCACCCTGCACCATTTCTATGCCCGTAATGTCAATATCTTGCTCTGAAAAAATGTCGAGATACTCTTGGGGAAAATCATCTCCAACCACAGAAACAATCGCGGCTTCAATGTCGAACTGAGAAGCGGCAAGGGCAATAAAAGGAGCTGCTCCGCCCAAAATTTTATCTGTTTTACCAAAAGGTGTCTCTATGGCATCAAAAGCAACAGAGCCCACAATTAGAAGTTTCCCCATCAGGTACCGAAATTTGCTGCAAATATACGCTTTTGAAATTCCAAACAATCAGAATAAAAACTAAAAAAACGACCGCTATTTTCTTCCATAGTCTGCGGGGATCTCGCCCCAGGCTTTTGTCTCCCATTTTACAATCGGAGTCTTGTATGTATTTGCTTTAAGCCATTCCTCTGCCCGTTGAATAAGATCGAATACGGGTTTGTTTACCTTGCTCTTTTTTAGCTGTGTATTGCAGCTTTTTTTGCGTACCCAGGCAATCGCGATCCTAGAATCACTATAAATGACCCGATCGCTCTTTCGCTGCTTAAGATATGCCAGTCCATGCACGAGCGCCAGAAACTCACCGATATTGTTTGTGCCTTGTTTAAAAGGACCTTGTTTGAACAGAACTTTTCTTGTCTTGGTGTCTACACCCCTGTATTCCATTGTTCCCGGATTCCCACTGGATGCAGCATCAACGGCTATGGAATGGTAATTAGGAGTTCCTATTTTGAGTAGATCTTTGGCAGACAATTCAGCTTCCGCTTTCCCCTTTCCCTTATAGGCATTGTAATTGCTATTAAAGGCTTCTTCCGCTTCCGCTTTTGTGGCGAATGCCATATATTGAGCTCCCTTAAAGCCTTTAATTAGCTCGAAACACTCTTGCCAACTTCCGTATATTCCGGGCCGTTTACCCTTCCAAACCACATAAAATTTTTTCTTTTTAGCCATCACTTTTTAATGCCAATTGCGCAATTACCTCCGGGAAATACTGGTATTCCAGGGCATGAACTTTTTTAGCAATGTCCTCAATTTCATCCTCAGCGGCAATTGAGGTCCTTACTTGTTTTATGATTGCCCCCTCGTCATATGCTTCATTTACGTAATGGATGGTTATGCCAGTCTCTTTTTCAGCGTTATTTTTTACGGCCTCATGTACACGCTGACCATACATTCCTTTTCCGCCGTACTTAGGCAGTAAAGCCGGATGAATATTAATGATTTTATTGGGAAAATTCTTGATAATTTTTTCTGGAATTTTCCATAGAAACCCTGCCAGGACAATCAAATCCGGGCGCTGACTCTTAAGAAATTCAAGCAGGCTGTCTGAACCATAGAAAGCCGTTTTATTGAAGTAGAAAGCGCTGATATTCATATCATTACACCGGTCCAACACTTTGGCGTTTCTTTTGTTGGAAAGCACACAATGGACGGTAATATGGGAAGAGTCCTTAAAATATTTGATAATGTTTTCAACATTGGTGCCAGAGCCTGATGCAAACAAAATAATCCGTTTCATGACGCGCTAAAATTTAGGACAAAACAGGTCTTTTAATTTAAAATATTGCCGCTTATTAAAGGAGCTTAGTGCATGTTGAAATACAATCTTAAAGTCTTGGATAGTCACCGAGAAAATTTTGAACTAAAGTACTACTCTTGTGTTGAAATTTCTTAAATTACAGGACATTTTATCTTCAAATAGTGTTATTAAACCAAAGTTTTTTATTTTTGCCAACGATTTAAATTTTAAAAACCAAAATAATTATGTCAGACATTGCATCAAGAGTAAAAGCTATCATCGTAGATAAGTTAGGTGTAGATGAGAATGAGGTAGTAGCCGAAGCTAGCTTTACCAACGACCTAGGGGCAGATTCATTGGATACTGTTGAGTTGATAATGGAATTCGAAAAGGAGTTCGATATCCAGATCCCTGACGATCAAGCAGAAAATATTGCAACTGTAGGCCAAGCGATAAGCTATATCGAGGAGGCCAAATAATTTAATGATATCTTTAATAAGATTTTAAATTATCCATGCGGTGATCTATGCGGCATGGATAATTTTTTTTAATTTACACTTGGCTTATAAAGCAAATAAAATTTGGTTCAATGCAATTAAAGCGAGTTGTGGTTACCGGTCTAGGAGCCCTTACACCCATCGGGAATACCGTTGAGGAATACTGGGACGGACTGAAGAATGGAAAAAGCGGCTGTGCTCCCATTACATACTACGATACAGAAAAATTTAAGACCAAATTTGCCTGTGAGGTTAAGAACTACGACCCCGCAGACTTTTTTGATAGAAAAGAAGCACGTAAACTGGATAAATTTGCCCAATACGCTTTGGTTTCATCTGATGAAGCTATCAAAGATTCGGGCTTAGACTTAGACGCTATAGATAAATTTAGGGTTGGAGTAATCTGGGGTGCAGGGATCGGTGGTTTAGAGACTTTTCAGACCGAAGTTTTGAATTTTGCCGCAGGAGACGGTACTCCCCGTTTTAATCCCTTCTTTATTCCAAAGATGATTGCAGATATAGCTCCAGGGAACATCTCCATTAAGCATGGCTTTATGGGGCCAAATTATACTACTGTTTCAGCTTGTGCTTCTTCTGCCAATGCTTTGATAGATGCCTTGAACTATATAAGGCTAGGGCATTGCGATATTGTTGTGACCGGTGGAAGTGAAGCAGCAGTGACGATTGCCGGTATGGGCGGGTTTAATGCGATGCATGCCTTGTCCACGAGGAATGATAGCCCGGAAACCGCTTCCCGGCCATTTGATGCCACCAGAGATGGGTTCGTCCTCGGAGAAGGAGCGGGAGCGCTTATTCTTGAGGAATATGAGCATGCAAAAGCACGTGGCGCGAGAATATACGCAGAAGTAGCCGGTGGCGGATTGTCTAGTGATGCTTATCACATGACCGCGCCTCATCCAGAAGGAATTGGAGTGGTGAAAGTAATGGAGAATTGCCTTCGCGATGCCGGAATGGATCCTTCAGAAGTAGATGCGATTAATACTCATGGGACCTCCACGCCCTTAGGAGACGTGGCCGAGTTGAAAGCCATAGGCCAGGTATTCGGAGATCATGCGCCGGAAATTAATATCAACTCTACAAAATCAATGACAGGCCATTTATTGGGTGCTGCCGGAGCAATTGAAGCCATTGCCTCTATTTTGGCAATGGAACACGGTGTGGTTCCACCAACCATAAATCATACTACCGTTGATGAAAATATTGACCCCAAATTAAATCTAACGCTAAATAAAGCTCAGGAAAGAGAGGTTAAGGTTGCCATGAGCAATACTTTCGGGTTTGGAGGACACAACGCTTGCATTCTTTTTAAGAAAATTAGCTAATCCCAAATGAATGAGCTTCCCGTCTAATATATTCAATTCCCATTCGAAGGAGGATGGGGATTTTTTTTTGGGGATCACAAGAATTTTGGGATTTAAGCCCAAGAAGCTTCAGATTTATAAAAAAGCTTTTCTACATCGTTCGGCAAACAAGCGGGACAAGAACGGAAACCCCTTAAATTATGAACGCCTGGAATTCCTGGGCGATGCCATGCTGGGAACTATAATTTCCAAACATCTTTACAAACAGGTCCCTGCTGGAGATGAGGGCTACCTAACGAAGATGCGTTCGAAAATTGTAAGTAGAAAGCATTTGAATGAGCTCGGAAAAGACCTTAATCTTATCCGATATGTAGAAAGCAGAATACCCAAATCTCATTTTGGGGATAATATACATGGAAATGTATTTGAGGCACTAGTTGGGGCTATTTATCTAGATCGGGGGTACAACTATTGCGAAAAATTTATAAACGAGAGAGTAATTGAGCCCTACGTAGACATTGAACAACTCGAAGGAAAGGTGATTAGTTACAAAAGTCTGGTCATCGAATGGTGTCAAAAACAGAAAAAAGAATTTCATTATAAAGTGTATGAAGATACAGGGATGGATCCCTTAAAACACTTTGCCGTAAAACTATCTATTGATGACAAAGTGATGGCGAAAGCCAGAGCAACCTCAAAGAAGAAAGCAGAAGAAAAAGCTTCCAAACGGGCCTTTTTTGCCTTACAGGACAAAATGAGCAAATAATAAACGAAAGTTTAGGGTTACGCTAACGTTTTCGTAACCGCTCAAGGCCTATATCCATTTAATAAGCTAGGCTGGTAAAAGGAATAGTTATATCTTTATCTCTTGGTTTTGCGGATATGGCAATTACACATAAAATTTTTGAAGATTTTTGTGAAGAAACATTTATCCTGGTAGCAATTCACAGTGGCCTGGAAGATTATTCGCTTGTCTACACTCTAAATAAATCTCTAAAAATACATCTTAAAAGGGCTCCATCTGATCTTGATTTGGCAGATGATATTTTCTTTCCATTTTTTGAATGGAAGGACGAAATTAATGATCAACATTGGCAGCTAATTGCAAATATCAGCAGTAAGGAGGAAAAGATAAATTCCCAAAACCTTTTCGAGAACGAAACTTCATATACCATGCACCATCTTATTCCTGAATACAAGGAGGTAGATTACTTCCTAAAGGTGGAACAGGACAATTTGGAAGAGGACGAAGAGGTTGTAACTTCAATTTTGTCAATACCCAAGGTGGTAACAGCCTATACCATCGATACCAACACGATGAAATCAAAACAAAACTTAATTTTTTAGCAGTATGCCGAGTAAGAAAAAAACCAAAATAGTGGCTACTTTGGGCCCTGCTACCCATAAAAAGGGGGTCCTTAAAGAAATGATGCAGGCAGGGGTCGATGTTTTTCGCATTAACTTCTCTCATGCAGATTATGAGGATGTTAAGGAACGCGTTAAGATAATCAGGGAACTCAACGAAGAACTCGGAGTGTATACCTCTATTCTTGCAGATTTGCAAGGACCAAAACTTCGGGTAGGGGTTATGGCTGGTGAGATCGTTGTATCGCCGGGAGATGAGATCACCTTTGCAACGGGGAAACCGTTTGAAGGTAATGCGGAAAGAGTTTATATGAACTATGATAGTTTTCCCCAGGATGTAAAACCAGGAGAACATATTTTATTAGATGATGGCAAGCTCATTTTTGAAGCAGTTTCTTCGAATAACAAGGATGAAGTAAAAACAAAAGTAATTCAAGGAGGCCCTCTGAAATCTAAAAAAGGGGTTAATCTTCCAAATACCGATATTTCATTACCAGCCCTTACCGAAAAAGACATCAAAGATGCCATTTTTGCCACTTCACAAGAAGTAGACTGGATTGCGCTTTCTTTCGTACGCCATAGCCAGGATCTTATAGACCTGCAAAGCATCATCAAGGAGCATTCAGATCACAAGATTCCGATAATTGCAAAAATTGAGAAGCCGGAAGCCGTAGAAAACATAGACAAACTGGTGGCCTATTGTGATGGCTTAATGGTTGCACGTGGAGATCTTGGTGTTGAAGTGCCCGCCCAGGAAGTACCGCTTATTCAGAAGCGATTGGTGCTTCGGGCCAAAAAAGCGCGAATTCCTGTCATCATAGCTACACAAATGATGGAAACTATGATTACCAGCCTTACCCCAACCAGAGCCGAGGTAAATGACGTCGCAAATTCTGTAATGGATGGCGCTGATGCCGTGATGCTTTCAGGAGAAACATCGGTTGGTAATTATCCGGTACAGGTCATAGAAAAAATGGCCAGTATTCTTAAAAGTGTTGAAGGATCTCCCCTCATACAAGTACCTCATGACCCCCCTCACATAAGAACAAAAAGATATATCACAAAATCTGTTTGTTATCACGCGGCCATCATGGCCAATGAAATCAAGGCAAAGGCAATATCAACACTTACCAATAGTGGATATACGGCATTTCAGATCTCAGCCTGGAGACCAAGTGCTCATATTTTGGTCTTTACTTCCAACAAGAGAATACTTACCCAATTGAATTTATTATGGGGTGTTAAAGCGTTCTACTATGATAGGTTTGTTTCTACGGATGAAACGATCGAGGATGTAAACAGCATTGCCTGCAAAAAGGGCTTTCTCGATGTTGGCGACATGCTAATTAGCTTAGCGGCAATGCCAATTAAAGATAAAGGAATGGTAAATACCTTAAGGGTAACAGAAATTGAGACCTGTACCTTCTAAACTAGCCTGAAAATCAATAGAAAAGAGGTTAATACGTAAGTTTTTAAATAAAAATAAGACTTATAGAGTCTTAAACAACTTGCAATTTACCCATAGCATGCGATTTGAATTTAACAACGCCAGGTTAGGATCTGTTTTTGGACTCACAGAGGACATAAAAAAAGACGAAACCTATTTTTCTACTCAGTCTAAAACAATAAAATTTCTTTGGAACCGCAATGCGGACCCGGTAGTATTGGAAGTTGATAATCTGGAAATTACACTGATGCCAAATCAGTTGGTTACAACTACCTACCTTCAGAATGTTTCTTTTGAAAAAACAAGACTACCATTAACAGCCTTCACTTTTAATAGGGAGTTTTATTGCATCGCCGATCACGACAGTGAAGTTTCTTGTAATGGAATACTTTTCTTTGGTACACAAGACCTACCTATTATATCAATCCCTAAAGAACAACAGAGAAAGTTCGATATCCTATACGAAGTATTTGTAGAGGAATTCTCAAATCCTGATAAGATTCAGGGAGATATGTTACAAATGCTACTTAAGAGATTGATTATAATTTGTACACGGCTGGCCAAAGAACAGCATATTGTCAAGAAATTGGATAATGATCAAATAGATACCATCCGAAAGTTCAACTACCTCGTGGATATTCATTTTAAAGAAAAAAGAAAAGTAAGTGAATATGCCAACTTATTATTTAAAAGTCCAAAGACGCTTTCAAACCTCTTTGCAATCTACAATCAAAAGTCTCCTCAGCAAATTATTCAGGAACGCCTGGCCTTGGAGGCAAAACGACTGATGAATTTTACAGACAAACAAAACCAGGAGATTGCCTACGATCTTGGGTTTAACGACCCAGCCCATTTTAGTCGTTTTTTCAGAAAAATGACCGGTAAATCACCCAGCAAATACCGGGAGATTGCAACTTTGACCACCTAAAGGGAAACTTGTACAAGTCATCGGGCAATTCATAATAACTACCGCCTCTTTAAAGTAACCATCTTTGCCTTGTAATTAAAAAACACAAGCAAGATGAATCTTAAACCAATATCTGTTTTCAATCTTATTGAAATATTTAGGCAGGGGATGAAGCCTGCTGTGAATACAATAATTCCAAAAACGCACTGTGAACATAGACAGCACCACGATTACTATTGTGATGCCGAAAAACCGTATGTCGCAAGCAAGGAAATTAAATAAAATAATAATCGTCGTCAGTAACGACATAAAACTTAAAAGTCATGAGTAAATTTAATGTACCTACAAGAGAAGAAGTAAGCGAAAATAATCAGGCAATTTTTGACAACTTGGAAAAAGCCGTTGGCTTTGTACCCAATTTGTATGCCACCTACGCACATTCCGAAAATGCCCTGGCCAATTATTTGGCCTTGTCCAATGCGAAAACATCACTAAAGGCAAAGGAAAAAGAAGTCGTAAACCTTGCAGTAAGTGAAGCAAATGAATGTAATTATTGTTTAGCCGCACATACAGCAATTGGTAAAATGAACGGATTTACGGATGAGCAAATCTTGGAACTACGAGTAGGGCAGGCCTCTTTTGATAACAAACTTGACGCTTTGGCCCGCATTGCCCGAAATTTAACCTTAAACCGTGGTGCAGCCAGTGAGGGCGTTATTGAGAATTTTTTCAACGCGGGTTGGACCAAAGAAAACCTGATTGACACCATCGTATTAGTGGGAGATAAGACAATATCTAACTACCTGCATAAAACAACCCAGGTTCCGGTTGATTTTCCGGAGGCCAGGGCTTTAGAAACCTTAGAAATTTAATTTGTGTAATCTTAATATAAATCTATAAATCTTAAAAAATGAAAAGAATAATTGCAGTTTTTGTACTGGCCTTGGGCACAATAACATCGATGAGCGCCCAGGACAAGATGATGAAAGAAGACAAAATGATGAAAGGGGATAAAATGATGAAAGATCATGCCAAAGTCATCGCCTTAGAACAGGTTCCTGGAGAATTTACCCAAAAAGAACTTACGGTTCAGGCAGGTACTTATGTCTTCGAAATTTTCAACAACGCAGTAGGCCATGATGTTGGTTTCGTGCTTGTTCAAAAAGGAAAAGATGTAACTAAGCCCGAGAATCATATTAAAACGGCTTATGTGACCAAAGCAGTTGCTTCAGGGAAAACCCAACAATCTCAGGCCACCACACTTGAGAAAGGAGAATACGTGTATTTTTGTCCGCTGAATCCAACAGCGACCGATAATACTTTAATTGTTGAGTAGTAAAATGAGCTTCGCTTAGAACTCAAATTTTAACTGAACGGAAACCGAATCTGAAGAAGGTTCGGTTTTCTTTTTTTCGGTATTGAGGTTGGCTAGTGAGATCCCCAACAAGCGCACAGAGTTTTGAAGTTGTTCCTGATATAAAAGCTCTTTTGTTATTTCTAAGATCAATTTTTTGTCGGCGATAAAGTAGGGCAAGGTTTTGCTGCGAGTCTGTAAAGTAAAATCGCTGTATTTTATTTTTAAGGTGACCGTTTTACCCGCAATATTACTCTTTTTAAGCCGTCGATCTAATTCTGCAGCTATTCGTTCCAGCTTTTCCAGCATAAACACTTCGCTGCTCAGATTCTCGCTAAATGTGCGTTCTGCACCAACAGATTTTGGAATGCGGTGGGGCTTAACTTCACTGTTGTGGATACCCCTTACTACATAATAATAATAGCTGCCGCTCTTACCAAAAGTATCGGAAAGGTATTCCAGAGATCTTGCCTTGAGATCCTTCCCTGTAAATATTCCCAATTTGTACATTTTTTCTGCAGTGACTTTACCTACCCCATAAAATTTTCTGATCTCCAGATCTTCAAGGAATTGGATGACCTCCTCAGGGTTCACGGTTTTTTGACCATTTGGCTTGTTGAAATCACTGGCTACTTTCGCAATGAATTTATTTATGGAGATGCCCGCAGAAGCCGTCAACCCAAGCTCGTCAAAAATACGCTTTCGAATCTCCTTTGCGATCAAAGTGGCAGACGGATTACCCATCTTATTGTCTGTTACATCCAGATAGGCTTCATCTAAGGAAAGTGGTTCCACCAGATCCGTGTAATCAAAAAATATAGCTCTTATTTTTTTTGAGATTTCCGAGTATCGGTCAAACCTGGGCTTTACAAAGATCAATTGAGGACAATTTTGTTTGGCTATATAGCCGCTCATGGCACTTCTAACACCGAACTTTCTTGCCTCATAGCTGGCAGCCGAAACTACCCCTCTCTTGGATCCACCTCCAACAGCCACTGGTTTCCCTTTTAGTTCCGGGTTATCTAATTGTTCGACGGATGCATAAAAAGCATCCATGTCTACATGAATAATCTTTCGCAAAGGGAAATCATAGGACATAAACAAATTTAAGGTATATTTAGTTTGATGTACGTTAGCTTTTTATACCTCTTTCATGATAGAACTTGAGCGAAAATATTTGGTGAGATCGAGTGCATACAGAGAAACTTCAACTCGCAAAACCACAATAAAGCAAGGGTTTTTAAACACAGATCCTGAACGTACCGTAAGAATTAGGGTCAGAGATGAAAAGGGATATATAACTGTAAAAGGCTTGTCTGATTCCAGCGGGATTGCGAGATTTGAATGGGAAAGAGAGATTCCTAGAAGTGAAGCACTGGAGCTGCTAAAGCTATGCGAAGAAGGCCTCCTGGAAAAAACCAGATACGAGGTGGAATTTGGGAAACATCTATTTGAAGTTGACGAATTTCACGGACAGAATGACGGACTTGTTGTGGCCGAGATAGAATTGCAAAATGAAACAGACACTTTTGAGAAACCGAGCTGGCTGGGAGAGGAAGTTACAGGCGAGGTACGATATTATAATTCCCAATTAAGCAAACAACCGTTTAACACATGGAAAAGATAAAGAAAATAGGTCTCGCTAGTTTGCTATTAATTGTTCTCTGCCTGTGGAGCGCTTGCAAGCCGCTCGAAATATTAGAAACTGAAAGTCGGGGTACAATGGAGATTAGCGAAAAATCGACCAAAGCACTTAAGGCCGAGTTGACTGCAAAAGGTTACCAAACTTTTGACTATGTGGATGAAAAAACCAAGGATACCATTCTAATGCAGCAGTATTTCATTGCATTTTTAAAAAGAGGGCCTAACAGATCGCAAAGCAAGAAAGAGGCAGATAGTTTACAAACTTTACACCTGGCACATCTCGGTAGAATGTATGAGGAAGGATTTGCCGATATTTCCGGGCCCTTTGGTGACGACGGAGATATACGTGGAATTACCATTTACAATACACCAACTTTTGAAATGGCTGATAGCCTTGCAAATATGGATCCTATGGTCAAAGCCGGCAGATTAGTTATTGAGATACATCCGTGGTGGGCAGCAAAAGGCTTTCCCTTGCGATAGGGAAAAGCGCCTGGTGAATGCATTATAGAGCTACAGGAAGCAAAATGGCAATGAATCCAAAACGACCAGAAAAGCATCAGAATCAAGGCAATGACTATAGAGATGTTTTGAGGTCAGGATGTCATTGCCATTAGCAAAGCTCCGTTTATGAGGCTATGTCCTGGGCGGGATTATTTGAATTAGCTATCCCTTCTAAGGTAGGTACATCTTCCTGAATAACCTATGATAAAAAGGTAAAAATCAAGCCCTTCCATTGTGAAAAAAAAAGTACGGGTATTTAGAAATTATGGAAATCTAAACGGGAATTACAAATGACCCGCCTTGAAACTAGTGGAATATTACAAGCTACTTCGAAACTGTTCTAAGAAACGAATGTCATTTTCACTAAGCAATCTAATATCCGAGATCTGGTGCAATAAAAGCGCAATGCGGTCTATTCCCATACCAAAAGCGAAACCAGAATAGCTCTTAGAATCTATACCGCAGTTGTCCAAAACATTTGGGTCTACCATACCGCAACCCATGATTTCTAACCAACCAGTACCTTTGGTCATCCGGTAATCTGTTTCAGTCTCAAGACCCCAGTAAACGTCTACCTCTGCGCTAGGTTCCGTAAATGGGAAGTAAGATGGCCTAAGGCGAATTTTAGATTTCCCAAAGAGCTCATTTGTAAAAAACTGGAGTGTTTGTTTAAGGTCTGCAAAGGAAACATCTTTGTCTATATACAAACCTTCTACTTGATGAAAAAAACAATGAGACCTGGCAGAAATTGCCTCATTTCGATAAACCCTTCCCGGAGAAATAGTACGTATAGGGGGTTTGTTGTTTTCCATATACCTTACCTGTACAGATGAGGTATGAGTACGTAAGAGAACATCGGGATCGGTCTGAATGAAAAAGGTGTCCTGCATGTCTCTGGCCGGATGGTGTTCGGGTAAGTTTAGTGCCGTAAAATTATGCCAATCGTCCTCGATCTCCGGACCTTCCGAAACATTGAATCCAATCCTTGAAAAGATCTCGATGATCTCATTCTTGACCATCGAAATAGGGTGACGAGCTCCAATTTCTATGGGCTCTCCGGGTCTGGTAAGATCCCCGTAACCCGAAGTTTTTGTGGCGGGGCTTTCTTCAAGTCCTTGTTTTAAGGAATTTACTTTGTCTGTAGCAGATTTTTTGAGCTCATTAACCACCAGACCGAATTCCTTTTTTTGTTCTTTGGAGACATTTTTAAACTCGGCGAAAAACTCGTTCAACAAGCCTTTTTTCCCTAGGTACTTAATACGAAAGGTTTCAATGGCTTCAGGGGTATTGGCCTTAAAAGCCTCTACTTCCGTGATATGTTCCTTTATCTTATCGATCATCATAAAAAACCAAAAAGCAAAGGTATATTATTTATTGTGAGTGCAGAACATTTTTTAGGCAGAAGCTGAAACGCCCTGATCCCTTACATTGATCTTGACCCATGCTACGCAATCATCGAAACTTTCAAAAATGTGCTCGTGTGGAATCAGATCCGGGATAATATCAATGCGTTCCATCATATAGCGAGGCTGGTCCATGACTTCCACAAAAAGTGCTTCTATATTGTTTTTTTGCAATTCCTGAAGTACATCTTCCATGGCATATAAGCCAGATTGGTCCATATACTGCATTCTTCCAAGCCTTATGATAACGGTTTTTGCGGTCGGAGGAATTTGACCTGCCAAGGCCTGAAAATCACTGGTGGTTCCAAAAAATAAAGGCCCTTTAATGTGCTTAATAAATACCTCCTCCTTTAGATTTTCTGGGAAATCCTTTTCATCTGCCCATGCTTTTTCCTTATTAAGCGACTTAACGTCAGATCGCTTCGCGGTTAGATCACCTATTTTCTTCATAAACATTAAGGAGGCGATTACCAGGCCAATACCTACTGCGTAAACCAAATTCCAAAAAGTGGAGAGTACCAGAACAACCAGCATAACAACCACTTCCGAACTTAATTTTAGAGGACCTAGCGCAATATCCTGGGGCAGGCTTGGAATAGCTCTTAAACCCTTATAGTCCATTACGGCGATTCCTACGGTAATAAGAATACCTGCTAACACGGCCGCAGGAATCTGAGAAGCAACAGGCCCGAGAGCCAGCAAGATGAAAAGTAAAAGTATACCGGCAATCATTCCTGAAAGTCTTGTTTTTCCTCCTGCATTGATGTTCACAACAGTACGAATTGTTGCACCTGCTCCAGGGATTCCGCCAAAGATTGCGGCAATACTATTCCCTATTCCCTGTCCTACAAGTTCTTTATTGGGTTTATGCTTTGTTTTGGTCATATTATCGGCTACGACGGAAGTCAGCAAAGAGTCTATAGCGCCAAGTAGCGCCAGGGTAAGCGCTGTAAATATGAAGGGTGTTATTGAATTCAGTTCAAATTGCGTAAAAATATTCAGGTTAGGTATTGGAAAGCCCTCAGGAATTTGTTCAATAGGCCTATAATTCCAACCAAAACCATAGGCTACCCCAGAGACTAGCAATAATGCTACTAATGTACTCGGTACGGCGGTAGTAATTCGCTTAAAACCATAAATAATAAAGATAGTCGCTAAAGCCAGTGCCACTTCCAGCCAATTAATATTTTGCAAGGCTTTAGGAAGCACTTTAAGCGCCCCAATTACCCCGGATGCTTCTTTGGCTGCTAATGTCCGGGCCTCCTCCTGAATGGTGGCTTCTGTAATTTCGTTGGCCCTGGAAATGGTTTCTCTAAAATCTTCGAGTACCAAAATTCCTTCCCCTGCTTCTTCCCTTAGTATGTTTTCTAGAATGAGCTCTTCAGCCTGGGGTTTAAAAGGCTCTACCCAGCTTTGATCTTCCTTGGGATAATAGCCCAATGAAGGTAGAATTTGAGTAATTATGATGATCACACCAATTGCAGTCATAAATCCGGATACTACCGGATACGGAATATATCTAATGTACTTGCCAATGCCAATAGCTCCGAGTCCAATTTGCATCAATCCAGCGAGCAAAAACACCGTCAAAATCGCCGGAAGCGCCTTCTCTACACTTCCGTCATATACGGCAATAATACTAGCAATAACCACCATACTTACAGCAGTCATCGGCGCTGTTGGCCCTGAAATCTGGGTGTTAGTTCCTCCAAATAAAGCCGCGAAAAAACTAATAAAAATGGCTCCATAAAGACCTGCACTGGGTCCCAGGCCCGAAGAAACTCCGAATGCCAAAGCTAAGGGCAAAGCAACGATACCAGCGGTAATACCCCCAAAGAGATCCCCTCTGAGGTTAGAGAAAAGGTTTTTCATAATCAGCTAGCTAAACATTTATTCATCTGAAAGATAGAATTTTTTAAACAAAAACAAAGGCCGCTGCTTTGAGCAACGGCCTTATTTAACAAAAGCTTAGATTTTTTTAGTCGAAAAAGCTCACTTTACCATCGTTGATGTCGTACATGGCACCTATTATGATAATTTCACCATTTTCTGCCATTTCCTTTAAAACAGGACTTTGCTGATGAATATTCTCAATGGTCATATTCACATTTTTTACGGCAACATTATTAACGAATTCAATGTTCCCTGAAGTCCTTAAACTGCTATCCGCAGGTTCTGTAACCGCATGTACCGCAGGCCTAATTTTACTTACCAGGGCTGTTAGGTTGCCCAATTTAGCGTCGTCAACAGCTCCCTTTACAGCACCGCAGGCGGTGTGTCCAAGTACAACGAGTACCTTTGTTCCGGCTAACTTACAGGCAAATTCAATACTACCTAGCAGGTCTTCGTTTACGATGTTTCCGGCCACTCTGGCGCTAAAAATATCTCCAACTCCCTGATCAAAAATCAGTTCTGCAGAAACTCTTGAGTCAATGCAACTTAAGATCGTAGCAAATGGATATTGTCCAGATGCCGTATCACTCACCTGCTCCAGCAGATTGCGGTCTGCAGGTGTTTTATTTACGAATCGGTCGTTTCCTTCTTTGAGAAGCGATATGGCTATTTCTGGTGAAATTGCCGCTTGGGTTTCTTTTGTTTGTGCTTTCATAAATCTGATATTATAATTATGCCGATTTAGGCCTTAGTTTAAAAAATTCGATATAGCTATCCGGGTTTTCAGCAACCCCTCGTTCAGATATTAGTCTGATATCAATATTCCTGTTTCTTGCCTTCTCTGAGAAATCCTCCAGAATTTCAACGATGTCATTGTCTAAATATCTGGTCTTCCTTACATCAAGTTCAAGATAAGAATCTTTCGGGATTTGATCTAGTTCTTTTAAGATTGCTCCTTTGTTAAAGAAAGTTACTTCTTCGGCCAGGGTCATCTTAATTTTATGCTTCCCATTACTTTTATCTTCAATATGAAGGAAATGCGAGTTCTGGTAACTTTTTATCAGAATAACCACAACCCCAACGGCGAGGCCCATACCTATTCCTATCAATAAATCAGTAAAAATAATCCCCAATACCGTTACCGTAAATGGGATAGATTGTTTCCAACCCAGATCGTACATTTTTTTGAAAAGCGCAGGTTTGGCGAGTTTGTACCCCACAACGAACAGAATTGCCGCGAGCACAGATAAGGGAATCATATTGAGAAGCCTTGGAATAAGAATAACTGAGATTAGGAGGAAAAATCCATGGATGATCGCAGACAATTTGGTGCGTCCTCCAGACTGGATGTTTGCCGAACTCCGTACAATCACCTGAGTAATGGGCAAGCCTCCGATTAATCCTGAGAGCATATTGCCCGTACCTTGGGCTAATAATTCTCTGTTAGTTGGCGTAACTCTTTTCCTGGGATCAAGTTTATCTGTGGCCTCTACACAAAGTAGCGTTTCCAGGCTAGCCACCAAGGCAATCGTAAATGCCGTTAGCCAAATCTCTGGTTCAGTGATTACACCAAAGTTCGGAAAACTAAACTGTCCGAAAAAGGAAGCGGCATCTTCAGGAATTGGAACACTTACCAAATGGTCTGCAGAAATGCCCCAGAACTCATTGTTCTTTGTAAAAACATAAAAAAGAATACCTACCACAACGGCTACGAGAGGCCCTTGAACCAGCTGAAATATCTTGGCCTTTTTAGAAAGTACTTTTTCCCAAAGCACCAAAATGATTATTCCTATGAGGGCCGCGGCGGTGGCGCCCGGACTAATAAAATTAAAGGCGTTAAAGATATTTGAGAAAGTATTCTCACCGTCTACCTGAAAAAAGGCAAAGTCTCCCTCCGGATTTGCATCGTACCCAAAGAAATGTGGAATTTGTTTTAGAATAATAATGATGCCAATACCGGTAAGCATCCCTTTAATTACAGACGAAGGAAAGTAATATCCGATGATTCCGGCTTTGAGAACACCAAATAAAATCTGTATTGCGCCCCCCAATACCACGGCCAAAAGAAAGTTCTCGAAACTCCCAAGTGTGGCGATGGCAGCAAGGACTATGGCAGCCAAACCGGCGGCGGGGCCACTTACGCCAATTTGAGACCCACTTATAGCGCCAACGACAATTCCTCCTATAATACCGGCAATAAGCCCTGAGAATAGTGGAGCGCCACTGGCGAGCGCAATTCCCAAACACAAAGGGATAGCCACAAAAAATACAACAATACTTGCGGGCAAGTCATTTTTTAAATACTTGAACATAACAAAAAGGTTTTTAGCCTTTAATGTTTAACTAAAGGCTGGTTAGTAAAATAAAAACAATGTGAAAACTAACCGATATGTTCTGGTGGGGGTAGTGGTATTTCTGGCAGGTGATTAGAATTTCCTAACAGATAATTATCTGATGACAAACTTTTCTTTTGAAATAACTGGGTAAGGTGTCCGTTGAGAATATTTGGGAGCAGCTTCTCTTCAGAGGAATCCTTTTTTTCCTGTTCCTGTTTTTCTTCATCGCTAAGGTTATAAGACACAAATGTCTCGCTGTCTCCTCCAAGGAGAACAAGAGCAGGAGGCGCAAATACTGCGAAGAGCCAGATACCCAATAGTGTTATTAAAACTGCCTTTCTCATTATAGATCGCAAAAATAAAAGTATTACGCAGATATTCTGTTAAGAGATTATTAAAAATCCTTCAACAATTTGATATCCTCCTCGGGAATCCAGCCTGTCTTTCCATCTGCCAATTCAATTTTCTGATAGTCATCTAGCTGGTCTACGATATAAACTTTAGCCCCCTCATGCAGTATAAATGCCTGAGTACTTCTGGCATTGGGTTCTGACTTGACCATAGACACCGCGGCAAAGACTATTGCCGGTTGGTCAGATTCAAAATCCTGATATTGAATAAAGGCAAAAGTAATGGCGGCAACAGCAAGGATCAGAGATATCATACTGGTAACAAAAGCAATCCGCTTGTGTGAAGAATAGCGAAAGTAGTAGAAAGCAATATAGCTAAGAACGAAGAAGATCATCAAAGCCACGGCCAGATATGACCATTGATCAAAGGAAAGCAGTCCGATAATACTATCGTATATTTTTGATAGTCCTGTTTCCGGAAGCGGTTCAATAGCGTCCAATGTCATATTATTGGCATATGCCAGATTGTTCTTAATTTCAGCGTCGTTAGGCTGAAGCAGTAGTGCCTTTTCATAATAGTAAATGCTAGGCGCAATCTGATTGAGCTTATAGTAGCTGTTACCAAGGTTGTAATAAAGAGACGCAGAGTGTTCACCTTTTTCTAAAATGTTCAAATAATTTTCGATGGCTTTTTCGTATTCACCTTCGTTATAGGCCTTTGTAGCATTTTGGAAAAGCGCATCGTTCTGGCCATGGGCGCTGGCACAGCACACAGATAGAAAAAAGATGAGGATGTAATTTTTCATAACTACAATTGTTTGTCCATTGATGAAATTACTTCACTTGCTTTGTTGTAGTCTTGTTGCATTTGCACATCTGAAAAAGGGCTATATCTGGCCATTTCGCAGTTCTGCAATAAACCAATAAACCCATCGGAGGTTGACTGGTCTACTTGTTTTTCGGTTAGCAATGCCGCGATCTTATCCTTACTAAACTCCGTGGTTTCAATTTTTAGTTTTGCTTTTAAGTAGTTGTGCAAGGCTTTTTCCAGGGCGATATAAAATCCTTCTTTCTGGCCAAGCTCCCTTTTTGCTTTAGAAAGGTATTTTCTAGCTAATTTATTAGCCCGCTTTATTTTGTTCCCGGCAACGTCGCTTGCGATAGCCTCTCTTTTTTTCCGGAAGATGATTGCTAAGGGAATTAACAACAGCGGCAGAGAAAGCCACATATAAAAACGCAGTGAACCAAAGAAATAATTCTGACCTAGCTGAGATAAATTCGGGTTTAGTTTGATGAAGTTAAACTGATTTCCGGTGGCCACCACGGCTCTCTTATTTTCTGCTGACGGCTTCGCACTGCTATTCTCTGAGCCCGCTGGCCCCTCAAGCACATCAATCATAATCTCCTCGGAGCTAAGGGTGCTGTATTTGCCTGTATTAGGGTTGAAATAGCTAAAAGAAATACTGGGAATGGGGTACTTTCCTCTAAAAGTTGGGACTATCGTATAATTGTTGCTCACCTCACCTTGCATTCCTGAAAGGGTGGTACGGACATTCTGATCAAATTCTGGCTCGTACACTTCCAATGCGCTTGGAAGGCTTGGTTCTGGCAATTGGAACAATTTCAAATTTCCTTTGCCTTTTACCTTAACCTCAGCCTGAAGAGATTCAGTAGCATTTAAACTCGTTTTACTTGTGCTTACAGAAAAATTGAAATCTCCCACCGCCCCGCTAAAGTTGTCAGGCCTTCCTTCGGTGGGTAGCGATTTTACCTGTATCGTTCTCCGGCCGGCAGATACGGTCTTGTTGGTTTGCGTATATATTCGACCCCCAAAGAAGTCTCTTTTATTAGTTGGGACTTCAAGGCTGACATCAAGAGAAAGAGGTTCAATTTCAAGCTTGCCACTTTTCTGTGGATACAGCACCACCTTTTTTAATACGACATATCTATAAGGCTTGCCCTGATAGGTACCGTTCTGAATATTGTATTTGCTAAATGGCATGTCCTGGCTCCAGAAATTATTGTATTTGGGGTTATCCAGGGGCCTAAAGTTTGAAACGTTAATAGAAGGACTCACATATAACTTATATACCACACTTATGGCTTCATTAAGATAGGGAGTGGTCTTGGAAACTTCTGCTATGAGATGTAGGTTTTCATCCGCAATGTCATCGACGCTTAATTGATCGTTTGGCTTATCAACAGCTGCCGTAACTACAATGGCTTTGGATAAAGACTTATAGGTATGGCCCTCAATATCTATTGTTGCCTGTTTTATGGTGAATTTTCCGCGTGCGGTAGGAGCCAGGGTGTAAGAATAGGTTTTAGAGTAGCTTCTAACCCCATTGATCCAGGACGAGCTGATAGACTGCGAAGGCCCCATAAGTACTTTAAATCCCTGAAAGTCTGGAGGACTAAAATTGTCCCCATCCTTGTTCATTACAAAATCAACACGCAGGCGCTCGTTAATGCCGAGCTTGCTTTTGCTGACCTTTAACTCAAAGGTAATTGCTTCTTTCTCCTGTGCCCATAGCTGAGGTATGGAGAAAAAAACAAATAGTATTATTATATGTATAGGGCTTCTAAGAATCACCAGTCTTTTTCATTTTTTCTTTTGACGCCTTTTACTTTTTTGGCGTCAATTTTTTCCTGTACCTTCTTCTCTTCATTCTGCATGGCTTCTAACAGATTTTGAATCTGTTGAGGAGAAAGTTGATTGGGTCTGGGTTGCTTTTTTTCCTCAGGTTTATCACCTTTTTCCGGCTGTTTTTGCTCTTCTTTCTTTTCATCTCCCTCACCTTCTTTATTGTCTTCTTTTTCCTGATCGCCCTTACCGTCGTTCTTATCTTCCTTTTCCTGATCTCCCTGATCACCCTGATCCTGTTGATCCTTGTTCTTGTCCTTTTGGTCTTTGTTATCCTTGTTGTCCTTATTGTCGTCGTTTTTCTGCTCGTCTTGCTGTTTTTTTAGAAGTTCTTTGGCCAGGGCAAGATTGTAACGAGTCTCTTCATCATTAGGATTATTTCTAAGAGCCTCTTTATAGGCTTCCACGGCCTTTTCGTACTCTTTATTCTTCATAAACACATTGCCCATATTGTGGTAGGCTTTGTGCTTGCCACCCTTCTCCGAGGCAGATTCACCAGCCTCTTTATACCGGCCAAAGGCTTCGCTGTAAATGGAATTATTGTACAAGGCATTGCCCAGATTATAGGGAGCAGCAGAATTTTCCTTGCTTTTAGAAATAGCTCTTCTGTAGTTGGCTTCGGCGCCTACAAAATCATTTTCCGAAAGCTCATTATTAGCTTCCCAGGTAAGGTTTTTGGAAGCTCTAAGCGCCTTTTCCTTTTCTTTCTCTTCATCGGCCTGTGAAAAGGCAAGGAAATTGACTAAAAGCAGGATATAAACAAGATTGTATTTCATAATCCGAAACGTTTTTTTAATAAGAGTACAACCAACCTTAAGGCTTTAAAAGGTCATGTCAAACTTTGCTTAGTCCGTTTTTTCGTTAAACAAATTCAAATTTTTAAGCCATTTCGTTTTTCTATCCAGGAAGAAAACATCCAAAAATAGAAATAATAAGCCTGCACCCAAAAACCATTGAAACTGGTCTTTGTATTCGGCAAATTGCTTTGCTTCAAATTCTTTTTTATCCATCTGATTCAGCTGTTCTTTGATAAATTCAACAGCCTCTTCAGTATTTGATCCATCGATATATTCTCCATTTCCATCCGCAGAAATTTCAGTGAGCACTTCTTCATTAAGTCTGGTTATTACCACTTCTCCCTTAGAGTCCTTTTTCAGGCTTTCAACCACACCCTTCCTTTTAAGAGGAATAGGGGCGCCTTTAGTTTTACCAACGCCTATCGTAAAAACCCGTATGCCTTCGCCTACCACCAAATCAACAGCATCCAGGGTGCTGTCGCCTGAATGATCCTCACCGTCCGATACAATAAAAAGCACCCTATTGGTTTGCTCCTCATCGTCATAGTAGGTGGATGCCAACTCAATGGCCTCATTAATAGCAGTTCCCTGTGACGACAACATATCTGTATTCATGCTCTGTAAGAACATTTTAGCGGCCCCGTAATCCGTGGTAATAGGGAGTTGAGGAAAAGCCTGGCCGGCATAGGCAATTATTCCAATTCTATCGCTTGCTAATTGATTTATGATCTCAGAAACCAATCTTTTTGCTTTTTCAAGGCGGTTTGGGGCAATGTCCTCGGCAAGCATACTCTTAGAGACATCTACGGCAAACACAATATCAACCCCTTCTCGTTTAACAGTCTCCAGTTTAGTCCCGATCTTTGGATTTACAAGACCGAGAATCAGGAAGGAGAGTCCTGCTATTAAGAAGATGAGCTTTAGCGTGCTTTTAAAATTAGATCGGTCAGGGGTAAGTTTTCTAAGAAGCGCTGATTCTGCAAATTTCTTTTGCGTGCTTTTCTTCCACAATTGCACGCCAATAAAAAGTACAATCATTAGCGGAATAATGAAAAGAAGGTAGAAGTAAATTTTTTCGTCTAATTGAATCATTTCACTTTAAATAAAACTTCTGAAAAGTGTGTTTCTAAATACCCACTCTAACAATAGCAAAGCCCCTGCCAAAAGTACCCATGGCCTGAATTTTTCTTCGTATTTGAAATATTTAAATTCTTCTATTTCGGTTTTCTCCAATTTATTGATCTCATCGTAAATGGCCTCGAGCTTTTCGTTATCAGTAGCCCTAAAATATTGGCCGCCGGTAACATTTGCGATATCATTTAATAGCTTTTCATCTATCTCAACCTGCCGCATACCATACCTAAAAGACCCGTCCGCATTATAGGCAATCGGGGAGAGTGCATTTCCATTGGTCCCTAAACCAATGGTATATGTTTTTATGTCGAACTCCACGGCTAAATCCGCAGCGGTTTGGGGTTCGATAAAGCCTGAGTTATTTACACCATCGGTCAATAAAATGATCACCTTGCTGATTGCCTTGCTTTCCTTTAGCCGGTTTACCGAGGTAGCCAATCCCATACCAATGGCAGTCCCGTCATTCAACTGCCCATAGGAGATCTCCCTGAGGGCACTTAAGACAATCGATTTGTCGCTGGTGATCGGCGTCTTCGTATAGCTTTCTCCTGCGTAGACCACCAAACCAATTCTGTCATTAGGGCGCTTACGAATAAAATCTGCGGCTACTTCCTTTAGTGCCGATAAGCGATTAGGTTTAAGATCACGTGCCAGCATACTCGAAGAGACATCAATAGCCATCACGATATCTATACCTTTAGTGGTTTTTGTACGTGTAGATATATCCTCTGTCTGGGGTCTTGCCATGGCCAGGATAATAGCAGCAAGGGCTAATAACCTCATTACGAACAATAAGGGCTTTAACTTTGGTAAAAGCTGCTGTACTGAAAACCCTTGCGTACTTGAGATTTTCAGTGAAGCATTTTCCTCTTTTCGCTTAAAAATATGCCAAATCAATGCCAATGGAAGCAGTAATAGCAACCAGAAGAATTGTGGATTTGCAAATTCAACGCCTTCAAACATCTAAGTCTGTATTTTTACTTCAACGGTTTTCAAAATACGGTCTACAATTTCCTGAGCATAGGAATCGTCTTCAAGCCACGATAGCATAAGCTGTTGGGTAAATCCCTGACCTCCAAAAAGTACAATACTATACTTTCCTTTCATCATTTCATTGGATTCAGCCAAGGGAAACGTAGCATTGCCGTATACTTTTATACCCTGCACTCCAGAAACCGTTATGAACTCTTCTTGCTTGGTAATAATATTTCTAACACCTCTTTTTTCGAGATTTTTGATATAGGACTCAATTGCTTTTTCAAAATTAGAATCTTCAGGCTTCGTATACGTACTAGAAATAGCCCCAATGGTAAACGCTCCTTTAGGTTCTTCATAGGTGAATACCTGTAGGTCCTTTATTTTCTCTTTGGCTTCCGGGGGAAGTTTTATCTCTTGCCGTAACAAGACCTCTGGCGTTTCCACAATAATAGGAGGATTACCGTAAGAACTTGACACCCATTCTCCCTCGAGTAACTCTTTCGTAGGGTGTCCAAAAACAGTATCCTTTACATAACCAAAGCCATAATAGGCAATGGTAAAGGCTGCTGTTAAAAACAATAGCCCGACGAACGAAGCTGCGGCAATAATTACTTTCTTCTTTTTTTGTTTGCGGGCAAGTTCATCAAGGTATTCTTCCTGCAACATCAACTCCTCTTCCGTAGGCTCTGGCAGGGCTTCTTTGGTCTTGATTACTATTTGCTCTACCGCCTTGCGGTCTTGTTCTGCCACACTTGTTGCGGGTTTCGATTTCGCGAACTTAACAAGGTCTGCTGTTTGCAGTATTTTTTTGAATTGCTCAATAGTTTCTTCCTGCAGCTTTAGTTCTCCCGCATCTTTAAGCAACTCTAATTTTTCAATCAACTGATTTGTAGTGCTTTCCAGGGCTGATACATGAGCATCTTCTTCTAAATAACCACGTACGATCGCCGTGAGTTCAGAATAGTATTTCTTGTACTCATCCTGGATAAGGTATTTAGAGTTCTCAAGCCGTCTTAATTCCAGTAAGGCTCTGTCGTAAGGAGGCAATAGCGCTTCTTTTTCCTCCTCGGTAAGCGGTTTTTTACGCAAGAAAAACCAATAAACCGCGGCACCAATTGCAGCAAGCGCCAATACAATTCCCAACAAAATCTTCCAAAAGGCAGCGTTACTTCTGTCAACCTCGATCAAAGGTTTAATATCGTACATTTTTTGGGTTAGCGTATCTACAGCCACGGTGGCTACATCAATTCTTAAAGAGTCGGTAAAAAAACCTTGTCCATTAATTTCAATACGCTGCGTAGGTAATTTGTAGCTGCCAGAATCAAACTGTGTTAGAGCATAAGTCTTTTGCAGCGTCATCCGATCCCTTTTTTTGGTGGTATCTGTTTTGAAGGCCTCGACCGTTTCTAGCGGAGAAAAGGTCTGACCCTCAGGGAAGATGACCTGGGCCGTAGAATCTGCCTCAACGGTGACCGTAAACATAATTTGTTCTCCGATTTTTATTGCGGTAGTGTCTACTTCAGATTGTACGGAAGGATTTTTTTGTGAATAGCCCTGGTAAGAAACGAAAAGCAAAAACAGCAGTATCGGGCCGCAAAGTTTGGCCTGACGGATGTTTATATTTTCAATTTTCAATGCGATAGCTGTCATTTTATTATCCTCTGCGCTTAAAATATCCCAACAATTTCCTAACATAGCTTTCGTCAACCCTGCAACTCAAGACTCCGCATCCAGATTTGGTAAAAGTGTCGCTAAAATAAGCCATCCTATCCTTATGGTATTCTCCGTAGGCCATTCGCACTTTTTTTGATTGCGTATTAATAAGCCTTTTTACTCCGGTTTCTGCATCCTGCACCTGTACCATACCTAAATTTGGGATGTTTTCTTCTCTAGGATCGTATACCCTAATGCCGGTCACATCGTGTTTATTTCCTGTTATTTTCAGGGTTTGTTCGTAGTCCTCCGCAATAAAATCTGATAAAACAAAGACAATTGCCCTCTTCTTCATCACATTCGTTAGGTATTTAAGGGCCTCAGCGATGTCTGTCTTTTTGCTTTTTGGAGAAAATTCGAGAAGCTCTCTAATGATTCTCAGAACATGGCTTTTCCCTTTTTTTGGAGGGATGAAGAGTTCCACTTCATCTGAGAAAAGAATAAGCCCCACCTTGTCATTATTCTGCATTGCTGAAAAAGCCAACGTAGCCGAAATCTCTGTAATGATCTCTTTCTTGAATTGATTGGTCGTTCCGAAGAGCTCAGATCCGCTTATATCAACCAGGAGCATCATAGTTAATTCGCGCTCTTCTTCAAAAACCTTTACAAAGGGTTCGTTGTAACGTGCTGTTACATTCCAATCGATACTTCTTACATCGTCGCCATATTGGTATTGGCGCACTTCACTAAAGGTCATACCCCTTCCCTTAAAGGTGGAGTGATACTCTCCGCCAAAAATATGGTCGGAAAGGCGCCTCGTCTTTATTTCAATTTTACGAACTTTCTTTAGTAACTCCTTGGTATCCATTTGGTTCAAGTTTAAAAGGATTAAGGTTCAAAAGTTCTGTCTGGAACATTGAACATATAACTTTGAACTACTATGGTACTTCTATTTCGTTTACAATTCGGTTGATGATTTCTTCTGAAGTGATGTTTTCAGCTTCTGCTTCGTAGGTGATCCCAATACGGTGTCTAAGAACATCGTGTACCACTGCCCTGACATCCTCGGGAACTACGTAGCCTCTGCGTTTAATAAAGGCATAGCATTTAGCTGCACTGGCAAGGTTGATACTACCCCTTGGGGAAGCTCCGAAACTAATTAACGGTTTTAGATTTGCCAGGTCATATTTCTCAGGGTATCTGGTCGCAAAGACAATATCGAGAATATATTTTTCAATTTTCTCATCCATATAGACTTCTCTAACCGCCTGCTGGGCCGTGAGAATCTGCTTAAGAGAGACTACAGGTTTAATGGGCTCATGACCTCCTTTTAAGTTCTGTCTGATGATCAATTGCTCTTCCGTCATTTTAGGATAATCAATTACCGTCTTCAACATAAACCGGTCTACCTGGGCTTCCGGCAGTGGGTAAGTTCCCTCTTGCTCAACCGGGTTTTGGGTAGCCATAACCAGAAATGGTTGGTCTAGTGGGAAAGTTTCGTCTCCAATGGTCACCTGGCGCTCCTGCATGGCTTCCAGCAAGGCAGATTGAACTTTGGGCGGGGGCACGATTGATCTCATCAGCAAGTACGAAGTTGGCAAATATGGGCCCCTTCTTAATTGAAAAGTCATTTTCCTTGATGTTGTAGATCATAGTCCCTATAACATCTGCAGGAAGCAGGTCTGGGGTAAATTGTATTCTGCTAAAATCTCCCTTAACGGCATTGGAAAGGGTATTTATGGCAAGGGTTTTGGCCAGTCCGGGAACTCCTTCCAATAGGATATGACCCTGACCTAACAAACCAATTAGCAGGCGTTCAATCATGTGGTTTTGACCCACAATCGCCTTATTCATTTCTAACATAAGTAGGTCTATAAAAGCGCTTTCCTGGGCAATTTTCTCGTTCACAGCGCTAATATCTACAGTAGCATTTTGTTCCATATAAGTCTTTTAGTAATTGTGTTTCAATAGGTTGGAATTTTAGTATGGCGCAAATTGAAAATTTATTTATATAATGGCTGTTAACGATTGGTTAAAAAATGTCTCTACCCCCCAAGTTTTATGAAGTATTTAAGGGATTTATTCCTAATTTCACCCGCATATGAAAAACGAATTTACGGTTTCCAAAATAATCGCCGGAGCGATGTCCTGGGGCAGTTGGGGAAAACAACTTTCTTCTGAGGGAATGAGCGCACTGATGCATCATTGTTTGAAGGTGGGAATTACCACTTTCGACCATGCGGATATTTACGGAGGCTATAGTACTGAAGAAGATTTCGGGAAAGCATTTTCTAAAAGTGGAATTTCCAGAGATACTATCCAGCTTATCAGTAAATGTGGGATCCAGTACGTCTGTGAGGCCCGCGAGAATCTTGTAAAGCATTATAATTATTCCAAGGAATACATTATTTGGTCTGCCGAAAGGTCCTTGAACTGTTTAAAAACAGACTACTTAGACCTTTTTCTGTTGCATAGACCAAGCCCGCTAATGATTCCTGATGAAATTGCCGAGGCAATTACAAAATTGATGGACTCCGGGAAGGTAAGGCAGTTTGGCGTTTCTAATTTTACGCCTTCTCAGGTGGCGCTCTTAGAAACTGTGATTCCGGTTTCTGGTAATCAGGTAGAATTTTCACTCACTTCAGAATCCGTTATGTTCGATGGAACCCTGGACGATTGCTTAGGGAATAATAGATTGGCCATGGCCTGGAGCCCGTTGGGGGCCTATTTTAGAGAAGATACCGAGCAGGTTCGGCGCATTCGCCCCGAGTTGGAAAAATTATCAGAAAAATACAGTGCAAATGCCAGTCAATTGCTACTTGCCTGGATCATGAAGCATCCCGTAAATATTCATCCCGTAGTTGGAACTACAAATCCTGATAGACTTCAAGAGGCTGTGGAAGCGTCAAGGATCAATATGGAGGACGAAGACTGGTTTACCTTGCTTACGGCCTCTCAGGGACACAAAGTTCCATAGGTTTAATAAAATTTATCCTTTATGACTAAAACAGCATTTATTACTGGGGCTACCAGCGGTATCGGGCAGGCGACTGCGAAGCTCTTTGCCAAGCAAGGAATGAAACTGGTGTTATGCGGTAGGCGGCAAGATCGTCTGGATACACTGAAAACTGAACTAAGTGGAGAAACTCAAGTACATACATTGAACTTCGATGTTCGGGATAAAAGTGCGGTGGCGCTTGCCATAGAATCACTCCCTAAAGATTTTGCGACCATTGATATTCTGGTGAACAATGCAGGGAATGCACACGGGCTTGATCCTATAGATCAGGGGAGTCTTGACGACTGGGATGCCATGTTCGATATCAATGTAAAGGGCTTGTTGTACGTCTCAAAAGCTATTTTAAAACAGATGGTGGAGCGCAAGTCTGGACATATCATTAACATTGGTTCTACCGCGGGGAAAGAAGTATACCCGAAAGGGAATGTATACTGCGCCAGCAAGCACGCTGTAGATGCGCTCAATCAGGCCATGCGCATCGATTTAAATGAATATGGTATCCGTGTGGGGGCTGTAAACCCAGGCCTGGTAGAAACCGAATTTAGCGATGTGCGTTTTAAGGGGAATACTGAAAGGGCTACTTCTGTCTATAAGGGCTACCAACCGCTCAGGCCTGAAGATATTGCGGATATTATCTATTTTGTGATCACCAGACCTTATCATGTGAACATAGCCGATCTTGTGGTGATGCCCACCGCTCAGGCCAGCAGCACTATTATTAAGAAAGACTTATAAAAAAAAGCCGCGTCACAAAACGCGGCCTAAAGTGATCATTCAGTGCAAAGTTTAATGTACTACCAATTTTTTGGTTACATTTTCTTTTTCGGACTGGATCTGAATAATGTAGATTCCTTTTCTGAGCCTGGAAATGTCAATATTTTGCTCAGAGCCGAACCCGGGGGGTAATTCCATTACCACTCTACCGGCCAAATCTCTTATTACACCCTTATACGTTGAGATGCTATCATCTGTTTTGAGCGTTGTAATATTACTAGCCGGATTAGGGTACAGCTTAGTTCCGGCAGTTTCTAAAAAAACGGCCCCACCCTTAATAATTTCAAAACCAAGGGTCATCTCATCAGCTATAAATCCTCTCGCATTCTTTTCACTATAGCCGGTGATTTTTAAGGAATATTTGCCCACGGGTAAGAAGCGCCCAAAAAAGGCCCCTGTACTATCATTATCTCCAAAAAGTGAAAAAGGCTCTCCATTTTCGACCTTTGTTTTATTGACAGGTCCTTTTAGAACGAAACGTACACTTTCAGGGCAAAATCTAGCGATAGAGCAATAATATTCCGCCACAATATTGACATGATCTGTTGGAGTTAAATTCTTATCTATAACCACATTTTCATCAATATCCATATCGTAGATTATATAAGAAATTATGGCTTCGGTTTCAGGGTTAAATACGCGTACCTCATTTAGAGCGATATCAACCTCGAAATGTATCAAAAAGGAAATGGTAAGCGGCTTTCCCGCAACTCCCTTGCCATTAGGTTCACTATAAGCAGTGGCAGTTACTTCAAAGATGCCGTTAGGGATAATTCTTTCCACATGGGACAATAATCTTGAATTGAAAACACCATTGCTGTCGCCAAATAAGGTGTAAGGCGCGAGATTTTCAATTCTTGAATGAGTAAATCCTACCTGCCTTTCAATGGCTATTTTAACACTGCCTACTTCAGATGGATTGGTAATGGCTTTGATGGTTACGGGTGCTGCAAATGGTCTTGGACCTTCAATTAAATTACTAAAAAAGGCTTCGTCTGTCAATGGGAAAAATTGTTCAAAATTGTAAATCTCGCTGCTATACTCAAAGCCGAGAATCTCGAGACCTAGGTAAAATGAAATGGTGGTTGTTGCACCAGATAAACCTTGCGCTTCGTTCTCCGTAAATGGCGTTACCGAAAGCGTATGAGGCCCCAAAGAAAAAGTGCCAGACTTGAAGTTTCCGTTGTTATCTCCAAAAAGAGCATAAGGAGAAACATTTTCCAGGCGAAAGCTTTCTTTACCGTCAAAATCAAAGCGAGCACTCTCATAATGGGCTGGCACGTTTGCTCGGATATTTAATTTCGGTGGTAAGGCTTGGGGGTCTAATTGCGCCCCATCGGGGATTGGATCAAATCCCGGCACCGGCTGATTTGTAGATGCGTCAATAAGTGTAAAGGAAGGGTGGCTTTCTACCACTGAAAACCTTATGATGGCTTTGGTGCCAGAAGCACCCTTTGCTCCATTCTTGCTGAATGGCGTGGCAACCAAACTATGATCTCCTGGAACTAGTGTACCCGGAACATAAATTCCTTTGTCATCTCCGAATAAGGCGTATGGAACTTTGTTCTCAATATTGAACCCGAATGTGTTTTGGTAGTCAAAACGAACACTTTCATAATGGTCTGGGACATTGGCCCTAATACTTAACTTTGGTGGTAAAGACGAGCGGTCCAATATGGCTTCGTCCTGCATCGGATCAAAACCTGGAACGGCTAGCCCTGTTGTAGCATCAACAAGGGTAAAGCTAACTTCTGTTGGTGGAGGGGCATCTCCATCAACATGCAAAGCAACCGGGGTTGAAATTGTATGGTTGCCATTCGAATCCGTAACTCTTAACCGGATCAAATGATCTCCTCCCGGGAAGTCTGCGTAGGTTTGGGCTTCTATGCTGGGGGGAGTATCAAAAAAACCGTCATTGTCGAAGTCCCACTCATAAGAAAGTGGATAATTGCCATCAGGATCCCGACTTCTTATTCCTTCCAAAAGAAAAGTTTCTTGCGAATCCCCTATGGATGGGTAGAATCGTAGGAAAGGTAAAGGCGCGCGATTGCCACGCTGTGGCGACGTATTGATCACCCTTTCGACCTTGTTACCTTGTTTGTCATACAATATTATTCGTTGAGGCCTTGTAGTGCCGTGTTCAAAGTAAGGTGTAGCTATCTGCCCATTAAAACTGTTACCAGACAGCACCATTTCAACACTATTATAGTCTGGAAAACCGATCATACGAAGCAGTGATAAGCCATCGGCGTCGGAAGCTGTTACGTGGACTACCAGTTGCCCGTCTTGTAGCTTGCGGGACCGCAAAGAGACTGTTGCCACATCAACTTGGTTGCGCTGCTTCCCTGAGTTGAAATAGTGGCTGGTATTGAGTACTTGTGCACTTACGAAGGCCAATCGCGTGTAATCGTTCGGATAGCGGTTGGGATATAGATGACCGCGGACACCCCGAAAACCGTTGCCCATGAGGTTGCCATGAAAACTGGCATCATTCCTAAAATCGTGCGGAATTATGCCAAAGGCATGCATTAGCTCATGCCAGAAAGCACCGATTGTTACAGAGGCTATGGAACTCATTGTTGAGCGATTTCCTGGGTGAAAGCTTATGTTCTGTTTCAAGGGATAAGGCCCAATTTCTGGAATGAGCATGCCACCATAAACCCGGTCATCAGTTAAAGCACCTTCAGCAAGTGGAGTGAGAAAAGTACTGGTCATGGTTGCTACTCCTGGGTCATCCGCAGAACCAGAACTTCCACCTAACGCGCCTCCTGCAACAATTGAACCATCAGCCAACTGCACATGCGATTCGGACACCAGTATCCAAATTTCACCTCTTTGCCAAATACTCAGACCAGCATTTCTGGCTGCATTTATTTTATTTCGCCAGGCATCAGACCCATTTTGTCCTTCAATTTCAGCGTCGGTTTCCGGTATATTCACAACATGGATCAGCGGTGTTTCCCCGTCTGCTTCCGTCTCATAACGGAAGGTTTTAGCCGAAAGCCCGTTGTAGGCCATTTCTTTTTTGAAAAAATCGCGGCCGGCAGTAACCACCAGCTGAAGGGCTTCCACTCCTTTGGCCTGAGCTGTGCGATTTGAAGGAATAAGATAGGCTACACGAACGGTAGGCTCATCAAGTGCCTTGCTAACTAGGGCCTCCTTTTTTATGTGTTTTAGCCAACTGGGGTCTATTGGCGCTGCGCATTCTAATGTGGGTAAGACTTCTTGCTGAGCTTTTGCAGTGAAGAAAAACAGCAAAGTAAAAAAACCAAATAGTAGTTTTATTTTCATAACCTTAGAATTTTGAATTAAAAGTGCTAAAAGGTAGTTCCGTAAAGTTTGCAGTGAAATGACCCTGATCAATTGTAAGAAAATTCCAGTAGACTCATTTTAACCTTCATGGCATAAGTCTGCTGACGCTGTATTAAGTATTCCTTAAAATGGGTGTTGCCGCTGTTGATCCCCGTCAAAAAGTCATAGCTTTATAGAAAAATAGGAGTTCAACTTTGGCAGCCCCACAACAATGATCAACAAACGTCTTTTGGTAAAAAACCTTCTCGCCCACAACGACGAGAATAGCTTTTACGATAAAAAACGATTTATCAACATTGGGCAGAAAGAAGGCAAGGCCAAGTTCTTAAAACACGTTTGCGCCCTGGCTAACAGCAATCCGAGGAACAACTCCTTTATAGTAGTGGGAGTCGAAGATGAGGATAACAAGATTGTTGGGGTGGATTTTTTTGATGACAGTAAGATTCAAAATCTTGTAAATGCCTATTTAGACAATCCGCCCCTAATCTCATATGAAAATATTCCTTTTCCACACCTCCCAGAAGGTAAAGTTGTTGGTTTGGTCACCATCACTTCCAATGGCAAGATCTGTGCCTTAAGAAAGAATATCTGGAAATACTATGGAGGCTCTGTATTTTTCAGGGAAGGGAGTATAAGTTTACCCAAAGCTTTTGATATTGAGTTAAGAAACATTAATTCTGAAGCAGTTGCAACTATTGAACAGCACGCCAGAAACAATATTGAGCTTACGCTAGACGGGGTGATAGATTTTCTAAATTACCGGCACAGGGATCTGACCAGTAACTACAAAGTATTTAAAGAACAATTTGTTGTCTGCTGGGCGGGAAACCAAAAGAAAGTAAAGAAAGAGGTCTATTATTCACGGGTAGATATTGAGCTGATCAATGAACAGGTAAAACTGTTTTACTCTGCGCTGGATGAGATCACCATAGATTTCGACGAAGACTGCTTTACTACCATGGAATATGTACAGCTTGGCCTGGGCCGTCAGCAGAAGTACTATCCACTTGAAAAGGTCATTATCACTTTTTCTGACAATGGTACTTACCAGATTCAAAGCAATCTTGTTTTCGACCCTCCTCAATATGACAAGAAAACGCTGTTTCATATTTACAACACCAATAATGCGTTACTCAAGAAGATTGAGGGAGCCATTAAACTGACCGCCACCGAAGAAGAAGATTTGAAACACCTACCGGCTACATATTTAATCTGTTTTTTAAACGGTTTTGATGAGGCCAAAGAACAAATGGAAATAGCACGAGCTGTGATGAAGAAAAATCATAAAAGCATCTACGAGTCGCTCAAAGAGTCACTGAGAATTCTAAGGAAAGTAAAATATAGCTAACTGTTCAATTGGCCCTGGTCTGGGAGTGATTCAATGGCTCCGTAATTGGTTGTTGTAATGGCCCCAGCCTTATTGGCTTTAGCTACCATCCTAGTTAGTAATTCTTCATTGTTCAACAATAAATCAGGACTTTCAAGGGCAGCGATCTGCTGCAACAAGCACCCGATGAAAGCATCTCCTGCCCCGGTTGTATCCACGGGGTTTACCGCAATACTGGGAACTGTTCTTTGCATGTTCTTTGTACTCACAAAAGTACCTTCAGCGCCTAGAGTTATCGCTACAATTTCCGTGCCCGCTTCGTGAAAAAAGGCACATGCCTCCGGGACTTCTGTCTTTCCTGACAGCAATTGAGCTTCTTCCAGACTGAACTTACAAAGGTTAGATTTCTCAACAAAAGTCATGCTTTTTTTTACAAAAGCCTGCTCTTTATTCTTCCAGAGGTCAGCTCTAAAATTTGGATCAAAACTTATGAATGCCTTCTTAGTAAGCGCATCAAAGAAGTAATGCCCGTAGGCTTCTTCCAAAGGTCCTCCCAAAAGCGCGGTTGCGGCACCAAGATGAACTAAGTTGCCTGTGAAATCGGCTTTTATAGCCGGACTGTATTTTAGCTCTCTATCTGCACCCCTGCTGAAAACGAAGTCGCGCTCACCGTCTTCGGCTAGCGAGACAAAAGCCAGCGTAGTAAAAGTTTCTGAGCGTTGAGCAAGTGAAATATCTACACCTTCTTGCTTGAGTACATTCAATAAAAAGTCGCCGAAAGGATCATGCCCAACAGCACCGATAAAACTACTTTTCCCACCTAACTTGGAGATTGCACAAGCCACGTTTGCCGGGGCTCCGCCAGCTTTTCTGGTAAAGTTAGTGGCTTTAGAAAGATCGCTGCCCTGTTTTTCAGCTACAAAATCAATGAGTAATTCACCTATGCAAAAAACCTTTTTCATGCCTTACTTTTAAAGGGCCAAAAGTTAAGGAGAATGTTCGATCTTATTCTATTATTTCATAGCTTTTTATGGTATAGTAGGTTTTGGAGGCATCAGGGCAAAGTGACTCCTTGGCCTTGGCCTCAAGGGATACACCTTCTTTTAAACCGGTTGAGGGGCTTAGAAAAGCGACTAAAAGCTCATCTGTTTTCTTAGGTAAATTGGTGGCTCCAGCACCTCCCTCACTGACTTTCATTACTTCTACAAGCGAAACATTTTCTTTAGATATACCGCAAATATCCCGGGCAGTAGAATAGGTTTCTAATACCTTGATAGTGAAAGTGATTTCACCGGGATTTAGCCCCTCCTGTGGCGTCTGATCTGATGAGGTATTTGAACTTGGTACTTCGTCTGCTGTTGACTCATTTTTTCCTGCCGAATCGCAGGAACTACTTCCTATTAAAAGGAGGATAATGATAAGAAACTTCATGACTTTGGGGTTATAACGTAAAATTAAAGAATATTTTTTGAAGCGTCGTTTAGTGAAATCAAGGGTAAAAGGTGGGCAATGGCCCACCTCTTAGTTTCCCTTGGCTTATTTACTATTGTTTTAAGAGTTTAAAACTTCTATTGGTTTTTTGGCCTTGAATTCTTACAAGGTAAATTCCGGAAGGGGCGCTTGAGGCATCCCAGGAAAACGGCTGACCACTACTGATATTCTTCTCCTCGTGCACCATTTGACCCAATAGGTTATAGACCCTTGCACTTACTTTTTCATCTTCACTATTTCTAAGTGAAAAGAAAAATTGCGAAGAAGAAGGATTTGGCCATACAGCAGTTGTCTCAGTTACTTCTAAAGTAGCGAGGTTTTGCAGTTCTTCTTCAGCAAGTGAGGTCGCAAAAGAACTTGGGGCTTCTTCTGCTTCAGAAGATTCCTCTATGGTTCCAAAAAGCTGAAATACCTGATCTTCGGGCGGAGCATTGAACACAACGCTTTGCGGAGTCCAATCTATCGCCCCGGTACCAAATAGATCCAAAAGGTCTCTGAAATGAGCCTCGTCGCCGGTGACACTGGCTTGTGTGGCCCAGGACCATATGTTTGCCCCTTCGAAAGCCAGGTTTGCATAGACGGTTATCCAATAAGATCCGCTTTCTAAAACCAATTCTTCGGGAAGTTCAAGAGCAAGGTTAGCATCTGTGGGCTCGGATGTTGGGGTTATAGAACCGCTATTGTAAATTTCCTCAGCCGGCATGCCATTCTGCGTGTTAAATATGGCTATAGAAGCATCGGTTAGCTGCGGACTTCCGTCTACCGCACCTTGCGCGATTATACTACTAATTTTCCAAGTTGAACCTTCAGGGACGGTGAAATCATCTGCAGATTGAACCAGACCTCCAAAGTCCAGGAAGAATTGAGAAGGGCTGCTAAAAGTAACCGGTCCGTTTTGCTCATAAATGGCAGGTTCGACTACATTGATAGTGAAGCCTTCAGAAACTTTTTCTCTGCCCGAGGTGGCTACCAACCCAATAGCAGCACTTCCCTCGGCATCAGGGGTGACCGAAATATTGATTTGATCACCATCAAGCGATGCAGATACCAGGGCGGGATTTGAATTCGTAAGTTCAATGGTGATTTTTTTGTTCTTAGAACTTACAAAAAGGTCAGGGATGTCTACGGTAAACGGATCGCTGTTCTTGGAAACCGTAAGGTCACTTAAAAGGTAAGCGACACTTAAACTTGGCTCTGGCCTTGGTCTCACAAAGAAATTTGCACTGTATACACCATTGCCATGTACCCCCGCTGCCACGAAACCATCGCCACGCGTTCTTACCTGGGTTACCACGCCATTACCAATTCTCAACGGCTCTCTAAACCAGCGGGTCTGCTTTCCGCGAAGCCTAAAGGCAAAGTAAAGTCCGGTACTGGTGCCGGCAAAGTAGCCGTCGTTATTTCCGTTCATAGCAAACCAGCGAACCGAAGGACCGTTACCAGAACCATCAGGGCTTTCTTCTAAATTACCACTGATGTCTTTCCAGCTATTTCCGGCATCGCGAGTCATAAAAATACTTGGAATCCCATAATTGGAGAAGACCACAAATACACGGTCAGGGTTTTTCGGATCCACATAAATATTATTAACAAAACCTGGGGGAAGCCCCTTTCCCGAAGAAATGTCAATAGCCGGTTGCTCATCGATATTTGCATTTTCTACCTTATATATCAATCCCGAGGCGGTGCCGTAATAGAGCCTGTTTGCTACGGGAAATTTGGAAACATCCAAAGCGGTGATTGGCGATTGATCGGAAGTAGCAGTCTGTGTTTGCTCTACCCAGTTGACGGTAGTAGGTGCATTGGAGAATAGCGGAATTTCATCCAGATTGTTGTTTCTCCATATTCGATCCCCTGCGGGCATGTACATAATATTGTCGTTGTTGGGGTCTAGAACAAAAGGTGCAACAAAAGCAAATCCGCTCGCTCCGGCAGGTTGTACCCTTGTGAAAGAAACAAAATCACCATTTTCATCAAAATTTAAGCGAAAAACTACTCCAAATTGGGCAGAGACATAACGGGTTAACCCCCCATCGGCAATGGCATTGTAAGTGCCATCCCCGCTAAAATCCTCGATCCATGGGTCGTTAAGGCTTTTTGAATCTGTAAACCAGGTGCCATTGTCCTGAAATCCGGCAAGGAGATCGTCACTGTTCGCTTCCGGGTCAAAGGAAATGGCGTAAGGTTGTGTAGTTATATAATTGTTATTAAGAGAACTCCAAAGTACCGGCGCGCTCGTATCAGAGATATCTTCTGTTCTGTGAACGCCACCATCCGTGGCAGCAATAGCGATATCAGGGTCTGATGGAAGAAAAACCAAATTGTGTTGATCTGGATGCTGGTTGGGATATATAGAAATGTCATTAACGATACTATATCCTCCAATCCATCCTTCCGCTGCCGTTGGGGTAGTAAATCCTGTAACTGAGCGATAGAGATTGGTTCCTCCTAAGAAAACAATATCTGGATTGTCTGGATGTACTTTTACTACCATATTATAACCCCCTTGCAAATTTAGATCTCCTACCGGGCCTCCTATGGTCGTAGGGAGATTTGCACTGAGGTCTACCCATTGCTCCTCAGGAGTTGCTGCATCTGCCTGATATCTCCATAAGAAGGCCTCGGGAGATGCCAGGAGATTGTCAGAGAAAAAGAAAATGCGGTTCTCATCAGCAGGATCAACACCCATAACAGTTCTTCCAAAGAAAGGCGAAATCCCGGGCGGAGTAATGTTTGTCCAGGTATCGCCGTCATCTGAAACAAAGAAACCACTGTTTTCGGCTCCAAAGAAATCTACCGTAGCATAGATCTTCCCGCTTGGGGTTGTAATAACTTCCGTATAACTGTCAAAAGCACTTGGCAGCACCTCTTCCAAATCTTTACCCCCGTTTTTAGACCTGAACACCCCATTAAAGGTAGCTGCATAGAGATCGCCGTTTTTGGGGTCTATAGCGAGGCTGTTAATAATATCCAGCGAGCTAATGGTGGTGACGTCATCATCGTTGCTATCATTTATTCTAAACCATGTTTGGCCGTTGTTTACAGATTTATAAATTCCTGTTCCCTGGTAAAAAGCTCCACCCGCTGAGGCAGAGTTACCGAAACGCTCTCCTGAAGCATAGTACCAAATTCTGTTTTTCCCTTTTCTAGGGTCTTGAACAATGGCCGTAATACTGGGTGATTGGAAAGAGAATGTAACTTTTCTCCAACTTTTACCTGCATTGGTAGAGCGCCATAGGCCTCCAGAGACACCGCCGGCAAGAATAGTATTTTCATTTTTTAGATCGAGAGCCAAGGCCCTTGTTCTGCCACCGACATTTCCGGGCCCGCGATTCCTCCAATACGAAAATCTACTTTTCGCAGAAGTTTCCCGACCTTTGGCGGCAGTCTCCTGGTCCAGGCTTCTTTCCAATATTTTTTCAGAAAATAACTGCTCTAACCTTTTTATGTCATAAGGTAACTTTTGCGTTGTTGGGTTTCTTAGCTGTTGCTGTTCAAAAAGCCAACGGTCCATAGCTTTGTCGCCAAATGCTTTGGGTTTAACACCTACAGCTCCGGATTGGTTATCATAAATTTTAGCTTGTTTGTACAGCGCATGCCCTTTTTTTGGGGCATCTTCCTTTTTCCATTCCAGATCTTGAGCTATTGTCATCCCCGGGATGACAAGCAGCAAGGCAAGAAGAGTTAAGAATTGTAATTTTTTCAGGGGTAATCGTGTTTTCATAATGTGTTCTTTTAAAGATTAAGTGCATCTAAAAAGGTATAAAAAAAAAGCTGAACACGTAGCTTTTTTACTACAAAATCGATAAAATACATCTTAGAATTAGCTACAACAAATAATACAAGCCTTCTTTGCCTATTTTAAAGAATTCAATTACCTTTTTAGAAATTTAAAACACTAATAAAATGGGTCTATTTGATGAAATTAAAAAGAAGCTAAGTCACGAATTTATTGACATAATAGAATGGCTTGATAGTTCTGATGATACCATAGTTCACCGCTTTGAACGCTACCAAAATGAAATTAAAAATGCGGCCAAACTTATTGTAAGAGAAGGGCAGACTGCTGTTTTTGTCAATGAAGGAAAACTGGCCGATGTTTTTGAACCTGGAACCCATACTTTAACTACTCAAAACCTACCCATTTTGGCTACGCTAAAGGGTTGGAAATATGGATTTAATAGCCCTTTTAAGGCTGAGGTTTACTTTGTCAATACCAGATTATTCACTGATGAAAAATGGGGAACTAAGAACCCTGTAATGCTAAGCGATGAGCGATTTGGCCTTACGGAGATACGTGCCTTTGGCACGTATAGTTTTAGAATTAGCGACCCGGGTAAATTTGTAGTTGATGTCGTTGGGACAGACGGAAATTTCACCAATTATGAGGTCAATGAACACTTAAAGAGTTTAATCGTAACCAGATTTACGGATACGGTAGGTGAGGCTAATTTGCCCATCGAATTATACGCCGCTAATACCAGCGAACTTTCCGAAACCTGCCAGGAGGTAATGCAGCCAGAATTTCAAAGAATAGGAATAGAGTTGGAGAAATTTTATATAGAAAACGTCTCCATGCCCGAAGAGCTCAAAAAAGAAATATTTGAGTATAGCAGATTAGACAAGTTAGATATGACCAAGCTTTCTCAATTTAAGGCGGCAAAAGCCATGGAAGCAGCGGCAAAGAACGAAGGAGGTACTGCTGGCGCCGGAATGGGCATGGGTATGGGATTTGTATTGGCACAACAGATGGGAAGTATGATGGGACAACAATCTCAGCAACCTTTTGCAGCACCCCAGCAAAGCGCTACGGTTCCTCCGCCTATTCCAGCTCAAACCTCCTATCACTACGCTGTAAACGGACAACAATTAGGTCCGGTTTCATTTGACAGGCTTAAAGAACTTTTTGCCAATAGAACCATCAATAAAGATTCCTTGGTTTGGAAACAGGGATTGGCAAATTGGACTGCTTTGAAGGAGGTTGAAGAATTAAAAGCATTCCTGGGAGGGAATACCCCACCACCACTACCTACCGAATAAGTTAAGTGTAATGTGCTTGTAGAATTCCTTCTCGGTATCGAGCAAGGGAATGACTGCCAAATGGAAGAAATTAAACAGTCTGAAAAGAAAAAGTCTTGTGCTAATTGTGGCGCAGAGCTAAAATACAAACCTGGGTCGCATCAAATTAAATGTGAGTATTGCGGATACGAAGAATTTATTGAGCAAGCCAAGAGTAGTTTTGAAGAGCTAGAATTGCAGCATTATCTCAAAGCCGTTGGTGATAATGCCTACACAGAAACCATAGAATTGCTGCATTGCAAAAATTGTGGAGCAAATCAGCATGTAGAGGAGAACTACAAATCACTTCATTGCGTTTACTGCGGAGAACCCCTGATACGGGAAGACGTTGAGCGCGAAGGGTGGATTATGCCGGGAGCGTTAATCCCTTTTCAATTAGATAATGACAAAGCCAGAAACATCTTCAAAAGATGGGTAAATAGCCTTTGGTTTGCACCCAATAAGTTAAAGCGTGCGGCGCTTGATCCTGAGGCGATGCATGGCCTGTATATTCCGCATTGGACATTTGATGCCCAATTATTTGCTTCGTATCAGGGGCAAAGGGGCGACTATTATTACGAGACTCAGCGCTACAGAACTAAAAATGGCGTACAGACCAGACAGGTAAGAAAAACACGCTGGTCTCCGGCATCCGGTTCGGTAAGCGGATTCGTAGATGATATTCTTATAAACGCTTCCATGAAAAGACAGGGAGAGGTCCCTGGCAATATAGCGCATTGGAACATCAAAGAACTGGTTCCCTTTAATTCGAAATACCTCGCTGGTTTTGTTACTGAAAAGTATACTATTCCTTTAAAACAGGGTCACCATCAATCTTTTCAAGAGGCAAAGTCTATTGCCTATACCTGGATTAGGAGGGATATTGGGGGCGACACACAACGGATTCATAATGCCGATATCAAGTTGTCTGAAGAGACTTTCAAGCATGTATTGCTACCCGTTTTCATCAGTGCTTATACGTATAGAGATAAAAAATTTCGTTTTTATATCAACGGGCAAACAGGAAGTATTCATGGAACCAGACCATATTCTTTTTGGAAAATTTTCTTCCTCGTTCTTTTCATAATCCTCATCATCGCCCTTATAGCCTTTTTTGCAAAATGAGAACTTTGGTAATTGGTGACATTCATGGTGGTCTCAGAGCTTTAACCCAGGTCTTGGAGAGAGCTGAGGTTCGTGCTGATGACCAACTTATCTTCCTGGGGGACTATGTAGACGGATGGAGTGAAGCGGTAGAGACGGTTAACTTTTTAATAGATCTCAGAACCAGGCATTCCTGTATTTTTTTAAGAGGAAATCATGACGAACTTTGTTACGACTGGCTGACAACCTGGAAAGACAACCCGCTTTGGTTTAAACATGGCGGAGAGGCCACTATGGATTCTTATCTTTCAGTTGACGGGCGATTACGGAAGCTGCACATCGAATTTTTCAGGACACTTGAAAACTATCACCTGGATAAGGAGAACAGGCTTTTCTTACATGCGGGCTTTACCAATATTGGAGGCGTTAGCTATGAATACTTTTCTAAAATGTTTTACTGGGATCGTACCTTATGGGAAACGGCTTTGTCTTTAAATCCGCAATTGAGCCCTGATGATATTGCATATCCAAAAAGATTGAAAAAATACCGGGAAATCTACATAGGACATACGCCTGTTACCAGAATAGGAAAGACGGTTCCTGTCAATGCTGCTAACGTCTGGAATGTGGATACGGGAGCAGCCTTTAAGGGGCCACTCTCCCTGATCGATGCCGATACCAAAGAAATATGGCAGAGTGATCCGGTACACCTTTTGTATCCTGGCGAGCCGGGCAGAAATTAAAAAGCCCCAAACAAATGGGGCCTTCTGGTTTATAATTTTCCGTGGTCGTGCTCTTCCTGCCACTTATAGAGCTCTTTCCATTTACCTTCGTAACACATTCTTGCCTGCATTGGCCAGGAAGCCGGATCGTGAACCTTGTATCTTTCACCGCCAGAATCAAGTACCTCCTGGCACTTGGCAACTGTAGTTTCTGAAAGGGCTTTCCAGGTCTTAATATCAAAGTTGTGAAAAAGGCTTTCAATTTTAGGGCCAATTCCCTCTACTACTTTCAGATCATCCTGTTTAATAGTTTTACCAAAGGCCGCCTTTGCAGCTTTAGGATCAAAGGCAATCGGCGCCATTGAGAGTGATGCCGCCCCAATGGCCAATTTTTCATTGCAAGCAGCTAAGTCTGCCTCTAAGCGGGCGTTTTTGTCTTCAAGGGCTTGCAGGTCACTTGAAAGATCAACAGTTTTCTTGCCGCCTTTTCCGATCAGGTAGCCTAAAAAGCCACAGATTGCGCCAACCAACAAGGGGATTAGCCAACACCAGATGTTCATATTTTCAAAATCCATTTTTATATTTTTTTGTGGTTATTTCTCAATTTAAAGTGACGATTGTTCGTCTATTTTGTGCTCTACCCTCCTCTGTTGCGTTACTTGCCACTGGAGAATCGGGCCCTTTGGAAGAAGCTGTAATCTTAGATTCAGGAATGCCATTTTGAACCAAATAGGCCTTTGCAAAATCAGCGCGCTCCTGGCCTAGTTTAGTATTAAGTGCTCTGCCTCCTTCATTGTCTGTATGACCAATTACTGAGCAGGAAGCACCTTCTACCTTATCCAGATATCTGGCTATTTCCGCAATTTTCTGTCGCTGTTCAGGATAGAGGTTTATAGATGTCTGTGCCGTTTTAAAATTTAACACCAGCGGCTTATCTTTGATACGCTTGTAGATCTCTTGCAACTCTTCTTCCTCGGTATCCGATGCACCACCAATTTCATAACCAAGCGGTCCCATAAAGATATTGTCTTGAGCAACCATATCATCCCTTAAAGAGCCGAAAGTGTTCAATTGACTCGATAAAACTCCCTTGGAAACAAGGAAATTCTTTACCGCGGTTGCCCGCGCCAGGCCAAGGTTAGGAAAAGCCGTACTATTGGTTTCATCGCTTTTATAGAATCCGGTGATGTCTAATACTTTTCCCGTATCCGACTTCAAAAATGACCGTATACTTGAAATACCATTCTCAATATTTTGAGTTACGGGTAACAAAATGGATGATGATGAGGCGTTGAAATCAAAATTGTCGTTTGATGTGAAAGTGTAATCTCCATCGCTGAACGCAAAAGGATAAGCCGTGGCCTCAGGAAGTTCCTCTGCCATTACCTCTTCCTTTGCAGTAGGTTTCCCCTTTTTGGTTACCGCACCGCATTCACTGCAGTACCTCATAAAAAAATAGGTCCCAGCGAGAATGGTAATGAGAATCCCCAGGAGGTTTGTTGTTGTTTTTGTCATAGGATTAATGTTTAGTGTTCAGAGACTTACAATGTATTAAAAAAAACACTGAAACCTTAGATATTTATACATTAAATCTTATTAATCAGGCACTTAGAAATTTAATCTATAAGACATTTTTTTCATGTACAATTCACAGAAAATAATTGAAAAGCTACCAGCTATACAATTTTTCTACCCGTATATACTTTAGAGCTGGACAGCAATTAGAATATTGAAGATATTCGCATCAAAGAATTGAAATGAAGCCCTATTTCTCCCGACAAGGTTCCGGCATTGAAATAGGGTTTTTACTAGATAGAAATATTGTTTGAATTAGTTTAGTTTGGTTAGTTTGGGGAAAACCCGCCGTTGTTCTTCATATAGCAATGGCGGGTTTTGTTTATAAGGACTACAACTTATACAACGGTTTATACCATTTGTGTTACAGGAAATACAGTTAACACATAGCTAATGCAATGAAAGAGATTATATGTTATTTTTATAGAAACCACTGTATAACCCTATGAAAATGAAACGATTAAAATCCAGTATTTCAAAACTACTGAACTTCTGTTGTATGTTTGTTTTGCTAGGCATTCAGTCTTTGTTACATGGAAGTTGGACCGTTGCGGATACCAAACCTATAAGTACGGAAGGCGTCTTTGAAAAGTAGAAGACTAGAGGTGCCACCTTCACTTTTTGATACACCCTGCCAACAAGAGCATTCAGAGTTGATTAGTGATCAAAAAATCCGCTGACCTTTTGAGCCAGTTCGCCCCGGGCGAATGAAGGAGCTAAGGGGTCAGCGAATTTTTTTTAAAACGCACTATAATTCCTTCAATCTGCAAGAAATTACCAACTGCACACTAATTTTTAACAAAAAGAGCAATTTTGAAGCCATTCACACATAAGTAGTTCATTATCAAAAGGCTACTCCGTACTTTTAATGGTGAATTAAACGACCACCAATTATGAAAAACGCTCTGAGAATTTACGGGCTTGCAGCTTTGTTTTTGCTCTTGCTATGTTCTTCATGTCGAAAAGAAAAAGATGATGAATACGATAGAGAATACGATGCAGTTGCTAAGCTCGAAAGTGCAGAAGATTCAGATTTTAGTATGACATAGTAACCTGCCCCACTATATATATAAAAACCTGCGGTAATTTGCGTTTGGCCATCGGGGGAAGACCAAAAGTAAAACAACCGCAGGTTTTATGTTATTTACAGGTCAAATTTAATACCCTGGGCGAGCGGTAAATTTGTCGTATAGTTGATGGTATTGGTTTGCCGGCGCATATAAACCTTCCATGCATCAGAACCAGATTCTCTGCCTCCGCCCGTTTCTTTTTCTCCTCCAAAAGCACCACCAATCTCGGCTCCTGAAGTCCCGATATTTACGTTAGCAATACCACAGTCGCTTCCAGCCGTGGAAAGAAACTTTTCTGCTTCACGCAGATTGTTGGTCATGATTGCCGATGACAGGCCTTGAACAACGCCGTTCTGCAACGCTATAGCGTTTTCAACATCCCCTGAGTACTTCAATAAATAAAGAACGGGTGCAAAGGTTTCGTGCTGAACAATCTCAAAAGAATTTTGGGCTTCCGCAATTGCTGGTTTTACATAGCAGCCGCTTTCATAGCCTTCCCCGTTTAAAACGCCGCCCTCTACAATGAGTTTACCGCCTTCCTCTACAACTTTTTCTAGCGCATTCTGGTATAAGGAGACTGCATCTTTGTCGATCAATGGACCAACATGATTGTTCTCATCTAAAGGATTTCCGATGCGCAATTGCTTATAGGCATCAACTACGGCAGATTTCACTTTATCATAAATAGACTCATGGATGATTAGCCTTCTCGTTGAAGTGCATCGCTGACCAGCGGTACCTACGGCACCAAAGACGGCGCCTATTACGGTCATTTTAATATCCGCATCAGGGGTTACAATTATGGCATTGTTTCCTCCCAGCTCCAGTAGAGACTTCCCTAATCTGGCTGCAACGGCCTGAGCGACAATTTTCCCCATTCTTATTGAACCAGTGGCCGAAACCAATGGCACCCTTTTGTCTTGCGTCATAAATTCACCCACGTGATAGTCTCCATTTATAAGGCATGAAATTCCTTCGGGTAAATCGTTTGCTTTAAATACTTCGGCGGCTATTTTTTGGCAGGCAATACCGCATAGCGGTGTTTTTTCTGAGGGTTTCCAAACACAAACGTCCCCGCAAACCCATGCAAGTGCTGTATTCCAGGCCCATACAGCTACTGGAAAATTAAAGGCCGAAATGATACCTACAATTCCTAAAGGATGGTATTGCTCATACATTCTGTGTCCAGGGCGCTCAGAATGCATAGTGAGTCCGTGAAGTTGCCTGGAAAGACCAACCGCGAAATCACAGATATCTATCATTTCCTGAACTTCTCCAAGTCCTTCCTGATATGACTTTCCCATCTCATAGGAGACCAGTTTGCCAAGAGGTTCTTTAAGTGCTCTTAGTTTCTCGCCAAATTGACGGACAATTTCACCTCTTAGGGGAGCGGGCTTTTTCCTCCAGCTTTCAAAAGCTGCGGAGGCCGCTTCAATAACCGTCTCATAGTCTTCTCTGGTCGTGCATTTTACCTTTGCGATTAATTCGCCATCAACAGGTGAATATGAAGGAATAATTTCTCCGGAAGCAAAATTCTTAGAACCGGTGGACGTTCCCTGGTTTACCTCTTCGATCCCCAATTGCGATAGGGCTTCCTGTATTCCAAAATCAGTAGCAACTAATGACATTTTATAACGTTTTATTTAGATATTGTTAGATTTTTGCAAAGCTACAAATATTGCTGGGTTTCTACAGGAATAAACGGGCTGTGTTTTTTGCTTTTTTTAATTAGGTCAAAAAGACAAGAGCCAGGGCAAGGAGGGCAGGTAGGGCCTGAACAAAAAAGATCTTTTTATCTGCTGTTAGCGCGCCATAAATACCCGCTATGGCCACACATGCCAAAAAGAAGATAGCGACATTGCTTTTCCAGACAGGATCGCTAATAAAAAATGTCCATATAAGTCCGGCTGCCAAAAAACCATTGTACAATCCTTGGTTTGCTGCCATAGGTTTAGTAGGCTCAAACAATTCTGGAGGAAAACTTTTGAACACTTTTCGGCCCCTCGTTGTCCAGGCAAACATTTCGAACCAAAGAAAATAAAGATGTAAAAGTGCGACAGCTCCAATTAAAATCTGAAGAATAATTTCCATAGAATTGATGTATTAGTCCTTTGCCATAAAACGCTCGTCTACCTCCATTATGGTCCCACAATTATTGCAGGTTCGTAAGGCTTCTGATCCGTAAAAATGAGCGAAGTGTTTTAGAAAATCTTTTTCAATATCATGCAGCGTAAAATAAGCCTCGTAAAGTTTGTTATTGCAATTATCACAAAACCAAAGTAAGCCGTCATCTACTTCCATCTGCGCCCTTTTACGTTCTATGACCAAACCAAGTGAACCTTCATGCCGCACTGGTGAATGAGGCACTTTTGCAGGATGAAGGTACATATCTCCCGGACCCAGTTTCATGGTCTTTTTTTGTCCGTCTTCCTGAATATGTACTTCAATATTTCCCTCTAATTGGTAAAATAGCTCTTCGGTTTCATTATAGTGATAGTCTTTTCGTGCATTTGGGCCTGCAACGATCATTACAATATAATCGCCGGCATCTTTGTAAAGGTTTTTATTTCCAACGGGGGGTTTTAGGGTATCTCTGTTTTCGTCTATCCAGTTACTCAGATTAAAGGGAGGTCTAATACCCATGTTTTCCAGGTTTGAATTTCAAGATTCGGGCTTGCATTACACAGTTCGATATGTTTAAGACCAAACAATGACAGCAAAGAACCGAAAGGGTTCTATCAAAATTAAGAAAACAAAATGGCTTTTTCTATTATCTGTAGAAGAGCTGTGTGTAATAGAGGTTTCCGGCACTATCTTTCTTTACGCTTATTGCAGTATGCGTAAAATTGTCTTCTATGGTGTTTTTGTGATCTGAGCTTGCAAGCCATCCAGCCAGCGCTACGGATGCTGATGGGTAATCTTTGGCAACGTTTTCTCCTACTGCCTTTGCATTTACTTCCGAAGATATTTTAGAAGCTCTGTCCTCCCAATTGTCATGGCTAAGTGCTCCTTTTGAAATCATATAGTCGTTATGACCATTGGCGTATTCATAAGCCACTGCACTATATTCCAAATCCTGTAAACCTAAGGTACGCCTGTGATCATTCACCAAAGTCAATAATTCGCGCTCTACCTGAACGGCATTTTCGGCTATCGGAATATCTGTATTCGATACGGACTCCTTGCTACAAGAACTCGCCAGTAATACAAATAAAACCGAGATAGCAAATTGCAATCTCATTTTCATATAGTGTTCTATTTGCTAAGCAGGTAGCGAAGAAAAGGGGATCTCTTGTAATTTACCTTATGGGAAAATCAAGAGAGTAATATTAAATAAAATCGGTAGAAGTTGCGGTAAGATCACTCCTTTTTTCGATGAAATGCATACTAGATCGGAGGTGTTGTAAGCTTATGTAGCGTACAGGCCTAAATGGAAAGGAAATCGCCTATATCCTTCTTATAATTCACCCTTGAGGGTTTTATTAATAAAATATTAAAATTCTAAGAAATTCGGAAAATGGGATAGTTGCAAAGCCGCTATCTTTACGTATATCTATAAAATAGTTATATGCATATCAAAAATCTGTCCTTACTGCTAGCGATTTTTTTCCTGGTAGCTTGTAACCCCAAAAAAGAGAACAATGAAGTCTTACTAAATAACCTAAACGATTTTGCAGCCCACATCTCTGAAGTTACCCAAGGGATTATTTCTTCAAAAAGCGATATAAGAGTGGTATTTGCTGAAGCTGTCCGGGGCTGGGAAGCAGAAACCGATTTAAATAATAAAATTCTCAGTGTAACACCCGCAGTAAAGGGCCGGGTTGTATCACTAGATTCCAGAACCCTTGCATTTGTCCCGGATAACAGTTTTGAGCAAGATACTGAATACAGATTTACACTTCGTCTTGAATCGATTATCCAGGATATCCCAAAAGAACATAAAACACTAAACTTTAGTGTTAAAACTATAAAACAGCAGTTTAATGTATATACCAATGCACTGCAGTCATACTCAAAAAATGTTCAATTTCTGGAAGGGCAGGTTCGTACGGCTGATCAACTTAGCCTAGATCATGTAAAAAAACTTGTTCGGGTAGAAAGGGCAGGTAAAGCCCTGGCTGTGACCTTTGATGAGGCTGTAAAAGAAGGAAGGCAATTTCAGTTTACGATAGACAGTATTCAAAGGTTTGAAGAGGACTCTGAAATGATTATTTCCTGGAGCGGAGCAGAATTCGATATAGAAAGTTCAGGTAAGAACACACTTAAAATACCGGGAAAAAGCAATTTTACAATACTCGATATTCAAGTGGAACAGGGGCCTCAGCAGCATCTGTTAATCAATTTTTCCGACCCTCTTAAAAAAGGACAAAATTTCAAAGGCCTTATAGTACTTGAGGGAGACAATAATCCTAAATACTCCGTTGATGGGAATACACTTAAGCTCTACCCGTCTAAAGAAATAAAGGGGACGGCCTTGTTAGAATTTTTTGAGGGGATACAGAACGAGGAGGGTTACAAAACTAAAACAAGATTAGAGCAGCGTGTAGCTTTTGAGCAATTAAAACCGCAATTAAGGCTCCTCTCTAATGCAACTATTCTTCCGTCTTCAAACAATTTGAAAATCAATTTTGAAGCAGTCAATCTCCTTGCCGCAGATGTAACGGTTCTTAAAATTTATCAGACCAATATTTTACAGTTTTTACAGGGCAACAATTTAAATGGAAGTGCAAACCTAAGGACGGTAGCCAGACCCATTGCCAGGAAGAAAATCGATCTTCAAAATAGCCTTTCTGAGGCAGATGGTAAATGGAGGGCCCACGCCCTGGATCTAAGTGCATTGATAAGTCCGGAAGTAGGAGCGATCTATCGGGTAGAGTTCGATTTTAAACCTACTTACAGCGCTTATACCTGCCAGTCTAACAATTTCGATACCCTTGAAACTTCCCAAACAAATTTTGACGAAGCGCAGGAAGATAGCTCCTGGGATGGCATTGAAAATTATTACAATGATTACTATTATAATTACGACTGGAATGAGCGCGAGAACCCCTGTCATACCTCGTATTATTACGATAAGAAAGTAGGGCTAAACGTTCTGGCATCCGATATCGGGCTAACCATTAAGAAAGGATCTAATAAGAGCTATTTCGTTGCAGTTAGCGATCTTTTGAATACCAACCCCATCGCAGGGGCTAAGGTAAGCTTCTACAACTTTCAGCAGCAACCCATAGGAAATGTTACTACCGACGCGGATGGGACATCTATTTTCGACTCGGAAAAGGCGGCCTACTTTGCCAAGGTTGAAAGTGGCGGACAGCTAAATTATGTAAGACTGAATGATGGGAACGCATTATCTGTGAGCAAATTTAACGTTGCAGGGGTAGAACTGCAGAAGGGTTTAAAAGGCTTCCTATTTGCTGAACGTGGCGTTTGGAGACCAGGTGATACCGTTTTCCTGTCTTTTATGTTAAATGATAAGGCAAACGAACTCCCGAAAAACCACCCTGTAAAACTAGAACTTTTTGACCCCTACAATAAAGTGGCAAAAAGGGAGGTAAGAAGCGCCGGCCTTGAAGGATTCTACAACTTTCAATTTGCTACTGCTGAGAATGCGCCTACGGGCAATTGGTTGGCAAAAATTTCAGTAGGAGGCGCCTCATTTACTAAAACTCTAAAAATTGAGACTATAAAGCCCAATAGGCTTAAGATAAATACCAGTTTTTCTAATGAGCTTTTGTCGGCTTCTGCACCGGTACAGGGAAGCATGGAGGTGAAATGGCTTCATGGAGCTATAGCGAGAAATTTAAAAGCCGACATTACGGCCAAATTTGCTACTCGGACCACGAGCTTCGATTCCTTCCCGGGCTATGTTTTTGACGATCCGACCCGTGGGTTCTCTCCTGAAGAACTCATCGTATTTGATGGCAATGTAAACGCTGAAGGCAAGGCAGACTTTCTTTTAAGGCCACAGCTAAATGGAGTTGCCCCCGGAATGCTTTCAACTGCATTCATTACAAAGGTTTATGAGAACGGAGGCGATTTTAGCACTGATGTCTTTACCAAAAAGTACTCTCCTTTTGAAACCTATGTGGGCTTAATTACTCCTAAAGGTGATAAGACAAGAGGAATGCTACTTACAGATACCAAACACCGTTTTGAAGTGGTAACGCTCGATGAACTTGGAAAGCCGAAAGCCGTAAAGAACTTGAAAGTTACCATTCATAAGGTAAATTGGCGCTGGTGGTGGGATACATCGGCCGATAACTTTTCAAATTTTAGTAGCAGCAACTACCGCGAAAAAGTTTTCGAGCAAAAAATTAATACCTCTTCCGGTGGGAAAGGAAGCTTCGAGTTTGAATTGAAATATCCGCAATGGGGCAGATATCTGGTGCGTGTTGAAGATGAAAATGGCGGACATGCGACGGGGAAGGCCATTTATATTGACTGGCCGGGATGGGCTGGAAAATCCAGAAAGAACGACCCGTCTGCAGCCACAATGCTGGCATTTTCTTCAGATAAGGAAAGCTACAATGTTGGCGAAAAGGCCATTGTGTCCTTTCCAAGTTCTGAAAGAGGGCGTGCTCTTGTTACTGTAGAGAATGGCAGTGAAGTTTTGCATTCATTATGGGTAGAAACCCAAAAAGGAGAAACCAAATTTGAACTCCCCATTCAAGAGATTTATACTCCAAATATTTATGTACACATTTCTCTATTGCAGCCTCATGCCAGTACCCTAAATGATTCCCCGATAAGGCTTTATGGCGTTATTCCGGTAATGGTAGAAAACCCCAAAACCAGGTTGCAGCCTCAACTAGCACTGCCAAAAGTGCTTCGGCCCGAAGAAACTGTGACCTTAAAAGTTACAGAAAAAGCTGGTAAAGCAATGACGTATTCAATTGCAATAGTCGATGAAGGCTTGTTAGACCTAACTCGTTTTAAGACCCCAGACCCTTGGTCTGGCTTTTACGCCAGGCAGGCATTGGGTGTAAAAACCTGGGATGTTTATGACGATGTCATTGGTGCTTTCGGCGGCAGGATAGATCAGGTGTTTTCAATTGGAGGCGATGGAGAAATTGCCGGAGCGAAGAATAAAAAGGCCAACCGTTTTGAGCCTATGGTGGTGCATTTAGGACCTTTTTTGTTGAAGGCCGGGCAAAGCGGGTCGCATAAAATAAAGATTCCAAAATACATAGGTTCTGTAAGAACTATGCTGGTTGCCTCAGACCTTTCTACCGAAGCTTATGGAAGTACTGAAAAAACCACCCCGGTAAGAAAACCATTGATGGTTTTGGCCTCACTGCCACGAAAAATAACACCAGGAGAGAAAATAACGCTCCCGGTCACCGTTTTTGTCATGGAAAAAAAAGTGAAACGGGTGACATTGAATGTTAAACCTGATAAAGCCTTTGCTGTTTCCGGATCGCAAACTCAAAGTCTGAGTTTTGCCCAACCTGGAGAGAAGATGGCCTATTTTGAACTCGATGTAGCTCAATTTCAAGGAGTTAGTAAGGTTGTTGTAGAGGCGTCAGGGAATGGAGAGAAGGCTTCTTTTGAAGTGCCTATTGATGTGCTTAACCCCAATACGCCTACTACAGAAGTGCAAGATGTCTTATTAGAACCTGGAAGTACAGAAGGTATTGATTTGCAAACTTTTGGAGTGACGGGAAGCAATTTGGTTGAGGTAGAATTTTCAACACTTCCGCCAATGAACTTTAATGGGAGAATGAAGTATCTGATACATTACCCTCATGGTTGCGTGGAGCAGACCACCTCCGCGGCCTTCCCTCAATTATTCCTTGGGGAGATTTTTAGTCTGACCGCCGATAGAACACAAGAAATTCAGAAGAACATTAAAGCGGGTATTAGGCGACTTGGAAATTATCAGTTGCCGAACGGTGGATTTGGCTACTGGCCCGGGGAGTCACAAGCCGATGATTGGGGCACTTCTTTTGCAGGACACTTTTTATTGGAGGCAGAGAAAAAAGGCTATGTGTTGCCTATTGGATTTAAGGCTTCCTGGATTGACTATCAGCAAAGATTAGCCAAGCAATGGAGAGATGGAGGTAGGCGTTCAGATTTGGCCCAGGCATACAGGCTTTATACTTTAGCACTTTCAGGAAATGCCGATGTTGCCTCAATGAATAGACTTCGCGAGACCAATAACCTCGGCAATGAGGCAAAGTTCCGACTTGCGGCAACATACGGACTAATAGGTCAAAAAGGAGTTGCCGAAAAACTCATTCGCGCGTCTTCCTTAGATTTTACAACTACCAAAAGCCATAGGTATACCTACGGATCCAGAGTTCGCAATCAGGCTATGGCTCTTGAGACTTTGGTTTTGATAAAAGACAAAATCAAAGCACAGGAACTGGCAAAGGCCATAGCAGAAGACCTCAATGGCAAGCGTTGGCTGAGCACTCAAAGTACGGCATATAGCCTTTTGGCCATGGCAAAGTTTGCCGAAATGGTTGGAGGGAAGGGCATAAAAGCAAGTATCACGGTAAATGGTGTTAAGCAAGAGATTAAGTCAGAAAAGGCCCTGGCTAGTCGTGATCTAGCGGTAAATAAAGGTGAAAATACTATACAACTTAAGAACAGTGGTTCAACGACACTTTATGCAACACTAATAAATACAGGGATTTTGCCCGTTGGTGAGGAAAGAAGTCAGGAACGCAATTTGAGGGTAGCAGTTTCGTACAAAGGAAGAAACGGGGCTATTATTGATCATACAAAGCTGTCTCAGGGCACAAACTTTGTCGTAGAGGTTTCCGTGGCAAATACCACTTCCAGAAGTCTTAAAAATATGGCGCTTAGCGAGATTTTCCCAGGCGGCTGGGAGATTGTAAATACCCGCTTTACCGACTTTGGAAGTTTTGCGGAAAATAGCGCAACCTATACTGACCTGAGGGATGACCGGGCAATGTTTTATTTTGATTTGCAGGGCAATGAGACCAAAACCTTTAGAATATTGCTAAATGCTTCTTATCTTGGGCGTTACTACTTGCCTGGAGCACAAGTTGAAGCAATGTATGACAATGATTATTTGGCGAGGAAAACAGGCCAGTGGGTAGAGGTAATACAGTAACTAATAGTGTAAATACGATATGAAGAAAAGCATAATTGTTGTTATAATGTTCGTCGCATCCGCAGGGTTCATCCAGGCTCAGGAGTCTGAAGAAAATTTGGAGAAGAAAGCAATTCTGGAGGTCATGGAGATGCAGGAAAAAGCATGGTCAAACTATGATCTGGAGGGGTTTATGGAGGGTTATTGGAAAAGCGACTCTTTAAAGTTCTATAGCAGTAGGGGCATTACATATGGCTGGAAAAACACTTTGGAAAACTATGAGAAAGGTTACCCGACAAAAGCGCATGCCGGGAAATTAGCTTTTACCATAAACGACGTATCTAAGATTGATGGCAACGCCTATTTTGTTATGGGAGCCTATCATCTCTCCAGGGAAATGGGCGATGCCAATGGAGTTTTTATTGTAATCTTTAAAAAGATAGACGGGGCATGGAAAATAATTGCGGATATGAGCTGCTAGGGCTTAGAAGTTGCCACGGTGGTTGCTGAAGAAAGTTCTTTTGCCCAGCTAATGGCCGATTCTAGTGATTTGAATCTTTTGAATTTGGCAGGAATGAATAACTTTTCAAGAAGCGCGTTTAGATACCCGGCTTTTGTATAGCTTACGATACCATACCCTTTGAGTTTATAACTGTGCTTGAAAAACTTGATCCAATCTGCCGGCATTACCGAATAGGAGTTAATTCTATTGGTGATTAAAACAAAATCCTGGCCGTTGTTTTCGTACAGATTGGTCAAATCCTCGGCTACCCGCTTGCCGTGATTTTCCCAGGTGAACAAGATGTCTTCTTGTACCTCGGATATAATGAAAGTTTGGAACAAAAAATAATCAGCGAAGGGGTAATTCAGCTCATTTATAGCCTCGCCGTAAAAGCTAGTGTCTCGTACGCTTTTCACTTCAAATTCATTTCGGGGGTTCTCGCGGCGGGAAAGATAGCAGAACTCTGGCAAATTGTAAGCCCTAATCGATTAAAGACAGCAAAATTCTATGTATGGTATTATCGGGAGGCTGTTAACTTCATGGAGTCCTCTTTTTCGGGTAATACCTTGCTAAAAATGAACGCTCCAATTTCTTTTACGGGCTCGTAAAGAATAGACTTTTCAAGATCGTCTTGTTCTATGATATTGAGAGAACTATTTGCACGGTCGAAAAAGACCAAAAGCGCCCCCAGGATAACAGCTACTTTTAATGCACCGAAAATTCCGCCGGCAATCTTATTCAATAGCCCAAGCATGGCGAAGTCCGCAACTTTGGTAAGCAGTTTTCCGGCCCAATTCACGGCGACTACAATGATAATGAATGTGATAATGAAGGCTGTTAGATTAATATAGCGTACATCCCAATCTAATTTGCCAGAGAGGTAATCTCCCGCGATATAAGAAAAATGGATGGCGCCAAAAAGGCCGGCAATTAGAGCTACCAGCGATGCAATTTCAACAAAAAGGCCGTTTCTTAAGCCCTTGTAGAGTCCATACACTAACAGCAACCCGAGAAGAATGTCTAAAATGCCCATATTCTGTTTTCCTAAACAAATATAGCATATAGATTTGTACCTTTGAATTTGCTTTTTTCAACTGTAAAGAAGCATTAAACAGACTCATGAACCCGTGGGACAAGGAAGCATGCTAAAAAAGGCGTTGAGCAATTGAGATAGAATGGCTAGAGATGAGATCTTAAAAGAGCGGTGGGACGTACTTATTAAAAAGCTCTCTGCACAATTTTCGGATAGCGATCCGCTAGAGTTAGACGCGATCATCTATTTAGTAGGGGTGCAGGAACTAGGGCAGCTTCACCGTAAGTTTAAGAAGGACGAGAAGGTAAATCTGATGCATATAGCCATTTGCCGGCTGCTGGAACCCTATGGCTACTACGAATTTGACTTTTTCGATAAAGACGGATGGCCTCATTATAAAGTCTTAGAACAACTTCCTTCTTTAAAAGCCGGTGAACAAAGCGTTCTTATGAAAGAAGCCCTTGTAAATTATTTTCTGGAAAAACAATACATCGAATGACATTGCAAAAGCCCTATTACGCCGTTATTTTTACGAATACCAGAACAGCTGAAGATAAGGGATATGCCGCTACGGCAGGGCTTATGGAGCGCTTAGCCAAAGAGCAACCCGGATATCTGGGTTTTGAAAGCGCACGTGATGAACTAGGCATTTCTGTCAGCTATTGGGAAAACTTACAGGCTATTGCGGCCTGGAAAGCACAGTTAGATCATCAGCTCGCGCAAGAAAATGGAAAGCAGCAATGGTATAGCTGGTACAAAGTTCGCGTGTGTCTTGTGGAACGGGAGTATGAGTTTTTTAAAGAGGACGAATAGCTTCGGTGGAATGAATATTTATCAGAATTCCTAGAATGATAAGGCTAAAGGCGTATTTGAGGAAACATCCAAAGCGGTTTATCGCCCTCGCCATCTTACTAATTGCCTATTACTTTTGCTTACCTAAAAAGATCTTTAGCACTCCTATGGCTACGGTAGTGGAAGGCCGAGATGGAAAGCTTCTGGGGGCGAAGATTGCAGAAGATGGGCAATGGCGTTTCCCTTTGCTCGATAGTATACCCCATAAAATGGAGATCTGTCTCTTGCAATTTGAAGACGCACATTTTTATAAACATCCGGGCTTCAATCCGGTTTCTATGACAAAAGCTTTGTGGGCCAACGTAAAAGCAGGGAAGGTGGTACGTGGAGGTAGCACAATTACGCAACAGGTCATTCGATTGGCACGGAACAGAAAACGTAGCTACGGTGAAAAGTTTCTTGAGCTGATTTTAGCTACCCGCCTGGAGTTGCGATATACCAAAAAGGAAATATTAGAGCTTTATGCGACGCATGCGCCTTATGGTGGAAATGTGGTAGGCTTAGATGCAGCTTCATGGCGCTATTTTGGCTTAAGACCGTATCAATTGTCCTGGGCAGAATCAGCAACGCTTGCAGTGCTACCAAATGCCCCAAGCCTTATCTATCCTGGAAAGAATCAGGAACGCTTGTTGGAAAAAAGAAACAGGCTCTTAAAAAAACTATGGCAAAAAAATTTTATTGATAGCACCAGCTATTCACTGGCCCTTTTAGAAAGGCTTCCACAAAAACCATATCCCTTACCAAGCACAGCTCGTCACTTTGTTGAATTTGTGGCCAAAGAGGATAAAGGTACGCGCATCTCATCTTCCATAGACGAAAACCTTCAAAGACAAAGCAATAGCATTATTCATAGACACTACGCAAATCTGCGCCAAAATGAAGTGCACAATGCAGCCGCGCTAATCCTCGATGTAAGAACGAGAGAAATATTAGCCTATATAGGAAATACCAACACCAGTAAAGAAAATCATAAAGATGTAGATATCGTTAGGGCAAACAGAAGCACTGGAAGCATCTTAAAGCCATTGCTGTATGCTGCTATGTTAGATGGAGGTGAGCTGCTACCTACCATGCTAGTACCGGATGTACCCACGCAAATAGCAGGTTATACCCCTGAAAATTTCAGCGAAGACTATTCAGGCGCCGTAGAGGCCAGGAGGGCGCTGGCCCGTTCTCTGAATATTCCTGCCGTGAGACTTCTGCAAAACTACGGACTGGAAAAGTTTCGCGATCAACTGAGCTCCTTTGAGCTTGAAGGGCTATCGAGATCCGCTGATCATTATGGGCTAACCTTAATTTTGGGAGGGGCAGAAACCAATCTCTGGGATCTCTGCAAAACCTATGCTTCTCTGGCCTCAACGGTTAACCATTATACCGAAACTTCGAGTGAATACTTTAGCAGGGAGTTTACAAATCTTGTTTGGCGAAAGGATGAAGAAGTTGATTTTGGAAAAAAGTCCCTAACCAAAACCATTTTTGACGCGGGAAGCATTTACCTCAGTTTTGAGGCGATGAAAGAAGTGAACAGGCCTCAGGGAAACGAATCCTGGGAGTTTTTCGACTCCTCAAAACAAATAGCCTGGAAGACAGGTACGAGCTTTGGAAATAGAGACGCCTGGGCGATTGGGACTACGCCAGATTACGTAATTGGGATATGGGTGGGAAACGCAGATGGTGAGGGAAGACCCAATGTTTCTGGGTTAAGCAGTGCGGCTCCGATACTATTTGACCTTCTTGATTTACTTCCTAAAGGATCCTGGTTTTCCAAACCATTTGACGCGCTTAAAGAAACGGAGGTTTGCGCAAACAGCGGCTATAACCTTACACCACTTTGCCCGCCCAGAACTATTGATGTGCCAGATAGGGAGAATATCGTTAGGGCATGCAGATACCACCGCCAAGTTGTGCTGGATCAGCAGCAGCAGTTCAGGGTCAATGCTTCATGTGCAGATCTCTCCAAAGCCAGGGCATCTTCATGGTTTGTCTTACCTCCACTAATGGAGTTTTATTACAAAAGAACTAACCCAAACTATCGAAGCCTGCCACCCTTTCGTCAGGACTGCCAAAGAATAACCGAAAATGTAATGGAATTTATTTACCCTAAACACGGGAGCATTATCAGTCTAACAAAGAATTTCGATGGAAACCTCAATGAGATTGTTCTTAAATTGGCACATACCAAGGCTGGGAGTAATGTCTTTTGGTACCTGGATCAAAAGTTTCTGGCGGAGACCGCAGATTTCCATGAAATAGGTGTCATCCCAAGCCCTGGAAAGCATAATATTACGGTTGTTGATCAGCTTGGAAACGAAAAAACTATCACTATAACGATAGAGTAAAAATATCTTCATTAAAAGGCATTTTTATCCCTTATCTTTGCTATAAGCAGCTATGCTACTTTATGCTACTATTAATTCGTAAATATGAAAGATAATATCAGATTTTCTAACCTTGATAGAGCCAAGACTGTAAAAGAAATCGGGAGTGAATCTTTTGACCTTGTGGTAATAGGTGGAGGAATAACCGGTGGAGGAATAGCGCTGGATGCAGCTTCGCGGGGATTAAAAGTTGCTCTTGTTGAAAAAGGCGACTTTGCTTCAGGAACCAGCAGCAAATCTACCAAGCTTATCCATGGAGGCTTGCGCTATTTAAAACAGTTCGATTTCTGGCTGGTCAAAGAGGTGGGTTCAGAGCGAGCAATAGTTCATAAACTGGCGCCGCACCTTGTATTACCCGAGAAAATGTTACTACCATTGATTGAAGGAGGTTCTTATGGGAAATGGCTTACCTCCATTGGTTTGAAAGTCTATGATATTCTAGCCCAGGTTACCGGAGATGACAAGCGAAAAATGCTGGAGAAAAAAGAAGCAATGGCATTAGAACCGTTGCTTCCAAAGAAAATTTTAAAAGGAGCTGGGTACTATGCCGAGTATCGGACAGATGATGCCCGCCTTACGATCGAAAACATAAAAACCAGCCTGCAGTATGGTGCAAAGGCGCTTAATTATGCCGAGGTCACCGACTTTCTATATACCGATGAAAGAGTTGCCGGGGTAAAAGTTAAAGATTTGGTTAGTGGAAAGAACCTAAAGATTAAATCGCAATACGTCATTAGTGCCGCTGGCCCCTGGGTAGACGAATTACGTACGGTGAATAATTCAAAAAAAGGGAAGCGTTTACACCTTACCAAAGGAGTTCATTTGGTATTTCCTCATGAAAAACTTCCCGTAAAACAATCTGTTTACTTCGATGTCCCAGACGGGCGAATGATGTTTGCCATTCCCAGAGGAAAGGTCACCTACGTTGGGACAACAGATACCAATTTCAACCAGGACAAGGATAAGGTGACTACAGATCTTGCAGATGCCATTTACCTTATCTCAGCCGTAAATAATATGTTCCCGGGGATTGAGTTGGAAATGGAAGATATTGAATCTTCCTGGGCCGGACTCAGGCCATTGATTCACGAAGAAGGAAAGTCGGCCTCAGAACTGTCCCGAAAAGATGAGATATTTACTTCCGATACCGGACTCATCAGTATGGCAGGCGGAAAACTTACCGGCTATCGCAAAATGGCTGAAAGAGCAGTAAATAGGGTTACTAAGAAATTTGAAGAAGACCATGGAAGAAATCTTGAAGAATGCACTACAGACAAAATTCCATTGTGCGGAAGCGACTTTAAGAAATTCAAACATGTAAAACGCTATATAGCGGAAGTGGAAGGCCGTATTTTACCAGATGGCCTTACACCACATACGGCCTGGTTCCTCGTTACCAATTACGGGAAACAGACCGAAGCCATATTGGATATCTATTCAAAATTAAATGATAAAGACCCCGAACTTAGAATAGCCAAGGCCGAACTTCACTTTGGGGTTAACTATGAAATGGTTCAAAACCCAATGGACTTTTTTATCAGAAGAACAGGCCGCCTCTATTTTGACATTCAAAGTGTGCGCGACTTACTCGATCCTGTCCTGGGCGAATTTAAAGCACTCTTTAAGTCGACCGACGAACAACTTTCGGCCTGGAAAGAACATATGGAAAAAGAGTTGGAGGAGCATTCTAATTTTTCTCTGGAAAGGGTTTAAGGCTCAATATCTGCAATTTCCCTGGCCCAAAGCACTATTTGATCTATAGTTCCCGCATCCCATATTCCAGCTTTTCCATCGAAGGAATCTTTTGCGGTTTTATGGATAGTATTCCAGTGATCTAAACCAGGATATTCTAAGAGCACATGATCTTGATGCCCGTTTCGTTCCAGCACATCAATGATCATATGGTTATCAAAGGAAGACATGATCCAGTCGTTGGTCCCTCTCAAGATTCTTACAGGCACCTTTAGCTTTTCCCAGGCTCCGGCCAGGTTAAAATCCTGAAGCTGTTGGTAATAACTTACTGGCCTGCCATACATATGTCTTGGTCCGTGATAATTGTAGGCTTTAAGTGCCGGGTATTCATTGGTAACCTCTTTATAGCTTTTCTTTTGGATGAGCATTCCATAATAAAGAGGAATGTAAAAGTTGTTCATTTTTTCAACGATCTCTTCCTCGGTATCGCCCTGAAAAACCCGGATCCTACGCTCAATTTCGAGCATATGCTCATACCAGGTTTTAAAGAAGGTTCCATCGGAAATAACTCCTGCCAGGCCAAATTCGTTTGCTAAATAAGGAGCCAGTGCGCTTCCCATGCTAGAGCCGTAAACCACAATTTTATTGGGGTCTACATAAGATTTGGATTTCAGATTGCTAATGGCGGCCTTGTATCCGGCCAGGTCTGTATGAAAATCAGATTTACTGCACTGTCCTTCACTGTCCCCAACACCGGGTTTTTCTATTCGCATTACCACCATCCCTGATTTCTGCACCAGGTCTGTGATAGTTTGAACCCAATTTCCCTTCCTCCCAGGGTACACTTCAATACTCGAACAACTTAGGCCTCCAATAAGCACGACGGCAGCTTGCCGACCAGATTTCTTTGGCCTGGTGATTATGGTTCTTTGAGTAATTCCATAAGATGAGGTAACCTCTTCGTAATAGGTATCTAAACCCGGATGTTCCTCTTTTTCCCTCACATTGAAAGTGACCATGGTCCTGAGTACTTGCTGTGCTCTTATGTATTCAATTGTGGTTACAGTATTGCCGCGAAGCGCATAGTCTATATCACTCCAGTCCTCACCATCAAACATTGGCTGTTCATTTACTTTTACGATAAGATCGCCTACCTGTAACCCGGCTTTATCAAGCGGGCTGTCTTTGTCAATGGCTTTTATAAGTGCTCCAGGAGAACCTTTCGAGGGGCTTGAAATTTGCGCCTGCCAGCTGGCTCTTCTCCCCAATTCCTGAGCGTTTGTGTAGACTGATAATACAAAGGTTAAGGTAAGTAGAGCAATGCTTTTTGGAGCGATTTTCATAGGGTGAAAGTTTTAAGATTTCTTTAAAGTTAGATTGACTAATTTTAGCTAAACCGGCTTTTATACCAGCACCCTGCTTTTTTATATGAAAGCTGCCCATACAATGATCTAATTTTAAAAGATGTCAACATCGGCTAAGTTATACCTCCTAAATTCGCGGATTTTAACCCATGTGGCATTTTGGGTGGTTTACTATGTGCTATTCGGATTTATCTGGGCGGGCCAGGAGGGGTATTTGGCTTCCTTTTATTTAGAGTTTGTACTCTTGCCGGTCAGAATCCTGGCGGTTTATATAACTATCTATTTCTTACTACCTAAGTACTTGCTCAAAAGAAAGTTTCTGAATTTTTTAATCGGCTATGGGGTAGTACTTGCTCTCGGCGGATGTCTGCAACGGATTTTTATCCATTTGTTCTATGAGAATTTACTTTTAAATGAAGTTCAGGGCCTTTTTAGTCTTAAGATGATTGTCAGGGCTATAATACTAATTAACACCACCGTACTTTTTGTACTGTCTATAAAGTTGTTTCAACTATGGTCAATTGAAAACCAGAAAAACAGCAGTATGGCTGACGAAATTCTTGAAATAAAATCGAACCGAAGAATGCACCGAATTGCTCCGGCAGATATTCTATACGTTGAGGGTCTTGGTAATTATGTGAACTACCATCTTAGTGATGGCACCAAGGTCACGGCCTACGGCTCTATAAAGCAAACTTTGACAAGCTTACCCGAATTTTTTGTTCGCGTTCACAAATCATACATCATCAACAAACATCATATTAAATCGTATGACGCTAATTCTATAGAGCTTAAAAATCATATGATCCCAAGGGGTAAAAGTGTTGCAGATGAACTGCTTCTCAGCTAAGCCTTGTCCCTTTCAAAATAGAGATAACAATATAGGGCAGAGCCAAAGGTTTCCATATTAGTGGAGGCCAGGGACCAACCTTCTTTTGAATACGCATCTAATTTTTCCTGAATTTCCTTAGTAGATGATTTTATAATATGCTTGCTGTCTAAGCTCAATTTTGAGTACCAGATCAAGGATTCTACTTTGTATTCTTTCATAAATTTAATAGTAGCTTAAGATTCTAAAACCTGGGTCACTCCTGGTACCGGGATTGGGTAAGCCCCGGAGGCATCCGGAACAACCTTTGGCAGGGTATCCCAGCTATACCCTTCTGGCATTAAGCTTCTTCCTCTGTTTAAGGCATCTTCAAAGGTGATCAACTGCCCGGAATAGGTAGCCATCCTACCTAAAATTGCAGTCATTGTGGTTTTTGCTGCATGCTCCGCATCGTTGATTACATTTCCTGCCTTAATCGATGCAAACAATTCATCGTGTTCCGTTTGATACGGATTTGGATCCTCCTCACCCATGTGCTCATAAATCGTTTGCCCATCATACCCTGTTATGATACCTTTATTTTGGGAATCCAGGTAAATTCTACCCTTTGTGCCCATAAGTGTTTCCGAAACATTGGTTACACAACCTTTCTGATGCCTACACTGACTTGAAATTACGGCCCCTGAGGGATAAGTGAATTCTACAAAATGGTGATCAAAGATCTGCCCATATTTCTTGTCTTTACGTACTTCACGCCCACCCATTCCTTGTGCATGTAAAGGAAATTCTCCTATAAACCAGTTGGCAACGTCTATATTGTGAATGTGCTGTTCTACAATATGGTCTCCGCATAGCCAATTGAAATAATACCAGTTTCGCATTTGGTATTCCATCTCGGTCTGATTTTCCTGTCGTTCCTTTACCCAAACACCTTCACTGTTCCAGTACACCTGCCCGGAAACAATTTGTCCCATTTTACCTGCCCTTACTTCTTCCAGGCAAGCCAGGTAATTCTTTTGGTAGTGGCGCTGTAAACCCACCACAACATTGAGTTTCTTTTGCTTGGCAATTTCTGCCGCGGCCAATACACGTCGTATTCCCGGAGCATCGGTGGCCATGGGCTTCTCCATAAAAATATGCTTGTCTTTGCTCACTGCATATTCAAAATGCATAGGCCTAAAACCCGGAGTGGTAGTTAGCAACACCACGTCGGCCTTGTCTATTGCTGCTTTATAGGCTTCGAATCCAATGTGCTTATCTTCATCTTTTAGGGCCAATTTCCCGCTTCCACTAAATTTTTTGTTTAGGATATCATAACAAGAGTCAAGGCGGTCTTTGAAGACATCGGCCATGGCCACCAGTTTTACATTTTCTTTTGTACTCAGCGCTTGAAGAGCGGCTCCTGTGCCGCGCCCTCCACATCCTACAAGAGCTATACTTATACTATCATCACCTAAAACATGCGCAGAAGCAGCAACATCCAGGGGTAAGGCCATCATTCCTCCTGCAACGATGGCAGTGTTTTTACAAAAATCTCTTCGCGACACCGAGGTCTCTTTTTTGTTTTGTTTCATGATTGTTTTTTTTAATAATCGTCTATAGCTTCTAGCCAATACTTTTCCATTTCTTCCTTTGAAGGCGTAGTTTTGGGCCTTACAATTCTGAACCCTATGTGAGGTGCGTTAGTAAACCACCACTTGCTTTTAGGGATTTGTGGGTCTATTCTTTTCCAGGCGGCCTTTGAACCGGTTCTTGATGCCGATCGCAGATCCCAGGCGGCCTCTTTCCAGGAGCCTCCTCGTACCGTTCTTGGATATAATTCTTTAGGTACCTCCCAGGGATTCAGGGTTTTTCCTGTCCGCCCCGCATAGGTCGTGGCCGCATATTTATCCATAGTCCATTCCGCAACATTGCCATGCATATCATACAGGCCATATGCGTTAGGCTTCTTTTCACCTACTTTTTGATATTTACTATTGCTGTTAGCTTTAAACCAGGCGTAGTCTTTAATTCCTGTGGTATCCTTTCCAAAAGAATAGGCTGTTTGGGTTCCTGCCCTACAGGCGTACTCCCACTCGGCCTCCGTTGGAAGCCTATAAAACCTACCGGTCTTGGCACTAAGCCATTTGCAAAAGGTCAATGCGGCATATTGAGTGACATTTACTACCGGAAAGCCTTTTCTTCCCATTCCATGGCTCATATCCACATAGGGTGTTGTGGCAGAGGCCACTGCATCTATATTTACTTCAATCTCCATTTGGTCAGCAGATGTTCCCTGATGATCTATTCTCCGTTCCGAAAAAAGTAAGTACTGGTCCCAGGTAATTTCATAGGCTCCAATCCAAAAGTCATCAACTCCAACCTCGTGCTGAGGAAATTCGTTTTTTACCTCGGCAGCGCTACCCATGTTAAAATTACCCCCCGGGATAGGCATCATTTTTATTTCCTCTTCACTTCCTGGGATATCCTGGGAATAGGGCTCAAAATCAGCAGTATCTTTCGTATGCAGAGTACTGCGCTTATTCCAAGGGCCTTCTCCAAAAGAGAGGCTTGAAATAACTAAAAACAAAAGTGCGAAATATAGGATCCTCTTTCCTGTCATGGCTTAAGAAACTAATGGTCTACTCTGTACTACCTCCTAATGTATTCAATTCAATGCAGATAAAAAAATAAGATAGCTGAATGCCAGGTCTGAAGAATTTTTCGAAACTTCTAATTCCAGGGAATTTGGGGGTTCTCTTCTACACATGAAGCTTGCGGTTGGCTCTCTGGCTGGTCTAGAAAGCTACGACAGATCTGAAAAAAACAAGGATTAAAAAAGCTATGACCTTCATTTTGGAATTCGAAGAAATAGGAATTTTCAAGGCTTTCAATCATCTGCCTGGCATTGCTGGAAGGTGTAATGGGGTCCAGGTAGCCATTCATTACCAAAGTGGGAATATCGGAAACAACGGCATCATCTTCCCTGGCTGTTGCTCTGGAGCTGTGCCAGTTTTCCATAAGCCTGGTGTCTGAATTAAAAAAAGCCGGGCCAGTATTAAATTCCGGATTGGCCTGCAAGTCTTTAGCATAGGCATCCGAATTGTTAAATGGAAGTTCTTCATAGGTCATTACAGACAAATACATGGCAATATTGATCAGGCTGCTGGTGGCTACCGTTGGTGCTAAGGCTCTGTTTAAAACCTCCTCATTTCCTGTTTCCATAGCCTCGATAAAGGAGGGTACAAATCCAATTCGGTTCTTTTGATACAGTAACTGGTGAGTAAGTAGCAATACGTCTTGAGGGTTTAAAACAAAGCTTTCTCCTCGGAATTCAAAGCTAAGGGGAGCTGTTTCCAGTTTTTGAAGCAACTCAAAATACCGTTCTTTTAGATTGGGGTAGCGTGCATTGCAATCAGCCTCCTGCCCACACTTTTCGAATGCTCTGAATAAGGATTGTTTAAAATTGCTAATGAAGTTTACGTAGAGATCATTTTCAGGGGCAAAGATGGAAAAAAGAATCGCCGAGCGAACAGATTCGGGATAGTCACGCATGATCGTTAACCCAAGACGCGATCCGTAAGACCCACCCATAACGTTCCATTTTGTAACCCCTAGCTCTTGCCTCAATTGCTCGAAGTCTGCCGCATTTTCCCTGCTGTTATAGCCGCTAAGATCGGTACCGGAAGCTTCCGCATTTTCCTTGCAGGACTCAATTACTTTAGAAAGCTCCTGATGTTCTCCAGCGGCGCTTAAATCTTTAGATAAAATGCTGATCAGTTGGTCACCAAGGTCTGTGCATATCGCATTAGAAGCTCCGGTCCCTCTTTGATCCATCAGCACAATATCCCTGTCTGAACGCAGCTCATGATCGTTCCAAAAATTGGCCATAAACAAGGTGCTACCACCAGGTCCGCCCTGTAGGTAGAGGATAGGTTCTTTCCCTGAGTTTGGATTCCTAGCTTTTAACACCAGATAGGCCAATTTGATAGTTCTACTGGCTTTAACATCGCGGTTTTCGGGAACTTCTAAAAATCCGTATTCGGTATTTTCAAGTGATTTATAGGGAGCAAAAACAGCCTCGGCACTATGCTGTCCAGGAGATTCTTTACAGGCAAATAAAAGTCCAAAGAGCGCGAAAAGCAACAGTTTTTTCATGTCGTTATATTGATGATCGATGGCTAGTATGCTCTAAAGTATGAAATTAATACGACTTGATTTGCCGGTACCAGTATGCCAGGTCTTTAGTCTAAAGCTTCGGTTAGTTTCTTAAAAGTTTCTTTGGCATTTTTGTTCTCGTAAAGAACTTTATATACCGAATCTATAATGGGGGTCCTTACTTTTTTCTTAAATTTCTTTTTTAGCAAGAAGGCACTTTTAGAAGCGTAGTAGCCTTCTGCGACCATATTCATTTCCATCATCGCACTTTTTACGGTATATCCCTTCCCAATCATATTGCCAAACATGCGATTTCGACTAAAAGTAGAATATCCGGTAACCAAGAGGTCACCCAAATAGGCCGAGTTGTTGATGTTTCGTTTCATTTTATGGACCCGGCTGATATACCGCTTCATTTCACGAATGGCATTGCTCATTAACACGCTTTGAAAATTATCACCATACCCCAGTCCATGCGCTATACCTGCAGCAAGTGCATAAATGTTTTTGAGCATAGCCGCGTATTCCGTACCTATAATATCATCGGAAATTTTTGTTCTGATATAGGCGCTTTGAAGTGCTTTGGCCACAACTTTGGCCTTGGTCTCGTCTGCACAGGCAATGGTGAGATAAGACAAACGCTCTAAAGCCACTTCTTCGGCATGGCAAGGCCCTGTAATTACGCCAATATTTTTAAAGGGGATATTGTAAAGGTCGTGAAAATGCTCACCGACAATTAAACCGGTAGAAGGGACGATACCTTTAATAGCAGAAAAAATGATTTTCTCCTTTAGCGGAATTTCCAATTTGCTGAGTTCTTCTTCCAGAAAGGCCGACGGAATCGCGAAAATTAAGATATCAGCTTTTTCTACCGCCTCGGTTAAGTTATCGGTTAATTTCAACTGCTCGGTCTGGAATTCTACAGACCTTAGATATTTAGGATTATGGCTGTGCTTTTCGAGGTATGCAATGGCTTCGGTACTGCGCATGTACCAGATTACAGAATCTAAATTCTCGCAAAGCATTTTAACAATGGCAGTAGCCCAGCTGCCTCCTCCTAGCACCGCAAATCGCTTTTTGTCTGTCATTAGCAATGATTATGCCCCCAAATGTAATTAAAAAATACAGCTGCCTTTTAAGCCCTGATTTTAAGAAACTTATAAATTTTGGCACGATGCTTGTTTTTTGTGTAGTACAAACCATAATACTTTGAACTATGAGGGCAATAAAATTACTTTTCGGATTTATAGCCATAGGATTTTTAAGTACTTCGTGTTATACCGAAGTTTTGATTGAGGACGACTTCATTGAAGCATCGCCCTTTAATACAGATCAGGTGTTACAATCCTATGACCTTTGGTATATAGATATCAACCAAACCCAGGGTAATGGTGAAGTGCCCTTTCTACAGAGAGCTTTTACCATTTCTTTTAGACAGGGAACCCTGTATGCCAACAATAATATTGTAGGGATTGGGAAAACCGGTGGTGGTTTGGGAATTGATGTAGGGTACTACGATCCGCTTAGGGCAGCTGTAGAAATAGATCACGATCTGGATGGAAGATGGGTATTAGAGATCTATGCAGTGACCGCAAATACTTTAGAGCTGTATCACGCCCCTACAGACACCTCTTATTTTCTAAGGGGATATCAGCGAAATAGTTTTGATTACGATGGCGTATTTTACGATAACATCAACTATTTCCTTCAGGAATATGAGGCCTGGGAGAAGGTATTTACCAGTGAAGAAGGCGCGATCAATGAGTTTGATGATGAGAACTTCTTGCAGTTTGGTTCTGATAATAACGGCAATTTCTTCAGATCTTCTATAGACGCCTCTGGAACCCCTGTTGTAAACCTGCAGTGGGATTTCACCGGAGATTACCAGGTTTTTGATGTACAAAACGATGAAACGCTCAAAACTTTAACATTGGATTACGACTTTTTGAGCAATGATTACTTCGAACTATACGTTATAAATGATAGTACCATAGAGCTGTACCATACTGATAGTGGTACGGTATACGAGTTTAGGGGAAGAGGTTATATTGAGTTCTTAAAGTCTGGAAAGGCTAAAAAGAGAACTAAAACCAAACTTCCGGTCATGAATGTGGTAAGAAAAAGAAAGTAAAAGACATTTTGTACGACTAAAGAAATGTCTATAAAAATTTTTGGTTGGTTATTTAGTTAAAAGACCGCTCTGCGCAACTTCGTCAGGGCGGTTTTTTGTTGCCCTTGTTCATTTGCCATCATGCTCCGCCGTAGCGGCTAAGCGACGGCGAGTGCAAAAAAACGAGCCAAAAAAATCAAGATAGGTTTTCTTTTGTTCCTTTTTGCTCGTCCAAAAAGGAATTTAAAAAGGACGCCTTATCCGAGGAATTTTTTGAGGCAAGCTCAAAAACCAGCTCCAAAACTCCGCGCCGCTTCGCAGCTGAATCTCGGAGCTTTTGAAGCTCTATTCTGCGGATAAGGAAAGCTCCTTACTTGAGAACGATAGTTAAATTTTAAGGTCCCGAAGGTTTTTCAGAGATAGTGGTGGCGCCAGCGGAAGTGCGTTCACCATAGGTGAAAAGAGCATGAAGCGGTAAGCGACAGCCGCGGTTTTGGCTTAGCCAAAAATCTCCTCAAAACCTTCTTGAATTTTTGGTTCTTTTGTTTCAAGACAAAAGAATATAGAAAGAGATTAGCCTAGATTTTCCTGCCTGCCGGCAGGCAGGTTTGCTACTTTTTTTAGCAATGAAAAAAAGTAGGGGTAATAGCCTGCACAAGCAAATAAATGAAGATGCAAGCATTGCTCTTAACCGCTTTTAGCAAGTCGTTTCTTAAACTGCGAAGGATTCTCTTCTGTAACCCTTTTAAAGGTCCTGTTGAAATAGGATAGGCTTTCAAAGCCGCATTCATAGCAAGCTTCACTGACGTTTTTCCCCATTAACAAAAGCCGCTTGGACTGGCTAACTCGGTATTGATTTAAGAAGTTTACAAAAGTGGTGCCGGTAGCTTTTTTAAAATAACGGCAAAAGGCCTCCTTCCCAAGATTGCATAGCTCGGCAACTTCGGTGAGATGTATTTTTTGCTGGTAACGCTCATCTACATAAGCGTAAATATCCCGTAACCTATTTTGTTCCTGCTTTTTATAAGTGTTTACAAAGGGTCGCTCATGTAGTAATTCGTAATCCTCACTGTTTGCCAGTTCTTTTAAAATGCGGAATGAGGCTAAAAACAGATCGAAACTAGACAGCTTATGGAGTTCCTGTAACATAAGACCAACTCGCTGCTTGCTGTCTTCACCAAAAGCAATCCCATAGGCAGAACGTTCAAGGAGCGCTTCTATATCAGCTAATTCTGAAATACCAGTGATGGTTTCCTTGCGGAATGAAGGTTTAATATGTAGCACGTCTTTTTTATAATCGCTTTTTACGCCATGATCAAAATTTAAGTGCGGGATGTTTGATCCTATTAGTACCAGATCACTTCCCTCATAAGACGAAATATGATTTCCAACATGCCTGGTTGCGCTGGCACCCTCTATAAAGATAATCTCATACTCAGGATGAAAATGCCAATAGAACAGGTCGTTAAGTCTCGGATTGTGAAGCAATCGAAAGGGGCTACTCGAGGCCGGACTTATAGTTTCAAGTTGAATTTTCACATCTGAATTTACCTAAATTATTCACTTTATACTATTTTTTTAATCAAAATATCAATATTGTTCAAATTTTTGTCAATATCACGGTGGAAATGTGAAACGAAGGATCATAGTTTTGGGATGTAATTAAAATGAAGACGACATGGAAAAGTCAGCAGAAAAAGTAGAAATGGCCAATAAGGCCCACGAAGAGATCCCTGGGAACCCGTCTACGGCTACCACTAGTAAGCAAAAATTGAACGATCGTTCTAACGGAAGCCCCTTGCGTGTGTTAAGCGAAGAGGATTGGAAGTTTTGGATACACAATGGATATATTGTTATAAAGAATGCTGTGTCGAGAGAGCAGGCAAAAGCCACAGCAGATTTTATCTGGGAGTTCGATGAAAAAGACCCTAATGATCCCGAGACCTGGTATGCCCCACCACGGGCAGAGATGCAAATGAAAGAACTTACCGGTACTGGTATGGTAGAAGTGTACAACAATCAATTCTTATGGAATAACCGGCAAATGCCAAGAGTTTATGACGCCTTTGTAGATATCTGGGGCACTGAAAAACTCTGGGTTACTATAGACCGCGCTAACCTGAACTTTCCACAAAGGCCGGGAGAGAATAAAAAGGGATTCATCCACTGGGATTACGATCCTGAAACCCGCCCACAGAATGTACAAGGAGTACTGGCCCTGGCCGATCAAATAGATGAGAACATGGGTGGCTTTCAATGCATTCCCTGGTTATATAGAAATTACGATAGCTGGAAATTGACCCAGCCAGAAGACCGTGATCATTTTCAACCAGATATCACAGGTCTGGAAGACAAGTTGGTAAAAGTAAAAATGGAGGCGGGAGATCTTTTGATTTTCAATAGTACCCAACCTCATGGGATAAGACCAAATAAATCTGGGGATAAGGTACGAATAGCCCAGTACATCTCCATGATGCCTGCCGAGGAAGATAATGAAGAGATGCGCAACTGGAGGGTAAACTCCTGGAAGAACAGAATAGCGCCAGAAGGCTATGCCTTTCCCGGAGACCCAAGAAAGTGGGAACAAACAAAGTATGAACGAGCTGAATTGTCTCCCTTGGGAGAGAAGTTGTTGGGACTCAAATCTTGGTAAAAGTTGATCTTCATTTCTTTGCTTGTGCAAAGAAACGAAGCAAAGAAAGCACACTTTTTGGAGAGGCATTTTTATGTGCGAAAGGCACATAAAACCAGGGCCATTCACCTAACCCGGCTCCAAGGTTTCACCGGGTCTTAACGGAGAATTGCCCTTATGCTGCCCAAAAAGGATTGCTTTGTTTTAACCAAATGGTCTAATTGAAGCTTTCCTTTTCCAAAGAATAGGCCGAAAAAGCTTTGGGTGGTACTCGCAAATTGCAGGGCAATTTGTGGCAAAGTTTTGAGGTCGGTTTTGCGACAGCAAAAATTCATATGGAAAAGGTCCCCTTTTTATATTCCTTTTTGGGGAAGCAAAAAGGAATAAAGGAAAAACCTTCATAAGTCCTTATATATTTATTGGATGTCACCCCGAGCGCAGTCGAGGGGTTATTAATTCTAAGAAACCAAAAGCAACTAAAGAACAATTTTTTTAGTAAGTTTCAAAAAGAAAACCAGATAGCAACCAAACTAACAGTATGTTCTCTAATCTCGATCTACTAGACATTATCATTATTCTTGCCTATTTTGGCATCATTCTTTGGATCGCAAAATGGGCATCCAGAGGAAAATCAGGATCCGGAGCGGCGGCAGATTATTTCCTTGCGGGCAAGGACCAGGGATGGCTTGTGGTAGGGGCCTCGCTCTTTGCATCTAACATAGGCTCGGAAATTATTCTTGGAGTATCGGGTGCCGGTGCCCGCGCTAGTATGCCCATGGCCAATTTTGAAATCCTGGCGGCCCTGATTCTCATCTTACTGGGATGGGTTTTCGTTCCTTTTTATCTGAGAACCGGAGTGTATACCATGCCAGAGTTTTTAGAGAAAAGATATTCGCGCGCATGTAGAAACTACCTTTCTGTAGTCTCCATTCTAGCCTATGTAATCACTAAAATTTCCCTGATCATTTTTGCAGGGGCCCTGGTTTTCGAGACCATTGGTATCCCTTTTTGGACAGGAGCCATTTTTACCGTCATTGCTACTGGATTTTATACGGTGCTGGGAGGCCTAAGGGCTGTAATTTATACAGATATGGTACAGGCTTTTATCCTGTTAATAGGTACCATAGCAGTGACCTTTTTTGGGCTTCATGCTCTTGGAGGCTGGGAGGGGATGATAGATACCATCGCTATGGCCGCCGAACAACCGGGCAACCCACCAGTGGAGCGTTTTTTTAATTTATGGCGCCCAAGTACAGACAGCGAATATCCGTGGACAGGGATGCTCTTTGGAGCACCCATTTTAGGGATTTGGTATTGGTGTACAGATCAGTACATCGTACAACGTACGCTATCTGCTAAAGATGTGAGCAATGCCAGAAAAGGAGCCCTCTTTGCAGGATACCTAAAACTGCTTCCGGTATTTATCTTTTTTATTCCAGGAGTTATTGCATATGCACTCCTGCAAAAAGGAGAACTCAATTTTGCATTGGAAAACGCAGATCAGGCATTGCCAACTATGATCACCAGCTTTCTACCTATGGGTATCAAAGGTCTGGCCATTGCCGGACTATTAGCTGCCTTAATGAGTTCCTTATCCTCAGCTTTTAACTCCAGCTCAACGCTTTTAACCATTGATTTTTATCAGAAGTGGAAACCCAATGCTTCGGGCAAAGACCTGGTGCGTTTCGGGCAGTTAGCAACGGTGGTTCTTGTAATTGTAAGCCTTGGGTGGATCCCCTTTATGCAAGCCCTGATGGGAGGTGGAATCTTTCATTATTTACAGAGCGTTCAGGCCTATATTTCACCGCCAATTGCCGCGGTATTTCTTTTCGGACTCTTTTATAAGTGGATCAATGCGCGTGGGGCTATAGTCACACTTTGGACCGGTTTTGCCATTGGGGTTGTGAGATTAGTTGCTGAATTTTTAAGTAACGAAGGCTCCCTGGCTGTTGCCGAAGGCTCTTTCCTGGAAGGCTTTTTGGGCATAAACTTCCTGCATTTTGCACTCTTCCTGTTTATTTTTTGCGCGGTGATTTTGATGGTGGTCAGTAAAACCAGCAAACCACAAGATCCTCAGATTTTAGAAACGGTAACCTTTCAACGCTCCGGAAAAGGATTGCAATTAAAATGGTCTAGAGATGCCAGCTTAACGGTGATGCTCGTAATTCTTGTACTGATCCTCTGGACGGTCTTTAGTAGTTGGGGAATTGCCTAAATAAAAAGAAAAATGGATTTACAATTAAAAGGCAAAACAGCATTTGTAAGCGGCTCTACCGCCGGGATAGGCCTGGCTACAGCAAAATTGTTATTGGCCGAAGGAACTAGCGTGATTATTAATGGAAGGTCTGAAAGCAGTGTCACTAAAGCGCTGAAAAACTTAAAAAAAGAATTTCCCGGAGCGAATGTCTCAGGAGCGTGGGCACAGTTCGATCAGAAAGAAGAAGTTTTTGAGTTATTAAAAAAATTGCCGGAGATTGATATCCTCATTAACAATGTAGGCATCTACAAATCAGGCCCCTTTCTCGAAACTCCTGAAGAAGACTGGTACAGCCAGTTTGAAGTAAACGTAATGAGCGGAGTGCGACTATCAAAACATTGCCTGCCCGGCATGCTCAAAAGAAACTGGGGCCGAATACTCTTTGTATCAAGTGAATGCGCAGGCCTGGTTCCGGCAGATATGATCCCCTATAGCATGACAAAAACCGCACTTTTATCCATATCTCGAGGCTTGGCTCACTTGACAAAAGGCACTGGGGTAACTGTAAATTCAATACTACCGGGATCTACACTTTCCGAAGGAGCAGAACGCTTTCTGGAGAACCTGGCGGAGAAGGAGTCGAAAACCAAAGCGCAGGTAGAAACTGAGTTTTTTGAGAATGTCCGTACTTCTTCCTTACTCCAACGTTTTGCCAGGGTGGATGAGGTAGCCTCAACCCTCGTGTACCTATCCAGCCCTCTGGCTTCGGCCACCAACGGCTCAGCGGTAAAGGTTGATGGCGGAAGCATGGGAGGAATACTCTAATTTGTTCATTTTGCCTTGATGCAAAACGAACCAAAAGATCAAGAAGGTTTTTCAGAGATAGTGGTGATGCCAGCGAAAGTGCGTTTCGCCTTGGCGAAAAAGAGCATGGAGCGGTTAGCGACAGCCACGGTTTTGGCGCAAGCCAAAAATCTCCTCAAAACCTTCGCAATCCCCAAAACAGTCTATACTGTTAAAATTAAGTCGTCCTTTTTGGGCAGTATACGGGGCTGCTCCGTAAAGAATCAGCGAAACCTTGGAGCTGATTTAGGAGAATGTCACAGGTTTTATGCGCTCAATGCGCATAAAAATGCCCTCTCCAAAAAGTGTGCTTTCTTTGCTTCGTTTCTTTGCACAAACAAAGAAATGAAGAGAAGATTACTTTGGGCAATGCAAAAAAGAACATTTAAAAGAATAGACTTAAAAAGTTATTTAAGCTGGTTTAGCAGTACAAAATTGCGAAATCAATAATTCTTTACCGTCTTGTGGTCTAACTGAGAATAAGTGGTATTTTTGCCGGCTTAAGTTTATAAGGCGTGAAAAAGTACCTTAACCTATTTGATTTTTCCCAGGAAGTAAACTACAAGACCGAAGTACTTTCTGGCTTAACGGTAGCCCTGGCCCTGGTCCCGGAAGCTATTGCCTTTGCACTAATTGCTGGCCTGTCACCCTTAACGGGGCTTTATGCCGCTTTTGTCATGGGCTTGGTTACCTCCATTCTTGGCGGACGGCCCGGAATGATCTCAGGGGCAACAGGCGCGGTAGCAGTAGTAATCGTTTCTTTGGCTAAAGACTATGGGGTAGAATACGTATTCGCAGCCGTAGTACTCGCGGGAATATTACAGATAGCTGCAGGATTTTTGCGACTTGGAAAGTTGATGCGGCTGGTACCTCACCCTGTGATTTTTGGTTTTGTCAATGGGCTGGCCATTATTATTTTCATGTCTCAGTTAGACCAGTTTAAAACTACCGAAGGGGCCTGGCTCTCAGGAACAATACTTTATACCTTTCTTGGGTTGGTATTGCTTACCATGCTGGTGATATGGGGCTTGCCAAAGTTGAGCAAGGTAGTCCCGGCCTCATTAGTAGCCATTCTGCTGGTGTTTGGATTGGTCATCGCTCTTGGGATTGATACCCGTACCATCGGCGATATCGCTTCTATAGAAGGAGGTTTTCCACCTTTTCATATCCCACAGATTTCCTGGAGTTTTGAAACCCTGCAAATTATCTTCCCCTATGCAGCTATCGTTGCCGGAGTAGGCTTAATTGAAAGCCTGCTTACCCTAAATATTGTAGATGAGATCACAGAAACCAGGGGGCGTGGTAATAAAGAAGCCGTAGCGCAAGGGACGGCGAACATACTTTCCGGCCTGTTTTCCGGGATGGGCGGTTGTGCCATGATAGGCCAGAGTTTGATCAACACGTCTAACGGCGCCCGGGCTCGTTTATCAGGGATCGTTGCGGCTGTGATGCTACTTGTATTTATCATGTTTGGAGCAGGCCTTATAGAGCAAGTGCCTATGGCGGCTTTAACCGGACTTATGATCATGGTGGCCCTTGGAACTTTTGAATGGGCCAGCTTACGCACCTTTAGACGCATGCCAAAGTCTGACGTGCTGGTTATGGTCTTGGTTACCCTGGTAACCGTATTCCTTCACAATTTGGCGCTGGCCGTATTGGTCGGAGTTATCATATCTGCTCTTGTCTTTGCCTGGGACAATGCCAAACGTATCCGCGCAAGGAAGCATATAGATGAAGAGGGCGTAAAACACTATGAAATCTACGGGCCACTCTTCTTTGGTTCTGTCACACTTTTCAATGAAAAGTTTGATGTCTTAAACGACCCTAATGAAGTGATTATTGACTTTAAAGAAAGCAGGGTGGTAGACATGTCGGCTATCGAAGCCTTAAACAAGATCACGGAACGCTATCACAAAGTAGGCAAGAAAGTACACCTGCACCACCTGAGCAGAGATTGCAGAAGACTCCTCACCAATGCAGATAAGATTATTGAAGTTAATGTTTTGGAGGATCCTACTTATAAGGTAGTAGTGGATAAAATTTAATTGTCTTATGTTCTTTTTTGCATTGCCCAAAAAAGAACGAAAAAACGCTAGGCTGATTTTAGCTTTCTTGAAAACTACAAAAAGGCTGCAGCCGCGCAGCCCAGGCCGCTTTTGCTGTGCAAAATGCTCTATGGGCGGCTTCCTATTTCTATCGCAACCTTTTCTTGTTTTACTACAAAACCTAAAATAGGCCCGGATACTTCCTAATAAACTCTAGGATGATTTGTGAGTAATCCTTATCCGCAGAATAGAGCTTCAAAAGCTCCGAGATTCAGCTGCAAAGCAGTGCGGAGTTTTGGAGCTGGTTTTTGAGCTTGTCTCAAAAAATTCCTTGGATAAGTCTCCTTTCTTTTGCTTCGTTTTCTTTGGAGAAGCAAAGAAAATGAAGAGGAATTATTTTTTCTCCGCTGTCCACGGTGCAGTAAACTCCCGTCCAGGGCAATAAGACATGCCTACTAATTTTCCTTCAAACAAATAGCCGGTATGATAATAGTCATGCGTGGCATCGCTGGTGGTAAATGAAAAGTAGAGTTTATCCCAGTTCTTGTTGATAAAAGCATCCCGTACCGGGCTACCATAGAAGGTACCAATAAAAGTATTGCCCTTTATTTTTTCAACCGCAAAAGGCTGAAAATAGCCCTGGGCATCTGGCGAGGGCCTTAAATCTATGGTCCAACTGCCTATAAGATCTTTAGCTGCGTTGTTTTCCTGGGCTACCGTAGCGTGGCTTATGCAAAGGGCGAATAATAAAATAAGGTACTGTCTCATCTGCCTAAATTTTAGTGAATGTTGTTTATGCTATTTACCCTTAGAAAGGCACTTTGGATGAGCTATACGTGCTGATCTATAAGAATAGGGTTCCCGTCAGGGTCAAGCAGCATAAAACCACCGGGACCTGAAGTGCTCTCATCTACTTCACCATTAAGCTTAAGGCCTTTGGCTTTAAGCTCTTTTTGAATAGCGCGGACATCATCAAAATTTTCGAGCTTGGCGGCATTCTCGTCCCAGCCTGGGTTGAAGGTGAGGATATTTTTCTCAAACATGCCTTGAAAAAGTCCTACCAGGGCGTTCCCGTTTTTCATGATAAGGTAGTTGCGCTCCATGTCTCCAGCGAAAACGCTGAAACCAAGTGCTTCATAAAATTCTTTTGAAATTTTTAAATCCTTTACAGCAAGGCTTACGGAAAATGCTCCGAGTTTCATTTTAGTTCGTTTTAAGGGATTGGTTTTTAAAGGTAATAAAAGATTCTTCTCCTTTCTGTTTATAATTTATGGAAAGATTTTGCTGCAATTTAGGCGACTCCTGGGGTGGCGTAGCCGTCAATGATATAGGTCATAGGTGAGCCTTTTTTTCAAGGGTATTTTTGTGAGCAATTCTAAAGAGAAACAAGCATGAAAAAATTGAGAATTTATCTATTCGTACTGGTCCTGAGTCTTACAGGATTATCGTATGCCCAAAATGATCAAAGCACAGATTTTAGCAAATGGCAATTTCGCCTTAGAGGCATCGTGGTGAGTCCGGATGAAAGTGCTGACATTGAAGCTATCGGCGGAGATGCAGATATTTCTACCACCTTTGTTCCGGAATTTGATATCACCTATTTTTTCTCTGAAAACTGGTCTGCAGAACTCATTCTGGCTACCACCAAACACGAAGTGACGGCGGTGAATACGGCTGCCGGAAACCTGGACCTTGGTGAGGTTTGGTTGTTGCCCCCAACTTTAACCGGCCAATACCACTTTACAGGCGGAGATTTGGTGCCGTATCTGGGTGCCGGGGTAAATCTTACGTTATTTTACGGTGTAGATGAAGGGCCGGTTGCCGATGATATAGACTACGATACTGCCCTTGGCTTTGCCTTGCAAGGCGGAGTAGACTATATGCTTAATGACAAATGGTTTTTAAACCTGGATGTAAAAAAATTATTCCTGGGCACCGACGCCACCGTGAATGCGACTACCGCTTTAGGAGCTACCGTAAATGCCGATGTGGATATAAATCCCTGGATAATTGGTTTTGGAGTAGGACTTAAGTTGTAAGCCTTAATACGAAAAAACGGAAAACCACTTGTTCTTAAAGACAAGTGGTTTTTTATTTTTCTCTTCCTCAAAATTGCCTTCTCTTCATTTCTTTACTTGTGTAAAGAAACGAAGCAAAGAAAGCACAGTTTCTCTTTCATTCCTTTTTGCTCGTCCAAAAAGGAATCTAAAAAGGACGCCTTATCCGAGGAATTTTTTGAGGCAAGCTCAAAAACCAGCTCCAAAACTCCGCGCTGCTTTGCAGCTGAATCTCGGAGCTTTTGAAGCTCTATTCTGCGGATAAGGTAGACTTTTATTTTGACGGTCTGCCAAACTTTTGGGATACCCGGCCTATTTTGAGTTGCGTGAGCAATTAAGGAAGTACGAGAGCGATGGCGTGCGGAGCGTTTCGCGAGTGTAACGGCTCGGAACGCGCATGAGCGAGGACTTCTGTAGTATTGCTAGCAACTAAAAATCAGCCTAGATTTTTTTGCTACTTTTTTTAGCAATGAAAAAGAGTAGAGGGAGAGAGATTAAAAAACCTGAAGCTGTATCAAAACCCCAGCAACAGCAACAAACAAACAAAGAGGAGAAAAAAACCTTGTATCTAATCTCTCAAAAGGAGTATTCTTCACTTTTTTAAAAAAACCTATATATCTAAAATCCCCAACCGCGCGAAGCAGGAAAATGGCAGGAATAATCCATCCGGCATAAGTCACCAACAAGGCAGGGAGCTCAAATGAAAGCACGCCACTTCTAAAAAAGTAAAACAAACCAAAAGCGAGTAACCCGCACCCCACAACTGCGCTATCCAGCCGCTTAGGGTTGAGTACTCTTTCCCCACTTTCCTTGGTAGGCAATGAAGCCGCAAAACCCCAACTGCCGCCAAGAACCCAGTTAAAATGGATAAAGGCAAGGATTAAAAAGATGGTGCTTAGGAAAAAAGGAGTTATATAAGAGGCCATGCGAGAGTTTTCGAAGATAAGAGTTATCCTCTTCAAATATTATTAAACTTCATAATACTGCACCTGTATGGCAGTACAGATGAAATTATCTGTATCATAGCAGATAAAATTCACATCGAAATTACCTAGATCATAAGTATAGTTGTCGGCATGAGAGCTGGAAGGAGGTCCAAAATCCTTAAGAATGTTGTCTTTATGAACACCAAGATAATTTACTTTTTCGTCTTTTATTCCTTTATTCCTAAGATAATCAATTGTCGTATGAGGGTCAGAGTAAAAAGCTTCAATGCTCGTTTGCATCAGAACTTCAGTTTTTTTATAGTATGAAAAGCTAATTACATCTTTATAATACATCGTATTAAAATCGTATTTATGTTTGCCCTCATCATCATTTGTGGGATCACCAAATACTTTGATTATATCGCTTTTGGTTGAATTTCTATTGAAACCCAATAAGGTTTCAAAAATTGAAATATCAAATTTAACGACACTTTCTGTTAATTCTATTTCAGGAGCAACCTCTTTGGCAATCAATTCTTGTATTAGAACCTCCTTATTTTTCAGAATATCTTTCAACTTGGAATTTTCGGACTTCAGAGTACTAATTTCTTTCTGTAGTGTTTGATTTTGAACTGTAAGTTCTTCGTTATGAACCTCTATGTTTTCAGTTCGATTTTCCTCTTCGAACTGCTTATTAATAATATTTATCAATGCGTTGAAATCTGAGTTTTCGTGATCACGAGAATCCAGAACGTTCATATCCCCAATTGTACTTCCGAAACTTGCGATAATTCGCCTAATTTCGTTCATTGTCTCTATGTCCTCAAAGATCGGCCTAGCATAAACCATGTTATTCAGTGATTTTGTCTCCTTATTTAGTAAGTTGATTTCTGAGTCCCAAAACTTCATATACTCAATAATTTTCTTGGAATCATAGACCTTAGCTCCTTCCAAAATTATTGGAAATATTCTGGAACGATAGTTCGAGTATTTCAGCAACTGGAGGACTTCATACATACAATTGATCGACTTCAAATACCTCTCATTGATAAGGGTTACCACATATTGGCCTCGACCAAGTTCATTCATAAAAGATTTGATGCTCTCTTTATAGTTTAAGCTATGAATATCTATTTTGATCTCGAAATCTTCTTTAACTAGAATTTTATATAACCTTTTTAGAATTGGAGGCCAATTGCTGCCATCCTTCTGTTTTTCCCAAGCGTACGAAATATAAACTATAGGCTTTTTTTCCATTAATTTTTGTATTAACCTATTTTAAATAGATAAAAAAACTCTATCCCAGCTTGAATCAGGATAGAGCACTTTTGATCATTCATCGTCCTCTGTAGCTTTAGCGAAAGAGGATATTATCTTCTATAGACTGCCAACTATAACGTACGCAGATACTCCGCCAGGGCGCGGGCATCTTCTTCGCTTAAATTTTGGTCTAGCATGATGGCGTTGTTGTACTCTTTTAGCAATGCTTTAGCAATCGGGTCTTCTTTAAGCATTTCAGTAGGGTTGAGCATCATGTTCATTACCCATTCCGGGCTACGCCGCTCGTAAACGCCTTTCATTGGCGGGCCAATCATGCGCTGGTCTGCCAAATGGCAGGCCGTACAGATGGTATTAAATTTGGCTTCACCGGCCGCCGCCATTTCCTGATCTATTTCATCTGGGAATACCAAGGAGGTTATAGGGCCAACCCCTTTGTTACTGAGGTCTACAGGTACCCCCTCGGAAGCGGTCTCGGGTTTAGTCTCTTTCTTAGTACGGCTCATTTCAAAACCGTCCTCTTTTTTTTCTTTTTTTTCTTCTCCGCAGCTAACAACTAGTGCTGCCACAGCCAGGAAAGCCAATATTTTCTTCATGCTAGGTTCTTTAGAGCTACTAATATACTACGCAAACGCCCACTTTACAATACCTCTTCTATAAATTTTAAAGCCCGCCCTTCATTGTAGTAGATATTCTGCGTATCGTGGAAGCCTACATGCCCTCCAAAAGCCGGAGTTTCTAAATAAACCATCGGGTTTTGCTCGGCCTCTTTATAGGGGTAGCATTCAGGGCCCAGGAAAGAGTCGTTCTTAGCGTTCAAAATTAAACTAGGCACCCTAATACCGGGTAGAAACTGCAGGCTGCTACATTGCTCGTAATAGTCAAAAGCATCCTTAAAGCCATGTGCTCGGCTGGTGTAGACGTCATCAAAATCTTTCAAAGTCTTTACCTTTTGTATCTCGCTATCCGGTACCAGTTCCGGGTATAATTTTTGCTTGGCCTTGAGCTTTGCTTTTAAATGATTGAGGAAACGAATGGAGTATAAAGTATTCTTAAAACTCATCAGCTGTACCAAAGAGCTCCGCAAACTACAGGGAGCCGAAACCGCGATTACAGCCTTGATCTCCTCGGGCACTTCACGGCCCTCGCCCAAATATTTTAAACTCATATTGGCGCCCAGGCTAATGCCTTTTATAACAATATGGGTGTACTTTTTCCCCTTTAAAAGGTGCTTTACTACCGCATCCAGATCTTCCGTGGCTCCAGAATGGTATGAGCGGTACAGCCTGTTGGTCTCCCCGCTACAGCCCCTAAAATTTACCGCACAGGCATCATAACCTTTGGCATTGAAGACCTTAGCCGCCCCGGTGATATAGGGCCGCTGCCCATTGCCCTCCAGCCCATGCAATAAGATCACCACTTTTGGGGTAGGCACTTCGGCATAAGACCAGTCCAGATCCATAAAGTCTCCATCGTCTAGCTCCAGCCTTTCCCGCTCCTGGTGGATGCCGTTCACGCGGCGCACCAGGCCAGAGTAGATGGTGGAGATATGACCGTTCTTGAAGAACAAAGACGCTTGGTAGTTGGAGGGAATTATTGGCATAGAGGTTTTTCTTTGCGCCTTAAAAATACAAGAAGCGGGAGAAACTTTTGGCATATGCCAAAAGTTTACATATTCCATTCTTCATTTTCTTTGCCTCTCCAAAGAAAACGAAGCAAAAGAAAGGAGACTTATCCGAGGAATTTTTTGAGGCAAGCTCAAAAACCAGCTCCAAAACTCCGCGCCGCTTTGCGGCTGAATCTCGGAGCTTTTGAAGCTCTATTCTGCGGATAAGGATAGCCTCAATTTGGGCATTTTACACCAATTTGAAGAGAATGAAGGTTTTTCAGAGATAGTGGTGGCGCCAGCGAAAGTGCGTTTCGCCGAGGCGAAAAAGAGCATGTAGCGGTAAGCGACAGCCACGGTTTTGGCGCAGGGCAAAAATCTCCTCAAAACCTTCTTGAATTTTTGGTTCTTTTGTTTCAAGACAAAAGAACATAGAACGAGATTAGCCTAGATTTTTTTGCTACTTTTTTTAGCAATGAAAAAAAGTAGAGGGAAAGAATTATGATTTCTTAGAAACAAACTCTGCTGGTGTCATATCCGTAATCTTCTTAAACGCTCTATAAAAACTCGTTTTACTACTAAAGCCGCATTCCTGCCCGATAGCCTGAACAGACAATTTTTTAAAGAGTTCGGATTGCAAGAGTTCCTTCGCTTTCTTAACCCGGTATTGATTAACCAGCTCATAGAAGTTCGTCTGCATCTTTTCACTCAACACCTGCGAAATATGATGTGAAGGGATATCTACGGCCTTTGCCAGCTGGGCGATTTTTAAATCCGGGTTTAGGTAACCTTCCTCCGTTTCTAAAAAACCTTCAATTTTGCTTTGAATAGCATCCGACTGCGCTTCCGAAAGTGGTGAGGTTTTGTATTTGGGCCTTTCCAACACCGGGATAATCTGGCGGATATCTACAATCCAAAACCCCAGCATCAAAACCGCAAGTGCCATAAAGCCCGAGAGCACAATTTCTGAGGTAATGGCCGAAGCGTTGGATAGTAAAAAACCTGTTTGCAAAGCCATTTCTAAAGCTGCCAATACCAGTAGCAACATACTAATGCGTTTTAGTAGCACTCCATTCTTTTTATGGGTTGCCTTGAGGAAAAGAACAGCCGCCAAGGTATAAGAAAACAACAAGATAAGATGTAAGCTGGCCCTAAGCCAGGCGGCAAAAGCCACCGGCCCGTTAGGGAGGATGTTGTAATAGAAATCTACAACCTGCAACTTTTCTTCCACACTGCTGAGGTAGGTAGGCACTGTGAGCCCCAACATAATTAAAAAGGGTAAGAAGTGCAGCCATTCCACGGGCTTTAACTTAAAATTCAATTGGCCGTAGTATTTGATAAAGAGAAAGAAGCAGGGCCCTACCAAAAAGAGTAGTGGGTAACCCACACCAAGCAGGTGTGGCCAGGATTCAATAAGATGAGTGGTAAAAAGCAGGTAGGTGCCCAGGTGCTGGATAAGCCCCAAAAGCGCGATCGCCAGAAAATAGCGAGACCTTCCCAAAAGCTTACTTTTCAGAATAACCAGGATAATAAAGAGGCCTATTAGTATCACCCCTCCCAGTAAAAAGGTCAACACAAAAGCAAAGGGCTCTACGGTATTCATACCTTAAAAATAGGAATGCTTTCGCAAACCCACACGCCCTGGTGTTGGTTTATGCGCTCAAATGAGTGCCACTTAATTAAGCGCCGCCCGGACCGCCCATTTTGAGTAGGGATCTTTACTACATTCGGGTTGTCAATCAAAAAACGGACAGCCATGTTTAGAAAAATTTTTAAGATCGTAGCGGCCACTTTAGGTGTGATCATCCTATTGTTACTGCTATATGGTGTGGTACAGTATCCTAAAGCTAAAGGAGAACAACACTTTACCGCAGAGCGTATTATTAAGGCGCCAAAAGAAAAGGTATGGGAGCTTATTGCCGATGTGGGCAATTACCACGAGGTTACCGCTCCTAACATTCATGCAGTAGAGATCCTTGAAGGCAGCGGCCTGGGCATGAAACGCGAATGCAGCGATCCCTACGGCAATAGCTGGGAAGAGACCTGTACCTTTTGGGATGCAGGCAATGCCTACAAATTTGAAGTCAACACCCAGAGAGAAGACTATCCTTTTCCATTAAAATCGTTATCAGGGCTCTGGAAGCTCGAGGCATTAAATGATAACGAGACCAAATTGCTGCTCGACTTTAGCTACGAATTCTCCAACCCCTTCCTTAGCGGCTATTTCCTCTCCATGGGGATGGAACAGGCCCAAAAAGACACAGAATTTCTACTGGATAACTGGCAACGTATGGCCGAAAAGACTAAAGAATCGCTTTAAACAAAACCTATGAAAAACAGCATCATTGTACTGGCACTTTTTATTTCAATATCTGCAGGAGCCCAGCAGGTCCCTGATTGGTTCATTACAACACTAGAAGGCTCTGTAGGGAGTTGGGTGGCTGATAACGACACCTATCAAAGCGAACAGGAACCTTTTGACCAATACGCGATGGACTGGGAATGGGGCATTGGCAAACAGAGTATCAAAGGCACGCTTTACGGACTCATAAACGGCGAAAAACAAGGCACTTTTTGGGAATTCAGGCAGTACTGGGACCATGCCGGAAACCATGGGGTACTTGTGCAATACGGCCCTAACGGTACTGTAGGCTCTGGCCCAATGGTATTGGAAAATGAGACCGAGACCAGGCTGGTGCAAGATTTCGTTACGCCGGATGGGAAGACAACCAAACACGGGCACCGGTCTACCTTATCAGCAGGAAAATTGGTTACCACTTCTTTTGATATTGATGCCGATGGTAAATGGACGCAAAGGCGAACTTATACCTGGAAGCTGGTGAGCAATTAACAATAATCAATAAAGAATATTGTCCTTTGGCGCTACCGGTTCCGGGAGATCCTGTTCGTTGAGCATATCGCGCAGATCTATTTCTATGGTTCGGCAGAGTGCGGTCATGGGCACATCGTTGATACGGCCTTCAAAAGGGTCCTCACTATTATCCCCCACCTTTTCCATAGTTGTAAAGATCCAGGAGATGAGTACGGAAAAAGGGATCATCATAAAAATATACATGCTTTTAACGGCTTCAGAGCCTCCCCCAATCCCTGCTTCAAAAACATCGAGCAAGCCAAAAGGCAGTAGCAGCACAAAGATCCAGGTAAACACATTGCTAAAATAAGCGTATTGCCTTGGGAAAGGGGTATTCTTAATACGCTCACATTTCCCCTGTAGATTGTAAAATTCTTCGAGTACAGATTGCAACTGGTCTTCCTGGAAACCGTCAATAATATCTTTTTGCCGAAGCTCAGAAACATCCATGGCCTGGTTCTTTACCAAATGCGTAGCTGGGTTTACCCGCTTTTTAAGATCCGAGAACTCGCGCATGCTTACAAAATTATAAGCTTCATTGCACGATATATTTCGTTCGCCATGCTTATCGAAAATCTTTTCTATTGCCCTGTTTTCTTTGATGGCCCACCATTTGGGTTGCCTAAGCTGTACCCGCAGTGCATTGAGCCAACCAATATGCCGGTGAATCATTTGCCGCTGCATTTTTTTGTCGTATTCAGGGTCTTCACTCTTTACAAAACTCAAAACCTGTATGGCCCAGGTACGACTATAGTTTACGATACCGCCCCAGATCTTCCGGCCTTCCCAAAAGCGATCGTAACTCTGGCTGTTCTTAAAGCCAATATAAAAGGCAACCGCGATACCTATGACACTGAGGGGTTGAAAGGGGATGTCTATTTGTGTCCATCCCAAAAAGTAATAAGCGGCAAAGACCAGGGAAGCCCAGATGGTAAAAATGATAAGGTTTTTCCAGGAGTATCTTATAATGATACTCCAATTGAGATTTCTTTTGATATACATAGCTTAGGTTTTGCCTTAAAAATACTTAAAACTTTCATATTTAAGAATGGCTTAATCTATAGATTAAAACTTTGTCGTATTTTTAAATTTATGGCACTATCTAAACGCAAATGTGAGCACCTGCTTACTATTACCGAAGTTAAAAAGTCTGAAAAATACGAGTGCGCAGAATGCGTACAAACCGGAGACCGCTGGGTACACCTACGTACCTGCCAGGATTGCGGCATTACGCTATGCTGCGATAGTTCTCCTAACAAGCATGCCAGTGGGCACGCCCAGTCCCATGACCATAAGGTAATTGCCTCAGCAGAACCGGGCGAACGTTGGTTATGGTGCTATGAACACGAAAGCATCTCTAAATACTAATTGCTATGAAAGACCCTAGATTTCCAGAGTTGATCCAGAGACAGATCGACATTTTAAAACAATATGGCGAAATAGAAAGCCACCCAACAGGAACCTTGATATTTAGTCAGGGAGACCTCCAGTACGATTTCTTTGTTGTGATGGAGGGGAAGGTGGCTATTGTAGACCCTAGAAGTGATGACCGTATCATTGTAGAACACCAAAAAAATGAATTTACCGGCGATAGCAGCATGCTTTCTAACCGGGCTGCTCAATTTCATGCGATCACCCAGGGCAGTAGCTGTGTACTAAGAATAAAACCTCAGAAACTCAAGGAAGCCATTGCGCGCCATAGCGATATCAGCGATGTGCTCCTCAATGCCTTTTTGCTGAGGCAAGAAACCGTTCTCAATGAGTTTGACGGGGGGATGAAACTGCTGGGATCGGGGAACTCTAAAGAAACCTATGCCATAAGAGACTTTATGGATAAGAATCATATCTGGTATACTTTTTTAGATATTGACAGTTCTGAAGAAGCCTTAGAACTGCTTGCCCATTTTAATTTAAGCCAGGAAGAATTGCCCATATTGATTAATAGTGAAAATAAAGTATGCCAGCAACCTTCACTCGAAGAATTGGCCCGCTATTCTGGGGTACTGATGGATTTTGAAGATGAGGTTTTTGACCTGCTCGTGATCGGGGCCGGCCCTTCTGGGCTCGCCGCGAGCGTCTACGCTGCATCGGAAGGCTTGAAGGTAGTAACCATTGATAGCAATGCTCCGGGCGGGCAGGCGGGCAAGAGCTCTAAAATAGAGAACTATTTGGGCTTCCCTACCGGTATTTCTGGTTCCGATTTAGCCAACCGGGCCTATGTACAGGCCCAGAAATTTGGTTGTAATATTTCTATTCCGCATAAAGCCGAACGAGTAGAACACTCTGGTGAGCATTTTATCTTGCATGCTTCTAACAGCAAGCGCATTAAAACCAAGGCGCTTATTGCGGCCACTGGAGCCAACTACAGGCAATTACCGGTAGATAACATTGAAAAATATGAAGGAAGCGGAGTCTATTATTCGGCTACGGGAATGAACGCTGCCGCATGCAAGAATGAAATCGTGGGGGTCGTAGGTGGTGGAAATTCTGCCGGCCAGGCAGCCTTGTTTCTAGCCAATCATGCCAGGGAAGTACATGTTATTCTACGTGGGGGAGATCTTGGCGCTAAAATGAGCGATTATTTAGTACAGCGTATAGAGGCTGCAGATAACATTTGGGTACACCTGCATACGCAGGTTACCGCACTGAGAGGTAGCTATCATTTAGAGGCGCTTAGCCTGCAAAATGGCGATGGCGAACAAATAGAGAAGAACATCACCAACCTCTTTACTTTTATAGGAGCAAGACCTTGTACAGATTGGTTACAAGACCTGGTGGCAACAGATGAGCGCGGCTTTATTTGCACAGGGCCTGGCATCCAGGAAAAGGACCTATATAAGTGTGACATTTTTAGGAGCAGAAAACCGCAGTCTTTGGAGACCAGTATCCCTGGTTTTTTTGCCGTGGGCGATGTACGTAAAGGCTCTGTTAAACGGGTTGCCTCGGCAGTAGGAGAGGGGTCCATGGCCATTAGCCAAGTGCACCTGTTCTTAACAGAACACCGTGCCGCGTCTATGGAAAAAGCCGTGTAATAAGAATTAGCAATAAACAATTAACAATAAGCAATCTTCCTATTTCGGGAATACTTCCAGCATTTTCGCCTGGGCTTCCACGGCTGTTTTGAATTCTGTTTTCAGTTGGTCTACCAAAGCCTCTACTGCAATCACATCATCTATCGTAGCCACGCCCTGCCCTGCAGACCAGATGGTCTTCCATGCTTTGGCTTCTGTATCCAGTTCTTTCCCAAAGTCTATTTTCGTATCGCGCTTCAGGTCTTCTTCGGTAATGCCAGCAGCATTTAAGCTGGCCGCAAGAAAGTTGGCATGTACTCCTGAGATGGCTGCCGTATAGGTAACGTCACTCGCTCCGGCATCGATGATCATCTGCCGGTATTCTGGCGGTGCTTTGCTTTCTTCTGTATTGATAAAGCGGGTTCCCATGTATGCCAGATCTGCTCCCATCTGCATGGCAGAAGCAATATCTCTTCCATTGCTGATGCAACCCGAGAGAATAATTGTCTTGTCAAAAAATTGCCGTACTTCAGATACCAGAGTCATGGGGTTTATGGTGCCTGCATGGCCACCGGCCCCGGCGGCCACAAGTATGAGTCCGTCTACCCCTGCGCCCGCTGCTTTCTTGGCATGCCTCTTTTTAATCACATCGTGAAAAACGAGTCCGCCATAACTATGTATAGCATCTACTACCTGTGATACCGCGCCCAGGGAGGTAATGATCACTGGTACCTGATGTTTCACACAAAGTTTGAGATCGGCCTCTAGCCGTGGATTGGTAGGATGAACGATGAGGTTTACACCATAGGGAGCGGCCTTTTTGCCACTTTCTTTTTCGTATTCGGCAAGGGCGGCTTTTATTTCAAGCAGCCATTCTTCAAAGCCTTCGCTAGTACGTTGGTTGAGAGCGGGAAAGGTGCCTACAATTCCGTTTTTGCAGCACTCAATAACAAGTTTGGGTCCGGAGATTAAAAACATGGGTGCGGCAATAGCCGGAAGGGAAAGGTCTTTGATAAAGTCTGCCTGGGTGCTCATAAAATGGTTTTAGTTTAAAAATAACATAAATTTTCAGCTGGAGGTTGCCAGCTTTTTCAAAACTATGGTATTTTTGGGAATATTATGCATGCATAACAAAAAGACAATAGATGTTTATCAAAGAATTTGAAGTTCGCTGGAGCGATGTAGATGCCAACCGGCATTTGGCCAACAGTGCTTACATCAATTTTATGACCCATACCCGCATGTCTTATTTGTGGAAGATAGGTTTTGATCATAAGACCATGGCGCAGCACCAGATTGGCCCGGTGGTCTTCTATGAACATATGTATTACTTTAAGGAAGTATTTCCCGGCAGGCCTATCCGCGTTTCCCTGGAAGTGATGGGGGTGAGCGAAGATGGGATGTTCTTTGAATTTCGCCATAATTTCTATGACGCTGATGGAAAGAATGTAGCGCATTGCGAAATGATAGGAGCCTGGATGAACCTAAAAACACGAAAACTTACGGGGCTTACCGAAGAGTGGCTGGCCCAGTTTAATAGTTTCAAAAGACCCGAGGGCTTTAGAATACTCACCAAAGAAGATACCCGTAGATTTAATAAAATACCACAAGACCTGGCCTGATTAGCTGAAAATATTTCTAAACCGGGTGTTTTGGCCTTTTACTGGAAAGATATACACCTACCATTACTAAAGTAGCACCTAAAATTTTTACGGTAGTTAAACTGTCTTCACCAACGGTTACGGCATAGATGATGCCCAATACGGGTTGTAAATACACAAAAGCGCTTACTGTAGAAGCCTTGAGTTGGGTAAGTGCAAAAATGTTGAACAAATAGGTAAAAAAGGTAGTGCCGATCACTACAAAGGCAATTTTCCAGACGGCATTAAAAGGAAGGGTACTCCATTCTATCTCTATAAACTCCTGGTAACCGAAAGGCAGGCAGATGAGAATGCCCAGAGTAAAAAGCCATTTCATAAAGGTAAAAGGATGGTATTTCTCAATAAGGATTTTAGCTACGATAAGGTAAGAACCAAAAAAGATCGCATTTAAAATTATAAGGATGTTACCAAGAGGAATATTAGGGGCGTCCTGCCTGATTTCTGCCCCAAAAACAATAAGCCCAACCGCGCCTAGCAGACCTACAATGATCCCCAGGATTTTGGTTTGTGTTACTTTTTCCTTAATAAATATGGCAGATAATATCAGAACGATGATTGGGGTAAGTGTAATCAATACTGCGCTATTTATGGGTGTGGAAAGTGCCAGTCCTTTGAAGAAAGCCAGCATATTAAAACCCATTCCAAAGAGCGCGCAAAGGAACATCCTTAAATAATCTTTGCGTTCTATACGTTCTTTAGGGCCTAGCGGTGAGATTATCCAAAATAGGAAAGCGGCGCCTATAACACGTATCATAATAAAACCAAAGGGTTGAACATAATTGGGCATCACCCCTTTGGCCACGGTATGGTTAATGCCGTAGATGGTTGCGGCGCCTACGGCCGCCAGTATTGCTAATGTTCTTTTGTTCAAGAGTGAAGCGCTGCTTTGGCGGCTGCCACCACATTTTTACTGTTTCCCACAAAAATCTGATCATCAATGATGGTCACCGGACGTTTTAAAAAGGTATAGTGTTCCAAAATAAGCTCCGCATAGTCTTTTTCAGATAATTGCCTTTCATTGAGCTTCCTCTGTTTGTAGAGCATAGCTCTTCGGCTAAAAAGCGCTTCGTAACTACCTGCAAGACCCGCCATTTGTTCTAATTGGGCCGCACTCATGCTTTCGGTTTTAATGTCCTGGAGCTCAACGCCGTCTAAGGGAGCTAATTCTTTCAAGATTCTTTGGCAGGTACTGCAACTGCCCAGATGGTATATTTTTTTCATGAAAATAGGTTTTCTTTCTGAAGCTTTAGCCCCACAAAACTAGCTTTTCTTTCGGAAACAAAATTCATTATAATGTGCTATTTTTAACACCGTATTTTCTTCACCTAAAAAGATTGAATTCTTGGAAAAACTCTTCAACATTTCGCTTCAGAATCGCAAATCACTCAAGGCCGTATTAGAACGTACCCCACGCGAAAAACTGCTAAAAATTCCCGAAGGATATCGAAATAACATCTGGTGGAATATTGCACATACGGTAGTAACCCAACAGTTGCTTATGTATGGCCGTAGCGGGCTTCCTATGAAGCTGAGCCACGAGCTGGTAACGAAATTCAGAAAAGGAACCGTTCCGGATGGGACCGTTACTGAGGCTGAAATTGAGGAGGTAAAGGCAAGCTTGTTTTCGACCCTTGAAACTGCCGAAGCGGATTACAAGGCAGGGCACTTTAAAGGCTATGAAGCTTTTACCACCGCCAACAAGGTGGAGGTAAAATCTATAGAAGACGCCATATCCTTCAATGTCTTTCATGAAGGCCTGCATATAGGTGTGATCCTATCGCTTTTAAAGGCGGTTTAAGATTTGATTTTCTTAGCTAGAAATTTCTGTACTTCCTTATAGGGGAGGGTAAGTTCTACCGGCCCGTCTGCATAAGAAGCTACTTCGTACTGGTTGTACAAAAGTTTAAGACCGTCTTTGGTGAATCCTATATTTTCGGGTAGGTAAAAGCTGTCTTGCTCAAACATAAAGCCTGTGCTGTTGATAGATTGATCTTTTGGGATGGCTTCCTGCAATCTGAATTTGGTCTCGGCATAGCTTTGAAAATCTTCCTTACTGGCAAAGAGCTCCCAATCTTCCAGCTCGGTGCCTTTCGTCTTGTCAAAGTTTAAAAACAGGGTAGAACCATACCCATGGGCTCCTCCGGTAAACAGGTATGAAGAGAGCTGAATAGTAATCATCTTTTCATCTTCGAAAGTGACTTCCCCATTGATTTTGGCCTCCCACTGCATTGTTTCGTCCGGATACATTTTTTTGAGGTCTAAATATCCCTTAGTAAAAGAACTAATGGCTTCTTTGATATTTGAGGGTTCTGTTTCGTCCTCGAAATTAAGTAGTGAAATTATTTCTTCACTTAGCGCGGTATTGATGGTCTTTGCTATTTTGCCGCTTTCAAGGGCCTTGGGAAGGGTAATGGTAACCTGCGGGCATCCCTCACAAGTGTCGCCTTGGAAGTCAATAGGTTCAAATGTAAGTTTATTATCACTTTTACAACCAACTAGCAGCAAAAGAAGGAGAATGTAAAGAAAGGGGGTTTTCATAAAAACAGCATTGAAATGAATCACAAAACTACGATTTCATTTTCATTGGTTTCTCTAAAAGATAACGATACATTTGCGTAACTAATTATGTAGTATGAGCGAAAAAGATTTGCGTTTTAACAGTAAGACAATTCATGGAGGGCAGGAGCCTGATAAGGCCTATGGCGCGGTGATGCCTCCTATCTATCAAACCTCTACTTATGCACAAACCACTCCAGGTGGTCATAAGGGGTATGAATATTCCAGAAGCGGTAACCCAACACGGGCGGCCTTAGAAAATTCGCTGGCAAGCATAGAGAACGGCAATTATGGTTTGGCCTTTGCAAGCGGGCTATCTGCCATGGATGCTGTAATCAAATTATTAAATCCGGGAGATGAGGTTATTTCTACCAACGATTTGTACGGGGGTAGTTACCGGCTGTTCAGGCAGGTGTTTGAAAAGTATGGAATTGTGTTTCACTTTATCGGCATGCAGGATGTGGCGCATATTGAGGCACATATTAATGAGAAAACCAAACTCATCTGGGTAGAGACACCTACCAACCCAATGATGAATGTGGTAGACCTCAAGGCGACCTCAGCGCTGGCAAAAAAGTATGAACTTCTCCTTGCTGTAGACAACACTTTTGCCACCCCCTATCTTCAACGACCTTTAGATTTAGGAGCTGATATTGTAATGCACTCAGCTACAAAATACCTTGGAGGTCATAGCGATGTGGTTGTGGGAGCATTAGTGGTGAAAGACAAAGAATTGGCTGAGAAATTGTATTTCCTGCAAAATGCGAGTGGTGCTGTTTGTGGTCCTATGGATAGTTTTTTGGTGTTGAGAGGGATCAAAACCTTACATGTACGGATGCAGCGACATTGCGAAAATGGAGAAGCCATTGCCAAGTACCTGGCGGGTCATCCGAAAATTGAAAAAGTATATTGGCCTGGCTTTGAAGACCACCCTAACCACGATATTGCTGCGGCACAAATGAATGGCTTTGGAGGAATGATCTCCTTTGTGCCCAAAGGAAGTAGTTATGAAGATGCGGTGGCTATTGTAGAAAAACTCCGGGTCTTTACCCTGGCAGAATCTTTAGGAGGAGTGGAAAGCTTGGCTGGTCATCCGGCAAGTATGACGCATGCCAGTATTCCAAAAGAAGAAAGAGAAAAGAGCGGTGTCGTAGATGCACTTATCCGCCTGAGCGTAGGGATAGAAGATGTAAACGACCTGATTGGAGATTTGGAACAGGCAATCAACTAAGTTTTTTATCAAATTTTCAAAAAAAGGAGGGTTAAATTATTAGAATACCATAATTTTGCCCTTAAATTTTTAATTCAATAATTTACAAGCTAATCAATAGTTCTTATGGAGGCGAAGATTAATGCATTTATGGATGAGGTAAAGGGCCGAAACGGGCACGAACCGGAATTCATCCAGGCAGTACAGGAGGTCGCTGAGACCGTGATCCCTTACATTGCTAAAAACGAAATATACAATGGGAAAAACATACTCCTTCGTATGGTAGAACCCGAAAGGCTGCTTTCCTTCAGAGTGGCATGGGTAGATGATCAGGGTGAGATTCACGTGAACCGCGGATATCGTATTCAGATGAACTCTGCCATAGGGCCGTATAAAGGCGGATTGCGCTTTCACCCTTCAGTAAATGCAAGTATTCTTAAATTCCTCGCTTTTGAGCAGGTGTTTAAAAATAGTTTAACCACACTGCCCATGGGAGGTGGTAAAGGAGGGTCTGATTTTGACCCTAAAGGAAAGTCAGACGACGAAGTGATGCGTTTTTGCCATTCTTTTATGACCGAACTCTGCAGGCATATAGGCCCCAACACCGACGTACCGGCAGGAGATATTGGTGTAGGTGCCCGAGAAATTGGATTCCTTTTTGGGATGTATAAAAAACTCAGAAATGAATTTACCGGTGTACTTACCGGAAAAGGATTATCCTGGGGAGGATCAAAGATTAGACCTGAAGCCACTGGATACGGAACGGTTTACTTTGCTCAAAGCATGTTGAAAACCAATGGTGAAAGCATGTCAGGGAAGACTGTTGTGGTTTCCGGTTCTGGAAATGTGGCGCAGTTTGCAGCCGAAAAAGTATTACAACTTGGAGGTAAGGTGGTCACTTTATCAGATTCTTCGGGCTTTATTCACGACCCTGATGGTGTTGATGACGAAAAGCTGGCCTTTGTGATGGACCTTAAGAATAACAGACGTGGTAGAATATCAGCCTATGCTGACAAGTACAAATCGGCTACTTTCCACAAAGGAGAACGTCCTTGGTCTGTAGCCTGTGATGTTGCCCTGCCCTGTGCCACTCAAAACGAGTTAGACGGCGAGGCCGCCAAAGCGCTTTTAGACAATGGCTGTATTTGTGTGGCAGAAGGCGCTAATATGCCTTCCACACCAGAAGCTATTTACGCTTTTCACGAGTCCAAAATTTTGTTCGCTCCAGGGAAGGCATCGAATGCCGGAGGGGTAGCCACCTCGGGATTAGAGATGTCTCAAAACTCCTTGAGAATTAGCTGGACCAGAGAAGAGGTTGACGAGCGACTTAAAGGCATTATGGAAGACATCCATGACTCCTGTATTGAGTATGGAAAAGAAGAAGACGGTTACTGCAACTATGTAAAAGGAGCCAATATTGCCGGCTTTGTTAAGGTAGCCGATGCCATGCTTGCGCAGGGAGTTATTTGATAGTAAAAAGTAGGCAGTAGGCGGTAAACATAGAAACTGCTTACTGCCTACTGTTGATTGCTTACAGCTTACTGTCTAAAACGGCCTATCTTTGCAGCAACCTAAGCGCTTCTGATGCAGATCAATACAAAGGCCATTGTTTTTTCTTCTCTGAAATATGGGGATACCAGTCTTATCGTCAGGGCGTTTACTGCTTCCAGCGGCTTAAAATCATATTTACTAAGAGGGGTTTTGGCTTCGAGAAAGGGCGGTTTGAAAGCGGCTTATTTTCAACCCCTTATGCAATTAGAACTTGTTGTAAATCATAAGAATAAAGGGACCTTAGAGCGCATTAAAGAGGCCAAGGTAAGTTACCCTTATACCACAGTCCATACAGAGATATCTAAAAATGCTATTGCCATGTTCCTTGCCGAAATGTTAGGGAATAGCATTTACGAGGAAGAAGAAAACACCTCGCTTTTTAACTTTCTGGAAGCTACTTTGCAGTGGCTGGATACCCATGAGAGCATAGCTAACTTCCACCTCTTTTTCTTGCTGGAGTTGACCAAATACCTGGGCTTTTACCCTGATACCAGCCAGATGGATTATCCCTACTTCGATTTGGTAGAAGGAGAATTTTGTAAGCAGTTTAGTCCAAACCCCACACTTTCAGGAGAACAATTAGAGCATTTAAAAAGCTTTTTGGGCATAAATTTTGATGCATTCCATACCGTCAGGATAGGGAAGGAAGCTCGGCAAGAATTACTACAAAATCTTGTGCAGTATTTTGAGTTACATTTGCACGGTTTTCGTAGACCAAAATCCCTGGCCATTTTAAATGAAGTTTTTAGCTAGTATGCATAGAATAAGTACGCTCATTCTACTTCTTTTTTTTCAAATTGTCGCAGCTCAGGAAGTGACCATCTTAGATATTGATACCCGTGAGCCTATTGCCAATGTGGTTGTGCACAATACTGAGAAATCCAAGACCGCTATTTCCGACTTCGATGGTGCCTGCGATCTCGGTGTTTTTGATAAAAATGAGCGGCTCGTTTTTACGCATTTAAGTTATCAAAGCAGGAGGATTAACAAAGCACAACTTTTAAGAAGAGGTACCAGGGTTTACCTGGCAATTAACACGCAGCAGCTAGATGAAGTTGTGATGTCTATTTCTAAATGGGAACAACAGAAGAAAGATATTCCTCAAAAAGTTGCGTCTATCAATGCCAGGGCTATTGCTTTTACAAATCCTCAGACCGCGGCCGATCTTTTACAAAACAGTGGGCAGGTCTTTGTTCAAAAGAGTCAGCAGGGTGGAGGTAGCCCAATGATACGTGGTTTCGCTACAAACAGATTGCTGCTTTCCATTGACGGAGTACGGATGAACAATGCGATTTTCAGGGGAGGAAATATTCAAAACGTCATTTCTGTCGACCCCTTTACGGTAAAAAATACGGAGGTTATCTTCGGGCCGGGTTCTGTCATATATGGAAGTGACGCGATTGGCGGAGTAATGAACTTTTTTACCAAAACACCAGAATTCTCTGAGAAGGATAGCTTGCATGCTTCGGGAAATACCTCTTACCGATTTGCTTCCGCAAACAATGAGAATACGCTGCACTTCGACCTATCCCTGGGTAAAGAAAAATGGGCATTTTTAACCAGTGCCTCCTACAACAATTTCGGAGACCTAAAAATGGGCGCCCATGGGCCAAATGAGTATCTAAGAAACTTTTATGTAAGAAACCAAAGCGGAACCGATGTTTTAAGTCCAAATGAAAGTCCGAAAACACAGCTCCCTACCGCATACGACCAGATCAGCCTGATGCAGAAGATAAGCCACAAACCCAATAATAATTGGAGCTATGATCTGGGACTTTATTTTTCAAAGACTTCAGATTTTGCACGCTATGACCGACTTATAAGACCAGATGAAGCGGGAGATGGCCTGAGATCTGCTGAATGGTTTTACGGCCCCCAAAAATGGTTTATGGGGAATTTTCAGGTGTATAAAAAGGGGCGTGGTAAATTCTACGATGGGGTAAAGCTCACAACGGCCTATCAACATTTTGAGGAGAGTAGAAACGACAGGCCCTTCCAGGAACCCACACTTTTTAGTACGCGTGAAAAGCTTGACGCGTATTCGGTAAACTTGGATTTTGAGAATAAAAAAATAGGTGACCTACGCTTGTACTATGGCGCGGAGTATATTTTTAATAAGGTAAGGTCTGATGGGAGTCAGACAAACCGGAATAACGGGGAGGTAACAGACTGGGCTTCTCGCTACCCGGATGGAGCCACTTGGCAGACCATTGCCAGTTATCTAAATTCGGAATTTAAAGCCAAACCCAACTTTACACTCCTGGCTGGTATGCGTTATAGCCACGTTTGGATCGATGCCATCTTTGACCAGACTTTTTTTCCATTCCCGTTTGACAGCGCTCATTTAGACAATGGCGCGCTTACGGGAAGTTTAGGATTCAGCTGGTTTCCGAAGGCAGATTTACAGATAACACTTAATGGCTCAACAGGATTCAGAGCCCCTAATATTGATGATATAGGAAAGGTCTTTGATTCTGAACCCGGATCTGTGGTGGTTCCTAATCCCGATCTTGAACCTGAATACGCCTATAACGCTGAGATTGGGATTCGAAAAAACATTAAGGACAAGGTGGTACTGAAAGCGGCCGCCTATTACACTTATTTGGTTGATGCACTGGTGCGCAGGGATTTTGAGTTCAATGGGCAGAGAGAGATTCTGTACAATGGCGAACTAAGCAATGTTCAAGCCATACAAAATGCCGCCAAAGCCTATGTTTACGGTTTTGAATTTGGCATGGAAGCCTTCCTTACAGACAACCTCTCCATAAAATCGAACCTTACGCTAACCGAAGGCTTAGAAGAAGACGATGAAGGCACGGACAGCCCGGCACGGCATGTGGCTCCTGCCTTTGGAGATTTCCATATCGTTTGGAAAAACCAAAAGCTAAATGCTTCCTTTTTCTTGAATTACAATGGGGAGATTGCTTACGAAGACCTGGCTTTATCTGAAAAAAACAAAGCCTACCTCTATGCTATAGATGACAATGGCAATCCCTATTCACCCTCCTGGTATACCTTAAATCTGCGATCTCAGTATCAAATTACGAATGCCCTAAAAACCTCACTAAGCCTGGAAAATATTACCAATCAGCGCTACAGAACCTATTCTTCAGGTATCGCGGCTCCCGGAACGAATCTTATTCTAGGCTTGGGATATAGCTTTTAATTAATTGTCGTCGTTATTGTCTTTCAGTTCTTCCTTGACTTCTTGCGCGGCCTCTTTAATGTCCTCACCCGCCTCTTTTAGGTCATCGGCCATTTCTTTACCAGCTTCCTTGAGGTCTTCTTTGGCTTCTTCGAGGTCTTTAGCCACTTCTTCTCCGGCCTCTTTGAGCTCTTCTCCGGCTTCCTTGATCTCTTCACCAGCTTCCTTTAATTCTTCGCCTGCTTCTTCAAGGGCATCGCCAACCTCTTCTGAGGCTTCTTTAGCATGTTCCTGGCATCCTTCACAAGAACTTAATGTTAAACCCATAAATAGGGCAATTGCGATAACAATACTTAACTTTTTCATAATTACTAGACTATGGTTTCTAAATAAATTTACGCCTTTGTGATCAATTTTCAATACTTGAATAAAAGACCAATGAGATGTCGAGTTGTATAAAGGCCTTTCATTTTAGGGAAACCACTGTATTTTCACAGCTAAATTTACTAATTTTGCGCACCTAAAATTATAGTACCAGAAGCGAAACTAATGAAGTTCGAGGAATACAAAGTATTAGATTTACCAAAGCTTGCCCGGGAGGTCCTTGAATTCTGGAAGAAACACTCCATCTTTGAGAAAAGTGTTGCTCAACGGGAGGGTAATGAACGCTTCGTATTCTATGAGGGCCCTCCATCTGCAAATGGCATGCCTGGTATACATCATGTCATGGCCAGGACCATCAAAGATATTTTTCCAAGGTACAAAACCATGAAAGGCTACCAGGTAAAGCGAAAGGCTGGCTGGGATACTCATGGTCTACCGATAGAATTAGGGGTTGAAAAAGAACTTGGTATCACCAAAGAGGATATTGGCAAGAAAATCTCCGTGGCTGAGTACAATGAGGCCTGTAAGAAAGCGGTAATGCGCTATACGGATGTTTGGAACGAAATGACCGAACAGGTTGGCTATTGGGTAGACATGGACGATCCTTATATTACCTATAAGTCCAAGTATATGGAGTCTGTTTGGTGGCTGCTAAAACAGATTTACAATAAAGGACTATTATATAAAGGATATACCATTCAACCCTATTCGCCAAAGGCGGGGACAGGATTGAGTTCGCATGAGTTGAACCAACCAGGCACCTATCAAGACATTACAGATACTACGGTCGTAGCCCAATTCAGGGCAAAGAGAGAGACCCTGCCCGATTTTCTCGCCGAGGTAGATGGAGATGTCTATTTCCTTGCCTGGACGACAACGCCCTGGACACTTCCCAGCAATACCGCATTGACCGTAGGGCCTAAAATAAAGTATGTACTGGTAGAAACATACAATCAGTATACCCACGTCCCAATCAAGGTAATCCTGGCCGAAAGCCTGGTAGGCCAAATCTTTTCCGGCAAATTTTTTGAAGCCGGGGACCAGGAAACTCTAATGAGTTACAAGGCGGAAGATAAAAAGGTTCCGTATCAAATAGGGCGGCAATTTTCAGGGAAAGAGCTGATAGGTATCAAATACGAACAGCTTTTAAATTATGCCCAACCCTATGAAAACCCTGAGAACGCCTTTAGGGTTATTGGCGGGGATTTTGTAACTACCGAAGACGGTACCGGGATTGTGCATACTGCGCCTACATTTGGAGCAGATGATATGCTGGTAGCTCAGAAAGCTGTTCCTGCTGTCCCTCCGATGTTGGTATTAGATGAGAACAACAACCCCGTTCCTCTTGTGGATCTTCAGGGCAGATTTCGCCCCGAGATGAAAGAACTTGGCGGGAAGTATGTTAAGAATGAATATTACGAAGACGGAGAGGCCCCCGAAAGGTCGGTCGATGTAGAACTGGCCATCAAACTAAAAGAAGAAAACAAAGCTTTTAAGGTAGAAAAGTACGTACACAGTTACCCAAATTGTTGGCGTACCGATAAGCCTATTTTATACTACCCATTGGATTCCTGGTTCATTAAAGTGACTCAGATAAAAGACCGGATGTTTGCCCTCAACCAGACCATAAACTGGAAGCCGAAGGCTACAGGAGACGGGCGTTTTGGGAATTGGTTGGCCAACGCGAACGATTGGAACCTCTCTCGCTCAAGATATTGGGGGATTCCACTACCTATATGGAGAACCGAAGATGGAGGCGAAGAGCTCATAATTGGTTCTGTCGAAGAATTAAAGGCCGAAATAAAAAAAGCGGTGGAGGCAGGTTTGATGAAGGCCGACCTGTTTGCCGATTTTACAATTGGCGATATGAGTGAGGCTAACTATGACACCATAGATCTTCATAAGAATATAGTTGATGAGATTGTATTGGTTTCACCCTCAGGAAAAGCTATGCGGCGTGAGAGCGATCTTATTGACGTATGGTTTGATAGCGGCTCAATGCCCTATGCGCAATGGCATTATCCTTTTGAAAACCAGGATCTGATTGATGATAACACGACCTTCCCAGCTAACTTTATAGCAGAAGGAGTAGACCAGACAAGAGGGTGGTTTTATACCCTTCACGCCATCGCTACTATGGTTTTCGACTCCATAGCCTATAGAAATGTAGTTTCTAATGGCCTGGTGCTTGATAAGGAAGGCAAAAAAATGTCTAAACGCCTTGGAAATGCCGCAGATCCCTTTGAAACTATGAATGAACATGGGGCAGACGCGACAAGGTGGTACCTGATTTCTAATGCGAATCCCTGGGACAACTTAAAATTCGATATCGATGGAATTGTTGAGGTTAAACGCAAATTTTTTGGCACCCTTTACAATACTTACGCCTTCTTTGCGCTCTACGCGAATATTGATGAGTTTCAGTTTGCAGAAGACGAAATCGCCTTAAAAGACCGGCCCGAAATAGATCAATGGATCCTTTCAGAACTTCATACTTTGACACAAAAGGTTGATGAGGCTTATGCAGATTACGAACCTACCAAAGCCTGCAGAGCGATATCAGACTTTGTACAGGAGAACCTCAGCAATTGGTACGTTCGCCTTAGTAGAAGAAGGTTTTGGAAGGGCGACTATGGGCAAGATAAAGTTGCCGCATATCAAACACTCTACACCTGCCTGCAAACCATTGCCAAACTGGCGGCGCCTGTAGCTCCTTTCTTTATGGACAGGCTATACAAGGACCTTACTGTGACAACTCAGCAAGAAAAGTTTGAAAGTGTACACCTGGCGAATTTTCCGGAGTACAAGGCCGAAATGGTCAATAAAGCACTTGAGAGTAAGATGCGGAAAGCACAGACCATTGCTTCCTTGGTATTTTCTATCAGGCAGAAAGAAAAGATAAAAGTAAGACAGCCATTGCAAAAAATTATGATCCCTGTGCTGGATGCCGCCGCAAAAGCCGAGATCGAAGCGGTAGCTGACCTTATTAAATTTGAGGTAAATGTTAAGGAAATAGAACTGCTAGACGATGCTTCGGGTATTCTGGTAAAAAGCATAAAACCAAATTTTAAAGTTCTTGGCCCCAGATTTGGGAAAGACATGAAATTAATAGCCCAGGCGGTAGCAAAGCTTGATCAGGAGGCCATCCAGAAAATTGAACGGGAAGGTGAAATATCTCTTGACTTAGAAAATAAAAGTATTATATTACAGTTACAGGATGTAGAGATATCTTCACAGGATATTGAAGGGTGGCTAGTGGCCAGTTCAGGACCTCTTACGGTAGCACTGGATGTAACAATCAGCGACGACTTACGAAAAGAGGGGATTGCAAGAGAACTGGTAAACAGGATTCAGAACCTTAGAAAAGAATCCGGTTTTGAGGTTACAGACAAAATAAGGATTAAGATACAGAAAGACGGTTATGTAGAAAAGGCGGTTGAGAGCAATATCAATTATATTAAAACCGAAACCCTAACTGCACAACTTGATTTTGAAGAGACTTTAGAAAAAGGAACGGCAATCGCCTTTGATGAAGTAAATACAAAATTGTTTATACAAAAGGATTAGAACAATGGGAAAAGATTTAAAGGTTAGATATTCAGATAAAGAATTGGAAGGATTCAGAATTCTTATAGAGGAAAAGATAGAAAAGGCAAAGAGCCATTTAGACCTTTTGAGGAGTTCATACATGAATGATGGTAATAACGGGACAGACGATACTGCTCCTACTTTTAAGGCCTTTGAGGAAGGGTCCGAGACCATGAGCAAAGAAGCCAACACGCAACTTGCCATCCGTCAGGAGAAATTTATCAGAGATTTAAAAAATGCCTTGTTGCGTATAGAGAACAAAACTTATGGTATTTGCCGGGTTACCGGAAAACTGATCAATAAGGAACGGCTTAAACTGGTTCCTCATGCTACTTTGAGTATTGAGGCGAAAAATATGCAGAAATAGAACTAAAACGCCTTCAGGGCGTTTTTTGTTATGATAAAGAGCAGCTTGTTCCTACTGATGTCCTTATGTGCTTTAAATGCAACGCAAGGGCAGAAACTGGTAAAAAAATCGCTCTTACCTCCTAAGACTGATTTCTTTCAGATAGATACCAGTAATTGCTTTAAAGTAGAAGTTGAGACTGCAGATTCAAACGAATTGCAGGTAGAAGCCTTTATTGATGGAGAGTACCGTAAAGACCTTCTAGTGAAAATCTCTGAAGAAGGAAGAACGGTTAAGATAAGCGCCGGATTTCAGCCAAATTTTGTAAATCCCAATGATAAACTCAGCGCTCATAAGGTTATCTCAATCGCTCTGAAAATAAGGCTTCCTGAGCTTAAAAGAGTTCAACTTTTTGGAAAAAGCAGTAATATAACCATCAGCGGTTTGTATACAGATCTAAATGTTTCACTAAACGATGGGCGATGCATTCTGAATAGCGTCTCTGAAAATGTATCGGTAAAAACCCAAAGTGGAGATATCACTGTAAATAGTATTTCAGCTATTGTGGAGGCCAATACAAAATACGGAAAGATATACAGGCAAAAGTTACCTGAGAGCGACGACAGATTTGTGTTAAACAGCATCTCTGGAAATATTTGGATCAATACTGTTAATTAACGGGCATTTGAGCGTAAAACACCCCTTTCTTACAGTCAATTAACGATTTATCCCTATTTTTGCCCAACTTATTTTTGAGCTGATGAAATTGAAAACTTCCCTACTGCTGATATTCCTTGTGCTATTGGTAGATCAACTTACTAAAATCTATGTGAAAACCAATTTTGTGCTAGAGCAATCAGTGGAAGTGTTTGATTGGTTCAAAATATTTTTTATCGAAAATGAAGGAGCGGCCTGGGGCACTAAGCTAAGTGATATACTCCCCATATCGGACTCCGCCGGGAAACTCGTCCTTACAATTTTCAGACTGTTTGCGATTGTAGGAATAGGCTACTGGCTTTACGATATTATACGTAAGCAAGCGAGCAAGACATTAATCCTTGCGGTTTCACTTATATTTGCTGGCGCTCTTGGGAATATCATTGATTCTGTTTTCTATGGGATACTATTTAATGACAGTACCAGAGAAGTGGCTACAATGTTTTCAGAAGAACCCTATGGCAGTCTTTTCTATGGTAAAGTAGTTGACATGCTCTATTTTCCTTTGATAAATACCACCTGGCCAGATTGGGTACCTTATTTCGGAGGCAAAGCCTTTAGGTTTTTTGAACCGGTCTTTAACATTGCAGACACTGCCATAAGTACTGGAGTGGGTATTTTAATCGTTTTTAATAAGAAGGCCTTTGCGAAAGAAGAGGACGAGCTAATTAAAGAAGAATTGCGGGAAGCAGATCAGAACTCATAGATCTTTTTAGGAGTTACACAAAAATCAAGCGGCACATCATTTTCAGCAATATCCATGATCTTCTCTTCGGCCTCGAACAATGACAGCCCCACCTTAATCACATCAGTCTTGCATTTGCTGAGAAAAAGGTCGTAAAACCCCTTGCCATAACCTACTCTGTTTCCTTTGATATCGAAAGCTAACAAGGGAACAAAGACTACATCTATTTTATTCGTAGGCACTTCCAGGCCAGCTGTAGGTTCGGGAATATTCCATTTATTCTTTTTAAATATCGTACTGTCTGTAAGCAGATAATGATTCATTTCCTGCTCATTAATGACCTTAGGGATTACTACATTTTTGTCTTTCCCTTGAAGTACTGATAAAATGAAGGAAGTATCTATTTCTCCCTGTTCGGGGATTTGCATAAAAAGGTGATAATACTCGTAAGACCAAACGGCCAGTTTTAAAACATTATTGGCAATAGCAATACTAGCGCTAGAAAGCGCTTCTGGTGAGATATTTTTCCTTAACTGAAGATAGTTTAATCGAAGCTCTTTTTTTAGCATATAAATCGATCAAACGAATGGTCCGGGGAACTATTTTCAAAATTAGTCTTTCGCAGCAACTGCGAAATAAATCTTGATAAACAGCATTAGGATCAGATACATACCCAGGGTAATAAGATAGTTGTCCATGTCAATGCCAGTTTTTGATGGTTTAAATGTAAAGAAAAAAAGCATACAAAACCCTATTAAATGCACACATTCATCGATGAAATGCACATTTTTGGATTTTTTTTAACATTTTCCTGGGCTAGAGATACCTTAAACTTTGGTCATAAATCATAGTAAATATTTGACTAACAGATAGTTATAAAACCTCTGAGTTGAGAGAGGCTTTTCCGACAGAAGTTGGTAGTTTATCGAAAAACCTAAAAATTTAACAAAATTTGGGGCTTCTTCTTCTTTGTTTGCTAACAAGGGCCAATATATTTTGTGGGATCTTAAATGAGTACGCTTGAGAGAATCTTAAAAATGCGCTCAACAAAAAAATGTTTCAGTCCCAAAAAGAGCAACTTCTTTTCAAAGCGTTAAAAAATAGCTGTATCCATTGTAGTATGTTTTGGTAATTTATCTTTGTTAATGCACTTGCGACTTTAGTATAGACAATGCCAGAACTTCCAATTGAGATACAGTTAAGTACAATACCAAATAACCCTGGGGTTTATCAGTTCTATGATTCCGACGGAAAAATCCTTTACGTCGGAAAAGCCAAGAATCTCAAGAAAAGAGTAGCCTCCTACTTTACCAAAAAACACGAATATGGGAAAACCAGGGTTTTGGTAAAAAAAATAAGTGCGGTAAAACACATTGTGGTTCCTACCGAATCAGACGCGCTACTCTTAGAAAATAATCTTATTAAGAAGTACAGGCCAAGGTATAATGTCTTGCTCAAAGATGACAAATCGTATCCCTGGATATGTATTAAAAATGAGCGCTTTCCTCGAATATTCCCTACCCGAAAATTAATACGGGACGGTTCTGAGTATTTCGGCCCCTATACAAGAATGGCCACGGTAAAGACACTTCTAGATCTCATAAAAAGTGTATATCCACTTCGCACCTGCAATTACGATCTCTCCGAAGAGAAGATTAAAGCAGGCAAGTATAAGGTATGCTTAGAATACCATCTGGGTAATTGCAAAGGCCCTTGTGAAGGCCTCCAGACCGCTCAGGAATACCACAAACAAATCGACGATATTCGGGAGATCATTAAAGGAAATTTCAAATCTTCCCTCGCCTATTTTCGCAGGCAAATGAAGAGCCTGGCATCTGAAATGAAGTTTGAACAGGCCCAACAGATCAAAGATAAGATCGAGATTTTGGAAAACTACCAGGCAAAATCAACAATTGTAAACCCCAAGATCAACAACGTAGATGTATTCAGCATCATTTCGGACACCACTTATGCCTATATCAATTTTCTCCAACTATCTCATGGTTCAATAATACGGTCGCATACCATGGAGATTAAAAAGAAGCTGGAAGAAACAGATGAAGAGCTGCTTCAGCTGGCTGTTGTTGAAATACGACAACGCTTCGATTCTCAATCCAAGGAATTATATCTGCCTTTTCAAATAGCTTTGTCCGAAGATCTTAAAATAAGCATTCCTAAACTGGGTGATAAGAAAAGAATACTGGAACTTTCTGAGCGAAACGCTAAATTCTTTAGGCAGGAGCGCTTTAAGCAGGTTAAAATTACAGATCCAGACCGGCATGCCAATCGTATTATGGCCCAAATGAAGAAAGACCTTCGTCTTTCCGATGCCCCAAAACACATTGAATGCTTTGACAATTCTAATATCCAGGGGAGTAACCCGGTGGCGGCCTGCGTGGTCTTCAGAAATGGCAAGCCATCCAAGAAAGAGTATCGGCATTTTAACATAAAAACCGTAGAGGGGCCAGATGATTTTGCCTCTATGGAAGAGGTGGTGTTCAGACGATACAAAAGATTGTTAAATGAAGCCCAGTCCTTGCCACAGCTTATCGTTATAGATGGCGGAAAAGGGCAATTATCCTCCGCTCTTAAAAGCCTTGAAGTCCTTGGGCTACGAGGAAAGATTGCCATTATCGGGATTGCTAAACGCCTTGAGGAAATTTACTTTCCTGACGACCCCATCCCGCTTTATCTCGACAAAAAATCTGAATCTCTGAAAATTATTCAGCAATTGAGGAATGAAGCGCACCGATTTGGTATTACCTTTCACAGAAATAAGCGAAGTAAGGCAGCGATAAATTCCGAACTTGAGAGTATCGAAGGAATTGGTGAAAAAACCGTAAATGAATTGCTGCAACACTTCAAGTCTGTAAAAAGAATAAAAGAGGCTTCAATAGAGGCCCTCACCAAAACCATTGGAGTGGCTAAGGCAAAAAAAATATATGAGAGCTTTCATTAAACACCTGTCCCAATCATGCAAAAAGTAGGCTTTTTACTGGGGTTCTTTTTCTTAGCCTTCCCGCTTTTCGCACAACAAAACGCGGAAAATCCACCTCCTAAGGTTGGACTGGTGCTCAGTGGGGGTGGAGCTAAAGGCCTGGCCCATATTGGAGCCCTAAAGGTGATTGAGGAGGCAGGAGTGCAAATAGACTACATTGGCGGCACCAGTATGGGAGCCATTGTTGGTGCCTTATATGCATCGGGCTATTCAGCCTCAGCTTTAGATTCTATTTTCAGAGGGACAGACTTTACCAATCTTATCCAGGACAACCTACCCAGAAGCGCCAAGACATTTTATGAGAAGGAAGATTCTGAACGCTATGCACTTACCTTGCCCTTCAATAATTTTAAGATCTCCTTTCCACCGGCTATCTCGGGAGGTCAGAATATTTACAACGAATTGGTTAGGCTGCTCTATCACGTTAAGGATGTAGATGATTTTAATGAGTTGCCAATCCCCTTCTTTTGCATCGCTACAGATGTAGAAAAGGGAAAAGAGGTTTTGTTGAACCAGGGTTACCTGCCTGAGGCCATTTTAGCCAGCGGTACTTTTCCTTCGCTCTTCGAACCCGCGGAGGTGGATGGTAAGATTCTAATAGACGGAGGTGTACTCAACAATTACCCGGTGGCTGAGGTGAAAGCAATGGGCCCAGACCTGATAATTGGGGTAGATGTACAACACGGGCTGAGAGATAGGGAATCGCTTTCATCTGCGACCGAAATCCTGTTGCAGATCAACAACTACCGGACAGTTGGTGTTATGAAGGAAAAGTCTGAGCAGACAGACATTTACATAAAACCTGATATGGAAGCTTTTTCTGTGATAGACTTTGACAAGAAAGAAAGTATTATAGAAACAGGGGAAGCGGCTGCCATGTTAAAGCTGGAAGAACTTAAAGCGCTGGCAAAAATACAAGAGAACGAAGCAAAATCTCCGCCTATCGCTCCACAAGATACCATAATGATAAACCGGCTCATACTCAGGGGGAATAACAATTACACCAGGGGTTATGTCAAGGGAAAGTTACGATTTAACCTGGCCGAAAGAATTACCTTTGGGAAGCTACAACAGGGCATTAGCAACCTAGCCGCTACTGGAAATTTTAAGACGATCAGATATGAATTGGTGTCTAACGGGCTCGGAGAAGATCTTGTTCTTAAGTTACGGGAAAACCCCAATAAAACGCTGATAAGAATGGGCGCCCATTACGATGATCTGTACAAAAGCGCAGCACTCATTAATCTCACCAGGAAGAATTTCCTGGTTGATGACGATGTGGCTTCTTTTGACTTTATTCTGGGTGATAATGTTAGGTATAACCTGCAATATTATGTAGATAAGGGTTTCTACTGGAGTTTTGGGATCAATTCTAGATTCAACGACTTCAGTGAAGAGATAGACTACGAGGTCATCCAGTCTAATTTTGATGTGCCCGATGATGATAATATCAGCAATATCAGCCTGGATGTGTCTGACTTTACCAACCAGATTTATTTACAAACTGTAATACAGGAAGAGTTTGGTGTTACCTTGGGATTGGAGCATAAATTTCTAAAGTACAGTACGACCACGATTAACGAAAGTGCAGCGAACCAAAATGAGGCTATTGTCCTGGACGATGATTCGCGTACTTTCTTTGAAAAAAGCAATTACTTAAGTGCCTACGGAAAGTTGATACTCGACACCTATGATGACCGCTATTTTCCCTCACGAGGATTATACTTCAATGGCGATTTTCATGTGTATTTATTCTCTTCCGATTTCAATGATAACTTTAAGGAGTTTTCAATTGCCAAAGCCAGAATGGGCGCGGCTTTCCCCTTGTTTGGAGATCTTTCCTTAAATCTGGAGACCGAAGGAGGATTTAAACTGGGGACATCTAATGTTACCTCTTTCGATTTTGTTCTTGGCGGTTACGGGGCTTCCCTCATCAATAATTTTGTGCCCTTTCTTGGCTATGAGTTCTTAAGTTTACCGGGGAATAGCTACGTAAAGGCCTACGGGCGGTTAGACTATGAAATTGCGCCCAAAAACCACTTGCTTTTTGCCGCTAACTTCTCCAATGTTGATGACGATCTGTTTAGAACTGGCGAATGGTTTACAGAGCCCGATTTTTCGGGCTATGGTGTGGGCTATGGTTGGGAGTCTTTCTTTGGCCCGGTACAGATCTTATATTCCTGGTCTCCTCAAATTCAGGATGGCAATTTTTTCGTTAGTGTTGGTTATTGGTTCTAAGAGTTGCCTATCCTTTAAGCCTTGCATTCCTGGACAGTAAGTTTTTGACCAAACTTCTGAATCTAACGCCTTTACTTCACCGAATTCTCCTAGTTTTTTCCGATATTTGTACCTCAGAAAAAAGCTTTTGTCAAAGATGCGAATTGATCTTACAGCTCATCTCAGGGCCATGTGGTAGGTTCAGTGAAACCTAGGGGAGTACTATTCCCTCATTTTTGTATTTATTAATCACTTCATAAAAAAATCATGGCAACACTAGATAAAACTTCATTACAATTACCAAAAGAGAATCCGGAAGCTGAAGACTTCCTTCCACTGTTAGGAACAGATCACGTAGAACTTTATGTGGGCAACGCAAAGCAAGCAGCACATTATTATATGAGCGCCTGGGGATTTCAGCCTTTGGCTTACGCAGGTTTGGAAACCGGCCTCAAAGACAGGGTTTCTTATGTGCTTCAACAAGATAAGATTCGGCTCGTATTAACCTCACCCTTGAAATCTGGCGGAGATATAAATAGGCATATAGATGCACATGGAGATGGGGTAAAGGCCATTGCGCTGTGGGTAGATGATGCTACAAAGAGTTATGAGGAGACAACCAAGCGAGGCGCGGAAAGTTACTTCGAACCAAAAAAGCTAAGTGATGAACATGGCGAAGTAGTACTGTCCGGGATACATACCTATGGAGAAACCGTCCATATTTTTATTGAAAGATCGGATTACAAAGGCGTGTTTATGCCTGGCTACAGAAAATGGGAACCGCATTATCAACCCGCCTCAGTGGGCTTGAAATATATTGATCATATGGTAGGGAATGTAGGTTGGAACGAAATGAATAAATGGTGCCAGTTCTACGCTAAGGTTATGGGCTTTGCGCAGTTGGTTTCTTTTGATGACAAGGACATTTCTACGGAGTACACCGCCCTAATGAGTAAGGTAATGAGTAATGGGAATGGCAGGATTAAGTTTCCTATTAATGAACCTGCTGATGGAAGGAAAAAGTCGCAAATAGAAGAGTATATTGATTTCTACAATGGTGCTGGAGTACAACATATGGCACTGGCGACAGATAATGTAATAGAAACGGTTAAGGCCCTAAGAGATAGAGGAGTTGAGTTTTTGACCGTTCCTGTAACGTATTACGAAGATGTTTTGGATAGAGTTGGAGAGATAGATGAAGATTTAGAGCCCCTGAAAGAATTGGGAATATTGATAGACAGGGACGATGAAGGTTATTTGCTTCAGATATTTACAAAACCGATTTTAGACCGCCCAACACTGTTTATTGAAATTATTCAACGAAAGGGAGCGAAGTCTTTTGGCAAAGGCAATTTTAAAGCTTTGTTTGAAGCGATAGAGCGTGAGCAGGCCTCCAGAGGAACCCTTTAGCCCCAATTTTCTTAAGGATTTGTAAAATTTAATTGGGCAAGCATAAAGTATTGTTAATAGCCAAGTTAAAGAACGTTAAAACCAATATTGTAATGTATTTCTTGTATTACATTTGTAGGACATAAGGGGTGGTTCCCTTATTACTTTAAGTATTGGTTTTTCATAATTTAAAGTTTGGTTGGTTATTTAGGAAAAGCCCTGACTCCCTGTCAGGGCTTTTTTTATTCGAATTTTTCCGCCTTACAAAAAATAAAGCCGAACTTGAGCTAAAAAAAGAGGCCTTATATCGTAGATACAATAGTTTGGAATAAAAGTTGTTTTAATAACAATAAACTAATAATTAGATTAGTGTTGTTTAGTAATTTTACCAAAAAAGGAAAAGCATGAAAAAGTATTACCTCATACTTTTTACGTTTTTGAGTCTGTCTTTGACCGCTCAGGAAATTAAACCAGCTTTTAAAGCGGGAGAGTGGCTTAAGTTCCGTATCCACTACGGATTTTTAAATGCAAGCTATGCTACTCTGCAGGTGAAAACTGCCGTTGTAGATGAGGTTCCGGTATATCATGTCGTGGGCAAAGGCAAAACCACTGGCTTTGCCAGCCTATTCTTTAGAGTAGATGACACCTATGAGAGCTACTTTGGCAAGGTAGATGGGAAACCCTATAAATTTATCCGGAAAATAGATGAAGGAGGATATACTAAAGACATTGAGATCGATTTTGATCACAAGAAGGATGTTGCCATATTAAACGACAAAAAAAATAACAAAGAATTCAGTTTTACAATTCAGGATAGCATCCAAGACCTGATCTCCGCCTTTTACTACATGCGAAATAACTACGAAGTAGGAGACTTAAGGCAAGGAGAATCTATAGAGTTGAAAATGCTTTATGATGATGACGGCATCTTTAAGTTTCGCCTTAAATTCCTGGGCAAGGAGGTGCTAAGAACTAAATTTGGCAAAGTAGAATGCCTTAAATTCAGGCCTTACGTCCAGTCCGGACGGGTCTTTAAGGAAAAAGAAAGTCTTTCTCTATGGGTTTCTAACGACCGAAATAAAATTCCAGTTAGAATGAAAGCCGATCTGGCTGTGGGTTCTATCAAAGCCGACCTTGATGGCTATAATGGCCTGAAGAATCAATTTAAAATTATCATGGACTAAGGTCGGTACATACCTGCTGTCTCTCAACTTCAACAATCGTTACAATACTTTTGATTCTCACCTCAACTGCGTTCGCAGGGCTGTAATTTTTGTTTATTTGGTGTACATTTGACAAAATTTCAGATTCATGAAAAATAAGGAGCGTATTGAATCACAGATTGCCAAACTTGAAGAAAAATACAAGGATTCTGGCCAGGATTTGAGCTCCTATTTAGACGGTCTGCTTTACCAGCGCTACCTGACTTATTGGGATTACATTCACCTCGATACTTTGCTGAGCATCCAGGTACCACGGACGCATTTTCCGGACGAGGAGATATTCATAATGTATCACCAGATAACAGAGCTTTATTTTAAGCTGATTCTGCACGAACAAAAACAGATTGTTGATGACAAATCTCAGAGCCTTCCTTTTTTTACAGAAAAAGTCAACCGGATAAACAGCTATTACAAAGCATTGATATCTTCGTTTAGCATTATGATCAGAGGAATGGAAAAAGAGCAATTTCTTCGCTACAGGATGGCGCTCTTACCATCGAGTGGTTTTCAATCTGCCCAGTACCGCATGATTGAGATCTATGCCACAGGCCTTGAGAATTTAGTACACCAAACAGATAGAGATAAATTTTCTTCTAAAGACAGTGTAGAAGAGCTCTACGAGGGCATTTATTGGAAGAAAGGCGCGACTGATGCCAAGACCGGAGAGAAGACTTTAACACTAAAACAATTTGAATATCGCTATACCCCTCGCTTTATCAGAATTGCCAAGCAAGTAAAGGAAAGCACTATATACCATAAATATCTTAGTTTGCCGGAAGAAAGCAAACATAATAAAGCCCTTTTAGATGCGTTAAAAAAGATGGATATCAATGCAAATGTTAACTGGCCTTTGATGCATATGGGCTCTGCCTATAGATATCTGAATAAGGAAAATTCAGAAATTGAGGCCACGGGAGGTACCAATTGGAAGGAATATTTGCCACCCAGTTTTCAAAAAGTTGTATTTTTTCCGGAGATTCATTCAAATGAAGCGTTAAATAATTGGGGTAAACAATGGGTAGATCATATCTTTAACCCTGAAAAAATCGGAGACTGACCATGCAAAAATATTGGGGCACCTTTTTAGCAGTACTGCTGCTTATTTCTTGTAAAGAAGATAAACCACAAAAAAACACTGAGGTGCTTGCCACGGTAGAAGGCACTGAAGAGCTCGCGGAAGTAAGGGAGTTTGGTTTTAATCTCGAAGATTTTACGGTTGTACAGGATACCATTAAAAATGGCGACAGCTTTGGAGAGATCATGCTTGACAATAAGGTAGACTATCCAAAAATTGCACAGGTTTCGGAACATTATAAAGATACCTTCGATGTACGAAGAATTCGTGCAGGGCGACCTTATCTTATCTTAAAATCTAAAGACACCATTGAACGCGCTGAGGTTTTTATATATCAGAATGATTTAATCAATTATACCGTAGTAGATTTTAGAGATTCTGTACGCGCATATAAAGACCGTAAGGAGGTAAAATTCGTTGAACGCGAAGCTTCTGGGGTCATCCCCCAGGGAGGCAATTTGTCTGATGTAATTGTGGAGAATAACATTGATTACATGATGGTTCACAATCTCTCTGAGATCTATGCCTGGACCATAGATTTCTTTAAGCTGGAAGCCGGAGACAAATTTAAAATCCTGTATAAGGAGAAGTATATTAACGACTCTATCTATGCCGGTGCAGGGCATATAGAAGCAGCCTATTTTGAACATAGAGGGACCCCTTTCTACGCCTTTGCTCATCACGATGACTCACTTGATATCAGGGAATATTACGACGATGAAGCCAATAATTTAAGGAGGACCTTTCTAAGAGCCCCTCTTAAGTTTGGCCGACTTTCTTCCCGTTATAATCTAAAGCGAAGAATACGCTATTACGGTTATAAGGTAAGGCCTCACAAAGGCACAGATTACGCCGCCCCAATTGGCACTCCTATTTTGGCAACGGCCGATGGCACGGTAACCGAATCTACGCGCAGAGGTGGTAATGGTAAATACGTTAAGATCAGGCATAACGGCACCTATAGCACGCAATATCTTCATATGCGAAAGCAAAAAGTAAAACGCGGAGAATTTGTACGTCAGGGAGACGTGATCGGATGGATAGGTATGACAGGAAATACCGGAGGGCCGCATGTGTGCTATCGCTTCTGGAAAAATGGAAGACAAGTAGATCCGCTTCGTGAAGAACTTCCGGCGGCAGAACCTCTTGCCGAACCTCTGAGGCCAGCGTATTTCGAAAAAATTGATCCGATAAAGATGCAATTAGATTGTATAGAATTTCCTGAACAGCCTGAGCCTGATGAAGAATTGCTAACCCTTAACCAATAGCATGGCGCTGAAGAACACTAACCCTACCGCCACAGAAACCTGGAAAAAACTACAAAAACACTATAACGAAAACCAAGAGCTTTCTTTAAAAGGACTTTTCAAAGAAGATCCTGACCGAGCGGCCAGGTTTAGTGTAATGTTGGGTGACTTCTTTGTAGACTATTCCAAACATTTAGCAACAGATAGCACTTTAGATTTACTTTTTCAACTTGCACGGGAAGTAGAATTAAAAGAGGCAATACACAGTTACTTTAAAGGAGAGCACATCAACCAAACCGAAGATAGAGCTGTGTTGCATACCGCATTGCGAGCAAAAGAAAACGATACGGTACTGGTTGCCGGAAAAAATATTATTCCCGAGGTCTTTGAGGTAAAAAAGAAGATAAAATCCTTTTCAGAATCTGTTATCTCAGCTGAGCGAAGAGGATATAGCGGGAAGGCATTTACCGATGTGGTAAATATTGGCATTGGAGGTTCCGATTTGGGTCCGGCCATGGTTACAGAAGCCCTGAAGTTTTACAAGAATCATCTTAAGGTGCATTTTGTTAGCAATGTAGATGGAGATCATGTTCATGAGATCCTAAAGGAATTAGACCCCGAGACCACCTTATTTGTTGTAGTATCCAAAACCTTTACCACACAGGAAACCCTTAGTAATGCTACCACCATAAAGAAATGGTTTCTCAAGTCGGCAACGCAAGGCGATATTGCGAAGCACTTCGCGGCGGTTTCTACAAACTCTGCAAAGATTGCAGAATTCGGAATTGCAGCCGAAAATGTATTCCCTATGTGGGATTGGGTAGGTGGGCGATTTTCTCTTTGGAGTGCTGTGGGCCTTTCAATCTCGTTAGCCATTGGCTTTGAAAATTATGATGCGCTTCTAAGTGGTGCCCATGAGATGGACGTTCACTTTAAGGACGCCTCTTTCGAAGAAAATATCCCGGTGATTCTGGCGCTTTTAAGTGTTTGGTATAACAATTTCCACAATGCAGAAACCGAAGTCATTATTCCGTATAGCCAATACCTAAGTAGGTTTTCGGCCTATCTGCAACAGGGAATTATGGAAAGCAATGGTAAAAGCACAGACAGAGATGGGAACAGTGTGGCATATGAAACAGGTACAATTATCTGGGGAGAGCCCGGCACCAATTCGCAGCACGCTTTTTTTCAATTGATACATCAGGGAACTAAACTGATCCCGGCAGATTTCATCGGCTTTAAAAAATCATTGCACGGAGATACAGACCATCACAACAAACTTATGGCCAACTTCTTTGCGCAGACAGAAGCATTGATGAACGGGAAAACTGCCGAGGAGGTGCGCTTGGAATTGGAAACGACTAAATTATCTGACCGGGAAAAGCAACTATTAATCCCCTTCAAAGTTTTTGAGGGCAACAAGCCCACAACGACCATCCTTATAGAGCAACTTACTCCGGCCAGCCTGGGAGCCCTTATCGCGCTATATGAACACAAAATTTTCGTTCAGGGCGTTATCTGGAATATCTTCAGTTATGACCAGTGGGGCGTAGAGCTAGGGAAGCAATTAGCCTCTCAGATTTTAAAGGATATCGAGAATTCACAAATCAGCAAACACGATAGCTCAACATTACAACTTCTGCAATATTTTAAGAGTTCATCCTAGTTTTCTTCAGTACTAAAATAACCCTTAATAACTTCTTCTATTTCAGGGGATTTTATGAAAAATTTATGTTAAATTTACTGTTACTAATTTAACATTCGCTTAATGCCAAGGTGCCTAAAATGAAGCACTTTTGCACAGGAATTGAAAACTAAATAACACTAAAAATGAAAAAAATGTACTTCGCAATTGCCGCGTTTTTTATCACGGCAATGGCATTTTCGCAAGGGACAGTCACAGGCACCGTGGTAGACGGTGAACTGGGTGGCGGATTACCAGGAGCAACAGTACTAGAGGAAGGTACTTCTAACGGGGTTTCGACCGATTTTGATGGAAATTTCAGTATAGAAGTTTCTCAAAGCTCCGGAACACTGGTTATTTCTTATGTAGGTTTTGTAACGCAAAGAATGAGCTTTACTTCTGCTGGTAGTATTGGAACCATTTCACTACAGCCAGATGCTCAAGAATTGGAAGGCGTTATTGTAACAGGAATTTTAGATATTGCTAAAGACAGGGAAACCCCTGTGGCTGTATCAACAATTAGAGCATCAGAAATTCAAGAAAAGCTTGGTTCTCAAGAGTTGCCAGAAATACTCAAAACAACACCATCAATTTACACGACTAAAACAGGTGGTGGATTTGGAGATGGAAGGATCAATATTCGCGGGTTTGACTCTCAAAACTCGGCCATCATGATCAATGGAATTCCAGTAAACGATATGGAGAATGGTAGAGTTTTCTGGAGTAACTGGGCCGGGCTAAGCGATGTTACCACAGCCATGCAGGTACAAAGAGGACTGGGTTCTTCGAAACTGGCGATCTCTTCTGTTGGAGGAACTATTAATATTATTACCAAGTCTACAGAAAAGGAAGAAGGAGGAGCAGTAACCTTTAGTGGCGGTAATGACGGATATTTAAAAACAAATGTTTCATACAATACCGGAAAACTGGAAAACGGCTTTGCAGCTTCAGTTTTGCTGGGTAGAACCGCAGGTGATGGGTATGTTCAGGGCACAGAATTTGAAGGCTATAACTACTTTATCGGATTGGGATATGAACCCAATGACAAACATAATTTTCAGTTTATCTTAACCGGGGCTCCCCAAGTTCACAATCAAAGGACGTCTAGTTTCTTTAATACGGCAAACATTGAACAATTCTTAGAGTTTGGAACGCGATACAATTTTAATCACGGCCTTTTAAACGGAGAGGAATTTAACTGGAGACGTAATTTTTATCATAAGCCTGTTACTTCTTTTAACTGGGAGTGGAAGGTTAATGACAAATCTACTTTGTCCACTTCTGTTTACGCTTCGTACGGAAGAGGTGGAGGAACAGGTGATATTGGAAGACTTGGAGGTAATTTTGCAAGCTCCAGCAGATTCCGTGACGACAGTGGAGCAGTACTTTGGGATGCCATAGTTTCTTCTAATTCAGGTACGGAAACCACTTTTAATAATGGTTTTGTTTTCGGGAACACCTTAGACCCGATTACAGGAACTTTTATTGTAAACGATGACGGCCTAAATGATTTTGGAGACCCAGATGACCCTAACTACCTACCTGGAGTAAACAGAAGAAATGGGTTTATCCGCAGGGCTTCTATTAACTCCCATAACTGGTTTGGTGCAATTGCTAACTTCCATACTGAGATAAATGATAAATGGAATTGGGATGTCGGGATCGATTTAAGAAGTTACAAAGGAATCCACTACAGAAGAGTAGATAATTTACTTGGAGCGGACGGTTATAGAGACAATGACGACATAAATAACCCGTTTAACGTAATCACTCAGCAAGTAGAATCAGACCTTGCAGGACTTTGGAATGTTTTTAGAAGCATAGATGACGATGAAAAGCTAGATTATTACAATGATGGCTTAGTGCGTTGGGCAGGAGCTTTTGGTCAGTTAGAGTATTCAAATGGAGTGGTATCTGCCTTTATACAGGGAGGATTGTCGCAACAAGGCTTTAAGAGAATTGACTACTTTAACTATTTAGATTCAGACCCGGCACAGGAAACCGACTGGGAAAATATCCTCGGTGGAAATATAAAGGGTGGCCTTAATTACAATATTAACGAAGCCAACAACGTATTTTTCAATGCAGGGTACTATTCGAAGCAACCTTTATTTGATGCTGTCTACCTAAATTTTGACAATGACCTAAACCCAGACCTTCGCAATGAAAAAGTGTTTGGCTTAGAAGCCGGTTATGGCCTCAATTTAGGTGATTTTAGGACGAAAATTAATATTTACAGGACTAGCTGGACAGACAGATTTATTTCGGTATCTACTGAATTTAATGGAGATGAAGGAAATGCTAATTTACCTGGGGTAGAGCAAATTCATACCGGCCTTGAAATCGAGGCAAATTACCGCGCTTCTGCTGCCTTAGATTTCAGAGGTATGCTTTCTATTGGTAATTGGGAGTATGGGGGAGATGTAACTGGTCCGGCATTTGATGATAGTAGAAATTTTGTAGATGATGTAACCTTATATCTCGATGACGTTAAGGTGGGTGATGCTGCACAGTTCACTTCATTTATCGAAATGAACATCAGGCCAATTGAGGATCTGAAGATAAGCACGAGCTTGTTTACAGCTTCCCGACTATTCGCTCAGATCTCAGCTGAGGATTTTGACGATCCGGATAATCAAGGCTCGTTACGACTGCCTAGCTACAATCTCGTGGATGTTGGTGCGTATTATAAGTTTAATTTTGGTAGCAAAAATGCTATCAGTGTGGCATTAAATGTAAATAACCTTTTTGATGCCGAGTATATTGCTGAGTCTTTGACCAATACATTTGCAGATGGCTCCAATGCAACTTACAGGGGCATTGATGTATCTAACAAAGTATTTTTTGGATTTGGAAGGACATGGAATTTAAGCGCTAGATACGCTTTTTAAGCAAGTAGCAAAATTCGAATGTAAAAACCCCCGATGTTTAATCGGGGGTTTTTTTATTGTCAAAAAGTAGTATTTTTAATGCACTAAAAAATCATCCATGGAAATCCTTCAAAATGTTCATTCTTACCTGGCATATGTGGTTTTGGCCATATTAATTATCGCCTTTGTTAATGCCCTTACCGGCTATGTAAAAAATCGGGAGTTTGCTTTCGAAAAAGACTTTCGTATAAGCCTTTTCGCACTCATTCTTTCACATTTACAATTGGTTTTGGGCCTGATTCTTTATTTTGTCTCAACAAATGGTTTGAAAGCCATTCAGGAACTGGGCATGGGAGGGATGAATTCTGCCGCCCGACTATTAGCGCTAGAGCACCCATTAACCAATATCATGGCTATTGCCCTGATCACGGTTGGATGGTCTCGTCATAAGAAGACTGTAGAACCAAAGAAGAAATTTAAAAGCATCGCGCTTTTCTACGGCCTTGGATTGCTCCTTATTCTCAGTAGGATCCCCTGGGGACTTTGGTTCAACTAATTCTTAATTTAAAATCTAGAAATGAAACTATCTACATTGTTACTTTGCGTACTGTCATCCACGAGCTTACTAGCTCAGGAAAAGGAGTTGTTTAATGGGAAGGACCTTACAGGCTGGACAATCTATGGAACGGAAAAATGGTATGTAGAAGACGGCTTGCTGGTCTCCGAAAGCGGCCCCGACGAGCAATACGGGTATTTGGCCACCAACGAGCACTACAAAGATTTTGAGCTCAACCTGGAGTTTTTTCAGGAAGCCGATGGCAATAGTGGAGTTTTTATCCGCTCTACCGTTGAAGGGACTAAAGTAAGCGGTTGGCAGGTAGAAGTTGCACCGCCCGGAAAGCATACCGGCGGCGTTTACGAATCCTATGGGAGGGGCTGGTTGATTAAACCCGAGGCCGCCAAGGAGAGTGTATTGAAAGAGGGTGAATGGAATGCCATGAAGATCAGGGTTGTTGGTAATCAACTGACCTCCTGGCTTAACGGCGTAGAAATGGTTTCGATTACCGATGAGAAAATAGGAGCGGGAGAGGGTTCTATCGCCCTACAGATCCATGACGGGGGTGGTATCAAAGTAAAATGGCGCAATATTAAGCTGGTAATGCCTCAGTAAGCCTATTCTTCCTTCTTGATAAAGTATGCATATACAGGGAAATGATCGCTATAACCCCCTGTATAAACGCCTGAGGCATATGTTCTGTACGGATAGCCCTTGTATCTTCCATGTGGTGTTATCAGGTAATCCGGGCGGTAAATTCCTGCCTTCCAAAAAGAATAGGTTTTAAAATCCTTGCTAAGTAAGGTTCGTGTAAAGAAGATCTGATCGAACAGGCTCCATTCATCCCTGTAGGCAAGGGTTCCGAAACCTTTTTTATAAAACAGTTCCATTGGATTGTATAGGCCGGGTGTCTGCAAACTATCTTTGAGTACACCCACTTTAAGTGTTTTCTTTAAACTTGGGTCTACAGGGTTATCATTAAAATCACCCATATTAATGATTTTGGCATCAGGATCTAAAAGCAATAAAGAATCTAATATTCTTTTGTTTAAGAGGGCAGCAGCTTTTCTAAAAGGTCTACTCCTTAGCGCTCCTCCACTACGCGAAGGCCAGTGATTTACGAGGAGATATAAGTACTCATTATCTAACCAACCACCGACCACCAGCTGATCCCGGCTATAATCTCTTTCTCCCTCCTCATTGAAAAGTAAAAGGCGATGGCTTTTAAAGGAATCAGGTAGAAATATCCCTTTTTTATATAACAAGGCTACATCAATACCCCTCTCGTCTGGAGAATCGTAGTGTATAATACCATAATCTTGAGCAGCCAGATAGATGTTCGTAGTCAGATCTTCTAAAACGGCATAATTTTCAATCTCGCAAAGGCCAATGAGGTCGGGTGATGAACCTGTTTTCTCCCTTCCAACTTCTGACAGTACTTTGGCAATATGCCCTATTTTTAGTTGGTACCTGACTGCGTTCCAGCCATCCTTCCCATCTGGGGTTCTTTGATCATCAAAAGTCAGGGAATCATTGACGATGTCAAATAGATTTTCGGTGTTGTAGAACGCTACGGTCCTAATCCTATAATTACCGCCATCTTGTGGGAAAGCGAATGTATTGAAAGACAACCAACAAATAAGAAGCGCTCTAATAAACATAATTGAACAACTGTAGTTTCAAATCTTGGAAAGCCAAGTTGTCCTTTTGCCCTGCAAGGAACTTGCAACTTCGCGAAATATCTTCGCCTACCACAATACAAAACATTGTTTTTTACCATTCTTAATAGGGAAACAAATGCGGTATTTCATCCTTTTAATTCTAATGCTGGGTTTTCAGAACTCAAGCTCTCAGGGAAGCATAATTGAAGGCGTAGTGCGGTCATCAAGAGAGTTTCGGGCACTTTCTGAGGTGCTAATTAAGATCGAAGGAACTTCTTTGGAGGAAATGACGGATGAGGAAGGAAGGTTTGTATTGACTTTATCCGTTAAAGGAACAATTGTACTGCTTATTCATCATGAGGAATATCAACAAAAGCGCATTCCAATTGTCCTTGAAGGAAGCTTGATTGATCTGGGAGATATTCTATTAGATCGAGATATTGAAAAGGAGAGAAATGCCAATTTGATATGGTTATCTGAGGATAACCTCCTCGACGATGGTTTAGACAATAGTCTGACACCAATGTTGCAGGCCACCAGAGATGTTTTTTTGAATCGAGCTGCTTTCGACTTCGGTCAGGCATTTTTTAGGATAAGGGGTTATGATTCCCGAAACAGTGCGGTACTTATAAATGGCATACCTATGAACAAGATGTATAACGGAAGGCCGCAGTGGAACAACTGGGGAGGTCTGAATGATGTAACCCGAAATCAACAATATTCTCATGGGCCAGACGCAAACGAATACAGTTTTGGAGGTATTCTAGGCACCACTAATATTGATATAAGACCTTCGAAGCAGCCCCCTGGATTGCGGCTTTCAAGTTCTGTGTCAAATAGAACGTATTTGGGAAGGCTTATGGCAACGTATAATTCAGGACAGAGCGGCAAAGGATTCACCTATGCGATCGCTGCCTCAAGGCGCTGGGCACAAGAAGGACAAATAGACGGTACCTTATACGATGCCTATTCTGTTTTTGGCGCTTTGGATTATAAACTTAATAAGCGCAATAACCTTAGTCTTACCGCTTTTCTGGCATCGAACCGAAGGGGAAGCTCAGCCCCGATAACCGAAGAGATATATCGGCTCGCAGGCCGAACCTATAATCCTTATTGGGGGATGCAAAACGGAGAACTAAGGAATTCCAGAGAAAGAAGAATTCATCAGCCAATTTTTATTTTCAATCATTTTTTTGAAAGTAAGCACTTCAAATTGAATACTGGTATTGCCATTCAAAGCGGAAACACTAGAAAAAGTCGTTTGAGCTATTTTGATGCGCCAAATCCTGATCCCACCTATTATCGCTATTTACCCAGTTTTCATGTCAATAGTCCTATTGGGGCAAACTTTGTAAATGCTGAGCTAAGCAAGACGGCATTTCTGGAAGAACCTCAGATTTCCTGGCAAAGCTTGTATCTGGCCAATTCTAATCAGGCTAGCTTAGGTAGGGCTGCTTATCTGTTGCAGGACGACATCGTGGCTGATACGCAAATCACGGCTAACGGCAATGCGAATCTCAAGATTTCAAACCGGTTGAATATTGATTTCGGAGCAACATTCAGGCAATTGCATTCGAAAAACTTTGCCAGGATTAAAGACCTGCTCGGAGCAGAATTTCATCTAGATATCGATCCTTTTTCAAATACTTCCAATGATATTAATGGACCTGGTGAGAAGAATGAAGGAAGCATTTTTGGCTACAATTATGAACTTTCTGCCCGACGGTTTCAAACATTTGTTCAACTTCGGTATAAAAGAAAGAAATGGGGAGCCCATCTTTCAGGGATGTATTCTAAGTCCAATTTTGAGAGGGAAGGAAAATTTAAAAATGGCCGTTTCCCAGACAATTCTGAAGGCAATACCGCTCCCATTGTGTTTTCAAATATTGGAGGGAAAACAGCTGTCTCGTATCAAATTACGGGGAGACACTTCATTACGGCAAATGCCCTTATCCAATTTAGAGCGCCACTTCTGCAAAAAGTATTCATAAACCCTCGTGAACAAAACGAGGTGGTTCCAGATATTGAAAGTGAAAAGTTAACAACAATTGATGTAAGCTACCGGGCACGCCTGTCTAAACTCTCTGCCCGAATATCAGGTTTCTATTCGAGATTTCAACGTACAACAGATATCAATTTTTTCTTTGTCGATACAGGTGTCGGGTCCGATTTTGTGCAGGAAGTAATAAGTAGTTTGGATAAACTACACTTGGGGCTTGAAATAGGAGTATCCTATAATTTGTCTTCTGAAGTTAAGCTTAGTGGGGTTTTGGCTCTGGGGAAATATACCTTTGCCAGTGACCCGGAGGTTTCGATTAATTTTGACACAGCCGGGGAGCCGGATGACTTAATAGCTCTTGACGGCAATCAAGACCTAGGCGTTGCACGTTTAAAGGGGCTCAGATTGTCTCAAGGCCCTCAAAAAGCGCTCTCAGTTGGCCTGGAATATCGTTCACCGCACTACTGGTGGATAGCGGCGACATCCAATTTTTTATCTGATAATTACATTGATATATCCGCCATAAGGAGAACGCAAAGTTTTAAACTAGATCCCGAAACGGGGAGGGAGTTTAGAGAAATCACTTCCGAAAAACTAAGTGGCTTGCTAAGGCAAAAGAAGTTAGATGATTTTTATCTGTTCAACATTATTGGAGGAAAATCATGGCTGTTTGATGGCAAGTATATTAGTCTTTTTGCAAGCATAAGCAATGTGTTTGACACGGTTTTCAGAACCGGTGGTTTCGAACAAAGCAGGAATGGTAATTACGGGCAGTTATTACGAGATAATTTAAGTGGCAGGCCGTCTTTCGGACCCAAACATTGGTATGGCTTTGGCAGGACCTATTTTTTAAATCTTTCTGTTAGTTTTTAGCAATCTACGATGAGAATAGCAATCTTTACTGGACTGGTTTTTATTGTAATTTTTACCTTACCCTTTTCTTCCTGCATAAAAGATTCAAATTTCGATAGCCCGGAGATAAGCTGCTCTGAGGCATCTGAAGAAGCTATTAGTTTTGCAGAGCTTAAGGCAATGTATACTGGAGAAACCATACGAATTCTGGAAAATGCAACCCTGGAGGCTTATGTAGCTTCTTCCGATCGAGCAGGCAATTTTTTTGGCGCCCTCTATCTCCAAAATGCTTTTGAGCGGGCAACTGATGGACTCCTGTTTGAAATAGATCTGAGAGACTCTTATCAATTTTATCCTGCCGGAGCCAAGGTTAGAATTAGTTTAAGAGGATTGTATTTGGGAAAGCGCAATGAAACTTATGAACTGGGCGGGGCGTTTTCCGTTTTTGGAAATACAAGCGTAGGAAGGCTTCCTGCCAATGCAGTTACCAGCCACATTAAGATTACTTGTAGCAACGAGATTTCCCTGCAATCGATGAACCTGGGTATTGAACAGCTTAAAGATGAGATTTTAGGAACTCTTATCACCCTGACCGATGTTGAAATAGCTCAACAAGATCTTGGGGCTTCCTTTGCCGAACCCAAAGAGGAAACTATCAAAACGCTTTTAAACTGTTCTGGTAATAAAATTGGATTGCTCAACAGTGGTTTTTCTACATTTCAAAATCAAATACTCCCTAATGGAAACGGTTCAATTTCAGGGGTGCTTGTAAAGAGGAATAGCAGCTACCAGCTAATTATCAGAGATCTTAACGATATATCCTTTTTGGAAGAGCGCTGTCTTAGCTCTTTTAGTGAACAGTCCTCAGACCAGGTATTTATCTCAGAAATCGCAGATCCTGTAAACAAACCTGAAGCCAGGTTTATTGAATTGTATAATGCGGCTAAAGAAGCTGTAAATCTAAACGGATGGAGGCTGTTAAGATATACAAACGACAATTTGGAAGCTGGCGGAACTGTAGATTTATCTGCCTTTGTGTTGCAAGGGGAAAGTACTTTAACAATCTCATCGAATGCTTCCGAGTTTGAAAAAACATACGGTTTTATGCCAGATCTTGAAGTTACCGCTAACGGACCTGCAGATTCTAACGGGGATGATAATCTGGTTCTGCTAGACCCATTCGCAAAGATTGTAGACGTATTTGGAGTTGTCGGTGAAGATGGTTCGGGTACCAACCACGAATTTGAAGACGGGAAGGCCTCCCGGAATGCTGAGGTGTTAAAAGCTAATAGTAGCTATACCTTTAATGAATGGACTATTTATAATGATACTGGAGGCAGCGGTACCATAAATATGGCGCAAGTTGCGCCAGCGGACTTTAGTCCTGGAACAAGATAAACCCTTTGATTAGGCCGTCGCCCTTAGTATGTTTTGAATATCATCGGCCGTAAGCGGCTTTAAAATGTAATCGCTAATCACGCTGGTTTCCTTAATTCTAATAAGGTCTCTGGGATCAACAGAAGAGCTTATTACATAAATGGCGGTGTGTTGGGGGTCGTAGTTTTCTAGTTTTACAAATTCATCCAGGAAATCCCAACCGTTCATAATGGGCATATTGAGATCCAGGAAGATAATAGAAGGAAGAGTGGAGGTTTGTTCTGCCATTTCAATCAATCCGGCCAGGGCGTCATTGCCGTTGTCATAAACCTGAGAATTGTTACAAAAACCTGCTTCTTTTAGCATTCGCTTTGCACCATAAATAAAGATGGGATCGTCGTCAATAATGCAGATGCTTTCAATGGTATTCATAGTACATAGCTTTAGTTGTGCTTAACTTCAAATTCTAGATGAAAAGTAGTTCCTACATTCATCTGGCTTCTTACACTGATTTTTCCGTTTATGGATTCAATTTGGTTTTTTGTAATAAACAGGCCTATGCCTTTAGCATCGGGGTGTTTGTGGAAAGTTTTGTACATTCCAAAGATCTGGTTTCCATGACGCTTCAGGTCTATTCCCTGACCATTATCTCCAAAAGAAACCTTGACTCTGTTCTCCTCCAAGACTGTATCTATCTCAATTGTTAGGTCGCGCTTGGGAGCTCTGTACTTGAGGCTGTTTGTAAACAGGTTTAGAAAAATACTGTCCAGGTATGCGGGGATCGCCATGATCAGCAGATCTTTAGGGACATTAACAATGCAATTGGCTTTTTGCTCCTTTATCAGTACACCTAAGTTTTTTTCAACGCCTTTGAGCGTTTCATATAAGTTAACAGGCTTCATTTTTTCAATGGCCCCTGTTTTAAGCAGAACCACCTCGTTTAAGTGCAATACGGTTTCGTTTAGACTTTCTGTGGCCTCAGAAAGCATTTTTAATAGGTGCTTTTGTTCATCGATATTCTCTTCTTTTGATAGAAAACCGGAGAGCATAGAGAGGTTGCTTGTATGCGAGCGTAAATTATGAGAAACTATATGCGCAAAATTTAGAAGACTGTTGTTTTGCTCGCTACTAATATCCAAAAGGCTTTTCAGTTTTTTCTCTGCAGTCTTTTCTTTGGTTATATCCCAGTTTGTGCCTATCATTCGTATCGGCTTACCCATTGAATCCCGTTTCACTACAGACTCGGCTCTTAGATACCTAACTTCTTTATTGGGCCAAACTACTCTAAACTCAGTCTTGAATTCTTGCTCTCCGTTTACAGCCATTTCTATTTCTTCATTACAACGCTCTTTGTCTTCTGGGTGCACACAGGATTCCCAGGCCTCTACCACTCCTGTGAAGTCGTCTTTTTGAATTCCGTAAAGACGGTACATATGATCATCCCATACCAGGATGTTATTTACCAGGTCGTAGTCCCATATCCCAATCTCGGCGGCATTGGTAGCAATAGCGAGGCGATCTGAAAGAATCTGGTATTTTAATTCGTTTTTTTTCTTCTCATCTATGTCCTGAAAGGTGCCATATAAGCGAACGCAATTACCATTGACAAGCTCGGCTTCACCTTTGGCTCTTACCCAGACTTCCTTGCCTTTGGCAGTGACAATCTGAAGTTCTGTATCCCATGGCGTACCATCACTTATTCCTTCGCTAACAAGTTCGGTAATCCTTTGGCGGTGTTCTCCTTCTTTATAGAAATTAATGCCTTCTTCCAGGCAGGGGATATAGTCCGAACCCACCTCGTGAATTTCCTTGGTCATGTCTGTCCAATGGAGGGTATTCGTAGTAAGATCGCATTCCCATGCACCTATTCTGGCAACACTTTTTGCTTTTAACAGAAGCTCTTCCTGTTTTTTCTCCTCTGTGATATCTTCCATTACCATGATCAAGCCTCCTACCGTGCCACCTTCATTTCTCCAGGGATTGATTTTCCATTTTAACCATTGAATACGGCCTTTTTCAGATACAAATTTTGTTCCACGGCTGGCATTAGCATTACCCTTAAGTGCCTCCTTATGAATTTTTTTCAACTCTGGAGGCGTGTTGGGAATAACATCATAAAAGGGTTTTCCTATAATGTTTTTCTTTTTGATTTTAAAGGCTTTAAGCCAAACGTCAGAGTGACTGATAAAGCACATATTAGTATCTACAATAGATACGGCTGCAGGCGAATCTTTGATAAGAAAATTGGTAGTTAGGGTTTCCACTTTGGTATTTGGTTTTTGAATGCAATAATTCAGCTACCAATCATAACGTAGGAAAATACCTAAAAATTATATAGCTATAGTATGACTTTTAGCATTATCCCTTTTATTGGAAATAAAACAGGTGGTTTGATATCAAACCACCTGTTTAAATTAAAGATATCTTATTCAACCTAGAAATTAAGCAAGGTCAAAGCGATCTAAATTCATCACTTTAGCCCAAGCAGCCACAAAGTCCTGTACAAAACGTTCTTTAGAATCTTCGCAGGCATAGACTTCGGCAAGGGCACGGAGTTCTGTATTTGAACCAAAAATAAGGTCTACACGGCTTCCTGTCCATTTTACCTGGCCTAAAGCGCGATCACTGCCTTCAAATACTTCGTCAGCTTCAGAAGTCGCCTTCCAGGCTGTATTCAAATCAAGTAAATTAACAAAGAAGTCGTTAGTAAGTGATTCCGGACTTTCTGTAAAGACACCGAGATTGGATTGGTCAAAATTCGTATTTAGCACTCTCATACCTCCCAAAAGAACTGTCATTTCAGGCGCGGTCAGCGACAACAATTGTGCTTTGTCTACCATCATTTCCTCCGCTGACATCTCATAGTTGCCTTTTACATAGTTACGGAAACCATCAGCTCTGGGCTCCAGGATAGAGAAAGATGCTGTATCTGTTTGCTCAGGGGAGGCATCTGCTCTACCAGCCGAAAAAGGTACGGTGATTTCATGGCCTGCATTCTTTGCAGCAAGTTCTATACCAGCACATCCTCCAAGAACGATTAGGTCTGCCAGGGAAACCTGTTTCCCACCGGATTGTGTACTATTAAACTCATTTTGAATGCGCTCCAGGGTGTCAAGCACATTGCTTAGCTGTGAAGGCTTGTTAACTTCCCAATTCTTTTGCGGAGCGAGTCTAATACGTGCACCATTGGCACCTCCGCGCTTATCTGAATCGCGATAGGTTGACGCAGAAGCCCAGGCAGTTGATACCAGTTCGGATACCGAAAGTCCTGATGAAAGGATATTGCTTTTTAGCGCACTGATGTCCTGATCGTTTATCAATTCATTTGAAACCGATGGTATTGGGTCTTGCCAAATTAACTCTTCGCCAGGTACTTCCGGGCCAAGATAGCGAGCAATCGGGCCCATATCACGGTGCGTTAGCTTATACCAGGCCCGAGCGAAGGCATCGGCAAACTCATCCGGGTTTTCATAAAAACGCCTTGAAATTTTCTCGTAGGCCGGGTCCATACGCAAGGAAAGGTCTGTTGTAAGCATAAATGGGGCATGTTTCTTAGCCGGGTCATGAGCATCGGGTACCAGGCCAGTGCCTGCGCCTCCTTTTGGTGTCCATTGATGAGCACCCGCCGGGCTCTTCGTAAGTTCCCATTCGTAGCCAAATAGATTTTCAAAGAAATTATTACTCCACTTTGTGGGGGTAGTAGTCCAAGCTCCTTCCAAACCACTGGTGATCGTATCTCCGGCCTTCCCACTACCAAAATTGTTTTTCCAACCCAGGCTTTGCTCTTCGATTCCTGCCGCCGCCGGCTCTCTTTCAACATATTTATCGGGATCAGCAGCGCCGTGAGTTTTACCAAAACTATGTCCTCCTGCAATTAGGGCCACAGTCTCCTCGTCATTCATAGCCATTCTCCCAAAGGTTTCACGGATATCTCTGGCGCCTGCGATTGGATCAGGGTTACCGTTTGGACCCTCAGGGTTCACATAAATTAATCCCATCTGAACGGCTCCAAGAGGGTTCTCGAGCTCCCGGTCACCTGTGTACCGCTTGTCTCCTAACCACTCCGCTTCTGAACCCCAATAAATGTCTTCTTCGGGCTGCCAAACATCTTCTCGGCCTCCAGCAAAACCAAAGGTTTCAAAACCCATAGATTCCAGAGCGCAGTTACCGGCAAGAATCATTAGGTCTGCCCAGGAGATTTTCTTACCATATTTCTTCTTAATTGGCCATAAAAGCAAACGCGCCTTATCAAGATTTGCGTTATCTGGCCAGCTGTTCAAAGGGGCAAAACGCTGAGTTCCCGATGCTGCACCACCTCTACCGTCCGCGATACGATATGTCCCGGCACTGTGCCAGGCCATACGAATGAAAAGGGGTCCATAATGGCCGTAATCGGCGGGCCACCAATCCTGGGAATTTGTCATTAGCTCATAAAGATCTTGCTTAAGGGCATCATAGTCTATGCTCTTAAATTCTTCGGCATAATTGAATGCATCTCCCATTGGATTAGATAGGGAAGAGTGTTGACGAAGAATGTTTAATTTTAATTGATTAGGCCACCAATCTCGGTTTGAGGTACCGCCTCCGGCTCCTTGTTTTAGTGTCCCATTCAGAAAAGGGCACATTTCTTCGGCGCTACTGTTGTGATTTGAACCGTGGGGTGATGTGCTAGTGTCTTTATTGTTTTCCATTGCTACGAGATTAAATAGATTATTGATTCACTTCTACTCAAATTTACAATAACCTTTATTGATAAACCCCATATTTTTCATATATAAAACTTATAGAGTTATGTGCTAGATTTATGACCTGCGAGATCCTGAATATTGGGCAGTTCGGCGCATATACCCAGAATGTGTTTTACTTTAAAAAAAACATTTTTTTTATGAATAATTTACCGTCAGAACAAGGCCTTTAAAGTGCTAGTTTTTTTATACATTTAAAAGAAATGGAAGCAACACGAAAAGAACATTTTTTTAACCAGATACGGGAAGGAAATTTGGAAAAGATTAGCCGGCTCTTAACCGATAACCCAGGCCTGGTTAATGTTAAAGACCAGAGAGGCTCCAGTCCGTTAATTTTGGCAAGTTACTATAACCATTATGAGATTACACAGCTTCTTTTAGATAAGGGCGCGGCTATTGATGAACGTGATGCCTCGGGGAATACGGCTCTTATGGGGGCTTGTTTTAAGGGATTTGGTGAAATTGCTAAACTGCTAATAGAATCAGGAGCAGATCTTAATGCGATGAATGCGATGGGGGCCAACTGCCTAATATTTGCAACTACCTTCAACCGGGAGAGTATCGCAAGATTGCTTATTGATCACGGGGCGGATTTAAGCGCCAAAGATGCCAGGGGAAATACTGCATTAGATCATGCTAAAATGCAGGGCAATACTACATTGATTGATTTGTTAGAGTCTTCCACATAACAACTATGAGCAAAAAAAGTGAACTTAATGTTGCCCTGGTTCAGGCTCCCTTAGTTTGGGAAAACCCTTCGGCAAACCGCGATTATTTCTCAAAAAGAATTGAAGAGATAAAGCCAGGTACAGATCTTATTATCTTACCAGAGATGTTTACCACCGGCTTTACCATGACTCCTAAAAATGTCGCAAACAGCCAGGGAAACGAAACCATTGCCTGGATGAAAGAACAGGCGTCGGTTAAACAGGCAGCAATTTTAGGAAGCATTGCCTTTTATAAGTCGGGGAACTATTATAACAAAATGTGTTTTGTGGCCCCGAACGGTAAGATTGTGGACTATGACAAAAGACACACTTTTACTTTTGCCGGAGAAGACAAAATATATAAGGCTGGCAAGATGAAAGTTATTGTTAATTATGGAGGATTTAAGATTTGCCCGTTGATCTGCTACGACCTTCGGTTTCCTGTTTGGTCCAGGAATACAGAGAATTATGATGTTCTGGTCTATGTTGCTAACTGGCCTAAACCCAGAGTAAATGCCTGGGATGCATTGCTAAAAGCCAGAGCGATTGAAAATATGGCCTATTGCATTGGCGTAAACCGTATTGGAAGTGACAATAATGGGCATGAATATCTTGGACATTCAGCTATCTACGACAGTCTGGGGGAGCGCATGGTATTTTCCGAGAAAGAAGAAGTGCTTTATGGAACGCTCCAAAAAGAGCATATCAATACGGTCAGGGAAAACCTGAAGTTCCTGGAAGACCGGGATAGCTTTACTGTAATACCGTAAAAGTCTGTTCTAACTCCCAATTGGGCCTCATTTCAATAAGCTGTGGATAATAGACAACCCTTTCAGGTTGAATTTTTTGCAGATAATTACCGGTATCCCACTGTCTATTTTGGTTGGTGTCAAATAATATACGTACCAGGTAGTTCCCGGGATCCAGGGTATTAAATTCGAATATCCTGGGCTCCGTAGCATAGATTTCCCGTTTTACAGTACCATTTTCATCTGTTAGTTGAATGATCATCGGAAAGCTGATGGCTCCCGAAATATTTAGTCTCAAATTTCCGTAGTCTGCATAGCTACCTGTTGCTAATCTGTAATTAAGGCTGTCATTGGTAGATCTAAAAAAGTCGGTTAAGGCTCCGGGAAGCAGATTTATAAAATAGCTTTGATTGGGTTCTTTTTCAAAATCGAATTGCACTTGATTTTTCAAAGAATCCAGGGCCAAATTGATTTTTACCGGAATCGAATCCTGATTGATCATTGAAATCTTTGAACTATCTATTTGTAGTAAAGGGATGTTAGATTGAAGATAAAAATCATCCTCAAAATTGATGGTACCACTAAGGCCTGGGTTGATCAGCAAAGAATCAACAGCAAGCTTTCTGGTTTTAACCGTAAACGTATCTATCTGTTCTTTTTGCTCGTTAGTGATTTTAAAAATAATAGAATCAGCTTCGAAAGGCGTAAACCAGTAGTTGAGGGTATCTTTCTCTGGCTCCTTGGCGATCAAGGTTTCAACCGTATCTGGAAGGATAGTAAGTGGTTCGATATTTAATTTTTGGTCTTTTCCATTGTACCCGAAAATGATTTTATTAGCCGCCGCAAAGTTTGGTGGGGGAACGCTGTAATCTTTTAGCTCCCTAAACAAAGTAAGAAGGAATATAGAATCTGTGGGTAGGGAAATGGTATCCTTGAGAAAGGCGATCTTATCCGTACCCTGGTCAAAGATGTTGTTTTTACCCTCATCTTTCAAAGCTACCATGGCATATTTTCCTGCTTTGAGGTTTTTTAAGGTAAAAATGGTCGTACTGTCAAGCGTATTGGTTATATAATTAGGTGGTGCTTTATAGATGGTTGAATCTGTAAAGGCCGTATCTATTTCGTAGAGCATAACACTGATAAACTGATCGGCCTCCTTGTTAAAAGCATCTTTTACAACACCTGAAACCGTAAGAGAGTCTATATAATCCCCTGTTGAGAACACATAGGTTAAAAACGAATTGGGATTGTTTTCATTATTGTCTACAATACTCTGACCGAAATTTAGGGTATAAGTCGTATTTTCTCTTAAGGTGTCTTTTATTGTAATTTCAACATATTTGCTTGCACCTCCCTGGGGGTTTATCTCGGGTTGGTATTTCAATGGTGGGGAAACAATAAGCTGATTTTGAATATCTTGAAGCCTGATATATTCATCAAAATACAACCTTATCTTCTTTTCCCTAAAGTTGATGGATAGGTTTTCGGGCTCGGCTCTTACCAATACCGGTGGTGTTATGTCCTTAGGTCCTCCTGTAGGGCTTCCCCTTTTTGCACACTGCCAAAGGGCGATTACCAGTAAAAAGAGAAACAGGCCAGCTAAAATTCGCTTTACTACATCCATTTAGACTAACTATGGCGCAAAGAAACAATTAATTTATAGAAACTACGTTTTGAAGATTGCAAAAGAACTCTTAAAGAATTAGGGGACCACAGCCATAGCAGCTATATTGACCGTAACCCCCGGCGCCTGGTGCAATGCTTGTATACAAGCTTCCATAGTAGCCCCGGTGGTAATTACATCGTCTACCAATAGCACGTTCTTGTTTTGTAATGGATCAGTATCTGAAAGAAAGTATGATTCTTTGGTATTCAGCCAGCGGTAAATTCGGTTTTTTTGGGTTTGTGTCCGGGTATTTGTAGCTTTTACAAGCAAATGGTCGGCATAATCCGCATTTAAATGATAGGCGAGCCGCTCGGCAAATTGAGCAACTTGATTATACCCTCTTTTTCGGAGCTTTCTCTTGTGTAAGGGAACAGGAATTACCAAATCTATACCATCTATAAAACCGCGCTCTTTCATTTGGCTGCCGTACCAATCTCCTAAAAAAATACCGATTGGTTTTTGGTTTTTGTATTTGAGGTAGTGAATGAGGGTTTTTACGATACCTCCCTGTTCATAAAATAGAAAAGCAGAGGCCTTTTTAATTTTCACACGTCCATAAAATATGCGGTCTACCCGGTTTTCTTCTTTAAAGTCAAACTCGGTGAGCGGTATTTGATTCCGACAAACTGTACACAAGAGCTGCTCTCCTCGATATAATCGCGCGTTACATCCAAAACACAAGCTTGGCACCATGATTGTGTTGATATCATTTACTATATTTGATAGCTTGAAATACATAGATCTTGACTCTTGAACCTACTTATAACTTAGCCCTTATTGCATGGATACCCAAGATAACAAATTCAATTATAAAATAATCCTTGCCGCCCTGGTTGCTGTGATTATTGGCATCTTAATTGCCTTTTATTACAGCTTTGCCCAGTCTCGGAATCAAATTAGCTTTCTGGAAGAGGAAAAGGGGCTTTTGGTTAAGGATCTCACACTGATGAAAGCTGAGGTAGATAGGCTTTCAGCTTTGAATGAGGTGAGTGATATTGAATTACAGGATTCCAAATATAGGGTGCAACAACTTTTAGACTCTGTAGGAAGACTCAATTTTACCATAGATAAGCTTAGAGAATACAAAAAAGAACTACGACAATTAGAAGCGAAGCACGATAGCCTAAAGCTCAAGAACAATTTCCTGAAATACAACAATATGTTGCTTGCGGATAAATATGAAGAAACCCGCAAAATGATAGAAGACCTGCGAGGCAAAAGCAGTTCTTTGGCAGAGGCGGAAGCCCTGTTGAGAAAAAAGAATCAGGAGCTTAGCAATGAACTTCGTATTAAGAGCTATCTCAAACTCCAGAATTCTGAAGGCAATGGCTTCAGGTTACGAGGGGGCAGACCAATAAAAACGAATAAGGCCTCTACCATACAGAAACTTCGAGGCTGCGTTACCATCATGGGTAACCCCAATGTGAATAGTGAAGAAAAGGTGATTTATTTCCAGTTTCTCGGCCCAAGTATGGGGGTTATTGAAGACAACGCAAATACCATTTCTGTAAATGGTAACATCTATAGCAAGCGTGTTGAACTTATCTTTATGGGAGAAGAGATCAATGTTTGCGATTTTATCTCTATTCCTGAAGGTTCTTTAGTGCCCGGGACGTATACTCTTAATGTTTTTGAAGACGAAAAACTTCTCGCTACGTCAGAATTTAGCCTTAAGTAAAGCTCTTTTTACCAATTACCGTCATTTTAATCTCTGAGAGGTAAAACTAAAATGGGATAATGTTCTATTTTTGCGCAATGGCAAAACAAGAAGATGTCTTTAAGAAGGTTATAGCCCATGCGAAAGAGTATGGCTACGTGGTACAATCCAGTGAAATTTATGATGGTTTGAGCGCGGTATATGACTACGCTCAGAATGGCGCCGAACTCAAGAAGAACATTCGCGACTATTGGTGGAAAGCCATGGTACAGATGAACGAGAATATTGTTGGTATCGATGCTGCGATCTTTATGCATCCTACCACCTGGAAAGCTTCTGGCCATGTTGATGCCTTTAACGATCCGCTTATAGACAACAAAGACTCTAAAAAAAGATATCGGGCAGACGTCCTTATCGAAGACCATGTGGCTAAAATAGAAGCCAAGATCGATAAGGAAGTACTAAAAGCCTCTAAACGTTTTGGTGACAGCTTTGACAAAGAACAATTTCTTAGCACAAACTCTAGGGTGGTGGAGTATCAAAAAAGGGCCAAAAGTATTTTACAGCGCATGGGCAAATCTCTGGAACAGGAAGATTTAGCAGATGTAAAACTACTTATAGAAGAGCTTGAGATTGTTTGTCCGGTTTCAGGATCTAAGAACTGGACCGATGTAAAGCAGTTTAATCTCATGTTTGGAACAAAGCTTGGAGCCTCTGCCGATAGTGCAATGGATCTATATCTAAGACCTGAAACGGCACAGGGAATCTTTGTGAATTTCCTGAACGTGCAAAAGTCTGGCCGAATGAAAATTCCCTTTGGGATTGCTCAGACCGGTAAGGCTTTCAGAAACGAAATCGTAGCCCGGCAATTTATTTTTAGGATGCGCGAATTTGAACAGATGGAGATGCAGTTTTTTATTAGACCGGGAGCGCAGAAGGAATGGTACGAGAAGTGGAAAGAGGCTCGAATGAAATGGCATCTGTCCCTCGGGATGGGAGAAGAAAATTACCGTTTTCACGATCACGAAAAATTAGCCCATTACGCAGATGCGGCTGCAGATATAGAATTTAGGTTTCCCTTTGGGTTTAAAGAACTGGAAGGAATACATTCCCGGACAGATTTTGATCTTGCAAATCACGAGAAGTTTTCAGGTAAGAAATTGCAATACTTTGATCCGGAGCTCAACGAAAGCTATGTGCCTTATGTTGTGGAAACTTCTATAGGCCTGGACAGAATGTTCCTGGCCGTGTTTTCACATGCGCTTCGCGAAGAAGAATTAGAGAACGGAACTTCAAGAACAGTTTTGAAGATTCCCGCTGTCCTGGCACCCACAAAAGCTGCGGTACTTCCACTCGTAAAGAAGGATGGCTTACCCGAAATTGCGCATAAAATTGTCGATGACCTCAAATGGGACTTCAACGTAGTTTATGATGAGAAAGACGCCGTGGGAAGGCGATATCGCAGGCAAGACGCTGCCGGGACCCCATTTTGTATCACCGTGGATCACCAATCTCTGGAAGATGGAACCGTAACTATCAGGCAGCGTGATAATATGGAGCAGCAAAGGGTTGCTATTCCAGAACTTCGCGATATCATTGATAAAGAGGTAGCCGTGAAAACCTGGTTGATGAAGATGGAAGAAATTAACTACTAAAGCATATATTTTAGCTGCAACCCCGCGTAAAAATTGCGATCATTTCCTGGATAAAAATAACGGGGTTCGTTTCCGCCAAAACTATTTGCGTTTATTAAGACAGACTGCGCATAGCGAATATTAAACAGGTTATTAATCCCGGCTGTTATGCCCAGGCTAAACCTATTTGAGAGTTCTTTTTTATACCCCAATCTCGAATTAAACAAGTTAAAAGGCTTGCTTGATAATGAATTGGCATCGGTTAAGGGGATAGCACCAACATGCTGATAGGTGGTACTCCAATAAAAACTCTTAGTGTGCTCTAACCGAAAACCCATGTTTAATCTGTGTTTTGGCACACCAGTTAGCGGATTCCCCGAAAAATCATTATCCTCATCTACAAATTCTACAAAACTGTGATCGTTTAAGGTGTAAGCCACGAAGGGAGAAAGACTAAGTTTTGGCCCCAAATCAACCGTATAATCCAACTGAAGCTCAAGGCCCTGATGTCTTGTTTCACCCGCGTTCCTACCAATAAACTGGTCGTCTCCAACCCGCTGTGCCACCAATAAATTTTTGATATTCATACGGTAAAGGGTAATGTCTAACCACAACTTGGTTTTGGGCCAAAACATGAATTTTGAACCTAACTCATAGTTGACTCCGGTTTCCTGGGCGATATCGGGATTTATTACTCCATCAGGAGTAAGCGTTTCTTCCAGACTTGGATTAGAGAACCCCCTGCTTAGGTTTGCGTAGAATGTACTTACCCTTCCTGGGCGGTATTCAAGACTTAAGCTCGGCAGAAAAATCAGATCAAAATTACGCTTCGCACTTCGGTTCTCAGAACCTGTATTGAAGAGGTCTCTAAAATCGTAATGCGTTTTATTAAGGTTGAAACCGAGCTGCGCTTTAAAGGCTTCTGCTAATGGGAAAGTTATGGTTCCAAATCCATTAAACTGTCTTCTAAATTCCCTGTTATCGCTAATTTGATCGCCTTGTAGGCTTCCGTTCCCGTTGTTTTGCTGATATAAGTTTTCATATGTACTCCAGCGATACTCATCTCTGTAAAATTCACCTCCGAAGCTATATTCGGCTTCCCGGTCTGCAAAATTGAAGTTCCCTGAAAAGCGCGAACGAAAACCGTAACCATTGGTAAACTCATCAAGAATATTAAAAGGTCTGGGTTCGTAATGATCCAAATAGGTATAGAAAAGACTAGTGGTATTCTCTAGGGCATTGCCCAATTTATAAGTATGTGAAAGCCCTATCAGGGTATATTTGTTAGCTTCAAAACCCTGAGCCTGCCTCCAGGTAAAGGCGGCTTGTGTAGGATCTTCATTAAATGCGGTCTGACCCAGTGAGCTAGGAATCTGGGCCGTGTAATCAATATAATTCAACAATGCAGATAAGCTGCTTTTCTCACTTAGATCGAAAGAGGTATTTAGCAAAATACCATCGCGGTCAAATGCGTTGTTTTCCCTATAACCGTCGGTGTCCAGATGATTATACCTGAGATCCAGGGAAAATGCACCCGCTGTATGTGTAAAACTCAGGTTATTCTTTAACAAACCATAGGAACCAAGCACGAAACTGTTTGAAAGCGATGTTGTTTCCTCTGGGTTCCTCCTTGTGTTAAGTAGAATGGCCCCTCCCAAATTGGTTCCGAAGGAAGTTCCCTTAGGGCCTTTAACGATCTCGATAGCGCTTAAATTTTCCAGATCAAAGGCCTCAATCGTTGAAAAGCCGGTACCATTGGTTACTGGAATCTCATTGAAATACAAACGCAACTTGTCTGTTCCAAATGGCGTTCTGGCACCTACTCCTCTAATGGTTATTCTGTTGGTATTCAGTGCCCCGGAAAGGATATAAACCCCAGAAACCTGGTTGACCGAAGAAACAATATCTATCGGACTTTGGTTTTCAAGAAATTTTCCACGAATTACTTGTGAGGGGGTAATCCCGACGGTTTTATTGGTCCGAACCGGATCTACGATAATAACTTCCTGAAGATAGGTCACGGAGTCTTGCGGCACTTCCTGGCATAATCCATTGAAGGTATAACACAAAAGGAGAACTGGTAAAAGGCACTTTTTCATTCAGAAAAATAAGGCCTAAAAATAGGGATTAAAATCGAAAACCTACAGATAAGCCTAAACGGTAAACAAAAGTATCTTGAAAAACTTCAGGATTGATGTTACGGCCAAATCCACCGTTGATCTCCATGGTAAACTTGTCACTACGGGTTACCCATTTATTACCAATACCTAGTCCCAACGCAAAAGTGTTGTAGTCATTATTTCTGGCCCCAAGATTGTCGCTAACTTCATCCTCTTCCCCTGTGTAATAGAGTCCAAATGCTTCTGCAAAAAAACCCCTTCTCGGGCCATAGCCGAAATACGCTCTAAAATTAGGACCAATACCAAAATTTCCATTATAGTCTGTAGCGTCATTGTCAAAATAAACCGTTCCGCCAATGCTGGTATCTTCACTTAGATAATATTCATATGAAAACTCAAGGTTGGTGGTAGCCAGAAAAAGGCCAATATTGAACTTCAACTCCTGATTATTGGAAAAAGCGGGATAAGCCTGAGCTTGAGCTCCAAAAGCGGTTGCAAGCATTAGGATTAGGACGATTTTTTTCATGATTCTTCTATTTTGCTCTATGCATAAACAATTAGTGTTCCAAAGTTTAAAAAACAAGACCCGAAGTTAATTATGAGCACGAGGAGAATTCTATTCTAGACCTTTCTGGAAACCACAAACATTCCCTATTTTTGGTTAAAATATGTAAACTTTGAAGATAGTATCGTACAATGTAAATGGTATTCGGGCCGCCTTGAACAAAGGCTTTTTAGACTGGCTGCAATCTGTAGACCCCGACGTGGTCTGCCTTCAGGAAATTAAGGCTCAAAAAGATCAATTAGACCTATCGGTTTTTGAAGGAGCCGGATATGCTCATCACTATTGGTATAGTGCTCAGAAGAAGGGGTATAGTGGCGTGGCCATACTTTCAAAGAAGGAACCAGATCATGTAGAGTTTGGTACGGGTATAGAGTATATGGATTTTGAGGGGCGCAATCTTAGAGCGGATTTTAACGGTGTTTCGGTAATGAGCCTGTATTTACCTTCGGGAAGTAATTTGGATCGTTTGGATCACAAATTGAGATACATGGCCGATTTTCAAAAATATATCGACCACTTAAAGAAAGGACACCCAGAGCTAATTATTTGTGGTGATTACAATATTTGTCATCAGGCCATTGACATTCATGATCCGGTAAGAAATAAAAACGTTTCCGGGTTTTTGCCGGTAGAGCGTGAATGGATAGGAAGTTTTATGGATAGTGGTTTTATTGATAGTTTCAGGCATTTCAATAAAGACCCTGATAATTATACCTGGTGGAGTTATAGGGCAAATTCAAGGGCAAACAACAAAGGGTGGCGCCTGGACTACGGAATGGTTAGCCGGCCGCTGGAAGACCGACTCAAAAGATCGGTTATTCTTTCTGAAGCCAAGCACAGTGATCATTGCCCCATTCTGCTCGAAATAGAAGGCTGAAATTAATGTTGCAGTAACTTTTAGAAAGTTTAAGAATTGCTACTTTTGAAGTTTCAATTCGGAATATATAAGCTATGATCTACACCCACTTACCTAATACAGATTTAGAAGTAAGTAAGATATGCCTGGGAACTATGACCTGGGGGCGTCAAAATACAGAAGAAGAGGGGCACCAGCAAATGGATTATGCCTTTGACCAGGGGATCAATTTTTTTGATACAGCCGAATTATATCCTGTTCCTGCGCATGCAGATCGTTATGCAGATACTGAAAAGATCATAGGAAATTGGTTCTCAAAGACCGGAAAGAGAGATAAGATTATCTTGGGATCCAAAATTGCCGGGAAGGCAGAATTTACCAAATTTATCAGGACTACCGGGTTTAGAAGGGAATCGATCATTGAAGCGGTCAACGGAAGCCTGAAGCGCCTTCAAACAGATTATATTGATTTGTACCAGCTTCACTGGCCTGAACGCAACACGAATTATTTTGGACAACGAGGGTACAAGCCTGAAATTTCGGATCATTGGGTAGACAATATTCATCAGGTACTGGAAACCCTTAGAGACCTGGTCACTGAAGGCAAGATTAGACATGTAGGCCTTTCTAACGAGACGCCCTGGGGCGTAATGCGCTATTTGGAAGAGAGTAAGGTGCATACGAGTTTGCCAAGAATGATTACCATTCAAAATCCTTATAACCTCTTAAACCGACTTTTCGAGGTAGGGCTTTCTGAGATTTCAATGCGGTCAAAAATAGGCTTGTTGTCCTATTCACCATTAGGCTTTGGCGTACTTAGCGGAAAATACCTTGGAGGCATGAAACCCGCCAATGCTCGGGTTACTTTATTTCCGAACTACAATCGTTATAGCGGTACTACCGCCCAGGCTGCCACCCAGCAATATTACAACCTGGCTCAGGAACACGGTTTGTCGCTAACTCAGATGTCTCTCGCTTTCGTAAATTCCCGTCCTTTTTTAACCAGCAATATTGTTGGCGCTACTTCTATGGAGCAACTCAAAGAGAATATTGGGAGCATCGACATTGATCTTTCGGAGGAGGTACTTCAGGCGATTGAGGCCATTCATGATGAGATTCCTAATCCCGCTCCCTAGAATGTTTTTGCATCTACATCATTGATAAACTTTATTACCCCTTCAAAGTAGTTTTTCTGATCATCATATTGTGATAAATGACTGCCGTTTGGGCAAAAAAGATAACGTCCGTTTTGCACTTCTTTGGCCATCCACTCCATATGTTCCGGGTCCATGGTATCGTGCTTAGCTCCAATGACAAGTGTGGGGACACTTAGTTCTTTTAAACGATCTTTAATATCCCAATCCTTTAGCGTTGCGTCTCCCGTTACACCAAATTCGCTATATCCCTGCATATGAACATATACCTGGTTGTTTGCATGTGTTAGGCTTCGCATAACCGCTTCGGGCCACTGATCCGGAGGTTGTCTCAACACATGTTCCGTGTAATAATGTTCAAACAAAAGTTCTCCATATCTGGGGTTCTCATAATCTTCGGCATCTTCCATGGCCTTTATTTCTTTGTAAACTTCAGGGTCTAATTGAGGCCCCAGTACATTCTGCGCATAGGCGTTGTATTCCGGGATGCTGCTCATCATATTTGAGATCACCAGCCCTTTCAGGTTCGACTGATACTTTAATGCGTATTCCATGGCCAATATCCCACCCCAGGACTGGCCAAGAAGGTAGAAGTTAGAGCTATCAAGATTTAAGGCCTTTCGCAGCTGTTCAACTTCTTCTACAAAGCGTTCGGTAGTCCACAAGCTGAGATCATCTGGTTTATCGCTGTAATATGACCCTAATTGATCGTAGTAGATGTACTCTATTTCTTCTTGAGGAAAATAACCATCCGCGCATGCATATAATTCATGGGTCATACCTGGACCACCGTGAAGCAACAAAACTTTTTTGGTCGGGTTATTGCCTATTCTCTTGGTCCATACTTTAAAAGTACCTTTATCGGTTGTGATTGGGATCATTTTTATACCCCCGGTGTACTGGTCATCTCGATCTTCAAAACTCCAGTAATCAGATTTTGTAGCATTTGCTTCGCTTACCGGTTCAAGTTTTTGCTCCTTGCAGGAATAAACCAATAGCAATCCGGCCAGAAGCCATTTGAAGTTTTTCATTGTTTTTAGAATTTTAGGTGTGTTCTAAATGTAGTATAATTTTCGCAACTTTATCCAAACAAATGGGAGACCACCTCCTCAATTTTGGAAACCAAAACAACATCGATCTTGGTTTTTTCCAGGCTAATCTTATTGGCCTTTGAAGCGTAAATTTTTTGAAACCCTAACTTTTCCGCCTCCAAAATGCGCTGATCTATCCGTTGTACCGGCCTTATTTCTCCTGCCAGCCCGATCTCAGCTGCAAAACAACTTCCTTTTTCGATTGCGATATCCTCATTGCTTGATAAAATGGCCGAGATAACCGCTAAATCTATAGCGGGATCGTCTACCGAAATTCCTCCCGTAATATTTAAAAAAACATCTTTCGCAGCCAGCTTGAAGCCTACTCTCTTCTCTAAAACAGCCAGTAGCATATTCAACCTCCTTGCATTATAACCGGTAGAAGACCTTTGTGGTGTTCCGTATACCGCAGAGCTAACAAGAGCCTGAATCTCTATCATCAGGGGCCGCATTCCTTCTAGAGTTGCCGCAATGGCTGTTCCGCTCAGGCTTTTATCGTTGTTAGAAATTAAGATTTCTGAAGGATTGTTGACTTCTCTCAGACCATTTCCATTCATTTCGTAAATGCCCAATTCAGCTGTAGATCCAAATCTGTTTTTTAGGGCCCTGAGGATGCGATAGACGTAGTTTCTATCTCCTTCAAATTGCAAGACAGTATCAACCATATGCTCCAAAATCTTGGGTCCGGCTATATGGCCATCTTTGGTAATGTGACCGATAAGAATAACCGGGGTGTTGGTTTCTTTGGCAAATTTGATAAGTTCTGAGGTACACTCCCTGATTTGCGAAATACTTCCGGCGGAGGCCTCTATATAGTCTGAATGTAGGGTTTGAATAGAATCTATGACTACAATGTCTGGCTGTAGTGACTCAAAAGTTCTGAATATATTTTGGGTTTTGGTTTCGGTTAGGATAAAGCAAGTAGTATTGCCCGAAAGAATACGATCTGCTCGCATTTTAATTTGCTTCTGGCTCTCTTCTCCAGACACGTAAAGCGTTTTGTAGGGAAGTTTTAAAGCAGTTTGAAGTACCAAAGTACTCTTGCCAATACCAGGTTCACCCCCCAACAACACCAGAGAACCGGGAACCAGACCACCTCCCAATACCCTATTGAATTCGGCGTCTTTAATATCCAGGCGTTGTTCCCGATCTGTACTAATGTCGTTTATAGCTAACGGCCTTGCAGTTCTGCTATCGGCTTGAGGAGTTGTTTTCCAATCGGTTTTCCCCGGGCTTTGTACAACCTCCTCTACAATGGTATTCCAAGCCTTGCAAGCCCCGCATTGGCCAATCCATTTAGCATACTGGGTACCGCAATTCTGGCAGAAAAAGGCTGTTTTTGTCTTGGCCATTCGGCTATTAAGGTTTCAGGCGAAGATATCATCTCAGCAACTAAAAACCAAGTGAAGTTATATGGGGTCATTTGCCTTGTCACCCAAGGCAAGATGTCTTTATCGGCTTTTCTCTTTTTTATACTCTAAAAAAGCAAATACAAGGGCTGTAATACTCATCACCAGGGCAATACCGTTGTACCAGACAAGAAATTCTCCTTTTAGGGCAAAGTAGGCCAGAAGTATTCCGGAGAACAGAAAACTGTTTTTCCTATTCTTCATTGCAAAGAGGTTTGTTGATCAGAAACCAAAATCGGCCTTTAGGGCATCAATTTTTTCCAGGGCCATTTCCTTGGTAAGGAAATCTATTTCTTCCATCCCAAAGGCCTTTTCAAAAGTACGTAGCGCTTTTTTAGGCTCCCCTATCTCCTCGTAGTATTCGCCTTCAAAATAGAAGCCGAGCATGGTCTCAGGAAACTCTTTTTTACAGAGGTCGGAAAGCGGTTTTAAGGATTCAAAATCGTCTTTTTTCCGGCAGCCTGCATAAATAGCCATAATATCGTTGAGCTCTACTTGTTTTCTAAACCCAAAAAGCTGCTCCAATCCGGAATACTTGGTTTCCAGATATTGGAAGACGGGTTCTTCTGAGGCAAGTATTTTTTCTTTGTACTCTTTGGGTGAAATTGGTTTAAACATTTCAAAGGTTTGATCCCAGGCCTTCCCAATTCCGTAGGTGGCTATAGAAACTTCATTAGCGGTTGGGTACTCATTAAAGTGGTAACTCAAATTATCTTTATCCAACACTTTTATAGCGCGATCCATTTGTAGAATGTCGTTGCGATTGTCACTTTTTTCGCCACCTACAATTAAATGGTAAAAAACCTGCTGGTTTAAATCATTCAAACGCTGGGCTACCCTATTCCCCATTTCTGGAGCCAGGAGGGGAGCGATATTAATGTAGGCGTTAAAAAGAGACTTTTCCTTAAACAGGTAATAGTTTGCAAAATTTGCGGTGATATCGTAACCGACAATGATCTTGAAAGGGGCGATATTGTAAGTGGTTTCCAGATACGGTATAATTTCCATCCCCAAAAACTCAAAGAACAATTTGCCTTTGTCTGAAGGCAGGCCGGTGTCCTCTTCGTAAGCGCAATCCTCCCAACGGATATCGTCTTCGTCTTGATGAATACCAACTACGATAACCTCGGGCATACCCTGAAAATCGCTGTGAAATTTAGAAACAGCGACAACCTGATCAAAAAGGCGCTCCGCATCAAGAACTAAAACCAGCGGGTACTTTTTTTCTTCAGAATAGCCTTCCGGGAAATAGTAAGATACATCTCTACGTTCTTGCAGCTTAAAAGACTCGAAAATCTCTTTTTTAATTTGTGCGAACGTACTGCTGCAAAAAAGGAATGCAATTACAAGGGACACTAATTGTCTCATATGACGGTGTTTTTGGATTTGGGAACCTATCGGTTCCTGTTCAATAACGGCAATACCAGAAAAGATATTGCACCAAAAATCACCACCATTAAGGTTTGGGCAATCCACATAATCCATCCAAAAGCACTACCTGACACTTCGCTGACACCAAAAATTTCCAAAGACTTTGAAACGGCTATCGGATAGGCAAGAAATCCGCCGTTGGTGGTAGTCATTGCAAAAGCCCCACCAACAAAGGCTACCAAAAGTGCCCCTAAAGACAAGCCCACTGTCTCTAAAACGGTGTACTTAATTACCCAGAACATTGCAATATATGCCACCCAAATAAAAATTGTGTGGAAAACAAAAGGCCATTTTCGCTTCATTTTGAAAATACTCAATACCCCGTCGAGCATACTTTTTAGGAAGCCCTTAAGCTTAAGTGCAAAAGCGGAGGATGACTTTTTAATAAGCCGTACGCTAATAAAAAGACCCAGGACACCAATAGCCAATATGATAAAGCTTCCCGCCATTCCCAATCCGGTTTCCTGAATGAATTCCAGAATGAGTTCTGTTTGAAGAAACAGGGCAACTAAGATGATGAGAAACAACATGACAAGATCAATGATCCTCTCGGTAACGATGGTTCCAAACCCTTTTTCAAAAGGAACGTCTTCATAGGTGGCAAGGGCCGTAGCCCTTAGGATCTCGCCAGAGCGTGGAACTCCAAGGTTGGTTAGATAGGCCATTAAAATAATCAAAACATTGTTGCTTATTTTAGGTTTGTACCCAAGGGGTTCAAGGAGGTAATTCCAACGAATAGCTCTCGAAATATGACTTAAAATACCAATAAACACCGATAATGCAATCCAGAAAGGATCCGCATCCTTGATATAAGCAATGATCTGTTGTCTTTGTTCAGGAGTTGTAGAACTGTAGAGATACCAGACCAAAAAAACTCCCAAGGCAATTGGGAGTATAAGCTTCAAAGTTTTTTTTAAATTAATCTTCAAGTTTATTTTAAAAGATTTGTCTGTTCATCCGGGAATACCAAAGCAGGATTAAAGGTTTTGGCTTCTTCGATATCCATCCTCGCATAGGTGATAAGAATCAAGATATCGCCAACAGCTACTTTTCTGGCTGCCGCCCCGTTAAGGGTAAGTTCACCACTCCCCCTGGGACCTGGTATGGCGTAAGTTTCTAGTCGCTCCCCGTTATTGTTATTTACGATTTGCACTTTTTCTCCCTGAATAATATTGGCAGCATCCATAAGGTCTTCGTCTATAGTAATACTACCTATATAATTTAGGTCGGCTCCGGTGACTCTAACACGGTGAATTTTCGATTTTACAACTTCAATTTGCATGGGACAAAGTTAATGAATTACAGGCCGATATTATCAATCAATCGAACACCTTCGGCATAAACGGCAATAAAGGCCCTGTAGGTTTTATTTTTCTTTTTTTGTCGCATTGGGGCCAAGGTCTTAGCATCAGTGATTTCAAAATATTCCAACTCGAAATCAGTATGGTTGTCAAACACTTTGATCACCCAATTCACTACCTCCTCCGCACTTTCCGTGCCAAATTTGGTTTTGGCAGTTTGCAAGGTTTTATAGATAAATGAAGCCTCTTTTCGAAGCCGTTTTGACAGTCTTTCATTACGTGAGCTCATGGCAAGCCCTCCTGGCTCTCTGACAATTGGGCAGCCTATAATTTCTATAGGTAAATTTTCCATCGCCACCAGCGCTTTTATTATTTGTAATTGTTGAAAATCCTTCTCCCCAAAATACGCCCTTTGCGGACTTACTAATGTGAGGAGTTCACGCACTATGGTGGCAACACCATCAAAATGCCCTTCTCTGAAACGGCCCTCCATTACACTTTCCAGTCCTGCGAAATCAAAGCGTGCAGATTTCACCCCTTCTTTATACATCTCCTCTACCGATGGGACAAATACAATAATATCTGAAGAAATCTGGTTGAGTAATACGCTGTCCTCTTTAAAGGTTTTCGGGTATTTTTTTAGATCGTTCTGGTTGTCAAATTGGGTGGGATTTACAAAGATGCTTACTACCGTTACTGTATTTTCGGCTACAGCTCTTTTTACTAAGGCCAAATGACCCTGGTGTAGGGCTCCCATAGTAGGAACCATACCTATGGTATAATTTTTGGTAGTTAATTCACCTAAATGGGCTTTTAGTTTCTTTTTGGTATGGAATACCTCCATGCTGAATAATTAAAGCGAGCAAACTTACTATAATTACTGCTATTCTGCATAATTTTTGTAATTTTGCGGCTACGTTTGCCCGATAAATAAAATTTAACTTTTATGAATGGTAAAAAGATATTGTTTGTATCTTCAGAATTAGTGCCCTACTTACCAGAGAACGAAGTTTCCCTAATGTCTTACGAAGCGCCAAGAATGGTTAACAGCAATGGAGGCCAGATTCGAATATTTATGCCTAGATATGGTAATATCAATGAGCGCAGACACCAGCTTCATGAAGTCATAAGACTTTCAGGGATGAACTTGGTGATCAATGATATGGATATGCCTCTTATTATCAAGGTAGCTTCTATTCCAAGAGAGCGAATACAGGTATATTTCATCGATAATGAAGAGTATTTCAAAAGAAAAGCGACCTTCACTGATGAAGATGGAAATTTGTTCCCAGACAATGATGAAAGAGCGATTTTCTTTGCTAAGGGAGTGGTAGAGACGGTGAAGAAACTAAATTGGTCGCCCGATATCATTCATATTCATGGATGGATGGCTTCACTCTTGCCATTATACCTAAAACATTATTATGCAGATGAACCGCTCTTTGCGGATAGCAAGATAGTCACCTCGGTTTATGGGAAAGGATATGAAGGCGAACTGGATACGGGTATGCAAAACAAGATTAGCTTTGATGGCATTAGCGAAGATCATATTAATGCACTAAAAGCACCCAGCTATAATAATTTGTTAAAAATTGCTGTAGATTTTTCGGATGCGGTTATTTTAGCCGCGGAAGATATTCCACAAGATTTACAGGATCATATCGCCAACCTTCAAAAACCTGTGTTACCCTATGTTTCCATTCAAGAATTTGAGGAAGCTTATGCCAATTTCTATAATACGGAAGTGTTGATTTAGATTGCGCATTAGGGTGAGTTTTTCAAAATTTCAGAGTGAATGCAGTAGAAAAGTTTCAGACTAAGTCGGACAATTTTAAAAGTTCGGGTTTAATTGAGGAATTACTTAAAATGGAAAAAGTAAGATTTTTGTTGAGAGGGATAAATCCCGCTTTCGCGGCTGTTTTGGCCATGGGTACCCTTATCTCCTGTGAGGAAGAGCCAACTACAATTGGAGAAGGAGTCATAGGAGGTGAACCTTTTAGTACAGGCCAGGAAGTTTATGACGTTTTTGCCTTCAATAAGAAGATTGATGCGATACCTACAAACCAATTGCCTATTTATCAATTAGGCACCTTCAATGATCCGGTCTATGGCAGAACCGAAGCCAGGATCACCTCCCAAATTTCTCTTGCGGGAGGCACAGGGAGCCCAATTTTCGGTAATTTTTCACAACAAAATGAAGATAATTCAGATTCTGAAGAGTCCTCAGCCATAAGAGAAAATGAAACTGTAACCGGGGTAAAACTTTTTATCCCATTTCTTCAAAATGCCAGAGCGGATAGTGATGGAGACGGTGTAGCGGATGAGTTCGATGTAGATGATTCAGATTCTAATAGCGATAGCGATGGCGATGGGGTAAGTGATAATCAGGAGCGTGTTTCCGGAACAGACCCCTTAAACCCTGATACAGATGGCGACGGCGTTTTGGATGGTGATGACGATTCAACAGTTGGGAATATCTTCCCGGTAAGAAGAGATTTAGACAGCATCTTTGGCAACAGGGAAATCGCCTATAACTTAAAAGTTCAACGGTCTAACTTCTTTTTGAGAGATTTAGATCCTTCGGCAGGATTCCAGGAGGCGCAGGAATACTTCTCAACACAGCAATTTCCTGAGTCTTTATTGGGTGAAGTATTGTTTGAAGGGACAGCGGAAATCAGTGACGAACAGACATTGATATTTGAGGAAGATGATCCGGAAACTGAGGAAGACGAGTCTTTGACCATTGACAATCGTTTTGAACCAGGCATCCTGGTAGATTTAGACACTCAGTTCTTTCAGGAAAATATTATAGATAAAGAAGGGCAATCAGAGTTATTGAGCGTGCCTAACTTCAATGACTTTATTAGAGGTCTCCACCTCTCAGTGTCCTCAACCATGTCCGGCGAGGATATTATGTTCTTGTTAGACCTTACTTCCGCCGAGATAAGGATCACCTATGAGCATGATGCCCAGGACGATGAGGAAATTGTCACCCAGGAAAAAGAATATATCCTTAATTTTCTTGCCGGAGGAGGCAACAACCCCGTTATTGGTAATGCAGTGAATACATTGAACAATGACGCTTATCCTCCAGAAATACTGAATCAACACGACACCGGTCTGAATGCTTCGAGAATCTACCTGAAGGGAGGAGGAGGATCTTATGCCGAGATCAAATTATTTGATGAAGTAAATGGAGAGGATATTATCAATCAGATCAAGGCAAACAATTGGATAATCAACGAAGCCAATCTTGTATTCCATATAGACCGAGATGAACTTAACGCTGCCGGCACGGAATACGAACCTCCAAGGTTGTATTTGTACAATGCTGAGACCAATCAGCCGCTTTATAATACGGCAACGGAAACTTCTTCTACTGAAAGAGCCCTTGGGCTTTTTCTCAACTACGATGGAATTATTGAAAAGTCTGACGATCTGGGTGTAAAATATACTGTACGGATTACGGATCATATCAATAATATTATTGTGAGGGACTCTGCGAACGCCACCCTGGGGCTTACACTTACTCCAGACATTCGGATTGTTGGAGCCTCAAAAACGATGTTAGCCGGAGGAATTGAGGAAGAAATTGCCGTAAGTGGAAATCTGAATCCGCTGAGTACGGTACTTTTTGGGAGTGAAGTCCCTGACGAAGAGGAGAAAAAGCTCCAACTCGAAATTTTCTTTACCCAGACCGATAATTAAGTAAGGGCCATATACGACCTTAAAGAAATAGGCGTTATATTTTCGGTGACCGCAGAAAAAAGTGGTTTACTTCTTGTAAATTTGTACATCTTATAAACAAACCCTTATTAGTACCTATGTGCGGAATAGTAGGATACATCGGGCACAGAGATGCCTATCCGATCATCATAAAAGGATTACAAAGATTGGAATACCGGGGGTATGACAGCGCCGGAATTGCCATTTATGACGGTACCTCAATTAACCTTTCAAAAACGAAAGGAAAGGTAGAAGATCTGAAGAACAAGTCTGAAAAGAGTATTTCACTTGACGGGACACTAGGGATTGGGCATACCAGATGGGCTACTCATGGGGTGCCCAATGATGTAAATTCGCATCCCCACTATTCTAATTCGGGAGATTTAGTGATCATTCACAACGGGATAATCGAGAATTACGAGTCTATCAAAAAAGAGCTTACAAAACGAGGCTACGTTTTTGAATCAGATACGGATACCGAAGTATTGGTGAACCTGATCGAAGAGGTAAAAAAGAAAGAAAATGTAAAGCTTGGCAAAGCCGTGCAGATTGCTTTGAACCAGGTGGTAGGAGCTTATGCCATTGCTGTTTTTGATAAACAGAAACCCGACGAAATTGTGGTGGCTAAATTGGGTAGTCCGCTTGCTATTGGAATAGGAGAAAAAGAGTTTTTTATCGCGTCTGACGCCTCTCCGTTTATCGAGTTTACAAACAATGCCGTATACCTTGAGGATGAGGAAATGGCTATTGTAAGGCTCGGAAAAGAGATAAAGCTGAGAAAAATTAAAGATGACGCTGTTGCTTACCCTTTGGTACAAGAGCTTCAAATGAACCTCGAGGAAATTGAAAAAGGAGGATACGACCATTTTATGCTCAAAGAAATCTATGAGCAGCCAAGAGCTATAAAAGATACCTACAGAGGAAGACTTCTTGCCGATCAGGGGATCATTAAAATGGCAGGGATTGATCAGAACTTAGAGAAATTTATGAATGCCAATAGGATTATTATTGTAGCCTGTGGTACTTCATGGCATGCCGGTTTGGTAGCCGAATACATTTTTGAAGATCTGGCGAGAATTCCTGTAGAGGTAGAATACGCCTCAGAATTTCGATATAGAAATCCGGTCATTACAGATAAAGATGTTCTTATCGCGATTTCGCAATCAGGAGAAACCGCCGATACCTTGGCCGCTATAAAACTGGCAAAAGAACGGGGGGCTTTCGTGTTTGGAGTCTGTAATGTGGTAGGGTCTTCTATAGCCCGTGAAACCCATGCAGGAGCCTATACACATGCCGGTCCGGAAATTGGGGTGGCATCTACGAAAGCATTTACAACACAGATAACAGTGCTCACCTTACTGGCCCTGAAACTAGCTAAAGAAAGAGGCGTGTTTTCAGAATCAAGTTTTCATGAGTTTTTAAGCGAACTGGAGAATATACCTAACAAAGTCGAAAAAGCGCTGGAGTCTAACCCACTTATCGAAATCATTTCGGAAGCGTATAAAGATTCAGATAATTGCCTTTATCTTGGAAGGGGGTATAATTTCCCCGTAGCGCTTGAAGGGGCCTTAAAGCTAAAGGAGATAAGTTATATCCATGCTGAAGGCTACCCCGCTGCAGAAATGAAACACGGGCCCATCGCCCTGATAGACGAGCAAATGCCGGTTATCGTTATTGCTACCAAAAAAGGACACTACGAAAAGGTAGTTAGCAACATTCAGGAAATAAAAACCAGGAAAGGCAAAATTATCGCCGTGGTAACCGAAGGAGATGAGCAGGTAAGAGACCTGGCAGACCATGTTATTGAAATTCCTGAGACCATAGAACCCTTAACACCTCTCTTAACTACCATACCACTTCAGTTACTTTCTTATCATATCGCAGTCTTAAGAGGTTGTAATGTAGATCAGCCTAGAAATCTTGCAAAATCAGTTACCGTAGAATAACAGAAATAGGCTAAGAAATAGCAAAAGGGAAGGTGTTAAAATGCCTGCCCTTTTTTTATTTTATTGCAAAAATCTAATTTTCTGGCACGCTATTTTATCAATATAATACTATGCATGCATAATTTTTTTTGATTTTGCATACTGGATTTAAAAAAATCGGTATCTTGCCGGTGACTTGGTAACTAACTTAACTCAAATTAAGACTAGAATGAAAAAGCTAATCTTTTTATCCTTCCTTTTGTTAGGAATGGGTACCTATGCACAGACGGTAGTCAGCGGAAACGTTGTGGATGAGAATGGAAGTCCGGTTCCTGGAGCTAACATTGTTATCGTAGGAAAAGCTATTGGTGCTACAACTGATTTTGATGGAAATTTTACATTAGAAACGTCAGAAGTTCCTCCATTTACCTTAAGAATTACAAGTATTGGGTTTTCTGAGGCGACGGCCGAAGTTACAGAAAACAACCAAACGCTATCCATTACGATGGCTGAGACTCAGACCTTCCTGGATGAGGTTGTAATTTCAGCTTCCCGAACACCTGAGCGAATTTTCGAATCCCCAGTTTCGGTAGAACGGTTTGGACTTAAAGAAATTAAAAATACAACAGCAGAATCCTTCTATGGAGGGTTGCAGAACCTGAAGGGGGTTGATATAAACACCAACAGTTTAACCTTCCAGTCTATAAACACAAGAGGATTTGCCACCTTTGCCAATACGCGTTTTCTACAATTGGTTGACGGGATGGACAATTCTGCTCCTGGACTAAATTTTGTTCTAGGTAACCTGGTGGGGATGTCAGAACTTGAAGTTCAGAGTGTTGAGATCTTACCGGGTGCTTCTTCTGCACTTTATGGAGCGGGTGCCTTTAACGGGATCTTGTTCATGAACAGTAAAAACCCTTTTGACTATCAGGGAATTAGTGCCTATTTTAAAACTGGAATTACTTCTCAAGAGGCGGCGGGAGACAACAACTACTACGATCTGGGGATCAGAGCAGCCCACGCATTTAATGAAAAATTGGCAATTAAAGCTAACTTCTCTTATTTAAAAGGTGAAGATTGGCATGCCACTAGTATTGATGATATTCTTAACCCCGGAAGGGATAGATCCAATCCTGCCTATGATGGTTTAAATATCTACGGGGACGAAGTTGGAACACTTTTAAATTTTGATGCCGCAGCCGGACTGCCATCAGGAACGGTTGGCCAGGCCTTTGTTACAAGAACAGGATATGATGAACGTGACCTGGTTAACTACAATGCCGAAAGTGTAAAGACAGACTTCTCTATCCATTACAAACCCTTTGCAGACGATTTTGAGATCATTTACAACGGGAGAGTAGGACGTGGTAACACTATATATCAAGGGGCAAACCGCTATTCGGTTAAAAACTTCATCTTACAGCAACACCGAATAGAACTTAGAAATAACAACTTTTTCTTAAGAGGTTATATCACCACAGAAGGCTCAGGAGATTCTTATGATACCAGATTTACAGGGATTAACATCAACCGCTCCTGGAAATCAGATACCCAATGGTTTACAGAATATGCTCAGACCTTTATAGGCGCCAGACTAGGAGTTGGTACTGGAGTAATGCTTCCTGAAGATCAGGCTCATGCCGCTGCCCGTGCAGCAGCTGATACGGGTAGGTTGATTCCGGGGACTCCACAGTTTCAATCAGCATTTAACCGAGTTACCTCCGATGGCGACCTTAATACAGGATCAAAGTTTATCGACAATACTAAATTTCGTCATGTAGACGCGAACTATAATTTTAGCCACCTAACCAGTAATATTGCAGACATTCAGGTAGGAGGTTCTTTCAGAGAATACGAGCTAAATTCCTCGGGGACCATTTTTACTGATTTTGACGGCCCAATCACTTATGATGAATTCGGAGCCTATTTGCAGGTCCAAAAGAAGTTACTTGATGAGCGACTTAAATTTACGGGATCTGTAAGGTATGATAAGAACGAGTTCTTCGATGGGTTTTTCTCACCAAGACTCTCCTTGCTATATAATTTTGGCGAAAAGCGCAACCAGAATTTCAGGATCTCTGTACAACAAGGTTTTAGAAACCCAACAACACAAGATTTATTTATAGGCCTCAATGTTGGTAGGGCAATTCTCGTAGGCTCGGCTCCCGATAATCTGGACAGGGATGTTAGAACCTACACCTTAAGCCCAACAGGTGCTGCAACAATCGGAGCCTCAACAGTTGATGTTGTAGGTAGGGCGGCATATGAAAATGCCTTTTCACTAGCTTCGGTAAACGCCGGTACACCAACCGCGGTAACGACTCCCATCGTAAAGCCGGAAGAGATTACCGCCTATGAGGCAGGCTACAGAGCACAATTTGGTAAAGTGGCTATAGACCTTAGCGGTTACTACAATAGGTATAAGAATTTTATTTCCAATACAACGGTCGTAGTGCCTTTCTATGGACAGGCCGGGGATGGCGCCTTATCATTGCTGGCACTTCAAAATGGCGACTTTTTTGCCTATCAAACCTACACCAATTCATTGGCAGACATTGAGTCTTATGGGGGTACTATTGGGATAGATGCTAAGATCTTTGGAAACTTCGATATTGGTGCCAATTACACCTATGCTGATTTGGAGTTCAACCAGGCTGCTTTCCCTGATTTCAGAACCAACTTTAACACACCTAATCACAAGTTTAAGGCATCTTTTGGAAATACCGAATTGTTTGAGAACTTCGGCTTCAATCTAAATTACAGATGGAGCGATAGCTATTTCTGGCAAGCTACCTTTGCCGACGGCAATATTGATTCTTATAGCGTGCTGGATGCCCAGATCAACTATTCTGTACCCAGTATTAAATCTGTTTTTAAGGCAGGAGGTTCTAATATTCTCGGCGAAGAATATTTCTCTGCAGTAGGTACAGGTGCGGTAGGATCAATTTTCTATGTATCATGGACGGTTAATCCTTAAAAACCCTTAGAAAGACATATAGAAAGGCGCCTCAACAGAGGCGCTTTTTTTTATACAAAAAAACCAGGGGAAAGCATTCTTATTTACAATGTAATCACCTATCTTTGCAGCCGGAAAAAACAAAGATTATACACTCTTTTTAAGTGTGTTACCAAAAAGCTCGAATCCAAAAAAATAAATTAAAAGATAATGGCTAAAGTTACAGGTAAAGTTTCTCAGATTATCGGACCCGTAATAGACGTAGAATTTACATCAGGGGCTGCACTTCCTAAAATTTATGATTCTCTTGAAATCGCAAACGAGGACGGAACAAAATTGATATTGGAAGTACAATCGCATATCGGTGAAAACACCGTGCGTTCAATTTCGATGGATTCTACCGATGGACTTAGCAGAGGAGTAGATGTGCTGGCTACTGGGAACGCCATTCAAATGCCAATTGGAGAAGATGTATACGGAAGACTTTTTAATGTAATTGGTGATGCTATCGATGGGCTAGGAGATCTTCCTAAGGCGGGGAAAGATGGTCTTCCAATTCACCGCGAAGCTCCTAAGTTCGAAGATTTATCAACTTCTACTGAGGTGTTGTTTACAGGAATTAAAGTAATCGACCTTATTGAACCTTATGCCAAAGGAGGAAAGATAGGATTGTTTGGTGGTGCAGGGGTTGGAAAAACCGTATTGATCCAGGAGTTGATTAACAATATTGCCAAAGGACATGGTGGTTTATCAGTGTTTGCAGGAGTAGGAGAGCGTACCAGAGAAGGGAACGATTTGCTTCGTGAGATGTTAGAATCTGGGATTATTAAATATGGAGACGATTTCCTTCATTCTATGGAAGAAGGCGGTTGGGATTTGAGTAAGGTAGACAAGAAAGCCATGAAAGAATCTAAGGCTACCTTTGTTTTCGGGCAGATGAATGAACCTCCCGGAGCTCGTGCGCGAGTGGCGCTTTCAGGTTTGACTATCGCTGAATACTTCCGTGATGGAGCTGGAGATGGTCAGGGGAAAGACGTACTTTTCTTTGTAGATAATATCTTCCGTTTTACTCAGGCAGGTTCTGAGGTGTCGGCCCTTTTGGGAAGAATGCCGTCAGCGGTAGGATATCAGCCTACTCTAGCCACCGAGATGGGGGCAATGCAAGAGCGGATTACCTCAACCAAGAAAGGATCCATTACCTCAGTACAGGCGGTTTATGTACCTGCGGATGACCTTACTGACCCTGCCCCGGCGACAACTTTCGCTCACCTTGATGCAACTACAGTACTATCTCGTAAGATTGCCGAGCTTGGAATTTACCCGGCGGTTGATCCATTGGATTCTACCTCTAGAATTCTAACTGCTGAGATCTTAGGAAACGATCACTACGGATGTGCACAGCGTGTTAAAGAGTTATTACAGCGTTATAAAGAGCTACAAGATATTATTGCTATCCTTGGTATGGAAGAATTGTCAGAGGAAGATAAAATGGCGGTGGGTAGAGCAAGACGGGTTCAACGTTTCTTGTCTCAACCTTTCCATGTTGCAGAGCAATTTACCGGAACTCCAGGAGTTTTAGTTGATATTAAGGACACCATTAAAGGCTTTAACATGATCATGGACGGTGAGTTAGATCACCTTCCAGAAGCTGCCTTCAACCTTAAGGGAACCATTGAAGAAGCCATGGAAGCTGGTGAGAAAATGCTTGCTGAAGCATAATTAGCAATTAACAATAAATAATTTATGTACCTAGAGATTGTATCACCAGAAGCCACCTTGTTTGCCGGAGAGGTTAACTCTGTTACCGTGCCAGGTGTTGATGGGGAGTTTCAAATGCTCAACAATCACGCCCCAATTGTTTCGCTATTGAAGGAAGGTAAAGTGAAATTTGATGGAGAAGTTACGATTGAAGAAGAGTATGAGGACAAGTTTTCCACCGATGAAAAAGGGAAAAAAGTGCTTGATATTCAGAGCGGCACCGTGGAAATGAATAACAATAAGGTAATTGTATTGGCAGACTAGCCAATTGAGATATTTTTTTAACCCTCTGAAGAAATTCAGAGGGTTTTTTATTTCATATAGATTAGATGCCAAAGCTTCCCATCCGCTTCATAGGTAAGCAGATCTTCAAAACCCACAGCATAATGAGCTGCTAGAGAGCGCTTATTGTTAGCGTCAACCTCGGTGATAATACTTGTATATTCTATATTGGTTTCCGCCTTCATAAAAGCATAGAGGTTCCTGAAAATGCCTTGCCTCCTATAGGCTTTATCAATGCAAATTTGCCCCATGACAATATAGGATTCGCTTTTCGGAACCTCGCTTTTAATCTTTGCAAACATTGGCTTTAGCACCTCTATTTCTTTGGCAAAAGACGGATGCATACAAAGCGCATAACCTACTACCTTTCCATCAACTTTGGCAATCACATGTGGGCAAAGAGTATTCATTCTAGTCAACAAGGCTTTAGAATGTACTACGGTCAAGAACCCTTCCTTGCTTTTCTCATCCTCGGAAATACTTTCAGGCAAATTACGCCTTTGAAGCACTAAAATTTGTTCCAGCTCTTTGTTAGATTTCGCTCTGCTGTAACGGATTTCCATTAGTCCACTTTTAGCCAGGCCCTCCTGCTTTGCTTTTGTTTTTCGGAGATTTTACTTCCTTCTTTTTCCTGAAGCTCAATCTGGTAGCGTTCGTTTTCACCTAATTTCAAGTTTGTTGTTCGTTCTTCTTCATAGCGGGTGAAGATGACCTCTATCTGGTCGCCCACTTTAAATTGTTTTATTAAATCTGCGAAATTTTGATCCTTTTTAATCAGCGCTCCATTAATGCTCTTGATAATGTCTTTCTTGTCTAAGCCTGCCTCATAGGCTGGCCCGCCCAGGGTAGTATTTCGCTGAATTATTGCCTTAGCTTCATCTTCTACAGATACAAAAGCCCCAAAATAGGGAACGGATAGATCTTGTTTTAGAACAACCCCAACACTTTGGAAGAGGGCCACATAATCTGGCATTTTACTATTGTAGATGTAGTCATTGAAAAAACGATCTCCAAAAGCCTTGCCTGCATAAGAATTAAGCGCATTATGCAAATCAGTAATGGAATACGGTTTCTCGTTTTTTCCAAATTCATGCCATAGCTTTTTCATATAATCATCAAGATTTAAACCCTTCGCTCTAAGAGATAAGTCTAATGCCAGGCCAAGAACACTCCCATAGGAGTAATACGATATAAACGTATTATTGCGGTTAACAGGGTCTACCGAAGTGGCGGCATCCACAAAAGGAGCTTGATAGCTCATTTCTATAGGGTTAAAAAAACGCCTTCCAGGTGAATTCCATACATAATTAAAAGTTCCTGAAAGCCCTTCCACATATTGTTCAGGTGTTCTAATCCCTGCCCGGCACAGGATCAACCCTGTATAATAGCTGGTAAAACCTTCGGCAAACCAAAGTTCACCGCTCATATTGGCCTCCGTAAAATCAAATGGCTCTAAAGACCTTGGCCTTATTCGTTCCACGTTCCAGGCATGAAAAAACTCGTGTGAAACAGTCCCGATATTCCGCTCCATTCCCCCCTCGGCCAAACTTCTCCTACTAGTGAGAATCGTAGAGTTCCTGTGCTCCATACCGTCTCCTGAAGCATTTGGGACATAGCAGGCGAGAAATACGTATTTGCCATAGTCAAAATCCGGGAGTTCACCGTAGACCTCTTGTTCGGCCAGAACAATTTTTTTTACGCTTTCAAAATAAGTGTCCAACTCCTCTTCCGAGCCGTTATGATGCAGTGCAAGCTGAATTTTATAGGTTTTTTGATTTGCAGACGTTACTTCAAATTCCCTCAGTCCAAAATCACTGATCTCTACCGGACTATCCATAAAATAGAAAAGATCCGGAGCCTTATAGGTAGTGCCACTTACCAGTGGCAATTGGGTGGCTATTTTCCAGTTTAAGTCTTCTCTGGTCTGGAACTTTACCTCTATGTTTCGCTTACTTAGCGAAGGAGAAAACATAAAGGTGGCAGGAATATTTAGGTGCGCATGTGTTTCATCTATTTGCGAATAGGTACCATCGCCTCTATTTGCGAAAAGCGTATAACTAAAACTAACGCTTCCATCATGACCCACAACCAGCCATTGATAGGGGTCAGGACGAAGTACCTCTAAAGAATTTCCTTTGCTGTCATATGCTTTAAAATTGTAAACGTTTTTGGCAAATTCGTGCAGGGCGTAACGGCCCGGAGACGTTCTACTCATACGAAGGGCTAAGGTGTCCGATTCCAGTTCCTGAAAAGTGGCTTCAATGCTCGCCTCATGATGAACGGCGTTCTCAAAAGAGATTTTATAAGTATTGGTCTGACCTGCAAGGGAGATCGAAAAAATCGCCATCAGGAAAAAGATAGAAACACGCATGATCGTTAAAGGTTTTGAAGAACCAATATACCATTTAAAAACAGGAAATACTACATTTGCCATATGGCCAACCTCCCCAGAAAGTTGCAAAAAAAACTTAGCGAACGCGATACGAATAATGCGCTTCGAAGGATGTATATTCCCGATGGTTTGGTTGACTTTTCATCAAACGATTATCTGGGATTGGCTCAAAACAAGGCCCTGTTCAAATCCACCTCCGAGATACTTAAAGCCAGAGGCATTCAACACAACGGAGCTACCGGGTCCAGACTACTATCTGGGAATAGTATGCTATACAGGGAAACCGAAGAGTTTCTAAAACAGTTTTACAAAGCCCCTTCTGCCTTGGTCTATAATTCTGGTTATGATGCTAATTTGGGTTTCTTTTCTGCCGTTCCACAGCGAAACGACTATATTTTCTACGATGAATTGGCACATGCAAGTATCAGAGATGGTATTAAACTGAGTAATGCCAAAAGCTATAAGTTTGAGCATAATAATATTGAGGATCTGGAACGGAAAATTTCTCGCTCTTTTGGAGCGCAGTCAAGAACTGAGGAGAGCGAGGTATACATTGTTACCGAATCTGTTTTCTCGATGGACGGAGACTCCCCGGAACTTGCCGACCTTATAAATTTCTGCACAAAAAACAACTTTCACCTCATAGTGGATGAAGCACATGCCGTGGGTGTTTTTGGAGCCCATGGAGAGGGGCTTTTACCTCAGTTGCAGTTGGAAAACTCTGTATTCGCGAGGATAGTAACTTTTGGGAAAGCAGCGGGAGTACATGGCGCCGCAATTTTGGGATCAGAAGCCCTTATGACTTTTTTAATCAATTTTACCAGAAGCTTTATTTACAGCACCGGCCTACCACCACATTCATTGGCTGCGATTCTAGCGGCTCATGAGGCCCTAAAAGGAACGGAAGCAGAAGAATTGCGAACAAGGCTTACCGAAAATTGTATGCTTTTTCAGGAACAGCTTAATACCAGAAACCTAAAGCCGTATTTTATTAAAAGCGATTCGGCCATACAGTCTTGCATAATCCCAACCAACGACCGGGTTAAAAATGTGGCGGAGAAACTCCAAGCGCTGAAATTCGATGTGCGACCCATACTTTCACCTACAGTTCCCCAGGGTTTTGAACGTCTTCGTTTTTGTCTTCATAGCTTCAATAGCAAGAAGGAAATCAGTGAGGTTTTGGCTATCTTGGCAGTATTATTACAAGCCGACTTAAATGGGAAATGAATTCTATACTTTGGGCATTTTTTCACATCTCGCAGATGCACACATCATAAGGGCGAAGCTAGAATCTGAAGGAGTTCCTACCTTTGTTTTAGAGGAAAATAGAACCTACGCAAACCCCACTCAGGGAACAGCAATTAGCGGAATTAAACTTCAAGTTTATACGCGAGACAAAGACCTGGCAATTGCGATTTATGATGAGATAAGAAACTATGCTTTAGACAAGGAAGGGAAGCCTGTTGTTTGCCCTAATTGCAAAGCTCAAAAATCTGAAGTTTATTATAGTAGAAAGGGCCTTATCAATAAGTTGTTTCCCTTTTTTGAAAAGAAAAAATACCGATGTACCAATTGTCAAATGATTACCAAATCTTGAGCTGATGAAGCGAATTTTCGTAACAGGTATATCTACCGAAGTTGGTAAAACTATTGCTTCTGCTATCGTGGTTGAAGCCCTGGAGGCTGATTATTGGAAACCTATACAGGCAGGAGACCTGGAGAATTCGGATAGTCTCAAAATAAGTGAGTTGGTTTCTAACTCCAAGACGGTAATTTACAAAAACAGCTATGCCTTGCAGACTCCCATGAGCCCACATGGAGCGGCCGCTCTTGATGATATTGAAATAAAATTGGATCGTATAGTTGAGCCGGAAACAGATAATCATTTGATCATTGAAGGAGCTGGCGGATTGATGGTTCCATTGAATGATAATGAAACTATTTTAGACATAATTAAACCTACCTACACGGTTATCGTCGTATCGCGCCACTATCTGGGAAGTATCAATCATACCTTACTGACTATAGATAGGCTGATAAACCATGGGTTTAAAGTTCATTTGATATTTAGCGGTGATGAACACCCCTCTACAGAATCTATCATATTAAAGAAAACAGGAGTCTCGCTTATTGGAAGAATAAATGAAGAAAATGCATTTACCAGGAGACGGGTAAAGGACTATGCCAATTTGTTTCTCCCGAATTTGATATCAATCTAAACGTTTGTAAACTGTGGCCTTTCCAATTTTCTCTATTAAGCTGTAGTGCTGATTAAGGTAAGCTGCAAAATAGGCGTATACCTCCTCCTTATGATCTGCATTAAATGGTATTCTGGCTCCCTTGGTTACAATGATTTTTGGCGCCTTTTCATGTAGGATGTACTTGAGCTCGTCCAGGCTAGTTTTGCGATCGTTTTCCATATATGTAAAAAGCTGGTCTCTCATCAAATTCGAAGGATGTGTTGTGGCCTTGGTTATAGGTTTTTGGCCCAACACCCAATACCCTATATGGAATTCAAGAAACCAAATACTGCCTGAATCTAGTTCGTTTTCCACTAAGTACTTTGGGACATCAATACCTTCTCCATTGAACAGCGTTTGGTGCTGACTGTAATTTTTGGCTATTGCATAATATTCAAGGTAACTTTCCATAGGGACAAGTAATAGGAGAAAAACCGATATCCTTACAAACCATTTGGAAGTTGAAATAGGGTAGTGCAGTATAAAGGAAAATAGAAGGAGGATTAAAAAAGGATAAAGCTGAATTAAATAATGCCCATTTATTTTTCCCACCTTGTAGAAGGAAAATAATATTCCGGCAACTGCTAAAAGCAGTAATGCCAGTTGTTGGTTATTTTGCAATACTGCAGTTCTTTTATTCCAGCGAACAAAACCAACTATTAAAAGCGCAATTACGATAATTGGTATTATGGTATCTAGCCGTTCCGAAAAAGGAACCTCTCCATAAGCAAGGGATGCCTGTATGACAGATTGCCACCATACTTCACCGAACCCTGAGGATGCATATAACAAGTAGAGCAAGGCAACGGGAATAAGAATGCCAAGCCCAAGTCCTATCATAGAAATTAGGGCGGTACGAAACCCATTTTTTTTGATCAAAAAATAAAAGAGACCAAGCACGAGTAGTAAGACTGCATAAGACAAATTCAATTTTGTCATGAGGGCACAGCCGAAAAGCGTACCAGAAACCAGCAAGAGTGGTAATCTTTGCGTATTTATTAGCAGGTAAAGCCCTCCAAGGAAAAAGAACATGGATAAATGCTCAGACATAACCCCTTGAAGGCTTCCAAATAAACTACTTAGGATTACATAGAAGATGGCAGACCAGATTCCTACTTTTTTAGTATTAATAGTAGTGCCAATTGCATAGAGAAAAAAGGCTCCTAAAGCAACTACAAGGGTTCCGGCTGCGCGTATGGCTATAAAGCTCTTGCCGAAAACTGCGATTACTCCCGCGAAGAATAGAAAAGCCAAGGGAGGTTTTAGGTCCCACAAAAGCGTATAAGGCAGGTGGCCATCTAGCCATGACTGGCCAACTAATATGAATGTACTCTCATCTAAATCTACATAATCCCTGAAAAAAAAGGGAAACCTGATTAATAAGGCTAAAACAAAAAGAAAAAGAAAAACTCTTTTCCTCTTCAATTCATGGTAGTTGGGTATAAGAGATGTTATAACTTTGTCTAGCATTTAAGATGAGATCAATACGCGGCAACGCAAGAAAGATAAAAAGGAAATTCCATTTAATTCTATCCAATTGAAAAATCTCTCCGAACGGGACCAAAAACACCTATGGCATCCGCTTACTCAGCACAAATTGAGGCCAAAAGCTCTGGGGATTACAAAAGCAAAGGGAGTTTTTATATACGATGAAAATGGCAAGGAGTACATTGATGGTATTGCTTCATGGTACACCAGTATGTACGGGCATTGTAATGATTATATCCTTGAACGTGTTCAGCAGCAAATGCAAGTACTTGATCAAGTGGTCTTTAGTGGTTTTACTCATGAGCCTGCCGTACGCTTATCTGAAACCCTTATAGAAATTTTGCCAGACAATCAGGAGAAACTATTTTTTTCTGATAACGGATCTACGGCTGTAGAAGTTGCCATAAAGATGGCCTTGCAATATCACCACAACAAAGGAGAAAAGAGAAATGTGCTACTGGCCTTTGAAGAAGGTTTTCACGGAGACACTTTTGGTGCCATGTCTGTTTCAGGCCTTTCTGTCTACAATGGCCCTTTTGAGGATTTTTTCATTTCCGTAGAACGCGTACAAGTACCCTCAGCAGAGAATATAGAACAACTTCTCCCTCAACTAGAAGAACGCATCAAAATGGGAGACGTTGCAGGATTCATTTATGAACCCCTTGTTCAGGGTGCAGCTGCGATGAAAATGCACGAGGCCAGATTTTTAGAACAGGTTTTAGATCTGCTACAGTCTTATGGAGTCATTACCATAGCCGATGAGGTAATGACAGGTTTTGGAAAGACCGGCAAGTATTTTGCCTCAGATCACCTTGAGATTAAACCAGATATCATTTGTATGTCTAAAGCATTGACTGCGGGTCTGGTACCTATGGCTGTTACAAGCTGTTCGCAGAAAATCTACGATGCTTTTTACAGCGATGAATTGGCAAAGGGCCTATTTCACGGGCATACCTATACGGCCAATCCGCTTGCGTGCACTGCCGCTTTAGCAGGGCTAGAATTGCTAAAGTCTGCAGAAATGCAATCTAATATACAGCGGGTCATAAAGTCTCATATGAAGTTCGATAAGGAAATACAAAATCATCCGAAGGTAGGTAGTACCAGGCAATGTGGGGTAATATTTGCTCTAGACCTGGACATTGAAATGGAACGCTATGGGAGCTTGCGTGACCAGCTATTCGATTTTTTCATGGCCGATGGTATTTTCCTGCGGCCTTTAGGGAATACGATTTATATTTTGGCACCGTATATTATTGAAGAGGCCCAACTTCAACAGGTTTATGACAGCATTCGTAAAGCTTTGGATTATTTCTAGTTTTCCACGGCTGGGCTTTCTTCAGACTTTTCTAGCAAATTAAACTCCTCAGCATCAGTGACCTCTAGCCGGATTTCATGATAGACCCATTCATCCTCCTCGCCACTGGCATCGATATATAAAGTTCCCTTTCCTTTTGGGCCGCTGACAGGAATACTAAGCTTTGCACTCTTTTTACCGTTTGTCCATTGAATATTGCCCTGTATCATTCCGTCTTTTTCAATAGGAGAACCCATGGTGGCTACGATTTCTTCATCCTTATTGATTTTTTCTAAAGCGTATTGGTAGGGAGCAGAATCCTCTAGCATTGAAGTAACTCCGAAAAAGATCGATCCCATAAATACAACAAATAATACAATAAGTGTCATACAACCACCCAGTGGCACTACCCATTTCCAGTTTCTTTTCCACCAACCTGGCTGTGGGACTAATTCATTATCCATAGTTTTTATTGGAATATCTTTTTATGAAGATAAGAACTTTTATTTTTGCCCAAATTCTTCTGATGATCAATAGCCCAATATCAATTGTAGCCTTTGGATCTGTTTCTGGCTTAGGAGGTTCCGAAAACACTATTTGGAGCAACTATAAGGAAAATGTACATTTTATTCAACAGAAGTTGATTGGGAATGCCCAAAGCTGGGTTTCTCCTCTGAATCCTGAACTTGATGAAGAAATTACAAGTTTAAGACAATCTCAGCCTTATTATAGTGATCTGGATGAAAGTGTGCTGTATGCCATTGCCGCGGCAAGAAGGGCAGTTGCTAAAACCGGATGGGATACTTCAGAGAATTACGGAATCAACATAGGGTCTTCCAGAGGGGCAACCTCATTATTTGAACAATATCACCAGGAGTTTATTTTAAACAAGCAGATTGCCACTCTAAGCTCACCTACAACCACTTTAGGAAACATTTCATCCTGGGTTGCAAGTGATCTAGGTAGCAATGGCCCCGAATTTTCCCATTCCATAACCTGCTCCACTGCTTTGCACGCTTTGCTGAATGGGATAGCCTGGATAAATAGTGCCATGGCTTCACGGTTTTTGGTAGGAGGTAGCGAGGCACCCCTTACACCATTTACCATAGCGCAAATGCAAGCCCTTAAAATTTACTCAAGAGAAGAAAGTGATTATCCCAGCAGGCCACTGGATTTTGATAAAACACAGAATACTATGGTTTTAGGAGAAGGCGCCTGTGTTGCCGCTCTGGAAAAAGGAATTTCTAATGAAGCTCTGGCAATTGTAGAAGGCGTGGGATATGCCACAGAGCCGCTGCAACATCCCGTATCCATTTCGGCCGATGCGGTCTGCTTTCAGAAATCGATGAAAATGGCTTTAGGAAACTTAAGACCAGAAGAAATCGATGTTGTTGTAATGCACGCACCCGGAACTGTAAAGGGAGATTTGTCTGAATTGAAGGCAATTCAAAAAATCTTCGGTACTCAATTGCCTGCTCTTACCACCAATAAATGGAAAATTGGACATACGTTTGGAGCTTCCGGAATGTTAAGTGTAGAAATGGCTTGCCTAATGCTAAGGCATCAAGAGTTTGTCGCTCCTCCCTTTCAGGCTGCCGGAGGAATTCCGGATAAACTCAATCGGATTCTGGTAAATGCAGTAGGTTTTGGAGGAAATGCGGTTAGTGTTCTGCTAAAAAAACCTCAGTTTTGATATCAGGACGAAATGTTCTATGAATTTAGAATTTGTTCTTAAGAACACCTATTTTTGATTTTTGAATTATCTGAACCCTATGAGCGAGGTAAAACACAATTGGACAAAAGAGGAGATCCTCGAGATTTATAACAAACCCTTTATGGAGTTGCTTTATGAAGCGGCTAGTGTGCATCGCAAATTTCATGACCCTAATACCGTACAGGTTTCTACCTTGCTGTCCATTAAGACGGGAGGTTGCCCCGAAGACTGCGGGTATTGCCCACAGGCGGCCCGATATCACACCAATGTGGAAGGGAATGATTTGATGTCTGTTCAGCAGGTAAAAGCCCAGGCTCTAAGAGCGAAAGCTACGGGAAGCTCAAGAGTTTGTATGGGCGCGGCATGGAGAAATGTAAAAGACGGCCCGGAATTTGACGAAGTTCTTGAAATGGTACGCACCATTAACAAGTTAGACATGGAAGTATGCTGTACTTTAGGAATGTTGACCGAGAACCAGGCCAAGCGCTTGGCAGAAGCCGGTTTGTATGCCTACAACCATAACCTCGATACTTCTGAAGATTATTACAAAGATGTGATCTCTACCCGGGCCTTTGAAGACCGATTAGAGACCATAGATAACGTAAGAAAAAGCAATGTTACAGTCTGTAGCGGCGGAATCATTGGTATGGGAGAAAGACTCGAAGACAGGGCGGGTATGCTAGTGGCCTTATCTTCCTTAAACCCCCAACCCGAATCCGTACCCATTAATGCGCTCGTAGCTGTTGAAGGAACCCCGATGGAGGACATTCCACCCATTCCTATTTGGGATATGATAAGGATGGTGGCTACGACCAGGATTATCATGCCAAAGACGCAGGTGAGGCTGTCAGCGGGCCGTACAGAGATGAGTAAAGAAGGACAGGCGATGTGTTTTTTCGCAGGAGCCAATTCAATTTTTGCGGGAGATAAATTGCTGACAACCCCAAATCCGGATGTCAATGAGGATATGGAACTCTTTGAACTCCTTGGATTAACTCCGCAGAAACCCTTTATTAAAGCGTCCAAACCGCTAACCATTGAGGCAGAAGAATCTCAATATAAGGCTTTGGGAGAGCGCCCAAAATGGACACGCCCAGAGCATACCATTTCTCGAAACGAAACTGCAAAAGCCAGCGCAAAAGCTAAGAGGCAATCTTAAGCAAAGGTTAAATTTTGAGAAGACTATTGTAAGGTTTTTTTACCTTTGAAGCTTTATTCAACCAGATTTCATTTGCAGTTAAAGGATATTCCCAGAATACCGACCATCACTAGAGAGGCGTTCTTAAAGAACTATTTTAGACCTCAAAAACCGGTTGTCATTGAGCGGTTTGTAGAGGACTGGCCTGCCTATGCTAAATGGGATCTTGAATACATCGAAAAGATTGCCGGAGATAAAATAGTACCCCTATATGACAACAGACCGGTAGATTATAGAGACGGATTTAACCAACCTCATGCAAAGATGAGGATGTCTGAGTATATAGAACTTCTCAGAAGTGAGCCTACCAAATACCGTATTTTCCTTTGGAATGTTTTAAAAGAGGTGCCCGAACTTCAAAGCGACTTCTCTTTCCCCGATTTTGGGTTACGCCTAATGAAAAACCTCCCAATGCTCTTTTTTGGTGGAAGAGATTCATACACCTTTATGCATTACGATATAGATCTTGCCAATATTTTCCATTTTCATTTCGAGGGCAAAAAAGAATGTATCTTGTTTCCACAGACAGAAAACAAGTTTTTGTATAAAGTTCCACATTCCTTGATTACTCATGAAAGTATTGATTTTTCGGACCCGGATTTTGCTAAATGGCCTGGTTTGAAACACGCAAAGGGATATAAAACGCATCTTGAACATGGCGAAGTTCTTTATATGCCAGAGGGATATTGGCACTATATGCGTTATGTAACTCCCGGATTTTCAATGAGTTTGAGAGCTATCGCCCGAAACCCCAAAAATCTGGGACGAGCATTATACAATGTGATCATTATGCGACATTATGATAATTTGATGCGCAGGATGCAGGGGCAGCGTTGGATCGATTGGAAAAATGAGCAGGCAATTTCAAGGACAAATAAAGCCTTAAAATATTAGAAATAGTTATTCTGCGATAAGCTCTCTTACTTTTTGATAGACAAGGTGACTTTCCCAGCCCCGATATAGTAGATAATCTGCCAGTTTTTTTCTTCTTTTTTGCAAATTGCGGTCTTTTATTTGAATTATACGCTTCCTTGCCAATTGGTCTAAAGTTTTTTGATAATCTTCCTCCTCAATCTCTCTAAGTGCTATTTTGATATTAAATTCTGAAATATGTCGAGCTTTTAAGGCTGAGATTATCCGTTGTTTGCCCCAGTGTTTGACTCTAAATTTCCCGCGGGTATACACTTTGGCAAAGCGCTCTTCATTGAGATAGTTTTCGGTGATAAGAAGTCCCATAATTTGATCTATTGCATCGGGTATCATTCGCATCTCTCTCAGTTTGTCCTTTACTTCTTTATGGCATCGTTCCTGATAGGCACAATAGCGCTTTATTTTTTTGGTTGCCTCGCTGAGGGTATACGTCTTCTGCGAATTCATGGAATGAAAATAATAAAAGGAATTAGATCGTTAAACACGACAATATTATTTTAAAGCCAAAAAAAAAGCGACCCCTTTTCTGAAGTCGCTTTTTAGCTATTATCTTATATTTTTACCGTCCTTATCTTTAAAACGGTACTCGAGATACGTATATGCATCCCTGGGTTGAATTTTTATCCACTTTTTATGTTCCAAGAACCACTTGGATCTTATGGATGGGAATCCTTTTAAAAGGTAAGCCGCAATAAAGGGGTGTGTATTTAGTATAATTCCTTTATCTCTTGAACGCCCTTTCATGATCCTTTCCAGATCGGCGTTTATTTTGTCAATTAAAAGAATAGGAGCATCAATTTCCTGGCCATTGCCACTGGGGTTCTCCTCGGTTGTTTTAATATTGACTTCGGGCCTAACTCGCTGTCTTGTAATTTGTATAAGACCAAACTTGCTTGGTGGCAATATTTTATGTTTGGCTCTGTCATCTTTCATTTCATCTCTAAGATGATCAAAAAGTTTCCTTCTGTGGTCTGGCTTTACCATGTCTATAAAATCTACCACGATAATTCCGCCCATATCACGCAATCTCAATTGCCGTGCAATCTCTGAGGCAGCCAGAAGGTTAACTTCTAATGCAGTATCTTCCTGGTTTTTGGCTTTGTTGGAACGGTTACCACTATTTACGTCAATGACGTGAAGGGCTTCCGTATGTTCAATGATCAAATAAGCTCCCTTACTCATGGAAGCAGTACGACCAAAGGACGTTTTAATTTGCCGCTCAATTCCGAATTTTTCAAAAATCGGAACAGAAGAATTATACAATTTTACAATGGATTCCTTAGCGGGTGCAATCTCATGCACATAATCTTTAATTTGGCTATAAAGCGTCTCGTCATCTACATGAATGCCCGTAAAGCTATCATCAAAGACATCTCTTAGGATGGATGAAGCTCTGTTGAGCTCTACCAGTACTTTAGATGGGGTAGGTGCTTTATACAATTTCTTACACATTGCTGACCATTTGTTCAGCAAGTTTTGAAGATCTTTATCCAGCTCCGCGACTTTTTTGCCTTCTGCTACTGTCCTAATAATTACTCCAAATCCTTTCGGCTTAATACTTTTTACAAGTCTTTTAAGACGGTCTTTTTCTTCTTTGCTTCCTATTTTTTGAGAAACAGAAACTCGATCAGAAAATGGAACCATAACAAGATATCGTCCGGCTATAGAAAGCTCCGAACTTATTCTAGGTCCTTTGGTAGAAATGGGTTCTTTTACAATTTGTACTAATAAAGACTGATTGGCCTTGATTACATTATTAATGGAACCATGCTTATCAATGTCTTTTTCAAATGGAAAATTTTTAAGGGAATAGTCTCTTAACCTTCCCGTACTTACTTTTTTAATGAATTTTAACATGGAGGACAACTGCGGCCCAAGGTCATGGTAATGAAGAAAGGCATCTTTCTCATAACCTACATTTACAAATGCTGCATTAAGACCTGTTACGGGTTTTCGCACTTTGGCGAGTAGAATATCGCCAACATTAAAATTATTATCGTCCTCATCTTTGTGTAATTCAATGAGTTTTCCATCCTTTAGCAGGGCAAAATCGACAGTGTCTGAATTAGATCTTACGATTAATTCTCTATTCACCTGAATCGATTTATATTCGCCTGATATACAGACGAATGGATTAAACAATTAATATAACAGGTTGTATAACCTGTCGAAATCCTTTTGTTGAATTTCTATGTCAATGAACGTATAAAACGAAAAAGTAGTTAATGTAACTACTTTTTCTTATGACGGTTAGCTCTCCTTCGCTTTTTTCGCTTGTGGGTAGCTACCTTATGTCTTTTTCTTTTTTTACCACTCGGCATACAGTATTACTTTTCCAATTATTATTTTACTTGTACGTTGCTTTTTACGCCTTCAACAAAAACTTTTGCCGGTTTGAATGCTGGAATGTTATGAGCAGGAATTTTAATTGTGGTATTTTTAGAAATATTTCTACCAGTCTTCTCCGCTCTTGTTTTAATAATAAAACTGCCAAAGCCTCTCAAGTATACATTATCACCATTCTCCAGTGAAGATTTAACTTCTTCCATAAAAGTTTCAACAGTCGCTTGTACGTCTCCCTTTTCAATTCCCAGTTTTTCTGAGATCTTTGATACAATATCCGCTTTCGTCATTTTAAAATTTTAGTTTATTGTAAGTTTTTCAGGCTTGCAAATATATAAATATTATTCAATCTTTTCTCTTAATGAACTAATTTTAAGTATATAAACTGTTACTTTTAGCCCTTAGTATTCAGTATATGTATTTTTCTAAGAAAATTCTGCTCTGGTACGCTGAGCACAAGCGGCAACTTCCCTGGAGAAATACCACAGATCCATACAAAATATGGCTATCCGAAATAATGCTGCAACAAACTCGTGTTGCACAGGGAATACCCTATTATCATAAGTTCATAGAAAATTTTCCAGCCGTGGAAGACCTTGCCGAAGCTAGTGAAGACAAGGTGCTAAAGCTCTGGCAAGGACTGGGATATTACTCCAGAGCGAGAAACCTACACCAAACGGCGAAGGTAATCGCCTATGAATATGAGGGAGCTTTTCCTGATACTTATCAAGAGTTATTAAAGCTCAAAGGAATTGGAGATTATACGGCCAGCGCCATTGCTTCAATAAGTTTTGACCGCCCTGAACCTGTAGTGGATGGAAATGTTTACAGAGTGTTAGCGCGGTATTTTGGAGTAGACCTTCCGATAAATAGCAGCGGCGGAATAAAGTATTTTAAAGAACTTGCCCGAGAGGTGATGGATAGGAAGAACATCAGAGACTACAATCAGGGCTTAATGGAGTTTGGCGCGCTACAATGTGCCCCAAAGAAACCGTATTGTCTTCACTGCCCTCTGAATACAAGTTGTGTAGCCCTCCAACAAAATAAAATTGACCGCTTTCCTGTAAAGCTAAAAAAAGCGAAAATCAAAAATCGCTTTTTTAATTATTTGGTGCTTTTAGATCCGGAGAACAAAACGCTTTTAAGGCAAAGAACCGGAAAGGGAATATGGCAGAATTTATTCGAATTCCCACTCCTGGAAACCTCATATGAAATTGACAAGACCGAACTGCTAAAGCAGCTTCCCCCAGATGGCATATATCAAAATTGCCTGAATATTACCCAGGCGAATGCTAAAACCATAGTTCATAAGCTATCGCATCAACACTTGCATACCCGCTTTTGGATCCTAAAGATTCCTGAGAACCTTAGAGATGGAATAGACCCAGAAGATCTGGAAAGTTATGCTGTTCCGGTACTGATAGCAGACTTCATTAAAACGCTTAAAAATTCGTATTTTTGACCCAACATTAAAGTTATGAGCGGGACATTAAATAAAGTGATGCTGATTGGGCATCTTGGAGACGAGGTTAAAATGCACTATTTCGAAGGTGGAAACTGTATCGGGCGCTTTCCTGTCGCCACCAATGAGACCTATACCAACAGGCAAAGTGGCGAAAAGGTTACAAATACAGAGTGGCATAATGTGGTAGTAAGGAACAAGGCCGCTGAAATATGCGAAAAGTATTTGAGTAAGGGTGATAAGATATACGTAGAAGGCCGTCTAAAAACAAGGCAATGGCAAGGCGAAGATGGAAATACCCGTTATAGTACGGAAATTCACGTGCAGGATTTCACCTTTTTATCTACTAAAAAGGAAGGCCAGGTTAGCAATCAACCCCCTGGGCCTACCCCATCATCGGGCACACCCCAGCAAAGCACCCCGCAACAGAGCACCCCGCAAGAAGTACAACCTGCAAGCGAAACCGAGCAGGATGATGACCTTCCTTTCTAAGAGTGAAAAAATTTACAACGATTGGACCCTGACCCCTTTAGTTTTTTATTGAATTTTGCGGTTCCGGATGGTGGTTTTATAGCAAAAATCATTTTCTTGCTGGTGCTTTTAGCCTGCTCTGCAGTGATTTCGGGTGCTGAGGTGGCCTTTTTTGGACTTTCTCAAACCGATATTAACGAAATTGACGAGGAAAAAACAGTACGTGGGAGTATCGTCGTGAAATTACTGGAACGACCCAAAAAGCTACTGGCCACCATACTCATTGCCAATAACGCCATTAATATTGGCATCGTTCTTCTATTTAATACCATAGGGGACACTATTTTTTCTTCAATTAACTATAGGCTCTTGGGGTTGGTTTCTGTTCGCTTTCTACTAGAAGTGGTGGTTGCAACTTTCCTCATCTTAATGTTTGGAGAAATACTACCTAAAATTTACGCAAATAGAAACCGTAAAATGTTCACACATTTTATGGCCTATCCGCTTAAAGTCCTGGACGTATTTTTGACTCCCCTAAGCGGGCCGATGCGCAAGGTAACCCTGCTCATGCATGAAAGGCTTGGAAGGCAAAAATCTAATCTTAGTGTTGATCATCTCTCACAGGCGCTGGAATTAACTTCTGAAGGAGACACCACCAAAGAAGAGCAGAAAATTCTAGAAGGGATTGTCTCATTTGGGAATACGGATACCAAGCAGGTGATGCGCCCGAGAATTGATATTTTTGCTCTAAGTGAAGACATGAAGTTTCCCGAAGTCTTGGAGGAGATAAGAAATCATGGTTTTTCCCGAATTCCTGTCTTTTCAGAAAATATGGACAATGTGGTTGGTGTATTATATGTAAAAGACTTGTTGCCCTATATTGACAGGAAGACTTTTAATTGGGCATCGCTGATACGAGATCCATACTTCGTCCCAGAAAACAAAAAACTAGATGACCTGCTTCTTGAATTTAAGGATAAAAAGAACCACTTGGCGGTGGTTGTTGATGAATACGGCGGAACATCCGGAATTGTTACTCTAGAAGATATCATCGAAGAGATCGTTGGAGACATTAGCGATGAGTTTGACGATGAGGACCTTATTTTCTCTAAGTTAGATGATCATACCTATGTGTTTGAGGGAAAAACAACATTGAAGGATTTTTATCGTGTGGCGAAAATTGAAGATGAAGAAGATTTTGAAGAACAAAAAGGGGAGTCAGAAACTATCGCCGGATTCATTCTTGAGATTTCCGGAAGTTTTCCAAAACGAGGAGAAAATGTGAAGTTTAAGAACTATCAATTCACCGTTGAGAGCCTGGATAAAAAACGCTTAAAGCAAATTAAAATAACACTACCACATGCGTCTTAAGCTGAGTTTTCTCTTCCTGATGTTAATTTGTTTCTCCTCCTGTGGAGAAAATTCAATTCCTAAACCTAAGGCGATGTTACGTCTTGAATACCCCGATGCTGACATTTCTGTTTTAAAGTCGGACTATTTTCAATTTGAGCATAATTCATTGGCAAATTTAAAGGCAAGTGATGATGCTTCATTGACACTAGACTACCCTGCGATGAAGGGCTCGGTATTCATTACCTACAAAAAAGTAGAAGGAAACCTGGAAAAATTGTTATCTGACGCCCAAAAGTTGTCCTATGAACACGTGGTAAAGGCTGATAACATTTTGGAGCAACCTTTTATCAACGAAGAGGATAAAGTATACGGAATGTTTTACGAAGTTAAGGGGGATGCCGCTTCTCAGGCACAATTCTATGTTACAGATAGTACCCGGAACTTCGTAACGGGCTCACTTTACTTTTATGCGAAACCCAATTACGACTCCATCTATCCCGCAGCGGTATATCTTCAGAAAGATATTCGGCGAATAATGGAAACCTTACGTTGGAAAGAATAGCTTAGTTTCTATGAATAAACAGCAACTTCTCGACTGCCATAACCGAATAAAGCCTTTTATACATAAGACAGCTGTACTTCGTTCAAGACTAATAGATAAGGAGGCGGGTACGGCGGTTTTTTTTAAATGCGAGAATTTTCAGCGAATGGGCGCCTATAAAATGAGAGGGGCTACAAATGCCATTCTACTACTTTCAGAGGAAGCGCGTAAGAAGGGTGTAGTAACACATTCTTCTGGAAACTTCGCCCAGGCGCTATCCCTGGCGGCGCAAAGTCTTAAGGTAAAAGCGCATATCGTGATGCCATCCTCAGCTCCGTCCGTAAAAAAGGCCGGCGTTTTAGAATATGGAGGGCAGATAACAATTTGTAAACCTACTTTGGAAGCCAGAAACGAAACAGCCAAACAAATTGCCAAAGATACGGGTGCTACTTTCATACATCCATCGAATGAACCTGATGTAATCATAGGTCAAGGGACAGCTGGTTTGGAAATGATTTTAGACCATCCTGATCTCGATTTTATTTTTGCTCCTATCGGCGGTGGCGGACTTATTGCCGGAACAGCATTGGCTGCCAATTATTTTGGCGAGAATATAAAGGTGATTGGCGGAGAACCCTTTGAAGTGGATGATGCCTATCGATCTTTTCACAGCGGTAAAATAGAAACGAATAAGACCACGAATACTATTGCCGATGGGCTGAAAACAGTATTAGGAGATTGTACTTTTCCAATTATTCAGAAATATGTAGCAGACATTATCAGGGTCACCGAAGAAGAAATAGTAAGCGCCATGAGGCTCATTTGGGAGCGGATGAAAATTGTTGTAGAACCTTCAAGTGCTGTTGCTTTGGCCGCCTTGCTTCGCGAAAAGTCAAGGTTTCAGGGAAAGAAAGTCGGAATTATTATTTCTGGAGGAAATGTAGACCTTTCCAACCTTCCTTTTTGATGTAAAAACAACTTAGTCTTCTTGAGCCAGGAGCTCTTCTGCATTCGCTATACTGGAATTAATCTGTTCTCGTAATGCTTTTACTTTTACTTCTTCCTCCTCTAACCACAGCTTTTTTTGATCTGTTAATTCCTTTCCATTGAGAATCTCGTCAGAATCAAATCTATCTCCAAAACCAGCCATCCAATCCATCATGGATTTATGAGAAGCCTGCAAATCTTTCATTGCTTTTCCGTAAGCCATTCCGTTATTTGTTGAATCTACTTTTGGCTTTAGTTTGGACACTAATTTTGAAATTGTCCCCATTTTGGGCATTACTTCATCGTGAATGTCCATAACAAACTCCATCTGAGTGGGTTCTTCACCGACTTTTTTTTCCTCTTTACAAGCATAGATCACAAAACTAAGAATGAGGATTAAGCCAAAATATTTCAACTTCATATGATGTTTTTTTGCTGACCTCAAAATTACAAAAATAGATCGCAATTAATTCGTTAAAAAATATCACTTTTGTTAAAAATCAACTGTACATGGCTGGTGTAAACCAAAAGTGGTTGGTACTTCTTCTACTGGCCGTCATATGGGGCTCTTCCTTTATACTTATCAAGAAAGCACTTTTGGGCTTTACCCCTGTGCAGGTGGGTGGGCTCCGCATCTTTTTTGCTGCAGGGTTTCTCCTCCTTTTGGGGTTTAGAAGTTTACGAAATATTGGTAAAAAGGATTGGAAATGGATTACTTACGCAGGTTTTTTAAGCTCTTTTTTCCCTCCTTTTCTGTTTGCCCTGGCACAGACTCAAATTGACAGTGGTGTAACTTCAATTTTTAATTCTTTAGCACCTTTGTTTACAGCGCTTGTTGGGATTTTCCTTTTTGGAGCATCGGTAACATCAAGGCAAATTATGGGTGTTTTTGTGGGTTTTGGAGGCACTTTGATCCTGTTTGTCGCCGGAGCACGGCTAAACCCCGATCAAAATTATTGGTATGCAATTTTTATTCTCCTGTCTGCGCTGGGATATGCCTTTAACATTAATATCATTAAAAAGCATTTATCGCATCTGTCATCTCTTACCATTACAGCGGCAAGTTTTGGTGTGGTTTTGTTGCCGGCTCTTTTAATTCTTGCATTTTGGTCGGGCTTACCGGAAGTGAACTGGAGTTCTAAAACCTTGCATTTCTCACTGATATGTGTATTTCTACTTGCCGTTCTAGGGACCGGATTAGCCAATATCATGTTCAATAAGCTGATAAAAATTTCTAGTCCGGTATATGCTGCTTCTGTGACCTACCTTATTCCGTTAGTTGCTATCTTATGGGGCCTTTGGGATGATGAAGTTATCAATTTGATTCAGCTTTTAGGAGGGCTGGTGATTCTTCTTGGCGTCTATCTGGTGAATAAAAAAAAGAAAGCACCTCTAGGCTGAGGTGCTTTTTATCTTTTCTTTTTTATTAACTATTCAAAATCGGCATCTGTAACACCTTCATTGATCTTAATCTCCTTAACGGTAAAATCAATCTTTTGAGGGCCCGCAGTTTGAGAAATAACAAAGGGGAATTTAATGCCGGAAACCTCCTGGTAATCGCCGTAACCAATGGTACTTTGCATTTGCTGCCCCTGGGCTTCAACAGAGTTTACCTCTTGAATTTTCAGGCCGCTTTCCGTATCGTAAAAAGAAACCTTTTCATCAGAAATTTTTAGTTTATAGGCCTTCTTTCCATCTATATCTTCCACTCCCAACAAACTAATATCACTTTTAAGGTAGTTGATCTCAGGAAAGGGGGAAGATTCTTCTTTAATCTTTGTAAGCTCATCATCCGTGAGTTCTTTTCGCTGCCCTTGAGCCATCATATATCCTTTCTCTCCGTCAATAACCTGTTTTTGCATAGAATTACCTTGTACCTTCACGTCTTGCATGAATTGGTCTTTTGAAGTTTTCTTTACATCGAGTTGTAACTTCATTCCTTGCATTTCGGCTTCAGCAACTAATGAATAAGATTCTACTCCAGATAACTTGGCTAGTCCACCAATGGCATCAATATAATTTTGTAAAACGGTTTGGGCTGTTACCCCATCAGGTACTGAAACACTATAATCAGGCTTTTCGGTCTTAGCGGCATATTTATCAAAATACCTGACAGGAATTGTCTTCCCATTGAACGATACTTTTTCCAGATTTTCCAGCACATCACTACCCTTACCTGTAACGATAATTCTCGCATTAGCTGTTCCAAAGTATTTTTGTGCCGCCTGTTGCACATCTTCAACGGTAATGGCATTTATTCGCTCCAGGTAGGTTTTATAAAAATCCTTAGGAAGCTCTTCGGTCTCGATGTTCATTGCATAACGCGCTATGGTCTCAGGACGTTCCAGGGCGATTACAAAACCACCAACATATTGTGCTTTGGCATTTTTGAGCTCTTCCTCGGTTACAGGTTCTTTGGTGATCTTGTCAATTTCCTTAATTATTTCTACCACAGAGCTGTCTGTAACCATATTTCTCACGCTGGCGGTTGCCATAAAGCGGGCAGGAGCGTATTTGTCATTCCCAATACGGGAATAAGAACCATAGGTATAACCCTTATCTTCTCTTAAATTGAGAAAAAGCCTGGCCTGACCGCTTCCGCCAAGAATCCTATTTGCTATCAGTGCCTTGAGATAATCTTCATCTTTCATTTTCAGGTCCACAAGATTTTGAACACTAACTTCGGACTGCACAGCATTTGGCATATCAACAAAATTTACCTGGGTGTACTGTACATCTAAAGGCTTAGAATACGAAAAAGAAGGAGGTGAAGCCTTGGTCCAGGGTGTAAAATTATTGGTGACAAGTTCTTTGACTTCATCAAACTTTACATCTCCAATAATCACCAAATAGGCGTTTGCCGGAACAAAGTACTCGCCATAGAATTCCAGGACATCCGCTAAGGTCACATTGTTAACGGTTTCCTCTGTTGTAAACTCTCCATAAGGATGGCCCATGCCGTATGCCAGTGCATCTTGGACCCTGTCGGCGACAGCAGATACATCCTTTTCGGAAGCCTGCAGTGCTGTAATTAATTTTGCTTTTTCCTTATCAAACTCTTCTTGTGTAAAATTGGGATTGATTGCCGCATCGGCCATTAATTCTAAGATTCTGGCGAAATACTTAGATAATGAGGCGGCAAAAGCGCTTTGTGATCCAAAATTGATCTGCGCTCCTAAAAAATCCACTTCTTCATTAAAATCGTCTTTTGAAATAGACTTTGAGCCGTTACCTAATAAGCTACCCGTAAGCGTGGATACTCCTGCCTTATCACCTTCCAGTATAGGAGGGTTGTCTAAACTAAGCTGTATAGAAACCCTGGGCAATTTGGCGTTTTCAACGACCATAACTTTCAGGCCGTTGTTGAGTTCAAAACTTTGAGGTTCCTTTAAGTTAATCTCAGGAGAAGGTCCCGGTTCGGGCATTTTTCTCCGGTCTATTTGTGCTTGTAGCCCAAAGAAAACAAAGCATATGACAAGCGTGCTAATTAATTTTTTCATGAATGGAAGTGTTTAGTTCTGTATTGTCTCTTCTGGTAGATATTCTAACTCTACTCTCTGATTTGGATTTAAGTACTTGGAGGCTACGTCCTTGATCTCCTCACGTGTAATGGAACGGTAAATTTCTATCTCATTATTGATAAGACTGGTGTCTCCATACATCATATGATACGTACCTAAAGAATTTGCAATTCCGGCAATGCTACTATTTGCATTAACAAACTGGTTTTCAAATTTGTTCTGTAGTTTTTGAAAATCACGCTCGGAAATAAGATCGTTTTGGATCTTTACAATTTCTTCATCAATCTCTGTAATAATATCTGCGAGCGAGGTTGCCCCAACCGGGAGCGCGCCTAAGATATAAGCGCCGTAGTCTTCCTGCGAACCATTAAATGCAAAAACCTGCAAAGCCTGTTTTTGTTCGTCTACCAATTTCTTGTAAAGCTTAGAACTTTTCCCATCGCTGAGGTAGGTAGAGATCATATCAAGTACATAGGCATCTCTTTCTGTCTGAGAAGGAGTTCTATAGCCCATTAAGATGGCGGGGATCTGAATATTAGGATCGTGAAATTTGGTTTTTATGGTTGCCGTAATAGGATCTTCCTCGTATTTTTTCCTCTCAATGTCAGCTCCCTTTGGAATTGGACCAAAATAATCCTGTATCATTTTCTTGGCCTTCTCAATGTCTAAATCTCCGGCAACTACCAAAACAGCATTATTGGGGACATAAAATTTTTGGTTAAACTCCATAAAATCTTCTAAAGAAGCAGTTGCCAGATGTTCTAATGAACCAATGGTTTGCCACCGGTACGGATGTTTTTTAAACAAGTTAACGAACATCTGCTCTCTCCAGCGGCCATAAGGTGCGTTGTCGTAACGAAGCCTGCGCTCTTCCTGTACCACTTCACTCTGGGTATCAACGCCAACTTTGTTGATAACCGGATGCATTAAGCGTTCAGATTCTAGCCAAAGTCCAACTTCCATGCTATTAGACGGGAAGGTCTCGTAATAATAGGTTCTGTCCTGGTTCGTAGTTGCATTTCCACGTCCTCCGTTTGAAGCTACTATCTTATCCCACTCGCCTCTCTTAATGTTCTTGGTACCTTCAAACAATAGATGTTCAAAGAAATGGGCGAATCCTGTTTTGTCCGGGTTTTCATCTTTAGCGCCCACATGGTAGAATACCGAGATGTTTACGACTGGGGCCGCATTATCCTGATGAAGAATTACGTGAAGCCCATTATCCAGGTCGTACTCTTCGTAGGCAACTTCCTGGGCGGAAAGTGTCAGACCACCGGCAATTAGTGCCATCGCCATACATAGTGTTTTTTTCATTTTCAAATATTTAATTAGTTATTTTATTCCAAGTCAAGGACGGGACCGGGCTAAGATTTCGCCCCAAAAAATTAAGCCGCAAAATACAACAAAAATAGTGTTGGGCCGCTTGCCTTTTTTCCGTCTCTTTAAAGTGCTTCGCTTGTGCACATTACATTAGTACAAAAAGTTGCTTAGCTGTTACACGAATATAGGCCAGGAGGACAGAAAACTCGGGTTCTTTAACAAGATTTTATGGGATAATTCGACAAGATTCAGTAAATTCAAAGACACAACCTAAAAGTATTGGAAGATGAGACAATTAGCGTTGCCTATTCGTTTTGGGATTGCTACTAGTGGTTCCCTCATTGCTTATTTTTTAATTCTTTCACTTTTTGGGCTTCATACGAATGTATTTTACAGCCTCTTTAATGGCGTAATTACCGGTTTTGGGATCTATGAGGCCATAAAATATTACAGGGTTAAGGAAAAAGAAAATTTCAATTATGGCAAAGGGTTCACTGCCGGAATGACAACAGGTTTTGTTGCTACCATAATATTTACCTGCTTTTTTGCCTTGTATTCAACAGAGTTAAACAGTACTTTTTTGGCCGAACTTTCCACGGTATTTTTTGAAGACTACAAAAACTTTGAGGGCATTGTTTTTTTCACTGTGGCGATAATGGGCTTCGCTACTACCCTGGTGCTGACACTCTCATTTATGCAACTTTTTAAAGTGTCTAATAACCTTAAAAAGAAATCGGCTTAATTTCGCTAGAATTCACTTGTCATTTCCCAATTTAGCAGTATATTTGCACCCTCCTTTGCAGCCCGTGCTGCTTTGGAAAACAGGCTCTTTTGATTTGGGGCGTTTTAATTAAAAAAAATAATATACACATTATGTATGCAATCGTAGAGATAGCAGGGCAGCAATTTAAAGTTGCGAAAGACCAAAAAGTGTATGTTCACCGTTTAAAAGAAGACGAAGGTAAGAAGGTAACTTTTCACAATGTTCTCTTACTGGAAGACGGCAAGAACATCACCATTGGCGCCCCAGCTATAGACGGAGCCGCAGTTGAGGCTAAAGTCGTTAAACACTTAAAAGGGGACAAGGTTATTGTTTTCAAGAAAAAGAGACGTAAGGGGTACCGAAAGAAAAATGGCCACAGGCAGTATCTTACTGAATTGGTTATAGAAGGAATCGTTGCCAAAGGAGCTAAGAAAGCTTCGCCAAAAAAAGCCGCTGCGCCCAAAGCAGCTGCTCCCAAAAAGGAAGAGACCAAGGCGGCTGCACCAAAGAAGGCTGCGCCAAAGAAAGCGGCACCTAAAAAGGCGGCTCCTAAGAAAGAAACGGCTAAGGCTTCAGAAGATCTAGGCAAAATGACCGTTGCGCAATTGAAGGAAATGGCAAAGGCCAAGGGCATTCAGGGAATTTCTTCAATGAAGAAGGCTGATTTAATAGCTGCATTAAGTAAATAAGTAAATTAATTCTGAGTTTAACTCAGTTAAAATCATAATATCATGGCTCATAAAAAAGGTGTCGGAAGTTCTAAAAACGGAAGAGAGTCAGAATCGAAACGCCTTGGCGTTAAGATTTATGGCGGACAGGCTGCCATTGCTGGTAATATCATCGTAAGGCAGCGTGGTACTAAGCACAATCCCGGAGACAACGTATATCTCGGGAAAGACCATACTTTACATGCCAAGGTAGACGGTATTGTTAAGTTTGAAAAGAAAAGCGGAGGAAAATCCTATGTTTCTATAGAGCCTTTTCAGGCATAAACGTTTTTTCTAAAAGAATAGGAAACCCTGGCCTTAGTGTCAGGGTTTTTTGTTTTTAGACCAATAGTTTATAATACCACACCAGCTTAGTTCGGAAATGAGAAGTTTAATAACGCAAATTTTAAATTGATGCTATTGGGATATTCTTTTTTATCTTTTCAGATGCTCCTTAAGCATGGCCACCACCTTTTCGCCTTCAACATCCACACAAATGGTAACTCTGGGCCTCCCTTTCCACGGCTTTAGAGCCTCTCGTTCTTCCTGATCGGTGTCGCCGATAGAAGGCCAGGTTTTGCCCTTGCTAATACTGTCTTCCACTTCCACTTTGACAGGATGGCTAGTAGTCTTATACAGTTTTGAGTTAAGCAAATAAATAAATACCGAAGCATCGTGAAGGTAAGTGCCCTCAATTTGGTTTACCCTCCTAAAGAAATCAAGATAGAAGAGATAGGCCGAACAAACATGATTGTTTATGGGCGAATTATAGCTGGCGATTTGGTCAAAGGTGGCTCTGGTTAAAAGCGTCTTATGCGTAACATCCAGTCCGATCATGGTAAGCGGCCATTGAGCCCCCATTACCTGGTCTGCCGCATGAGGATCTGAAAGGATATTCGCTTCGGCCGCCGGAGTTGCATTACCAGGGCAAAAGGCGTTGCCACCCATAAAAACCACTTCTTTTACAAGATCCTGAATGCCAGGATCACGTTCAAGAGCAAGGGCCAGATTGGTAAGCGGACCCAGGGCTGCAATCGTAATTTCCCCGGGAAATTTTCGAATCTGCTCAATCAGAAACTCATGTGCCGGCTGCATTAGGGCAGTGAGTGAACTTGGTGGTTTAAAGGTGTTTCCCTGACCGTCCTCACCGTGAATAAATGGAACTCCGCCCTTAAATTTTCCTTTTAGGGGTGCGGCTGCGCCTTTAGCAACAGGCACATGGGGTCTATCTAATAGCTCTAAAAGCCGCAAGGCGTTTATCGTGGTTTTATCCACATCAACATTGCCAAAAACTGTAGTAATTCCAATTATCTCTAGTTCCTCTGATGCAAAAGCGAATTGTATTGCCATGCTATCATCAATCCCAGGATCGGTATCTATGATAACTTTTCTCATAGGGTCTAAAGTAACTTATCTCCGAGTTCCTTCCAACTCTCGGCCCTTTCAAATCCGTTTTGATTGATATTATGGGGAGAACCAAAAAGAATCGCCCTTCCGTCAAAATGCTTTAGGTTATAAGCCCTGTCATCGATAAGGACATCTCCTTTTAGAATATGTTTATCTCCACAAAGAATTCTGTTTCGCCAATGGATAAATGGAAAATACTCGTCTAACCATTCGCTTTTCTCCCGTAGCGAATTAGGAAATTGCATGGCGGCTGAAGCGATATAAACTTCATTTTTTTTTGACAGTTCTTTAAGAACGTCCTGGCTGTCTTTTATAGGGTCGAGTGTTCTAAAAAAGCCATTTTTCCAAGCGTGGTTTCTGACACTTTCCTGCCTTTGTTCAGGAACACTTTGCCATACTTCACCCCCAATACAATCTTGCAATCTTAGATTTTCCTGATAGTCATCGTTGTAATGGGTAATATGAGCTCCATAAGTATCGGCTACTACCTCGTCCATGTCTACAAAAATGATCATAGTCCTAGTTTTTTTTGCGAAGTACGAAAAAAACGCTTTTAAAAAGAAACAGATTTTAAAAATTCACTTTTTTGATAATGCTTAGATGTAGAAACAAGCTTATAGTTCCCTACTTTAAAATGTCTCTAATAATTTTTAGATGGTGCTCCGTATGGATTTCCAAGAATCTTTTCGCTGTTTTCTTGCGGAAGTCGCCCAGATAAGGATGATTAAAAAAAGAGTCCTTAGGAAGAGCCTCATAAGCTTTTAGATGATTTTCGGCTTCTTTCATTAGGAAGATTAGGCTATCACTGGAGATGATCTCTGGAGGTTTTACAATTTCAGGAGCTTCAGCTCTACCACGTGGTATCTTGTTCGTTATTAGAACAAGGGCACGTCCAAAATTGAAGCTTCTTTTAAATGATTCTGGCTTTGAAGCTTCTAAGGCCTTATAGATCTCATTTATCGTTCTTAGAGAATGGTCTAAATGCCAGGCTATGGGCACCTCAGACACCTTTATATCCATACTATCACGATACTGGAAATAAGATTTTAACTCTATGATCTCCTTTTCCAGAAAAATTTTGTTTATCTGATTCTCACTTCTTTGGGGAAAGACTTTCATAATACTCAAGCTAAAAAACAATATGAATGTAAGTCTTACTAAAATCATGATTTTAATACATTCTGATGTTTAGTCATACCGAACATAACCAGCTTCATAATCCGAATTTTACCCCACCTCGGGACCGTTCGGAGCCCAAATATTAAGACCTGAGTGAGCCCTCCCGGAAATACTGTCGCCCTTTTTCCCAAAGCCCTGAGTATAGGCACCCCAACATTTTCTGGCTTTAGAGTATTACCCATCCGCATCCTTGCGCGACTCGCAAAGCCACTGGCAACAGGACCAGGTGCAGCGGCCAACACAGACACTTTATAGGGTTTTAGTTCATGATATAATCCTTCCGCCAGTGATTGTACATAGGCTTTGGTTGCTGCGTAGTTTGCCGCATTTGGCGTTCCCTGAAACCCTACGATCGAACTCATCAAAATAATTCCACCTTTCCTTTTTTCTGCAAATTTCCTGGCAAAAAAATGCGTTAACATCATGAGGGCTGTGCAATTTACCTGTAGCATATTTAACTCTTCTTCGGTCTCAGCCATTATAAAAGGCCCGGAAGTGCCAAATCCTGCTGAAGCTATGTACAAACCGAGCTCAATTTGATCAATTTCACGAATGAGGAAATGCAGTTCTGAGAGTTCGGAAAGGTCTGCCAGGATTCTTTTGGTTTGTACCCCATATTCAGCCTCCAAGGTACTGGCGAGACCATCAAGCGATTGTGAATTTCGTCCGGTTAGTACCAAATTTAAACCTGCTTCTGCCAGGCGAGAAGCCAATTCTCTTCCAATACCCGATGTTGCGCCGGTTACCAGAGCCCAGGGCCCAAATTTGGAGATTAGTTTCGATTTTAATCGATTAGAAAGTCTCATACTATATAAAGCTCAATGAGTTATGTTTTTTCCAGGCCAGACATACCCCAACCCCACCAGAATAAGCTGATAGACTTTCGGCGACTAGCTGTGTTCTTTAATTTCTGTGCGCTGGTGTTAGGATAAATACGCGGTTTTTTACTCTGTTTCATTTTCAGGAATTTTAGAACTGAAAGCGATACCCAAAGTCTGGGAAGAACCCTATTTGATCTACCTGGTCGATGTTATTAGTGAGCCTGTTGTATCGGCGTACAAATACATTTTCGTTCGCTGTCACATTTTGAAGATCTACGTAGAATTGATGTGATTGCTTTTTTAGTCTGCTATTGATTTTGATGCCGAACTTTACATCCCATCGGAAATAACTATCATATTGCTCGCTGAAGGCTAGGTCTTCCCTTAGAACCTCGAAACCAGATTGTCTTGAAGCATCAAGATCTACAGGAGTGTAATACCTTCCGCCCGAAGTGGTAAGTCTGGTATCTAAAAACAGAATATTTTTACCTGAAGCCCCTGTTTTAAATTCTTTCCCGGCCAGAAGATTCAGCACATAGCCATTATTAAATGGGGAATTTCGCTCAATCTCATCGCTGCCTTCATATTTACTCTCAAAAAAGGAAGAAGTAAACAGGCTGTAAAACCCTCTGCTAAAGAACTTTTCTAAGGTAAGTTCTATACCTTGATTGTATCCTGTTCCTTCGCTTACCAAGGAAACCCTGTCATTGTCGAACCCAAAATCAGCTCCCTCGGTTAAAGTAGAATAGCTAGAAGGGAAAGCCTCGACAGCAGCCTTGTCAATATCTTGATAATAGACCTCCAATTTTCCGCGCCAGTTACTTCCCAACTTTACATCGTAACCTAATACGTAGTGGCTACTCCTGACGAAATCGAGATCTGTATTCGTCTGCTCCAGCTGCCCATTTACTTCCTCGTTTAGGAAGAGAATGGGCAGGGGAACCGTTTGCTGGTGCAGACCATAACCAAGATTAATTTTGTGATTTGGCGCCAGCTGGTAGCCCAGTGCCGCCCTTGGCTCTAAAGCAAATTGTTCATTAAGGTTGCTGTATTGCGCATGCAAGCCGGCATTTAGTGTCAAGTTCTCTGTAAGCCGAAATTGCCCCTGAAAATAGGGTTGTATCAATAGAACATTTTCATCGATATCTCTAAAAGTAAACAAATCAGGGTCACCGTCTCCGTCATTATCCGCTTGTTCTTCCCGATCTTTTAAAAGGCTTTCCACTCCAAAGTTTTCAACCAAAATGCCCGCTCTGATGGTACTTCTATTGCTGAGCTTCGCGTTGAATAGGGTGCTGAAAGTGAGTCGGGTTTCCATGTCATCAACATTGGTATAGGGGATAATGCGTTCTTCTGGTGTATCCTTATTGAAATACCTATTGGCATTGAATTCATTTCCGGAGAAGGAAGCGGCAATGACCGTTCTTAGAAAGGAGTTTGAGTTCAGGTTCATACGGTGCTTTAATCCGGCAACTCCGAAGCGTGATTCTACAAAAGCATCTTCATCGTCAGCTGCAAAGAGGTCGTCCCCGTCTATTTCATCGCTGAGAAAATCGATATCAGAGGTGCCATAAATGCCAAAGACCGAAAATCTACCTAAACTACTTTTCCCAAAATCAACATTAAAGGCAAGGTCATTGTAATTAGGAACAGCGCTTGTACCACCTGCTCCTACCCCAAGAAGGCCAACCAGCGAATACCTGGCCGCTATAAGGAAGGATCCATTCTTTTTTCCCAGCGGCCCTTCGGCTGTGGCCTCAATTCCTGTGAAAATTCCGGTCTGCAGAGCAAATTCATAGTTATCTACATTGCCATTTCTAAACCCAAGATCAAAGACACCTCCTAAGGCATTTCCATACTCTGAAGGAAAGGCCGAAGTAAGAAAATCCGAATTTTTCAGCATGTTAGGATTAAGGGCAGATACTGGTCCGCCTGTCGTTCCCGCAGTTGAGTAATGATTGGGGCTCGGGATAGGAATACCTTCTAATCTCCAAAGCAAGCCCGTTGGTGAATTTCCACGTACTACAATATCATTTCTGCTGTCATCCGGGGCTGATACGCCAGCGAAGTTGGCGGCTAGTCTTCCAACATCGCTACGACCTCCTGAAAATCGTGTAACTTCTTCCAAACCAAACTGACGGGCCGAAACTGTGGCTAGTTTGTTAAGAGCCCTGTCTTTGTTGGTGTCTGAGGTTAAGACTACTTCGTCTAATTGATCAAAAGATTCGATGAGCAAAATGTTCAGAAACACATCTTTTCCAGTAGTAACCTCAATATTGGGGATTGTAGAACTTTCAAAACCAATATAACTAACACGGATTTGCTGTCTACCAATAGGTACATTTTCTAATGTAAAGCGCCCGTCAAAATCTGTTATTACGCCAGTGGCTATTTCGGTATTCAACAATTCTATTGTAGCTCCTTCTAGTGGACTTTCAGATTGTTTGTCTAAAACCAAACCTTTAATAGTTCCGGTTTGTGCCTGAGCCATGTAGCCAAGAAGCAAAAGGCTTAGAAGTAGGATGTTCTTTTTCATAACTTTTCGTATTTGATTAGCTCAAATCTGGGAAGAGTTCTTTGAGCATAGAAATGAAGAAGTGCTGAAATGAGCTATTTTAGTTTGTACTGTTATTGAAGCGCCTAGAAGGATAAATAGCTTTTAAAAGTCTCTTTTCCCAATTAAAATGTTTTAGCAACAGTTCAGGAACTAATTTCACAGTTGAAAGCGCAGCTGGCCTTTAAATCTTGTGGTCTTATGTATCTTTATCTGAATTACAAATCTTATTTTCTCAAATGTTCACAAAAAAAGGCATCATAAAGTTTGGGTTTAGGCTGTTGGTTATTAATGTGGTCTATTTTACAGTTAAGTTTACCATGGATCACAGCGAAGACCATAGCTTTTTTGACTCTAGCGCCCTTTTCTACTATGCAACTGCCTTTTTCCTTTTCATGCTTACCTGGGAAACGAACGATTGGCTTATAAGAAGGCAAACAAAAAAAGCTCCTGCAGAAGGGCTTACTATTGCCAATAGCTCCAAAATTTTGGGAATTAACCTCTTAATCATGCTGCCCGTAGTTGCGCTGGTATATTATTTGGGGATTTACGTTTTTGATGATATTTGTCAAATCATTGCTGATGACAAGGCGCTGCAGTTTCGGATTGATTTTTTTAGGGCGACATTACTGGGAATTGCTGTAATTGCTTTTAATCTCTTCTATTATTCTGTAAAGCAAAAGAAGGATGTAGAACAAAAAATGGCAGAACTTACCCAGGAGATGACCGCTTCCAAATACAATTCACTTAAGAGTCAGATTAGTCCTCATTTCCTGTTCAATAGTCTAAATACATTGACTTCGTTGATGTATGAGGATAGGGACCTGGCTTCAGATTTTGTGTCGAGATTGGCCTCGAGCTATCGCTATATCTTAGATAATAGAGAGGAGGATCTGGTAAGTCTGGAAAAGGAACTTAACTTCCTTGACGCTTTTATTTTTATGATGCGTGTAAGGCATAAGGAGTCTGTAAATATCAGTACGGCAATTCCGATAGATGCCAAAGAATTTCTAATTCCCACCTTATCCTTGCAGATGCTGGTCGAGAATGCTTTGAAACACAACTATTATTCGAAGGAAAAACCTTTAGAGATTAACATTGCGTCTATTGGGAATGAAGCACTATCTGTCAGAAACAATTTAAGAAAGCGTGACTTGGAAGAAGAAACAACACGCTTAGGATTAAAAAATATTAGAAAACGGTATTCTTTTTATACCAATAAGCAGGTATTGGTACGGGAGGACCATGGTTTTTTCGAAGTAATTATACCGCTGTTAAGCCTGGAAGCCGATAAAATGAAAGTCTTATCTATTTCCTAAAATGAGAGCTGTAATTGTAGAAGACGAGCAGATAGCGGCCAGGAGGCTGGCCAGTTTAGTGAGCGAACTAGCCCCTGAAGTAGAGATCGTCAGTGAGATCACCTCGGTAGAGAGTGGTTTACGCTGGTTTGATAAAAATCCAATGCCCGATCTTATTTTCTTGGATATCCAACTGAATGACGGCTATGGGTTTGATATCCTTGATGCAATAGAAGATCACCCTCCTGTAATTTTCACTACTGCATATAATGAATATGCCGTTCGGGGCTTTAAGTACAATGGCTTAGATTATCTTCTAAAGCCTATAGCCAAGAGCGATCTGGAGAGAGCTTTAAAGAAATACCGCAAAGCCAACAATGCTCCCGAAGAACTTCTTAATCCGGTAAAGCTAAAGGAGTTGAAAGCACTTTTTCAGAAAGAGTACAAGCATCGGTTTATGGTTAAGGTTGGGAACCAATTCAAGGCATTTGAGGTAGCCGAAATCGCTTACTTTAAGTCGCACGAAGGATTAATTTACCTCTATACGCATATTGGACAAAAGTACCCTATAGAATATTCTATAGACCAGTTAGAGGAGATCTTGAACCCGGTGCATTTTTTCAGAATTAACAGGAAGTATATGGTAGCCGTTAAGGCGGTAAAGGAAATACATTCATATTTTAATAGCAGGCTTTTATTAAAGCTACAGCCAAAGGATGAAGACCAAATCATTGTCTCCCGCGAAAGGACCACCAACTTTAAACGTTGGCTCGATATGTAGGCTGAAAAACCGGCGGGATGTTTTCTTTAATTTCTGTTAATCTCTACGGCAATTCCCTAAAATAAAGTACCTTGTATTGACGAAAGAAATAGAACCTATGAGAGTACTTAAAACAATATCTTTTACCTTATTACTATTTGTTGCATTTGGTCTGCAGGCGCAGTCCAGAAAGGACAAAAAAATAATGAATGATGCTAAGAAAGCCAAGAGGACCCTATTAAAAACGAGTCCTGGCTTAAATAGCTTTTTTGATCAATCTGCAGGATATGTCTTATTCCCAAATGTGGGTAAAGGAGGCTTCATTATAGGAGGCGCATCTGGTAATGGAGTAGTTTATGAGGGTGGGAAAGCTGTTGGGATGGCTAATCTTAAAAAATTGAATGTGGGATTGCAGGCAGGCGGACAGGCCATTATAGAGATCATCTTTTTTGAAACTGATGTTGACTTACAACGATTCATGGAAGGAAAGTTCGCTTTTGCTGCGGAAGCCTCTGCGGTAGCCTTAAAATCAGGAGCTGCGGTAAATGCGAAATACAAAGAGGGTGTGGCTGTGTTTGCACTTCCTAAAGCGGGCTTGATGGCCGATGCCTCGGTAGGCGGACAAAAATTTGGTTACAAACCTTTTTAGATTGAGTCTTTAAAAAACAAAAGGCCTGCTTTAGCAGGCCTTTTTATTTATGTGTTTTCCGTTCTATTTTAATACCTGTAATACTCCGGCTTAAACGGTCCGTTAACCTTCACTCCAATGTAGTCAGCCTGATCTTCTTTCAACTCGGTTAATTCTGCATCTAATCGAGAGAGGTGTAGCTTTGCAACCTTTTCATCGAGGTGTTTAGGCAACATATAAACCCTGTTCTCATAATTTTCACTATGGTTCCATAGCTCAATTTGAGCCAGTGTCTGATTGGTAAACGAATTACTCATCACAAAGCTGGGATGCCCGGTGGCACAACCCAGATTAACCAATCGACCCTCTGCCAGAACAATGATATCTTTGCCGGCTATGGTATACTTATCTACCTGAGGTTTTATTTCGTCCCTGGTATCTCCGTAATTTTCATTGAGCCAGGCCATATCTATTTCGTTGTCGAAATGCCCAATATTACAAACAATAGCCTTATCTCGCATGGCTCTAAAATGTTCGCCGCGAATAATATCTTTATTTCCCGTAGCTGTAATTATTACATCGGCTTTTGAAATCACGGATTCCAGTTTTTTCACCTCATAACCATCCATGCAGGCCTGCAGGGCACAAATAGGATCAATTTCAGTGACTGTTACAATAGCCCCCGCACCTCTAAATGAGGCGGCCGTACCTTTACCTACATCACCGTATCCTGCCACTACAACACGTTTTCCGGCAAGCATGGTATCGGTTGCCCTTCTAATGGCATCAACTGCACTTTCCCGACATCCATACTTATTATCGAATTTCGATTTAGTGACCGAGTCATTAACATTGATAGCAGGCATAGGTAGGGTTCCATTTTTCACCCTGTCATAAAGACGATGCACTCCTGTGGTAGTTTCCTCTGACAACCCTTTAATGGTAGAAGTAAGTTCTGGATACTGATCTAGTACCATATTAGTAAGGTCTCCCCCATCATCAAGAATCATATTAAGAGGTTGACGCCCTTCTCCAAAAAATAAGGTTTGTTCTATACACCAGTCAAATTCCTCTTCAGTCATTCCTTTCCAGGCATATACGGGAATACCGGCCGCCGCTATAGCTGCTGCTGCGTGGTCTTGCGTGGAAAAAATATTACAGGAACTCCAGGTAACTTCGGCACCCAATGCAATCAAAGTTTCAATCAAAACCGCAGTTTGTATGGTCATATGCAAACATCCTGCAATACGTGCTCCTTTCAAAGGTTGCTGACTTCCGTATTCCTCGCGTAGCGCCATTAATCCAGGCATTTCTGCTTCGGCCAATTCAATTTCCTTTCTTCCCCACTCTGCCAAAGAAATGTCCTTTACTTTATATGGAATGTAGGGTATGGTTTTGGTGCTCATATCTATTTTTTATTTTACTTTCGTTACTAGGTAACTAATTCCTTTCTATTAGGTAAATAAAGAAAGGAATAGCGCCTACAAAGGTAGTGATAACTTAACTAATTGCATGCCTCTTTACAAAACTATAACAGTAGATAAGGCGATTACAGTTTACCTCTGGAAGGTAACAGAACCGGAGGACGAACTTGAAAATAAGGTCCGCCTAACATCTAAGTGTCAGGAACGGATGGATGCTATGAAGTCTGAGCTTCACAGGCGTGCTTTTTTGAGCATTCGCCACCTGCTTGCCGAGGCCGGCTATTCAGATTTTGACCTCTACTATGACGAGGCTGGGAAGCCACACTTAAAAGATGGGAATTTTATCTCGATCACACATTCTAATAATTTCACTGGTATTATAGTCAGTACAGAGAAAGAGGTAGGCATTGATATTGAAAAGCAGCGTGAAAAAATATTGAAAATCGCCCACAAATTTACGCCAATCGAAGAGTACAGGACGATTGCCAATACCGACGCTTTAATACAAAAACTCACCATTGTATGGGGTGCAAAGGAATCGCTATATAAGATTTATGCTACTCATGGTTTGAGTTTTTTGCATCACATCATCATAGAGGATTTCTCAATTGCCGATAAAAATACAATAGGGGAGATCCTGTATAGGGGAAGGACCACTAATTATGATATTTCTTTTCTAGAATTTGAAGGATTTACCTGTGTTTATGCCCTTGGCAGAGGTTGAAAATGTAGATTGCCAAAATAAACAGATTCGTTTGATAAATAACAGAAAGCAGTTATAACCAAGCTTTATTACTCAACGGGGCTAAACCCCACCCCAAATCAAGTTAAGCCAGATTACTGCAATTTACTAGCAATAATCACAAATAAAATTTAAGATTTATTCTTTAAGCTCCATCCTGTCTTTAAGAACTTCCAATATCTATATTTGCAGAGAAAATAGGCAATTGTAAATTCTATCAAGCATCAAATATCTCTAAATGAACATCTCTGTCGAACTTACCCTTACGCCTTTACAAGACAACTTTGAAGAACCCATAATTCGCTTTATCAAAAGGCTTCGAAATTCTGGGCTTACAGTCTTAGAAAACCCATTAAGCACTCAAATCTATGGGGAATATGATGAGGTTATGCAACTGCTTCAAACTGAGATCAAGACTGCTTTTCAACTTATGGATAAGGGCCTTTTATACCTAAAAATTGTGAAAACAGACCGAAGCGATTATGAGCCCCATTTTTGATTTCTTTTTTGACCCATATTACGAGAGGGCCGCACATCTTATCGTTTTGGAAGCTATTGCATTTTTCTTTGGTATTGCCAGTGTTGTCTATGCCAAGAGAGAGAATATCCTGGTCTATCCTACCGGACTTATTGCAACCACAATTACTGTTTACATTTTTTTGGTGGATGAGTTGTTTGGCGATATGATGATGAACTTCTATTATTCTATTATGAGTATCTACGGCTGGTGGAATTGGGCCAGGATAAAAGACCATCAAAAAGTGATACAAATCTCCAGAACAAATAAAAGGGAAAAGATCATAGGTTTTGGACTCTTCCTTCTTACAATTGCGGTTACCTATTCGGTATATCGAATTTTTGGGTCAGAAATTCAGACCTCTAACTACGTAGATATTTTTACCTCAGGTATTTTCTTCACGGCCATGTGGTATATGGCGAATAAGAAGCTCGAAAACTGGACACTTTGGATCTTTGCTGATATTATCACCGTTCCCTTGTATGCCTATCGAGGTTGGGGAATGTTTTCACTTCAATATCTTATCTTTACTGTCTTGGCAATTCAAGGTTATATCGCATGGAAGAAGCACTTAAACAAAAGCCCTCAAACCTTGTTAAGGTAGTGCTTTTTGGCCCCGAATCTACAGGAAAAACAACCTTATCTGAGCAATTGGCAAGATACTACAGCACTGTTTGGGTACCGGAGTATGCTCGGGAGTATTTGCAGGAAAAATGGAACAATGAACGCAAGACCTGCGAACCTAAAGACCTGCTCCCAATAGCAGTGGGTCAAATGAAACTGGAAAACAGCTTGGCACAAAAGGCTACGGACCTACTTATTTGTGACACCGATTTACTGGAAACCAAGGTCTACTCAGAGGCCTATTATGTGGGTCATTGCGATCCGCTCCTGGAAAAATATGCTCTTCAAAATAGCTATGATCTTTATTTCTTGACATATATCGATATTCCATGGGAGAAGGATGATTTAAGAGACAAGCCTGCTGAAAGAGAAAAGATGTATAATTATTTTAAAAGTACGCTTGAAAGATATGAGCGGAATTTTGTTATTTTAAAGGGAGATAAAAAGACCCGCCTGGCCAGGGCAACCGAACACATTGATAAATTATTGAAGAAATGACAGTATTTTCTGAGAATGACTTGCAACTTCTTGAAAGCAAGGGTATTTCACAAGAGCAGGTTGAAGAACAGATTGATACATTTAAAGAGGGTATCCCATTTGTAAACCTAGAAAACGCGGCTGTGGTTTCAGCTGGGATCTCAGAGTTTTCGCAAGATGAAGAGGAAACCTTAGTAGACAATTTTGAAAATGCCAGGGACAGTTTAGCACTGTTAAAATTTGTCCCGGCATCAGGAGCGGCCTCCAGAATGTTTAAGGCTTTGTTCAACTTTTTAGAATCCTTTAATCCCGCCAAAGAGGACTTTGAGGTGTATCTGGAGCGGACTAATGACAAGGATACTAAAGCCTTTTTTCAAGGCCTGGAACACTTCCCTTTTTACAGGCCAATTAAAAACAAAATTTCCAATAAAAAAGAGCTCTCAGACGAAGATCGGCTGCAATTTGTTAAAGAAATGCTGTTAGAAGATGGATTAAATTTTGGCTTTTATCCTAAGGGCCTGCTGCCCTTCCATCACTATGATAATCATTTGGTAACCCCCTTTGAAGAGCATTTAAAGGAGGCAAGCAATTATGCCAGCGTAGGGGATAATGCATACCTACATTTGACTATTTCTGATCAGCATCGCAAACTTTTTTCGACAGAATTTAATGCAATAAAAGATCGGATTTTTAATAGTACTAAAATGCAATTTCACCTAAGTTATTCCTATCAAAAGTCATCGACAGATACCGTAGCTGTAACTTTGGAAAACGAGCTTTTCAGAAAATCAGATGGCTCGCTTTTATTCAGGCCAGGCGGGCACGGAGCTTTGATTGAGAATTTGAATGAACAAGATGCAGATATTATTTTTATAAAGAACATAGATAATGTTGTAGTGCCAAAATATGCTGGAGAAATAGCGCAAAGCAAGAAAGTATTGGCAGGTCTTTTACTCAGGGTACAGCAAAGAGCTTTCCATTATGCAGAGCTTTTAGATAACGATCTTTTGGCTGATAGTGGGCAAATGAAGGAGATAAAAACTTTCTTAGAAGAAAATTTGAACATCCGCTTTTCGGAGAGATTTTACGAATTTAGCCTTGCAGAGCAAATAGAAGTGCTTAAGGATAAAATTAATCGACCAATTCGTATCTGTGGGATGGTAAAAAATGAAGGAGAACCCGGCGGCGGTCCTTTTTGGATCAGAGACCGGCAAGGGCATGTGTCCCTTCAGATTGTAGAATCGGCCCAGGTAGACATATCTAACCCTCAACAGTCAGCTATTTTTAAAAACTCTACGCACTTTAATCCGGTGGACCTGGTCTGCGGTGTAAAGAACTATAAGGGAGAAAAGTACCACTTGCTAAACTTCATAGATAAGAAACAGGGTTTTATTACTCAAAAAACCCAGGAAGGAAAACCTCTGAAGGCTCTAGAATTACCTGGGCTTTGGAACGGCGCTATGGCCTTCTGGAACACCATTTTTGTGGAGGTCCCCCTTATCACTTTTAATCCGGTAAAGACAGTTAATGATCTCCTTAAGCCAACCCATCAAGGCGAAAATGCCTAATGTAGGAGTGACCATTTTTTAATATAAAGGTCTAAAGACCATAATAAAGCAGGGCATCCAGTCTTTCTTTAAATGTGTCTAAATGCAAGTAGTATTAATAGTTACCGCGGCAATAAGCATCCTTATTTTTGTTGTCGCGCTATATATAATAAGTCCTTCCGTATTGTCCTTCCGACTGCTGGTTAGGATCAGGCGGGTCCTAAGGGGTCTAAGAAAGTAGGCCCGTTCGAGTAGTAAAAGTGTGTAAAACTTACACATGTTTTTTACTCCTTACTCAGCATTATACATACCTTAATAAAATATTAATATTATAAACAATTGATTATCAGTGAACTAAATAGATTTTTTACAGACACCGGCGATGGCACTATTTTTTCATAATCCTAAGCGGAATACAAAACAAATGTTTAATTTAAAACACACGAAATGAAAAAATTAGTTTTAGTAGCAGCATTAACATTAGGAAGTTTAACAACTTTTGCCCAGGATACCGAAGAGGTAGCAGCAACGGCGACAGAAGTAATGGAAGAAGCACAGGATAATTTTGCGTCAATTGAAATTGCCGAGTTGCCTGCAGCCATCACAGAGGCCTTGGCCAAAGATCATCCTGAGGCTACAATTAGTAAAGCTTACGCCAATGAAGAAGGGCAGTACAAATTAGAAGTAGCCAAAGCAGATGGCACAGAAGTTACCCTTTATGCCGATTCTGAAGGCAATTGGCTAGAAATGTAAGTTTAGCGTTTATATATATTTAGTAGTATATAGTTAATTAGTTTTTGGTTAGTTTGGTTTGAAAATGCCCTTGATGGTTCGCCATCAGGGGCATTTTTTCTTTTTCAGTGACTTTTTCTTCAATATGGTGTCTTAAATACTAAAGTCTTCGAAGAATCAAAAATTTTTTGGAATAAAGGACTTACGATATGTTAAGGATTTAAACGAGGTGATCAGGAACCAGCCAGGAAAGAAAATCAACGCCGCTTTTGTTCCCTTACTTGATTGAATATGGCATCTGGAAGGTCACTTCTAACCGCCTTCCGCGTTTATGTGTAATTGGTTTACTATTCGATTAAGAGAAGTAGTTGGTTTTTATTGGTTGGTTTTTAGCCCTGGCAGCTTAGTCAGGGCTTTTTTGCGTGTATATTTTACACATTTTAATTAAGCCCTTCCCAAAATTACACACTTTGTAAAAGCCTAGATAAATTTTAAATATCTGAAAAACAGGTATTTGTAAAACAATTTTAAATTTTATGAAGCCTGGTACTATATTTTCTATTGCTTATGTGAGTTTAATTTAAATACAAATAGAATCATGAAAAAAATAATTTTTGCAGCAGTATTAGCACTGGGAAGTTTAACAACATTTGCGCAAGATGCAGAGGAAGCTCAAGCGGATGCAACAGAGGTTGTTGCTGAAGCTCAGGATAATTTTTCTGAGATTGCCGTAGAGGAATTGCCAGAAGCTGTGACAGCAGCGGTTGCTAAAAACTATCCTACTGCAACCATTAACAAAGCTTACGTAAATGAGGCGAAGCAATATAAGTTAGAAGTTTCCTTAGAGGATGGAACTTCAGGGACCTTATACGCCGACGAAAACGGAAATTGGATTGAACAATAAAAATAACTTGAGTTATTTGTTTTGTATCAAGTTGGTTTGGTTAGAAGGGGATCGTGTTAACGGTCCCTTTCTTTTTTTATGAACTTCTTAAAGATAACGCATAGGTTTATTAGCTTTCGAATTAAACCTAAATTGCTATTCTTCAGTCGCTTCGAGACTATTTTGACTTCAAGGTAACCTTCCTGAGCATTTTTTACGTAAGTACATAACAGGAAATTACTTATGCCAAACATCTTGATCATTGAAGACGACGCTGCTTTTTGCCAAATGCTTCAAAAATTCCTGAGCAAACAGGGGTTCATTGTGCAAAGCAGCTATACAGCCTCAGATGCCAAAAAGAAATACCTGGGGACCTATTTTGATTTGGTCCTAACAGATCTACGCCTGCCTAATTGTGATGGCCTCGAGCTTCTCGATGAAATAAAAACGACTTCTCCAGACACAGCGGTTGTTGTAATGACTGGCTATGCCGAAGTAGGCACAGCTGTAGCTGCCATGAAACAAGGAGCCCATGACTACATTTCAAAACCCTTTACCCCAGACGAAATGCTTAAAGTGATCACTAAAGCATTGAATTCTAAGAAAACCGTTACCGCGACCGTAGAGAGCGCGAAAAAAAGAAGTACATCTGCTGTCAATAACACCGTTAATGGTGTAAGTGAAGCCTCAAAAAAATTAGGTGAATATATAAAGCTGGTTGCCCCTACGAACATCTCGGTGTTGATCACAGGTGAAAGCGGCACTGGTAAGGAAGTGGCGGCAAAAACAATCCACAAAAACAGCAGCAGAAAAGATTTTGCCTTTGTAGCTGTAGATTGTGGAGCTATACCGAAAGAATTAGCTACAAGTGAATTTTTTGGTCATTTAAAGGGAAGTTTTACTGGTGCTGTTGAAGACAAAGTGGGGCATTTTGAGGCCGCCAATCGGGGAACCCTATTTTTAGATGAGGTAGGCAACCTGTCTTACGACAATCAAATACAACTGCTCAGGGCCTTACAGGAACGCAAGATAAAAAGGGTGGGCAGCACAAAAGAAATTGAGGTAGATCTGCGAATCATAACGGCTACCAACGAAGATCTTCTGGAAGCTGTTGAAAATGGAAGTTTTCGGGAAGATCTTTATCACAGATTGAATGAGTTTTCCATAAATGTCCCCTCACTTGAAGAAAGAAGTGAAGATCTTCTGCTCTTTGCTGATTATTTTTTGAACAAGGCTAATGAGGTTCTAGACAAAGAGGTGGGTGGATTTTCAGAAGATGTGCTCTCTGTATTTCAGCAGTATCGCTGGCCTGGCAATCTCAGGGAGATGCAAAATGTTATCAAGAGAGCAGTACTCTTAACCCCAGGCGAGATGGTGCAAATTGATGGCCTTCCTAAAGAAGTGCTGAGTAACAAAGCCAGGACCACAGAGTTGGAAGATTTTTCAAGGGCTACGTATGAGAAAGAGCAGATAATAAAAGCGCTCAAACAAACGAATTTTAATAAATCTAAAGCGGCAAAATTACTTCGGGTCACGCGCAAAACGCTCTACAACAAAATCAATCACTATAAGTTGGACTTTTAACAGCAATTCGTTGGCGCAACGCCTTTATCAGCTTAAGACAGTTTTTGTTCAAGGGCGCCATGTAAGTTTCAGAAAGAGTAGCTTTAGAAACACCACCTTCCGTCATAGTTTCAAGTTTTTCAAGTTTGGAAATCGCGTCCTTTACCTTTAGTTGCCTGAACATAGGAAGCATTCTATGTGCAATAGAATTTATTTGAGAAAAATCCTCCTTACTTATTGCAGTTTTAAGCGCCTTAAGATTGTTTAACGTATCGAAAATGAAAGTGGATAATACCTCATCCATTGCTTCCTTATTTTCACCCAAAAAGGATGAAATAAGCTCCAAATTGTACATTTTCTCTCTGTTTTTAGCAGTTTTTGGCCTTTTTTCATGATTTTCCACATAAAACCGTGATGGAAACAAGGAACTCAAAATGTGTAGAAATTTCTTTTTAGTAAATGGCTTTTGAATTAATTCTGCAAAACCGGCTCTTTGATATACTGTCCTGTCAAGATCTCTTCTTCCGGTCATGGCAATAACTGGCTGTCCTGTGAAATGTGTATAGCTTCCCGACCTGAGCTTTTCTAATAGCTCAAAACCATCAACCCCGGGCATTTGAATATCTGTAAGCACTAAATTATAGTGTAGCGGAGCGGTTTCATTTAAGTCATCAAAATTTGAAAATGTGTACGCTTCAACACCTATGCTCTTGCACACTTCCTCTAACAATTGCAACATGGCGCTGTCATCATCAACAATTAGCAAGGAGAAATCTTTTGCCTTGCCCGGAGCAGCTATTTTTTTCTCCTCAGGAATAACAACAGACTTAGACAGTTCAAGAGGTAGTTGTAATGTAAAAGTGCTGCCCTTTCCTTCTTCGCTTTTTAAGTAAATAGTTCCGCCTAGCAGTTGAGCAAGCTTTTTTGAAATTGTCAACCCCAAACCATAGCCACCGTATTTTTTATCAGTATTAGCCTCTGCCTGAGTGAACTCTTTGAATATCAAGGCTTGCTTTTCTTTTTTGATTCCGATTCCGGTATCCACTACATCAATTTGCACTTCTAAAATATTTCCAGCACTTTTCTTTTTGGAGACAATTATTTCGATCTTACCTGCTGGAGTAAACTTATAAGCGTTACTTATAAGGTTGGTTACTATCTGTCTAATCCTAAAAGGATCTCCTAGCAAGGGTCTGTTAAGCTGTTCATCTATCTTAAGGGAGAAATCTATTTTTTTCTCTTTGAATAACGCTCTTACATTTTCAGCGGTTTGGTTAATAAGATCTGAAAGTACAAAGGGAACTTTTTCAATTTTTATTTTTCCTGCCTCAAGCTTTGAGAAATCCAATAAATCATTAACAAGACTATCTACATATTCCGAGGCAGACCGCACGTTTGTAATATAAGATCGCTGTTTTGCCGTTAGTTCAGTGGTTTCCATAAGCTCGGAATAACCGCTAATGGTGTTCAGAGGTGTTCTCAGGTCGTGACTTACCGTAGAGATAAGTTGTTCTCTACTCTGAAGCAGGGACTCTGAGTATTTTTTTTCTTTCTCTAACTTTTCTCTATAGGTCTGAATTCGCCAAAAATCCCTGTTGATGAGAAAGGTAAAAATACCCACTATCACAAATCCAAGCAGTGCTGCAAAACCTGCGAGTCTTACACTTTTGCGCACAGCAGCCTGTTTCCTTAAATTATCGTTGTAAGTGTTAACCATGACTTCCTGTTCAAATGCCGATATTATCCTTCTAAGCTTTTGGGAAAGTTCGATATCATTTGAATTAAGCTGCCGCTCCTTCCTGGCGAGAAAACGTTGTTTCCGGGTGTCTGTAAGTTTGGCTTGGTTTAGTAGTGCTTTAGACACATTTAGAATAGAATCTATCTTTTCAGAATCCGGCAGCTCGTTTTCAGCCTTTGGGACATTCTCATTCAGATAGGCGGCAATATCGCGAATTACCTTTTGCGCTTTTGGGGATAACTCGTTTAGGTTAGGGGCTAATGCTTCTGGAGTGATCTTTCCGAGAGAAGCCTCCATTTTTTTGAATTCTTCAAGGGCGGTGTCTAAAACATTGTTGGCGTCGTTTCTGAGCTTTAAGTTTAGCAGTTCGTTGCTGTTAGCCACTTTCTGGCTTAAAAGGGTTTGCACACTATCCAGTAGTCCTTTTTGATAGTGCCCTTCGGTGAGCAACTTTAAAGAGTCGATTTCAGTGTGTATTGAATCTATTTTGTTAGCATAGGCCTTAAAATTGCCTTGGGTTTTGGATTGCAACGCTAGCTTTGACAGGCTTTCGGCCTCGTACAACTGCGTGAGTAAGGAGCTTGTCTTTAGAAGTTTCGAATCGTTTTTGTCGACGTTTTCAGGGAACACATAAACTTTGATTTCAGAAAATATGAAGAATCCTGCCGCGCAAGCTAACAGGGCCAAAACCAGATAACTCAAAGTAATTTTGAGGTTGAATTTTTTCCTTGTTCTACCCTTCATAAGCGTTCAAAATTTGTAGCTATAGTATACATACGTATTTATTAGGTTGATAGGTTTTGTCTAAGCTTGTATTATTTGGTGGCTTTTTTATGAAATTTAAGATCTGTGCCTTACATTTGTGCCATCTCAAAGGGGTGCTTAAACCCACATACATAAGGTAGATTACTGCCTTGGTAAAGGGAAAAGCTGAGATCATACCCAATGAACCTGGGCGGGTAATGCCGCCAAGGGAAGAGCATTAAAAGTGCCACAGCATTTTTTGGCGAACAGCGAGCTTAATTATATCGCTACCAGCTCAAAGCTCATTACATCAAGTATAACGAAGAATAATGACCCCTTTTATTCGTAAATCTTTACGAATGAAAAGACGTTTTATTTTAGCGACAGTTTTGCTCCTGACCACCCTGGCTTATGGCCAGGAACAACCAAAGGATACGGTCGAAGGGAAAAAAATTGTCCTGGACGAAGTCCTTGTTTCCGCAGTACGGGTTACACAGGAGTCTCCTGTAACTTTTTCCAATTTGGGAAAAGAACGAATTCAACCCAGAAATCTTGGTCAGGATATTCCTATACTTATGAACTTTTTGCCCTCAGTGGTGACAACCTCAGATGCCGGGGCAGGAATAGGGTATACCGGAATCAGGGTGAGAGGTAGCGATGCGACCAGAGTTAATGTGACCATTAATGGGATTCCGTATAACGATGCCGAATCTCATGGGACCTTTTGGGTAAATATGCCAGACTTTGCCTCATCCACCGAAAACCTGCAGCTACAAAGAGGTGTTGGAACTTCAACAAATGGCGCCGGTGCGTTCGGTGCGAGCCTGAACCTTCTTACAGACGCGGTTTCAGAAGAGGCTTACGGCCGGGTGATCACCTCAGCGGGAAGTTTCAATACCTTTAGAACTAACCTAAAGTTTAGTACCGGCCTGCTAAACGAACATATTGAAGTTTCCGGAAGGCTTTCCCGAATTATTTCTGATGGGTATATAGACAGAGCGAGTTCTGAACTGGAATCGTACTTCCTGCAAGGAGCATATAAGGACAATAACACCCTTATTAAAGCCCTGCTTTTTGGGGGTCATGAAATCACATACCAATCCTGGTTTGGAATTGATGCCGCAACCTTAGCCAGCAACCGAACCTTTAACCCGGCCGGAATTTATACCGATGAAAATGGCAATGTTCAATTTTATGAAAACGAGGTAGATAATTACAAGCAAGATCACGCTCAATTACACTGGAATGAAAAACTGTCTGAAAGCTGGAGTACAAATATTGCACTGCATTATACCCGAGGAAGGGGATTTTTTGAGCAGTTCAGGGAAGATGATGACTTTGCAACTTATGGATTTACCCCCATTGTAATAGACGGGCAGGAAGTGAATACGACAGATCTTATCAGAAGAAGATGGTTAGACAATGATTTTTATGGAACCGTGTTTTCTGCGCATTACAGGCAAAGTAAATGGAATGGTATTTTTGGAGGTGGTTATAATGTATATAAAGGTGATCACTTTGGAGAAGTCATCTGGGCCAGGCAGGCCGGTAGCGGAGATATCCGAGATCGTTATTATGATGACGACTCCGAAAAAACAGATCTCAACCTCTTCGCAAAAGCACATTATCAACTTAATAAACATTGGAGGTTGTTTGCAGATATGCAGTACCGAACTGTAGGGTACTCAGCAAACGGTCAGGATACTGGTTTAGTAGATGATACCTTCAATTTCTTTAATCCGAAAGCTGGTATTACCTATGACCTTAATCAAAACAACAACTTCTATTTCTCCTATGCGAGAGCCAATCGCGAACCTAATAGAAACGACTATGAAAACGGTAACCCAAAACCCGAAAGCTTAAATGATTTTGAGCTTGGCTGGCGCTATGTTGCTCCAAATGCGCAGCTCAATACCAATGTATATTACATGCGCTATAAAGACCAATTAGTACTAACCGGAGAGCTTAATGATGTTGGAGCACCGCTAAGGGCTAATGTAGGAGATAGCTATCGTTTGGGGTTGGAAATAGATGCCAATCTCAATCTGGGGCCTAAGTTCAAATGGCAACCAAATGCTGCTCTGAGCGCTAATAAGAATGTAGATTTCGTCTTTCAGCGAGATGGACTTTTGCAAAACTTAGGAAATACTAATATTGCTTTTTCTCCAAATATTATTTTAGGAAACAGACTGGTTTATCTCCCTAAAGAGAATTTACAGATAGCCTTGCTTACCAAGCATGTGGGAAAACAATATATGGGGAACATTGATTCTGAGGTATCCGTACTGGAGAGTTATTCTCAAACCGATCTAAACTTTCAATATGAGATTGCTATGGGGACATTTCTAAAGAGTATTGTGCTTTCGGGCCTTATAAACAATGTTTTTGACGCCAAATACGAGTCCAATGGATACTTCTTTACTTTTGATGATGACTTTTCCAATCCCGGAACAATTACAACAGTCGAAGGCGCTGGGTTTTACCCACAGGCAGGGATCAATTTCCTTTTTGGGGCAACACTTAATTTTTAGAAATAGGCGCCATGAACCGTTAAGTGCTGCTTAGTTAGAAATAATCACAGTGCCACTACTTTGATTTGCAGAGTATTCCAGCATATCGTAGTAGCGGTTCCCGTCATCCGGCCTGTTTAGTTGTTGGCCCGTAAAGAGACTATATTCAAAGTCTTCGCAAGAACAGATAGCACTTTGACCCTCAATATCCATGGTAGAGCAAGCATTTGGAGCATGATTGGGACAGCTTGCTTCAAATGCCCTAAATACGTCAAAGCCGGTATTTATGACAAAAACCCCCCTGGTACCAACACCCTGGCTATTTACGTAAACGGGGTTTCCGGGGTTGGTTAGTGGGCTATAAAGCGGTAAATTGAGATTCAGCTCAAAACGGAAACCAATTTCTTGCAAAAAAGGGTTACGCGTACCGCGATCGTTGTCGCATGCGAGCAACAACAAAAAGATGAAAAAGAGGCGAAAACGCTGCATTTACGGCGATCATTTAAGTGTTATGAGGCAAAATTGAACAAAAATTCTGTATCTTTGCGTTAAATCCTCTCTAAAAAACCTGCATTTGCATGGTTACGAAGGGGATTTTCTATTTATGATGCGAGACTACCGGCCTTCTGCTTTCGGTAGAAACTACTTATGATATTAATTAAACGATGAAGTTATGAGCAACGTATCTTATTACACTGCTGAGGGACTAAAAAATTTAAGAGATGAGCTCAATCAACTCAAGGATGTTGAGCGACCAAAAGCCTCTCAGGCAATAGCTGAAGCAAGAGATAAAGGCGATTTGTCTGAGAACGCTGAGTACGATGCTGCGAAGGAGGCCCAGGGCCTTTTAGAATTAAAAATATCTAAACTGGAAGAAACACTGGCCAATGCCCGCCTAATAGATGAATCTCAACTAGATACTTCCAAAGTTTTAGTGCTTTCAACGGTTAAGTTGAAAAATCAACAGAACGGTTTGGAAATGACCTATACCCTGGTTGCCGAAAGTGAAGCAGATCTAAAATCTGGCAAAATTTCAGTGACTTCTCCTATAGGAAAAGGCCTTTTGGGGAAACAAGTTGGTGAGGTGGCGGAAATCACAGTGCCGAATGGTGTATTAAAGTTCGATATTTTGGAGATCACCAGAGAATAAAATCATTTATCGCTATCTTTAATCCTATCAATTTTGATAGGATTTTTTATTGCAATTCACACCAAAAATGGCCAGTATTTTCACGAAGATAATTCAGGGAGAAATTCCCTCCTACAAAATAGCTGAAGACGAGAACTACTTTGCTTTCCTGGACATTAACCCCAATGCTAAGGGACATACCTTGTGCATTCCCAAAAAAGAGGTAGACCGCATCATGGATCTTGACGAAGAGACCTACATGGGCTTAATGGCCTTTTCAAGAAAAATTGGGCAGGCCATTGAGGCGGCAATCCCTTGTGAACGCGTTGGAATGACAGTTATTGGACTTGAAGTTCCACATGTTCATGTACACCTAATTCCGCTTAGTGGAATGGTTGACGCTACCTTTCAGCGCAAGGTTTCTCTAACTTCCATGGAATTCGAAAAAATAGCCAGCGATATCCGTGCTAAAATTGAATAATGCCCTGTTTATGGAGATAAATCAGGGTTACTGTTAGGGCGATTAGCAAAAACAGCAAAACGTAAAAAAGTATAGTGAACTTTACGGCTGCTTTTTTGGGTTTTACCATTTTTTGATAATAATCAACAATGCGCTCAATATCCGTCGACCAATTTACGGGATAGATTATTGAATTGCATTTATGGCATCTAATCTGGTGGCTGACCTGATTGGTAATGCGATGAAAGAACCTTCCGTAAGTATGCTTTTGATAGAAACTGAGTTTCATATCCTGATTGTAGCACTCCGGACAGTTGTTCGTGATATCCGCCTCCTTTAAAACGATCAGTTTTTCCTTTTTCATACCGAAGTATTGACCTTTAATGAAATTTGCATAATGGTACCTTCCTTGCTCGAACTAAGCACCCTTATTTTTCCTTTGTGATACTCCTCAACAATTCGCTTCACCAGTGAGAGCCCTAATCCCCAGCCTCTTTTCTTCGAAGTAACACCAGGATTAAAAATGGTCTGGAAATCGCTTTTAGCAATGCCATGCCCGGTATCAGAGACTAAAACATTTACGTACTTACCTTCAGTTACAATTTCTATTGCGATATTGCCCTTCCCTTTCATAGCATCTATCCCATTTTTAACCAGGTTTTCGATGGTCCAGTTGTAAAGCGAGCTATTTAGCAATACCGGAAGTTGGGCCACTTTTGAATCAAAAGAGAAGTGGATGAGTTTTGAACTCCTCAATTTTAGATATTCATAAGCACTTTTTGTTTCTGCGACAATATCTTTCTTTTCTAATTTAGGAAGTGACCCTATCTTAGAGAAACGTTCGGTGATGGTCTGCAAGCGTACAATATCTTTTTCGATTTCCTTGGTAATGTCTGGGTTGATTTCTTCTGTTTTCAAAAGCTCATTCCAGCCCAAAAGAGAAGTGAGCGGCGTACCAATCTGATGCGCTGTTTCCTTGGCCATCCCAGCCCAAAGTTTATTTTGTTCAGAGGCTTTATTTGTTTTAAAGAAAAAGAAAATGACGGCACCAAAAAGAAATATTATCAGTAATAAGGCAATGGGATAGTACTTGAGTTTGTTAAGTACATCAGAATTGCCATAATATAAGGTTGCCAAATGCTCCCCTTTGTAGTCAATGGAGATAGGGGTATTTTCTCTCTGAAACCTGCTTATCCTTGAGGTAATATAAACGGTGTCCTGGGAGAGTTCCTCAGGCATATTATTTGTCTTTATGGATCCATCCTTGTTTACAAGGATCATTGGGGTAGAAGTGTTATTCTGGAAAATCTTGACATGGAGATTTCCCAGATCACGGTCCTCAGAGGACTGCAAAAGCTCTGACTGGGCGGTTGCCCAAATCTCCATTTTATAGCGTTCCTCCTCCTTGAATTTTTTGAAAAAACTATTGGTATTCCATAATATTAGACTCACGATAACAAAGGATGCTATCAGTAAAAAAATGTTGGAAGTCTTCCTTTTAGGATTAAAATTCATCCAGCTACGTACTAGGCACTAAAGATAACTCAATTTGCCCTAAATTGTTGCATGCTTCATGGGATTACGGTTTTATATAGGAGACAATTTGCGTACCTTTACGGCCCATGAAAAAAACCCTTTCTATTATTCCTTCAGACTTGCCTGTACCCAAGCTTCATGGCTACCTGCTGGGGGCTGTTGGTCCCAGACCCATTGCCTTTGCAAGTACTATAGACAAAGTCGGAGTGCCTAATCTGTCGCCTTTTAGTTTTTTCAATGTCTTTAGCGCCAATCCGCCAATATTGATCTTTTCCCCGGCCAGGAGAGGGCGAGATAATACCACGAAACACACCCTTGAGAATGCTTTAGAAACCAAAGAGGTTGTTATCAATATCGTAAACTATGATATTGTTCAACAAATGTCATTATCGAGCACAGAATACCCCAAGGGGACAAATGAGTTTAAAAAAGCCGGACTTACAATGCAAGCCTCAGACATGGTAAAGCCATTTCGCGTCGCGGAGTCGCCGGTACAGTTTGAGTGTAAAATCACCAAAATAGAACCCCTGGGAGATAAGGGCGGAGCTGGAAATCTTATATTTTCTGAAGTACTCAAAATGCATATTCATGAGTCGGTTCTGGATGAAAACGGCAGTATAGATCAGGGAAAAATAGACCAGGTTGCCAGAATGGGAGGAAATTGGTACAGCAGGGCTAAAGATGGAATGTTTGAGGTTCCTAAACCATTGACTACCATTGGTATTGGAGTAGACGCGATTCCGGCCGAAGTACGGAGTAGCGAGGTTTTGACAGGAAATGATTTAGGGCTGTTGGGGAATGTCGAAAAACTTCCATCGGCCGAGGAGGTGGGCGAGTTCGTAGCTTCATCTGCCAAAATTAGAACTGTTCTCAGTGCTGCAGATGCGCAGTTACGTCATAGGAAGGCGCAGGAATACCTTGAAAAGGGAGATGTTCTGTCGGCCTGGAAACTTTTACTGGCCTCAAACACTATCTAGTTTTGAAAGGATTAAAGCGCGTCCAACTTTTCGAATTTGAAGATTTTAGCTGGTTTCCTACATGGCTCCGAAATTGTATGACCAGGCTGATAGTTTTGCTCCAAAAAATGATAGGCACCAGCGAAGTAATTGCAGATTTGATCGCTAAGGTGTTTCAGGAAAAAGGCTTTAGGCAGATTGTGGATCTTGGCTCAGGGGCAGGAGGAACGATGCCCGAGGTTCTTGATATTCTAAAAGAACAATATGGCTTTGAAGATGCGAAGCTGATTATGACAGACCTGTTTCCGAATAAGACTGCCCTGAAAAGGTTTAATAATACTAATGAACCCTCTATTTCGTATGCTACAGAGCCAGTAGATGCCACAAATGTTTCAACTGCTGCAACCGGATTAAAAACAATGATGAACAGTTTTCATCATATGAGGCCCTATCAGGCACGAAAAATATTAGAATCTGCCCAAAACTCTGGTCAACCTTTATTGGTGTATGAAATGGGTGAGAATAGACTGCCTTTGCTGCTTTGGTGGCTGCTCTTACCTCTTTCATTAGTCGTATTGATAATTATGGTGTTTTTTATGACTCCATTTGTGAGACCACTTAACTGGCAACAACTGGTTTTTACGTATATTATACCCGTCATTCCCATCTGCTATGCCTGGGATGGGCAGGCTTCACTTCCTAGAATGTATTCTATGAACGATATAGATAAATTACTGGATGGGCTTTCAAGTGATGGTTATGTGTGGCAGAAGGGGCACGCTTTAAAAAAGAATAAAAAGAAATTGGGAACCTATATTTTAGGAATGCCAAAATAATTGCAAACAGAGTATATAAACTTATAATTTACAGAGGAACGATGGAAATTCAGGGAACTATTAAAATGATTGATGAAACCAAGACTTATGGAAATAACGGGTTTCGAAAAAGAGAAATGGTAATCACTACTGAAGAACAATATCCGCAGCATATTTTAGTGGAATTTATTCAAGACAAATGCGATTTATTAAATAATTTCAGTGCTGGGCAAGCAGTTAAGATCAGTATTAATATCAAAGGAAGAGAATGGACCAACCCGCAGGGTGAAGTAAAATATTTCAATTCTATTCAAGGCTGGCGGATAGAGCAGTCGCAGGCCGAAGGAGATGGGGCCAATATTCCGCCTGTGCCTCCAGTTGAGGCTTTTGAACCGGCAGACGATCTTAACGAAGAAGATCACGATGATTTGCCTTTCTAAGGATTTCAATACCACGCGCAACTAGAGAATTAAGAATTAAGAAGAAAAAAACCTCATAGGTCATTGAATCTATGGGGTTTTTCAGTACCTAATCATTGTATTTTTAAAAGCGATATATTTATCGCATGAAATTGACAAGGGCCATTGAAACAGTTTTTAGAAGGTACTTGCCTTCACCTTTTACAATAGCTGTTCTACTTACCCTGCTTACGGTCTTACTGGCATTTATTTTTACAGAGAACCAAACAGAAGAAAATCATCTGTTAGCGCTATTTTCTTTTTGGGAAGCGGGAATCTGGAACAACGGATTGCTGGTCTTTGCCTATCAAATGATGTTAATCCTGGTTTTAGGGCATGTTCTGGTGCTTAGCAAACCTATGGAAAGGCTGATATTGAGACTGACGAAATACGTGAGCAATTCTGCCAACGCGGCTGTATTAGTAGCCTTACCTACAATGTTGGTTGCCTTTTTTAATTGGGGTTTGGGACTAATTTTTGGCGCTATCCTGGCTAGAAAAGTCGGGGAATACGCTCAGGCGAACAACATTCCTATTAATTACCCTTTAATAGGAGCTTCGGGCTATGTTGGACTCATGGTATGGCATGGAGGGATCAGTGGTTCAGCCCCCATAAAAGTCTCAGAGGCCGGACATCTTAAAGAGCTTATGGAGAACTTTTCAAGCGATGCATTTTTGGCTAGCTTGCCCGATACTATTTCTACCTCCCTGACCGTTTTTAGCTACTGGAATTTAATTGTCTTTGCCTTTGTGGTTTTGTTGATATCTGTGCTGGCCTATAGGCTTGGTAGGCAGGCTCCTCCAACAACTCTCAATCTGCCACGTTACAAGTTCATTGATGCTTCTAAAATTGAAAAACCTAAGGGAGCTGAAAAATTAGATCATTCCAGGTTTTTTGCCGTAAGTTTTGGTTTGTTGATCATCGCGGTCTTTGCGCTCCAGTACACCCCAATGATTCGAACCTTGAACATCACTCCCAATATGCTTAATTTTTTTATGTTGGGCCTGGCACTTATACTACATGGAAGCTTTAGAAGCTTTCTAAGAGCGGTGGAAGAGGCTATTTCAGACACTTCTGGAATCTTAATTCAATTTCCATTGTATTTTGGGATTATGGGTATAATGGGAAGCAGTGGAATGATCAGCGGGATCTCTGATTTTTTTGTTTCAGTATCCAATGCAACCACACTCCCTATTTTTACATTTTTCAGTGCAGGCCTTGTGAATATTTTTGTGCCAAGTGGTGGCGGGCAGTGGGCGGTACAGGGCCCCTTGGTGCTCGAGTCGGCCCTGCAACTACAGGTACCCTTGCCAAAGGCCATAATGGCCCTGGCATATGGCGATCAGGTCACAAATATGCTACAGCCGTTCTGGGCGCTGCCGTTATTGGGAATTACAAAGCTAAAAGCCAAGGAGATTTTACCGTACACCCTTCTCTTTATGCTGGTTGGTACCTGTGTTTATATCGCCGGGCTCCTAATTTTCTAAGGACATTTTTGTAATTTAAGGCAAAACATAAGGGGTTTGAAGCGAAAAGACACACCTATAGCATTCCTTACGAATATCCATGAGTTTCCTCCGGTAAAAAATGCCAACGCCGAAGGCCTTCTTGCTGTGGGAGGAGATTTAGCCCCTGAACGCCTTGTGCTGGCTTATAGGAGCGGTATTTTTCCATGGTTTAACGAAGATTCTTTGATTTTGTGGTGGAGTCCCGACCCCAGAATGGTACTCTACCCAGAGGAGATCAGGATCTCCAAAAGTATGAGAAAGCTACTGAGGGAAAAAAGGTTCAAAGTAACTAAGAATTCTGCTTTCGAACTTGTAATGGAAGAGTGTGCTTCTATTACCAGAAAAAACCAGGAAGGAACCTGGATTACCAGAGATATGAAGACCGCCTATGCCGAATTGCACGGTAGGGGATTTGCGCACTCTTATGAGGTCTGGGATGGGAAAGATTTGGTTGGAGGCCTGTACGGTATTGATCTGGGACATGTGTTTTGTGGTGAGAGTATGTTTAGCAAAACAAGCAACGCTTCTAAATTTGCCCTTGTAAAACTAGCAGAAGAGCTTTGCGAAAAAAATTATCAGCTTATTGATTGCCAATTATATACAAAACACTTAGAAAGTTTGGGGGCGGTTGAAATCCCGAGAGAAAAATTTATTAGAATATTAAAGCGAGATTACTGTTGATGTCAGAAAAAAAAGCATATGCTGCGTTTTAGAAGTGAAATTCTCCAGGCGATATTCAAGTCCTCCCTGCAGTTTTACCCTTTCACTAAGAAGCCACCCCAACTGTACCGTAAAACGCTTGTCTAAAATAGAAGATCTATTCTTCGAAGCAGAAAAGAGGCTTTCTGCGCTGCTTATGATATAAGCCTCTCCAAGGTCTAGTTTTTCACCTTGTAACGGACTGTCTAAAGCAAACCTGTATCGAAATCTAAATATGGTAAGGGACGGAAGGAGCCGTTGCTCACTCCTAAGACGGTGGCCAATTCGAATAACTTGTGGCCGAAATGTAATGTTATATTGTTGTGTAAGCCGAAACTCATTGGTGCGTTCAGGCTCAAATGGGTTCCGAAAACGATACTGTAAACCCAGGCCAATGCTTTGATTATCTCTTATTTTGAGGTTGGAGAAATGCGCGACATCTATTTGCCTCAGTTGAAGTTCCAGACCCTGGCCACGGTACCAATAATTTCTGCTCGCCACACTAAAGTTGAGTGAATAATCACTTGAAACTTTGTAGTTTAATGAGGCTTGAGGTTGCCAAAACCCTGTGAAGTTATCTTGCCCTTGACAAAAATAACACAGCGCCAGGCATATAAGAAAAACCTTTTGCCTAATAGAGAACATGATCGTAATTAGCTGGGAGTGATTTCCTTAAGCTTACAAACCCTCCTTCTGCATTAAAGAGTATTTCGTAATCCTGATACCCCTTTTTTTGTTTTGCGGCTACAATTAATTCATAATTAATGCCTGGCAGCAATAAATTTTGAAATGCATTCCTTAAAGTAATGGTTGTAGATTCTTTAGAAGAAGCCGGGTACTGCTGCTGAATTTTCCGGATTCGGTATTTTTGAAAATTCTGATTGAGGTACTTTCGAATTTCTTTCATAGTCTCGTTGGGAAGATCTATCTCTTTTACCAAAATTTCCACATCTTCTAACTCTCCCTCTTTATCGAACTCTATACTATAATTAAGGCGGTCCTTTTTAAATTTTGCTTCATAACTGATTTTAATACTGTCTACTTCTTTATAAAAACGAATTTTTCGCGCATTTTCAAGCTGCTCTTCGATAAAGCTTAGGCTTTTTTGAGGAAATTGCGATTTTTTAATGCGATGCTCTCGTTCGTATTTATTTTGTGCAAGACCAGAGAAACCCAGAAGCACTAAAAAGACCAGTAATATGAGCGTATTTTTCACAAGGGGTAAATTGCTGATTTCATTATTTCACTAACCACTATTATACTTCATTATATCTAAAACAGCGCACTTCGTGATCGTTCACCATTCCTGTGGCCTGCATGTGGGCATATACCACTGTGCTGCCCACAAATTTAAAGCCGCGCTTCTTTAGGTCCTTACTAAGGGCGTCGGAGAGCTCGGTTTTGGCAGGGGCATCTTTGTAATTTGCAAAGGTGTTTTTAACCGGATTTCCGTCTACAAACCCCCAGATGTAAGTGCTAAAACTCCCGAATTCCTCCTGTACTTTCATAAAGGCCTTAGCATTGCTTACCGTAGCATTCACCTTTAGCTTATTGCGTACAATGCCGGGATCTTGCAAAAGTGCATCTATTTTCGCTTGAGAATAGTTAGCGATTTTTTTGTAATCAAACCTATCGAAGGCTTTTCTGAAGTTTTCTCGTTTACGCAGGATAGTTATCCAACTCAACCCGGCCTGGAAGGTTTCTAAAATTAAAAACTCAAACAATGTGCTATCGTCTTTTACGGGAACACCCCATTCCTCGTCGTGATACGCCTCGTAAAGATCATCGCCAAGGCACCAGCCACATCTGTGCTTTTCCATTTCATCCATTCTATACTCTAAATATAGGGCAATATTTTAGAATAAATCTCCTCGCGCGTCCGCTTATATGGATTGCGTTTTTGCTCTAAGTTCCGAGGCCTGGCCAGGTTCCATATATACGATAGGAGTAGCAAAGAGAGCGGGCATTGCCTGACCGTAGATACGATTTATTTCTCGTTGTATCTTTTCGTAGAGTAGTGCTTTGGCTCTTGCGGTTATAAGGTATACGGGCTTCTTTTCTACCACTTGATCGGCGCCCTTCACAACCCGGGTTCCCTTTTTTATGGTGGCATCGAGAATCAAGTTCTTATCTAAAAGTAAAGTTATCAGCCTTTCGGCCTCTTTGGCGGAGTCTATTTGAAGGCTTATAAGAACCATAGCAGAGATAGGTGTTAAAGCACCACCCTATCAGATGAATAAATGCTTATATGGAAGGGATAGAGTGATGCATGAGAACGAAACATGAGAATAACTTTATATAGCAATTTAATTCCCACCGCAATATAGCAGTAAGAATTCAATATAAAAGTAGAGCTTTCGTTAAATATAAGTTAAACTATTAGATAATGATAGTAATACTATTAATTTTGACTTCACAATCTACAGAATTATGAAACATTTATTTCGTGCATTTAAAATTGCAGTTAACGAAAAAACGTATGTAAAGGACCCCGACTCGTCTGCACTTGGTAAAAAAATTGTGGAGCATAGCATCCTTATGATCCAAGAGATCGGATTTGAGAGCTTTACCTTCAAAAAGCTCGGAGCGAAAATAGGATCTAATGAAAGTTCTATTTACAGATATTTTGAAAACAAACACAAGCTCTTATTGTATCTGACTTCCTGGTATTGGGGTTGGTTAGAGTATCAGTTGGTTTTCTCAACTAACAGCATTTCAGAACCTTGGGAAAAACTGGAAAAAGCCATCGCAATAATTACAAAACCTGTTGAAATGGATGCCTCTTTTGAACACATTAATGAAAAGGTGCTCCATCAGATCCTGGTTAACGAATACTCCAAATCTTATCTTACAAAAGAAGTAGATCAGGAGAACAAGGAAGGGTATTTTGAGATTTATAAGCGATTAATTACACGCTTATGTGAGATGATTATAGATGTAAATAGGAACTACCCTTATCCACATAGCCTTGCGAGTACAATTCTTGAAGGGGCACTGCATCAATATTTTTTAAAAGAACATTTTCCCACATTAACGGATTGTAACAAAAAAGTTACCCCCACCCAATATTTTACCCATTTAACAATTAACTCACTTAAAGAGGGCAACTATGGCTAAAACTATTTTAACCTCCTGGCAACGACTTCTCGGGCTTTTACAATTAGATAGAAGAGATATCGCTCAGGTCTTTTATTACGCCATCTTTGCAGGTCTGGTAAATTTGTCCTTACCCCTTGGTATTCAGGCAATTATCAATTTAATTCAGGGAGCACAAATAAGTACTTCATGGATCGTTCTGGTTATTCTGGTGACCATGGGTGTAGCTTTTGCAGGCCTTCTTCAGTTGATGCAGATCCGTATCATAGAAAACGTACAACAAAAGATATTTACACGTTCTTCCTTTGAGTTTGCTTACCGCTTTCCTAAAATAAAGATGAGTGAGCTTAGGAGTTATTACCCCCCTGAGCTTGCCAATAGGTTCTTCGATACACTTACGGTGCAAAAGTCACTTTCTAAAGTACTCATAGATTTTCCTGCGGCACTCCTGCAAATTGTATTCGGTCTCTTGTTGCTTTCTTTCTATCACCCCTTTTTCATTATTTACGGGATACTATTGCTGCTACTTATATACGTGGTATTTAAATATACCGGCCAGAAAGGACTAGATACCAGCCTGGATGAGTCCCAGAATAAGTATAAAGTTGCGCATTGGCTCCAGGAAGTGGCCAGATCTATTATAAGTTTCAAACTCTCGGGCAAGACCAATCACGCCCTGGCCAAGAACGATACCTTGGTTGCGGATTATCTGACCGCCAGGGAAAGCCACTTTAGAATTCTGGTGATCCAGTTCGTACAAATGATTGGCTTTAAGGTGCTTGTCACCGCAGGGTTGCTCATAATTGGAGGTATTTTGGTGCTGAGTCAGGAAATGAATATTGGACAATTCGTGGCGGCAGAGATCATTATCCTCCTTGTCATTAGCTCAGTAGAGAAGCTTATCCTTGGCCTGGAGACGTTCTATGATTTGCTTACTTCTTTAGAAAAATTGGGGCAGGTAGTAGATAAAGAACTGGAGCCACAGGAAGGAGAAAAGCCTTTTGGTGAAAACAAAAGCTTTACAGTGCAATTAGAGCATGTGACTTATAAGATCCCCAATAAGTCCAAAAAAATAATTGACGACCTTTCTTTGACCATAACTCCAACCTGTACCATTTTGCTACAAGGCGAGGCAGGATCGGGAAAGACTACTTTATTACGACTTATCGCGGGAATTATTATACCTGATGAAGGCAGTATTTATGTGAATGATGTCTCACTTTTGGGAGTTAATCTCAATTATTACCGTTCTCATTTAGGGCAATCCCTTACAGAAGAATCTCCATTTGAGGGCACCTTATTTGACAATATTACATTTGGTGATGCCTCAATCCCTATGGAAGAAGTGTACTGGGCATTAGATAAAGTGGGGCTTACCAAGTTCGTAAAAGAACAACCACAGGGTTTAAGGACCGTACTTTATCCGGAAGGGCAACAAATTCCACATACAATCACTAAAAAAATTGTTTTGGCCCGAAGCATTGTTCGTAAGCCCAAATTACTGATCCTAAAAGACCCTTTAGATCAATTTGGTTTAGAAGAGGCCCGAAACATCATGGATTTTCTAACTGCAGAGGAAAGCCCATGGGCGCTGGTAGTTGTTAGCGAAAATCCGCTTTGGAAGAAAAGTTGCGGAAGAGTAATTACCATGGCAAAAGGAAAAATAATCAAGGAAACTTAAAGAAATGCTGAATATATCTCCCAATAGGTTAAATGAGAAAGTATCAATAGCACACTACAAATCGGCGCAAAAGGTCTTCCATAAAAGGCATTATAAGCATTTTAACCGCTTTCTATTTGTGTTCGCAATGCTTGGCTTGATCATTCTATTTTTACCCTGGACTCAGACCATTTCTGGCAAGGGATATCTTACCACTCTTAAGCCAGATCAGCGACCGCAGACGATACAGTCGCCCATTCCTGGTAGAATTGAAAAATGGTATGTTCAGGAAGGCGATTTCGTAAAGAAAGGCGATACCATTCTGTATATTTCTGAGATTAAGAACGAGTACTTCGATCCAAGACTGGTAGAGCGGACAGGAAAGCAGATTAAGGCCAAAAATCTATCTGTAGGTTCCTATAAGGAGAAAGTTGGAGCTCTGAACACCCAGATTGGCGCGTTGAGTAGCGAACGAATGCTGAAATTACAGCAGGCGAGAAATAAATTGGTACAGGCCAAACTAAAGGTTCAAAGTGATAGTATTGACCTGGAAGCCGCCAAGACTAATATTTCTATCGCTGAAAGGCAATACGACCGCGTATTACAGCTTCAAAAGGAGGGCTTGAAGGCGGTAACAGATCTCGAAGAGAAACGCCTTAAACTTCAGGAGGCACAAGCCAAATTGATCGCACAGGAAAACAAACTTCTCGCTGCCAAAAACGAAGTCATCAATGCGCGGGTTGAAATAAACCGGACTGGGGCAGAATACACTGATAAGATCTCAAAAGCTCAAAGTGACAAATACACGGCCCAATCCAATCAATTTGATGCCGAGGCGCAGGTAACAAAATTAGAAAACGAATATACCAATTACGAGATGAGAAGCGATCTGTATTATATTCGCGCTCCTCAAAACGGCTACATCAACAAAGCTTTGCAATCAGGAATTGGAGAAACTTTCAAAGAAGGAGACCGTCTCGTAGGAATAATGCCCGCAAATTATGATCTGGCGGTTGAAACGTTTGTAGAGCCTCTAGACCTTCCATTATTGCATCTGGGTGAAAAAGTACGGATACAGTTCGACGGCTGGCCCGCCATTGTATTTAGTGGCTGGCCCAATTTATCTTATGGAACGTATGGAGGTGTCGTGGTTGCTATTGAGACATTTATCAGTGATAATGGTAAATATCGCATTTTACTGGCCCCAGACCCTGAAGAACAGGAATGGCCACAAGAAATAAGAGTAGGCTCGGGTGCAGACACCATCGCACTTCTTGAAGATGTACCTATTTGGTTTGAACTATGGAGACAGCTTAATGGTTTCCCCCCAAATTACTACCAACCTGATGCCGAAATGGCATCTAAAACAGCCAGTAAATAAGATGATCCGTTTAGGTACAGCAGTTCTGTTTATGCTTTTCGCATTAGCAAATCTAAGTGCGCAGGATACCCTGGTTCTGAGTTTTAAGGAATACCTGGGTTATGTTAAAAAATATCATCCTGTGGCCAGGCAGGCAGAGCTTCAAATAAACATAGGAGAGGCCAATTTGATGCGTTCAAGAGGAGGATTCGACCCTAAACTTGAATTGGATTATGACCGCAAGAAATTTAAGGGGACAGCATACTACGACCGGCTTAATGCGACCTTTAAAATTCCTACCTGGTATGGGATCGAGTTAAAGGCCAATTTTGAACAAAATGAGGGCGAATTTACAAATCCGGATGAATTCTTACCTGAAGATGGGCTCTACAGCGCCGGAATTTCATTTTCTGTAGGACGTGGTCTCTGGATCAATGAACGGATGGCCACTTTGCGAAAAGCCAAGTACTTTAGAAATCAAACCGAGGCAGATCGCGATATCCTGGTAAATGAAATTTTGTACGACGCTGCCCTGGCCTACTTTGACTGGCTTCAGGCATACAAAAACAGCCTTCTTTTTAAAGGGTTTTTAGAAAACGCCGGCACCCGTTTTGAGGGGATAAAACGAAGTGCACTAAGCGGAGATATTGCCGCTATAGATACGGTGGAGGCTAAAATTGCCTTTCAAAACAGGGCCTTGAGCCTGGAGCAAGCTAAGGTTAGCCTGGTGAACAAAAGCTTAGAGCTTTCAAATTTCTTATGGATTGGAGACAATATTCCCTTAGAACTACAAGCCAATGTTATCCCGGATATGAATCCGGAGGCCGATATTGATACCACACTTGAGGTACCCCAAAGCTCTACTCCGTCATTTGATCTTATATCTCACCCAAAGCTAAGATCCCTTGAGTATAAACTTCAAGGTTTAGAGGTTGACCGGAGACTAAAGGCTAATAAACTGCTGCCTCAAATTGATTTGGAATACAACTTCCTGACAGAAACTCCAGAATTGATTAACTCATTTGAAACTCAGGAATATAAGGGAGGCCTTACCTTCAGCTTTCCTTTATTGCTTCGTAAAGAAAGAGGGGACCTGAAACTGGCAAAATTCAAAGTGCGAGACATACAACTAGAATATGACATTGCTCAACTGGAAATACAAAACAGCTTGCTTGCTATATATCAGGAGCTGGAATCTTTTGAGAATCAAAATGCCTTGATCGCTAACATTGTACAAAACTACAACAAACTGCTAAGCGCGGAAGAACGCAAATTCAGTTTCGGGGAAAGTTCATTATTCTTGATCAATACGAGGGAACGTCAATTAATAGATTCCGAATTAAAGCAGAACGAAGTAGAAAAACAAATATTTTACTGCCAAAGCCAAACTCTTTAAGAGGATGGCTATTAATCCGGCTGGTCTTTAAGAAACATACGGAGCAAAGAACAAAACACAAAGAGGATGACTAAAAAGAACATTACAGTTTGGATTAAGGACACTTTTTTTATTGTATCAGGAATTTTCGCAGCTGCCTTTGGGCTGGAGAGTTTTTTACTTCCCAATCGTTTTATTGATGGTGGCGCAACAGGAATTTCTTTGTTAATTACCGAAACCAGTACGCTACCACTCTGGCTACTCATTATTGTAGTTAACCTGCCTTTTTTGGTCCTTGGATACCGGGTAATTGGCAAAAACTTTGCGCTTAAAGCCAGTCTGGCAATCCTGGGGCTGGGATTGGTCCTGGCTGGCCTGGATTTCCCTGAAGTGACAGAGGACAGATTGTTGGTCGCAGTCTTCGGCGGATTTTTTCTAGGAGCAGGCATAGGGCTTTCCATAAGAGGGGGAGGAGTGTTGGATGGGACCGAAGTGCTCGCTATTTTTTTAAGTCGAAAACTCGGAACCAAAATTGGCGATATCATCATCATTATCAATGTGATTATTTTTCTCGCCGCCGCTTATCTCCTGTCTATTGAAGCAGCTTTGTATTCTATGCTTACTTATCTGGCCGCTTCAAGGACGCTCGACTTTGTTGTTGATGGGATTGAGGAATATACAGGGGTGACTATCATTTCTGAATTCAGCGAGGAAATTCGATTAATGATTACTGAAAAGCTGGGCCGGGGGCTAACCATCTATAGGGCCAGGGGTGGATATGGAAAGAATGGAACACATAACGAGTACGATGTTATTTACACCGTAGTAACACGTTTGGAGATTAGCAAGCTAAATAAGGAAATTGCCAAGATAGATCCAAAAGCTTTTGTTGTGATGAACAGTATAAACGATACCAAAGGTGGCATGGTAAAAAAACGGGCATTGTAAGTTTTTAGCATTAGAATAGACAAAAGGAAATCTAGTAGAATACGTATTTTAAGCGAAATTAAAAATGTCAGGAACCAACGCCAAAACAGTGGAAAAGTCGACCAGAGAACTTTTGGAGCAAAGCCTTCCAAAGGCAATAGACTATGAGGACTACAAAAAGCTCGTAGCGCAATTGGCGAGTGAAGGTCGCACAACAGGGCCCGAACAAAAAGAATCCCTGATCAACTATACCCAGCTTAACGACCGGCGCATGAAGCGCTGGGATAAGACCTTTAAGATTCCGGAAAACACAAAGTCGTTCATACAAAAATTTCCTAAAAAAGTAATTTGGTTGGTACTTACAGAGAGTTGGTGCGGGGATGCGGCTCCAACGATGCCCGTTATGGACAAAATAGCCGAATTAAACCCCAATATTTCCCTTAGAGTATTGTTACGCGATGAACATACTGAGCTTATGGAACGCTTCCTGACCAATAATGCGAAGTCTATCCCTAAGCTGATTGCGCTTGATGAAGCTACTTTAGAGGTTCTTGGAGAATGGGGACCACGCCCCAGCACCGCTACTAAAATGGCATCAGATTATAAAGAAGTCCATGGCATTTTGAGTCCGCAATTCAAGCAAGACCTTCAAATTTGGTATAATAAAGATAAAGGTAAAAATACGCTAGAAGATCTTCTGGGTCTACTTGCTTTGAAATAGATATGTGATGGTGCCTTTCTGCGAGGCCCGCGAAGATGAGCTAAATTTGGCTCTTAGGGCATACTTTATGGCATTGTCAACCAGGCAGCCATTGTTAGTCCCCGAACTTTTATCGTTGAAATCTGCTTCAACCACATTCCCATTGGCATCGACCTTAATATTGACCACAACCTTACCTCCTTCGATACAGGTATAAATTGGCGGGGGTAAACGATAGTTGTTTCTATCGATAAGAGAAAAAGATACCGAAGTCCTCCTATCTGCAAGATTCTGGGTAAATTCCTGCTTTTCGGCCTCTTTCTCACCAAGTTTCTGCTTTTGCTCCTCGCGTTTTCTTGCTAATTCTCTAAGATGGGCTTCATAAGCAGGGTCGGCCTCAGAAAAGTCATTCTCATCTGGTTCAAGGCCTTTTTCTTCCATCAATTCCTCTAGTGTTTTGAGGGGCTCCGGAGCTCCTAATGAAGGTTTTGCAGTTTCATTATATGCCATATGGCTTTTAATGGGGTCTGCCTTCTGCAACTCTTCCAGTTTTTTCTCCTCTTCGGCAAGCAATTCCTCCAGGTCTTCATCTGCCAAAACTCATCTCAATGACATACTCTTCCTGCTTCTCTGCACCCAAATGGAGATTATACATGAGTAAAACCAAAATGGACAGGGAAAAGAGCGTAATTAAGAAAGAAAGTTGACTTCTGTTCAGATCCATACTGCTATAACCTTGTTTTCGTAAAAATATTTTAAAAATTCGTTAAGTGGGGAAGGGCAAATCTTACAAAATCAAGAGTTTGTGCGATTTTTTGCCAATTCTTCCGCAAAAACTTTAGGGGCTAGCCCATTATTTACGTTATAACCCCCTATTTTGGTTCTTCTTAGTGCCGATAAATGTGCCCCCGGAAGCCAGTATTTTTCCAAAATCATTTGCTAGAGTTCTGATATAAGTTCCCTTGCTGCAAACTACTCTGAATGTCACATTGGGCATATCAATGTCTAAAATCTCAAACTCCCTTATTTCCACTGTTCGTGATTTTATGCTCACTTCCTTCCCTTCCCGGGCATATTCGTAAAGTCTTTTACCATCTTTTTTTAAGGCCGAAAAAACCGGTGGCGTTTGGGTGATCATTCCGGTCAATTTCCTGGCTGCTTCGTAAATAGACGCCTCAGTGATTTGATCTATAGCGAACTGCTGATCAATTTCGGTTTCAAGATCGTAAGATGGTGTGGTGGCACCGAGAGTTATGCATCCGGTGTATTCTTTTTCCAAACCCTGAAACTCTTGAATCTTTTTAGTGAATTTTCCCGTGCAAACCAGTAACAAGCCTGTAGCCAGTGGATCTAAAGTGCCCGCATGCCCTACCTTGATTTTTTTGAGATCGAAAGTCCTTTTTAAAGCCCATTTGATAGCATTTACCGCTTGAAATGAAGACCACCCCAACGGTTTATCAACTAAGACGAGCTGCCCTGCCAAAAAATCCTCTTTGCTTTTCATGGAATTCCATGCTTAAGATTATCCCCAAAAACTATATCCGATGGCAATACCCCCGACAATAAGACAGTAGATAGCAAAATAACTAAGCTTACTTTTTCTAACCAGTTGTATCATCCAGGTACAGGCAAATAGTCCCGCAATAAAGGCTGCCAAAAACCCTACGCCCATTGCCATGGCCTGTTCACCGTGAAAACTAAGTTCTCCTCCAAGTATATCCTTTCCCATTTTTCCAAATATTAGTGGAACAACCATGAGGAAAGAAAAGCGTGCAGCCCTGGTTTTGTCAATCCCCAGTAGTACAGAAGTTGAGATCGTGGCCCCACTTCTGGAAATGCCTGGTAATACTGCTATAGCTTGAGAAATGCCGATGACGAAGGCTTTTCCGAATGAAACTTTTTTGTCTGTGTCTTTTGCCTTATCCGCCAGATAGAGAAGCACCGCCGTGATTAAAAGCATAAAACCTACGAATCTAATATTGCCCCCGAAAAAAGATTCTAATTCCTCTTCAAAAAAAAGTCCGACAAATGCTGCCGGGATCATTGAAACAATAATTTTTAAGGAGAATTTGGTTTCCTCATTCCATTTAAACTGGAAAAGACCTTTGAAGATCTCAATTACTTCCTTTCTAAATACAACTAAGGTACTCAGGGCGGTTGCAAAATGCAGAACAACGGTAAACAACAAACTTTCTTCCGGGATAGAATTATCGCCAAGTATCGCCTTCCCAAGCTCTAGATGTCCGCTGGAAGAAACTGGCAAAAACTCGGTTAATCCCTGAAGAATACCGAGAATAATGGCATCTATAATTTCCAATTAGCTCTTCTTGTGCGGATTCAACAAAATGGCATAGACTTCAATACCCAATCCTATAAGCACCAGAGTGGGTGCAAGGCGTATTCGTCTAAAACTGTAGATATCAGGATTAAATACGTTGGGATCGTCACTCCCTCCGCCACTCATTAAAATGAAGCCCAGCGCTATAAAAGCCAGGCCTATAAACATAAAGAGATAGTTCTTTTTTTGAAAAATGAATTCAGCCTTTGGCTTCTGTTCCTGAAGATTCTTCTGCTTTTGTTTCATTTCGCAAAGTTAATAATATAAATCGTCTGTCCTAAGATTTAAGAAACGCTGGGTGGCAAAATAGGTGCTAACCAGTGAAATAAGTACGCCTAGAACAAAGACTCCGATAAAAAGGACACTCAAAATCAGAAAGTCTTGAAAAAGCTGCAATTCAGGAAAATTTGAATCGATGTAATACAAAACAACACCAAGGGCTATCAAGGCCAGGAAAGACCCTATCATTCCAAGTTTGATATTCGTTAGGATAAAAGGCCTGCGAATGAATTTCTTAGTGGCTCCCACCATTTGCATCGTCTTTATTATAAAACGTTTAGAGTAAATAGAGAGTCGTATAGAACTGTTGATGAGCAAGACGGCGATAAAGGTGAAGATTGCACTGGCCAAAAGAATCCAAAAGCTAATTTTCTTTACGTTCTCGGTGAGTAAGGCAATAAGTGGTTGATCATAACTTACCTCATCTACATAGCTCTTTGATGAGATTTCTTCTGCAATCCCCGCAATTTGATCTGTAGATACAAAATCTGCATTTAGCTTTACATCAATGGAGTTTTTAAGTGGATTGTAACCTAAAAAGTCTAAAAAATTCTCCCCTATCTCCTCACTGTGTTGTTCAGCCGCTTCCTCCTTGGAAACGTAGGTAGCAGATTTTGTGTAATCAGCCATCGCCAGGGTCTTTTGTAACTGATCTATCTCAACCTGTTTGGCACTGTCTTTTAGAAATACAGAAATGGCGATTTGCTCCTTAAAATGGTCTGCCAACTTTTTAGTGTTCAATACCAGCAGCCCTAAAATACCAAGTAAAAACAGTACAAGGCCAATGCTAAGCACTACCGAAAAGTAAGAAGAGATCAGTTTGCGTTTTTGGTAGCGTTCAAAAGATTTGCTCATGGCGGACAATTACCAGCTCCTCAAAACTATCGAAAGGAGTTCAGGGCATAAAAATAGGAAAGTAAATTGAATAAACTTATTTTTACGACCTGCCTCTAAAAATCTTTAAAAAGCGATCTGCTTTTCGAAAAAGTAAAGGAAATAACAGTTGTTAGATCTTAAAATCTCCAGACCTGGCCTTTGGTTCCCCACTGTGTGGATTTACCTGGTGCCCTTTGGCAATCAGGAGGGTTTTTGGAAAACCCTGCCTTTTTGGTTGGGTCTTGTATTTGTAAGCTTTCCCCTTAATTTTTTGGTATATGGGTTGAACGATTACAATGATATTTATGCAGATGCGGTAAACCCCAGAAAGGGGAATTATTTGTTCGGTGCAAAGGCTACAAAAGAAAAACTAAGATCTTTACCGCTGAGAATAATGGCGGTAAACCTACCTTTTTTTATACTGCTCATCTACCTTTCCGGGTTTAGGATGTTCATCCTTTTAACGCTTATGGTGTTGGTAAATTACGCCTATAATTTTAGGCCTTTTCGGCTAAAGGAACGGCCTCCCTTCGAAATTCTTATACAGTCTGGTTATGTGCTTACCGCCTTCTTTTGTACAGAACTAAATAGCCTGCCTGCGCTTGAGTGGCAAACGGTGGTATACTTGTGCTTATTTGCCTTTCAGGCGCATATTGCCGGAGAAATCATGGATATAGAACCTGATATTAAGGCCGGCAAAAGAACAACCGCGACATTTCTAAAAAGAAAAGCTTCGAAACTACTTATGCTTCTTTTGTTACTCTTAGAATCCTTTTTAGTCTGGCTCTGGTTCAAGGATATTGTTTTAGCCGGATTTTTAGCGCTTTTTTCAATATGGCTGGTTCTTGACATTTTTGTTTTCTTTGGAAGTCGCCCGTATTCGGTCCAACAAATGAAATTGTTTGGCTATGCCATTAATTTTTGTGCGATTGCCACAATGATCTGGGCCCTCTATAGTGGAAAACTTCTGCTTGCTTGATTTAAGAGATTACCACCAATTGACTTTCCCTTTTCGGGGATTCGACTTACTTTTGCAGCTATAAATTACAAGATCATCCAAGGGGTAGGGTGTACACGTGAACTCGGAGGATGATCCTTTTCATTTTAGCGAAGACAGAATGAATTACAATTTCAGGGAAATAGAATCCAGATGGCAGCAATACTGGGCAGAGAATGAAACTTTTAAAGCAGTTAATAATTCAGATAAAGAGAAGTACTATGTATTGGATATGTTTCCCTATCCCTCAGGGGCCGGCTTACATGTGGGTCATCCTTTGGGCTATATAGCCAGCGATATTTATGCGCGCTATAAGAGGCATAAGGGATTTAATGTTTTGCACCCTCAAGGCTATGATAGTTTTGGCCTCCCCGCAGAACAATACGCCATTCAAACCGGGCAGCATCCGGCATTGACAACAGAGGAAAACATCAAAACCTACAGAAGGCAACTAGATCAGTTGGGCTTTTCTTTTGACTGGTCCAGGGAAGTACGCACAAGCGACCCTAAGTACTACAAATGGACACAGTGGATCTTCGTAGAACTTTTTAATTCCTGGTACAATAATGACAGCGATAAAGCGGAACCTATCGAAACGCTTCAAGCCTTGTTCCAGAATGATGGTAATATAACCATAAACGCTTCCTGTGATGAGGACACACCTTCCTTTGACGCTGCGGATTGGAAAGGGTTTTCGGATCGTAGAAAACAGGAAATACTTCTAAAATACAGGCTTACCTACCTTGCCGATACAGAGGTAAACTGGTGCCCTGCCTTAGGGACGGTTTTGGCTAATGACGAGATTGTAAACGGTGTGTCTGAGCGAGGAGGGCACCCTGTTATCCGAAAGAAAATGACCCAGTGGAGCATGCGAATAACTGCATATGCACAACGCTTATTAGACGGACTTGATACTATAGACTGGCCGCAATCTTTAAAGGATGCTCAAGCGAATTGGATAGGGCGTTCTGAAGGCGCTGAGGTAGAATTCAGAATTCAGAATTCGGAATTCGGAATTCCTGTATTTACAACTCGGCCAGACACGATTTTTGGGACAAGTTTTATGACGCTTGCGCCAGAACACGACCTGGTAGCTAAAATAACTTCCGAGGCACAAAAAGCCGAAGTGGAGGCCTATGTAGAGGCAACCTCCAAGCGCTCTGAAAGAGATAGGATGGCCGATGTAAAGACAATCACCGGAGCTTTTACCGGAGCCTATGCAGAACATCCTTTTACCAAAGAACCCATCCCAATATGGATTGGAGATTATGTCTTGGCAGGCTATGGTACCGGAGCAGTAATGTCTGTACCCTGTGGTGACCAGCGCGATTATGACTTTGCAAAGCACTTTAATATCCCCATCCCCAATATTTTTGAAGGAATAGATATTTCTGAAGAGGCCTTTGCGGATAAGGGGAAGACCATTATTGCGAATTCTGACTTCCTAAACGGACTTTCCTATAAAGAAGCAAGCCGAAAGATCATAGATGCACTCGAAGAAATGAGGCAGGGAAAAGGAAAGGTAAACTTTCGCCTACGCGATGCTGTCTTTAGTAGGCAGCGCTATTGGGGAGAACCTTTTCCGGTATACTATGTTGATGGGATGCCCCAAATGATCGATGCCAAACATTTACCTCTGGAGCTTCCGGAAGTAGAAAAGTACCTTCCTACCGAGACCGGAGAACCACCCTTGGGCAATGCCACAGATTGGGCTTGGGACAGTAAACAAAACACCGTGGTCAATAATCAGTTGATTGATTACAAAACCGTTTTCCCATTAGAACTGAATACCATGCCAGGCTGGGCCGGAAGTTCACAGTACTTTAACCGCTATATGGATCCGGGAAATGAAAAGGAGATCTTTTCGCAGGAGGCCATAAACTACTGGAAAGAGGTAGACCTTTATATAGGTGGTATAGAACATGCCACCGGGCATCTGCTGTACTCCCGCTTTTGGCAGAAGTTTATGTACGACAGAGGTTGGGTCCCGGTCAGGGAATACGCTAAAAAAATGATCAACCAGGGGATGATCCTGGGGACCAGCACGATAGTTTATCGGGTGAGCGGCGAAAGCAAGTATGTATCAAACGGCCTCAAGGCTTCACACGATATTGAAGAGATTAGGGTTGATGTGAGTTTTGTCAATTCTTCCGATGAACTAAACATTGAAAAACTTAAAGGATGGCAGCCTCAGTACAAAGACGCCGAATTTGTGCTAGAAGATGGGAAATACATCGTAGGCCGGGAGGTAGAAAAAATGTCCAAATCAAAATATAATGTCGTCAACCCAGATGCCATTTGCGAGGAGTACGGAGCAGATTCGCTACGGCTTTACGAAATGTTCTTAGGGCCGTTAGAGCAATCCAAACCCTGGAATACGGCTGGGATAACAGGAGTGTACAGTTTCTTAAAGAAACTCTGGAAATTGTATCACAACGGGCCGCAAGGCAATTTTGAAGTAAACGAAGAAGCCCCATCCAAGGACAGTCTGAAAACGCTACATAAAACGATTAAAAAAGTAGAGGAAGACATCGAGAGCTTTTCCTTCAATACCTCGGTTTCTACTTTTATGATCTGTGTAAATGAGCTTTCGGCTCAGAAATGCCGTTCCAGAACAATTTTAGAGCCTCTGGCTATTATAATATCTCCCTATGCTCCGCATATTGCAGAAGAGCTCTGGGCGCTTTTGGGGCATAACGGTTCTATCTCATTGGCTCCATTTCCAAAATTTGAGGCGCAGTACCTGGTGGAAAGCAGCAAGGAATATCCTATTTCCTTCAATGGAAAAATGCGCTTTACAATGGAGTTGCCCTTAGATATGGGAAAAGATGAAATTGAAGCAGCGGTAATGGCTCACGAAAAAACCCAACAGCAACTGCAGGGGCGTACTCCTAAAAAGGTAATCGTCGTGCCCGGAAAGATCGTAAATATCGTTGGTTAATGGAGCTGTCAGCGGTATTTCCCATAGAATAATTTGAAAGCTTTTCTAAAAAAAATGTACATTTTGTCAGGTTTAAGAACCCTGCCCCATATTGGCGGGGTTTTTGCTTTAGATATTGTAACTTTAATGGAACACTAAAAGAAAAACTATGTTAAGTGGATATTATATCTTAATCGGAGCTATTGCCCTGGTCAGCTGGCTGGTGAGCAGAAGGCTTAAGAGTAAATTCAGACACTATTCTAAAGTGCATCTAAGGAATGGGATGAGTGGGGCTGAAATTGCAGAGAAAATGCTGGCAGATCACGGGATCCGTGATGTCAAGGTGATTTCTACTCCAGGGATGCTTACAGATCATTATAACCCAAAAAATAAAACAGTAAACCTAAGTGAGGGTGTTTACAATCAAAGAAATGCAGCCGCGGCCGCGGTAGCGGCACATGAATGCGGACACGCAGTGCAACATGCCCAAGCCTATGAATGGCTTACAATGCGTTCAAAACTGGTCCCTGTAGTTAGTATCACATCAGGAATGTCAATGTGGGTAGTTTTTGGCGGACTGATGCTGGGTGCAGCGACGGGTATGGGACTGGGATTCTGGATAGCAGTAGCCGGACTTGTTATGATGGGCTTTGCCACCTTGTTTAGCTTTATCACCTTACCGGTAGAATACGATGCAAGTAACCGGGCATTAAAATGGCTAAAGCACAAACAAGTGGTAACCCAGCAGGAGTATAAAGGTTCTGAAGATGCACTTAAATGGGCGGCCAGGACGTATTTGGTAGCCGCTATAGGCTCGCTTGCAACTCTGTTCTATTTTGCACTTCAAGTCTTTGGAGGAAGGGATTAAGAAGACAGGCATATTCTTGCTTATATAAGAATTACAGGATATGGAGCCTAAGATTAGCTTAAAGCTGGCTTCAGAAGAAGATATCGAAGCTCTTACCCGTGTAGGAGCTTCTTTGTTTGATTTTGAAATTAAAAACTACAGATTGCTTGAGTTTCTCGAAGACCCCAGGCATCATCTGGTCATTGCACTACACGACCGAAATGTGATTGGGATGGCTTCGGGCATTCACTACATTCACCCCGACAAAGATCCTGAACTATTTATCAATGAGCTGGGAGTCCTTGAGCAATATCGTGGCAAAGGATTAGGCCGCAAGCTTATAAAATCACTTGTAGCGCACGGCAAAGAAATTGGCTGTAAGGCAGCCTGGGTTATCACAGATTCTTCAAATAAGGCGGCCAAAAAAACCTATATGGCGGCAGGCGGCATGCCAGAAGATGGCGAAGCTATTATTTATAACTTTTAGATGGTAATCTGGCGATCTATCTGTTGATCAAGAGATATGAAGGTCTCCGTTCTCGAAACCCCTTCAATCTGTTGAATGTTTTTATTAAGCAACTGCATCAGGTGCTCATTGTCTTTACAAAGTACCTTGATAAGAATAGACCAGTTGCCCGTGGTGTAATGGCATTCTAGCACTTCAGGAATCTTTTCCAGTTCTTTTACTGCCCTGGGGTTACTCATAGCTTTGTCAAGGAAAATGCCAATATACGCCATGGTGGTGTAACCTAGTACTTTTGGGTTAATCATAAACTTGGACCCGGCAATAAGCCCGGATTTTTCTAGCTTTCGCAGCCGTTGATGAATGGCGGCGCCCGAGATCCCCACATTTCTGGCGATCTCTAAAATAGGTTTCCTGGCATCTTGCATCAAAAACCTTAAAATTTTTTTATCAATACCGTCAATATTGACAACTTTGTTAGAAGATTTCATTTTTTGATTTCAATTTGCCTTAAATATACGGCAAATACTTACAATTTCTAACTTGCTACAGAATCGGGATTATATCCAAGGTAAGGTGTTTCAAACTCTTTAAAGGCCACTCCATATGACTTTAGCTCTGAAAGAATGGGTTCATATGCCTCTTTACTAATAGGTATTTGAACTCCGGGAGTGGTGATTTTGCCATTTAGAATATGAAGCGTTGCCATAGCTACGGGTAAGCCAACAGTTTTTGCCATGGCAGTATGCGCATTGTTATCGCCTAAAACAACCATATTAGCGTCTAGCTGTAATTTCTTTCCGTCCAGGATATACCCAAATTTGTGATACATTACAATCATATCTTTATCACCGGGAGAAAGTGTCCAGCTGTCTTCTAAAATATGTTGCAACATCTGTGCAGGAGTGGCGTTTTTAAGCGAAATGGTCTTTTTGTGATTAAACAGGTCTAATTCCATCAATTTTTCCCACATAATATCATCCTGATCGATCTTTAGGTAGTGCCTTAGCTTCAATTCTACAGAATCTGTAGGGGAGTATGGGAGAAAGAGATTTAAGAACTCACGATAAGACATTCCCTGTGAATTCTCTACCGTATAACTATCATCAGTCATTCCCAGCTGCACAAAAATATTCCAGGCCTTTGAGAAACCTACCCGACGCATGGTGCCTCTGTATAGTGTTAAGGCGTCTTGCAAGCCATATGCTTCACGATATTTTAAGGAATCTCGGTTGGCATAGCCCTCGAAAAGCCCATAACCTTCAACTTTTAGAAACTCAGTTCTTCTAAAAAGTTTTTGATAGGGGATATATTTATAGGTGCCTTCCTGAATGAATTTTGCCGCCCCCCCTTGACCAGCAAGCACCACATTTCTTGGATTCCAGGTAAATTTGTAATTCCAAAGATTAGAATCGCTTTCCGGGGCCACCAGTCCTCCTGTGAACGACTCAAACAAAATGATTTTGCCACCCTCCGCTCTAATTTTATCTATAATCTGCATAGCGCTCATATGATCTATCCCCGGATCTAGTCCTATTTCGTTCATAAAAATCAGACCTTTCTCCTTAGCAGCATCGTCTAAAGCTTTAATTTCATCACTTATATAAGAAGCGGTGACCAGGTGTTTTTCATGAGCTATGCAATCTTTAGCCACCTTGATATGAAAACGTGGAGGAAGCATGGAAACTACTATGTCTGCTTCGCTAATGGCTTTTTTTCTGCTATTTTCGTCCAGAATGTCCAGTGAAATAACAGTGCAGGAAGGATGTGATTTGATATGTTCAGCAATGTTTTCGGGTTTTAAATCGGCAATGGTAAGATGAAGGTTTTCGCCCTCCGCCTTTTCCAGAAAATAATCTAACAAATAAGCGGTAGATTTACCCGCCCCAACGACCAGAATTTTTCGCAACATCTCTTTTCCTGCTTTGAGTAATTATAACGGACGCTAAGGTATCAAATTGTTACATTTACAAAAAAACAAGCCGTTTAAGTTATGAACAAAACAATTTTAGTCACAGGAAGCTTTTTTGGTCTCACGGCAATTGTGCTGGGGGCCTTCGCGGCACACGGACTTGAAAAGCTAATAGACGGCGAGGCGATTCAGACTTTTGAAACGGGTGTAAAATATCAGATGTACCATGCCCTTTTCCTGCTTATTCTTGGGATAGAACCAAAGCTTGCCTCTTCTCATAAAAAATGGATCTATTACAGTATAACAGCAGGAGTGTTACTATTTTCTGGTTCTATTTACCTTTTAGCTACCAATAGCCTTAACGATTTTGATTTTAGAGTCATAGGTTTCATTACCCCTTTAGGAGGGCTATTGTTCATTTTGGGGTGGATAATCTTCGGTTATCGGGTTTTTAAACGGTTGGGCTAAACAATTGGCCAGATTCATTTGAAAGGGATTTATTTTTGCTAATTTTGTCCAAACTAAAAAACACTTCTATGATGGCATCTGGGCCTAAGACGAAAACGATTTCGTTGAAGGATTACGGCATTGAAAATGAGAAAGTTCACTACCAACTATCACCCTCAGAACTTCAAGAGATTACATTAAAAAAGGAGATGGGAAAAGAGGCTTCCACAGGAACCTTGGCCATAAACACCGGTGAATTTACCGGAAGATCCCCAATGGACAGATTCATTGTAAAAGATGAAGTTACAGAGGATAAGGTCTGGTGGAGTAAAATTAATATTCCCTTTGAACCCGAACAGTTTGATAGCCTGCATGACAAGGTAATCAATTACCTGAATGATAAAGAATTGTTTGTCAGAGATTGCTATGCCTGTGCTGATCAGCAATATCGATTAAATATCAGAGTCATTAATGAGTATCCCTGGTCTAATATGTTTGCATATAATATGTTCTTGAGGCCAGAAGAGGACGAACTTTCCGATTTTGTGCCGGAGTGGACCGTGATAAATGCCCCTGGTTTTATGGCGGATGCTGGAGTAGACGGCACCAGGCAACACAATTTTGCCATACTGAATTTTGGAAAGAAGATCGCTCTTATCGGTGGCACAGGGTATACAGGAGAAATTAAAAAAGGAATTTTTTCTGCCCTTAATTTCATCTTGCCTGTTTACAAGAATACCTTACCCATGCACTGTTCTGCAAATGTCGGAGAAGATGGCGATACCGCAATTTTCTTTGGGCTTTCAGGAACAGGAAAGACAACTTTATCTACCGATCCGCAGCGTAAACTGATTGGAGATGATGAGCACGGCTGGACACATGACAATACAGTATTTAATTTTGAAGGTGGGTGCTATGCTAAAGTTATCGACCTTTCTAAAGAGAATGAACCTGAGATTTACGGAGCCATTAAGAAAGGAGCCATACTAGAAAATGTCATCATGGATGACAGAGGGGTGGTTGATTTCGCAGATACCTCGATTACACAAAACACCCGTGTTAGTTACCCAATTTATCACATTGAAAATATCCAGCAACCTTCTCTTGGAAAGAACATTAAGAATATTTTCTTTCTTACCGCGGATGCATTTGGGGTAATTCCTCCAATATCTAAGCTTACACCTAGTCAGGCGGCTTATCATTTTATTTCTGGATATACGGCTAAGGTTGCGGGAACAGAAGCCGGAGTTGTAGAGCCCGTCCCTGAGTTTTCAGCCTGTTTTGGAGCCCCTTTTATGCCACTACATCCAACGAAGTATGCAGAAATGCTAAGCAAGAAAATGAAGGAATCAGGGGTAAACGTTTGGTTGGTAAATACCGGTTGGACCGGCGGGCCCTATGGTGTGGGTACACGTATGAAACTAAAATACACCAGGGCCATGATCCATGCTGCTTTAAGTGGTAAGTTGGGTTTGTATACCTATGACACTTACCATATTCATTCGGTTTTTGGAGTGGCACAGCCCAGAGAATGCCCAGGTGTTCCTACCAGCGTTCTCAGCCCTAGAGCCACATGGAATGATGACGAGGCCTATTATAAGACGGCTTTTAAGCTAACCAATGCCTTTAGAGAGAATTTTAAGAAATACGAGTCCTTTGCCAACGAAGAAATAAGGCGTGGAGGCCCGCAGCGGTATGCTTTTTAGAAACAAAAGGGCTTCTGAGATTCAGAAGCCCTTTTCAATTTGCTCTTTTTTAGATCTTATTTCTTATTTACACTGGTAATATACTTTTGCAGTGCCATAGTCATAGACGGTGTTTCAGGTGTTGGAGCCTTGATGTCTATCCGCAATCCAGCCTCGGTAGCGGCGTTGACCGTCGAATTTCCAAACACGGCGATACGAGTATTGTTTTGTTCGAAGTCAGGAAAATTTTTCAAGAGCGATTCAATTCCCGAAGGGCTAAAGAATACCAGGACATCGTAATATACGTCTCTGAGATCTGAAAGATCGCTAATAACTGTTTTATAAAAAATACCCCTGGTCCAGGTGATATCTAATTGATTTAAGGTATCTGGTACGCTTGGCTTGAGCGCATCTGATGATGGAAGTAAGTATGCTTCATCTTTGTACTTCTTAAACAAAGGAAGAAGCTCGTTGAAATTCCTTTTACCAACATAGATCTTTCGCTTCCTGTAAACTACATATTTTTGAAGGTAGAAGGCGACAGCTTCAGACTGGCAAAAATACTTCATCGCATCTGGCACCTTGAATCGCATCTCTTCTGCAATCCTGAAGAAATGATCTACGGAATTTCGGCTGGTGAGAATTATGGCGCTGTATTGATTGAGATCAATTTTCTGCTGACGAACCGCTTTGGCATCTACCCCTTCAACATGAATAAATGGCCTAAAATCTACCTTTACCTTTTCTTTTTCAATAAGTCGCAAATAAGGAGAGTTTTCCATTTTTGGCTCAGGCTGTGAAACCAAAATCGTCTTTACTTTCATATATCTTACTCTTTAAGATAGTTTGCAATAACAATGAAGGGTGCAATTTCGAGTGCGCAAAGGTACAAAATAAAATAGAAAAAGTGGCTCGCTATGAATTTTTGATGATTTTTTACAATAGTAAACCAGCCAATTGCATTTATGAAAACAATTAGGAATATGCTTACGAAAATCACAGTTTTAGACCCCTTGAAGATATAGGCCAGTGCCACATTGGCTAAAAACATTAGAAAGCCGCTGTAGTTGAGGTAGGAAAGTTTTTTAAATATGAAGTCGGTAATTAATTTATTGTTATTGAATACAAAACCATTTCCTAATTGCAAGGCTATCTTGAAGACTAAAAAGAGCATAAGAGATCCCAGGATGGCTAAGTAAAGCAAAGGATATTCCAAGCCTTCGGGCGCTATAATGACTGTCCAGACGAAATAGAGAAACAAAGAAAAGTTAAGGAGTTGAAAAACCGTAAAAAAGATGTGAAACCAGTTCAACAGTTTGTCCTTCTTGCTATACATGACAATGTACTTATTATTGAAGGGAAGAATAATAAAATTGAGAAACCGACTATAGAAAAGGCCCTTAGCGATGACAATAAATAGTACACTTGTGAAAATAGTTATTGTAATCCAGTCTGTACTTTCAAATGTTCTTAGAACAGGTTCCATCAGTGCAATTTTATGCTCTCGCCGTTTAGTCCGTAATACAGCCCGTTTTCGGAAATACAAATTTTAAAATACCCCAGATCTTTATGCTCAGGTAGGCTGGGGAATTGAAATTTTAAATGGTTTGTATCTCGTGCAATAAGGGTGCCTTCTATCATCTCTTCGGTAAGAAAATCTAAATTTCGTATTTCAATCACGCGTTTGTATTTATTGAGGTAGGCCACTCCAAATTTTAATTTCTTCAGCGCAATATCCTCTAAATATGGGTTATAAACTGCAACCGAAATTACAGAATCCTCAAGAAATGAGGTGTCTTTCTCGACAAGGCACTGCAGCTTTCTAAAAGACTCAAAGTTGTCTATATATGTACCATAAAATTGGGTGCCACGAACCGTAGAAAATGAAATATCCCCCTCTTTTTTGTACTTAGACACCATTAAGATCTTCTTGTGCTGCATTGAGGCCTCAGAATTATCTATAGAATATTGGTTTTTTCGGTATCGGACGTTATTCAGGGAAAATGAGGAGTTTCCTGAATAAAAGGAATACATGGGCGCCATTCTGTACGAATTCTCAAATACTACAGGGGTATTTCCTGTCTTAGACTCTAACTGAGCTACCCAATCCTTATTTCCATGAGTTTCAAAAGTTATAGGAAAAAGGGGTTCATAGATCAGTCCCACCCTTAGGTAGAGAAGAATGACGATATTGGCTATGCCGAGGCGAACTATCCATTTCATAGCAAAGCTGTTCTTGAGCATGTAGTTGTAGACCAGTACGGCCATTGGAACACAAATCACTATGATCCACTGCGCCTGAACTCTACGTTGAAAACTGGAAAGGAAGAAAAAAAGAAGTACACCGTAAATTAGAAAGACCAAAGCCCTGGTAAACTTGTCTGAAGGTTTCGATTTATATAAAGAAAAATATATGAAGGGAAAGGTTAGGCCAAACAAAACGATAAGGTTCAAAAGGTATCCTCCTGTAAACTCAAAAAACTCATAAGGTTGATTAGGTCGTTCAAAAAGGTGGTATTTTATAGAGACAAAATCGTTCTGTACCAACCACAATAGGTGGGGTGTATAACAGACAAGGGAGCTTATTACAGCAAGCCATGCATATTTATTGGCGACCAGTTTAATATTAGATAGCAATACAAAAAGGATGACCAGAACTGCATGATATTTGCTATACATCAACATGGCCATTGTCACGCCCAGCGCTACCGAAAGAACCCAATTTGAATTTTTGAGGAATCGCTTATATATCAAAAGAAATAAGGCGGTAAAGAATAACAATGGTGTATCGGGAAGCGTAAAAAAACCATAGGCATTGACCAGGATCATGGAGAATACCAGGACGAAAAAATGCGGGACAAAAGCCTTCTTTTGAGCGTTATCTATCATTAACCAGAGGAATACCACTGTACAAACCGATAAGAGACAACTCATAAAACGCACCCCTAATTCACCGTTAAATAGAAAGCCGCTAATTTTAATTAAGAGCGCAACCATTGGTGGATGGTCAAAGTAACCCCAGGCCATGTTTTGAGCATAGTACCAATAGTAGGCTTCGTCAAAAAGTAACTCGGTAAACTGCGCCTGAATCAGGTTGATTATAAAAATAGCTCCAAGAAAATAAAGAAAGAGCTTTGGAAATCTAAGTTTCATTTGGCGTTTGAATTGGGTCCAAAATTACAAATTCTAGGACTTATCGGTTCTTTAAAGAAACGATAAAATTGAAGGAGTATTTCTACCTGAGTCTGTTTAATGTAGTACTTTTGCTCAAATTAAAAAGAGTCTATGGCAGGTAGCTTAGTAATTATCCCTACTTACAACGAGATTGAAAACGTTGAAGCTATTATAAGTGCCGTATTTGATTTACAAAAGGATTTCCACGTTCTTATTGTCGATGATAACTCCCCAGACGGTACGGCAGCCAAGGTTGCCGAAATGCAAAACAAGTTTTCCAATAAGCTGTTTTTAGAGGTTCGCAAGGAAAAAGCCGGTTTAGGAACGGCCTATATTCATGGATTTAAATGGGCCATTGAACGGCAATACGATTTTATTTTTGAGATGGATGCGGATTTCTCACACCGGCCCTCAGATCTCGTGCGCTTACACAGAGCCTGCCTGAATGGAGCAGATGTAGCTATTGGCTCTAGATATAAAAAAGGTGTAAACGTTGTTAATTGGTCACTATATAGAATTTTGTTATCCTATGGCGCCTCTTTCTACGTTAAGCTCATCACCGGGATGCGTATACATGACCCTACGGCTGGCTTTATTTGTTACAAGAGGCCGGTTTTAGAGGCTATCGATCTGGATGCGGTTAAATTCATCGGCTATGCCTTTCAAATTGAAATGAAATTCAGGGCTTATCTCAAAAAATTTAAAATCGAAGAGATTTCCATCATATTTACAGATCGGGAGAAGGGAAAATCAAAGATGAGTTCTGCTATAGTCTGGGAGGCAATTTTTGGAGTAATCGGGATGAAAATAAGAAGCCTTTTTAGAAAAAACGGATTTTAAAATGAGCAGCACTTTAATCAAGAATGCCAAAATAGTGAATGAGGGAGTGGTTTTCGAAGGTGATATATTGCTTCATGAAGATCGCATTCAGCGAATTGATGCAAGCATTGAAGCCGGAGATTCTGCGGTAATCGATGTTCAGGGGAATTATGTCTTGCCTGGAGTTATTGATGATCAGGTGCACTTCAGAGAACCTGGACTTACACATAAAGGATCTATTGCAACCGAAAGTAGAGCCGCCGTAGCCGGAGGGATTACTACTTTTATGGAGCAACCCAATACACAACCTCAAACCACGACAATAGCCGAACTGGAGAAGAAATTTGAAAGAGCAGCGTCTTCATCCTACGCAAATTACTCCTTCTTGTTTGGAGGCACCAATGATAACCTTGAAGAACTCAAAAGGCTGGATAAAAAAAGCTGTTCTGGCGTAAAGCTATTTCTGGGATCCTCTACCGGAAATATGTTGGTTGACAAGGAAGATGTTATTGAAAAGATTTTTAGGAATACAGAACTTGTGATTTCTGTACATTGTGAGGACGAAACAACGGTTAGGGAAAATTTATCTCGCTATAGAAAGCAATACGGCGATGATATTCCTATTGAGTTTCATCCAATGATACGAAGTGAGGAGGCCTGTTACCTTTCTTCATCCAAGGCCGTTGACCTGGCCAGAAAAACGGGAGCAAGACTTCATGTTTTTCACCTATCTACCGGGAAGGAAACAGCACTTTTTGATAATAGTTTACCTCTGGCGGAAAAGCAAATTACTGCAGAAGTATGTATTCATCATTTGTGGTTTTCCGATGCTGATTACAAGGACAAAGGGACATTGATCAAATGGAATCCCGCGGTTAAGACTGCAGAAGACCGTACACAGCTTTGGGATGCACTACTTAATGATAAAATAGACGTTATTGCCACAGACCATGCTCCGCATACTGTAGGGGAAAAGTCCAATAATTATGTCAATGCTCCATCTGGCGGACCCCTGGTACAACATGCCCTCGTTGCCATGTTGGATAAATTCAGAATGGGAAAAATAAGCCTGGAAAAAATTGTCGAAAAAATGTGTCATAATCCAGCTATTTTGTTTGATATCGAAGAGCGAGGGTTTGTACGCGAAGGTTATTTTGCAGACCTGATCATAGTTGATTTAGACGCCCCCTGGGAAGTCAATAAATCTAACATAGCCTATAAATGCGGATGGTCTCCATTTGAAGGACATACCTTTAAATCTAAAATTACACATACCTTTGTCAACGGTCATTTAGCCTATGATAATGGTAAGTTTTCAGAGAAGCGCAAGGCTATGAGACTAACATTTGATCGATGAAAATGAAAAACCTTCTGTTTTTATTGGGCTTTGTTTTTATGCTCTCCTGTAATGAGAAAACCATTGAACCTCCTGCAAATCTGATCGGAAAGGATAAAATGGTTGATATTCTTTACGACCTGGCTATTATCAACGCCTCAAAAGGAATTAATGCCACCGTGTTGGAGCAACACGGAATAGATCCGATGCCATACATATTTGAGAAACACAATATTGATAGCCTTCAGTTTGTCAAAAGTGACGTTTATTATGCCTCGCTTCCGCGCGAATACGAAACTATATACAAACGCTTGTCAGCCAGACTTGAAAAAGAACGGGAAATTCTTGAAGAGCATAAAAAGCAGAAACAGGACAGTATCAAAGAAGTTCAGGAAGAAAAAAGAAAGGCAAAAATATCAGGCAAATAAGTTTGGAAACTCGTCTTTAAAGCGGTTGCAGGTATAGTAGATGTTTCCGGCCATCAATTCAAACTCAAAATTAAGTTTATCTACGACCTTTGCATTGCTATACAATTCTGGCTTTTTAAGAGATTCTACGCTCTTTTTGGTTAACTTTCTTTTGTTGCCAGAAAGATAACTCCAAACATAATCCAGACGCCAGAGGACTTCTAGCTGCCAGAATTTGAGCTGCTTTTTAGGTGTTCTTTTACCAAATTGCCGTGTTATAATAGAAAGGATTTCTTTATATGTTAGATTTTTATCTACAGCTATAAACCGCTCATTTTTAATATCTGAGTCCATCAGCTGTACCATCATTTTTACTACATCGTTGACTGTTACAAAACCAGAACCTCCGGGAGGGTAGAAACGTGGCCCTCGCGAAGCTATTTTAAAAAGAACGCCGCTTCCACTATTCCAAAAACCTGGCCCTAATATAATACCCGGATTTACAACTACCGCAGGGACCCCTTCCTGGGTGCCCCTCCAAACTTCCAATTCTGCCAAATGTTTGGTAAGTGCATATTCATTGACATTTGCATCCTGCCATTCGTTGTCTTCAGTACTCATTGCGCCATTCAAACTCCTGCCAATTGCACCTATTGAGCTGACATAGCAGAGTTTTTTAATCTTCCTGGAAACACAAAGATTTATAATATTGGCCGTTCCCTGGACATTGTTTTTTTGAAGCGAGGAGAAATCCCTTGGATCGAAAGAAATAAGAGCTGCACAGTGGTAGACATGTGTTACTCCTTTGAACGCTAATTCTAAGGCTGGAATATTGTCAAGATCTGCCTCTATCCATTGAATCTTTTGAAATAGCTCTTCGTGAGTTGAGCTGTAATAAGCAAAGACGCCCTTTACATGATCTAAATTGCTAGAGGCTCTGTGAATCGCTTTTACTGGGACTTCGCCGTGTAATAAATGAAGCAAAAGATGCGCCCCAACCAAGCCTGTTCCTCCGGTAACTAAAATCATGACTCTAATTTAATTAAATTCAACGATAATTTATGCTGTAACGCAGCTTAAGTAAGAATAAAAACCTGTAAAATACTACATATTACAACGGATTTTTCTTGGTAAAAATTGTTTACAATTTTAGAATTATTTGTCGATCAATGAAGGGGATAATATGTTTTGTCATCCGCATTCCAACAACCTATTTATTATATATTTGCAGCAGGGAAAAAAATTAGAATGGCTTCAAATTTCGTTGAAGAACTTAAGTGGAGGGGAATGTTGCACGATGCTATGCCAGGCACAGAGGAGCACCTGTTGAGCGGAATGCAGTCTGCCTATGTAGGGATAGATCCTACGGCAGATTCACTGCATATTGGGCATTTGGTAAGCGTTATGATGTTACGACATTTCCAGCTTGCGGGTCATAAACCTTTTGCTTTGGTTGGCGGCGCAACCGGAATGATTGGTGATCCCTCGGGCAAATCAGCGGAACGAAATCTTTTAGATGAGGCTACCCTCCGCCTCAATCAGGAAGCTTTAAGAGAACAGTTATCGCGCTTTCTCGATTTTGAAAGCGACAAACCCAATGCCGCCATGTTAGTGAATAACTATGACTGGATGAAGGACTTTTCTTTTTTAGGCTTTATCAGAGACGTTGGAAAGCATATCACTGTAAACTATATGATGGCCAAAGATTCTGTAAAAAAGCGCTTGTCTTCCGATGCCAAGGAAGGTATGTCATTTACAGAATTTACCTATCAATTGGTTCAAGGGTATGATTTCTTGCATCTCTTTCAGAGTCATAATTGTACACTGCAAATGGGTGGGAGCGATCAGTGGGGCAATATTACGACAGGTACTGAACTTATCCGCCGAATTGGGGGCGGAAAAGGGTATGCGCTTACCTGCCCCTTGATTACAAAGGCCGATGGCACAAAATTTGGAAAGACAGAAGCGGGTAATGTTTGGTTAGATTCCGCTAAGACATCGCCTTATAAATTCTATCAGTATTGGCTCAATACTTCAGATGAAGACGCGGAAAAGTATATCAAGATATTCACCTTTTTATCAAGAAAGGAAATTGAAGCTTTGGTTGAGGAGCATAAAGCTTCTCCTCATCTGAGATCCTTGCAAAAACGCTTGGCTGAAGAGATAACGACAATGGTGCATTCTAAAATCGATCTGGATAAGGCCATGGCGGCCAGTGCAATTCTCTTTGGGAAATCTACTTCGGAAGATCTAAAAAAGCTCGATGAATTTACTTTTCTGGATGTTTTTGAAGGTGTGCCTCAGGCAAAATTGCCCGCCTCCGAACTGGAGGATGGATTGGATATGATTGCAGCCTTGTCTGCGAAAACCAAATTTCTAAGTTCAAATGGAGAGGCCCGAAGAGAGCTCAACCAAAATTCTATTTCGGTAAATAAAGAGAAGGTTTCAGGAGATTACACTATTACCAGGGCTGATTTAATTAATGAGAAGTTTGTTTTACTGCAAAGGGGCAGAAGAAATTATTTCGTTCTGGTTATTGACTAATTCGGCCTAAGTGCTTGTTGGTTATGAAAATCTATAAATCTAAGGTAGTTCAGGAGTTGGAGGTCTTTTATGGCGAACTGTTGTATGAAATAGGACAATTTAGTACCATAAGAGATCATATGTCAGCACTGGCCTCTCGAATGTGGGAAGGGGTTAGAGCAGAAAACGAAGCTGTTTTCATTGAGATTAGCAATTACCACTGGGATCACTTAGGAAAGAGCCCGAAAGTTTTGGCTGGCACAAATTTGTCCGAAGAAAGCTGCAAACAAACCATTGCTAATGAATTTGGGTTTAGAAGATGGTCTGAAGTCCAACATCTTGACTTTCCATACAATTACAAGTTTGAAAGCACTGTGAATTTGTTTTTAGAAGGTAATTTCGTTGAACTCAAAGCAGCTATTAATGAACAGGAAGAGCTGCTAAATCACAAATCGGATTATGGGCATAAAGCCACCTTATTACATTACGCGGCAAGCAATGGGGTAGAGCTTTGGAGGCAAAAGGTACCCTTAAATATTTCTGAAATGGTGGCTTTTTTAATCGAAAAAGGGATCAATACCAAAGCCAAAATGAAGGTTTACAACGGTGAATATAAGGCTGCAGAATTGCTGCTGTCAAGCGCGCATCCCAGAGATGCGGGAGTATTAAAAGCGCTGCGAAAAAACTTCAATATCTAGCTGTCAAAGGGCCATAAGATTACACCCCCGGATATCAGAATGGTCAAACCTGCCAAGAACCTCAAAGCGACCGTCTCTATGTACTTTCCCCAAGTCTTGCGTAGCTATAAAAGAGCAGGAGTGTAGGTTGGCCAGGTCTATCAGGTTGATGCCACCTGTTTTATGGACACCTTGAAGTGCCAGCGGGTCCTCAGGATCTCTGATAAGTATCTTCATCCAGGGGGGAGTGCTAAATAGGCCCTGTCCTTGTGAATAGGCTTGTGACAAAAGCTCTGTCATCCCATATTCTGAGTGGATCTGCTCTACCTCAAAGCTTTTCTTTAAAATGTCGTGGAGTTCATCACGGGTGAGTTCTTTTCTCCTCCCCTTCATTCCCCCGGTTTCCATAATAAGGATACGGTCCAATTTCTGGGGATACTTTTCTGCCATTTCAAGCAATGCAAAAGATACTCCGATGAATAATACTTTCTCTCCTGCCTGGTTAAGGGTCTTTAGGATATCAGCTAATTCTTCCAGGTTGTTCAAATAAAATCCACTCATTGAATGGCCGCTTTTAGCGATGAGATCGTCTACCATATAGATTAAAGAAGAACCCTTTCTTTCAAGATAGGAAGGGAGCAGTGCCAGAATACAGTAGTCTGTCACCGGCCCATAAAAAAACTCGAACGCCTGAAGGTAACTGCTTCTGTAAACCTCTGCATCCAGAAGGTAGTGTGTACTAATATTACTGCCGGTTGTGCCACTGCTCGTAAATTGCAGCTCTGGGGCACCAGAACCGCTAATTATTCTTTTAGATTTAAAGAATTCAATGGGTAAAAATGGAATTTGTGAGTAGTGTTTAACCGTAGAAAACGGCTTTTTTAAAAAGTCGCAAAATTCCTTATAGACTAGGTTATTGTTGTACTGGTGTCCAAAAACTTCCAGGGCGAGGTCGTTAAATTCCTCAGGCGAGTTACAATTAAAGATTCTCCGAACATCCATGTTGTTCGACAAAAGTAGCCAAAATAAAAAGCCCGGACTATAGGGCCAGGGCTTTTTGAATAGGGTTGGATAGGTTATTTTATTTAACAACTAATTTTCTAGTCATCGTTGCTTTGTTATTATTTACTTTAAGAACGTAAACCCCAGGCACCAGCTTAGAAATATTAAGTGCTCTGGTAGAAATACGGTCGCGTAAAACTACTTTTCCGAATACATCATATATCGTAATTTCCTTGCTACCTCCTGTTGGGGTAACAATGTAAACTACATCATCAAAAACGGGATTTGGGTATAAACTAAATTCTTGAGATTCAGTCTCATTACTTTCCGGCGCTACACTCAAATCCTGAGCGGAAGCCACTAAAGTAAAACCCATAAATAGGACAAAGTAGATTAGTTTCATTAATATTGATTTGGGATCAACGAGGTAAATATACGGTAAAGGCTGCGGTGAGGGCTATAAATTGTTGTGAAAGTCACATTTTTGTAGGTCAACTCATGGGAGGACTCTTTTGGTCGATAATATCGTACAACTTAACGACCATTTTAACAAAAGAATAAAGCGTAATAAGGAGAAATGCAGGCTTTGTTTAGCCCTATTTTATGATAAGCTTTCTGGTAGCAACCTTGTTTTTTTCGAAAACTCTTAAAACGTAAACTCCGGCATCAAGGTCAGATAAATTCAATTCGCGTCCAAGGATAGTTGTTTCCAGAACTTGGGTTCCTAAAACATCGAAAATGAGTACTTTTTTTGGAGCATTCTCAGCAGTGACTACATATACCTTGCCGTCGGTAACGGGATTTGGATATAACTTAAATCCCTCAATGTCCCCTGGACTTTGGGTTTTCTGCCCATAGCCAAGTGAAAATACCAGAAAAAAAGCAATGAGGTAAAAGTGCTTCATACAAGATTTACTGCAAAGAATGTACCACAAAGATACATAATTTAGGGGTTGGCTGCGTAAACAGACGCCTCAAAATCTCCTAAAAATCGATGAAATGCACAGGAAATTGTTGAATTCTTTAGTTTGGGGAAGCATGCAATGTTTTTCGCGGCTAAGATCATGTAGTAGGTTAAGAAGGGACAAAACCGGGGAATATTCTAAAATTTCAAAACCCTTAAAAGTTAGTTCAATGTTATCATATTGTTAGCCATATTAAATGAATGTTAACTGACCTTCGTATAATAGTATTATCTTTATTTTTGGGCAGAGCAACCAAAATGCATCGCCATGAAAAAAAAGGATATCCGGATACTTCTAGTAGATGATGAACCCGATATTTTAGAAATATTGAGTTATAACTTGTCCTCACAAGGGTATCAGGTTTTCACTGCAAAAAATGGAATTGAGGGTGTAGAGAAGGCAAAGAAGAAAATGCCCCATCTTATAATTCTGGATGTTATGATGCCCGAAATGGATGGAATTGAGGCCTGCGAGATTATTCGTGGCACAAAAGGGCTCGAAAATACCATAATTACTTTCCTTACTGCTCGTAGTGAGGACTACTCGCAGGTTGCAGGGTTTGACGCAGGTGCCGATGATTATATTACCAAGCCTATCAAGCCCAAAGTTCTGATAAGTAAGGTAAAGGCATTATTGAGGCGATTAAAAGAGGAGAACAACCCCTCAGACGATGTCATGAATGTGGGGAACATCGTTATAAATCGAGAAGAGTATAAGGTCGTAAATAACGGGAAGGAAATTATACTTCCCCGTAAAGAGTTCGAATTATTGGCCCTTTTAGCTTCCAAACCGGATAAAGTCTTTAAGAGAGAAGTAATTTTAGATAAAGTCTGGGGTCAGGAAGTGGTTGTAGGGGGCCGTACAATTGACGTTCACATCAGGAAGCTTAGAGAAAAAATTGGAGACAATCATTTTAAGACTGTCAAAGGTGTGGGGTATAAGTTTGTTCTGTAATGGCGATACGCTTAAAGAAGTCATATAGATTTGCTTTTCGTTCTTCAATTATTATCACTTTTATTTTAGCGCTGTCTCTTTTCACATATCTCTGGTATACCGAAACCTTATTAGAGCAGTGGTTACTGCTTGTTATTTTTGCCGTTCTTGTTTTAGGGATATCTTTTTTAGTCATCCAGATCAGAGTGGAAAAATTTATATACCGCCGAATTAAGCGAATTTATGACGATGTTTCTCTTCTTGAGTCCTCTACTTTTACTACCGGCACCATTACTACTGATATGCGAACACTTACCACCGAGATTGAGAAGTTCGCCAAAGACAAAAAAATAGAAATAGATACCCTGAAAATCCGTGAAGAATATCGCAAGGATTTTTTAGGGAACGTCTCTCATGAATTAAAGACACCTCTCTTTACGGTTCAAGGGTATATCCTTACTCTTTTAGACGGCGCTCTGGAGGACAAGAACGTCAGGAAAAAGTATTTACAGCGCGCCAATAAAGGAGTGGAGCGACTGATCTATATCATAAAAGACCTGGATTTGATCACCAAGTTGGAGTCTGGTGATTTAAATTTGGAACCTACAAATTTCGATATTATCGAGCTTATACAAAACGTCTTTGATCTGCTGGAAATGAAAGCCTCCAAAAAGAAAATTTCTTTGACTTTCGACATGGATTATGAATTTCCGATTTATGTTTGGGCCGATCTGGAAAGGATTCAGCAAGTAGTCACCAATCTTCTGGTAAACTCTATAAAATATGGAAATATGGACGGTACAACAGAAGTGAGTGTAGAGAATTTAATAAAGAATAAAGTGATTATTCGAGTTACTGATAACGGGGAAGGAATCCCAGCTCAACATATCCCAAGGCTTTTTGAGCGCTTTTATCGCGTAGACCAGAGTGGCAGCAGAAAGGAAGGGGGCTCCGGACTGGGATTGTCTATAGTAAAACATATTATTGAGGCACACAATGAAAAGATCTATGTGGAAAGTGTCGAAGGAGTTGGCTCTGAGTTCTCCTTCACTCTCGAAAAAGCGAGTGCAGATGCTCAGTGAAGTTCAAAACAAAGATTTCCTTAGTTTTGCCTACACCATAATTTGAATGCCTTGGGTAGCAAAAACAAGTTGAAAAGATTTAAGGAGAATGAGGCTTTTCGGAATGTCATTCAACCGAAAAGAGAGGAAGTCATGGATGATGACGCCGGTTTAAAGGGAAACTGGGGCGCCCGATTTGGAAATTCGAACCCCATAGTTCTGGAATTAGGCTGTGGGAAAGGTGAATACACCGTTGGCCTGGCGCGTTTAGATCCTCGCAAAAATTATATTGGTGTCGATATAAAAGGGGCTCGCTTTTGGCGTGGAGCCAAGACGGCATTAGAAGAAGGCCTGGACAATGTGCTTTTTTTGAGAACACAAATTGAATTAATTGATTTATTATTTGAAGAAAGCGAAGTTTCTGAGATATGGATTACATTTCCCGACCCCCAAATAAAGTACAAACGCAGTAAACACCGGCTTACCAATGCTGAATTCCTTAAGAAGTATCGAAAGATTTTAGAACCCATGGGAGCGATTAATTTGAAGACAGATAGTGAATTTATGTATGGCTATACCCTGGGCCTTCTGGAAGGCTTAGGATATGAAATAAGTTACGCTAATCACGATGTCTATACCAATGAGGGCAGTCCGAAAGAAGTCCTAAATATTCAAACGTTTTATGAAAATCAGTATCTTGATAAAGGAAAACCAATCACCTATATCAAGTTTATAGCCAAGTAACCAATGGCACATCTACTTATCCTCTTTTTTGTGACCTTTTCTGCCGCTTTTATGGCGACAGTACCCCCTGGATTACTCAATATGAATGCGGCAAAGACCAGTGTAGAGAAGGGAAAAACCAATGGGATTATTTTTAGCCTGGGGGTTTCTACCATGATTATGATGCAATCATACGTGGCAGTGCTCATTTCAAAGTTTTTATATAGAAACCCAGAAGTAATTGACCTCTTGCTCAAAATTGCCATAGGTGTATTCGCCTTTTTTGCGATTTATTTCTTCGTTTCCGCCAAACGGAAAAAAGGACAACAAATGAAAATGGTTAAGGTAAGTAAGAAGAATAGTTTTTTTAAAGGAATGCTTCTCGCGGCTTTAAATTTATTAACGATTCCCTACTACAGCGGACTCAACGCTATGTGGAATGCTTCTGGTTGGATCAAGTTTGAAGTCTGGGATATAGCCACATTCATTCTCGCCGCAGGCGGCGGAACTTTCACCGTACTGTACCTGTATACCGTATATTTTAATAAACTGGAAGCAAAAACACATCGTTTTTCAAAAAACTCTAATTATGTACTTAGCGCATTAATGTTAGTGTTGTTGGTAATAACGGTATTTAGAATAGTTTACAATTAATTATGGAGTCTGGCGAACAAAACTTTTTTCAAAGAGTCTATGAAGTTGCGAAATGTATTCCGTACGGAAGGGTTACTTCCTATGGCGCGATCGCAAAATATCTGGGCGCGGCAAGAAGCGCGCGCATGGTGGGTTGGGCAATGAACGGTTCTGGGGCTCAGGGAGATGTCCCCGCCCATCGCGTAGTAAACCGCAAGGGCTTGCTAACAGGGAAGCAACATTTTGATGGCACGAATCTTATGCAGCAACTTTTAGAAAATGAGGGTGTCCACGTGGTTGATAATCAAATTGTAGATTTTGAGAAACACTTCTGGGACCCTGCTAAGGAACTGGAGTCTGAAATTTGAACGCTTCTTCTTGTAGTACGCCTTAAAAGTGGGTATTGTCTTCTTCTATAAACATATAGCGCTTTTCAATTTATATACTTCTAAATCTCGCCCTTATGGCCTATCTTTGTTGTTTAGAATGATTTTACATAGTCAGTAAACCTCATATGAGCAAGAAGTTAGATAAGAAAGATGTTTTCAAGGCGCTTGAAACCATATCGGTTCCTGGAGAAGGTAAGAATATGGTAGAGAGCGGTGCGGTGACAAATGTACAGGTATTCGGAGACGAAGTAATTGTAGATCTTAACATCACTAATCCGAGTTTACAGGCCAGGAAGAAAGCAGAGGTGGAAATCCTAAAAGTGATCCATGCCAAAGTGTATGAAAAGGCTAAGATCACGGTGAACGTAAAAGTGGAGGCTGCTACTCAACCCAAAGTCAATGAAATAAAGGGAAAGCCAATTCCGGGAATTCAAAATATTATCGCAGTGGCCTCTGGAAAAGGGGGTGTTGGTAAGTCTACAGTAACCGCAAATATTGCGGTAACCCTCGCCAAGATGGGATTTAAGGTGGGTTTGCTTGATGCAGATATTTACGGACCTTCCATGCCCATAATGTTCGATGTGGTAAGCGAAAAACCATTGGCGACAAATATCAACGGAAAATCTAAAATGAAACCGGTAGAAAGCTATGGTGTAAAATTGCTTTCCATAGGATTTTTTACCCAACCAAATCAGGCAGTGATATGGAGAGGTCCTATGGCCTCTAAGGCACTTAATCAAATGATTTTCGACGCGCACTGGGGAGAGCTGGATTTTATGCTTCTAGACCTACCTCCGGGAACTGGAGATATACATTTAAGTATTATGCAATCACTTCCGGTAACAGGAGCGGTGGTGGTGAGTACCCCTCAGGAAGTTGCATTGGCCGATGCCCGAAAAGGGGTGGCAATGTTCCAGCAACAAGCCATTAATGTTCCCGTGCTCGGAATTGCAGAAAATATGGCGTACTTTACACCAGAGGAGCTTCCCAACAACAAATATTATATCTTTGGGAAGAAGGGAGCGGCCTATTTGGCAGAGGATTTAGATGTTCCTTTTCTTGGTGAAATACCTTTAGTGCAAAGCATTCGCGAGGCAGGAGATGCAGGAAGACCAGCTGCCATGCAAACTGCTACTCCGGTAGAGATGGCCTTTGAAGAACTCACCAAAAACGTAGTTCGTGAAGTGGTAAAGCGAAATAAAGATCTGCCCCCAACCGAGGCAATAAAAATAACGACAATGGCGGGTTGCGCAGCCGTAAAAAAGAAATGATCATGACATCAGAGGAACTTAGAACAAATGTCGAAAAAGCGCTAGAAGAGATTCGTCCCTTTTTACAAAGTGATGGCGGAGATATCTCATTGGTGTCCATAGACAACGACACTTTGGTAAAGGTGAGGTTGGAAGGAACCTGTGTTGGATGTAGCGTTAACCAGATGACACTTAAAAGTGGCGTGGAGATGACAATCAAGAAACATGCGCCACAAATAGAAAAAGTGGAAAATATAAGTTAAATCTAAACTGATTTTAGTCATCAATTGGGATTGCTCCATTAGATATTTTTGTTCCATTTCTCAGTAAGACTTAACATGATCAAAACAGACATATTAATTATTGGCGCAGGACCTACGGGTCTTTTTGCTGTTTTTGAGGCCGGTCTATTGCAACTCAAATGCCATTTGATAGATGCCCTTCCAATGCCTGGGGGGCAATGCTCCGAGATTTATCCCAAAAAGCCTATTTACGACATCCCAGGATTTCCAGAAGTACTTGCAGGAGAATTGGTAGACAATCTCTTGGAGCAAATTAAACCCTTTCAACCCGGATTTACCTTGGGGGAAAGAGCTGAGACTGTAGAGCAGCTTGAAGATGGCACTTTTGTAGTAACCACAAATAAAGGCACCCAACATAACGCACCAGTAATAGCCATTGCTGGCGGACTGGGAAGTTTTGAGCCCAGGAAACCTTTGTTGGCCAATTTGGAAAATTTTGAAGATAAAGGAGTTTCCTATATGATCAAGGAGCCCGAAAAGTTTCGAAATAAAAGAGTTGTGATTGCAGGAGGTGGGGATTCTGCATTAGATTGGACCATCTTCCTGGCCGATGTAGCCTCTGAGATTACCCTGGTACACAGGCGAAATGAATTTAGGGGAGCCTTAGATTCTGTAGAGAAGGTGCAACAATTAAAAAATCAGGAGAAGATTAAACTAATTACACCGGCAGAAGTGGTAGAACTTCAGGGGAATCACGCCCTGCAAGCCATCGTAATAAAAACTTCTGGCGAGACTTCCGAAGAACTAAGACTTGAGGTAGATGATTTTATTCCGCTTTTTGGACTCTCACCCAAATTAGGACCCATTGCGGATTGGGGCCTTGAAATTGAAAAAAACGCGATTAAAGTTAATAATAGCTTAGACTATCAAACCAACATTCCCGGAATCTATGCCATAGGTGATGTAAATACCTATCCCGGTAAATTGAAGCTTATCTTATGTGGCTTTCACGAGGCCACACTGATGTGCCAGAGCGCCTATCAACGCATCTACCCTGATAAGAGATATGTAATGAAGTATACCACGGTAGGGGGCATTCACGGTTTTGACGGAAGCAAAAAGGAGGCGCCGAAGGCGGTGGTAAAGGAAATAAAGTGAGCTAATGACCGACATTAAAATAAAAATTACCGACAGGGATGGCGTACTGCATCAGGTTGATGCTCCAACCGATATGAACATGAACCTTATGGAATTGATCAGGTCTTATGAACTTGCTCCTGAAGGAACCATAGGAGTTTGCGGAGGGATGGCCATGTGCGCTTCCTGTCAATGCTATGTGAAATCTGAGCACAAATTACCGCTGCGATCTGATGATGAAGAAGCCATGCTGGCCGAAGCATTTTACGTGGAGGACAATAGCAGACTCGGTTGCCAAATACATCTTGCCGAAAATTTAGACGGCCTGGAAGTGGAAATAGCCCCCGAAAGTTAGACATTCAACCTTTTCTCTAGATTCTCGCCTGATAGGTAAACAAATTGTAATAACGACCCTCTTTTTGAATGAGCTCATCATGTGTACCGCGTTCTGCGATCCTACCACTTTCTATAACCAGAATTTGATTCGCCTTGCGGATGGTGCTCAAACGGTGGGCAATTACGAAAGTGGTACGCCCTTTAGTAAGCTCGGCCAAACTTTTTTGAATTAAAGCTTCACTCTCTGTATCCAGATTGGATGTAGCCTCGTCCAGAACAAGTATTCTTGGGTCTGCTAAAACAGCTCTTGCAATTGCAATGCGCTGGCGTTGCCCTCCTGAAAGCTTGATCCCCCGTTCACCAATTAAAGTATCCAAGCCATCTTCAAAACGGTCTGTGAATTCATCGACATACGCTGCTTTTACCGCCTGTTGCAGTTGTTCATCAGAAGCATTTGGCCTTGGGAAAAGAATGTTTTCTTTTATACTACCCTCAAACAAAAAGTCATCTTGCAACACTACACCCAGGTGTCGGCGAAAACTGTTGAGCTCTACTTTGTAAAGATCCTGCTCATCTATGAGAATAGTCCCGGACTGCGGAGTAAGGAAACTAGCGGCCAACCCTGCAATGGTACTCTTCCCGGACCCCGAACTTCCGACCAGTGCGACAACAGATCCGGGCTTGACTTCAAAGCTTATATCGTGCAGCACCTCCTTTTCTTCTTCATAAGCAAAAGTAACATCCTTAAAGATCATATGACCTTTTACAGTGTCTAAAATCGTACTTCTTTGTTTGGCATCAGCTTCAGGCTCCATATTCATGAGCTCTTCGGTCCTGTCTAGTCCGGCAAGCGCTTCGGTAAGTTGGCTCCCTATATTGCTCATCTGGACGATAGGGGCTACCATTAGCCCTAATAGGAAGGTAAAGGTCAAAAACTCTCCGATGGTAAGTTGATCGGTCATTATTTTATAACCCCCTATTCCCATGATTCCGGTAGTTGCCACTCCTAAAAGGAAGGTAGAAGAACTTGTCATGAATGCTGTGGCGGTAAGACTCTTTTTGACATTCTGATACAATTTGTGAACCCCTTCTTCAAAAACACCATGCTCTTGTAGCTCAGCGTTAAATCCTTTAATAACTCTTATACCCCCCAAAGTTTCTGTAAGTCGACCTGTTACTTCGGCATTGATCTTTCCACGGTTTCTAAAAATTGGCCTGATAATCTTGAAGGCTTTAAGCGCAATCACTGCGAATATAGCCAGCGGAATTAATGCAAAAAGTGTCATGGTTGGACTAATGTCCAATAACAAAATCAATGAGACGACAGCGGTCACAGATCCACCAACCAATTGTACCAAACCTGTTCCTATAAGGTTCCTTACACCTTCCACGTCGGTCATAATGCGCGATACCAGTTCACCAGACTTGGTGTTGTCGAAAAAGCGGATGGGTAAAGAAAGTATTTTTTTCTGCACCTGAGCACGTAGTTCTGAGATCATATATTGCGCCTGTACGCTCAAGATTCTGGTTAGTAAGAAAGAGGTGATGGCTTGTATGAGAATCGCAAAGATGACGATGGCAACAAGAAGTTTGAGAAAGTCGAGATCCTTGTTTGGTATAATGTCGTCCATTAAGTACTTCAATGAGAGGGGAGCTACGAAGCTCGCAGCCTTACTGATTACAATAAGCAGTAACCCTATGAAGACCAAATTTCTCCTTGGCCAAATAATGGTCTTAAATGCGGTAAGGACACTTACTTTTTTGTCTGACATACTAAGGGTTCTTGTATTTCTGAAAGAATCACAAAAATAGAGCGAATTCTGTTAGGCCATTAACGGACGTGCTTTTTTATGTTAAAATTAGCATTTCAAGCCGAAGTCCACTAAATTCACTTCAAAGTGCAACCAATACATCAAAGAATATGAGACCTCTTTTCTATCTGATGGTATTTCTACTGTTTTCCTGTGCTGAAAGTCAGCAAAATACCGAACTGGAACGCTGGCAAAGTCACGCCGACAATACCACCATCATTAGGGATGATTTTGGAGTCCCGCATGTCTATGGAAAGACTGATGCTGATGCCGTTTTCGGACTCTTATACGCGCAATGCGAAGACGATTTTAGACGGGTAGAGCAAAATTATATTTGGGCTATTGGCAGGTTGGCTGAGGTTGAAGGGGAAGAAGCACTATATAGCGACCTTAGGGCCCGTTTGTTTATGACGAAAGAAGAGGCAATAGCCAACTATGAGAAGAGCCCCGAATGGCTCAAAAAGCTCTGCAACGCATTTGCAGATGGCATTAATTATTATTTGCATAAACATCCTGAAGTAGAACCAAGGTTACTCACTCACTTTGAGCCCTGGATGCCAATGTATTTTAGCGAGGGATCTATTGGAGGTGACATTGAACGTATTAGCATTAGAAAGATCAAGGCTTTTTATGAAGAAGGAATTGAGTTTCCCAGGGCGGAAGCCATGGAAATAGAAAAGAAGGAGGCAGAACTAGAACCCCAGGGATCTAACGGTATAGCCATCTCCGGTAAACTAACCCAATCCGGGAATACGATGTTACTTATAAACCCACATACCTCTTTTTATTTTAGGGGCGAAGTGCACGCGGTAAGCGAAGAGGGGCTAAATGCTTACGGGGCCGTGACCTGGGGGCAGTTTTTCATTTACCAGGGCTTTAATGAAAAGACAGGATGGATGCATACCTCGACTTACACGGATGTTATGGATGAATTTGTTGAAAATGTCTCAGAGATAGAGGGAGAATTGCGCTATCAGTATGGCAAAGAATGGCGGCCTGTAAAGAAATCTGAAGTGACATTAAAATATAAAGATGGTGCAGAGTTAAAAGAAAAGACCTTCCCGATGTATCATACACATCATGGCCCTATTACCCATAAAGAAGGCGAGAGGCCTGTAGCATCCGCTATGATGTGGGAGCCAGTTAAAGCTTTAGAACAGTCATACATCAGGACAAAACAAGATGGTTATGACGGCTTTCGCAAAATGATGGACATTAGGACCAACTCTTCCAACAATACAGTTTATGCAGATGCCGAAGGCAATATCGCCTATTTTCATGGGAACTTTATTCCTGTGAGGGATACTGTTTTTGACTATACCCAGCCCATTGATGGGAGTGATCCCAAAACAGATTGGAAAGGATTACACACAGTAGATGAAAATATTCTGGTCTTAAACCCCGAAAACGGCTGGGTACAAAATTGCAATTCTACACCTTATACCTCGGCACTTGAATTTAGCCCGAAGCGCGAGAATTATCCTAAATATATGTCTATAGACCGCGAAAATTTCCGTGGTGTACATGCCATAGATCTATTAAAGGGAAGGAGTGGGTATACACTGGATAATCTTATAGAATTGGCTCATGACCCTTATTTGCCTGCTTTTGCTATGCTTGTTCCGGGGCTTGTCAAGGCCTATGACAGTGAGGATGTTCCAGGAAATAGTAAAGCGGCAATAGATACCTTAAGGGCCTGGGATTTTAAAACCTCAAAAGAATCGGTAGCGATGACCCTTGCGCATTATTACGGTACAATTTACGGCCGTAAGGGGCAGAGGCCGGGCCGCATGAGCGATATGGAATTGATGACGTATTTTGGGAAAGAGTCTCCTCAAAAAGAGCGCATGGCCGTTTTTGAAGAAGTGATTTCCCAATTGGAAAATGACTTTGGAACCTGGGAGGTTCCATGGGGAGAAGTGAATCGTTACCAGCGTATCAATGGTGAAATAAGGCAACCTTTTGACGATGAAAGACCCAGTATGCCAATCAGTTTTGCTTCTGGGCGATGGGGTTCTTTGGCTGCATATGGTGCTCGATACACGAACAATACCAAAAGAATTTATGGTACCCGCGGAAATAGCTTTGTTGCAGCAGTTGAATTTGGTGATAAAGTAAAGGCTAAAACCATGCTGGCAGGAGGGCAAAGCGGAGACCCGACCTCACCGCATTTTGACGATCAGGCAGAGCGTTATGCAGAAGCAGAATTTAAGGACGCTGCCTATTACAAAGAGGATGTCTTAAAGCGTGCAAAAAAAACCTATCATCCAGGGGAAAATTAAGAACTACCTGTCCTTAACAATGATCAAAGAAGCCTTAGATCCAGTAGATAGTAACCATTTGTTGGAGTATATAAGTTGCCCTTTGTCATCATAGACGTCTACCTGAGCGGTATTGGGCCCTGAAGACCCCTGGTTGAGGGCTTCAAAATCCAATCTATTAAAACCTTTGTCAAGGTTTAGATTAATACCCTTAAAACTGCCGGTTAGCAGTATATTAGGTTCTACAACTACATCATTCGCATAGATGCGTACCCTATCGCCATCTACATACTCATGATCCCTGCAAACAATACCTACAAACATGGCGCCTGTTTTTACATCGCCGAGGTACATATCTCCAAAGTGCTTCTTGGATTTCCCCTGTTCGCGCTCTCCAACCTTAGTATCTAACTTAAGGTCATGTCCGGCTTGTTTTAGCTCTTTATCAGGAAGCATTTTCACATTGCGAGCCATCAGCGAGTCCTTAATATTAAGCTTGCTGTCAAATGATGATGGAATACGCAAGGCATTTCCCTGCTTAGGATTGTTCTTGAGATCTAATTTGTTGTTTGCTTCAATTTTTAGAGGTTGGGTTTTGGGGATATCGGTCTGTGCGCTCAAGTCAAGCACACAGAAAAAAAGCCCGAAAACCAATAAAAATTGTTTCATAGCAATTTTGAATTTTTATAAAGTTAGCAAATACCTTGCCACAGGGCCATAAAATGCTGTTAAAATCGGTAAAATACGACCCCTACTTAAGACCAGCTGCGCTGTAAGAATCTAACGAAGTTTAGATGGGTTATATTGCGGACGTCTTCCGGGCTGTATCCACGCCTGGCTAATAGATCAGGGATTTTCTGAAGATCGGAGATCGTTTCAAGGTCACTTGGGCATTGCTCTTTTCCAAACCCTCCATCGAGATCGGTTCCAATACCTACATGTGTGGAGTTTCCCGATAGTTGACAAATATGATCTATATGATCTATCATGATTTCAAGGGTAACCCCCATAGATTCAGGATTGGATTCACCACGTTTCCAATCTGGCACCATCATCCAGGCATCCAGGGCAGCACCGATTACCGCATTTCTGTTCATGAGCTCTTTTAATTGCTCATCAGAAAACTGCCGGTTGTGTTTTACCAAGGTTCGGCAATTGTTATGACTTGCCCAGAGGGGACCATGATAGACATCCATTGTTTCCCAAAAACTCTCATCACATAAATGCGTAGCATCCAGGATGAGGTTCAAACGCTCAATCTCCTTTAGCAGTGCCCTTCCCTTTTGTCCTATTCCTCCAGATGCATTAGTGCCTTGGGCATAGGTGCCGGGGCCATAATGTGCGGGACCTATCGCCCTTAAGCCAGTTGCATAAGCTCTTTCTAAATATTCCAGAGAAACTATAGAATCTGCGCCTTCAAGGCTTAAAATGTAACCTATTGGTCTTTTCTCTTCTGAGGGTTTGCTCCAAAGTTCTAAATGTGCATTTAGCTCCTGCAAGGTTCTAATTGGAGTCATTTCACCGAGGTCTTCCATAGCTTTATACCAGGCCAGTTGCCCCTGGGTTTGAGCCCAGGCCTGTTGTGGTGAGTTCCAACCTGGAAGCGGGTTCTCTTTTTTAGAATAGCGTGCTATTTGCGTAGCTACACAAATTCCAATTTGTCCTTTCCGCATGGCCTCCAATGAAACGGTGTTTTTAGCCCGGTCTGGTTTATCAGTCATTCCCTGTTCAATCTCCCGGAGCTCACTGACTTGTTTGGTGAGATCTCTATTCCATTCAAGGGCATTCATGGCAAGGTCTAGATGCGCATCGAAAATAAGCATGAAGTCTTTTTTTAAATTTCCAATTGGTGATCTCTTGCAGCCACTTTCCAGCTGCCGCTAATCTCACCCTCTGATACTGTAAATACCCGTGGATATTTGGCAACTGTAGGGCAGATGTGCATGGGAATGGCATAATGATCATCCCCGATCTTACAATCATCATCTTTAGAATATTTTAGTACCAGATGTTCCTCACTTTGCCCTAGTTGTTCGCTGTCTTCCATTTCAAGGATTTTTACCCTGGGAAGGTTCATCTCAGGAGCTACAGATTTGTGACCCAGATCTAGACAAACAATCCCTTTCCTAGGCTTGCTGATAACGCGGGTAAAGAGGACAGCCGCTGGTAAGAAGGTCATTTCTTTAAAAGAATTGCCATAACGTTCATCCCACAATAATGTGGTTCCCGGACTTACTTCAACCCCCTTCCTGGTGGCATGAATGGGAAATGAAGGCGATCCTCCCGCCACTATTGTTTTTACCTCCACATTAACCGCTTCCAGAGATTTCTTTAAATCTAATACCTTTTGAAAAGCCAGGTCGCACAGTCTTTTTCGCTCATCAAAGTTCTCGCTTCTGATGTGTCCGTCATAGGCATGTAAGCCCTGCGCCAGAAGATTAGAATTTATGGCAATTAGCTGGAACAAATTTTTAGCCCTTTCACCGGGTGCTATTCCCGTCCTATCCATACCAGTGTTAAGATCTAAAAATACCTGAATTTGCATGGCCTCTTTTGATGCGGCTTCCGCCAGGTGCTCTATGCTCAATTCATTATCGACCAGAGTAGAAAAGCTGGTTTCAGGGAATGCTTTGATCAGCTGTAAAAACCTGCCTACGTTAGCACCCACAGCTTGCATTGCTAGTAAAACATCTGGCGCTTTGCATTTTCCGAGCAGTTCGGCTTCGGCAATTGTGGCGCACTTGAATTTTGCAATACCATGGTCCATTTGCATTTTGATGACTTCGGCCATCTTATGGGTCTTTACATGAGGCCTTAATCGGCTCACCTCCCCGACCATCTCTATCATTTTCTTGATATTGGCCTCAATCCTTTCAGGATATACAAGAAGAGAAGGAGAAATAAGTTCCTCCGGGTTTTTTATCTTATACCAATTTGTTTCAGACATATCACTATCCTTTCTAGTAAAGCTCAAACATGGCCTCTATCTCAACTGGAATATTGCCGGGAAGCATCATTCCAACAGCGCTGCGTACGCCAACTCCATGATCTTCTCCGAAGATATCAGCCATTAACTCACTAAATCCGTTAATCACAAGAGGTTGCTGACCAAATTCTGGGGTAGAATTTACCATCCCGAGAACTTTCACCACCCTTTTTATTTTATCGATGTCGCCGAAATGCGTAGTAATTGTGGCTAGCATGGTGAGGCCTACCTGCCTTGCTGCGGCTTTGGCCTCCTCCAAATTGAGATCTTCTCCGGCCCTACCAGTCATATACGCCCCATCAGTTTGCATAGGTCCTTGCCCTGAAATGTATAAAAAGTTATCAACCACCAGGACTGGTCTGTAAAGGCCTGCCGGTGGCGGAGCAGGTGGAAGTTCAAGTCCTAATTTTAGAATCCTTTCAGAAGGTAGATTTTTCATAATATCAAATAAATATGTCTAAGATTAATACCCCAATAAGGCCCATCACGCCTACCGTGGTTTCCATTACTGTCCAGGATCTCAAAGTATCCTTTACAGACAAATTAAAATATTCCTTGAACAGCCAAAAACCACTGTCATTCACATGAGATAACATAAGGCTCCCCGAACCAATAGCCAATACCATTAATTCTGCGCTTACGCCCTCTGCAGATACCAGCGGTAGCACAATCCCGGCTGCTGTCAGCCCTGCTACAGTTGCTGACCCAACACATACGCGTATTACAGTGGCTATCAACCAGGCGAGGAAAAGAGGTGAAAGTGTTGAACCTTTTAACATATCGGCGATATATTCACTGACCCCACTGTCTACTAAAACCTGTTTTAAGGCACCTGCCCCGGCTATGACCAGCAATACCATAGTGATCCCTGTAACCGAGCTTGACACAGACTGCATCACTTCGGTCATCTTTTTGCCTCGTGCAAGGCCTAAGGTATAAATAGCAACCAAAACAGCAATGAGCATGGCGATCACCGGGTTTCCTAAAAAATCGATCACCTTTTTAATAGCTAAATCTTCTGCTAGAAAAAGATCTGCCAGCGTGGCGAGCGCTATCAGAATAATAGGCAGAAGCGCCGTAAAAATGCTAATACCCATTCCCGGCATTTCATGGTCCTCTAAAACCTTAGGGTTCACAAACTCCTTTAAGGGAGTGGCTTTTATATTCTTAAAAACTGGTGATAAAACAGGCCCCGCTACGATGATTGCCGGAATGGCCACAATAATTCCGTATAGCAGGGTTCTACCCAGATCGGCTTCGAACATTACAGTAATCGCTGTAGGCGCTGGGTGTGGCGGAAGATATCCATGTGTAACCGATAAAGAGGCCAGCATAGGGATCCCTACGTATAATAAAGGGAGGCCGGTAGCCGCAGCCACGGTAAAAACCAGAGGAACAAGAATAACAAAACCTACAGAGTAAAACATGGGAATACCGACGATAAAACCGGTAAGTACCACGGCCCACTGAATATTTTTTTTCCCGAATTTGGCTACCAACTGCGAAGTTATTCTTTGAGCTGCGCCACTATCTGCAACAAGTTTACCTAGCATAGCACCTAAGCCGAGAATCATGACCAGGAACCCCAGCGTATTGCCTATTCCATTTTGTATGGATTCAACGACATTTTCAAGATCCATTCCTTCCGCTATTCCTACAAAAAGAGAAACAATGATAAAGGTTATAAAGGCATTTAACTTAAATCTGGCAATAAGTATAAATAGAAGAAAAATCCCGAGGATTACAATCAATAAAGGCATAGCGGTTATTTAGTAGTTGTCTGGTTGTGTCAATTGCATGAGCCACTAAATATAGCACTTTGCTAAGAAATGCTACCGAACATTTTTTTATCTTGTTAAAGTATTTTGAAGGCATGAAAAAAAGAGCATTTCTTAAACGCATGGGACAGGCGGTTGCCGTAACTCCTTTTTTACCCTATTCACTACAGGCCAATCAACCAATTACTGGTAAAACTTACGATTTTGAGGGAGATGAATTCTGGGAGCGAATTAGAGAAGATTATGCCCTGAAGCCAGATTATATCAACCTTGAAAGTGGGTATTACAATATTGCTCCAAAACCGGTATTGGACAAATTTTTGACGCATGTGCAAAAGGTAAATTACGAAGGTTCTTACTATATGCGTACCGTGCAATGGGATAACAAAAAGCGAATTGCTTCTCAACTCGCTGAATTTGTGGGCTGCAAAGCGGGAAATTTGATTATTACCAGAAACACTACGGAGTCTTTAGATATGATTATCGCCGGATTTCCATGGCAGGAGGGGGATGAAGCTATTTATGCTCAGCAGGACTACGGATCCATGAAAGATCATTTTGAAATGGTTGCAAAGCGGTTTGGAGTGATTAACAAAGTAATTTCGATTCCCAATCATCCAGCTTCCGATGAGGAAATTGTTTCGCTTTATGAAAAGCAAATTACGGGCAATACACGTTTGCTTATGGTTTGCCATATGATCAATATCACGGGCCATATTCTACCGGTAAGAAAGATTTGTGACATGGCGCATCGTCATGGGGTGGAGGTAATGGTAGACGGAGCTCATTGTGTTGGGCACTTCAATGTAGATATTGCCAGCCTCAACTGCGATTACTACGGATCTAGCCTTCACAAGTGGCTAAGTACCCCTTTGGGAGCCGGAATTTTGTACGTGGCCGATAAGCATATTCCAAAGATCTGGCCTTTGTTGGCGGAACACAAGCGAGATTCTAATGATATTAGCCGTCTTAATCACACAGGTACCCATCCAGTGCATACAGATCTGGCCATTGAGAATGCGCTAGACTACATCAGAATGATAGGCATGGAGCGCAAAGAAAATCGACTGCGATTTCTACAGCGCTATTGGAGCGATCAGTTGAGGAAGGTAGAGAATGTAGTTGTTAACTCGCCTGCCGAGGAACATCGAACTTGTGGTATTGCCAATGTGGGCGTGACCCATATAAAACCAGCGGATCTGGCCAAAGCCTTGCTCGACGAGTTTAAGATTTTCACAGTAGCCATAGATTACGCCAATGTCAAAGGTTGTAGAATAACACCAAATGTATTTACTACTACTTTAGAACTCGATTCCTTCGTAAATGCCATTAAAATACTGGCGGCCAGAAAGTAAATTGCGAATTAAAGCGCTTACTCCAGTTTGTAGTCCATTAAAGGTTTTGGCCCCTCAAGCAAGACACGTACTACCTTTAAGATTCCTTCATCTGTCGTGGCTATTTGCCACTTTATCAGTGAGATCTGGCCATTTTCAATCTCAATACCCGTAATGCTTCTAGGATGTACACAGCTACCATCATTAAACAATGGGATGTCTCCGGGTTCTGGAAATCTTGGGCGATGGGTATGACCTATAACCGTGATAATTAAATTGTTGCGCAAAATCCATTTTTTTACCCTTCTTTCTACTTTTATGAGTTCTCTGTAGTTACGAGCAGGGCTGGTAGGATCTGCAATTCCCCAGACTTGAAGGGGTTTCCAGAGGACTCTTACCAAAAACCGGTTAATACGCCATCCGCGATAGTTCATAAAATCTGCCTGGTGGCCATGCGTTAGAAAGAGCTCTTGCGCAGATTCTTTATGCTTTAAAATAAGAGCCTCTTCATAGATCAGATCTTTTAATAACTCTTCCTCCTGACCATCTTTGGGGTCAAAGTAAGTATAAAGGTGCGCTTTGAGGTATGCATGATTTCTATATACCATATCATGGTTGCCCCAAACCATATGAAGCCGGCCTTCTTTGTGAAACTGCTTCATGAGCATAAATACATTTTTATGAGCATCCAGAATGGGTTGAAAACTGCGGTTTTCCCAAAGCTCATCACCATCTCCTAACTCGCAATATTGAAACCCGCTGCTATAATAGTGTTTTAGGGCATGAAAGTAAATGTTCCGATTATTGGCAAAATCGTCTGCAAAACTGTTATCTCCCCTATGGCAGTCACTGAAGAGAATAAACTTGGAAGTATCATCAAATTCAATGATTTTCGCCTTTTGGTAAGCTCTTGTTAGTCTCGAATTTGAGGACATGGGTCTAATTTGTATAAATATCTAAAAAAAGTGCGGAACGTCGTAAACATTCTCTTAACAATTAAATTCGTCTTTCTTTTGTAATTTTACAGTATTATTCAATACTATTGAGTATGATGGGAGCCAAAGAAAAGGTGATGCCCCTGAGGCATCTTATTAGCTTTGACAAGTTGTTAAGGCAGTATGATACTATGGCCGAAAGCAAAGACGAGTTTTTAGCTGCCAAGGCGAAGCGTGTCCTGCAAGCCCAGGCACCCTATCCCGAACTTAGAGAGGGGTTTTCAGATGTTTCCCTTCTAGAGAAGTATAAAGATGTCATTGGTATTATCCTCCAGGATTCCTTCTCTGAGGTGCTTAGCGAGAACGAAATTAAGGCAGCATCACTACCTTATTACGATATTATTTTTAATTCCTCTAAGCGTTTCCAGCGTATTGTTGAAAACGCCGGATCAGACTTTAAACCCTTTATAAGGAATCAAGAAGACGGTATAGACTATATAATGGGATGTATTGTTATTCTTAGCTTTTACTACGGCTTTAAGTTAGACTTTAGCAGGCCTTATTTTTATGATATCCCCGATGCCAATGGGGTGATGCACCACTATCGCATTTTGTACAATGCTGACTTCATGGAGATCTTTCCTACTGAAAAGTCTAAAGAACTTACGCAGGACGATGTAGATGAACTTTTAGAAAACCCAGATAACCTTGATTTGTGGAAGGAAAAAGTTCCGCCAGAAAGTTTCGTTTCTAAGGGATTTGTCATCTCCAATATGTTCGATGTTACGGCAGAACAGTCGATCTCTGAAATCAAGACAGAACTTATTGCCAATAACAAGAGAGGTAGTGATGATTTTATGTCAGACCTACAGGAAACCTTTCGTTCCTTTTTCAGGATTAAGGATCTAAGAGTAGGCTTTGTTACCTATAACTCTAAATCAAATAAGTTTGAAAGGGTATATGGTAAGGGGATGGACAGTTTTATTCTAGGCAAGGAAGATAGTCTAAGCTGTAATGAAGCATTATGTGAGGGTTCTTACAAGAAAATTTTAAAAGAGAACGATTATTTCGCCATAGCCGATGTAGATAAGTACTACAAAATGTCTAAGGAAGTGGCACCGTACAACAGCCTTCATAAACAAGGCATAAAAAGTGCCATTTTTGCACCAATTGCCTCGGATGAAGAGCTCTTGGGCGTTTTTGAAGTGGTTTCTACCAAAAAGAATATGCTAAATGGCGTTAATGCCAAAAAGCTAGACGACGTAATGCCGTACATTGTTTCGGCCGTTATTCGTTCTAAAATTGAAGAGGAGAATTTAATCGATGCCATTATACAGCATGAGTGCACCTCTGTTCACTCTTCTGTTTATTGGAAATTTCAGGAAGAAGCAAAGCGGTTTATTATAGATGATCTCGAAGGAAGACAACCCTCCTTTAGAGAAATTGTGTTCAAAGATGTGTATCCGCTTTATGGGCAAATAGATATTAAGGATTCTTCCCAGGCCAGAAATACGGCTATTCAGCGAGATTTGATGATTCAACTATCCAATGTTAACGACGTCCTCAAAGCCGCCTTAAAGCAGGAAAAACTGCCCATTTATGACGAGCTGATTTTTAGAGTTGACAACTATATTGAAAGCATAAAAGATACACTCTACTCTAATAGTGAGCAGACTATTTTTGATTTTATTAATAGCGAAATTAACCCTGTTCTGTCTCATCTAAAGAAGCTGGATGAAGGCCTTCAGAAATTGGTTGAGGCTTACGAGGATAGTATTGACGAGAACACTCAATCGTACTATGATCACCGCCGTAATTATGACGAAAGTGTTATGGCGATTAACAAGAAGTTGGTGGCCGTTATCGATAAGAAGCAGGAGGAGGCCCAGGACATGTTTCCCCACTATTTTGAACGCTATAAGACCGATGGTGTTGAGCACAATATGTATATCGGTAGTTCAATCGCAGGAGATCGTGAATACAACCCACTTTACCTTAGCAACCTAAGGTTGTGGCAGTTACAGGTTATCTGTGAGATGGAAAACAAATACTATAATCTTAAACCCAAGCTTCCGGTACAATTAGACGTTGCTTCCTTGATTCTGGTTTATAGCACATCGCTTTCCATCAGGTTTAGAATGGACGAGAAGCAATTCGATGTGGATGGGACCTACAATGCCCGTTATGAGATTATTAAGAAGCGTATAGACAAATCGTATATTAAGGGCACGGATGAGCGACTGACTCAAAAGGGAAAACTGGCTATTGTTTATTCTCAAAAAAAGGACGAGCTCGAATATCTGAGGTATATTTCATTTTTGAAGTCTAAAGGCTACTTCACGAATAACGTCGAAATTGTTGAATTAGAAGGGCTTCAAGGGGTATCTGGTCTAAAGGCGATACGTGCCGAAATCTTATACAAAAAAGGAAAGGAATCGGAAAAGACCTATACCTACGAAGACCTTATGGAAGAGCTAAAAGCCTAGAATAGAGAGGCCACTTCAGAAACGCGATCCGAGCCAAAATAGTGGAATGAAATCCCGAAAGCTATAACTGAAATTACAATCCCCACCATAAATACGGTGTAGGTCCACCTCAGTATCTTGTATTTTCTGTTCAGAACCAGTCCAAGGAAATACAGGTCTTTGGTCAGCGAAGAATAAATATACTCCTTGTCTTTCACAAGTTCCTGTATGGCCCATTCGTAATCGGACAACTTCATTTTATGAAAATTTCCAAAAAATAGAAGATTCACTTTTTTATTTTCTACATCTTCTTTGGTAAACTCTCCGCTGGTAATATTTGGTCTCGTGGCAAGCACGGCCATGACCATGGAGGCTACACTAAAAATTAGAAAAATGGCCGTAGGATAAATTAAATAGGCGTTAGAAGGATTGTCAAGTTTTGGAATAAGGTTAGAAAGGGCTACAGAAATAATGATTGCGTTGACCGATAGCAGAATATTTGCTTTTGTATCGGCAATATCACTAAGGGTAAGATGGTTTTTTAAGGTTACCCTAAAAAGTGTCTGTATTCCCCGGTCCGGACTTTCGTTCTTATACTTCGCTTTAAGAGCTTCTTTTTTGGCAATTTCTTTTTCGGTTTTCTTCTCTTTAAGTAAAGTTTTGAGATTTTTTTCCTTTCCGGGCCCCCATTGCTCCTGTGCATACGAAGTATAATAGCGATGCTCTTTCCGAAACATATCTATATTAGCTTCTCTCCAATCTTTTTCTGAGTAGTTTTTTATTCCCAACAAATCTAATTCCTCCCTTAGGTAGGTGGAGGTCTCGTGATAGCTTTGTTGTCCTAAATGTGAAGCGTCTGCGTCTCTGATTATTTCTTCTAAAAGCCCCGCGGGCTCGTGATGGCGCTTGGTAGCCATAATTAACTTGCAAACTTCTTCCTGGTTTTCAGGATCATATTGATGTCCTTCGAGAAACTTCCTGGCAATCGCACAACTGCTCTCTTCATGGTCATTTGTTCCTTTGGTGTAGCCGGTATCGTGAAGCCATGTCGCCAAAAGTAAGATCTCTTTATCTTTCTCAGCCAGATTATGCGAGTTCGATAATTCTTTAGTACTTTTAACTACACGCTGGGTATGACGCAAATTGTGGTAGAGGTACTTAGAATTCAGCTGATTTGACAACAAATCATTGACGAAATCCTCTGTTTTTTTTACAATGTCCGACATAGGCAGAAGTTAAGATTGTCCAAAATACAAAATTTTGACGTTGAACATGAGAAAACATTACACGCTAATTCTTACTCTGTTTCTGATAACCAGTTGTGCTACCTACAAGGCAAAGTATAGCGAACTGGCACGCAACACCGATGTACCTAATAATAAAGAGATAAATCATACCTTTTATTTGATAGGTGACGCTGGATTGTCTCCAGACGGGGGAATGAACCCTATACTTCAGGACTTTAAGCAAAATTTGAGCGCAGCCTCAGAAAACAGCACCGCCATATTTTTAGGGGATAATATTTATCCTGCAGGTTTTCAAAACCCCGAAACCAATCCTGAAGGCTATCGTTTGGCAAAAAGCCATCTAGATGCACAATTGAATACACTGACAGACTTTAAAGGAAGAACCGTATTTATCCCGGGCAATCATGATTGGTATGCTGACGGACTTAAAGGCCTTGAAAGGCAGCAAAAGTATGTGGAGAAGGTATTAGACAGTAAAAAAGTATTCTACCCAGAGGATGGCTGCCCTATGAAGAAGATTGAAATAAATGATGACGTTATGGTGTTGGCCATTGACACTCAGTGGTATCTAACCAATTGGGACAGGCACCCCACTATGAATGACGAATGTGAAATTAAGGACAGAGAGAAGTTTTTTGAAGAGTTAGAAGGCCTGATCAAAAAGAATGCAGACAAGACTACCATTATAGCCATGCACCACCCTATGTTTACTTATGGGGTTCATGGAGGGCAATATTCTTTTAAAAAACAGTTAATACCTGTAATTGGAACGCTTATTAGTATTTTGCGGAATACTACCGGGGTATCTACTACAGATATTTACAACAAGCGCTATACCGAACTTAGAAAGCGTATAGTGACGCTTGCGCAATACTCGGAAAAAGTGATCTTTGCTTCTGGGCATGAACATAGCCTTCAGTATATCGTTGAGGAGAACACACCGCAAATTGTAAGTGGTTCTGGCGCAAAAAAAGGAGCTACAAAACTTCTGAATGGAAGCCAATTTTCAACGGGAAAAACAGGTTACGCTACACTGGAGGTTTACAAAGACGGGTCTTCGCGAGTACGTTATTTCGGAGTTGACGAAGGTAGCAAGGAATTTCTTTTCACCTCTGAAGTACTACCGGCAGATGTAAGTCGGAACGAAAAGTCTTTTGACAAGTCTTTTCCTTCTGAAGTAAAAGCTTCGATATATACTACCGAAGAGGTGACCAAAAGCAATTTCTTTAAATCGATTTGGGGAGATCGCTACCGAGACCTGTATGCCGTTGAGGTGACGGCTCCAACGGTAGACTTAGACACGCTTTTTGGAGGCTTAGAGGTAATAAGAAAAGGAGGTGGGCATCAATCTAAATCTCTAAGACTAAAAAACAAAGAGGGGAAGGAGTATGTAATGCGGGCTTTGCGAAAAAGTGCGGAAGCCTATTTGCAGGCCATGGCGTTTAAAGATAAGTACATCATCGGTGAGTTTGAGGATAGTTTTGTCGAAGACCTGCTTCTCGATTTTTATACCGGAGCGCATCCTTATGCTCCCTTTACAGTTGCTACTCTGGCCGATGCGGTAGGCATTTATCACACCAATCCAGTCCTTTACTACGTCCCTCAGCAAGACGCAATAAGCGGTTACGAAGATGAATTTGGAGATGCCTTATATATGATAGAGGAGCGCACCACAGATGGCCACGGAGATCAGGCTAGTTTTGGTTTTGCCGATAAAATGGAAAGTACAGATGACCTTCTGACGAAGCTTAGAAAAGATGAGGAGTATACCATTGACAAGGAAGCCTATTTAAAGGCCAGGCTTTTTGATATTTTGCTGGGAGACTGGGATAGGCATACAGACCAATGGAGGTGGGCAGAATTCAAGGACGAACAAACTGGCAATACGGTTTACAGGCCGGTTCCCAGAGACCGGGATCAGGTATTTTCTATTATGGGTGATGGTTCTTTAATGAAACTTGCCACCAAAATTGTTCCTTCCCTTGGACTTTTTGAAGGGTTTAATGAGGAGATTAGGAGTGTGAAGGGGTTTACCTCCTCCCCCAAAACCTTTGCCCTGGATATGGCTCTGCTGCCCGAAACCACTCCCGAGATGTGGCAGGAACAGGCAGCCTACCTACAAAAAAACATTACACCAGAAGTAATAGACCAGGCATTAAGGGCCATTCCATCTGAAGTTCGTGATGAAGCGATCTCAGCAAGGATTAAAAGGGTTTTGTTAGCCAGAAAAGCGAATTTGGCCGAAACCGCCAGTGAATACTACGGAATTCTAAATAAATTTTCGGTCGTGGTCGGCACAGACAAAGACGATCATTTTGAGATCACCGGCCTTCCCGAAGGAAAAACTGAAGTAAAAGTATATCGCATCAAAGGAGGCGAAAAAGCCGATCTCTTTTTTGAAAAGGTTTATGATAGGAAGCTAACCAAGGAAATTTGGATTTACGGTCTTGATGATGACGATTATTTTGATGTAAAAGGGGTAAAAGACGGCGTTAAAAAGATTAGAATCGTAGGGGGGCAAAATAACGATATATATGATGTAACTGATAGCAGGGCGGTATATCTATATGACAATAAAGCCAAGAAAAATACCTTTAAAAATACCAAAGGTGCTAAAAAGCGTTTAAGCAAAGATTACGAAACCAACACCTACAGACCTATATTGATAAAGAACTCAAACAATATGATAATTCCCTTTATAGGAGGGAACCCTGATGACGGGCTCAATATTGGTCTTACAGATACCTATACCTATAATGGCTTTAAACAAAACCCGTTTACGAGCCAGCATACATTTAACGCAGGCTTCTATTTCGCCACTACCGGCTTTGATCTTAGTTACAAAGGAGAATTTGCAGAAGTGATAGGTAAAGCAAACGTGGAATTGGCCGCGAAGTTTACCAGCCCAAACTTTAGTATTAATTTCTTTGGCTTTGGAAATGATACTGAGAATTTTGATGATGATCTTGAGTTAGATTTTAATCGAGTGAAAATTCAGACTTTCAAGGTGATGCCTTCGCTGGTATGGAGAGGAGATTTTGGATCTAAATTTAGAGCAGGGGTATCTTATGAAACCATAGAGGTAGAAGAAACCGAAGGCCGATTTATTGAAGATTTCTTTACGGCGACCGGTATTGAAAACGAGAACAATTTCTTTGGAGTGGATGCAGAGTACAGTTACGCTAATAGTGACAGTGAAGCCTTCCCTACCATAGGAATGGCAACCTCCTTGCATCTTGGTTATAAAAGCAGTACCGAAAATACAGACCAAGGTTACGGATATATTATTCCAAGCCTCTCTTTTGATTATAAACTGATACCCAGCGGGCGTCTGGTTTTAGCTACCAAATGGAAAGCACATTTTAATCTTGGGGATGATTTTGAATTTTACCAGGCGGCAAGTATCGGAGGTTTTGACGGACTTAGAGGGTTTAGGAACCAAAGATTTACGGGAAAAACCTCCTACTATCAAAATACAGATCTTCGACTCAGTCTACGGAAATTAAAGACGGGCTTACTACCTTTATCGGTTGGACTTTATGGTGGGTTCGACTATGGCCGAGTATGGCTTCCTGATAACGATTCGGATCAATGGCATACATCCGTGGGTGGAGGCTTCTTCCTAAATGGCGCAGACATCACTTCTATCAGCCTGGCGCTTTTTAGTAGCGACGACGGTCTGCGTTTTACCTTTGGACTTGGTTTTGGCTTTTAATTCTTGAGCTTAAAGGAGTATAGATTGCGACCTGTACCATGGCTGCGTTCATCCGAAATAAGCAGGGTTGAATCATTCTGGAAGCAAATGGATTCTAGCTGAGTAGTGGCGCCTAAATCAATTGAACTGAGGCGGCCCTTGGTAAAATCATCTAAGTTATAATCTGTAAAAACCCAAAGCATACCATAACCAAGAAGGGCAATTTTATTCCCGTTTGGTGAGATATCTGCAGCAGTAACCACGCAGATATTCTCTTCTTTACATGGTATGAAGGAGCCTAGTAGAGTGGCCTCATAGTTACCTTTTCTGGCAGGGATTCTATATACGAACGCCTCTCCCGTAAAAGGACGGGAGCGGTTTTTTGTGATTATATAAAGGTGGTCCTTTGCATAAAAGAAAGCTTCGGCATCAAAGTTTCTTTTTTCTTTTTTAGGAGGAAACTTTTTTTGTTCGGGATATCGAAAGCGAATGGCTTCGGCCTCCAATTTCTCTGAAGGATTTTCATCCGGATTGGGAATTTTATAAATAACAAGGTTCTTTCGGTCATTTGAATTGTTGCCAAAATCACCGATATACAAATTTCCCTCTTCATCCTTGGCGAGGTCCTCCCAATCGTGATTTTTTGCTTTTGAGATTTTCCGCTCGTCTATAAGTTGACCCTTGAAATTTACCTTATAAATTTTGTCCTGGTTACCGTTATCTTCTACCACCCATAGCGTACCGTCTTTTTGAAATACGATACCTGAATTTTCGTCGAGCTTTTTTGGAAGTTCTGTAATATAGGTTAACTGCCCGTAGTTAGAGCAGCTGCTAAAGAGGCCGATTAACAAAAAGCTAAAAACCAGTTTCATTTTCTTTGCTTAGGGGCATATAAACTTCAGCGGTCCACTTAAGGGCATCTCCACCCATATTGGGGTTGTCATGGAAAATCTCAATAGGGAGTTCGCTTATTTCCATATTATTATTTTCAGCATAATCCATTAGGGCATACCACGCTCTGTCTGAGGTGATATAGTTTCCGTTATAGATGGCCTTAAGTGATCTCTTGGGAAAGAGGCGCTTATAAGTTACATCCTGATGAGAAGGGAGCCTTTCCGACCTAATTATTGGAAAGCAGAAGTTAAATTGAAGGCTGTCGGTTTGCTTGTCCCATTTAGTCACCTCGATTAAGGGTGCTCCGTTAAGTTGCACCCCGTTGTTCACCAAAATTGAACTTAAGAGCGGGTAATCGTTCATCATACCTCCTGCCTTTCCACGCTGGGAGGTTTTTCGGGAAGTACAGGCACAGAAGGTTCCCGGGCTATCTTGGGCTTCTACAATAGTTACTTTGATAGTCTTTAAATGATCGTTTAGACCATCATTGAAATCGTACAGACTTTCTTTACAACGCTTTTCAAAATCTGTATCGGAAAAAAGTATCATGACCTTATTTTTGAGGCTATTGTCCTGGTCTGTTATATAGACCTTTACTTTGGAAAGCGAATCATTTATCGGTTTAATTTTCCATTTATACAGAAAAACCGAATCTCCAAACTGAATGCTCTGCGTGAGATTTCTCAAATCTTCCTGTGTAAGGATTTCGGAGTTTTCCAGAGAAGAACTCCAAACTTTAATACTTTGATTAATGGTCCCGGGAATAGTCTTAGCCTCAAACGAAACCAGGTAGTCATAGGGTTTTATAAAAAGGTACCAGAGTAGCCCCACTAGAATTACTACTCCAACAATTCGCAAAACTTTTTTCATAGAATTATTTCGATACCAGGCGGGTATCCGTACCCATTTTTAAGTTCGAAATGACAAAATTTCCGAGATCTCTTCCTTGTTTTACACCTATTTCTACAGCGGTTCTATAGTGAATACCTCCGTACATCCTACTTATTGCAGCTTCATCTGCAGCTTGATTGAAGGATGTAAAACTTCGAATAGGGAGTCCATAGGCCACTTCGGTATCGTCATCGAAGGCAAAGTTTTCTCCAAAGATATCAGTTAGTGCTGTGGCCGCGGCACCTGAAACTACACTATGTCCGCTGGTGTACTCGGGGAATGGTGGTGTTTGAAGTACGGGTTTCCAGCTGTCGTCAAAATGCTCGTTGATCAGGGTTTCCGGCCTTATCAGATTGCTTCGGTATTTTTCATCCCAACAACTAATAAAGGCATCTGCAATGGCTATTGACGTCTTTGTATATGCGTACACGGTTTTATCAAAGTCACTATTGGTTTTTTTGCTGGCTATTTTAACAATTCCAATCCAATGGGCTCCAGGAGTTATTTTTTTAGTAGCGAACATTAAATGACCCCGGGTCACAGAAACATAAGGATTGCAATCCCAGAACTGAGCAATTTCAATTTCTTCTGAAGCATCGCCTTTTTCAGTTATTTCATTGCTGATATCGTAAACCTCTTTTACTTCATCATAGAAGGCTGAACCTTCCTCCATCGAAAAAGGAGGTGGAGGGGTTGGTTTAAACTGCCCGGCCGAATCAATGACGAAAGGTCTAATTTTGTTCCAATGTGGTTCAATACCGTCCATGTAAGCTGGCGGTGTTGGCTGCCATCTGGAAGGATCTTCTGTGTCTACCGTAAACTTGGGCATGGTGCGGGTTTGGTTGTAATTATCCTCGTTCATCCATCCAGAAATATGCTCCGCAACTTTGAGGCCATAGTCTTTAGAGGCTGTAAACTCCTTCTCATTTTTAGATTCCCAAAGGTTGTAAAGGCTGTCTCTGTAGGTTTCAATCTTTTCCTCAGAAAAAATAAGGCGTCTGCTGAGGTCCATATGGGCAATAAGTGCAGCTAACCTGTAGTTAACGGCTTGCCCTGCATCTGGCTTTGGAATAGCCGTTAAACCTCTCGCTTGCCCTTCAAGAGAATTGTATTGCTCATTTTCGAGTGAAACAATTTCATAGGCAGCAATATTCGGATAGGCATAGATTCTACTGGCAACAGGAGGGGAAAAGATGTCATGAATCATGACCTCGGTTACCTTATCAACAGCATTGTGGAGCTCTTCTCCGGAGACCTCAATTGGTTCACTTTTTTTATCGCAGGCGAAAAACGCCAAAGTGATCATTAAAAGACTGAATTTCTTCATCATTTTTCAATTTTTGTTTTTCAGTTTGTATACCTGTGCCTTTTGATCATTAAAGGTCACTAACAGATAAGGTTGGTTGTTTAAAGTAATGATATTTAGGCTTCTGGCAGACTTTTGAGTAAGGTCTAAACCTAATTGATATCCCAAAATTACGTCATTTTTACTTTTTATCATAGCACCGGGGAAAGAACCAAACCTTCCGTGATAAGGTTTAACTCCAAAATAATTCCCTGCGGCCAGCGCCTCATCACTGCCATCTCCGTCATAATCGTAAATCTGGAAAGCCATTATTGGTGCTAGCTGCAAATCGTCTTGAAAAGGGTGAAATTCGAAACTTCCATTTTTATTTTCCAGATACCCAGATCGTAGTTCGTTTACTTCGAAAAGCACTGCCTCGTTTATAGATTCCTTGCCTAAGATTTCTTCAACAGGCTTTCCGGCAAAGGCCGTATAGCTCGTAAATTTTTTTCGCAGGGTCTCTAGTTGAGTTGTAAGTCCCATAAGCCCCTCTATGGGATAATATACTCCTTCCTTTTCAGTTGCAATAAGTGTTTCACTACTCCCATTCCTGTCAAAATCACCGTAAAACATCTTCAATGGCGACTTATCAGAGGCTTTGAATTTGCTGTTGGCACCCCAATTCCCTAGAAGAAGGTCGTCATCGCCATCATTATCTATATCAAAGAGGGCAATGCTTTGCCAAAGGCCATTTGCGTTAGCTTTCAGTAAAGAAACCTCTGTTAAATTTCCCCCATCATTTTTGAAGAATTTTGGGCTCATCCATTCGCCGACTAATACAAGGTCTTTTAGGTCATCACTATCAAAATCGTACCATATCGCATCAGTAATCATTCCACTTTTCTCAAGCTCCGAATTAGTTACCACAGTGAATTTCCCATTGGTATTTTTAAGCAAATAAGAGCTTGGCGTATTTCCGAAATCGTTGGTGACTACCTGGTTTCCGACGAAAAGATCTAAATCGCCATCCTGATCAAAGTCATATGGCTTTATTACCGAAGTATTACTGAAGTAATCAGGGAGTTCGGCTGGTTCGAATAGTGAATCCCTCTGGATTAAATAACTATCGCGAAGAGGCTGCATCTGTCCAAAATAATCCGCTCCACCAGATCCAATAAACAGGTCGTCTTTTCCATTGCCGCTTAGATCGTCAATAATAGCGTATACATCTTCTTTGATTGAATCTCTAGAAAGAGCAGGAATCTTTTTTTCTACAAAAACAGAATCGGTTCCCAGATACACTTTCGAAGGTTTAAATTTAGAACCTCCAAAGAAAATATCTTCATGGCCATCATGGTTAAGATCTCCAATCGCGGATGCCGGTCCACGGTCTGAAAGGCGGTAAGGGATTAATTTTTGACGGTTAAAATCTAAATATTTGTCCTCTTCATGGTTAAAATCAATACCTAAATTTCCTGGAACCTTTTCAAATATTTGCGGGTATTTTGGATGCAAGCTTTTATAGTTAAAAGGCGAAGTATCTTTAGGCTTTAGGGTCATGGTTTGATTAACAGCCAGGTTTTTGATCAGTTGGGTACTTTTATCGGGCCAGATTATCCGCAAAGAGTCGACGGTTGTGTTTTTGCCATAACCGAAGTGGATAAGAGGCTCTGAAGAAGCCTGAAACCCTCTTACGGTATACAATTCTTTATACTGTAGCTGTCCCTGATGATATGACAAGACTTTAGTGCCTATTCCAAAGGGGTTACCTTCTTTGTATTCGAACTTGATCTTTAAAAAATTCGCAGTATCATCTGTCTTGTTAATATAAAGGGTTGCCGGAGCATTGCTGTTGTTTGTTACGAGATCCAGGTCGCCATCCAGATCGAGATCGGCAAGTGCCGTAGCGCCAGAGATCAAGCTATCTTTTTTAATCCATTGTGAAGATTGATCCTGGAAGTTTAAGGATCCGGTGCCCTGGAAGACATAATTATGAACGGCGCCTGAAGGCATCATATCTAAGGCCTGCTGATCCACTAATTTGGTGTTGTTTATTTTTTTCCTGATCTGCTCATCGGAGGTAAAATTTATAAAATCCAGATCATTCGGGCGTTTTACAATTCCGTTAGATACAAAGAGGTCTTGTTCTCCATCCTGATTGTAATCAGCGAATAACGCACTCCAGCTCCAATCCGTGGCGGCTATTCCACTCATAAGAGCGGTTTCGGAAAACGTACTTTCCGGCCGATTGATATAAAGCATGTTCCTAGTAAACTGGTAGTGATAGCCGTATTGCTCTATCCGTAACTTCTGTATCTGTACATTGTCATCGCCTTCCGATGACTTTAGGACCTTTTCATCTGCCGGAAGCATATCAAGAGAAATGATATCAGGCCAGCCATCGTGGTTAAGATCGGCCACATCATTGCCCATAGAAAACCTGGTTGTATGTCCGAAATATTGTTTTAGACTTTCGGTAAATGTACCGTCTCTATTGTTGAGGTAGTAATAATCATCTTCGTGAAAATCGTTACCCACATAGATATCAGGATAGCCGTCCTGGTTAAAGTCTGAAATTGCGACACCGAGGCCATAAGCATTGATTCCGCCGTAAATACCGGCTTCTTCACTAACATCTACAAATTTTCCGTTGTTATTCTGAAGCAATTTGTCTCCTGTCTGATAATTGCGCTCATTTCTGAGATTTACACTCCCATAAGAGTCTTGGGTATGTACAGCGTGATTGAGTAAATAGATATCCAAATCCCCGTCCAGGTCATAATCTAAAAAAGCTGCAGAAGAGCTATAGGTGTCAAAATCTAACCCATATTCTGCCGCTTTTTCAGTGAATGTTGAATCACCATTGTTGATGAAAAGCTCGTTATATCCGTAAAAGCCATTAACTCCAACCACTGCGCAAACATAAATATCCAGCAGACCGTCGCCGTTAATATCTCCCATTACCGCGCCGGTATTCCAGCTACTTTTTCCTGCCACCCCGGCTTTTTCTGTAATGTCTTCAAATTTAAGATTGCCTTTGTTAAGATATAGCTTATTAGCCACCTGATTACCCGAAAAAAAGATGTCGGGAAGTTCGTCTCCATTGACATCACCAACGGCTACCCCTCCACCATTGTAGTAGTACAAATAATCTAAAATATTAAGATCGTTCGTAGGGGTAAGGGTGTTTTCGAACCCGATTCCCGTTTCTTTAGAAGGTGGATTTTCAAATAGCTCACCATTATTAGAACAACCAATGGTAAGTGCGATAATCAATATAACCTGGCCGAGTTTTCTCATTGGACGTAAGAAGAAGTTTTGCCTCCTAAATATAAATGACAAATAAATTGTGATGAGCGTTGAGTTTAGTTATTGTTATTTAGTGCAAATACTTTCGGTTTGCTGTCATTAATGGCCGTAACCATATATAGATTTCCGTTGGCGTCCCGTATCTGACTTAAATGCTTGATCTCATTTTTAACAAAGAAACCACTTGTTTCATAATCTTGCCATTCAAAGTCAGACTTTCCATTACCAAGGAGAACGTGTCCGTAACTGGCATCGAGCCTGGAGTATTGAGGTTTAAACTCGAAATTGTTTCCACCCATGATCAAATCTAGATGTCCGTCATTATTAAGGTCCGCGCAAGAAATGCCACAAACACAGGAAAGTTGGACTCGGGGCGGTAGTTTTTTAATGGTAAATTTCCCATAACCTTCATTTACCGCTACAACCGATTCGGGCAAGGCCGAACTTCTTACAATAGAATTTTCAAAAACTTCTGCTGAGAACAATTCACTGATCGCTTTTCTAGAGTACTCAGAAGCCTTGAGATTCTGTTTTTTTAGCGTGACTAATTGTGCGGTCAGTTCTTTCTTCTGATGTATAGGATAGTCTTTTCCCTGATAGTGCTGGGTTACTATTTGCTCTATTGTACCATTGTTGTCAAAGTCATTTATCCACATCTTCATTGGATTATCCGGGGATGGGCGGTAATGAAGATTACTTCCCTGATTTCCAAGGACCAGGTCTAAATCCCCGTCTTTGTCAAGATCTTCGGCAAGAACGGCATTCCACCAGCCGGGAATGCTGTCCAGAGAGGTGGTTAATTTACCTAACCTACGTCCTGAATTTTTGTAAATTTTTGCTGTACCCCATTCCGAGACTGTTATCAGGTCTTTTTTCTGGTCTCCATCCATATCTGCCCAAATGGCGTTAGTAACCATTCCGGCATTTTTCAGATCATAGGCAAGCCTTTCTGTACCATCAATGAAAGTGCCATCACCCTGGTTTTCTAAAAACAAATGATTTGGATCGATACCATAGGTGCCCACTACACTTCTAGAGCCAATGAAAACATCCACATCCCCATCCTGATCAAAATCATAAGGGGCAATGGTTGAAATATTTTTAAAAGTAGAAACCAGTTCTCCTTCTGCCTTTGAGAATTGCCCTGTACCATTGTTCAAGTACATTCTGGCCCTGTACTCTGACTCTTCTCCTATTTGATTACCTCCAGAACCTATCATGAGGTCCAGGTCGCCATCGGCATCTGCATCAAAAAAGGCCGCCGCCGTATCTTCGTAATTTGCATCGGCCTGAAATACCTTTTGTCTTGTGGGTGTAAGATTGCCTTTTCCCTTATGCCGGTAAATTATGCCTGGGTTTCCTTTTGCCCCACCAATAAAAACATCTTCATTGCCATCTCCGTCGATATCCCCTACTGCGAGCGCCGGACCTTCCTGTGAAAGGAGTTTGTAGATAAGACCTTCATTGTTGAAATCATTGTAGTTGTTTTCATCATGGGCTACCAGGGAAGAATTAGGCACCTCCTTTAGGAAGGGACTCTTCTTTTTTACAGGAGGCAACTTGAAAATGTCTTGCGCTTCTTCTTGCTTTAAAATCAGGGTTTGGTTGGATGCCACCGCGGTGAATTTTTGAGTGCGATCATCGGGCCATATAACCCTCAGGGAATCAATTTCCTCGGTTTCTCCAAGCCCGATAGTCATCGTATAATCCATAGAGGATTGAAAACCACGAAAAGGCATGAGGTCTTGCAATACAGTATTATTGTCATAGTAAAGGTTTACTACGGCTCCCACTCCAAATTTGTTGGCGTCAATACCTTCAAATTTCAGTTTGATAAAATTGCGATCTTTCGTTTGATCTGAATGGTTCTGATATATGAAAGCAGGCATATTGACATTATTCACGACCAGATCCAGATCTCCGTCATTATCTAAATCGCCATAAGCGGCGCCGTTAGACATGCTAGGGAGTTCAAAACCCCAATCTTTGTTGGCATTATCGAAGGTGATGTCTCCTTTATTTCGGTACGCGTAGTTGGGTTGAGGCTTAATCGGCATCTTATGAATGATAGAGTCTATCGACTCTTTTCTACCTGTGAGCGCCATTTTTTGAATGATTTCATTGGCAAAAAAGTCAACGAAATCAAGATCAGTAAGATCGTGGTTGATGCCATTGGTAATGAAAATATCCCTTAAACCATCATTGTCCATATCGAAAAGTAGGCCTGCCCAACTCCAGTCAGTCGCATCGACCCCACTGTAATAGGCAATTTCTGAAAAGGATCCGTTACCGTTATTCAGCTGCAGGGTATTTTGGATGTACTGCTGATAGAAGTCCTTACTTTGTTTTAGTTTATAGACATCATAACCTTCAAATTCCATAACAGATTTTACGCGCTCATCGGGCTCCGGAAGCATGTCAGTAATAAATATTTCTGCCAGTCCATCATTGTTGATATCTGCCATATCAATTCCCATGGCGGAAAGTGAAAGATGGGATGTCCAGTTTTTTATATCTTCTTTAAACGTACCGTCCTGATTGTTCAGGTAGAGGTAATCACGTTCATAAAAATCATTGGAAACATAAATATCAGGATAAAGGTCTTTATTGATGTCTGTCACCAGAACGCCCAATCCAAAGCCAATAAGGCTACCATAAATACCGGCCTCTTCACTAACATCGGTAAAAGTCCCATTGTCGTTTCTCAACAGCATATCGCCAACACCTTTGAAGATGTCTGGGACTCCTTTCCAATCCTGGGCCCGCACTTCCCTTTGTTCTGCATATCCCAGGCTGCTTACAGGAATGTTGCTGTTGTTTAAAATATAGGCGTCCAAATCCCCATCTTTATCATAATCAAAAAAGGACGCGTGGGTGGTAAAGCCAGTTTTGGCAAGGTTAAATTCGGCAGCTTTTTCTGTGAAAGTAAGATCCCCATTGTTGATATACAGATCGTTATCGTGATTGTTTCCTTCCAGGTTACCGGCATTGCTAACATAAATATCCAAGAGTCCATCCTGGTTGATATCCACCATATTCACACCAGTTGACCAGGGTTTACTTCCCTCCACTCCGGCGGAGGCCGAAATGTCTTCGAAGGTAAAGTCGCCCTTGTTCAGGTAAAGCTTATTTCCTTCCATATTGGCGGTCAAATAGATATCAGCAAGCCCATCGTTATTAATATCACCAATAGCCACACCTCCACCATTGTAAAAATTCCGGTATTTAAAAATGTTGAAATTCTTTTGGTTTTCCACCCTATTTACGAAATCTATACCCGTCTGCTCTGCATCTAAGAGGCTAAACAGTGTGGTGGAAGAATTCTCGTCTTTTATTCCTTCCCGCTCATCTGTACAGGAAAAACAGAGGAGTAATACCCAAAAAAAAGTAAATAGTCTTTTAATCATTGTCATCATTGTAATTCTTGCTTGGCTTTTTTAAAAGTACTGGAGCTTCATTATTAATAGTAATCAAGTAGTGATCCTCGCCATTTATTCTAAGTTTTCGAATGGCTCTTGCAGGTCCAGAGATTTGGAGTCCGTGATTTTGCGGGGTTATAAACCCTCCTTTTTGATCGTTCCACAAAATTAGCCCATGAGAGGCATCCATCCTACCCAATTGAGTACTTATTTCATAATTATTTCCAACTAAGATCAGATCTGGATAGCCATCATTGTTTAAATCATCGGCCACAATATCTTGAACTGTTGAGCTTTGGGCTATGGTGGTTAGAGGGTGAGGTTTAAAATATCCATTCCCCTCATTTTCAAAAATGGTTGTGCTCAACGTATAACATTTCTTCTTTTCTGCCTCATCCAGGCTCTTTTGGGTAAATAATTCTTGTAAGGAAGCCCTGGCAAATTTGCTATATGATAAGTACTTTTTATTTAGATAGGGTAGTTGTTGAACAAGCTCATCTTTTGAAGCAAAAGTGGTTTCACGGCCTTCATGGAAATAGGTAACCAGGGTTTCTGTAGAACCATTATTGTCAAAATCCTGCCTATAAAGTGTGAGCGGGTAAGTAGAAGAGGCCTTTAATTTGCTATTTTCTCCGAAATTACCTGCTATGATATCCAGATCACCATCCTTGTCATAGTCAAAAACGGTAAGGGTGTTCCACCATCCATTAGTGTTTTCTAAACCGTTATCTGTTTGCTTAGAGAGCGACTTTCCATCGTTCAGGAAAATACTAACAGGCATCCAATGTCCGGCAGCTATAAGATCTTTATATCCGTTCTTATCAAGATCAATCCAAATTAAATCCTTGACATTTCCCAGGCTGTAAAACTCCGTGGCGTACTCCTTTGTTATATCGGTAAAGTTACCTTTACCGTCATTGCTGAAAATATGCTGGGTAGGCGTTTTACCAAATTCCCAGGGGACCAGGTCTGATGCAATAACAACATCTGTATCGCCGTCACGATCAATGTCAACTGTATCTGCTTTTGCTGCGTTAATAACAAGGTCTCGAAATTGAAGACTGTCTTTTACGAACTCCCCTTTTTGATTAATATAAAGGCGAGGTATCAGGGGTGGTCCGGTCTTAAATTCATTACCGCCACCGACTACCAAAAGATCTATCCACCCATCGCTATTGGCATCAAAAAACACCTGGGAAACATCTTCACTTAGGGCATCTTCTTCAAAGAGGGCTTGTTGCTTTGCTTCAAACAATCCGGAGGCCTGCTGAACAAACAAGCTTGAGGCCTGCCGCTTAGCTCCTCCAATAAGAAAGTCGTCCAAGCCGTCATTGTTAATGTCGGCAACAGCTGCCTCAGGCCCTTCATTGGTGCTGGCATAAGGAATTAAAGGGTTTCTACTAAATTCTACAGCGGCCTGTTCTTTATGTTTAAAGGTAAACAGGCTATCAGAACGCGTCCAATAGAAGCTATTTACTGCTTTATACGATTCTTTTTTGGGTTGTTTCGCGTTTTTGAAATCTAGTGTAAGTTGTTGATTGGCCTTAATATTCCTTAAAATTTGGGTTGCTCCAGATGGCCAGGTGACCTCCAGCGAATCTATAGTCCTTTGTTGATGCAGACCAAAATGTAGCATGGGTGGAGCAGAAGACAAGTAACCTCTGGTTACAAAATTTTCTTCGAACTGTTTTCCTTCTGCAGTATAAACCCGAACCTTTGATCCTATACCCAAAGTATTTTTTTCTGGCCCTTTAAAAGCAACCGTTAGATAACTGTTGGCGGCCTTTGGGTTATTTTCAAGGATAAACGCATTATCATTTACATTATTTACTATCAGATCCAGGTCTCCATCGTTGTCTAAGTCGGCATAAGCCGCCCCGTTGCTAAAAGTATCTTCTGGAACTGACCATTCTGAAGTAACGTCCTCAAACCGAAGGTTTCCCAGGTTTTTATAGTAATAATTAGGGACTTTTATTTCCGGAATCTTGGCAATAAGGCTCATATCATTTTCAGACATTCCCTGATCTATTCCTTTTTGAATTTCATCGTTTGAAATAAAGCGCACAAAATCCATATCGTTAGTGGCACCTTTAATCCCGTTGGTAATGAAGAGATCTTTAAGGCCGTCATTATCATAATCAGCAGCCAAGGTGGCCCAGGACCATTCTGTGGCTGATATACCTGATAAATGCCCGATTTCACTAAAGGTTGCGTCTCCAAGACTCAAGTGAAGCGTATTTTGCATATACTGAGGTGCATAACCATTTTTTAGATAGTACTCATAAATCGGAAAGGCAAACTCCAGGCCAGAAGCCTTGTAGGTTTCCAAACGGTTAGGAAGCATATCAACCGAAACTATATCTACCAGTCCGTCATTGTTGATATCGGCTATGTCATTCCCCATAGAGTAATGCGATGTATGCCCTAATTTTTCTGGACTCTCGGAAATTAATTCTTTAAAAGTGCCGTCCTTTTGGTTCATATAGAGGTAGTCATTTTCAAAAAAATCATTGCCTACATATATATCCGGATAGCCATCCTGGTTGAGATCGCTTATAGCTAGTCCAAGGCCATAACCAATTTTTCCCTGAAAGATGCCAGCTTCGGCAGAGACGTCGATAAACTTGCCTAAATCATTTCTATATAGGCGGTCTCCCGAGCGGGGATCAAATTGCATACGTTGATTACCTTTCCCATAGGCCCTGTTGGGATGAACAGAATGGTTCATTAAAAACAGATCGAGGTCGCCATCCAGGTCGTAATCAAAGAAAGAGGCCTGGGTTGAAAGCCCTGAGAAATCCAGACCATAAGTGGCGGCGACTTCTTTAAAAATGGGTATTCCTTCAGAATTTACCCCTTCATTCAGATAGAGGAGGTTTCGCCCGTTCAGGGCCCGATATCCACCGGCCTTACAGACATAAATATCTAAAAGTCCATCGCCATTAATATCTGTATAAGTTACACCTGTTGACCAATTTCCCTGGTCTTGAATATTTGAATCTGAGGTAATATCCTGAAATTTGAGGTTTCCTTTATTGAGATATAACCTATCTGCTCCCTGATTGGAGGTAAAGAAAAGATCTACAAGTCCGTCGTTATTGAAATCGGCTGCGGCGACACCTGCGCCATTATAGAAGTAGAGATAGGTAAGGATATTTAATTTTGGGCTTTCTTCAAGTGTATTTTTAAAATCAATTCCCGAAGATAGGGGGTTCAATTTTCTAAAGCGCTCTTCCCCTTCTTTAGAACATGCAAGACATAGCAAGCAGAGTGTCAAAAAAAGTCCCAAAATCCTTTTCATTCCTCACCAAAACTAGCGCCGCAATATAGGCAAAGTTTATAGAATGAGGAAGTTGTGAAGTGTCCAATATTCTTAAAAAAACAGATTCGTTGTATATGAAACAAATTTCGGCGACACATTTCATGAATATTTGGGTCGGGCACGATTTTTTTCGCAAATAATCCAATATATTTAAAGATCTAAACAAACCAAATTCAAACTTTATGATTGGGATTTTATCTTTCGTAGGCTTTACGGCTTTAGTGGGTGTAATAGCTTACCTGGCGACCAGAAAAACCGATGAAGCTTCTTCTGACGGTTATTTTCTTGGGGGTAGGAGCCTTACTGCAGGAGTTATTGCTGGTTCCTTGTTGCTTACTAACCTTTCTACCGAACAAATCGTTGGCTTAAACGGAAACGCTTATTCCGAGGGCATTCTTGTGATGGCTTGGGAAACATTGGCGGCAATTGCAATGGTGGTCACTGCAGTTTTTTTACTACCGCGTTATTTAAAAAGCGGCCTTACAACTGTTCCTCAGTTTCTTAAAGATCGCTATGATGTGAGTACCAAAACAATTACATCCGCTCTTTTTTTGACAGGGTATGTAGTGGTATTACTACCAATTATTCTCTATTCGGGTTCGTTGGCTATTAGTACAATGTTTGACGTTCCTGCACTACTGGGGATTTCGAGCAAATCTGCTTTGATTGTCTGCGTATGGGGAATAGGAATCATAGGCTCAATATATGCTGTTTTCGGAGGCTTAAAGGCGGTTGCGGTTTCAGATAGTATCAATGCGATTGGTTTGTTAGCCGGGGGAATCTTAATTCCAATTTTCGGATTGATCGCAATTGGTGATGGAAGCTTGTTTAACGGGATAGACATTTTGCTTAAAGAAAACCCTGAAAAGTTTAATTCTATTGGTGGTTCAACGGCTTCGGTACCATTTGCGACAATTTTTACCGGAATGATGTTGGTTCAGCTTTTTTATTGGGGAACGAATCAGCAAATTATTCAACGAGCACTTGGAGCAAAAAATTTGAAAGAAGGACAGAAGGGTCTTCTTTTGGCTTCTTTTATTAAGATTTTGGGTCCATTAATCGTCGTATTACCTGGTATTATTGCTTACCATATGTTCCAGGGAAATCTTGAAGTAGCAGATCAGGCCTATCCGGCACTTGTAAATAAGGTATTGCCAAATTATCTTATCGGCTTTTTTGCAGCTGTACTGTTTGGGGCAATCTTGAGTTCATTTAATAGTGTTTTAAATAGTTCAGTAACCTTGTTTGGTATTGATATATATAAACAACATATCAATAAGGATGCTCCAGAAAAGACAGTTGTAAAGTACGGAAAGGTCTTTGGCATAGTCCTGGCCCTCGCGGCCATGTTTATAGCACCGTTGATTGCAAATGCGGGAAGTCTGTTTGAGTACTTACAAGAGGTAAACGGAATTTATAGTATCCCTATATTGACGATCATAGTTGTAGGTTATCTTACGAAGCGGGTTCCTGCAATTGCCGCCAAAATTGGTATTATATCAGGTTCACTATTGTACATACTCAGTCAGTTTATTTTAAAACCACGTATGGTTGGGAGTGCTTTGGAAGAGGCTAAGGCAAACGGAATTTCCGATGAAGCATCTTTAGCGCTGATTGAAGCAGAGGCCTATCCTCATTTTCTTCATGTTATGGCCATCCTCTTTGTATTGAATATCGCTATTATGTTACTTATTGGAAAGCTAAAGCCAAGAGAAACTGCGTACGAACAAGAATACACCAAGCAGGTTGAGATAACGCCTTACAAATATGTCAAGCAAGTTGGTATTGGCATTGTAATCGTGGTTGTAGGTATCTATATCTATTTCGCGCAGTAAGCGATATAGATATAGAAATCTAATTGGAAATGTTAAAGAGGGGCAATAACCCCTCTTTTTTAGCGCTTGTCTTTCGTGAAAGAATTAATGGACAGGAAGGGGTGAAGGTGATTTGTGTATTTGTTCCGAGGTGGTTTAGGCCACAGGCAAGTTAATATATATTGTCATCACAGCTGGGTGGAATGATTGCAGTACTTTAAAATGTTAGGTATTTGGATTAGAAGAATTTGTAGGTCATTGAAAACACTAAATAAAAAAAGCCCTGACCAAAGGGTCAGGGCTCAAGTAAAACACTTAAATTAACTCTTAGTATCCAGGATTTTGAACTAAACTAGGGTTTGCCAAAATCTGTGGAAGCGGAATTGGGAATAAACTTCTGGTAGCGTTTCCGGTTTCGGAACCACCTTTAAATTCCCACTGACGCAAGTATTGACCGAAACGAATCATGTCATTTCTTCTCCAGCCTTCTGCATACATCTCTCTTGCTCTTTCGTCAAGTAAGTCGGCCTCACTAACAGCACCTATAGGAGTGGCCTCTCTAAGTACTCTAAGTTCGTTAACCATTGCAGTAGGATCACCTCCTGTACGCATCATGGCTTCAGCTTTCATCAAGTGAGCATCTGCATACCTAAATTGAATACTGTGGTTTGTAAATCCTCCAAATCTTGGGTTGTACTTCATTACTCGGATACCGGTTTGCTCATTGTTGTTGATCAGGTTAGCTGCACCTGTACCATCAACGAACCCTCTGGTAAACTGGAGAGGAGCACCTGGTCTGTCTTGCAGCGGAGTGCCATCTAGGGCATATTGCTGTCCAATCAAGAAACCAAATCCAACGTTAGACCCATTTTCAAATCCGCCTTCATCCTCAGTTCCGGGACGGCCTGTAAATGTAAGTCCACCTGGAGGAACACCACCTCTTCGCTCTTCCTGACCATCGAGGCGAGTAAGATCTAATTCGGAACGGTTGTTATTAGGATCACCTTCGAAAAGGTCATAGTATTCAGCAAGTGTACTGAAACCATTCCATCCTCCTCCACCGATACCGGTAGAGTTGTAATGAAGACCATTGAAGATTCTGTTTCCTACAGAAGTTTCTGCCCACCATATTGTCTCAGTATCAGCAGAATCGCGGAAAAGTTCAAAATATCCCGCCTGTAGTGCATACCCATCGCCAGCAATAGCGTCAACAAGGCTAATTACCTCATTCATATCACCTGAATCTGGTGAACCACCACCACCGGTCAATTGGTTAACGTATATATGCTTGTTTAAAAGCACTTTGGCCTTAAGAAATCTGGCCGCGGCTTTACTTGCTCTCTTAAGATCTGCCGGTGCAACAGGAAGACCAGCTATAGCTGCATCGCAGTCGGCTAGAATAAAATCTACTGCCGCCTGACCGGATAATACCGATGGAAGGTCTGTAGATGGAAGGGCTGTATCTCTAAAAGGTACCTGACCATAGAGGTCTAGAATAGTCCACATAGAGTAAGCTCTCAGAAAACTTGCCTCTGCAACAGCGTCTGCTGAAGCCCCACTTCGGGAATCCAGGATTTGAGAAGCTAGCAACTGGTTTGCGTTCCACTGATCAAAAGGAGTAATGATATCAGTTTCCTCAAGACCCCATTCGTGTTGGTGTAATTTTCTCCAACGTCCGTTATCTCCCCAGTCAGCACCTCTGGTTGGAACTAAAAGTGCATCAGTCGTTACTTCGCGAAGGGCATAGGTATTGGCTTGATCTCCTAAGTTTCCGTAGACCTGCCCGTAGAGCTGGTCAACTGAAGAAGTAGGGTCTGCAAGACCTTGGAAACCTTCATCGATAAACGAATCCGTTTCTTCAATCTCCAGGTCAGTACAAGCACCCAGACCAATCACGGCGAGTAAAGTGAGTGTATAAATTTTAAATTGACTTCTTTTCATGATAAACAATTTTTTTTAATTAGAATGTGGCGTTAACTCCAAAGGTAACAGTAACTGGGTTAGGGAATGCAGACCAGTCGATTCCTCTACTAGGTATTGCCGAACCATTAAGATTTCCAGTACTTACGGTAACTTCTGGATCGATACCACTGTAATCTGTAATTAAAAATAGGTTCTGACCAGTAACAGATAATCTCAGGCTTTTAAACGTACCCTCTCCAGATAGAGGCACATTGTAGCCAATGGTTGCGTTCTGTAATCTGATAAAGTCACCGTCTTCCAAAAATCGAGTAGAAACCGCTGTCGAAGCACCTCCGTCTTCACCGCTATTAACTACTCCTGGAGTAACATTTCGTCCTGTAACGATTTGACCAGCATTAAAGAATGAGTTGGCAGTGTTGTTATACACTGAGAACCCAAACTGACCTGCCAAATAAGTACTGACATCCCAGTTTTTGTGACTGAAATTTAATGAGAGTCCGGTAGTAATATCTGGAAGCGCGTCTTCACCAACAAAAGTCTTATCGGCATCAGGATCTCCCACACCATTACCATCTATATCTGTATAGATTGGATTACCCGTGCTATCGAAGCCTTCGAAAATAGCCATATAATAAGCAAATAATGGCTGCCCGGCTTCAAACCGCTGTGCGAAAGCACCTGAAAGTCCAGGACCATTAATGGGCCCATAGTTAATGGCACCTCCAAAATCCTGTATTTCATTATCGTTGAAAGAGATGTTAAATGAGGTCGAGAACGTAGTATCCTCATTTTGGATGAAGTCGTAGTTTAAGCCAACTTCAAGACCCTGGTTGATCACACTTGCATCTACATTACCAAACTGGAAAGGATTGGTAGATGGAGCTGCAGGAGGAGTCCTTAAAAGAATATCTCTAGTATCTCTGCGATATACATCAATGCTTCCGCTAAATCTGTCATTATTAAATCCAAAATCAAGACCTACGTTGAAATCTACCGTAGACTCCCATTTTAGATCGGGAACATCCGTAGCAACAATAGAAAGTCCGTTGTCATTAATTGAACCGTCGTTTTGGATACTGTTTAGAATAAGCTGGGCAAAACGCTGACGCGCCACAAAGTTACCATAACCTAGACCATCCTGGTTACCAGTGATACCACCACTCAGTCTTAGTTTCAATGTAGAGATGGCGTCACCAATGAAATCTTCTTCACCAATTTGCCATGCAATAGCGCCAGACGGGAAGTAACCATATTGGTTTTCAGGACCAAATCTAGAAGAACCGTCAGCTCTCATGGTACCCGTAATAATGTACTTGTTTTTATAAGCGTACTCTACTCTTCCAAAGAAAGATTGTAACTCATCTGTATTGTCGAAGTTGTCAAACACTAAAGATTGTACGCCTCTCGTAAACTCAAAGGCCACATTATCTGTAGCTACAGTTGGGAACAAGCGGTTTATGGTCAAATCTGGCCTGTTAGGAGCGTAGTAAAATTGTTGGAATGAACCATCAATAGTAGCCCGCGCATCATTAACCGTGGTCACTAAGTCTGATCCCATTTTGTTGAGATCCTGAGTTCCAAAGCCACGAGCAGCCGCGTTGAATCCGAAAGTTTGGAAATCCTGGAAAGCATAACCCACAATTGCATCTAGTCTGGAATCCTCAAATTCCTTATTATATCCAAGTGTTACTTCCAAAGTCTTATTATCGCGCTCTAAGCTGTTAAAAGTTCCTGCACCTAAGCCCTCAACTCCATTAAAATTCTGAAGATTTGCTGAAAGTACTGAAACGTTCTCACTGTCAGACCTATCCCATCCCAAGTTAACTTTACCAGTAAGTTCTGGAGTAAATTTATACTCTGCAGAACCATTTAACAGGTATCTGTTTGTGTTTGTGATGTTTTGAGTTTCTGCCAAATAGTTGGCTGGCTGTGTTTGTCCACCTCCGTCATCAAAAGTAGGAGATGCTGGCCATGTTGGGTTTGCAGAATAGGCTGCACCCAGAATATCACCTCTAAATCCTACCTGACCTTCAAGAGGAGGTTGATCTCTATTCACTCTAGAGGCAGATGCTTGTACTGTTACCAGTAACTTATCGTCAAAGAATCGTTGATTCCAATTTAATCTACCGGTAATGCGCTCAAACTCAGACTTTTCTACAACACCAAATTGCTTTTGGTATCCAAAAGTAGCTCGTACATTCCCAGAACCATAATTTTGGGAGTAAGCTATATTGTGATTACTGGAGGCCGTAGACCTTAGTACTTCTTCCTGCCAATCTGTATTACCTCCAAAATTTACGTTATTGGAATTTCCTCCAAACTGGTCCACCGCAGCCAAAAATTCAGGAGCGGACAACAGGTCATATTTTCTAACCGGCCTTGAGATACTTAGGTTTGAAGACCATTCAAATGTTGGTCCGGAACCGGCTTTTCCGGTCTTAGTGGTTATTATAACTACTCCATTAGCACCTCGGGAACCGTAAATGGCGGTAGCCGAAGCATCCTTAAGGATACTGATACTTTCGATATCATTAGGATTCAGAAAGTTCAAAGGGTTACCGACGTCACTATTACCGGCACTACCACTGTCAGTAGTACCTGAGGTACCCCTAGCATCCGTACTTTGACCAAATAGTGGAACACCATCAACCACAAATAGCGGATTGTTATTTGCACGTACTGAGTTCGCCCCCCTGATATTCACCTGAATACCAGCACCTGGCTCACCACTTGACTGCGAGATATTTACCCCTGCGGTCTTACCCTGAATTAGTTGCTCAGGAGATGTGATAACACCACCGTTGAAATCTTCAGAAGTAACAGCCGTAACAGCGCCCGTTGCATCTTTAACGGTTGTGGTACCGTAACCGATAATCACTACCTCGTCTAGTGCCTGTGCGTCTTCTTGCAGGACTACATTGATAGTAGATTGTCCATTTACAGCGACTTCTTGTGTGGCAAAACCAATGTAGCTAACCACTAGCGTAGCATTTGGGTCCACATTGCTGATGGTATAATTACCATCGAAGTCGGTTTGTGTACCATTTGTGGTTCCTTTAACGACGACACTAGCCCCGGGCAGCGGACCGGTGGCATCAGAAACCGTACCTGATACGTCTTGTGCCTTTACTAGTCCAAAGCATAAAATTGCCCCAACCAGCATAAAGCTCTTTAGTAGCGTAATCTTCATAAATAGTTAATTTTAAGTTTAGTTAATTTTAATTCCAAGGTTAAACATATGTAAAAAAATTGTTAATCTCCTATACACTATAATATAAGGTTCTACGAAAACGGTTTCGTGTTAATAACTTTTAGAAAATGTAGAACCCATAATCTATCCTTAAATAAATTATGTAATCCTTATTAATGGGGTGTGATATTTGTTAAAATTGAAACAAATATAGTATTTTTTTAATTCTCCCCCGAGGAAATATAGATTACCAAAGGGAAACACCTGAATCGCTAAGTGTTAAAAAAACCGGGATTTTAAGATTTCTTTTGGCTATCTTTAGGCGCGCATATTATGTTCTTATAGTACCACCAATTTGAAACAGAAAATTACCCTCAAACATATAGCCCGAGAATTAGAGGTCTCGATTTCTACCGTATCCAAAGCTTTAAAAAACAGTGAGGAGATCAGCCGGGACACTAAAGAAAAAGTACAAGCTTTTGCTAAGCTATATAATTACAAGCCCAATAATATTGCGATAAGCCTTAAAAACAAGCGCACCAAGAATATCGGGGTCATCATTCCTGATATCGTTCATCATTTTTTTACCACCGTTTTTAGAGGCATAGAAAAACATGCCAATGCGAAGGGATATAATGTTATTGTCTGCGTGTCTGACGAGTCTTTTGACAAAGAGGTGATCAACATGGAAATGTTGGAAAATGGAAGTATAGATGGGTTTATCATGGCACTGTCGGCCGAGACGCAACTAAAAAGCGACTTTAATCACCTGAAGGAAGTTACAGAACAGGGGATCCCGTTAGTTCTTTTCGACCGGATAACAGATGAGATTCAATGTGATAAGGTAATAATAGATGATAAAGCAGCCGCCTATGGAGCAGTTGAAAAGCTTATCAGAAATGGAAGAAAGCAGATTGCATTAGTAACTACCGAAAGTTACCTTAATGTTAGTCAGAAAAGAGCGGAAGGATATTATCAGGCTTTGCAGGACAATGATATACCCATTGATGAAGACCTTGTTTTAAGGCTTCCTTATCAATATGAAGATGAAGAAAAAAGCAAAAAGTTTTTTGCTACCCGAAAGATTGATGCCGTCCTTTGCGTGAATGAAATATTTGCGATACGATGCATGAGGCACGCCCAAAAAAAAGGGCTTAAAATACCTGAGGAGATCTCTTTTATAGGTTTTACGGATGGAATTCTCTCCAAATTTGCTAGTCCAAGGCTCACATCTGTGGCTCAACACGGTGAAAAAATGGGAGAAATTGCCGCAGAAATGCTTATAGAAAAAGTAGAAAATGAAAACGAAGAGGAAATTTATAGGACGGAAGTCATCAAATCTACTTTAATTGAAAGAGAATCTACCATTAATTGAAATCATACGAATTTAGTTAGATGAAGAAAACCGGATTTATATTCGATTTAGATGGGGTCATAGTGGATACTGCCAAGTATCATTATCTGGCCTGGAAAAAATTAGCGACCGAATTAGGCATAGATTTTACCGAGGAACAGAATGAACAGTTTAAGGGAGTTAGCCGAAAAAGATGCCTTCAGATCTTACTCGAATTAGGAGGTATAAGCGTTAGTGAAGAGCAATTTGACAGCTGGTTAGAAGAAAAGAATGAAGATTATCTCGCTTATATCGCAGAGATGGACGAATCCGAAATCCTCGAAGATGTGCCAAGGGTATTAAACCACCTAAGGTCTCAAGGAATACCTATGGCGCTTGGCTCGGCTAGTAAAAATGCCGTATCAATTTTGGAAAAGGTTAAACTGCTGCATTATTTTGATGCTATTGTAGACGGTACCCGTGTATCTAAGGCCAAGCCAGACCCTGAAGTATTTCTTATCGCAGCGGATGAATTGGGAGTGGCGCCTCAGGCTTGTATTGTTTTTGAAGATGCCGTTGCAGGCATAGAAGCCGCAAATAATGCAGAAATGCTGAGCGTAGGTATTGGGGATGCCAAGGTATTGTCTAAGGCTCAGCACATTTTTAAAGATTTTACCGAAATAAATGCTGATTTTTTAGACGCATTGATTGAAAAACCTAATAAAATATTGAAATGAATCAAGATTATATAACTGCGAATGAGTGGTCTATTTTGGAGGAAGGCTTTGAAAGGTCGAGAGTTAAATCCTCAGAGAGCCTTTTTAGCCTGGGAAATGGAGCCATGGGGCAGCGGGCAAATTTTGAAGAATCCTATTCGGGCCCTAGTTTTCAGGGGAGTTATATTGCCGGCGTTTATTACCCTGATAAGACGCGGGTAGGGTGGTGGAAAAATGGCTATCCTGAGTATTTTGCCAAGGTTCTTAATGCCCCAAATTGGATTGGTATAAAGGTGCGTATTGATGAAGAAGTCCTTGATCTTAACAAGTGCAAATCAGTAGCTGGTTTTAAAAGAGAACTTAATATGAAAGAAGGCTGGTATCAAAGGAGCTTTGAGGCTACCCTTCAAAATGACGCAAAAATACGTGTACTATCAACCCGCTTTTTAAGCCTTGACCTGGATGAAGTAGGGGCCATAAAGTTCGAAGTTACTGCACTTAACCGAGAGCTTAAAATAGAGTTTGTTCCTTATTTAGATGGAGGTATCACCAATGAAGATAGCAATTGGGACGACAAGTTCTGGAATACTACTGGTATAACTTCAGAGAACAACCAGGCTTTTATTGAAGCCCATACTATGAAAACAAACTTCGGTACATGCACCTTCATGGAAAACCAGTTATTTCTGGATGGGAAACAGCTGCAGATGGAGCCAACCGAAGCCCAAACAGATCTTAAGGTTAGTCATAGTTATGAACACAGGGCTAGCCAGGGAGAAACGCTATCCCTTATCAAGTTTGGGGGGTATACGGTATCCAGGAATCACAAGGTTGAAACCCTAATTGCCGCTGCTAAAGCAGTCTTAAAGGAGGCAGCTCAAAAGGGCTTTAAAAATTTACTTGAAGACCAAAAGAAAGCCTGGAAACAAATTTGGGAGATGAGTGATATCACCATCGAAGGAGATGTAAAAGCGCAACAGGGCATCCGGTTTAATATTTTTCAGTTAAACCAAACCTATCTTGGAAAGGACTCCAGGCTTAATATAGGCCCTAAAGGGTTTACAGGCGAAAAATACGGGGGAAGCACGTATTGGGATACCGAAGCCTACTGTATTCCTTTTTATATGGCCACCAAAGACCACAATGTTGCAAGGAATTTATTGACCTACAGGTACAATCATTTAGAGAAGGCCATAGAAAATGCACAGAAACTTGGTTTTAAAGATGGTGCGGCTCTGTATCCAATGGTAACCATGAATGGTGAAGAATGCCATAACGAATGGGAAATCACCTTTGAGGAAATTCACAGGAACGGCGCCATCGCATTTGCTATATATAATTATTACAGATATACAGGTGATTACAGTTACATCCCCGAAATGGGTTTAGAAGTGCTTATTGCAATTTCTCGTTTTTGGATGCAACGGGCAACCTTTTCAGACCATCAGGAAAAATATGTAATTCTCGGTGTTACAGGGCCAAATGAGTATGAAAATAATGTAAATAATAACTGGTATACCAATTATATTGCCAAGTGGTGTATAGATTACACTTTAGAGCAACTACGGAAGGTTAAGGAAGGTTATCCTGAGGATTATGACAGAATTATAGGGCACACCAAACTCAAGGAAATGGAGTTGGATGAATGGAGAAAGATCAGTAAACTCCTGTATTTTCCTTATTCTGAAAAACATCAGGTTTATCTTCAGCAAGACGGATTTTTGGATAAGGAGTTAATTACGGTAGAAGATCTTGATAAATCTCAGAGACCCATCAATCAAAAATGGAGCTGGGACCGTATTTTGAGATCACCATACATAAAACAGGCTGATGTTTTGCAAGGTTTTTACCTCTTTGAGGACCACTTTTCCATGGATGAATTAGAAAGACATTTTGACTTTTACGAGCCCTTTACAGTGCATGAGTCATCGCTTTCCTCCATGCGTGCACAGCATCCAGGCTGCCAAGCTTAATAGGATGGAGCAGGCATATACTTTTTACCTTCGAACCTCGCGCTTAGATTTAGATGATTACAATAGAGAGGTTCATGAAGGCCTTCATATCACTTCAATGGCAGGAACCTGGATGAGCATTGTGGAAGGCTTTGGAGGACTCCGTATAGTCGAAGACAAGCTTTCGTTTAGTCCCAGAATACCCAAGGAATGGAAGGCGTACTCCTTTAAATTAAATTTCAGGAACAGAATTCTTAAAGTACAAATTAGCCAGGAACAAACCAGTTTTGAATTGGAAGGAAATGAAGAATTTTCCATTCGGGTAAATGGTCAAAGAGTCGTATTGACACCTGGACAGGTTGTAAATGCTTAAAATGATCGTTTTTCGAAATAGTGTTGCTTGGGTTTTACTGACCTTTTTAATTGGTTGTATTCCCGAAAAAAAAGAGGTGCCAAAAATGACGCAAAAAAGTGCTGAAAAGAAGAAGGAAGTAGTTTATCAAGTTTTTACGCGCCTGTTTGGAAATACCAGGACCACCAATAAACCCTGGGGTACACTTGAAGAAAATGGTGTTGGAAAATTTTCCGATTTCAGTGATAAGGCCTTAAGGGAGATCAAAGATTTAGGGGTCACCCATATTTGGTATACAGGGGTGCCGCATCATGCCCTTGTTAACGATTATGCCGCTTATGGAATTTCCACTGATGACCCGGACGTGATCAAAGGCCGGGCAGGTTCCCCTTATGCCGTAAAAGATTATTATAACGTAAACCCTGATCTGGCAGATGATCCGGGTATGCGACTCGAAGAATTCAAGGCTTTAATTCAAAGAACACATAAAGCAAATTTGAAACTTTTAATAGACATTGTTCCAAACCATGTGGCAAGAAACTACGAGGGAAAATCCTCCCCTGAAGGAATTGAACCCTTTGGAAAGTCTGATGACCTCTCTGTGACATACGTAAGAGACAATAACTTCTATTACATCCCTGACAGTGCTTTTCAATTACCAATTTGGGAAGCAGGATACGTTCCGCTGGGAGGTGAAAGCCATTCCATGGTAGATGGAAAATTTAAGGAAGTTCCTGCCAAGTGGACGGGAAATGGGTCACGACTTTCTCAACCCAATTTTCACGATTGGTACGAAACCGTGAAAATTAATTATGGGGTAACCCCAGAAGGCACTGCAGAATTTGACCTGCTCCCTGAAGAATATGCTTCCAAAGATTACGAAGAGCATTACAGATTCTGGTCTGATAAGGAAGTTCCTGACTCCTGGAAAAAATTCAAGGATATTGCCTTATATTGGTTAGATATGGGCGTGGACGGATTTCGTTTTGACATGGCTGAGATGGTACCTGTTGAATTCTGGAGCTATATGAATTCTAATATTAAAATGCAGAATCCTGAGGCCTTTCTCCTTGCTGAAGTCTACGACCCCAACCTCTACAGAGCTTATATTCAAAAAGGAAAAATGGACTACTTGTATGACAAGGTAGAATTGTATGATAGTCTTAAGCATATCATGCAGGGTCATGGCTGGACAGATCATATCCCTGTTGTACAAAAAGGCCTTGCCGATATAGAGCATCATATGCTACATTTCATGGAAAACCATGATGAGCAGCGCATTGCAAGTCATGAGTTTGTTGGAGATGCGGAGATAGGAAAGCCGGCTATGGTGGTCTCGGCTACTCTCAGTACTTCTCCAACTATGATTTATTTCGGTCAGGAGGTAGGCGAACCAGCAAGGGAAGATGCAGGATTTGGTAAACCGACCAGAACCTCCATTTTCGATTATATTGGAGTACCTCATCATCAGAGATGGATGAACGATAAAAAATTCGATGGAGGGCAACTTACAGAAAAAGAGAAATCCCTCCGCGATTTTTACAAGCGCCTACTAAATTTTACTATTAATAGCGAGGCCCTGATGGGAGATTACAAGGACATTCATTATTACAATAGGGAGCATACCGAAAATTACAATCATAGGGTGCTTTCGTTTGTCCGCTGGTCCGGGCAGGAGAAACTCATAATCATCACCAACTTTGATAAGAACGAAACCTACACCTTTGATTTAAAACTTCCCAGGGAAATTGTGCAAAAATGGGAGCTTACAGATGGGAAGTATCTGCTTAAAGATCAATTGTTTCACGAACAAAAAGAATTGTCTGTAAAGGAAGGTGAAGGTCAGCTCGAAGTAATTTTAGAACCTCTGGAATCTTTTATATACCTCCTGGAATAGTACTTTAAAAAGGAAAGTTCTGTACCGGGTTTAAGCTTATAATCGTATTTTTATATATAAAGATGCTTCGAAATGAGACAGTTTGCATTATTGTTTTTGGTACTTTGTATTATGAGCTGTGAAGATAGATCGGGTACTTTTTTGGTCATTGGCCACAGGGGTGCAATGGGTCATGTAACCGAGAACACTCTCCCATCTGTTGAGAAGGCGATGGAGATAGGGGTAGACATGATAGAGATCGATGTGTTTAAGATCAAAACAGGAGAAATTGTGGTCTTTCATGACGAGAATGTTGAGAAGCTCTCTAATGGTACAGGCCCTATAGAAGAATATACGCTAAAAGATCTTAAAAAACTTGAACTGGTAGGAGGGCATACCATTCCAGAGCTTTATGAAGTACTAGATTTAATAGACGGTCGCGTTTCTTTGAACATAGAATTGAAAGGAGCACAGACCGCCAAAGATGTGAATTCAATAATTGAAGATTATACGGCCAAAAAGAGTTGGACCAAGGATCAATTTGTAATCTCAAGTTTTAATTGGGATGAATTACAAAAAGCTCGATCGTCTAACACTACTATAGCTATAGCCGTGCTCACTGAAGCCGATCCTTTAGAGGCAATTCAGATAGCGAAAGATCTCAATGCCGTGGCTATTAACCCCAATTTTAAAATGCTGAACAGAGAAAACGTCAATGCCATCAAAGAGGCTGGCTTTAAAGTTTATACCTGGACAGTGAATGAACCTAACGACATTATCAAAATGAAACGAATTGGCGTAGATGGTATTTTTACCAACTACCCAGAACGTCTCCATTAATGTTCGATGTAATAATTGTAGGGGGAGGAGCAGCAGGTTTTTACGGAGCGATACACATTGCCCGGGAGAGACCTAACTGGAAAATAGCTATTCTTGAGAGGGGAAAACAAGTTCTTACCAAGGTCAAGGTGTCTGGTGGCGGGCGTTGTAATGTAACCCATGCACAGTTTGAACCAGCCGAACTTGTTAAAAATTATCCCAGAGGAAGAAAGGAACTTCTCGGTCCTTTCCATACCCATGCTACACAGGATATTGTCAATTTCTTTGAAGAAAAAGGAGTTTTAATTAAAACTGAAGCAGACGGAAGGATGTTCCCAGTTACCGATTCTTCACAGACCATTATTGACTGCCTGGTTGGTGAGGCGGAAAGCCTTGGGATTAAAGTGCTAAGACAAAGTACAGTGAGAACAATTTTACCCCTAGAAAACGAGAAACCTGGGGCGGTAGTAGGATGGACGGTCAAATCCATTAAAAAAGTTTATCAGGCAACGTATGTGCTTTTAGCTACTGGTAGCAATACCAAAATGTGGAATGTGCTTGCCGGACTGGGTCATACCATCATAGAACCAGTACCTTCCTTATTTACCTTCAATATTAATGATGATCGCATTAAGGGAATTCAGGGGATTAGTACCGAGGCCAGAGTGGAAGTTTTGAGCAAAAAACTTCCGGGTAAAGCGATTACCGTAAAACTTAAAAGCAAGAGTGAATTATCAGCTAAGCTAGTAGCCCAGGGCCCTTTACTAGTCACGCATTGGGGATTTAGCGGACCTGCAATTCTAAAACTATCGGCCTGGGGGGCGAGAAGCTTGAACTCTTACAATTACAGGTTTAGGATTCGTATCAATTGGCTTCCGGAGTATCATACAGAAGGAGTTCTTTCTCTCTTGCTGAAAGTGAAAGAAGTTGAAGTCAAGAAAACGGTCTTACGAACGGCAGCTTTTGAATTGCCAAGGAGGCTATGGGCCAACCTGGTGAAGGCTTCAGGAATAACAGAACAAAAGCGGTGGGCAGATGTTTCTAAACAGGAGTTAGAGCGCCTTGCCAGGCAGCTCACCCTCTCCGAATTCCTCGTGGAAGGTAAAAGCACTTTCAAAGAGGAATTTGTAACAGCGGGCGGAGTGGATCTCAAAGAGGTGAACTTTAAAACATTTGAAAGTAAAATTCTTCCGAATCTATATTTCGCAGGAGAGATACTCAATATTGACGCGATTACAGGTGGGTTTAACTTTCAGAATGCGTGGACAGGTGCTTATATGGCTGCTCAAGCAATAACGAGCTAGGTTCCTGGTACATTAAGCAAGCGCAAGAGCTAGCAAAGCGGCCAGAATACCCCCCAGAACAGGGCCAATAACCGGAATCCAACTGTATCCCCAATCACTATCACCTTTGTCTTTGATAGGCAAAATTGCATGCATAATTCTAGGTCCGAGATCTCGTGCAGGGTTTATAGCGTAACCTGTGGTGCCTCCAAGCGATAGCCCAATAGCCCATACCAAAAAAGCCACAGGAAGCGCACCAACAGAACCCAACCCAATTATGGCCTTAGTGTCCTGTATCTCGGCCGGAGTAAAATATAATACGGTAAAGACCAGAACAAAAGTCCCTACCATTTCGCTAAAGAGATTTGAAATGCTGTTCCTGATTGCAGGCGCCGTACAAAACACAGCCCTTTTAGTTTCTTTGTCTTCGGTTAGCTCAAAATGCCCTTTATAAGTAATCCAAACTATCAAGGCTCCAAGCGCCGCTCCAATAAATTGTGCCAAAAGGTAAGACGGTACAGACTCCCATGGAAATTCGCCAGCAACCGCAAGGCCAATCGTGACTGCCGGATTAATATGCGCTCCGCTGTAAGGAGCGGAAACTGCAACTCCTACAAAAACCGCCAGAGCCCATCCTGTTGTTATCACCATCCATCCCCTGTCTGTAGATTTGGTTTTTTCCAGAACTACATTGGCTACAACGCCAAGCCCGAGTAAAAGCAAGAGAAATGTTCCTATAATTTCTGCGATAAAAGGTGTCATTAGCCTGTTTTCTTAGTTTTGTTTTGTCCAGTATTCTAATGCCTCGATAGCTCTATACCACCCGCTAATGCCATTTTCGATTTCAGCTCTTTCTGAAGTCGGTTTAAATCTGACATCGGTTTGCCAAAGCTTCTGAATCTCTTCGAGGCTCTCCCAATAGCCCACGGCAAGTCCTGCAAGGAAGGCCGCTCCCATTACAGTAGTCTCAACTATTTTAGGTCTTACTGTCTCGGTATTGAGTACATCAGACTGGAATTGCATCAGCATGTTGTTTACTGTGGCCCCGCCATCTACCCTTAGTTCCTTTATTGAAATACCCGAATCTGCTTCCATGGCCTTTAAGATATCCATGGTTTGATAGGCGATAGATTCAAGAGCAGCTCTGGCGATATGCGCATCAGTACTTCCCCTGGTAAGTCCAAAAATGGTGCCTTGCGCATATTGATTCCAATGCGGTGCTCCAAGACCGGCAAATGCCGGTACAAAATAAACCCCTTCAGAGCTGTCAACAGAAGCTGCCAATTGCTCTACTTCAACCGAAGACTCAATAATTTTCAGACTGTCTCGCAACCACTGAACGACTGCACCCGCTATAAAAATGCTTCCTTCAAGGACATATTGCGCTTTTCCATCAATTTGCCAGGCTACCGAAGTAAGAAGGTTATTTTCAGAAAAAATTGGTTTATCACCAATATTCATAAGCATGAAGCAACCGGTACCGTAAGTGTTTTTTACCATCCCCTGTTTTGTGCACATTTGCCCGAACAAGGCGGCCTGCTGATCTCCTGCTATACCTGCAATAGGAATTTCGGCTTCCAGAAAACCAGGATCAGTGTGACCATAAACCTCACTTGACTGCCTCACTTGAGGTAGTATGCTTTTGGGAATATCAAAGAGCTCTAGAAGCTCATCGTCCCAATCCAGAGTATTAATATTGAAAAAAAGCGTACGACATGCATTTGTTACATCGGTAATGTGCAGTTGGCCTTTGGTCATATTCCAAATCAACCAGCTATCAATAGTACCCATAAGTAATTCTCCGGCCTCTGCTTTAGCTCTTGCCCCATCTACATTATCTAATATCCACTTTACTTTTGTACCAGAGAAATAGGCGTCAATGACAAGACCTGTCTTTTTTCGAATAAGCTCAGCTTTTCCGGCTGCCTTGAGCTCATCGCAGTAGTCCGCGGTACGCTTATCCTGCCACACAATGGCATTATAGACAGGTTCTCCTGAGTTTTTGTCCCAGACTACTACGGTTTCTCTTTGATTGGTAATTCCGACAGCAGCAATATTGTCACCAGATAGTCCTTTGCTTGCTAAAGTTTCAGATGCCATGGCAGACTGGGTAGACCAAATTTCTTTTGCATCGTGCTCTACCCATCCCGGCTTTGGGAAGTGTTGTGTAAATTCTTTTTGAGTAGTAGAAACGATACTTCCCGTTCTATTAAAAAGCAACGCGCGGCAACTTGTAGTTCCCTGATCCAGCGCGAGGATATAGTTTTCCATAGAGTTTGTGGTTTATTTTTTTGATGGTAGGCATTAAATGTAGTAGAATTATTTTATACTTCATAATCTGCTTTGTTAGGAAATGGATAACTTGTAGAAAGTCAACAAAATTCTGCATTATGCCAACTTATATTGCCCTTCTGAGAGGAATAAATGTCAGTGGACATAAAAAAATCAAAATGGTAGTTTTAAAGGCCTTATTTGAAGAGCTTGGCTTTTCTGCTGTGAGAACATATATACAGAGTGGTAATGTAGTTTTTAGTTCTGAGCAAAAGGAGACAGACAAATTGGAGGGTGCTATATGTTCTGAAATTAAAAATACTTTTGGTTTTGATGTGTCTGTTTTGGTCTTGGCAGCTCACCAATTGAAGACCATAATTGCGGCCAATCCTTTTTTAGAATCGGAAGCTTTTCGGGATAATTATATGTTTTACGTTTTCCTTAGTGAGCTTCCTGAAAATCAATGGGTTGAGAAATTTGAGGTAGAAAAATACGAAACGGAAAAGTGCATAGTTCTGGGTAGTTGTGCTTATCTACTCTGCTTAAATGGCATGGGCAAGGCCAAGCTAAGCACTAATGTGATTGAAAAAAAACTCAAGGTTACGGCCACCGCTAGAAACCATAGAACTACCTTGAAGTTGTTACAGATGGTAGAGGAAGAATAATTCAGGGGAAGGCGCTATGATCAATTCAATTCCCAGATCTTAAAGTTCAAAATTGTGGCAAAACATACCCAAAGAAAGTAGGGGACCAATAGATATGCGGCAATTTTGGTCACAACCTTAAACCACTTCATGGTAATTAAAATTAGTACCATTAAAACCAGAATTACCATTAATGCCCAAAATGGACTTTTAAATCCGAAGAAGACGACGCTCCAAAGCGCATTAAACAAGAGTTGAAATCCAAAGTAGTAGAGAGCAGTTTTTACCCACTTATGATAAAAACCCTTGGCCCATACAAGTCCGGCGGCCACTCCCATTGAGACATATAGAACGCTCCAAACAGGCGCAAAAATCCAGTTGGGTGGGTTAAAACTTGGTTTCCTCAGGCCGGGATACCAATCATTAATGGCACTTTGTGTTGCAAAACTTGACAGAAACCCTATGAGCAAGCAAAGGGCCACGGCAAGAACGATATGAAAGAGTTTTCTTTTCAAAAAAATAGCCTATGCAGTCTAAAATAGCAATTTATTTTATTTGATACCACGCTAAACAAGCTTAAGAATTATCTTTGCCTAAAGTGTGCCGCACATGACATTAAACGAATTTGTTCCTTCAGACTACCCCGGATTAGAAAGAGAAGGAAAGATTAGCTGGAAGGCTCCGAGTAATATTGCACTGGTGAAGTATTGGGGCAAAAAAGAAAATCAAATACCGGCCAACCCATCTGTCAGCTTTACTTTGAACAGTAGTTTTACTGAAACTACCGTTCTTTTTAGTCGCTTGAGTGAAAGAAATTCCGACTTTTCGTTCGATCTTCTCCTGGACGGAAGCCCGAAAGAGGATTTTAAACCTAAAATCCATACTTTTTTCTCCAGAATTGAGACTTATCTGCCCTTTCTTAAAGATTATCATTTTAAAATTGATACCAGGAACTCTTTCCCGCACAGTAGCGGTATCGCTTCTTCTGCCAGTGGGATGTCTGCTTTGGCCCTTTGTCTTACAGATATAGAAAGGAGATTCAATCCTCAAATGCGTGACGACTTCTTTAGAAAAAAAGCTTCGTTTTTGGCAAGATTGGGATCTGGCAGCGCAAGCAGAAGTATTGACGGAGGTCTTGTAATATGGGGGCAACATGCCGGAATAACTGGGAGTACAGACCTTTTCGGAATAGCCTACCCTTATGAAGTTCATCCAGTTTTTAAAAATTATCAGGATACCATTTTACTGGTACATGAGGGAGTAAAAGAAGTTAGTAGTACAGTAGGCCATAACCTAATGCACAACCATCCTTTTGCAAGTGCACGTTTTGCACAGGCCCACAAGAACCTGGAGCAATTAAAAAAGGTTTTTAAAGAGGGTGACCTTAGTGCCTTCATTGAAATTGTGGAAAGTGAAGCCCTTACACTTCACGCTATGATGATGACTAGCCTTCCTTATTTTGTTTTGATGAAATCCAATACTTTAAGAATAATTGAAAAAATATGGGCATTTAGGAAGTCTTCAGGCTGTCCTATATGTTTTACTTTAGATGCCGGAGCCAATGTTCATTTGCTCTATCCGGAGGAGGAAAAAAAGAGAGTACTCCAGTTTGTTGAAGATGAGTTGGTTGCATATTGTGAAAACGGGCACTATATTTGTGACGGAATTGGAGAGGGAGCACAAAAAATCGATGTTTAGAACAGGCTCTTGATAAAGTTTCGTATTTTAAAGTTTCAATTCCATAAAAGAAATGAAAGGACCGCTTTTTTATTCTAAAATCTTACTCTTTGGAGAATACGGAATTATTAAGGATTCTAAAGGACTCTCAATACCGTATAATTTCTTCAAAGGGGGGTTGAAAACAGACGAACAACCAAATGAGAAAGCCGGGCTTTCAAATCAGGGACTTCGTAAGTTTGTCAGTTATTTAGAGCACTTAGACCGGGCAGAACCGGATTGGGTACGCTTTGATTTAGCTGCGTTGAGAAGAGACGTAGAAGCCGGAATGTATTTTGATAGCTCTATTCCTCAGGGTTATGGAATTGGTAGTAGCGGTGCACTTGTGGCGGCCATTTATGACAAATATGCGACAGACAAGATCACGGTTTTAGAAAACCTCACCAGGGAAAAGTTGTTGAGACTCAAGGAGATATTCGGAAAAATGGAGTCTTTTTTTCATGGTAAGTCATCAGGGCTCGACCCGCTTAATAGTTATTTAAGTTTACCAATTCTCATTAATTCTCAAAACAATATTGAGTCTACCAGCCTGCCTTCTCAAAACCAACAAGGCAAAGGCGCGGTTTTTTTACTTGATAGCGGCACCACCGGTGAAACGGCTCCAATGGTTCAGATTTTTATGGAAAAGATGAAGCAGGAAGGTTTCAGAAATGTTTTGAAAGATCAGTTCATCAAGCATACGGATGCCTGTGTTGAAGATTTTATTAATGGCAATGTAAAATCGCTATTTGGGAATCTAAAACAGCTTTCACATGTGGTATTGAACCATTTTAAACCAATGATCCCGAAAGAATTTCACAAACTGTGGAAACAGGGAATAGAAACCAATGACTACTATTTGAAATTATGTGGTTCTGGTGGCGGGGGGTATATTCTTGGTTTTACTCAGGACATTGAGAAGGCAAAAAAAGCACTACGGGGATACAATCTGGAGGTGGTCTATAACTTCTAATACCACCCAACCATGCTTAGCAGAAGAAATAAACTGCTATTACTAAAATCACTGAGTCTTTTCTCTATAGTAAGAGGCTATAATATTTTGATGATTGCCCTTGCTCAGTATTTGGCCTCCATATATATCTTAGCGCCTTCCTTTCCACTTAGAAAGGTAGTTTTCGACCTTAATTTGTTTATCATTGTTTTGGCTTCAGCCCTTGTAATCGCTGGAGGATATATTATTAACAGCTTTTATGACTCGGAAAAGGACCTGATCAATAAGCCCAGAAAGAGCATGTTGGACCGCCTGGTGAGTCAACGCACAAAGCTATCAACTTACTTCGTCCTTAATTTTCTATCGGTATTGATGGCCAGTTATGTATCGTTCAGAGCAGTTCTTTTCTTTTCAGCTTACATCTTTGGAATCTGGCTTTACTCCCACAAATTGAAAAGAATTCCTTTTCTTGGAAATTTAGTATCAGCAGTACTGGCAATTTCACCCTTCTTCGCGGTATTTGTATACTATAAAAATTTTGAAACGGTGATTTTCGTACATGCCATTTTTTTATTCTTACTGATATTGGCCAGAGAGATGATAAAAGACATGGAAAATATGGCTGGCGACCTGGCTCAGGACTACAAAACCGTTCCTATTCTTTATGGACCAAAGTTTTCTAAAACCTGTGTTAGCGTTCTGGTGGTAATTACAGTAGTACCGGCTATGCTGCTCATTAATTTTTTTGATGTCGGATATATGTATTTCTATTTTATTGGTAGTATTGTTTTGCTCGTATTTTTTTTGATTTTACTATGGAAATCGGAAAGTAAGAAAGACTACGTTTGGCTGCATAACATTCTTAAGTTTATTATTATTATTGGGGTTTTCAGTATTTTACTTATTGATCTTGACCTCGTTATAAACCGTATATTCTAATGGAAAACACGCTAAAAGTGGCGATAGCCCAAATTTCACCTGTCTGGTTAAACAAAGAGGCTACTCTTCAAAAAATCGAAGCTTGTATGCGGGAAGCAAATAGTGAAGGGGCAGAGTTATTGGTTTTCGGAGAAGCCTTATTGCCAGGATATCCATTTTGGTTGGCCTATACTGATGGTGCTGCCTGGAATCTAAAGATAAACAAAGAGATACATGCGCATTATGTTCAGAATGCTGTTCAGATAAAGGCGGGAGATTTAGACAGACTCTGCCAGGTGGCTAAGGAAACTAAAATGGCTACTTATCTGGGAACCATGGAACGCGCTGAAGACAGGGGAGGACATAGCCTTTATTGCTCGCTTGTCTATATAAACGAGAAAGGCTCAATTAAGTCGGTTCATAGAAAATTACAACCCACTTATGACGAACGTCTGACATGGGCTCCCGGAGATGGGAACGGCCTGCAGGTACATCCTTTAAAGCAATTTACAGTAGGCGGACTTAATTGTTGGGAGAACTGGATGCCGCTACCAAGAGCAGCACTCTATGGTCAAGGCGAAAATCTCCATGTCGCAGTCTGGCCGGGCAACGAAAACAATACCAAGGACATTACCCGCTTTATTGCCAGAGAAGGGCGTAGTTATGTAATTTCTGTTTCTTCACTGATGCGAACCACGGACTTTCCGCCAGATACTCCACATCTCCAAGAAATACTGAAAAAAGCTCCGGACGTTTTGGGAAATGGAGGGTCCTGTATAGCAGGCCCAGATGGCGAATGGCTTATAGAACCACAAGTGAATAAGGAAGGTCTTATTTACGCCAATCTAGATTTCAATCGGGTATTGGAAGAACGCCAGAACTTCGACCCTGTCGGCCATTATGCAAGACCAGACGTGACGCACTTATCTGTAAATCGGGAAAGACAATCTACTGTAACTTTCAAAGATTAAAATTTCTCCTATTCCATAGGGTATGAGATGCACATTTGGCTACCTTTGCGAAAATTTTAACGATGGCCAAATCAGGGTATAACAAAGACAGGAAAGGCAGAGGAAAGCAGCGGGAGAGCTATGGGAAAGATAGGCGTTTTAAAACTTCTGGCCAAAGACCAAAGATGGCTGAGAGTGCTTCAGATTCGAATCTGATAAGACTTAATAAATATGTAGCAAATTCAGGAGTATGCTCAAGGCGGGAGGCGGACGTTTATATAGCTGCCGGAAACGTCTCTGTCAATGGAGAGACCATTACCGAAATGGGTTACAAAGTAAGTCCTGGGGACGTTGTGAAGTTCGATGGACGCCTACTAAATCCTGAGAAAAAGGAATATGTTCTCTTAAACAAACCCAAGAACTTTATTACGACAACCAGCGATGAAAGAGGGAGGCGAACCGTGATGGAACTGATATCGAATGCCTCTAAATCAAGACTGGTACCTGTGGGTCGTCTCGACAGGAATACCACTGGTTTATTGTTGTTTACCAACGATGGAGACCTTGCAAAAAAGCTCACCCATCCTAAACATGGAGTACGTAAAATTTACCACGTTGAATTGAACAAAAACCTAAAGGCCGACGACTTTAGAAAAATCCAAACGGGCCTTAAGCTGGAAGACGGCCTGGTTCAGGTTGATGAGGTAAGTTATATTGCTAATGCGCCAAAAAAAGAGGTAGGCCTTAAAATTCACAGCGGAAGAAACCGTATTGTTCGCCGTATTTTTGAGCATCTTGGTTATGATGTAATTAAGTTAGACCGGGTGGTCTTTGCAGGCCTGACCAAAAAAGATTTACCCCGTGGCCATTGGAGGCATTTAAGTAAAGAAGAAATCATCCACCTTGGAATGATAAAGTAAGCGTTAAAACAGCTACAAGTCTTTTCAAAAATAAAAGAGCCTTCAATCAATTTGAAGGCTCTTTTGTAAAAGTATCAGGCATTATTACATTTTGGTGAACCTTAATACCACTTCGTAGGGGGTTGCACCACAGGCCGATGTGGTCTCATCATTGAAAATTACGGTGAATTCACTGTCATCATTGATGTCAAACCTTCCTAAATTTTCGGTTCCGGACTGTTGCACTATTCCTGGTCCGCAACCTGCAGGGGCCATTTGTTCTGGCACCACTGTTCTTCCACAAACAAGGTCAAAAATTAATTGCCCTGAGAAAGGACCTAAAGATGGTAAGTATTGCACGTTCTGAACTACTCTTTGGGTTCCCGAATTCGCAGTAATTGTTACAGGCCCGCTGGCATACGCATCCGAACCTCCAAAGGCGTCAAATGTACCACTTATGAATTCCAATTGATAGTCTCCGGTAAATATTGTGGTGTCCTCAATATTGCATACCACGTTTGCCGGATAGGAGAAGGGAGAAGAAAAGAATACCCCGGTGATATTACCTTCAAGATTACCTGAAGAGAACACAGATCCGTCCGTAAGGTTTAATGCCAGACGGAACCTAAAAATATCTCCCCCGTCAATATCAGAGGTTATATCAAGCCCCAATATTGCAACTGCGTCCTGAGCGGGGACTGTAATGGTTGCCCGCGGGAGTCCGGAGGTTCCATTTACGCTAAAAGTAGAAGCAGGAATGTTGCTTATGAGTACTTCGGGTGCGCTACTGTCTCCGTTATCAGGAGTTTGGTCTTGAAACTGTACAAATACGTCTACAGACTCTAACAGTCCGCCGTCCTGATCGTCCCATTCTTCTACTTCAACGGAAAACTCAGAATTGGCAATATCAAGGAGGTCTATAGTAGGCGATATGATATTTATGGTTCTTAGTCCTCCCGCCGTTGGAGCCTCCCTGGTAATTCTTTCAAACGGTAGCTTATCTTCATCTTCGCAGCTCCAAAAAACTGCCAAGGCGATGAGCATAATATATTTAAAACTATTTTTCATTGTCATTTCTTTTTTTAGTTAATCGACGAATCCGGCCGGGTTGTTATCCCAGAATACCTGTACATCCTGATCGGCTTTTTGATCTACCTGCGAATTAGAATCAGCAAATACCTGAGGATAAAAGAACGAGCGGATAAAACTTCCCGGATCAGCAACTTCTGTAGGCTGCAGATTAGGTAAACCGGTTCTCCTATAGGTATTGTAAGGCTCAACCCCATTACCCCAGGCTGCAATAAAGTACTCTTTGGTAATTACTGCTAGCTGCTCTTGCTGCGACCCCGCATTGTCGTACAGATCTAGCACTACAGAGATATAGTTGTCTACATCAGCCTGAGTAGCCGCCAGGGTAGGATCTACCTGATCTGGCGCAAAGTTGATTACCTTATCCATAGATTTACGAATGGCGTTTTCCAGATAGGTTCTGGCGTCTCCTGTTGTTCCTATGGTAAGTGCTGTTTCGGCCAACATAAAGTCTACAAAAGAAGAGAGTAGGAAGGGTGATATTCCGGCTCCTTGGAGCCCTATATTCCTTCCTGTTATGGTTGCCGTCGAGTTGTCATCAAAGAGCCCTCCTACCGGATAGAGACCAAAGGTAGTTCTAAGCCCTCTGTCTGGTGGGATCCCGTCAGCATCGCCATGTATCCTGCCCCAGAAGCCTTCGTTAGAGAAATTGCAAAAGATATCCTCCGGACCAAAATGCTCAGGGGCAAATTCAGTAATGCAATTCTGCTCATTGGTATTCGTAGTATTCATATCGGTTTGCCTATAGAAATAGTATCTCCATCTAGGATCCTGAATCCCCTTTTCCTCTATCAACCAATACATATAAGTTGTATTCATGTACTCCCCGGTACCATTGTCAAAATTTGGTCCGAATTCTGGATGGCGGCTATCAGGATTTGTATCTGTTGAAGACCATTGCATCTGAAAATCGTCTTCTGCAGAAGTAATGTAGTTTCCGCTAGAGATAATGCTATTGATCTTTCCGGACACAGAGCCGTCTACCAGACGGGTTTGTACATACATCTTTAACTTAAGCGTATTGGCCAGTTTAACCCATTTGGCTTCATCACCATCGTAAAAGAGATCGTTAGAGGGGAGTGTTTTTTCACTCTTCCCAAAATCCGCGATGGCTTCATCAAGAAGGGCTTCCATGGCCGCATAAATCTCAGCCCCAGGGTCTACCTTTGGGTTTGAGAATTCTACACCAAGAGTAGCTTCAGAAAAAGGAATATCCCCGAAAAAGTCTACCATGGTCACCATCATATAGGCTTCCAGGACTTTAGCAATCCCAACATGGGTAAAAAGCTCCTGCTCCTCAGCCAGGGGTACCATCGTTCTTATGTCTGGCAAAGCGGAAGAATATACAGCCCTCCAGGCCCCATTGAGGTTTGTAGGAGTATAAGCGTTTTGATATGTCGGGCCAAACATGTGTCCTATTCTGGAAACTTCCATCCCTGCTTCAGAGAGTTCACTATTGTCTAAGGGCGTACCATCGAACATGGTAATTGCTGCCACCTGTATGCTATTCAAAAAGAAGTCGATATCTGATTGATTTGGAGCAACTGCATTTGGATTTTCAAGGATTTCAAGTTGCGTTACCTCGCAAGATCCACCTAAAACCAGCGCTACTGCCAGTAGCCCTTTATATACTTGTCTTAGTTTTCTTTTCATTATTATCATTTTTATATCGTATTACTAAAAGGTTGCTTTTACAGTAAGTCCATACCTTCTGGAACTTGGCCCAGTGATAAAGTCTATTCCCTGCCCGTTACCCACACCAGTACTAATACTATTGGTGTCGAATCTTACATCATCAGGGAAGTTGAATGCTTTGTACCAAAGGTTAGATCCGGATAGCGTAAAAGAAACCGCTCCGAAAGGCGTTTTGTCTAAAAATTTCTTGGGCAAATTATAGCCCAGGCTTACCTCTGCCAAACGAAGGGTAGTACCATCAAAGATTTGCAACTCATTCGCTCCAAAGAGCAGGTTGTTAAAGTATATCCTTGTTGTTGTTAGTTGAATATCATTGGGCGAACCATCGGCCTTTACCCCGGGAAGGACAAAAGTCTTTTCACTATCCAATTTTCCATCGGCATCTACAACTCCTCGGCCAATTAGGGTGGCCGCCGTTTGAGAGAAAATGTCCCCACCATGGCGGTACTGCCAGCTCATATTAAAGTTGAAACCTTTGTAGCTAATGCCATTGTTTAAAGTAGCTGTCCAGTCTGGGTTAGGGTCTCCGATTATATCGGTGGTGCTCTGACCAGTAATATAATCCCCGTTACTGTCTACTGTGAGTTGTCCATTGGTTCTAACCACTGTGCTTCCCAGTAATATCCCAAAGGGCTGGCCTTCAACTGCATAGTTTGCAGGCCTGCCTCCTATGGTTCCAGTAAGCGCAATTTGTTCGGTTCCCTCCGGAAGCTCGGTGACCGTACTCTCATCCGCATAGTAATTACCACTGATGTTCCAACGAAAGTTTTCTGTACGGATAGGAGTGATATCAAAATCTACTTCTATCCCTTTGGTCTCTAGTTTTCCCGCGTTAATTCGTGTTACGGTAAATCCTGTTGATGGGTCCAGGTTTTGATCTGTGATCAAATCTTCTGTTTCTCTTTTGAAGACACTTACATTAAGCCCTAGAATATTATTGAAGAACTTACTGTCAATACCCGCTTCAATCTCAGTTACTGTTTCTGGCTCCAGATCTGCATTCCCCAAACGGTTTGCAACGGCATTTCCTGAAAGTACATTGCCTGAATTGTCTACCAGTAATCTGGAATTTAGGGCAAGTGTATTTCTGGTACTGTAAGCTGGAGGGAAACCGGCTGATGTTCCGTATCCAAGTCTTAGTTTTAAGTAATTTAATCCCCAGTCTGAGGTAATTCCTTCAATAGCCGAGGTAGGTACAAAGGAGATACTGGCTCCTGGATAAACAATGTTAAGATTATCGCGTTCTAGAGTGGAAGTCCAATCGCTTCTTACGGCTCCATTTAAATAAAGGAAATCTTTGTATCCGAGCGTGGCGTCTGCATAGACCCCAAGGGTGTTCACTTCGGTTCTGGATGCCAAATTTGTCCCACTAAAGAAACTACCAACCGTAGCGCTATTTACAAAATTAAAGTGCTCTAAAATCCCAAACACCAATTGCTGCGTGCTTTCTACTCCATCTTGTTGGTACAGATCCCTTCTGGCAGTAGCACCAAGAATCACCTTTAAGTTGAGGTCTTCTGAAAGGTTCTTATCTGCATTAAAGATCAAACTATGGTCCCATACCGTATTCCGGGCCGTAATGGTTCTAAAGATTCCCGTAACATCTCCATCTACACCGCCGCGATTTTGGCCGTAAGAATTGAATTCTGTATAGGTATCTAAACCTAAACGGTAAGTAACATTAAGCCAATCTGTTAACCCATAAGAAAGATTAAAATTCCCAAAGACACGATCTGTGTTCTGTGTTACCTTGGCATTTGCTACGGTCCATCTGGGGTTTTGAATATCGTTCCCTGAGCGATAGTACACGCTTCTGCCATCCAAGGCTTGAAAGGGAAGTCCAAAAAGATCTACACTTCTTGGGGTGTACATGACATCACCAAAAACGGAGCTTCCACTGCTAATTGTACCACTTCCGCCAGAAGCTGCAATAGGTGGGGTCTTATAGTCTGTTCTTGAAAAATTCAGTGCTGCGTTTACGGTAATCTTATTAGATAAAGTAGCTCTACCACCAATGCCCAATGTGTTTCTTCTCAAGCTATTACCAGGAGTAAAGCCTTTATCTTCCAGATAGCCGTAATTGGCAGAATAGCTTACATTTTCATTTCCTCCCCGAATCCCTACAGATGTACTTACGACAGTGCCGGTTTTAAAGAACTGATCTACACTATTGTAAGGAATGTAAGGGTATTCAGAGTTTGCAATATCTTCAAAACCTGCTGCCAAAGTAGGATCATTAAGCTGTGATAACGGATTTCTGAGTAAAGCCAGTCCGCCTTCACGTCTTATAAAAAGAGGGTTGTTTTCCAGAAATTGATTACTTAGAACACCTGCATCAAAGGAAGCACCCCAGTTGCTAAAGAAGAAACCAAAATTTTGATGGAATCCACCACCAAAATCGTTTTGGTATTTTGGAAGAATAGGATCGTTAAAGAACATGGATTGCGAAACAGTGACTTCAGTTTTCCCTGTGGCGGCTTGAGAGCTACCATTCTTTGTGGTGATCAGGATCACTCCGTTTCTTCCACGTTCTCCATAGAGTACAGAGGCACTAAGCCCTTTAAGTACGTTTACACTTTCTATGGTGTTGGGATCCAGGTCTAAAAATCGGCTAGATTCGGTTACCGCGTCAAAAAAGGTATTCTGTTCGTTAGCTCCACCATCAAAGGGTACTCCGTTGATCACAAAGAGGGGTTGGTTACTACCGGTAATAGAGGTAAACCCACGAATGATAATGTTGGTCCCCGAACCAGATACTCCGTTGGTAGCGGTAATATTGATCCCGGCTGCTTTGCCTCGTAAGACCCTTCCCAAATCACCTTCGGGGCGGTCTTCGATAGCCTCGCTATCAATCTTACTTACGGCATAGCCCAGAGAGCGCTGCTCTCTTCTGATTCCCTGTGCGGTGACGACCACCTCTTCCAGGGCCTGTGCATCTTCTACCATTTGTAGATTCACGGTATCTGATGCGCCAACGGCACGTTCTTCTGTTTTCTGGCCCAGATAGGAGAAGACCAGGGTTTGCCCTGTATCGGCAGCAATGGCGTAGTTGCCATCAAAATCGGTCTGAGTCCCTGTAGTGGTCCCCTTAACCAGGACATTCACCCCGGGTAGGGGAAGCCCTGCCTGGTCGGTTACCGTACCTGTAATTGTTCGTTGTGCCAGTGCCTGGGTGATCCCCATAAAAAACAACACCAACACCATCCAGTAATTGTTTACCTTCATAGATGTAAAGTTTTCGTTAGAAATTTGCTTGAGTTATTAAGCAATTGAGAAAGGCAGGCAGGAAGGACGAAAGGTTGCTAATTCAAAAATCACTTCAAAAAATGAGAACAAAGTTTAAATGGAATCTACTTGTTCTTTTAGAAGTAAGACGCCTCACTGCCTTACCTTTACAATTGCGGAGTAAAACAAATCAATGATTTTTTAAAACTGTCTTCGCTTACAAACATCACATTCTCTGCCGATAAGATGAGACATTTTGAGGAGTGGTATCAAGAGGCCAAATTGTGATCTCGGTATTCCTTGGGTGTAATACCTGTAAGCTTCTTAAAGGCTTTATAGAAAGATGACCTACTGTTAAAGCCAGATTGATAGGCTATTTTTTGAATAGTAAGGCGTGAGTTTTTCTCTGAAAGATACTGTTCGGCTTCTTTAATTCGATACTGATTGATAAAGTCAAAAAAGTTGGAACTAAAATGTTCATTAACGATTTGGGAAGCATGATGTCTGGGAATATCTAACATATTTGCGAGGTCACCCAGACGAAGATCGCTGTCTAAATATGGTTTTTCCGTGTCCATCAATTCAACTAACCGTAATTTTAGTTCTTCAGAATATTCTTTAGACAAACCTGTTCTTTGATATTTAAAGAATGGAAATATAGCCGAAGCACTGACAGGGGTATCAAAAATCTTAGCGTGCATAAAGGCAAAATAGGCGATTAAGCCAACCTGCAGGATCATAAAAAATGAAATAAAATAGTCTAATCCTTCCGGCACGATATAGAACTCATATAGGGTGTAGAACGTGATCCATGACAGAACAAAAAGGGCAAAAAACAAAGTCATTAATTGCAACCATTTGCGCTTAAAGGGATCTTCATGATAGTGCTTTACATACCACACATATCCTAAGATCAGGTATGCTGTCATCGCCGCAATCAAAATGAACACTGCACCGGGTATGACGTTTACATTCTCATACATATTACCATTTTCATAAGCTGCTAGTTTTTCACTAAATGATAAAAAATAGTGACCCCCATATTGATAGAAAACAAAAAGCAGGAGTGGAAGGTGGATGATGTCTTTCACATTTATTTTTATTCCTGCTACCACACGGCGCACATAGGCGAAGAACAAAAAACCGTAAAAAGCCAGGGGAATGTCATCGGTAAATGCCACCATGGCCATAAATGAGGGTTCGTAGTCCGACCAATAGAAAACATTGAATAACAAATTGTACCCAAAAAATACAAGGAATAGCCCTAAGAGGGCATTAGAGTACCTATCCCCGTTTTTGCGAATAAAGAACAAAAAGGCGAGCAACCATGCCAGGAAGGCGAAAAAGAGAACAATGGAATGAACAAAGCTCATAGTTTTTAAATCAAAAATAATATGCTAAAATTTAAAACCGTCATTACTTATAAGGTACTACATAAAGACTTAGATTTCAAAAGAAGTTGTGGATTGTCCATAAGAATTGAACACTCAGGAAGCCAGATTATGACGGCGATATTCCTTTGGAGTAATTCCTGTAAGTTTCTTAAAAGCCTTGTAAAATGAAGCTCTGCTGTTAAAGCCAGATTGGTAGGCGATCGCTCTAACATTTAATACATGATTTTTTTGTAACAACAGCTTTTCTGCTTCCCTAATCCTGTGTTGGTTAACAAAGTCAAAAAAATTCATCTTAAAATGTTCATTGATCACCTGCGAGGCATGATGCCTTGAAATATCAAGTGTTTTGGCGATATCATTTAAGCGCAGATCACTATCCAGATAAGGCTTCTCGTCTTCCATTAGTTGTAACAAGCGAGTCTTTAATTCTAAAGAGTAGTTTTCAGAAAGTCCTGTTCTTTCGTATTTAACGAAGGGAATTACTTTATTCATAGGGAGCGTTCCCTCAAATACCTGGGGCTGTACAATACCAAAATAAGCTACCGTACCAACGAACAGAAGTATGAAATAACAGAGAATGTAATCTGAGAAAATACTGTAGTAACCCAGTTCTATTCGTGCAAAGTAAGTCACAAAGGTCAACAGATAACCAAAAAAACTAACTATCAGAAAGTGGACCCAGATCCTCTTGTCTTGTATAAGTGCCGGTCTGTATTTAGATCTTAAACCAATCGCTAGAATTCCGTAAATTAACATCAACCCCATTGCAAAATAAGCGGTATGCAAAGTGGAAAACCCATAATCAATATAGCTTCGATCTTCGAGAGACCCCAATTTTTCTGAGGCATTTAAAATGTAGAAGGGTAGTTTGCTAAAAAGGTAAATAAAAAGGGGGATAAAGTGAAGCAAATCTTTTAACCCTAATACCTTTTTTTTAAGAATGCGCTGTAAATAAAGGTAAAACAAAGGGCCATAACACAGCCATGGGACAGCGTTTAGCCCAAAGAAATGTATAAATTTTTCGGTATAAAGCAGTTTAGACCAAAATAAAGTATTGAATCCCAGATTGAAACCAAATAGCATCAAATAGATTCCCAAAAGCCTGTTTGCAGTTCTATCACCACGACTTCTCATCAGGAATAAAACGCCCAAAAGGGCACCTAAAAAGGCAAAGAATAAAAAGGAAATTTCAAAAGAATTCATAGCAACCGTTTTCGACTAAGGTAGCATTTCAAAATTGGAATACGTCCCAGCTTGTAAGGTGAGACACTTTTTTAGCAACTGAGAAAGTGCAATCGTAGTGGTGACAGAATTTTTTAAAAAAATAGCTTTAATGAATCAAGGAAAAACAGCAACAGCCCTAACCGGAGATCCGGTTCCTCCACGAATTTTGAGCGGTAGGCCAATAAAACGAAACCTGCCCCGCCCTATAAGCAGGTGAAGATTAACGAGGTTTTCATAGTGGGTAAAACCCATTTCGCCGCAAATGTGATGCACCTCCTTGTTTGTTTTTCCAAGGATGCCGGGCGACATACTTTCCACACCAAAAGCGGCGATTTCTTGCTGTCCTAGCCATCTGGCAACTTCTGTATCAATTCCAGGATTGTTGGGCCAGTCTTTTGTTTGGTAAGTCCTCCTGTGGTGATCTGTATAAAGTAAAACCGTATCACCTTTCTTGATGGTTGCATTTGCTTTTTTCAACCCTTGCTGAATATCTTCAAGGACAATAAGTTCTCCAGCCTTTCTGTGCGAAAGGTCAATGCAAATACCTTCTGTATAAAACGAGCTAAGAGGCATGGTATCAATAGATTTTGCTCTTAGCTCACGTTTCATATGGTTGAGACCATCAACATGGCTCCCACTATGCTCCCCTAATTCGAGCTTTAAAACACTTGGGGAAACTACATTACTATCTTTTATACCATCCCATTCTTCGTGAGAGGCATATATACTGACTCTCACAGCCGGCATGCCCTTGTATACAGGCATATCTGTAAAGATTTCCTGGCTAAGATCTATGATTTCCGGCATGCTTGTTCTGGAACCTTAGTTTATTGTTAGCTGTCTGAAGTGAACTTCAACCTCTAAAAATTTCGATATTCAGATTTTAAATACTGATTTGCCTCTTCCTCCGAGAATTTGGCAGCTTCGCTATCCCAGTGTAATGTTTTGTTAGGAAAACGGCCCGCGATAACACCTAAAAGAATGGTCTCTGTTAAGCGGGAGGCATAAGAAAAGGGAGCGGTGCACTCATCAGTGCCTAAACAGGCATCCACAAATTGATGATAGTGTTTAGGCCCCTCAGACGCATAATTTCGTATGGGTTTACCCATATTATTGGCTTTTTCCACTGCACTAATCTCTTCAGAAATATCCACGTACTGCCCATCCACAATTTTTCTGGGTAATTCCATAAAGTGAGGAAGTAGCAGCCGTCCTTTTTCGCCTATGAACATAGCGCCTTGTTCTGGAAGGCTACCGCTATCTGTCTTTTTAGTTTGCAGTGACATTTTCTCTTCAACACTTTTTTCAGCCATATTTTCAGCCTTCTTTTTCTTTGCTCCTGGCAATATTAGATCCTCGTGATCTTCCGGAGCTCCGGCACCGTCGTACCAAACCCATTTTAAGGTTTCGGTAGTATACTTTGTACCAGGAAATTCATAGGTTACAACATTATTTTCAGGAAATCCAAATCCATTGGGTTTCCTACACTTGTTTTGAATAGTTCTTGGAACATCTAATTCTAGGGCGTTATAGGGTGTGTCAAAAATATGAACACCCATATCTCCCAGGGTTCCGCAACCGTAGTCAACTAATTTCCTCCAGTTTCCAGGATGGTAAATACCCTCTTTATAGGGCCTTTCTGCAGAGGTTCCTAGCCAAAGGTTCCAGTCTAAATTGTCTGGTACGGGATCACTTCCTTCTGGTGCTGCACCATCGTATCCCCAGTTTTTAGGCGACCAGGCTCTTACACAGTTTACTTTACCGATAATTCCGGATTGAATCAACAAAGTGGCCAGCTTGTAATCGTAAAAAGAATGTACTTGAATACCCATTTGGGTAACCAGGTTCTTTTCTTCGGCCATTTTTCTCATTGCCCTAGCCTCAGAAACATGATGTGTTAAAGGTTTTTGGCAGTATACTGCTTTGTTCATTTCCATGGCCATAATGGATGCCGGGGCATGGGTATGGTCTGGAGTAGACACAATTACCGCATCTATATCACTTCCCATTTCCTTGAGCATTACCCTATAATCTGAAAATAGTTTGGCGGTAGGATGTAATTTTTTAGCCGCTGCCAGGTTCTTTGAGTCCACATCGCATAAGGCTACAACATCTACAGACTTGTGAGACGAAATATCCCTTAGGTCTTCACCACCCATGTTTCCTACACCAATATGCGCCGTTCGCAAACGCTTATCAGGCGAAATAGCGAAAAGTCGGGTTGGCAGTACTGCTAGAGATGAAAGTGCAGCAATACTCTTTAAAAAATCTCTTTTTTTCATTTTTGTGATCTTTAAATTAGAGCTTCTTAATTTTTATATTTTTAAACCAGATGGGGCTGGAATGATCCTGAAGGCCTATATAGCCGGTTTTAAATTTCCCATAGCTGGCGCTATTCTTCCATTTATCTGAGTTTTTCTTTTTGTACCATTCCTCTGTCCAGGGTACAAAGGAGAGTACTTTTTTTCCGTTTAACCAATGCTCTACCTTTTCTGGGGTAAATACTATTTTAGAAGAATTCCATTCTCCAATAGGGTTTAAAACCTTCTTACTTGCATCTGCAGGATGCATGGCATAATCTGAGGCAGTTTTCTGCAAGGGTTTTAGTTCAGCCGGGTTTTCTGTATAGCCCAAACTGGTATTGTAGGCGGTTAGGTCGTGGATTTTGGCGTAATTTTCATCATCAATCAACTGGTATTCCGGAGATACTTCAGGAGGACTATTGAAACCCTCTTTCAAATGATAGAAAATACCACTGTTGCCACCTTCGGGAAGTTTCCATTCTAAATACAGCTCAAAATTATCGAACTCTTCGGCTCCGTATATAATGTCTTTGCCCCCTTTATAGTCTTGTTCCAGTCCAAGTTCTGTGTCAAAGGTCAATGCTCCATCCCTTACAATCCAGCCTGGTGGTAGTGCATCGCCATTATAAGCTCGCCACCCTTCAGTACTTGTGCCATCGAATAGATAAATCCAGTCTTTAGACCCATCTTCTACCTTGGTTTTACATGAATTTAGGCTAAAAATGAAAGCAACTCCCAGGCCTATAAGCTTAATAATTTTTCCTCTCATTTGTGCTTTTCTTCAAAAGGTGATTGCATGCTATTAATAGTAATTGGTGGCCAGAGCCTAATTTCATATATATGGTAATATAAGAAAACTAATCCAAGTTATTTTCCCTACAATGAGCTCAGAGGTTTTTTAGCATCTTTTCGTTGATTTTGTCAAGGCACAAATTGCCCAGGCTTCCTTCATGAGAGTGGTTGACCTCTCTTTTTGGTTTAAAAGTGCCCTCTTCAATTTCTTCTCCAATTTTTTTGTAGGCGTCCCTGAAGGGTACTCCTTTTTTTACCATTTCATTTAGTGTATCCACACTAAAGATATAGTCGTATTTACTGTCCTCTAATATGGAGGTATTTACTCGAATATCCTGTAGGCTAAAATGCATTAACTCAAGGCAGGCTTTTAACTCCTCTACTGCAGGCATGATGGTTGCTTTTACCAGTTGAAGATCTCTGTGATACCCACTAGGTAAATTATTGGTCATTAAAGTTAGTTCATTAGGTACAGACTGTAGTCTGTTGCATTTGGCTCTTATTAGCTCAAAGACATCCGGGTTTTTTTTATGAGGCATTATACTGCTTCCGGTAGTAAGTTCATCCGGGAAGGAGATAAAATCAAAATTCTGACTCATATAGAGGCAGATATCCATGGCCAATTTAGAGAGAGTTCCGGCAATACCGGCTATTGCTATGGCACTCGTCTTTTCTACTTTTCCCCGCCCCATCTGAGCAGCTATAACATTGTATTTTAGGTCTGCAAAGTTAAGTTCGCTAGTGGTGTATTCCCGGTCGATAGGAAATGAACTACCGTAGCCCGCGGCACTGCCTAGCGGGTTTTGGTCCGCCATCTTGTGAGCGGCGTCCAACAGATACAAATCATCTATCAAACCTTCTGCATAGGCAGCGAACCATAATCCAAAAGAGGAGGGCATCGCAATTTGCAGGTGCGTATAACCAGGCATCAGCACCTCTTGATATTTCTCAGCCAAGCCTATCAGCAGGTCAAAAAGCAATTTGGTTTGCGCTTTAATTCGTATCAACTCGTCTTTAAGGTAAAGTTGCATCGCCACCAGAACCTGATCATTCCTTGAGCGCGCCGTATGAATTTTTTTCCCGGTGTCACCCAAGGCGGCGGTTAGCAAAAATTCAATTTTAGAATGCATATCCTCAAAGTCGGTCTCTATGGTGAAACTGCCTTCGGAAATAGAAAGTCCGATTTTGTCCAATTCACCTACCATGCTTTCCGCTTCTTCCCGGGAAATGATCCCTGTTTTTCCGAGCATTTTCGCATGGGCTTTAGAGGCGATGACATCGTATTTTGCCAGTACCAGATCTAGTTCACGATCATTACCTACAGTAAACTGATCTATTTTTTTGTCCGTACTAAATCCTTTATCCCAGAGTTTCATTGCTATTAATTGTTTCGTTATTTTCTCAAAAAGTTGTCTAAAATCTTGATGTACAGTCTTATTCCTTCTTTGATCTCATCTACATATATAAACTCATCTGCAGAGTGTGAGCGTGTACTGTCTCCAGGCCCTAGCTTAAGGGAAGGGCAGCTTAGAGCGGCCTGGTCTGAAAGTGTTGGAGAGCCATATGTTTCCCTTCCTAATGCAATTCCGGCCTGCACCAGCGGATGTGTTTTGTCAATAGCGGATGAATTGAGCCGCAACGAACGTGGTTTTAACTTGCAAGGCGCCTCTTGGGTGAGGACATTCACGATATCAAGATTGCTATAACAGTCGTTAACACGCACATCAATTACGAGCGCTACTTTGGCAGGCACCACATTATGCTGTGAGCCCGCGTTGATTTGAGTTACGGTTAATTTTACCTTCCCCAAAACCTCTGAAACTTTCTCGAATTCATAATTTTTGAACCACTCTAACACTTCTATTGTATTGTAAATTGAGTTGTTGCCGTTGGGATGTGCTGCGTGAGAGGGCGTCCCTTCAACTTCTGCATCAAAGATTACCAAGCCTTTTTCGGCAATTGCCAGCTGCATCAGGGTAGGTTCTCCCACAATAGCGACATCGATTTTCGGAAGAATGGAGAGCATGCTATTTAATCCGTTTGGACCGGAACTCTCTTCTTCAGCCGAAGCCACTATGATGATATTATGCGAGAGGTCTTCCATGGAATAGAAGTAAGCGAATGTGGCAAGTAATGACACCAGGCAGCCCCCTGCATCGTTACTTCCAAGGCCAAAGAGTTTTCCGTCTTCTATGATAGCCTGAAAAGGATCTCTGGTATAACCCGCATTGGGTTTTACCGTATCGTGGTGAGAGTTGAGCAGAAGCGTGGGTTTTGAAGCATCATAGAATTTATTAAATGCATAAATGTTGTTATTCTCACGCTTAAAGGAAATTCCGAAGTCGCTTAGCCAATTGGATATTGCCAAAGCCGTTTCCTGTTCTTCGGATGAAAAAGACTGAATCCCAATCAGTTTGTGCAGCAACTCTAAGGATGCTTTCTCTAACTCTTGTTGTGTTTTCATAAAGTGATTGTTGTAAATTGTCTTTCGCCGGGTTTCAGCATTTGGGCATTTCCTATACATACCTTGCTGACGCCATGGTTCAAGGCATGAAAACAGTTTTCTAATTTTGGAAGCATTCCTTGCGCTATTACACCCTGCTCCAAAAGCTTTGTGTAATTGGCACGGTTTATATAGGGAATCACAGAATTTTCATCCTCAATATTGCTCAAAACTCCTTTTTTTTCAAAACAGTAAAAAAGATTAACCTCATAATCATTGCTCATCCCAATGGCCGCTTCTGCCGCGATTGTATCAGCATTTGTGTTGAGCATCTGTCCCTGCCCATCATGTGTAAGGGCGCAAAAAACCGGATTGAGGTCTGCCTTTAGTAGTTTCTCAATGGTATGAACATTCACTTCTTCAACATCACCGGCAAAGCCGTAATCAATATCCTTGACAGGTCTTTTATACGCTAAAATACTATTGCCGTCTGCTCCGCTCATGCCAATCGCATTGCAATTCAACCCCTGTAGTTCTGCAACAATTTTCTTATTAAGCAAACCAGCGTATACCATCAGGGCAATCTCTAAGCTCTTAGCGTCCGTAATTCGCCTACCATTTACCAACCTAGGCGCAATACCTAGTTTTGAGCTAAGCTCGCTGGCCCGCTTTCCGCCACCGTGCACCAATATTTTTGAAGTTTTAAGTACCGAAAACAGCTCAAGAAAGTAAGAGAGTTCTAAATTATTCTCTATGATATTACCTCCTATTTTAACGATGTTCAATTCTGACATTAGTTGGTTTCTAGTAGTTTCTTTAAAACAAGTTGAGCGGCAAAGGTTCTGTTGTTAGCCTGCTCAATAACCAGGGATTGATTTCCATCAAGAACAGCATCCTCTACAACTACATTTCGCCGTACGGGAAGGCAATGCATGAACTGCGCCTTACCCAATTTTTCCATTGACATCATCCAGTCGCAATCTTGGGATATTACCTTTCCGTAGTCAGAGTAGCTACTCCAGTTCTTCACATAAACAAAGTCTGCATTCTGCAGCGCAAGCTCTTGTTGATATTCTATTTTGATATCTCTTGTGATCCTAGGGTCTAACTCGTAACCTTTGGGATGAGTGATCACAAATTCTGCTTCCTGTAAACGCATCATTTCTATAAAGGAGTTTGCCACGGCGTGGGGTAATGCCTTTGGATGAGGAGCCCATGAAAGTACAATCTTGGGCCTTTTAAGGGTATTTTGTTCAGAAATTGTGATGGCATCTGCGAGGGCCTGCAAGGGATGGCTCAAAGAACTTTCAAGATTAACGAGAGGAACACTGGCAAATTTTTTGAATCCTTCCAGCACCATTTCTGCTTCGTCTTTTTCTCTATCTGTAAGTGTGGCAAAGGCCCTAATTCCTATGATATCACAGTATTGAGAGACAACTTCTGCCGCTTCCTTAATATGTTCAGCTTTGCCAGCATCCATTTTGGTGCCATCTGCGTATTCCAGAGACCATCCTTCGCTACCAAAATTCATAACTACCACCTCCATTCCCAAATAAATAGCAGCCTTTTGGGTGCTTAGGCGGGTTCTAAGGCTGTTATTAAAAAAAAGCAGGCCAAGAGTCTTTCTCTTTCCCAAATTATTAAACTCCCAGGGGGCTTTTTTTAATTGCTTAGCCTCTGTCACCCATTGTTGCAGAGAATCAATGTCATTTACTGATAAATAATTTTGCATTACAATTCTTTTTGAAGAGCCCTAAAAAAATGATCTATATGGCTCTTTGTAACGTTTAACGCAGGCAGGATTCTTAATACATAAGGATCCTTAGCCCCACCTGTAAATATATGCTGGTTGAAAATCAACCTTTTTCTAAGGTCTGAAACCTCAAAATCAAATTCGAGCCCAAGCATTAATCCTCGGCCCTTAGTGCGCTTCAATTGAGGTAGGTTCTGCGCTATTTTCTTGAAGTACTGGCCTTTTTCTGCTGCGTTCTTTACCAGCTCTTCTTCTTCCAAAACCTCCAGGACGGCGAGGGTGGCGGCACAAGCTAAATGATTGCCTCCAAAAGTAGTTCCCAATAGCCCGTAAGAGGCCTTTATTTTTTGGTGGATCAGGACTCCTCCCACTGGAAAACCATTACCCATACCCTTGGCAATACTTATAATGTCGGGCATTATTTTATGATGTTGAAAAGCGAAGAATTTTCCGCTTCTCCCAAATCCTGATTGTACCTCGTCAGCAATTAAAATAACTTCGTATTCGCTGCAACATTCAGATACCATCTCATAAAAGTCGGCAGTAGGCTCTTCAAGACCTCCAACACCTTGAATGGCCTCAAGGATTACCGCACAGACATCACCCTTTTTTATTTCGTTTTTAAAGTGATCGGCATCATTTAGGGGAATAAAAGTTACCTTTTGTTGCTTATTAATTGACGCTTTTATCTTTTCATTATCAGTGGTTGCTACGGCGGCTGAAGTCCTTCCGTGAAAAGCGTTTTTAAAAGCAATGACTCGCGATTTTCCAGTATGAAAAGAGGCTAGTTTTAGGGCATTTTCGTTTGCTTCAGCTCCCGAATTACAAAGAAACAACTGATACTCATCACAGCCTGAAAGCCTTCCAAGCTTATCTGCAAGCTCTAACTGTAAAGGATTGTGAACAGAGTTGCTATAAAAACCAAGTTGATCTATCTGATCCTTAATACGTTTCGTATAATGCGGATGTGCATGGCCAATAGAGATCACAGCATGTCCTCCATAGAAATCCAGATACTCCTGACCTTTTTCATCGACTACCACCACGCCCTTTGCAGAGGCAGGAGTGATATTGTAAAGTTGGTATACATCAAATAATTTCATGCTATTTTTCTTTGAACCAGGTAATTTGTATTGCACATGGGCGCATTTAGTTTTTTGTTTTAAACTCGCTGATCTTCTCAAAAGAGGCTACAATTCCTCTGATGAGAGATGAGCTGAGGCCCTGATGCTCCATTTCATTTAAGCCTTGGATGGTACAGCCCATTGGTGTAGTGACCTTATCAATTTCTTCTTCTGGATGGTTGCCAGATTCAATAAGAAGACTAGCAGCGCCATTACAGGTATGCATAGCTAATTCTTGAGCTTCTTTGGCGTCAAAACCCAGTTGAATTGCCCCCTGGGTGGTTGCTCTGATCAACCGCATCCAAAAGGCAATGCCACTTGCGCAAATTACGGTAGCAGCCTGCATTTGTTCTTCCGGGATTTCAAGAGAATACCCCATTCTGTTAAAAATCGCTTTAGCCAGGTCTATTCGTTTTTTGCCAACTTCATTGCTACAGATACAAGTCATGGATTTTCCGACAGAAATGGCTGTGTTGGGCATGCTTCTTATGATGAACTTATCTTGCCCTACAATCGATTCTATCTTTGAAATACCAAATCCGGTGATGGTCGAAATAAGCACATGCCTGTCTGTAAGTAATTCTTTTACTTCTTCCAGAATTTTTGCAAAATGCCCCGGTTGCACGGCGAAGATCAGAATATCAGATTGTTTTACAGCTTTTGCATTGTCTGAGGTTACCACTACATTTCCATATTTTTCAAAATGTTTTATTTCCTCAACACTACGTTTGGTCAGGTACATATTGGTGGCGCCATTGCTGTGCAATACCCCTTTGGCTATGGACAACCCTAAGTTTCCGGCTCCTATGATTGCGATTTTCATGTTTTATATAAGTTCGTTTATAGTTATTTTCTGCTAAAGGCATGGTTCTTTAAAAGACGGTTGCCTTTAAGTTTAGTCCGTTTGCCTGATCCAGGCCAAACATCAGATTCATATTTTGCACGGCTTGTCCAGAGGCGCCTTTCAACAAATTGTCAATTGCTGATGTAATCAACAGGGTATTGTTGTGTTTGTGTAAATGCAGATGGCATTGGTTCGTATTTACCACCTGCTTTAAATGAATTGGATTTTCCACTAGTTGGGTAAATACCGCCTCTTTGTAAAAGTCATCAAAAAGTTGGTTGGCTTCATCTAAAGTACCTTCAAAATTCATATAGGCCGTTGCAAGGATTCCTCTGGAAAAATTTCCTCGTAATGGCAGAAAAAGCAATTCTCCAATATCTTTCTGTAAAGAAGTCAGGCTTTCGTTAATTTCATCAAGATGTTGGTGAGTAAAGGGCTTATACCAAGAGATATTGTTGTTTCTCCAGCTGAAATGGGTGGTGTCTGAAGGTCTAATACCCGCGCCTGTGCTTCCGGTAACTGCATTGACATGAAGTTGGTCTTTTAAAAACCGGTTTTGTGCAAGTGGCAATAATGCCAATTGAATAGCCGTCGCGAAACAGCCTGGATTCGCTATAAAATTCGAATTTTGAATTGCTTCCAGATTAAGTTCCGGCAAACCATAAACAAAGTGCTTTCCTTCAAAAGAGGCGTCTTTTTTTAGTCTGAAATCGTTGCTGAGATCAATTATTTTGGTTGTCGGGCTAAAAACATGCTTCTTTAAAAATTTAGAAGAATTTCCATGGCCAAGGCATAAGAAAACAACATCTGTTTTAGGGTTTACCTCTCCTGAGAAATGCAGCTTTGTTGCGCCTGCCAGGTCTGGATGCGCTGAAGTTATTTTCTTACCGGCCCGGGTAGAGCTGAATACAAAATCTATCTCTGCTTCGGGATGCTGAAGAAGAATTCTGATCAGTTCTCCTCCTGTATATCCTGAGCCTCCGATTATACCTGCTTTAATCATGATTTGGATTTACATGGTTTGCTATTTTTCCGGCGTTTGAAAGGATTTTAATAAAACCCTTGGCATCATCTGCGCTCCATCCTTTGTTCATTTCGCCGTAAGTTCCAAAGGAAGCATTCATAAGATCATTATCTGAAGTAATGCCCTTTAGCTCAAATCTATAAGGGTGAAGCAACACAAAGACGTCACCAGAAACATTCTTCTGAGTGTCTGTAAGAAAGGCCTCAATGTTCCTCATTACCTCATCCAGGTAGTTCCCTTCATGGAGTAGCATACCATAAAAATTACCCAGTTGTTCTTTTTGATATTGCTGCCACTTGCTCAGCGTATGCTTTTCAAGTAGATGATGCGCTTTTATAATGATCAAGGGAGCCGCAGCTTCGAAACCAACCCTGCCCTTAATGCCAATAATGGTGTCTCCAACATGGATATCTCTGCCTATGGCGTAAGGAACGGCCAGTTCGTTCAATTTATTGATGTTGTTTGTAGGAGTGTCTTGCATACCGTCAACGGCCATAAGCTCCCCTTGCATGAAAGTGAGCTTTACTTCTTTTGACTTTTCTTCAAGCAATTGAGAAGGATATGCGACCTCAGGTAGTGGTAAATGGGAAGTCAGGGTCTCATCACCTCCTACCGAAGTTCCCCAGAGGCCTTTATTAATAGAATATTTAGCCTTTTCCCAGGAGTAGTCCACACCATTTTCTTGCAGATAAGCGATTTCTTCCTCTCTGGAAAGTTTGTAGTCCCGGATGGGAGTTATTATTTCTATTTCAGGGGCCAGGATTTGGAAAATCATATCAAAACGTACCTGATCGTTTCCTGCTCCGGTGCTTCCATGGGCGATGGCTGTCGCTCCTATTTTTTTGGCATGATTTACGATTTCAACTGCCTGAACAATTCGCTCTGCACTAACAGACAGCGGATAACTGTTATTTCGCAAAACATTCCCAAAGATGAGGTACTTTACGACCTTTTCATAGAAAGATGCCAAGGCCTCAATAGAAGTATAACTTTTTGCCCCGAGTTCCAGGGCCTTTTTTTCTATTTGAGCTACCTCTTCTTTTGAAAACCCTCCGGTATTCACGCTAACTGCATGAACCTCAAACCCCATTTCTTTAGACAGATATAAAGCGCAATAAGAGGTGTCTAACCCGCCGCTATATGCCAAAACCAATTTTTTCATTTCGTTTTCTTTTTTAAGAACAGCTGCTCTTTTATGCTCTTTAACCGTTTAAAGGCTTTGCCATTCAATTTGTCTTTTTTGATTTTTGTATTGTCTTTGGAATCATAAAGCATTCCTGTACACAGACACATCTTTTGTTCGGTACGAGTGAGCACATCGAAATTCTTGCAGGTCTGGCAACCCTTCCAGAATTCAGGATCATTTGTCAGTTCAGAAAAAGTAACGGGTTTGTAGCCCAATTCGTAGTTCATCTTCATTACCGCCAGCCCTGTTGTAATCCCAAAAATTTTGGCGCCGGGAAATTTTTCTTTTGAAAGCTCAAAGATGGATTTTTTAATTTTTTTTGCCAGCCCCTGCTGTCGGTAATCGGGATGAACAATTAATCCGGAATTCGCCACAAATTTTTTGTGCCCCCAAACTTCTATATAGCAAAATCCGGCAAAGGTTGAGCCGTCCAAGGCTATGACCGCATTGCCGTTCTCTAACCTTTTAATTATATAGTCTGGTGTTCGCTGTGCAATACCGGTTCCCCGAACCTTTGCAGATTCACTTATGGTATCGCATATTATTTGCGCGTATTTTATGTGTGATTCATTAGCAACAACTATATTCATTGCCAAAAGATTTAAACTGAGAAATTAAAATGAAGCTTATGAGAATTTTTGCGGAAATGGACTCACCTATTTCCAATATCTGGATATACCCTTACGGGCGGCGGAAGGGAACAAATGCACATGTTGGAGCAGAAACCCAAAGAAGTTCAGATATGTACACTTTTGTTGTCATGAGAAGTCAAATGTACAAATTAAATTGAAAAAGAGCTGTTGTCGCATTAATTTTTACGAAATAGCAATTTTTGCCCCTTCGATCTGATAATTTCATAGATCAAGAATCCGAAGACTACAAAATATTCAATAAACAACAGGCCTAAATTTTCGGTATAATCGACGTTGGAATAAGCAAAATAGCTTAAAACTGCCATTGCAGACCAGAATAAGGGAAATCTGAAATCAGTATAAATCGTGAGTAAGACGAGAAATATTAAATACCAGGGATGTACTGTGGCCGATAAAAAGTAATAAACGGCAAGTGCCCAAAGCATTGAACTAATTAAAACAGATAGTTTTTCGTTTCTTCTGAAAAAAGCTAAAATAAGAACAGTTACAATTACTATAATAGGTGTGATTTTTCCATAAATTTTAATGAGCTCCCAGGGTTTGGCATCAAATTGTATGGCCATTTGTTTGACTAGGTTGTACAGCCCTGCATTAAACTCAAAATTGGAAAACCAGAGCCCGATGGTTTCCGAATAGTTATCTAGAAAAGAAGGTGAATAAAAGGGGAAGAAGGTGAGAAGTAGGCTTAGTACTACCACACTGTAAAACAACAGCATTTTTTTCCAGGGAAAATGCTTTATGAACAAAGGCAAAAAAATAAGTGGCACAAGTTTTACAGAAATTGACAGGCCGTAAACAACCGCGGCCAAAACCCATCGCTTGATGGAGAGCAAGTAGATAGCCCAAATAAAGAAAAAGAGCATCACTCCTTCAAAGTGAAGGTTTCCGGTAAGTTCTATTATCACGAGGGGATTTAAAAAATACCAGAAGATAAGGTGAGGAGAACGATTAAGGTGCTTTAGGAGTTTTCTTCCGAAGTAAAAAATACCGATGTCGGCAAAAATGATGATGATGCGCATGACCATCACTGTACTTAAAATACTTGCCCCTCCAAAGATAGTTGAGATTAAGAACAACAATTGATTCAGTGGGGGGTAATTGCTAAAGTGGCGTGCACTGAGTTCGCCCATACCGGCATACAGTTGTTCTGCGTTTGCAATGGTGAAGTCTTTTTGGGTAATCAACTCTTCAGGGAGATAGAGGTATGGATTATAACCTTCATTTATTAATGCGCCGTCCCAGATAAACCGATAGAAATCTTGTGAGAGGTTTGGCTCTGCCATTAAGAAGGCTATTCGAAAAAGTATTCCTGCTCCTAACAGAAATTTAAAATTCCATTTTTCGAATTGTATGAGCTTGAAGCAGAAGAGGAATAGTGCGGCATACAATGCCAGCAGTTTTATGAAATCTTCGCGAACCAGGTCATATGCAAATACCGCATACAAAAGGGTACTGGCAACAGCCATCAGTATTGGGAGCCGATGCAGCTTCCAATATGTAATTAATCGGTTTAGCACTGCTTGATAAAGTTAGGTCAGTACAAAGAACAGAAAAAAAAGGAAACCGCAAAGCACATCAGGTCGAACTCTGACTGAGCCGATAAATCAATGTCGATGTGTTCTTGAATTAAGCCTTGGCTGTCAAGGATTTAAAGAATACAAACCCAAACCCTAAGAAGAGCATAAAGTGAAATGGAAACAGCCCATAGTCGTTTAGTGGGATGGCACTATACATTCCAAAAAGGAAATACACCATCAGACCAAATTCTAAAATTACATTAGGCGAAAGTTTTTTGGCCAGGTATTTATTTCCTTTCCAATTATCAGTGAGGTTATTGATATTAAATTTCGGCGTCCTTACAAATTCACTGCGTTTGCCCATATGGCCCTCAATGACGGCCACTGTATTGTGCAAAGAAAAGCCCAGTGCTACAGAGAAGAATGTAAAGAACAACTTTATATAGTCAACAAAATTATCGAAACTGCTACCCTGAATACTTTTATAAGTAAACCAATAACAGATGAAGAGAATAATTGTACTTATTATAAAGAAGCTTGTTAGCTCGAAAACCCAATCGAGATGCCCGTATATATTTTTGATATACAACATTGGAATACTCAAAACAGAGACCAGGAAAACGCATAAAAACATTGAGCTATTTAGCAAATGCATTACCCCGTGAAACTTGGTTTTAAGAGAGATGTTCTTAGCAGAAATTACGCTCCAAACCGATTTTCTAAAGTTTTCAGCCCCGCCTTTGTTCCATCTAAATTGCTGAGAACGCGCCGCACTGATTACCACCGGGAGCTCAGCAGGAGTTTCAACATCTTCCAGGTACTTAAACTTCCAGTTTTTGAGCTGGGCCCTATAGCTTAAATCAAGGTCTTCTGTTAGGGTATCTCCCTCCCAGTTGCCAGCATCCAATATGCATTGCTTTCGCCAAATTCCTGCCGTACCATTGAAGTTTATGAAGTGCCCTTTAGAGTTTCTACCCACCTGCTCCAGGGTAAAGTGAGCATCTAAGGCAAAAGCCTGAATTCTTGTAAGCGTAGAATAGTCTCGGTTAATATGTCCCCAACGGGTTTGTACTACCCCGATCTCTTCGTCTTTAAAGTAAATAACTGTCTTCTTAAGCCAGTCTGAATCAGGGAGGAAGTCGGCATCAAAAATAGCAATGAAATCACCCTTTGCGATTTTTAAACCTTCTTTTAAGGCACCAGCTTTATAGCCTTCCCGGTTTTCTCGTCTTATGTGTTGAATATCCAAGCCACTTTCCTTAAGTTCTTTGATCTTTTCAGCGTTTTCTATCACCGAATCGTCTGTAGAATCATCCAGAACCTGAATTTCTAATTTGCTCTTGGGATATTCAATTTTAGCGATATTCTCAAGCAGCCGTTCTACCACGTACTCTTCGTTGTAAATAGGAAGCTGAATAGTCACAAAAGGAATCTCCTTAGGATCTAAGAGATTGAACTTTGGGGCTACTTCATTTCTTTTTTTGTGACCAAGGTAGTTTACCAAAAGGTTCAATTGAGCCAGACTATAAAAAAAGATCAATAGCAGAGCAACCGAGTAGATTGCGATAATGACGTAAGTAATAGATAGTCCCATGTTATTTTAAGCTGTATTTAAAGATCCAACCCAATATTTTTATGCCTGCAAATATACTACCTTTTACTGTACCTGACACTTTAGACACCCCAATTCTTTTCTTGTAATGTACTGGTACTTCGGTATATGTCAATTTCCTTTTCAGGGCTTTTAGTTGCATTTCTACTGTCCACCCATAGGTTTTGTCCTCCATCTCCAATGTTAACAACTTCTCATATTTTATGGCTCTAAAGGGCCCGAGGTCTGTAAACCTCGCTCTAAAAAATACGCGCATTAGGAAGGTCGCTAACCAATTTCCAAAAACCTGCTGCGGAGTCATTGAACCTGCTTCTCTGAATTCTGCTACCCTGGCACCAATCACAAAATCTATATCCTCATTTAAAATAGGCGCAACCACATTTGTAAGTTCTGCCGGGTAATCTGAATAATCTCCGTCGATAAATACGATAATACTAGGTGGTTTGGATTGTTTGGCGATATAGTTCAGTCCCTTAAGACAGGCATAGCCGTACCCCTTGCGTTCCTCGGAGAGTACTGTGGCCCCTGCTTTTTGTGCGTTTTCTACCGTTTTATCTGTAGAATTATTACTTACTACAATAATTTCAGAGACCGTGGCAGGAATCTCATTGATAACCTTCGCAATAGAGTCAGCTTCGTTGAAAGCCGGAATAATAACCTTAATATCCGTCATTACTTTAGGTCGGATAAATTGTTCTCCTTTTTAAAGCTGCTAAAGGTATGCCATTCCTTAATTTTTTTACCATTTGTGTATTTTTCGGCCGAAGTTAGTTTTTTGTCAGTATACTTGAGGCAATATCCATTTTTCTGGCCCATATCTAACTGGCATTTGTGGTTGATGTTTTCGTTGCCATCATAGAAAAGCCACCAATTTATTTTCTTTCCATTCTGATAGTGACCTTCTTTTACCAGCTTACCATCCTTAGCGTAAAAATACCAATATGCTTCTCTTTTGTTGTTTTGATAATGTCCTTTTTCCGAGATTTTTCCGGTGTGATGGTAGTATTTCCAATAGCCGATTTTCGCTTTTTTGCTAAGCCAGCCTTCAGATTTTATCTTCCCGTTTTTGTAGTAGTTCCTATGGTACATTTTCAAACCGTCTGAAGGTTTCACAAAGGGCAATACTACCAAAGTGAGAACTAAAATCGCTTTGAAATTCATGGCATCTTTTTTACTTAGGTCGGAAAATCAGGCCGTAGCTAACAACTTATTTGTCATTTACTAAAGTCATTAGGTCAACGTCATTGCCCAGCAAGACCTGATTGCCATCTATACGACCTTTTAACGGACCATTTTCTAACTTCAATACTCCTCTGGGGCATACAGCTGAACATATACCGCAACCTACACAGCTTGAACGTACAATATTCTCGCCTTTTTGGGCATAAGCCCGTACGTCTATTCCCATTTCGCAATAGGTAGAACAGTTTCCACAGGAGATGCATTGGCCTCCGTTGGTCGTAATTCGGAATCTGGAAAACAGCCGTTGCTGAAAGCCTAAAATTGCAGCCATAGGGCAGCCGAAACGACACCATACCCTGTTGCCAAAAATAGGATAGAAGCCAGTCCCTATTACTCCTGAAAAGATACTTCCGATAAGGAAACCATAGGACTTTCTAAGGCTTTCAGATTTAAAGAGAAATACATTGCTGTCTCCACTGAAGTAGTGGAACCCTATCAACGCCATAATGATCACAAAATACCCAATGGCACCGTATTTGGCGTCTTTTTTGAACTGCGCTCTTTTAAACACCATTACCAAAACAAAAACTGAGGTAAGTAGGGAAGCCACCCCTATTAGAAATGTATTTTTAGTAAGCCAATATTTGCTGGTATCATTGCCAAGATAAGAGTAAATAACAGCGGTAGTCATTAGTGTAACAAAGACTACAACGCTATGAACCACCCATCTTTCTATTTTCCAGGCAGACAATCTTTTATCACTTAAATGCCTAAAGGAATCGCCCGCAGTCTCAGCCAAACCGCCACAACCACAGACCCAGGAGCAGTACCAGCGCTTGCCGTACTTATATGTAAGGATAGGTGAAATGACGAATACCGAAAGAATACCAAAAATCAACATTGCCAAGCCCACATCTCCTGCATCTATAAAAGCATTAATTCTGTAACGCTCAAAGTTATAGTAGTTTAATGGCCAAACATTTTTTAAATCGTAATAGGGCAATTTACCATTTAGGCGAGCCATAAATTCAGGAATAAGAAACGCAAAAGCGGTCTGAAAAAACATGACGCTGATGGTCCTGATGATCTCATATCGGTTATGACGGTACTTCCAGATGAATTTTACTCCGAAAGCCAAAATGGCCACTGTATACAGGGTGCCGTAAACAAACCATTGACTGGCAGGGTTGCCGCTCAAAAGCCTGCTCAAAGGGTCGAAAAGAGCAATAACCCCGGTATTACTTCCACTTTGTGACAGCCCTAAATAGGCTGGGAAAAAGTAGAGTACAATGTAAAATCCGGTTAAGGCAATCCCAGCTACCCAACCCCATAGACCTGCAGATGAAATAGATTTAAACCAGACACCATCATTTTTAATTCCCTTCTGCTTATCTGCATAGGCCTCTTTTGAAAACCATATGGCACCTATAGAAATTGCCAGGAGTGAGAAGCTCAACCAGAGCCCTTTGTTGGGAAAATTTACATTAAAGGCGGCCAAAAGCAGGACAAATAGCCCGGACAAGCCTAAAAAGGTAGCCAGTCTTTGACTGCGGCTTAGGGCTTGGGGAGGTTGCCCTGTAAGGGCCATACTTTTATCGTAAGTGCTCATGTTATATTCTTGATTACTGATTACTGATTATTAAGTTAATCCCCTACTAGGAGTTTACGAATATTCTTTTTAAGCTTTTCTTTTTGGCTTTTAGATTGGCGCCAATCTCCGCATTGAACGCTGTTACAATTTCTGATTCGTATTTCGCATAGAATTCCGGGTCGAAGTTTGCATCAATCAAATGCTCCACAACATAGTTTAGTTCACGTTCTTCGGTAAGCCATCTATCAAAAACTTCATGACGCATGCGAATGCCAAAAGTGTTGATCCCTAAAAATTTCCTGGTCTCTTTATGGAAAGAGATTGTAATACACACTTTTTCTGAAGCATGCCTCCAATGAAATTGCGCTTCATAATCCTTCATACCCCTGGAGCTAAAAACCCATCCATAGGTTTGGTATTCAATATCTAAAAACTTCGCAGAATTAAACCAGTGCCCTGGTTTGTATTGGATTCTATTGCCGCATACGGTTTGCGCTACAGTTTCTCCCATCATTCTTCCGGTATACCATACCGCTTCAATAGGCCTTCTATTGCCTATGGCCTCATGTTGTTCCGCACAGTCGCCAATCGCATAAACATTGCTAATATTTGTCTCCAGGTATCGATTTACCTTCACCCCTCGACCCAATTCAATACCAGAGTCTTTGAGAAAATCTACATTGGGTGAAACTCCAGGTGTTATCCCTACCATATTACATTCAATGGTATCGCCTTTATCTGTAGTAACCGCTTTTACTCTTCCATTCTCATCGGGTATTATTTCGACAAGATTGGTAGCCAAATGCAAATCAATATGGTGTTCCAGAATATGCTCATTGATCATTTTAGACTCTCCTTCCGGGAGTACTCCGTTCCAAAAATTCTGCTCACGCACCAGGAAGGTTACAGGGATGTCCCTGCTTCTGAGCATTTCTGCAAGCTCTATTCCAATCAAACCACCCCCCACAATAACAGCTCGTTTACAAACATCTTTATTTGGAGCATTTACTTCCAGTAGATCCAAATCTTGTTTAGAATAAAGTCCCTGTACACCATGAAGGTCCTGTCCTGGCCATCCAAACTTGTTGGGTTTAGATCCGGTAGCGATGATCAGCTTATCGTACTTGAAGACCTTATAATTATCCAGGTTCACTTCTTTCTTCTCGGTATCTACCGCTGTAACATACCCCCGAACCAGTTCAATTCTATTTTTTTCCCAGAACCAGTCTTCGTAAGGTTTAATGTGCTCAAACTTCATATGTCCCATATAGACATACATCAAAGCAGTGCGAGAAAAGAAGTGATCGGTCTCAGCTGAGATCATAATGATCCTTTTGTCAGACATTTTTCTAATATGTCTGGCTGCAGACACACCTGCTATACCATTACCTATTATAATAATGTTCTCCATAGTGTTTTTAAAGGTTGATGAGGTTTCTGTCGATCTTAAAGATAAGAACTTAACATATAGCTTCAATTTAGAATAAATATAAATATGCGTCCAGCTGTAAGGGTTGGGATTAATTTTCGAACATGTAACTCGCTGATTTATAATTTCTTAAATAATTCCTAAAATTTCAAGCATTTTGTAGGGGATCGAAAATTGTTACGACCTAGGCGGCATTGAAACACTAACAAATTCTTTATCATGAAAAAAACAGTAATACTAATCACGGCATTTGCTCTTGGGATGGTTTCCATGACTTATGCCCAGAACACAGCTGAATTCTTTAATAAAGCAGATACTTTTTTCAAAACTTACGTAAAGAACGGGAGAGTAGCTTATAGCGAGGTGAAGAAGAACCCTGAGGCTTTAGAAGAGCTCGTAGCGATGGCTGGTAATATTGTAGTCTCAAAAGAAACAGCTGCCGAATATCAGTCGTTTTGGATCAATGGTTATAACCTTCTAGTCATTAAAGGTATTGTAGAAAAATACCCGGTTAAATCTCCTCTTGATATTGGCGGTTTTTTTGATAAGAACAAACACAGTATCGGAGGTAAAAGCATTACACTCAATGATATAGAAAATAAATTGCTCAGGGGAAATTTCCCGAAAGAACCAAGATTTCATTTTGTATTGGTCTGCGCCGGCTTAGGGTGCCCCCCAATCATTAATCAGGCTTATTTGCCCGGTTCTTTAGAAGAGCTGCTTCAGACTCAAACCACAAAAGCTCTAAACGATCCTAAGTTTATTCAGGTCAATAAAAACAAGGTAAAAATCTCTCAAATCTTTGAATGGTATAAGGAAGATTTTGTTCAGGATGGTAAAAGCCTTGTGGATTTTATCAATACCTATAAAAACGAAAAGCTACCTGAAAAAGCCAAAGTCTCCTACTATACATATGACTGGGCATTAAACGAATTATAACAAGTACTAATCACTAAAAACTATAAAATGAAAACGATCAGCAGAACCATCTCCTTATTAAGCCTATGTTTTACCTCCCTTGTTGGGTTGGCACAGGATGATGCGAATGACGCTCCTCAGACGAGTAATATACAGCAGTATACGCCCTCTAAGTTAATCGGGCAGGGACAGTGGGATATTAAATGGTTCAATAATCTGTATACGCAAACAGAAAGTACCTTCTCGGAGGGTACAGAGCCTCGCCAAACATTTTTTACTTCTACAGTAGAAGTATACACCGGAGTTGGTAGCAACAAAAGATGGAATATTGGTGGCATTCTTAGATTCCGCTCAAATGTGGTAGATGACAGAGGCGCCCTGGATGTCTTTAGTTTTGACGGAGAAGAAGGAACAGCGCGATCCGGGTTGACCGCCATCGCCCCCTCAGTTAAGTTTGTGCCTATTGCTTCGGTAAGCAATTTTTCTATTCAAAGTTCTCTATTTATACCCTTAATAGACAATGAGACCGAAAATGGCGTTTTTCTGGAGCAGAACGGATTTGTATTTCAAAACCGATTCTTCTATGACTATACCTTTCCTGGGAACAAATGGCAGTTGTTCACAGAACTCACTACCGAATTAAATTTTGGAGATAAAGACAAAAGCTTTGCTAACAATAGCTTAAACCTTAATCCTGGAGTTTTTCTAAGCTATTTTCCAAGCTCGAATTTTACACTGCTTGTTTTAGCTCAGCACTCGCAACGTCTGGATTTAGGGAATGAATTCACCCAGAATTTTACTGCCCTTGGCGGCGGCGCCAAGCTACAAGTAAGCAAGGCGTTAAACCTTGAGTTCCTATATACCAACTTTGTCAGAGGCGATAATACTGGTTTAGGGGAAACTTTTAACATAGGATTACGAGGAATTTTTTAAAAAAAATTAGAAATACCGTATTTTAGAAGTCTTAACAAGCATGCATGCGAAGATTAGGACTTCTTTTTTTATGCCTCCTTCAGTTTTCCTGTGAAAGTCAGGTTGATGAAAAAATCAACGGGGTAAGTTTCGTGGCTTCCCGTAATAAGGCAGTGCAGACACATGTTGATGAGGTGAAAAAAATACACGCGAATCACGCGGCGGTGATGCCCTTCGGTTTTATCAGAGATATTCATTCTCCGGAAATTGTTTTTGATACTGAGAGACAGTGGTTTGGCGAAACTAAAAAGGGAGCCAGGCAGTACATAGATTTGCTTCAAAAGAATGGAATTAAAGTAATGCTGAAACCGCAGATTTGGATTTGGCATGGAGAGTTTACGGGGACCCTGGTCATGAAATCTGAAAAAGACTGGAAAGCTCTTGAGACTTCTTACGACAAATTTATGCTTACCTATGCCAAATTGGCCCAGGAAAAGAATGTGGCTGTTCTCTGCATAGGTACCGAATTGGAGAAGTTTGTTGAAAATAGGCCAGCTTATTGGAAGGAGCTTATTGAAAAAATACGCGGGATATACAAAGGAAAACTAACGTATGCCGCTAATTGGGATGAGTATAAGCGCACACCGTTTTGGAGCAAACTGGATTATATAGGCATTGACGCTTATTTTCCGCTCTCGGAAGAGCGCACGCCTAGTGTGGAAGAATTGAAACTGGGTTGGAAACCCTGGAAAGATAAAATTGAAACGCTTTCCAGGAAGGTCAAAAGACCGGTGCTTTTCACGGAGTTTGGGTATCGAAGTATGGACTATACAGCCAAAAAACCATGGCTTGTAGAAGCCTATGAAGAAAAAGTGAATCTTGAGGGACAGCAGAATGCGAAACAAGCAATTTTTGAAGAATTTTGGAAGGAGGAGTGGTTCGCCGGAGGTTATGTATGGAAATGGTTCATTGATCACAAAGGAGTGGGTGGGGCAAATGACAACCGCTTTACTCCTCAAAATAAGCCCGCGCAGGAGGTCATCAGTACCTTTTACAAGGCAAATTAAGTTAACAATTGTTTTTTTTAGCTTTATGTTTTTTGCTTGCTCCACGGATGAGCAAACCACCTCTAGTACGCTTCAAAGTTTAATTGCCGGTCAGGAAGTAGTTTTAGATAATGTAATTGCCTGTGCTGCAAACAATGTGGAAGATGGTCTTGTAAGTGTGTTTTTATACCCTCGGGAAGGAGTAACGAATATCCAATATTTTGAAACTGACACTTACGATTTAGACAAGAATGATCTTTCTAAATATACTCGTTTAAATGCTCCTCTGGTCGATGCTTTTGGTGGCACATTGCTGAAATTTCAAACCTCGGCCGTCTCAGAACGCTGGGGAATTGTTTCTTTCGAGGAGGCGGGAAAAATACATCTCTCCAACCCTATTCGCCTAAAACAGCAAACAAAACCAACGGAGTACCTTCAGGAGAATGTGAGTATAGATCAAAGCCTGGAAGGCATGCCAGTATTCTCCTGGGAAGATGGTATTTACGAGGATACTAAGATCTACTTTCAGGTGGTTTCGGATGCAGCAGAGAATCTACTTTCCGGCACTTATACTTTTGAAAGAAATTTTCAATATTACAAATTAGAGAATGTAGTTCTGAATATTACAGATGGAGAACCAGCAGAGCTGCAAAAGGGAGCTTCTTATCGCTTTACATTACTTGCCGTTAGCGAGGACAACTGGGTAAACTTATTCTCTGAAATTGCGTTTTTTAGTCAATAATAAACAAAGGATTTAATAGTAGACTGTGATATCTTTTTTAATTGTATACGCTATCTTTAAGCGGTTAAAACATTAACCTGCTGTGAAAAAGAACTACCTGCTTCTGTGCCTTCTTTTTTCTTTCGGTTTTGTTTGCAGTCAGGAAGGGCTGGTAGCAGATGTGAAAGTACAGGGCGCTAAGCGTACGAAAGCCTCCTTTATTAAGAAATTGGTACGGCTTAAGCCAGGAATGGAATTAGATTCGGTCCTTATTGCCAAGGATATAGAACGCCTAAAACGCCTGCCATCGGTTTCACACGCATATTTTCAGGTATTTTCTGCTACTGGGGGGGAACACAATGTGTTTTACAATATCGAGGAGAACTTCACCCTTATTCCTTTCGCAAATCTGTATACCTCTACCAACGATGATTTTGCCTTTAGAGTAGGCCTGCAGGAATTTAACTTCCTCGGCAGAAATATTACGCTGGGAGGTTTCTATCAATACGATATTTTTAATTCCTATGGCTTTAATATACGTGCCCCTTATCTTTTTAGCAGCAAGTTGGGGTTAGAGTTCAATTATAAAGATTTTACGACTCAGGAACCAGTTTTTTTTGAGAATGCTACCGCAGACTATCGCTATAATAATAAAGGCTTTGAAATATTAGGGATTTATGAGTTCAACTTTAAAAATAGAGTGGAACTAGGTTTTAGCTTGTTTACTGAAGACTATCAATACATCTCTGGAGCCACCAGCCCCGAAGTGCCCCTGGCTTTGAACGTAGATAAGCATCTCATAAAGCTCATTTATAACTTCGATAATGTTAAATATTATTATCATTATTTATCTGGCTTCCGAAGTACGCTCAATTTTCAGTATGTAGACACCACAGATGACCAGCTCCCCGAATTTCTTATAGGATTCAATGACTTCGTATACTTTAAAAGGATAGGCGAAAAAGGCAATTGGGCGAATCGGCTTCGTCTTGGGCTTGCAAGCAATGTAGATACCCCCTTTGCACCTTTTACAGTAGACAATAACCTTAATATTCGCGGGGTAGGGAATACCATAGACCGGGGTACGGGAGCAATCGTTTTGAATACAGAATACCGTCACACCTGGATAGATAAAAACTGGTTTGTCCTGCAGAGCAACGTATTTATTGATGGGGGCTCATGGCGGAACCCTGGGGGTGATTTTAGTGATTTTGGTGATGATCAGAATATTCGCGTCTACCCAGGCTTTGGAATCCGATTTATTCACAAGCGTATTTTTAATGCGGTATTTAGAATAGACTATGGCTTCGGAATTACCAGAGATGCTGCCAGGGGAGTCGTTTTCGGTATAGGTCAATATTTTTGATAGCACGGCTCTCCTTTTTACTTCATTGTGTTATTTGATGATTAGGATGATTGTTGAATACTCCGTTAATTATTTTTTTGCATAGAGATCAACTCAAACCCGATGTTCTCTAATTTTGTTCAGGATTTGTACAATTTCAGGCATTGTTTTTGAGTTTAACTAAATGAAGCTTTTACTTCATCTATGAACACTATATTTTCTAGACCGACACGACTGCTGTTGGCCCTTTTAACCTTTCTGGGTGGAAGCAGTTATACTCTTGCTCAGGATTCTCTACTGCTCGCCGTTGCGGAGAAGGGAGATGGAATTTATTCCCTGCTTAGAAAACAGGGGGTGAATCCGTACGAACTTTTTGATGATTTTATTGCACTAAACGGTGAAAACCTTAGGGATAGCATTCATCTCTATGAGGGCAAATCTTATCTCATACCAACTGTCAAGACGGATAGCCTTACAAAATCGGATTCTTTGGTGAAGGTTGAAGTAGAAGAAAAATCTGTAAAAGGAATTTCCTATGCCATTTTTGGAAAGAAACACGCCGAAGTACTAACTAAAAGCAAACGGCTTGAAGGCACGGTGTTCTACTTGATTTCTGGTCATGGAGGCCCGGATCCCGGAGCTATGACCAATTATGTCGGAAAAGCGATATCCGAAGACGAATATGCCTATGATATTACATTGAGGCTGGCAAAGGAATTGCTCTCTCATGGAGCGCTGGTGTATATCATTATTCGTGATCCGGATGATGGGATACGCGATGAACGGATCCTGGAAATGGACAAGGATGAGGTTACTTACCCAAATGAAGTTATTCCCATAAAGCAAAAAGCACGATTAGCGCAGCGGGTAAAAGCGGTGAATAAACTTTATTTAAAACATAGAGGAAAGCACCAAAGACTCATAGTAACTCATGTTGACAGTAGAAGCAAAGGGCAGAATATTGACGTCTTTTTTTACCATCATGAAAATAGTAAGAGGGGAAAAAAATTGGCAGAGAATATTCATAAAACCTTTCAAAAAAAGTACAAAAAGTATCAGCCCAACCGCACTTATTCGGGCACATTTGGGGACAGAAGCAATTTGTATTTGGTGCGAAAAACGTTGCCAGCCATGGCCTATATTGAAATTGGCAATATAAATAGTAAAAAAGATCAACGTAGAATTTTAGATCCCGATAACAGGCAGGCTCTTGCCAAATGGATCAGTGAGGGCGCTATTACAGATTATGAACAAAAGTAGGAGTTCAACTTAGCTCCATATTTCCATTAGCGTATTTTAAGTTGTATTTAAAACTACCAATTCGCCATCTTTTTTCTAAAAAAACCAGATCCAGCTCATAAGTACCTACAAATTCTCGAGTTTTTCCATGGCTTGCAGATTCTTTGTAATGGGTGGCTGTGGCGTAGGCAAAAACCTGAGCCGAATTTTCTTGTATGTTTACAAGATAGTTCCCTGCTAAATGGTTAACGGCATCAATTTCCTTTAAACCATCTTCCCAAATTTTGCAAATTTCTATCGCTGTCTTGCGTTCTTTTGGCCCTCCTAGGGAAGACATGTCAAATTGAACTTCCTGGGTAAAAACCTCAGATTGCAGCTTATCCCATTGCCGCTCATCAGTATAGATAAAAAGTTTGTTTACGATCTCGACAATTTGCTCTCTGACAGAAAAAGTTTCCATGGCTTTTTTGTGATTAAGATACAAATAAAAAGCCCTGATAGTACCCACTATCAGGGCAAGGCTCTAATCTTAGGCCAATTATTTGGGTTTGCTGAAGATTTCCTTGTCTACTGGTGTGTTGAACTTAATGTTGGTCCAGTTGGTAATCACCCAGGATTCGCCTTTTACATTGCCCTCCCAGTCGGCTTTAGTGTATTTCCTCTTGCTAGGAATTTGCAGTCCATCAATAGTCTCATATTCCATAACCATCAAACTGGGCTCAGAAATGCCAAATCCCATTACTGTAAATAAAAACTGATCTACTCGTTTGGTCTCCTTATTGATGTATAGTACATAAGTATCCTGGGCATCTCCCACGTTTTCGCCATAAGTTATTTTTACCAAATCGTAAGTTTTACCCTTTATGGTTTTGGTGCTGAGGTATTCATAATTAATCCCTTCATCGAGTAATTTAAAGAACATGCTAAACCAGTAATAATTTGTCTTCCTGATAAAGCGGGCAAAACCATTGGCCTGTTCATTGTCTGAAAGTTGCCCGTTAAGAGTTACCCAGGCATCCTTCCCATCGTAGCCTTCAACCACTTTCTCACCTTTTGGGGCAGACATGGTATGCTCAGTGTACACCGCATGCGAAAGCTCTCCGTTAAATACATAGGTTTCGTGACCTACAAGGTTCAACGGCATGGTCTTGTTGCGGTATTCGTAATCGTAAGTCACGTTTTTTAACTTATAAAAGTTCTTTTTTCCTCCCACGGCTTCTATCATTTCGGTAACCAACTGTTTGGCGTCTTGCCCTTGAAGTAACACTGGCGTCAGTGCAATTAGAAGCACCATTATTTTAGCTGTTGTTTTCATGTTTTTTTAGAATTTATCGGATTATTGTTTTCTGGTCAGGTAGTCGTAAATAGCACTAAAATCTTTCTCTGCATATCCCTGCTGTTTTGCCAGTGCATATATTTCCTTTGCTATGTTTAAGGAGGGCATGGCTACGTCGTGTTCGTATGCCGTTTGGGTAGCGAGCTGGAGGTCTTTTTGAATCCACTGCAGCGGAAAATTTGGTTCGTAGTCTGCATTTTCCAGTTTAGGGCGAACCAAACTCAGAAATGGTGCGGTAACAGGAACATTTAGTAAAACATCGAAAAGTGTGGTCTGAGAAAGTCCCAGTTCTTCCCCCAAAACCATAGCCTCACTAAAAGCAAGCATGGATTGCCCAAGAAGGAGATTAATTAGTATTTTCATGTTAGAACCATTGCCTATTTTTCCTAAATTGATGGTTTTTTTCCCCATAATTTCGAGTAATGGCTGTACCCTATCAAGGTCTTCGGGCTGGGCTCCTATGAGAAATACTAGCTCGCCTTTTTCCGCAGGGCTTTTAGTCCCGGCCACAGGGGCGTCAACATATCTGACACCCATGTCTTTGGCTAGTTCGGCCATTTCCCTTCCAAAAGAGGGATTAACCGTACTGCAATTCATCCAGATGCTTTCTTTTTGCATGTTTTCAAGAAAGCCATTTGTACCCATTGCAAGCTCTTTGACTACCTCCGGGGTAGATAGCATTGTAATAAGTATATCAGCCTTCTTTACTGATTCACCTGGAGTATCTGCCCATTGTGCCCCTTCTTTTAATAGTAAATCTGCTTTTTCCCTTGAACGATTTGTGTATGACCAGCTTATAGCCTTCCTTTTGCAGGTTAGCGGCCATTCGGCTTCCCATGATACCCAATCCAATAAATGCTATGGTTTTCATATGCTTATGTTTAGTAAAGATACCATTCCGTTTCCGTTAAATGGGGTTTATTGTTAAAAATGATGGTTTTAGGTCAAAAACCCTAGATCAACATGTTTTTCCTGTGCTTCAGCTGAAATTGCTTCGGGGAGATCCCAAACTTCTTACGGAAGCTTTTTATGAAATGCGAGCTGTTTTCAAAGCCTACTGCTGAGCTTAATTTCATTTACCGACCGAGGAGAATTCCTTAAAAGTATAGCGGCTCTCCTTAATCTTTTTTCAATTAACCACTTCTTAGGAGAGACATGAAACCTTCTCTTAAAATCACGTTGAAAAGTAGAAATACTTCTCCCCGTCAGATACGCGTAATCTGGAATATCCAAAGGCTTGTCATA
>CBDBVE010000010.1:0-46499 GCA_965212595.1 Flavobacteriaceae bacterium
GCTCAATTTAAACAGTCAGAACTTGCCAATAAAACCATGATCCAGGCAGATGCGTTTATCGAGGCCTATTCTAAAAGAGAGCTTGGTAATAGAGATTACCCTGCCTTTGTAGAACGAAATTTACCGCTCTGGGAAGAGCTGGTACGCAAGCATTTACCCACTCATAACTTTGATCCGTTTATCGCAGATATGCGGCAGCATTTATCAGACCCCAAGCGATTGCAAAAAGGCCATTGCGAGTTTGTGATGCAAATAGCTGAGCTTGTTAAGATATAGGATTATTAGGCCAACAGGATGGAGTGATCCCCATTGTATCCAAATTACAGAGCCCTATTCTTGTCGTCCATTAACTCGGATACATAACTCTGCCCCAGTTTCGCATTAAGGGCTGACTTGTCAACTACTTTTATTAGTTCTTGTTCTTCAGTAGGATCCGAGGGAGTTGGATTAATTTCTTCTGAAAAGCCATGTTCTGTGGCGATTGGAACAAATTCGCTAGGATAGTCCAGAATACGCATCAAGTCGATGACAGTAGCCCGCGATAGATCGGAAATCCTTACTGGTTGCTGAAGCATGGTATCCCCAAACCATCGCCGGAGAACGTTAGGGGTCAGGGTTATTTTCATAGCTTTTTCCTTTTGCATGGAATCCGCCTCTGCTCCAAATGCCTCTCGCCACAATTTGATTATTTCGGTGAGTTCCAGTTCCAAGTCGGGATTTATGTTTTTGCGATTGCTTACCTTCTTGGCAATCTTGGTCAAAATGGGATGCTTAGTCTCGAGCACTGAGATGATCCATCGGGTAGCTAACAATCCTACAAACGTGCCATCGGAGACCACCAAAATTCTGCATACGTCGGTCAGGCGCTCGGCAAGCATAGATATTAGGAAGAGTCTGGTGGACCACCATGGATGTTTAGGTATCAAGTCGATCTTCAGAACACGGTTCTGATCAGCTTCGAGGATCGCTTTTCGTATGCCTTCGTCGGGAGCACTGTCTCCTATGGTATCGGAAACTTTTCCCACATCGGCCAAATTTGTCCAAACCTGTTTGCTCATCCCTGCTACTGTAACGGCTGCGCTGACTCGTGCTTCAAGATCACTGGGATTGCTGAAATATGAAACTATCGCATCTTCCTGAAGTTTGGAGCGCAATGTTCTAATGGCTTTGGAGTCTTTGGGTGCAAGAGGGTCTAAAGTTGAAAAGCCATCGATCAGGTGCGGCGGCCATGGAACACTTTCATCCAATAAAAATGCCAAGCATTTGATATTATTTTGTTTGGCGTAAAGGTATTCGTAGTGGGTAATAGAAGTAATCCCATAAGTAGCCTTTTTAATTCCTGGGATTGGTGGTTTTGGCTTGGATCCATCCTTTTTCTTAGGAACATACCCATAACGCCAGGCAAACAAACCTACAAAAAGTTCACATTGCTCCACTTTTTTGAGTACGAACTCAAGAGGAACCATACTTGCTGCTACAAAATCTTCCATGGCCACCACTTCATGGCCCAGTTGTCTTAGTATTCGAATGGCTGCCAATCGATAATCCTGTAAATCCTGGAAAGACGAAGAAACAAATATTCGCATGATACCTAGGTTATAAGTTCATCTATCAGGGGAGTCTCTACAAAGTACAAAATATTCTACAGCTGCTAAAAACTGGCTGTCTGAACTTTGTGCCATATGGAAATGTGAAATCAAGAGTTCTAAGGATCGTCCTTAGAAGGGGCTCCAGAGCAATCAAATTATCAAATAATACTAATGCCTTCCAATACTCCGGCTAGTACTCGAGCTACGAAGGACAAGTTCTTTTTGTAATGTCTAAAGGGTCACCTCGTCATAGCTTGCTTTTTCATATACGTCAACGACCGCCACAACCATTCAAAAGGGCCAAAACGATACTTTTTTAGCCAGGGTTTAGACCAGAGGATTTGTAGGAGCCATACACCTAAGACAACGAGTACCTGTTGCCAACGCTCAAAGGTCCCGAACAATCCCAGCCCGATGCCGAAAAAGATAAGCACACAGATAATAGATTGCATTAAATAATTGGTAAGGGCCATTTGGCCTACGGCTGCAAGGCGGGCTTTGAGTTTGGGGAGTATACTAGATTTGGCAATAAGCATGACCAAGCAGATATAGCCAAAAGCTACAAACAAACTACCCCAATAGTTAAACTGAGACCCTAAATACATAGAGTATTCAAAAGAAAAATTAGCTTCAAAATTTTGGGTAAGGCCGTACAAGATAATTGGAAGTCCAACGAGCATACTAACGATCAAGCCATTTCTATAAAATTTCACGGAGCGCTTGGCTGTTAGGATCCCCCATTTAAAAAAGGCCATGCCTATAAGCATAAGTCCGCCCGCACGCCATAGAAAGATCATCAAGAAAACAAAGGTTTCCATAAATACGGCGGTCCCGGAATTATGTCCAATTTGTTCGCCGAGTGAGCCCGTTACCGCTGCGATCTCCCCTTGAATAAGCTCTTGGCCTGGAATCCAGCTGAGTTTGGCTTCCTCCAGGCTCTCCGGTGGCCAGTGCTCCATGGTAGCACCAAACATGACATACAACAAAGTATGTACAGATACGAATAGCAGCCCAACGACCACCAGGGTGGTTGGTTTGGCCTTTCTAAAAAGATACACAAACAAGGCACAGAGGGCATAGGCCACCAGGATATCGCCATACCAGATCAGGTGGGCGTGCAGCAGCCCGATAATTAAAAGCCAAAAATTCCTTCGATAGTGCAATCCAGCAGATTTTCCAGTACGTTCCGTGGCCTTTTGGGTCATTAAAATTACTCCCGCCCCAAACAGGATAGAAAATAGGGTCATGAACTTCTGGTCTGCAAAAATGTGGCTTAGCATCCAAACCCATTTGTTCACTTCGCTAAGGTCGCCATAGGCCATTGGATTGAGATAGGCAGCCCCAGGCATGGAAAAGCTTTGGATGTTCATGATGAGGATCCCTAGAATGGCAAATCCCCTTAGAAAATCGAGCGCCTGGATACGCTCCTTTTTTTTAACGGGTTGGTTGGCGGTGGTCATAATATGGTGTGGTTAGATTGTAATTGCCCTTAAATTACGAATTTAAACTTTCGTTGATAAGTCTGATGAGTACTTGGATTGTTACATAAAAAAGCATCATTTTGTAGTACTAATAGCGAGCCAGGAGGGCGAAGATGAGGCTGGCACGCTAGCTTCGATTCACTCGTGAAACTTACCAAGGAGATTTACCCTTTAATACTTGAATTCTTTAATCATCATAGCTTATCCGTTCCCTAATCCCCCCTCCAGCTCTATGAATAATAACATCAGCCTTGTATTTCCTGGCCAGTCTTTTGGCTTTACGGATTGCCGTGCTCTGTTTTCGGTGCTTGCTTGTTATACGTTTGTTGCCTTCTCTGCGTACTGCCCAGCCTTCTTTATAAGGGACTACATGCTGGTGCCAGGTACGGCCGCGTTTGCTTTTTTGTGCACTATCAAAAAAGACTTCAACGAGTTCTATTAAGGTACGTAACCAGGATTTGCCTTCTGTCATATACAATTTCTTGTTCGTTTCGAAGATACTGGAATTCCTTGACTTACCTTAGATTAAAGCCCTCCTACACTTTTGCTTGGACGTCGGCCTAGATTTTTTTGGATACTTTTTTTATCAATGAAAAAAAGTATCATTTAACCGGTGGCGCGTTGGCCTTCGAATCCCGTGGGCGGAACGAATAGAAGTGATGGGGAGATTACCTCCTTTGTCAGTCGGTGATCCCTAAAGCTCCCGTCCTACAAATGCAACTTACCGTGCCTTGTGGCCCGGGCGCTTCCAAAACAAAAAACCTGCTCAAGTAAACTTGGCAGGTTTTTAGTGTTTAAAAGCGCAACCAAGTTGCGCTTGGTCGTGGAGCCGGAGGGATTCGAACCCTCGTCCAAACAAGCAATAACCATGCTTTCTACACGCTTAGTTTTTGTTCAATTTTCGATGTGTAACTGACCAAAAACAGCCTATTACACACTTAGCTTCTTAAGGTTTACGCTCTTACCGAAGCCGTAAAAACGCTATGTTGACTTTTATGGTGCCCCTAAATGAATCGCCGTCAACAAGGGCTATTCAGGGACATCTCGCTTCTCCGCCTAGCGGAGACGAGGCATTATCCTACTATAATTCAGATTATGCAGCAAGAGCGTAGTTATTATCGCCTATTAAAAGTGTGAGTCATGAGATTTACGAGCTGTATCCCAGCGCTCGGCATGCTTACATCGCCATTGGTCTCGCTGTCAAAACCAGTCGGCCCCATTATGTCATAGAACATTTTCAAAAAGGATTGCGAAGTTACTAAAAAGTTTGCGTACACCTCTAAATCCACTTAAATTGTGGCAACTTTCATACCAAACGAAATCTATGAAATTCGGAATCATCCAAGAACGCAAAAACCCGCCAGACAGGCGTGTGGTACTATCCCCCCAGGCCTGCCAAAACGTCTTAAAAGAACACCCCAAGGCCAAAATTATTGCAGAACCATCGGCCATACGCGTATTTACCGATGAAGAATACGGCGAAGCGGGCATCGAGGTGGCTTCCCAAATGGAAGATTGCGATGTGCTGCTGGGCGTAAAAGAAGTGCCAATAGAGTCGCTTATACCTAACAAAAAATACTTTTTCTTCTCCCATACCATTAAAAAGCAACCCTATAATCGTAAACTGCTCCTGGCCATACTCGAAAAAAACATCGAACTCTATGACCACGAGGTAATCACCAATCCAAAAGGCATCCGCCTGGTAGCCTTCGGAAGATATGCAGGTATCGTCGGGGCATATAATGGGTTTCGGGCATACGGGCAAAAAACCGGACTTTTCAGTATGCCCATGGCACGTGACCTTAAAGACCGCCTGGCCCTGATCGCAGAACTAAAGAAGATCTCCATGCCAAATGCCAAAGTTTTGCTTACCGGAAAGGGTAGGGTAGGGAATGGCGCCAAAGAAATGCTCGATGGCATGGGCATGCAGCAAGTGAGTGTAAAGGAATTTCTGAACGACCGTTTTGAGGTTCCGGTATACTGCCAGATAGACGTGCTGGATTACAACCAACGTAAAGATGGGCAAGACCTACCTATGCAAGACTTTTTTGACCATCCGGAAGATTACGAATCAACTTTTATGCGCTTTGCCAGGGTTAGTGACCTTTATATTGCCGGACATTTTTATGGGGACGGAGCGCCTTACCTGTATACCAGGGAGGATGTTAAGCATCCTGATTTTAACATTAAAGTCGTGGCAGACATCAGCTGTGATATAGACGGGCCGGTAGCCACAACCCTCAGGGCCTCTACCATAGCCGAGCCTGTATATGGGTACCACCCACAAAAAGAAGCCGAAGTAGCCTTTGATGACCCGGAGGCGGTAGCCGTCATGGCGGTAGACAACCTACCTGCAGAACTCCCGCGAGATGCCAGTGAAGGTTTTGGCGAAGCTTTTGTCACCTATGTGATCCCAGCCTTCTTCAACGAAGATGCCGAAGGCATTCTGGAACGGGCCAGGATGACCCAAAATGGCAAGCTTACCCAGCGCTATGCTTATCTTCAGGATTATGTGGATGGTCTTGAATAGGGTTAGTCATTGCGAGCCGCAGGGCGGCGAAGCAATCCCATGAAGCCAGCAGAATCACCAAAAGCAATCCCAATAATGATTCCGAGCAACATCAGGAGACTGCTTCGCTACACTCGCAGTGACTGACTCAATTTGAAGCTTATCGATTCAACTCTCCCCGCATACTTCGCATCAATAAAAACAAAATCCATAGTAGCCCTCCAAAAGCAAAGGTCATCATCCATAAATGCGGGTCGTAGATGGTCTCCATCATTTTAAGGAATATGCGCTGCGGTTTGGTAAACAAGTCCCAGGAATTAAAGCGTAAAAAACGCCCCAGGTAGATACCGTAACCACAGAGCAGGGAGACCTTTGCCATAATAGAAACACCCACGCTCTGTGAGTACTGTTGGGCTAGAAGATCGAACATATGCAGCATGGACAGCAAGCCCAGGATGAGTCCGTTTAAGGCAAAGGCAAAAACCATAAATAGGTCGTACCACATCAAATGCGAATTTTTATTGTGTAAGTGTACGAGGTCTGTGATGATGTACGGGCTATTGGGCAGAAAAAGCAGCCAGGCCGCAAAGCCGATGATTTTTAGTGGTAGTCTTAACCTTTCCCAATAGTGTTCTTTTAAGCTCCAGGAAATGGCATAGGGGACGGTGGCCAAAAATAAATTCCACACCAAAAACAGGTAAAAGAAAGAGTGGGTAAATTTAATTCGAAATAGTAAAAGCAATAGGCTAAACCCTATTGATAGGGCTAATACCAACTGTTGCGTACTAAATTTATATAACAGTGTTTTCATAAAAAAGATAAAATATGGATATACAATAGGGCCAAAGGCAGATTTAGCATTAGCAGCACTATAGCTGAGGCGAATTCCTGTATTTCACGATAGTGGATCAGCGCGCTGACAAAGAGAACCAATAGTACCAGGGTGTTCAGGAATGAAGCCACTAATATAAAGGCGAGGCCTGGCCCAACTAAAGCTTCGGGCCCTGTTGCCAGGGCGACTAAAAATAATAGCGTTCCCAGCGCGGCACTCCAGGCTGCAGACCTGGCCGCCATCCTGGTGGGGTAATGTTTAAAGTAAGCCATCAGTGATTTTCTTTAGTATAGAGTTGATAAAGGGTAATTTCCTGCCAGCTCTTGGCGGCCTGTTCTTCTCTATAACTTTTTAAGCGATTCTCAACGAATTCAGCGAGATCTTCTGGAAACTTATCAGGCTGCTCCTGGGAATAATCGTACAGCAATTCGGTATTGCTCCACCTCAAATCCATCAAATACGAAATATCTGGTCTTTCTATATAGTTGAGGTTATAGTAGGTAATTGCCCTATCCCAGGGAATTGCGCTACAAAAAACAAGAAATACAAAGACCAGGCTGGTATTTGTACGAAGCAGGTAGATAAAACTCCGCTTCTTAGAAACTTTGATATAGGTGGTAATCAGTCCGAAGAGTACAAATAAAAGATAGAAAAACACCCCAATACGCTTGTAGGTAAGCCCCAGGGCCGTAACATAACTGAGGTTCTTGTATAAGGTAGAAGTTACCAGTACGGTATTCAAAGCTATCCAAAGGTAGCTGAGTTGCTTTAGGCTTTTGTTTTCCTCAAAGAAATTAAGGTCTCCCCTAAAAAAGTAGAGAATAACGGCTATGGCGCAAACTATAGAGAACATTAAGGCATAAACGCCTTTGTGTACAGAACTGGAGTAATCTGCATTAGAAAGAATATCCGGGTCTAGGAGGTAGATAATATCGGTGACCAGGAAAAAGAGTAGCAGGAGGTTTAAAGCGGCAAATACGATACTTCCTAGCGTATGTTCGTTGCTGAGGTTATTCAAGATGTCTGTAGAAAAGGCCTCGGAAGGTGCTTTAAGCTCGTTGTTTTGTGCTTCATCTACTTCAATAAGAGCCGTGGGCCGGTATGGTTTTAAAAAATGAAAGAAGAGCAGATAGCCTGCGAGTGTACAGCATAACCAGGGAATACTTATAAAACTTAAATCTATATCGGTCACCAGGGCTTCAAATACAGGGTTGGCATTTCGGTAGAGGATACCAAAGAAGAACAACAGCACTGCAGCTATCCCCGCGCCCTTTAGGTATGTAAAGGTTTTTGGCGAAAGGCTTTTGCGTTCCTCCCGAGGCAGTTTTTGCCGTTCGGAAAGATTTACCATCGAGGCCACCAATTGATTTACCAGTCCTATAAAGCCTGATACATAAACCGAACTCCCCATAGCAATGGATTTCCCTGCAAACACTAAGAGTGTCAGGATATAAATAAAAAGATGAAATCCTGAGGGTTCTGCAAAGACCATAAAGGCGGTAAATAGATAGGCTACAGCATACGGCCAGGGAAAGGGGCGCTCTTTTCGCTGTGAAAACAAAAGAACCGTTGCGATTATCGAAATCAGCAAAATGTTGAGCCCTACACTTTTGCTATAAAACAGCATGCTAAAGGCAAGGGCCGAAAAGATAGAAGTAATATGAATTTTCATAAAGAAGGATTTATTGGATTAAAAAGGCCGCCTGGATACGGCTTATGGGTTGTGTTAAAAGTTTTGAGAAATCTAAATGGTGAAAAGGCATCGCCGCCCCACCTTTTCGAAAGGCCCTATAAAAACGAGCTAACTCATCCGGATATAAGAGTGTACCTATGGCTACTACACTAAACAGGTAGAGGCTTCGTTTGCCATTACCCAGCAGGTAATACTGCATACTTATTTCTTCAGGGACCGTAGTGCCGGTTTGTGTGAGTACATGAAAAACATCGTGGTTTTCTAGCTTGGGTTGTATCTCAAAATGATGCTTTAATAAAAAGCAGGCCAGGTGAAACCCCAGACTGGTCTCGGGGTAGCTGAGCAGGTCCTTAACAGAAACTGCCCAGGGAGTGCTTTGCTTCAAAAACCGCTGGTAAGGCTTTTTGCTCCATTCGTATAAGCTCTCTAAAATATAAGCTCTAATCATATGTTGTAAAGTACTTTGAAATTCAAAGTAATAGTTTAAATTTTTTTATTTCCCTATCAGTTTTTCAAGGGCATCTATATGTTTTTTAAAGGCCTCTTTACCCGCTTTGGTTGCTACATAGCGGGTATTGGGCTTACGGCCAATAAACTGTTTTTCTACTTTGATGTAGTCTACTTTCTCCAGGGCTTTGGTATGGCTTGCCAGGTTCCCATCTGTTGCACCCAAAAGCTCTTTCAACATATTAAAGTCTGCATAATCATTGACCATCAACACAGACATGATCCCCAGCCGTATTCTGTGATCAAAAGCTTTATTGATGTTGTCTATTATGCTCATAGGTTCTTATCAGTATTCGTTTGGTATACCGCCAGGCGATCTATTTTCTATCGTGTTTAAAATACATTAAAGTTCCGTAAAGAATGTGGCAAACTCCAAATCCGAGAGCCCAAAAATACAAACCATATCCTGTGAAATAACCAGATAGCAGGCCCAAAGCAATTACCGTAAGCCCAAGGTAGCGTACATAACCCAGGGTGTACTTGCTGGCATTCAAACAGGCCATACCGTAAAAAATAAGAGTGGCGGGCGCGATCATTACCCAGTATTTTAGTCTTATTAGTAAGAGTACAAAAATGCCTCCGGTGATTAGCGGAATCAAAAAATTGATTAGTAGTCGCCTTGAAGACACGTCCCAGATCTTTTCTCCACTGCGTTTTGCCTTTCGGGCAGTTAGTATAAAGGCGGTAATCACAGCCAACACCATTACGCCGGTAGCAACCGTAAGAATGGCCATCTGAATTTCTTCATAGGTATCAAATTTCCAACTGCTGGGATACAGGATCAAATAGCCAAGATAGGCACCTATAAGGGCATAGATCCCGGCCAGGATCCCTGAAAGTCCGCTTAGGGAAATAAAACGGGAAGACCTGCTCATCATGCTTTTGATCTCCGATATATCGTCTAAATACTTTTTTGATTCCATAAGATATAAGCGTTTATTTGTAGTCTTTACAAAGCACACCAAAAGTACTTTGAAAAACAAAGTAAACTAAAAAATATCTACTTTCCAAATTTGATCCGATATTCTAGGTGAGGTGGTTATTTAACCGAAATATCCCACTTTATAACAGGCTGTACCTTAGGTGCCGTGTATGCCCCAAGGGCTTTAAGCGCTAGTGTAATCCCTTCTTTTTGTTCCAAGGTTTTTATCTGTAGTGTGTACTGCTCACCTGCTTCAATTTCAAAAACCGGTGAACTGCTATAGAAGGTATACGGCATCTGGTTTTCGAACAGCAGGTCGCTGCTCGAGTTATTTTTAAGCAGCACTTTTAAGATCTGAGTATTCTCAATATAGCCAGCCTCCACAATCTCTACACTTGCCTTAAGTAAAGGCTGCAGGAACTCTGGTTTCCCTACCAAAAGATCATTATAAACGGCGACTGTTCTCCCTGCGAAAAGTGCTTCTTTGAGGCTTTCCAGGTTTTTCTCTTTCGCAAAGACCAATGTAATAGGGCGGTGATTTCCTTTTTCCGTATAATCCCAGTCAATTAAGCCGTGAATATCACTGGTACCTAGAATTGTTAGGTTATGTTCCAGAGCCAAAGCCAGAGACTCTTCTGCATAGTCATGGGTATTGATCACCTCAATGCCGTGCAATTCTCCTTTTTTAATTCGCTCTTTTTGAAAATCACTTAGAATAGGATTTCCCTTAGGACTCTGCGCATACCAGGCCGGGTGATTCCAGAAAACAAAAGCATTCTGTTTTTTAGCCTCCTCGAAGGGGGTTTGCGGATCTTCGGCCATCAGCTTATTCGCATCCGAAATAAAGACTGCATTGCTATGACCCACTGGGGCAGACCGGGTAATTTCCGAGCCGTGAACTATAAGTAATCCGTGCCCTGTTGCCTCGGCCACCGCAAGATCATAGGCGCGATTGCGGTCTGGATGCGGAATATCTTCTTTATGGGGTTGGTATTCTAAATGCTCGGTCAGGGAGATAGCATCGAGATTTTCGCGAAGCGCTTCCTGAACTCTTATGGTAGGCCAAACATTACCGTCTGAAAAAACAGTATGTTGATGTAAATCTGTTTTAAGGGTCTTATAGCCTTCAATATCAGGGTAGTTCATCGCCTTGGCCCCGGAATGGGTGTGTTGTGCACTCAATGAAATGCAGACGAAGACAAAAAGGAAGAGGCTTAGGTTTTTCATTTTGCTCAGTTTTTTCAAATGTAGTTTATATACTGTTGATATATCTAAAACTTGTGTTCTTTTAAGATGGTGAAATGGTTATTTTTCAGTGAAATAGCATCGAAATTGTCAGATATTTTCATTGTTAAGAAAAATAACATTGAGTTATCATACAAATCAAAAGAAAATACTATATTTCAAAGTTACCTTATCGTTTCAATCTATGAAATTTAACTGGATTCTGGCCACCCAAGCAGACGATGCATTGAAGAAATTCTGCATAGATCTGGAATATCAGTTACGACCAAAAATCACCAAATTCTTAATGTCTCGTTTAGAAGCTGAATGTCATGGTGATTTCTCCAGCTTTTCCTTTGACGTGGATATAGCAACACAGCAAATTACCATTTCAGATAAGACCCCTTCTAAATATGCGCATAGAATTGCGAGCGATTTTGACCTTGAAATAAACCGCAATCTGGTGATACTTCCCGCCATATAGTATAATTTTACTTTTTTATCATTAGTAATTGCTATGAACCCGGCAGAGGAATATATTTTACAACAAGCAGAACCTTTTAGAAGTATTTTATTGCATCTACAGTCGGTTATTGAGCTCACGGTGCCCGGAATCGACTTGAAATACAAATACAAAATTCCCTTTTACTATATAGAAGGCAGGCCTTTTTGTTACCTGAATCAGTCTAAAGATTATGTAGATCTGGGGTTTTGGAATGCCTCGCACCTAAGTGTGCATCTGGAGCACATGACCACGGCTGGTCGCAAAATAATGCGATCTCTTCGTTATAAATCTCTGGAGGAAATCAATGATGAGATATTGGTAGAGATATTAGAGGATGCTTATACCGTGAGGGATAAGAAGTTCTACAAATAAATCAAAACGGAAACAAATAACTAGATTTTTGAGGATGGCCAATTGCCATGCCTGTATTATCCTTCTGCTTTAGTTAGAACAATTAGCGAATTATTTTGTACTTCAACAACATGCTCAAAGAGTTTTTTTAGCGACTCATAATGCTCAGGTTCAAAATAAGAGGCGTTCAATTTGAGATCAAACAAAAGGGTGATCTGCTTTTGATTGACCATATGGTTCAATTTCAGGACACCAGCATTGTCGTTTAAATTGACTATTCTTTTTTCAGGCAATTCTGCCACCTCATATCCTTCGGGAAGGAGTATTGTAGCCTGATAACTGTAGTTTCTTTTAAATCCAAAATCGATCGGATAGTTGCGCTCCTCTAGCAGAAAGGGGTTTTTTGTAAAGAATCGGATTAGGAAAGGATTGAGAAAGAGCTTGTTTTGTTTTAGCGGATTGCTCATATTAAATTCGAAGCGCTCAGACATTTTTTTATCGTCTCTTGGATATTCTTTTACTTCATAAGAGGTAACCTCAAACTCATTTCCAATTGCCTCTTCCAGCTCACTTAAATATTCGTCTTCATCTCCCTGTAGTTCTTTTTTCTTTCCATAGGCGCTATACCCCATGCTTAGATCGTCTATCAGACCGGTGACGAGATCCTGTTCCAGGTCGAACTTAATCTGTGTTCGGATCATGTGCTTATTTTTATTCTCCGGAACAATATCGTACCAGTAACTGGCATTTTTAAAGTCCATTACCCTGCCGTAATGATTAAGGCATCTAAAAGGAAGCATCCCAAAGGGGTTGAGTTTTTCTGAAGCGTCTAAAAGATAATCCACGCCCCCTATGGTGGTCTTTGCAACCACATAATTGAAATCTGACATTACCGGATGCGTTTTTTTAGGCAGGCCATTAGTCCGTGTAGACAATAGCATCAAATTTGTTGGGATATCTGCTGCGTTAAGGAGGTTGATCAGCGATATATTGATTTCCCCCACATTCCCTGACCGAAGATTAAAGGCATCTTTTACCCTGATGTTTCTATAAATACCATATTTGCCATTCCAGCTATAATGATTTTGAACAAAAGCGTAAATTTTTCTGGCTTTGGCCAGCTGGTCGCTACCAATGAAGAGAGAGTCTGGAACGTTTTTCTCAAAAAAGCCTTTTTTGGTAAGCTGTCGCCCAATGTCCTTATCTTTTCTAAATTCGAGATCTACATCCTCCCAGGACTTGGTATACTTATCTGTGACCCCATCAAATCGGCGATGTTCCGAGATTTCAAAATCTATCCTTGCAATATAATTGCCAGGCGAAAGCATAAAATCTTCCTCGGCCTTAAAAGCCGGAATGTCTTTCATAGCATATTTTAAGACCTCGCAATCTGCCTGCCTGGAAGAACCGGGAACCGAAAAGCAGGACTTTTTTACACTGGCCTCATTGACATCTAGTTTTAAAGAGCCATAGATTGAGCGGTTGTATACATAGTTACCGGGTATCTCGGCATTAAACTCACTATATAACTTTGGGATATCCGATTGAAAATTCCAGTTTTCAAGTTTGAAAAAGTAAGGAGAACGAAGCACATAACGATATTCTAAAATACTACCCTCCTTGACATTCGGAAATGTAAAACGTGTTTCCTTCCATCGTTCGCTCAGGTCTACGGTAAAGAACTCTGTTTTACGAACCCCGGTTTTAATTCCGTCGTTATGCGTTATGGCCTGGATCTCGCTAATTTTTTCAGTTGAACTTTCGCTATGATAGAAAGGAATACTCACATTGGCCTGATCGAAGCCCTCGCTGTTCAAAACCTTAATTTTAACATGGTATTCCTTTACAAGGCGAATACTATTGGAAATGACTTTGAACTTTACATCGCCTTTTTCGAAAAGTACCACAGCCGAAGCCAGCGAATCTTTCTCATAGGTAGTGAAGTCTGTATCCCATACGTTTAGTTCCCCAAAAGTAGGGGTGTACTGTGCAAATATTTTAGCTCCAAAAAAAATGAGGCCCAGAAACAGGTATTTTGTCTGCATAAATAAAGAAGCTTGGTCCTGGATAATAAACTGCCTAAAAAGTAAAAAATTATAGGCTGTTAACAGTTTTTCTTATTGCAACCAGATCTGTCAACAGTTTTTCAAGCAGGTCTAGATGAAGCATGTTGGCGCCATCGCTTTTTGCATTTGCAGGATCGTAATGCGTTTCCATAAAGAGTCCGTCTACCCCCGCGGCGATACCCGCCCTGGCCATAGTACTGATGAGTTCTGGTCTTCCGCCGGTAACACCCGACGCCTGGTTAGGCTGTTGTAGTGAGTGTGTAACGTCCAATACTACGGGGGCGTATTGCCTCATAGTTGGAATCCCTCTGAAATCTACCACCATATCCTGATATCCGAACATCGTTCCGCGATCTGTTACCATAACCATGTCATTTCCAGAATCCGTAACCTTGGTCACTGCGTGTTTCATACTTTCCGGACTCATAAACTGCCCCTTTTTTAGGTTGACGGTTTTCCCGGTCTTTGCGGCGGCCACCACAAGATCGGTCTGGCGAACCAGAAAAGCAGGAATTTGCAATACATCAACATATGCTGCAGCCAGTGCTGCATCGCTTACCTCATGGATATCTGTTACGGTTGGGACACTAAAAGTATCCGATACTTTTTTTAGGATTTTAAGTGCCTTCTCATCGCCAATACCGGTAAAAGAGTCTACTCTGCTACGGTTGGCCTTTTTAAAACTTCCTTTAAAGACATAAGGAATCTCTAGCTTGTCTGTAATACGAACGATGCTTTCGGCAATTCGCATAGCCATATCCTCTCCCTCTATGGCGCATGGGCCTGAGAGCAAAAAGAAATTGTTGGTATCTGTGTGTTTTATCTTAGGAATGGCGCTTAAGTTCACGGTTTAAATTTTTGGCAAAGATACTATTTTGAGAAAGTATATGTTATGTTATAGAAACGAATCCCAAATCTAGATCTATTGCAAAGGTATGTGTGCACATTACTGCTGCTCAGTGCTATTTTCTGCCAGGCGCAGTTTGGAAAGAATTGTGAATTGCAACAGTTTAAAATAAACATTGTCAGTCCCGGCTTTGAATACGAAAGAGGGATTGGGATGAATACTACTTTAGACATCCGTGTGGCCCTGCAACCCGCTTTAGACCCGGTTGCCTCAGATCCTTTAACCGAAATTGAATTCTATCCGGCGCTTACTGTTCAGTCTCGTTACTACCACAACCTGGAGAGGCGTTTTAGATTGAGCAAGCAGGCTTATGGGAATTCGGCCAACTATATCGCTCCTACCGTAGCGCTTTTAATCCCAGAAGCCCGAGTGATAGACGGTGTGGAAACAAGTGGAGCCTACGCCTATGCCGGACTTCTATATGGGATACAGCGCAGTTTTAATTCTGGAATTAGTTTCTCGATAGACTTCGGGGCAGCATATTATTTCGGGGCTTTTAATGGAGGCATATATCCTGCGGCAAACCTGAGTATTGGCTGGATTGTCAGTGAAAAACGCTGGTGCGTGGGCAAGTAACTGCAACATGCCAAGACCGGCAACTTTCAAAACTTATAAAATCAGTTTTTTTATACTATCCATATAACCCCGACTCACTCGTACCACAGCGTCATTTTGCAGGGTGATATCATAACTTTTACCATATTTGGTAAGTTCCTTTACAGCGTTTAGATTGATAATTGAAGAACGATGCACCCTTACAAAACTTGCCGGGTCTAGTTTCTCTTCCATTGTAGAAATACCATAATTGCTTAAGAAAGTATCTCCGTGAAGATGAATCTTTGAGTAGTCTCCATAGGCTTCTATCCAAAGAATTTCCTCAACAGCAACCGTAATTAGCTTTTTATTGCGCTGTACCAATACCCGCTCCGGGTAAGAAGGTTTTTCCATCAGCAGGCTTTGCGCCAAAGAGGCAACGGGCTCGTTCCCATTGTTTAGTCGTTCTACAGCCACCGAGAATCGTTCTTTGGTATACGGTTTTAGAAGGTAATCCACAGCATGAACTTCAAAGGCTTGTAACGCATATTTATCATAGGCAGTGGAAAAAACGATCTGAGGAATCTCTTCAAGATGCGTTAACACCTCAAAACCCGTAAGTCCGGGCATCTGAATGTCTAAAAAAACAATATCTGGCTTAAATTTATTGATTTCCCTAACAGCATCTACACCATTGTTGGCTTCGGCTAGTAAGACGAGGTCCGGAAAATCTTGAAGGTATTCTTTGATCAAATGCCTTCCGGCTTTTTCATCATCCACGATAATGACCTTCTTCATAACGCGAACCTGATTTTTAAACCACTGGGGGTATTGTCTAATAACTCCAACTGGCTCTGGTACATCTTCTGTAATCGTTCTTTGGTATTGGTAAGCCCAACACCTTTTCCGAAGGCCTTCTTTTTATCTTGGATTCCTATACCGGTATCTGAGATTTCAAATTTTAACTTCTCAGCTTCCTTAAACACTTTAATACTTATAGCTCCGCCTTCGATTAAACTCGCCAGGCCGTGCTTTACTGAATTTTCTACAAGTGGTTGCAAAAGCATGGGTGGCACCGGTTCGTTTAAAATTTCTTTAGGAACGTCTATATGGATCTTGAGGCGATCTTCAAAGCGGGCCTTTTCTAAGTCTAAATACTTGCGTACAAAAGCAAGTTCTTCTCTGAGCGGTACCATCTCTTCTTGTGTAGCCTGCAGTTGGTATCTAAACAGATCCGAGAGCTGGGCGATCATTTGCCTGGTTTTTTCATTTTCTGCAGGCACAGACGCATTTATAGTGTTGAAGACATTGTACAGAAAATGCGGATTGAGCTGTGCTTTTAATGCGGCTAACTCGCTTTTTAATGCCGCCTGGCGCAATTCGCCTTCAACAATCAACTTTCTCTGGTTTTCCCTGAAATACTCGTAGGCGTGGAAAAAGCCAAACTGAATACAATAGAATAAGGTAGGAATGTAAAGATCCCACACCTGGCCGGCACCCCCTAAATGACCGTAATCCCAGAGCTCGGACAGGTAATAGTATAGTTGTTGGTTTCCATAAACAAAAAGCGGTAGTGTTATGATATGGATTAAAAGCCGCTTTCCGATCGATACTTGCTTATACTTCACAAAAACAAACCACCAGATGGGAATAGTGGTTAATAAAAACAACAGGTATTGCAAACCGCCATCATCGAAAAACGTAGCGAGGTTAAACAAGTAATCTTCGGGCCTGTCGTATCCTGCCCTGTTTAACCATAAGGTAAAGTGATACAGGAATGCGAATAAAAGGTAAAACAACACCAGAATTACCAACTCTCTAAGCTTTATTCCCCAGACTAGTTTCTTTTCCATTTCTTCTCAAGCTGAAATTTTACAGGCAAAAGTTAATCAGAATGCGCAGATTTAAAAAATGCTGTCAGACGAATGGTCCTATAGGCCGATGAGTTGCCCAGGCTATTTATCTACTCATAGGGCCATTCATCAGATACTGCTTTCACGGGCTCATCCAAAGTTTAAAATTTGTGTATCTAATAAAAACAGTGAACATGAGACATTTGATAAACTTTAGCCTTTTGCTACTCGGTTTTACGGCCTACGGGCAAAGCATTTCCGGCAGCGTACTTTCAGATTTAAAAGAGCCCATTCCTTATGCAACGGTTTTGCTAAAAGCTGAGCAAGACAGCAGCCTCGTGAAAGCTACCACAACCAGAGAAGATGGCTTTTTTACCTTAAAAAACTTAAGCCCGGGAAGCTATTTGCTGCAAATAAGCAGTGTGGGTTTTAGCTCATTTAACCAGCGCTTGCAGTTAGCTGAGACAGCTATTAGCCTGGGCTTTTTAGAATTAACTACCGCAACAGAACAACTTTCTGAGGTTACTGTGGTAGGGGAGAAGCCTATGGTTGAGGTGTTGGCAGACCGTACTGTCTTTAATGTTCAAAATACTATTAACGCTACAGGTACCAGCGCTTTTGAATTGTTACGCAAGGCTCCCGGAGTTATCATAGACAACAACGGAGGTGTAATAGTAGAAGGAAAAACCGGAGTACAGTTTTTTATTGATGGAAAACTATCGGTACTGCAGGGTGAAGATTTAATCAATTACCTTGAAAGTCTTCAGGCTACAGACATTGATGCCGTTGAAATTATCACACAGCCATCCTCTAAATACGATGCTGCGGGAAATGCGGGTATTATCAATATTAAACTAAAAAAAGATAAAAGCCTGGGTACCAATGGAACCTATACCACTGGAGCTACCACAGGAGACTTTGTACGATACAATTCTAGCTTAAATTTCAATACCCGGGGAAAAAAGGGAAACCTATATGGTACTTATAGCAATAGGTTTGGAAAGACTACGGGTTTTATCAACTTGCTCCGGACGCAGTCCAATACGCAGTTTGATGCCAGAACCACTAGTATTTACGACAGAAATAGCAACAACGTTAAATTGGGTTACGACTATTATGTAAATGCAAAACATACAATAGGAGCCATTTTAAATGGCAACTTCAATAATGGCTTTAATACGAATAACACCACAACCCCTATCAGGCCGTCAAATGCTATTGAAAACGACAGTGTTCTGGTAGCACTTAACCAAACAGATAACACCTCCTACAATGTCAATGCAAACTTTAATTACCGCTACGCAGACACCCTGGGCTATAGCGTAAACATAGATCTGGATTACGGGAAGTACAATAGCGACCGCAATGCCTTTCAACCCAACACCTATTTTGATGGCTTAGGCACTACTGTCATAAGCGAAAACATAACACTACAGGAAACACCTATAGACATAGACATTGCTACCATAAAAGCAGATTATGAGCAAGATTTTCTAAAGGGAAAATTGGGACTGGGCTTTAAGTTTTCCTATGTAAACACAGACAATTCATTCGATTTTTTTAATGAACTAAACAGCCTTCCCATTTTAGACCCAACACGAAGTAATCAATTTCAATACGATGAGAATATCAATGCAGGCTATTTTAATTACAATCGCAAATGGGGTAAATGGAATCTTCAGTTTGGCCTAAGACTGGAGAATACAATTTCAGAAGGAAACCTGGAAAGTAGCCAGCAGAATGGAGATGACCGGGTGAAACGCAACTATACCGATTTCTTCCCTTCGGGCGGGCTTACCTATCAGCTCAACCAAAAAAACCAGTTTGCACTAACCTACAGTCGTCGGATTCAACGCCCCAATTATCAATCTTTGAATCCGTTTGAATACAAATTAGACGAACTCTCTTTCAGTAAAGGAAACCCCTTTCTGCAACCGCAATACACGAATAATGTGAAGCTCTCACATACTTACAATTACCGGCTGACTACTTCCTTGAGCTATTCCTATATCACAGACTTTTTTGCTAGGGTTACTGTAGCTGAGGGTGAGACCACCAACTTTTTAACCACCCTAAATGTGGCAGACCAGGAGGTGATTAATCTGGGGATATCTTACCCCAAAAAGATCTTGAATTGGTGGAACCTCTATTTTAGTTTAAATGCCTATATCAGCAATTATAAGGCTACCAGTCCAGAATTTTTACCGGTGCGTCAGGAAACCCTGGGACTTTACGCCCAAAACACCTTTACACTGCCAAAAAAGTGGCGCATGGAAGTCTCCGGCTGGTACAGTTCACCATCAGTTTGGGGAGGTACTTATCAAACAAGATCGCAGGGATCGCTTAATGCGGCTGTTCAAAAGAAGTTCTTTGAAGACAGGTTTACCGCAAGACTTTCAATTAATGATATTTTGTTCACCTCCCCATGGCGTGGTGTTACTCAATTCGGCGATCTTTTCATCGATGGGAGTGGGGGAAGCGATTCAAGACGTGTAGCTTTTAGCCTTACCTATGACTTCGGTCGCAACGAAATTAGAAAGGCCCGTAAGAGAAAAACGGGGCTCGAAGATGAAAAAGGCCGTATTTAAATTTGGTAATAGTTAGAAACACCCTCAAAATCAATAAGATAAAAATAACATGCCTTTGTGTAAAGGTGTAGAAAATAGAGCTATCTTTGCAGGCCTAAAATAGAGCTATGCCTAGTACAAAGAACATCGCTATTATTGCCCACGTAGACCACGGAAAGACAACATTGGTAGATAAGATATTGCACTTTTGCCAATTGTTTCGTGAAAATGAGAAAACCGGAGAACTTATTCTTGACAATAATGATCTGGAAAGGGAACGTGGAATTACTATTGTTTCTAAGAATGTAGCGGTGACTTATAAGGATACCAAAATAAACATCATTGATACACCCGGTCACGCCGATTTTGGAGGAGAAGTAGAGCGCGTGCTTAATATGGCAGATGGCGTACTACTTTTGGTGGATGCCTTTGAAGGGCCAATGCCGCAGACCAGATTTGTATTACAGAAGGCGATTGATCTGGGCCTAAAACCCTGTGTTGTCATCAACAAAGTAGACAAGGAAAATTGTACTCCTGAAGAGGTGCATGAAAAAGTATTTGATCTGATGTTTGAGTTGGGTGCCGAAGAATGGCAGTTAGATTTTCCGGTGGTATACGGTTCTGCCAAAAACAACTGGATGAGTGAGGATTGGAAGAACGAAACCGATTCCATTGAACCTTTGCTTGAAATGGTTGTGGAACATATTCCAAGTTTTGAACCCACAGAGGGTAATACGCAGATGTTGATTACTTCTCTTGACTATTCTTCTTTTACCGGTAGAATAGCCATAGGCAGATTGCAAAGAGGCGGATTAGAGGAAGGGCAGCAAGTATCCCTGGTAAAGCGTGATGGCAGCCTTGCCAAAGCCAAAGTCAAAGAGCTATTTACTTTTGAAGGCCTGGGCAGAAAGAAGGTTTCGGAGGTTAAGGCTGGTGATATATGTGCCATAGTTGGCCTTGAAGGTTTTGATATTGGAGATACCATCGCAGACCTGGAAAACCCCGAGGGCTTAAAGACCATAGCCATAGATGAGCCAACGATGAGCATGCTTTTTACCATCAATGATAGCCCCTTCTTTGGGCAGGAAGGCAAGTTTGTGACCTCAAGACACATTAAAGAGCGCTTAGATAGAGAATTAGAAAAAAACCTGGCGCTTAGGGTAGAAGAGACGGATAGTGCGGAGAAATTTATGGTTTACGGTCGTGGGGTACTCCACCTTTCGGTCTTAATTGAAACTATGCGCCGCGAGGGTTACGAATTACAAATTGGTCAGCCCCAGGTGATCATTAAAAATATAGATGGTATAAAATGCGAACCTGTTGAGCAACTTACTATAGACTTGCCGGAAGAAGTATCCGGTAAAGCTGTGGAAATGGTTTCTATTCGAAAAGGAGAAATGACCAGTATGGAAGCCAAGGGCGAAAGAATGCTTTGCGAGTTCGTAATTCCTTCCAGAGGAATTATTGGTTTAAGAAATCAATTGCTGACTGCAACCGCAGGCGAAGCCATAATGTCTCATCGCTTTTTAGAGTACCAGCCCATGAAAGGAGATATTCCTCAACGACAAAACGGTTCCCTGGTTTCTATGGAAAACGGGAAGGCCATTCCGTATTCTATTGATAAGCTTCAGGAGCGAGGTAAATTCTTTATAGATCCGGGAGAAGATATTTATGAAGGACAGGTGATTGGTGAAAATTCGCGCGGCGATGATATGACGGTGAATGTCACTAAAACCAAAAAACTTTCTAATGTACGTTCTGCAGGAGCCGATGAAAAGGCCAAAATTGTCCCAGCCATTAAATTTTCTTTGGAAGAAGCTCTGGAGTACATTCAGAAAGATGAATATGTAGAGGTTACTCCAGCCAGCTTAAGACTTCGTAAAATATACCTCAAGGAAGTTGATCGAAAAAGAAATAAGATAGATTAACTATTTTGAGTAAGCTCAGGATGATTCACCAAACATGCGGTAGCTGCTCCTACAATGCCTGCATAGTTTTTTAGCTCAGCAGCAATCACCTCGGTTTCAATGGTGATGAGATCTTTGTATTCGTCAAAGTGCTTAGACGCACCACCACCCAGGATGATTAAATCCGGAGATACGATGAGGTCTACAATTTCCAGAAATTTATTGAAACGTTTGCCCCACTTCTGGTACGTTAAACCCTCGCGATCCATAGCTGAACCCGCTGCCCAGGTCTCAATTTTCTTGTATTTTTTATAAGGGATCTGCCCCAACTCAAAGCTTGGAATAAGTACTCCGTCTAAGAAGGCGCCACTACCCAGGCCTGTACCAATGGTAATCATGATCACAAAGCCTTTTCTGCCTTTACCAATACCATAATTCATTACTGCATAGCCGGCCGCATCTGCATCGTTTATCACTGTAAAATCAAGTCCGGTGGTCTTTTCAAAAAGGCTTTCGGCATTTACACCTTCCCAGGAAGCATGAAGATTACCTGGCGTTTTACAGATGCCATTTTTAATTACTGTAGGAAAACCACAGCCAACAGGTCCTGTATAGTTAAAATGCCTCACTATTTGTGCCACTACTTCTGCCATCTCTTCGGGCTTACGAGAAGCCGGGGTGGGAATGCGAAATCTTTCGGTAAGTTTTTCGCCGGTTTCCATATGTACTAAAGCCCCTTTAATTCCGGATCCACCAATATCTATGCCTAGAACCTCCATCTATTGTATTGATTTTATAGTTGGTTTTCGGGGGCAAAAGTAACAAAAAGATCAAAGGAACATAAAATATCTTCGACAGGGGTCACAGATGTGTGCCGGGCAGAACGCTTACAAGCTGTTTTTAAGAAGTTGCACTGTTTTTACAATCAGAAAGGCTGGCATTACCACTCTCAGTTCAGATTGGTTGATCACAGTTACCACGGTAATTCCCGGTTTTTCCAGGTAAGCAAGGTAGCAAGTGTAACCGGGATCAAAACCACTGTGGCCCATAACCCTTCCGGTTTTTTTGGTTTTCTCGTATTGCATTACACCAAGACCATAACCTTTTTCAAAGTCCAGCATTTTGTCTAGTGTACTCTGCCGCTTGAAGAGTTTTCCCTGGAAAACACCTTGGCCAAAGAGTAGCAGATCATCTACAGTCGTCAAAATACCTCCTGCGGCGTTTTGCTTGTTAAAATGCAGTGTAAAGGAAGTTAGGTCCCAATCGGTGTAATAGCCTTTCATCATAAAGGGGATATGCTCTGCCGAAGGATTGAGGCTTGTATTTTTAAGGCCAAGAGGCCGAACTACGCGCTGGTCAAGGATTTTGTCGATATCCTTTTTGTCGGCCAGCTCTGCAATCATTCCCAAAAGGATGTAATTGGTGTTGGAATAGTGGTATTTTCCTGGTTTGCTAACCGCATTACCAACTTCAAGGGCAATGTCTATTCGGTCTTCCAGAGAATAAGTTTTTTGCGGAGTGTTCTTATAGGCTTCCAGATGCACCTGTCCTTCATTTAAATAATCAAAAATACCGCTGGTATGTCTTAGCAAATGTTCAATAGTGAGCTCATTTTCATAAGATTTCCCTTTGAAATTGGTGAGCCCCCTTATCATTTGCAGATCTAAATGGTCTATGACTTTGTCTGTAATTGAAAGAAGACCCTCTTCTTCCTGTTGCAGAATGCATACAGCAATAAAGGTTTTTGTAATACTGGCGGCGATAAATTGTTCATTTCCCTGGAGCTTTTTTTCTTTTGATAAGCTCACATGCCCTTTGTTGTATTTCCAGTTTGTGTTTCCCGGTACAGATACTGCTGTAATTACACCACTGGCTTCTGTATTAATTTTTAAATACTCGTCTGCAATGGCTGCAAGGCTATCCCGGTTAATTTGTGTATAAGAGTAACTGGTAAAAAGAATGAAAAACAGAAGTAGAAATTTTAACTGGAGCTTCATAGGTAAGTCTGGTTTTAAGAATCACTGCAGATCTATATACCTCCTAATGACTAAGCGTTTAGGGCTTTGTTACACTCTGTAAAAACTACTTTTATTAGAAAAGCTCAAAAATGACTATCTGGGAATGCAAAGGTGTACTTAAGCCTTATGGTACGGGAGTTGTCCGAAAACTTCGGCGGAGTAAAGTATTATAGGCTAGGACATAAATTTTTGTTAAAACGCCTTGTTTTACCTCGCAATTGTAAAGGTAAGGCAGTGAGGCGTCTTACTTCTAACAGAACAAAATAGATTCCATTTAGATTTTGTTCTCATTTTTTGAAGTGATTTTTGAATTAGCACCTTTCGTCCTTCCTGCCTGCCTTTCTCAATTGCTTAATAACTCAAGCAAATTTCTAACGAAAACTTTACATCTATGAAGGTAAACAATTACTGGATGGTGTTGGTGTTGTTTTTTATGGGGATCACCCAGGCACTGGCACAACGAACAATTACAGGTACGGTAACCGACCAGGCAGGGCTTCCCCTACCCGGGGTGAATGTCCTGGTTAAGGGGACCACTACAGGGACTCAGACCGATTTTGATGGCAACTACGCCATTGCTGCCGATACAGGGCAAACCCTGGTCTTCTCCTATCTGGGCCAGAAAACAGAAGAACGTGCCGTTGGCGCATCAGATACCGTCAATCTACAAATGGTAGAAGATGCACAGGCCCTGGAAGAGGTGGTCGTCACCGCACAGGGAATCAGAAGAGAGCAGCGCTCTCTGGGCTATGCGGTAAGTAAGATTGATAATGAGGCAATTGAAGACCGCCCAGAAGGTGATATAGGGCGGGTGCTTCGCGGAAAGGCCGCCGGGATCAATATTACCGCTACCAACGGAGTATCTGGTTCGGGGACCAACATTATCATTCGTGGGTTTACCTCTATTACCGGTAGTAACCAACCCCTCTTTGTGATCAACGGAGTACCCTTTGATGGGACAGCCAATGAGCAGAACGACTTCATAGATGGTGTAACCGAATCTAGCCGTTTCTTAGACCTGGACCCCAACACCATAGAAAGTGTTAATGTCCTTAAAGGTCTAAGTGCCTCAGTACTTTATGGAGAACGCGGACGAAACGGGGTGATCTTAATTACCACCAAAAATGGCAGTGGCCAGGCCGTAACCGGTAAAACAGAAGTTACTGTTTCGCAATCCATGTTCTTCAATGATCCAATACTTCCTATCTACCAGAATGAGTATGGAGGCGGGTTTCACCAAAACTTCGGTTTCTTCTTTAGCAATTGGGGAGCTTCTTTTAATCCTGCAGATTTAAGTAATCAGCGCCTTGAATTGAATAGTCTATTCCTGAGGCGGCAGGGAGGTCAGGCTTTTATAAAGAATCCGCTTTCTCAACTAAACGATCAAAGCCTTGTTGTTGGCTTCGAAGATATCGCCAATTCGGAGTACGCCTATGTACCCTACAACAGCGTGGGTCAGTTCTTTAAAACTGGGCATATTACCACAACTTCCATAGGGATCCGGGGCGGCAGTGAAAATGTTAGCTATACGGCTAATTATGGGTATCATGAAGACCAGGGCTTTACCCCTGGCAATAGCTTAAGAAGAAACACCTTAGGTGTAGGAGGAAGAGCTACACTTTCTAATAGAATTACCGTCAATGCAGCAATGAACTTTTCAAGAACCGACTATAAAACACCGCCCATAGCGGCTTCTAGCGGGAGTGGTTCTCTCGGTGGAGGTAGTTCTGTTTTTGGAGATGTGTTGTATACGCCAAGAAGTGTGGATCTTTTTGGACTTCCCTTTCAAGCCTCGGATGGCAGAAGCGTATACTACCGCTCGGGGAATGATATTCAAAACCCCAGATGGACGGTGGCCAACGCTAAGGTCACCCAAAACACAGATCGCCTTTTCGGTAATTTCAATCTGTCTTATGGTATCAATGACTGGCTCAATGTTACCTACCGCCTTGGTCTGGATACCTATACCGAGTTTAACTCCTATGGGCAAAATAAAGGAGGCGTAGACGGCGATGTCACAGGTATTTACAGAACAATTACAGCAAGGAATACTATTTGGGACCATAGTTTAATCTTTAACGCCGATAAAAACCTTACCGAAGACCTTAACCTCAAAGTTATCCTGGGAGGTACCGCCAGACGAGATCTGTACCAGCAGGAAGGCGTGGAAAGTACACAGCAATTGGTTTTTGGGATCTTGGAACATTTTAATTTTGTAAATAGTGCGACCTCCGCTAGTTTTTTTAGTGGAGGAAATTTAGGATTTCAATCGGAAGTGAATACCCTGGGAGCCTACGCAGATGCCACACTTGGGTATAAAGATTTTCTTTATATGAATGGCGCTGTTAGAAGCGATTGGACGTCTACCTTAGAGCGAGATAATCTCAACATTGTATATCCAGGAGCCAGTATTTCTTTCATCCCCACCAGTGCAATAGAAGGTATTAGTTCTGACAAAGGCCTTAATTACCTAAAAATGCGATTGGGTTATGGAACATCGGCTGGTTTTCCTCCTGCCTACAGTACCAGGAACACCTTAGCGCTGACTTCCAGGCTTTTGGTAGACAACGGAGGCAATGTACTTTCAGGAAATGCGGTATCCAACCGTTTGGGCAATCCAGATTTAAAGCCCGAAACAGTACGTGAAATTGAGGCAGGGATAGATAGCAAATTCTTTAACAACCGCTTCGGCCTTAATGTCAGCGTCTTTAAAAGAGAAACAGACGACCTAATCACGGATCAGGGCCTGGATCCCTCTACAGGGTTTACCGTTACACGGATAAACGCTGGGAAGCTTGAAACCAAAGGTATTGAAGTAGACTTTGATATAACGCCTTTTAGTACCCAGGATTTTCGCTGGAATATTAGCGGTAATTACTATGCAGATGAAAGCACTGTTCTGGAGTTGCCTGAAGGTACCGCCCAAATTGCACTAACCAGTTCTATAGCCGGTGATGCTGCTAATTATGCGGTAGAAGGCAGGCCGTTTGGAGCTATTTTAGGTACTCAGGTGGTACGAACCAATGGTCAGCCGACAGTAGATAGCAACGGTGATTATATTGAAACAGCCAGTTCTACGGAGTATTTGGGTGACCCCAACCCGGATTGGACTGCTACGCTAAACAACGGGATCAGTTACAAAGGCTTCAATTTTAATATGAGCTGGCAATACCGCCATGGAGGTGATATTTATTCCCTAACTGCCGCTACCCTTGTCGGTAGGGGTACGGTAAAAGCAGACGGGCAACCAAGTGGCGAAAAAACTTATGTACTCCCCGGAGTAAAATTGGTTAACGGGCAACCGGTACCTAACGACATACAGCTTACCACAACACGGATCTATTTTAATAATTTATTTGGAGGCCCTAATGAGTTTAGCATCTTCGACGGGACAACCATTCGCCTAAGTGAAGTTAGTTTGGGATACGCATTTCCTAAAAAGTTTTTGGATAAAACACCTTTTGGTCAACTCAGCTTTACCTTATCTGGCTCTAACCTTTGGTACAAGGCCGTGAATTTTCCGGATAATGTCAGGTATGATACCAATGCCTTGAGTACCGGTGTTGGAAATGGGCAAGGTATCGATTTCATTAGTGGCCCAAGCTCAAGAAGATATGGGTTAACCGTAAAAGCAAGCTTTTAATAAAAGCTATTTAAAAGATAAAAAGATGAATAAAAGAAATATAAATAAAATACTTAGGGGATTGCTGTTGGGATTGTTCTGTCTGGGCAACTCTTGCGAGGTCACAGAACTCGAGATATTGGATAATCCCAATGCTGTTGCTCCGGCTCAATCCGATATTGATTTTTTCTTAAATAGCATTCAGGTAGCCATGATTACCTTAATGGAGTCTGGAGGGATCAACGAAACGGGGCAGGAGGTGACAAGAATGCTCCATATGTTTGGCCCAACATATCAAAATGCCTATACGCCTACACGCTTTAATACGGCCTGGCGCTCTGTGTACTCTTCGGCATTACCAGATATCAGAACCATGGTACCTATTGCTGAAGAGCAAGAGCTCTTTACCCATGTGGGGATAGCGAAGGTTTTAGAAGCTTATATGGTCATGTCTTTGGTAGACTTTTTTGGTGACATTCCCTATTCTGAAGCTATAAACGCCTCAGATTTTCCCAATCCTAATGTTGATTCGGGTTCCGATATTTATGTTGCGCTAGAGGCCCTATTAGACGAGGCTATTGTGGATTTTGGCAAAAGCGAGAAAACCCTTCCCGCAAATGACCTGTACTACGGTGGCGATGAAAGCAAGTGGATAAAGCTGGCCAATTCGTTAAAACTTAAAATGTATGTGCAAACACGTTTGGTAGACGGCTCAGCTCCTGGTAAGATCAACGCGATCATTACAGATGGAAATTATATCACCTCTAAGGCTGACGATTTTCAATTTCAGTATTCCTCTACAAATAACAACCCAGATAGTCGGCATCCGGAATTCGGACCCAACTTCGACAATGGAACCAGTGAATACATGAACACCACTTTCATGTACTGGATGATCGAAGAGAAGTCTTTAAGAGACCCCAGATGGCGGTACTATTTTTACAGGCAGTCTTCAGCAAATACCACAGATGTGAACGAACAGTCTTGTATCACCCAGTTTCCTCCAGTGCATTTCGGACCTGAGGATATTTTTTGCAATTTCTCAAATGAAGGCTTTTGGGGCAGGATCCACGGAAATTCTGATGGGATACCGCCTGACGGCGGAAAACGTACCACATTTGGCCTATATCCGGTTGGCGGATTGTTCGATGATAATTCGACGACAACTATTACCAGCAGAAATATCAGTACCCAGGGAGCGGGTATTACACCTATACTACTGGCTTCTTATATAGACTTTCTGCTTGCAGAATCAGCCTTGACTATTGGTATTTCAGGAGATGCCAGGGCCTATCTTGAAAGTGGTGTTCGCAAATCTATGGACAAAGTAATCAATTTCAGTACGGCCAATGTGAATGCAGGTCTGGCGGCAACACAGGCAGACATTGATGCCTATGTAGCCGAAGTATTGAATCTATATGACAACGCTGCTTCGCAGCAAGACAAACTTGCGGTTATTGTAAAAGAGTACTTTATCGCTGCCTGGGGAAATGGTGTGGAACCATACAATGCCTATAGGAGAACTGGCTCACCAAATCTGCAACCCACCAGGGTAGCACAGCCAGGGCCATTTATTCGCTCGTTCTTCTATCCACAGGTTTTTGTGGACTCCAATTCTCAAGTAGATCAAAAAGCAGATCAGGAAGTACAGGTATTCTGGGATAACAATCCGGCCGGATTTATAGATTAATTAAAAAAAGAAATTAAGATGAAAAATAGTTTTAGATATATTTTGCTAGGTCTTCTACTGTCTTTAGGAGCCTGTGAAGATGAAGAAAAATCTCCATTTGATCAGGTTACAGGCAATTTGGGGACCGCAGGAGGCTTGCGTACAATCAACCTCGTCTCTCCCAGTCTTAATATTTTGGACCTTGATAACTCTAGCTTTCAGGTAGAAGTAGAAGAGTGGGATGATCAAGACGGGGATCTCCTGGAATCTGTAGATGTCTTTGTAAGTTTTCAGGACAATTCTCCCGGGAATGGTGATAGTAGTGCTCCACCGGATAATGGAGATCCTAATGTACCCAACGACCTTTTGGTAAGTACAATTTCTGCATCGGCCTTTGCCATTGATGGTACTTCTGGATTGCCAAGAGCTACAATCTCGGTAACCGGATCAGAAACTATTGCGGCCCTTGGCCTTGTGCAGTCAGATTTGGATGGAGGGGATATTTTTCGCTTTAGACTTGCGCTGAACCTCTCAGATGGTACCGTCTTCTCTTCCAACAATTTGGAAGGTAATGTAACGGGTTCTTTTTTTAACTCACCGTTTAGCTATCCGCTAACCCTGGTCTGCGTTCTTGACACCCCGATTAGTGGCGACTGGAATATTGAAGGGCAGGATTCTTACGGCGATGGCTGGAATAACGCCGCAGTTAGGGTTACCATAGACGGAACGGTAACCGATTATACCTTCACTTCCGGCAATACCGCCTCTTTTGTCGTGAACGTTCCAGGTGGTTCTGAGACGCTGGATTGGGAATTTGTTTCCGGAAGTTTTGATAGTGAAGTCACCTTTCAAATTTTTGCGCCGAGTGGCAATCAAGTAGCAAATGTTGGGCCAGGCCCCACGGCAGGGGCAATTGCCTTGAATTTATGTAACGAATAAGCCACCAGGAGTTAATTCTGATACAAATTGGCCCCTGATTGCAATAATTAGGGGCTTTTTGAGGTCATAGCGGTTTAAGGTTTTCCTTTCGCAATCACCGATGGTGCTCTTGCAGAAAAATCACTTTCAACAAAAAGTTGTATTTTTTTAGGTCTAAGTCTTTTAAACCGGGGTATTGCTTAAGAGTAGTTATGAATATCAAGAGCGTTGTTTTACTACTTTTTTTATACAGTTCCTTTCAGGCTTTCGTTCTGGGGATCGTTTTTTTGTTGAAAAAAGAAAATAAGGATGCAAACCGTCTTTTTGCGGTTTTTATGTTTCTCTTTTCCTTTCATTTATTGTTTAATTTTTTGAATTGGAGAGGCTACATAGATACGGTGTACCTCATTTTTCTTTCAGATTTAAAACCCTTGGTTTGGTTACTTTACGGACCCTTGCTATATCTCTATTTTTGTAGGCTATTGCTAAAGAAAAAAGCCAAAACCAAAGAGCTTTTACATTTGCTTCCGGTACTGCTGTTTTATCTAGCCTGTTCAAAATATATCTTTATCTCTAGTGAAGAAAAAATACTGCAAAGCCTTCAGGGCAATGGAGTTCATATCCCGTTGTATCTGTATTTTCTAGTTTTTGCGAGCCTGTTAGGCTATCTGATCGCAACTTACAATTTACTTTTTGTAAAAAGTCGCTTTGGAGAACCATACAGAATATGGATTAACTGGATTTATTTCTCTTTTGCATCCTATGTATTAGCCGTAACTATGATTTTCACGCTTGTCTTTCTCAAGTACATCAAAATAAACGACCAATATGAATATTTGGTTGGTTTTATCATCATCTTACCCATATGGGTGGTGAGTTATTTTGCCTATATCCAGCCTGGAGTATTCGCCGGAAGAAAAGTACTTTCAGGTTTCCCATTTTTGAAATATCAAAAATCTGGCCTTACAAAACGGTATTCGACAGAATTGAAGAAAGACTTATTGCGTCTGATGGAAGAGGAAAAATTGTATTTAAACAATGAGTTAAATCTGAATCTTATTTCCGAAAGGTTGCATACTTCACGCCATAATGCGTCGCAAATAATCAACGAACACTTTCAACTTAACTTTCACGAGTTCGTGAATAAGTTTAGAATAGAAGAAGCCAAGGAGATCCTTCGGAAAGACCAAAAACAAAACCTGTCTGTAGTGGAGGTTGGTTATGAAGTAGGTTTTAACAGTAAAACCACTTTTTTTTCCAGGTTTAAGGAAGAAACAGGCCTAACACCTTCAGAATATCGAGATCAGCTTAACTAAAATTTATGCGACTGCCTATTCACATACTCGGACTTGTTTTTATCAATATTGGCGTTGCCTTAGGTATGATATCAGATAATGGTCCGGGAAATTCAAGTGTTCTTCATGACGGCCTAATGACTAAAGAGGTTCAATTGAACAAAATCGCCCAGGCAGATTCTCTCTATGCTGAGAGAGAGTTTGAAAAAGCCGCTGAAATTTATGCCTCCTATGCCAAAGGAGAGTCCGGAGATGAAGCAACAATTATTTTAAAAACCGCGAAAGCTTATGCCCAGGCTGGTGATTTTAATAAGGGAGCCAAGTACCTGGAAGGATATTTAATCTTGAATGAGGACTATCGCTTCGATAGGGCGCCAGAATTTAGAAAAATTCAACATACAGACCAGTTTATCGAGCTACTCAAAAGGTACAGAACTAATATGAATGCCTGGGCGCTTGCCTTTTTATATATCGGACTTATAGGCTTTTTCCTGTTCGCGGTAATTAATTTGAACAGAAGCGGAGACAGAAAGGCCAATTTGTTAATTAGTCTTTTGGTACTTTTCTATTCGATTACAATGGTTCAGATAGGCCTTATGATTAGTAATTATCGCCTATATTTTCCCCATATTCTTTTTGCGTCGGCCGCTTTTTCCTTTATCTATGGCCCATTAGTATACTTTTATCTAAAGAAGGTTTGTACTACTTATATTTTTAAACCCTTGGATCTACTTCATGCGTTGCCTTTTCTGTTTTATATACTGTATTTTCTTGAATACTATACACTCAGTGGCAATGAAAAAATTTTGGTAATGATTAACTACCAGCCTGTTAAGTTTTACACCTTTAGAATCATCCTAAAAGAGCTGTCCCTTTTCATCTATGGCATAGCAATTATCAGGTTGCTTAGGAAGTATAAAAAACAAACCCCCGGGCAACTGGCTGAACAAAAAAAATGGTTGAACCTGGTCGTTGTATTTTACCTGATATACGTCTTTTGTTACCTGCTCTATTTAATCATTATTACCGTTCCTAACGAGTATCTCTCCTTTGAAAAATCTTCTTTTACAATTAGCATTTCTATGGCCATGGGGTTTCCAATATTGTACATCGGGTATCTGGCCTATACGCAACCCTTAATTTTCTCAGGGGAGTATTTGCTAAAGGATATTTTAAAAATGAAGTATAAAAAATCCGGACTAACAAAACGCTACTCCAGAGAACTCATGACAGATCTGATGCAACTTATGGAAGATGGAAAACTATACAGGGGAAGCGATGTTAGCCTGGACCTGCTTTCGGAAAAGTTGAATACGACCAGGCATAATACTTCTCAGGTAATCAACGAACATTTTAAGTTAAACTTCCACGAATTCATTAATAAGTACAGAATCGAAGAAGCCAAGCAGATATTGGAGCAAGATTCTCACGAAAACCTAAATGTCGTAGAGGTAGGTTACGAGGTAGGTTACAACAGCAAATCTACCTTCTTTGCGAAGTTTAAAAAAGCTACAGGGATGACTCCCAGCGAATATCGACGTACGTTAAGGGTGGTTTAAACCGCCTTCTGAATCACTTCAAAAACCTTTTGCCCGTCGCACTTTAAGGTTTTGTGAGGGTATTTTAGGATTAAGGCGTAATCATGAGTAGCCATAAGGATGGTACGGCCGGTTTTGTTAATTTCCTGCAGTACTTTCATTACCTCAACACTGGTCTGAGGGTCCAGGTTTCCGGTAGGCTCATCGGCCAGGATCAATTCGGGGTCGTTTAGAAGCGCCCTCGCTATGGCTATACGCTGCTGCTCTCCTCCTGATAATTCATGGGGAAACTTAAATCCTTTGGTCTTCATACCTACTTTTTCTAAAACCTCTTCGATTTTGGTAGCCATTTTTCCGGGATCTTTCCAACCGGTAGCCCTGAGAACAAACTCCAGATTTTTGTTAATATTTCTATCGGGTAACAACTTAAAATCCTGAAAAACGATACCGAGTTTTCGCCTTAAGAAAGGAATGTCTTTTTCCTCTAAAGTTTTTAAATTAAAACCAACGATCCGGCCGTGCCCTTCTTTCATAGGCAGGTCTGCATAAAGCGTTTTCATAAAACTGCTTTTCCCACTTCCGGTTTTTCCGATAAGATAGACGAACTCTCCTTTTTTAACTTCCAGACTGATGTCGTTCAATACCATATTCTCCTTTTGGAAAACCGCGACCTCTTTCAATGTCAATATACTTTCTGCCATGAATCTCTTGTTGATATAAAAGTAATAAGTTCCGTTCTAATACAAATTATGCACTTTCAAAAATGTGTTATTTAGTTTTCAAATATACTTCGGAACAATATTTGACGTTATTAAAGAAAATCCGGTAATTCTAACGGCTAGAGAACATTATGCACAAGAAAAAAACCGTATTATTCCTAATACTCATTGGGGCCTTCTACTTTGGCCTTTGTCAGGAATCAAGAATTTACACCCACGATCAGAAACTGTATCAGCAAGCGCTGGCCCTATACAACAGCAAACAATACCAGGCCTCGCAAACCCTGTTCGAACAGGTTAAATCTGCCACCAGAGATGCAGAGACAGAAGCAAATAGCGCCTACTATGTGGCAAACGCAGCTGTAAGACTAAACCAACTTGGTGCAGATCGTCTTATGGAAGATTTCGTAGAGCGGTACCCTACTTCCACCAAACGCAACTCTGCTTTTTCGGATGTGGCCGACTACTATTTTGAGAATGGCAAATACCCTTATGCCCTTAAGTGGTATAAAAAGGTAGATCAAAGCTCGCTATCCAGGAGAGAAAAAGAGCGGTTTAATTTCAATATGGGGTATTCGCTTTTTACTTCCAGAAAAACCAAAGAAGCGGAACGCTACCTCAGTAAAGTACAGAACTCCCCAACTTACGGTTCTCAGGCGCAATATTACCTGGGGTATATTGCATATCAACAAGATGATTACGAAGGGGCTAACGAACGTTTCGATCAAATTACAGATCAGGAACTCCTCGATGAAAAGCTTTCGTACTATCAGGCCGATATGAATTTTAAACTGGGCAAGTTTGAAGAAGCCATCGCCCTGGCTAAAAAACAGTTGCGAAAATCGGACAGGAAAGAAGTATCTGAACTCAATAAGATCATAGGCGAAAGCTATTTCAATTTAAAGCAGTACAGCGAAGCAATTCCGCATCTCCAGGCCTATAAAGGAAAAAGAGGGAAGTGGAACAATACAGATTATTACCTGCTTGGCTATTGCCATTACAAACAAGGCGATTACGAAAATGCTATACAGCAGTTCAATAAAATTATCGGGGGTACCAATAGCGTTTCCCAAAATGCCTACTATCATTTGGCTGAATGCTATCTGAATGTCGATAAAAAGCAGGAGGCATTAAATGCTTTCAGAAACGCCTCCCAAATGGATTTTAGCCCTGAAATGCAAAAAGACGCTTATCTAAATTACGCACGTCTGAGTTATGAAATAGGCAATGCTTATGAACCGGTTCCTAAGGTTTTATCATCCTATCTTGAGAAATACCCAAATGACGAACACGCCCAGGAAATGCAGGAACTTTTGGTAGACTCCTATATTACCTCTAAGAATTTTGAAGGCGCGCTTACACTACTGGAAGAAAATAAAGGTTATGCAAGCAAAACCACCTATCAAAAGGTGGCATTTTACAGAGGGGTGGAGCTTTTTGTTGAAACGGACTATGCAGGAGCCGCAGAAAACTTTAAAAAATCACTTGACAATGCTGAAGATGCATTGTTTAAGGCAAGGGCCAGTTACTGGAAGGCCGAATCTGAGTATATGCTTAACCGCTTTGACAATGCGCTGGCAGACTTTACAGCCTTCAAACAGAATGCCATTGCTCAATCTACACCAGAATATGACGACCTTAATTACAACCTTGGCTACACTCATTTTAAGCTTCGTGATTACGGCAATGCAATTGCATACTACAAGGCATACGCGGACAGCCATAGCAGCGGTGAGAAATTGAACGATGCCTATGTACGTCTGGGAGACAGCTATTTTGTGACCAGCAAATACTGGCCTGCTATAGAATCTTATAATATGGCGCTGCAGTCTAGCGGCCCGGAGAAAGATTATGCGGCTTTTCAAAAAGCACTGAGCTATGGTTTTGTCGGCAAAAGCGATAGCAAATTAGAAGAACTTAACAGCTTTGTTTCCAGGTTTCCGAAATCTTCTCTAAAAGATGATGCGCTTTTTGAGTTGGGCAATTCTTATGTAAAAGCAAATCGTGAGAATTTAGGATTGCAAACCTATGACAGGCTGATCAGCGAATACCAAAGAAGCGCATTGGTACCACGGGCATTGCTAAGACAAGGCCTGGTACATTACAATGCCAATAGAAATGAGCAGGCCCTGGCTAAGTTTAAAACGGTGGTAAGAGACCATCCCAATACCCAGGAGGCTGTACAGGCCGTTGCAACCGCAAAATTGGTATATGTAGATCTTGGGCGAGTTAATGAATACGCTCAATGGGTAAAAGGTCTAGACTTCGTTGAGGTGACCGATACCGAACTTGATAATGCAACTTTTGAGTCGGCAGACAAACAGTATGTGGAAGGCAAAAAAGAAGCCGCCATACGCGCTTACAAAAATTACATCAAAGATTTTCCAAATGGATTGCATGCAGTGCAGGCCAACTTTAATTTGGCCCAGTTGTATTTTGCCAGGAACGAAAAAGACACAGCTTTGCCTCATTACCAGTTTGTAGCCGATCGTGGCGGAAGTGAATATGGAGAGCAAGCGCTAACCCGTGTTTGTGAAATTTACGTAGGGAAAAAAGATTACCTGACTGCAATTGGCTATTTAGAACGTCTAGAGGCTACCGCAGACATCTCGCAGAACCGCACTTTTGCGCAGTCTAATCTGATGAAAGGGTATTACGAGCAGAAGAATTATACGCAAACCCTGGCATATGCTGAGAAAGTTTTGGCTACACCCAGTATCGATAACCGCATAAAGAGTGACGCCCAGATTATGATTGCCAGATCTGCGATAGCAACAGATGATGAGGCCAGAGCAGAAGAAGCTTATGCTAAAGTTCTTAAGATAGCAACCGGAGCAACCGCTGCCGAAGCACTTTACTACGATGCCTTTTTTAATCATAAATCTGGCAGCTTTGAAAGCTCTAACAACGCTGTACAGCGTTTGGCTAAAGATTTTGCTGCCTATAAAGAGTGGGGAGGTAAGGGATTGGTGTTGATGGCAAAGAATTTTTATCAACTTGATGATGCGTATCAGGCCACTTATATTTTGGAAAGCGTTATATCAAATTTCGAACAATATCCAGAGATCGTGGCTGAAGCCAAAGGAGAGTTAGCTATTATCAAAGCCAAAGAAGCCCAAAGCAATTCATCAATTAACACTGATGGAAATTAGCATGAGCGCTTGAAAGAGAATGCGATTAAGAAAAAATTAAAAGCCAAAACTCAGTCTTTCTGTCTACCAACCAACCCGGGAAGAAGGAAAAAATTGAGAAGAACACATGATTAGTAAACAAATCAAACTTACACTGATATGCCTGCTTTGTATAGGCTATATAGCAAGCTCTCAGGATGAAGGTGAGGATATTGGGACTGAAACGGTAACGGTCGTCAGGCCGTATTCCCCAACGGTTTCAGACGCCTTTAAGATTCGCACTTTGCCCACTATAAACGATTCTATCGTCCTTCAGAAAAAGAAAATTGATTACAATATTTTCTCAGTTCCGGTGGCCTCAACTTTTACTCCAGCCAAGGGAAGAGCCTCCAGAGTGCAAAAGGCTAAGCCAGAAAAGTTATATAATTCTTACGCATCAGTAGGTCTCGGAAATTTCAACAATGCCCTGGTAGATTTCTATACCAGCAGGGATATTGACCGGGGCGACGAAAGAATTGACATTGCCCTAAACCATCATTCCTCCCGTGGAGATATAGATAGTACACCACTGGATACGGATTTCTACAACACTAAATTGGAGGCTTCCTATTCTAAAAAAGACAGAGACTTCGATTGGAGCGCCAGTATAGGAGCGCAACACCAAAGGTACAACTGGTATGGACTTCCGGAGGGAATTTTAGATGAGGCAGCAATAAATTCACTAGATGAAAGGCAAGACTATTTTAACGCTGAGGCCGGAGGACATCTTAACCTGGAAGACTCTTTTTTTAAGAGAGGAGAAGTTTTGTTTAGGAGGTTCTGGGACCAGGTAGATTCTGGCGAAAACAGGGTAGTACTAACACCGGTTATAGAACTTCCAATTACAGAAGAATTGGTAACCATTAAAGCGAAATTTGATTATGTAAGCGGAAGTTTTGCAAATGCCGATATAAACAATGAGTTAAATATTCAAGGTATAGATTATAGCCATATGCAGTTTGGTGTAACTCCTAGTTTGCTTGTCCTTCGGGATAATCTTACCTTAAATCTTGGCGCTAATATTGTTTATGGCTTAGACAATGAAGGTAATGATAACAACTTCTATATTTATCCGGCGGTTACCGCCTCTTACAGGCTTTTAGACGATGTGGCAATAGCCTATGGCGGAATTGAAGGAGAACTGGTGCAAAATTCCTATTATGGCTTTGTGATGGACAATCCTTATGTGTCGCCAACACTTTCCATTCTACCTACAGATAGGCAATATGACACCTATATCGGACTTAAAGGGCAATTGCTTCCTAATCTGAGCTACAACATAAAAGGATCTTATAAAGCGGAGAACAGGCAAGCCCTATTTAAATTAAATCCTCAGAACTTGTTTAGAAATGATGAAAAGGGATATCACTTTGGAAACTCTTTTGAAATTTTCTACGATGACATTAAAACCCTGGGTATTTTTGGTGAATTGAATGTAGATGTGAATCGTAATTTTACCTTTGGAGCCAATGCCGAAATATACGATTACGATACAGAGACTGATAACCCCGCCTGGAATTTGCCCAACTTTAAGGGCTCTCTTTTTATGGATTACCAGATTGGAGAACAATGGTTTCTCGGGGCCAATCTTTTCTATATAGGCGAACGTGAAGATGTAAGTACAGTGCTGGTGCAAAATGTCTTACCGCAAGACTTTCCGGCCACCATCGTTACCCTGGAAGGCTACTTTGACGCCAATGCCCATATTGGCTACAGATTTAACGACCAACTCTCAATTTTCGCGAAAGCGAGCAATATTGCCAACAATCAGTACGAACGCTGGGCAAATTTCCGAGTTCAGAGTTTTCAAGTATTGGGCGGGGTGACCTATAAGTTTGATTTTTAAGGAAATTATGCACTTTTAAGTATTGTTTAGGACAACTTTAAGAATTTTTTAAACTAAACTTTTCCCAAAAGGACGTTACTACTGAGTAACATTTTTTAATTTACCTTATCATCAATCAAAAAAAGACACCCACTTTGAAGAAGCGTCACATTATCACTTCAGTAATAGTCCTTATTCTTCCTGTAATTGTGATTTACGGGCTTACAAATTACGGCCTCGAAAATCAGACGATTAAACAGCAAAGAATCGAGAAGACAGAGGCAAAACCTGAGGTTTCTTGTAATAAGAAAGCCAAAGGCCACAAGCAATGGACGGCAAATAACGGATAACCATAGTGGCTCCAACCCCCGGTTCTTCACTCATATAACAACCCTAAATGGCGATCTCTGGGTTTGATTTCTATCGATTCTATAGTAAGTTTGAATAATTCCCAAAATTTAGAAGTCATGGAGAATTCAAAAGCTCAAGAGTTATTAGCTACATTGTTAGAAAAAACAGGTCATGCGCATCATCAGGCATTCATTGAAACCGATGGAGTAGACCCGGAATGGGCATTGTGGTACGCAGCAGCTTTAGAGAAGCCATTGTCCGACTTATTCCATAAAACCTTTACCCAAAGTAGAATTGTCTATGAATTGGTACGCCTGGAAGAAACCGCGGATGTCAGCAATGCTTTTTGGCCCCAGGTCTACGCCGGAGATCTGGTAGAAAAATACAGCTAACCCATTTGGCCTCTTTTTTAAAAACAAAGTCTAAATAAAGAACAGAATTTGCAAAATTTTGGACTAAATAGACAAGTTTTTTTGTTGAAAATCATATAGTTTAGCTTCTAATACAAGCAGAGGGCTATAATGATAAAAGATTATAAACAATTCGATCTCTTCGGGAAAAAGATATTTGAAAAAGCGGTGGTATCCCCACCGTTCCGCTTCTTTTATGGAATGCCTGACGAAGCCTGCTTTTACTACCTCCTCAGAGGTAAAAACAAGGTTTTTGCTCCAAATAGCAAAGTAGAAGTTAAAGCGTCAGAGGGGCTGGTAATGCAATGCGGTACGTACTTCTGCGATGTGTTTGCCGATGAGCGATCTGAATACTGCGAGGCCATAGCCATTCATTTGCCACTTGATGTACTCCAGCTGATTTACGACAAAGAATTTCCCGATTTTCTTTTGGATGTGGATAAGGTAAGGCCACTCTCCAATGAAAAACACAAGGCTTCCCACCTATTAAAAAATTACATAGATAGCCTTCAGTTCTATTTTGACAACCCTGCCCTGGTCACTGAAGAGATTTTAAAATTAAAAGTAAAGGAATTGGTTTTACTGCTGGCAAGAACCTCGGATGCTGTAGCAATCCAAAAATTACTTAGAAGGCTATTTACGAAGGCAAAAGTTTCGTTTAAGGAAGTGATAGAAGCGAACATTTTCAATAGTTTTACCGTCGAAGAATTGGCCAAACTAACCCATTTAAGTTTATCATCTTTTAAGAGAGAATTTAATAAACAGTACGGTACATCTCCTGCAAAATATATTAGAGAACGAAGACTAAAGAAGGCCGCACAGCTCATTGAGGTTACAGATCTTCGTCTCTCATCCATAGCCTTTGATTGCGGTTTTTCTGACCTTGCACATTTTTCAAAATCCTTTCACAAAACTTACGGCAGTTCTCCAAGAGACTTTAGATTGAACGCTAAGGCCAAATCTTTGGACTAATTGTCCAAAAGCTTGCAGCGTATCCGTCTCATCTTTGTAGGGTAAATGAATATGAACCCTAAATGCTAAAAAAGATGAAACATGCAAGCAAAAAAAACGGGATACTTCTTTTTGTTCTCACCTTCGCAACTACAGTACAGGCACAAAAGAAAGTCCAGGAATTTACAGAGTCGAAAGTACTTGATGTCCCTGCCGAAAAAGTTTGGGCTATCGTAGGTGAAGACTATGGAGCAATTGCCTATTCTCACCCAAAGATCATATCTTCTAATTATGTCAACGGAACCCTAAAAGCCGGAGAAGGAGCGGAGCGCATTTGTAATTTCAATGAAAAGGGTACCAAATTCGTAAAAGAAAAGATGGAAGATTACAATCCGGCTGAAATGACCTTTACCAATATTGTGTATCAGGCAGGCAGATTTCCTGTAGATCCAGAATATACACGGGCAGTTTACAAAGTGGAGCGTCTTAGCGGTGGAAAAAGCAGGATCTCCTTTAGAATGCAATACAGAACAAAACCCGCTTTTATGGGTGCTATGGCCAAAGGAAAATTTAAAAAACTTATCAGAGACTACTTTATTGCAATAGAGCATCACAGTAAAACTGGTGAAAAGGTGACTAAAGAGAATTTTAGGAAGATAAAACGAAAATATTCCTAAACCCCCGTCCTAATTAGCGTATGAGACCCCTGACCTTTAAACTCAGGGGTTTTTTAATGCCGGCTGGTAAATTCTGAACACTAGCAGCTATTCCACTGTCTTTCAGCGCTTTTTAACGAAGGACGGCGACTTTTCCAGATCAACTGTCCCTAAATCCGTAATTTAGAGTGTAAAAGCCGTCAGTTTTGTGGAAGAAAGCTGTACATATCGTTTTTTTTACATTTTTAGTTACGCCCTTCGCACTGTCTCAAAACCTCATTAAAAATGCCAGTTTTGAAGCGTACAACCAGTGCCCAAAAAAGCTGGGGAATTTTGATTCGGATGTCCTGTATTGGAGTTCACCCACACTGGGTTCTACAGACTACTTCAACGGTTGTAGTAAGGCCATGGGGACGCCTAAAAACTTTAATGGAGTACAATCGGCCAACTTTGGTAAAGGCTATGCGGGGCTTTACCTCTACGCCCCAGATGATTACAGAGAATACATACAGGTTGAACTTAAGGAGAAATTGAGCAAAGGAACCACTTATGAGGTATCCTTCTTTGTGAGCCTTGCAGAACGCTCAGATTACGCGGTTAAAGAATTTGGCGTGCTTTTTTCCGAAAACATTGTAGAAATACCTATTAAAAAGGTATTGTCTAAAATGCAGCTGTATAAAGATGGTGATAATAGCTACAATTTCATGGAAATTGGATACACTAACTTTTATAGAGATACCAAGGACTGGATTTTGGTAAATACCAAATTTGTGGCAAAAGGCACTGAAAAATTCATGACCATTGGGAATTTTAAGAGCAATGCCAGAACACGGAAATTTAAAACCAAAAGAGATGCTAAACAGGGCGCATACTACTATATTGATATGATATCCCTGGAAAATGAAACACAATTACAAAACAACAAGAGCGAAGTTGTTTCGGATAGCCCTGAAAAGACAGAATTTGAATTAGACAAAACCCACAAGTTCAATAATGTCCTTTTTAGTTTTGATACCTACCAGCTTCTTGTATCGGCTAAGAAAGACCTGGAACTGATCTACAAGCAGATGAAATCTGATACTACCCTGCTAATTACAATTCATGGGCACACAGATGCGGTGGGTACCCGGCAATATAACCAGGCGCTTTCTGAGAATCGCTGTAGGGCTGTAGCGAAATACATGAAAAACCTGGGACTTGCAAAGAACCGCATTAAGTGGCAGGCGCATGGAGGCTCTAAACCTATTGCTGATAATAGCACAGAAAAAGGCAGACAATTGAACAGAAGAGTAGAATTTGTATTTTCCAAAAACGGAACCTACTGAATATCAGTAGCACTACAAAATAAGTATATTTGCACTGGATGCCCGGCTAACTTCGGGCTATATTGAAAGCCCCCTTTTTTTAATAGACTCAATTTATACGAAAATGAAAAAGTTACTAATTCTTATGGCTTTCGTCTTCTGCGCATGCGAGATGGCGAAAGAAGAGGTAGACCTTATTGTGGTTAACGCCAATATTTATACCGTAGATGAGGCGTTTTCAAATGCAGAAGCTTTTGCAATAAGAGACGGCAAGTTTGTAGCTATTGGAACCGAAACCGAACTAAATGAGCGCTATACATCTGAACAGGTTGTAGATGCAGACGGGAAGACGATCATTCCCGGCTTGATAGACGCACATTGCCATTTTTACGGACTTGGTTTAAATCAGCAAGTGGTAGATCTGGTTGGCACAAAAAGCTATGAAGAGGTGCTGGAAAGGGTACGGGCTTTTCATGAGGAGAACCCAAGCACTTTTATAAAAGGTAGGGGATGGGACCAAAATGACTGGGAACTAAAAGAGTTTCCTACCAGGAAGGAACTGGATGAACTTTTTCCGGATACTCCGGTAGCGCTCAGAAGAGTAGATGGCCATGCCTTACTTGTAAACCAAAAAGCCCTGGATATGGCAGGTATTGATGGAAGCACAGTAGTTGAAGGCGGAGAAGTAATCAAAAAATGGGGAGTACCCACCGGAGTTTTAGTAGATAGCCCAATGCAGATGGTCACTGCTATTATGCCTGCACCCAGTAGGGCAGAGCAGATACAGGCTTTAAAGGCCGCAGAGCAAATTTGCTTTGATCATGGACTTACTACGGTGAATGACGCCGGATTGCACAAAACTACCATTGAGCTTATAGACAGCTTGCAAAGAGCCGATGAACTATCTATAAGAGTTTATGCGATGATCAGCAATACCAAAGAAAACCTGGATTACTACCTGGATAAGGGGGTAAGGAAGACAGAACGGCTCAATGTTGGATCTGTAAAAGTTTACGGCGATGGAGCCCTGGGTTCACGTGGCGCTGCTTTGAAAGAGCCTTACTCAGACCAAGCCGGTCATTTTGGGGCTATGGTAACTCCTGTCGCTGACATTGAGGCTTTAGCAGAGCGTATCGCTGCTTCCGATTTTCAAATGAATACCCATGCCATAGGAGATTCTGCTAATGTAGTAGTATTAAGAGCGTACCAAAAGGCATTGGCCGGCAAGGAAGACAGGCGATGGAAGATAGAACATGCCCAGGTAATTGCCCCAGCCGATTTTGAATTTTTCAAGAATGGCATCATACCTTCTATTCAACCTACCCATGCTACCAGCGATATGTATTGGGCCGGAGACCGGCTCGGAGAAGAAAGAATTAAGGGGGCTTATGCCTTTAGAAAACTGCTGCATACTTCAGGCTTGGTAGCGCTGGGTACGGATTTCCCGGTTGAACAGGTAAGTCCGTTCCTCACTTTTTACGCTTCAGTGGCCAGAAAAGACCTGGATAACTATCCGCCAGAAGGATTTCAAATTGAGGAGGCACTAACAAGAGAGGAAACCCTTAAGGGGATGACCATTTGGGCGGCATATTCTAATTTTGAAGAAAACGAAAAGGGAAGTATCGAGGTTGGGAAGTTTGCCGATTTTGTAATTCTCAGTGATGATATAATGACCATTCCGCAAGAAAGCATTCCCAATGTCAAGGCAGAACACGTCTATATTAATGGAGAAATCGCGGAATAGGGAAGTAACAAAAAAAAACCGGGATGTTTATCCCGGCCTTCTAACTCTTTGTTGGTTGGTACTACATGCTAAATTTAACAGGTACAGCCACTCTGGTCGTACCCCAACCCATAACCATATGTACACCGCCATCAACTTCTTTGTAGGCGATGGAAAAAGCTTCTAAAGAACTTCCTCCGTTACTTGCCCCTGCTTTTACGCGGGCAACGTCGGCTGACTCGTCATAGGAATAAGCTCCCCATTGGTTTAGGTTTTTGTTTAGGATGATCGTCCACTCACCTTCACCAGGAATGGTAAACAATGAATAGGTACCTGCCTCGATATCCTTCCCTCCAACATTGGCATTCTTGTAAAAGGTAATCTCGCAAGCTTCGTTTGCACCTGTTCGCCAAACCTTGCCTGCAGGGGCCAGATCGCTCATAGATCTTCCTTTGAGCTGCGGTCGACTATAGATTACACGCATGCTTTTACCCGCTACTCTGCCGCTGGCAGGATAGGAAGCAATATCAGCCGGACTCTTATCCAATCCGCTAAACTCCTGAGCTGTAAGTTCTGTTGTAAATACCAGGGCGAAAACCATGGTTGTTAGTGTCAATAATTTCTTCATAATAGTGATTGTTTTTATGCGACCTAAAACTAAATTGTTTTTCGATGCTCGCTTTATAAAAAGTCGTTAAAATTTGAAGTGCTTACAGAAAGCATACTTCTTTCGATAAAAAAACATTTTAAAGTTATGAAAATTACAAAAATAACACTTTTTAATTTCAAATTGTAATTAATATGGCGCTTCTTGTTTTATAATTAAAACTTTGGATTCATCTTTGACTTCAAAATTGACAAAGTATTTATTTATGTGCGGAATTGTATGTGCGTTTGATCTTAAAGAGAGTACAGAGGTTTTAAGACCTCAGTTATTAGAAATGTCTAAAAAAGTTAGGCATAGGGGCCCAGACTGGAGTGGTATATATGCTGATGATACAGCCATCCTTGCTCATGAGCGTTTGGCAATTGTCGATCCTGCTTCGGGAAAACAACCCTTATATAGTGATGATGGGAAATTAGTGTTGGCAGCCAATGGAGAAATCTACAATCATAGAGACCTAAGAAAACAATTTGAAGGGGAATACACTTTTCTAACAGAATCTGATTGCGAAGTGATCCTTGCCTTGTATCAGAAAGAAGGCCCGGCCTTTCTTGACGAGATGAACGGTATTTTTGGTTTTGCCATCTATGATACAGAGAAAGACGAATATTTCATAGCAAGAGATCATATGGGTATTATTTCCGCTCTATATGGGCTGGGATAGGCATGGTACGTTCTATGTGGCTTCTGAGCTTAAGGCTTTAGAAGGAACATGCACTAAAATAGAACTCTTCCCTCCGGGGCATTATCTTCACAGCGCTGATGGAGAATTAAAAAAAATGGTATACCCGCGATTGGATGGACTATGAAGCGGTTAAAGAAAACGAAACCAGTATTCAGGAAATCAAGGAAGCTCTTGAAGCCGCCGTACACCGCCAATTGATGTCTGATGTTCCCTATGGTGTGCTATTATCAGGAGGCTTAGATTCGTCGGTCACTTCGGCTATTGCCAAAAAATATGCACAAATGCGTATCGAATCAGACGATACCAAGGAAGCCTGGTGGCCACAACTCCATTCTTTTTCGGTAGGGCTCGAGGGATCGCCAGATCTGGCTGCCGCTAGGAAAGTAGCCGATCACATCGGCACGATTCATCATGAAATAAAGTTTACTATTCAAGAAGGTTTAGACGCGATCAGGGATGTGATTTACAACCTCGAGACTTATGATATTACGACAATCAGGGCGTCTACGCCCATGTACCTGATGGCAAGGGTGATCAAATCAATGGGGATTAAGATGGTGCTGTCTGGCGAAGGGGCCGATGAACTTTTTGGAGGGTATCTCTACTTCCACAAAGCGCCCAGTGCTAAGGATTTTCACGAAGAGACCGTGAGAAAGCTGAGCAAACTACATATGTATGATTGCCTGAGAGCAAATAAGTCTTTAGCAGCATGGGGTATTGAAGGCAGGGTACCCTTTTTAGATAAAGAGTTTATGGATGTCGCCATGCGAATCAATCCGAAAGATAAGCTTATCAACGGCGAGCGCATGGAAAAATGGGTAGTGCGTAAAGCTTTTGAAGATTATCTGCCAGAGAGTGTAGCCTGGAGACAAAAAGAGCAGTTCTCCGATGGTGTGGGCTATAGCTGGATTGATACCTTAAAAGAATTAGTGGAAGCAGAGGTGAGCGACGAACAATTAGCCAATGCCAAATACCGCTTCCCAATACAAACACCAGGCTCAAAAGAAGAGTACTATTACCGTTCTATTTTTGAAGGACATTTTCCTTCAGATGCGGCTGCTCTGAGTGTGCCTCAGGAAGCTTCGGTGGCTTGTAGTACTCAAATAGCCCTGGAATGGGATGAAGCTTTTAAAAATATGAATGATCCTTCAGGGCGGGCCGTAGCCTTTGTCCATGAGGATGCATACGAGAAATAAAGATACTATTTCTGTTTGCCTGCCGGTTTTCTTCAAGGCAGGCTCGTTTTTATTTTAATTAGTCGGGAAAAGCACCGTAGCGATACGGTGCTTTTTTACATAAAACTAACTCAGCGCCTATTTTTGCATGAGCGCCAAAAACTAAATTTCATTAGCTCCTATTAGAAGGCGTAACCCAGGGTGAGCTTAATGGCTCTGTTTTTAGTATTAAAACCTCCAAATTCGCTATCATTGATATTCGTTAAACCAAGATCATAACCCAGATTGATATCTATTCCGCTATTAAACCGATATCCAACTCCAAGGAGAGCGGCAAAATCAAGACTCTTGAATTGATC
>CBDBVE010000011.1:0-139260 GCA_965212595.1 Flavobacteriaceae bacterium
TCCCAATGCTATTTCCATGGCATCGGGCCGACCAGATGACGACTTTTTTGATTTAGAAAACATTCCGAAATATATCACGGTCTTTGTAAACTATCTGGCCGGTTCAAAAAGAAGCAATCGCAATAGCATCTTAAAGGAGTTAGGGCAATATGGCCGGACCAAAGGAATCATAAATGAGCTCGTAGTCAAATACCTGGAAAAGGATTATGGTATTATCACCCAGGCTGAGGATATATTGATTAATGTGGGAACTCAAGAAGGTCTTATTTTATCTGTAATGACCTTATGCAACAAAAATGAAGACGTCCTGCTCGTTGAAGATCCTTCATATATCGGTATAAGCCACTTTTCTTTACTGAACGGCTATGAAATTGCACCTGTACAAATAAAGGCAGATGGAATCTGCCTGGAGACCCTTGAAAAAAAAATAAAAAAATATCATGAGATCGGGAAAAATGTAAAGCTCATTTATGTGATTCCAGATTTTCAGAATCCAACTGGGAACAGAATGCCTGTCTCTAATAGGACACGACTGCTGCAACTGGCAGATCAATATGGCTTTTTTATAATTGAAGACAATGCCTACGGCGATTTTGTGCTTGATGGAAACAAATATCCCACCATTAAATCAATGGACAAAAATGAGAACGTTATTTACCTTCATTCATTTTCAAAAATTATTCACCCGTCCCTTAGAATAGGTCTTATGGTAACCGGAAAAGTATTTCAAGGAAATAACAGGCTAAGTGATTTAATGTCAAAACTAAAAGGATATACCACTGTAAATACACCTAGTTTAACGCAATCTGTTTTAGGTGGGATGCTGCTCGAGAATGCATTTTCATTTCAGAAATACAATACCAAAAAGTTGGAAAACCTAAAAGCAAAGCAAAAAGCAATTCTGTTGGCATTAGAGAATTATTTTGGTGGGTTCGGCAATAAAGTCGTTTGGAATTCTCCAAAAGGAGGCTATTTTTTGACCATGACCTTACCCATTGAAATTTCCAAAGAGGATGTAGCCGAATGTGCAAAAGACTACGGTGTAATTTTCACCCCCATGTCATTTTTCTATATGGGAAAAGGAGGAGAAAATCAAATCAGAATAGCGTACAGTTATGTTAAAGAGTACATGATAGATAGGGCTATAAAAAACCTATCCGCTTTTTTCAAACAAAGAATAGATGAGCAGACTTTTTCCAACAACAGAATTTGAAATAAGCTGTTTCCCATAGCTTAACTCGTATAAATTTCAACCTAATACTCCAGGACTAAGCTACCCACATAAAAGCAACATAGACTTCGGTGTCCACAGGTGAGCCCATTCCCACGACACTTGGTAGTCAAGATCTCTTCGGTCAATTTTCAATTGATCGCTGCAGACATTTCTACAGTTAATCTTTAAATACACTTATCATGAAAGAAAAATTAGTTGAATCGGACTTTTTAAAAGTAAAGTATGACTTTATAGAGTACTACGTAGGCATGGCAAAGATGGTAGTCTACTGGCATGTGAAAGCACTGGGATTTGAAGTTGTTGCATATTGTGGTCCCGAAACGGGGCACCCTGATAAATGTTCCTATTATATCGTAAAAAACGATATTAAGCTTGTAATTACTTCTGCTTCCCAGCCAAGCTCTTATCAAATCGTCTCTTTTGTCGACCTCCATGGCAATGGCATTAAGCGAATTGGAATACAGATTTCTAATCTGGAGGAGTTCTTTAAAAATGCCCTGAGCAAAGGGGCAATCCCGCTGAAATTCCCTCATGTTATCTCGGATGAATACGGCGAAGTGCAATTGGCATCAGTAAAAATCTTTGATGACAATGAAATTCTTTTTGTAAACTACAGCCAGTATGATGGTATTTTCCTACCCGGTTATAAAATTGCAAAGAACAATGAATGGGACGCAGCGTTAGAAGAATCTTACTTAGACGATATTGATCACATTGCAAGCGCACTTCGGATCAATGAAATAAAAGTCTGGGAAACCTACTTTAATAATATTTTTCGTTCCGAGACGGTAAAGTGCTTTGATGAAAGAGTAGAAAATGGGAACTCTAAAATCGGGATGTACCTTAAAGTTCTGCAAACAAATGACAAACAGATCAATAATGTCCTGGTAGAACCCGATCAACACAAGAACACTCAGGTGCAATTGTTTATAGACCAAAATTACGGTACTGGAATACAACATATTGCTTTCTCTTCTTCTAACATTTTTAAATCAGTTGAGGTCCTCAAGAAAAATGGTGTCAGGTTTACGAATTATCCTGACTCTTATTACAAGAAACTGAGAAAAAAATACCCCCAAATTGATGTAGATAAGCTTCAAAAGCATGGCATTTTATGCGACGTTGTAGGCGACTCACTGCTCTTCCAGGTCTTTACAGCCCCAATAGGAGACCGCGCTACATTTTTCTATGAAATTGTTCAAAGAGTAAATCATTATGATGGTTTTGGCTTAGACAATATTCACGCGCTATTTGAAGCAATGGAAGAAGAACTGATGATGAGCAAATCTTAAGATCCTATGACCCGTAACGAAATAATTCAAAACCTCATTACAATACTGGGTAAAGAGCATGTGATAATTGATTCGCAACGGCTTTATAATTATGCGACAGACCCTAGTACAGGTAGCCAGGCATATCCCCTATGCGCGGTTTTACCTGGTTCTGCCCATGAGGTGTCAATGATTATGAAGTTCTGCGATTCTATAGATCAAAAAATAGTGCTCAAAGGAGGTGGAAGTAGTGTCAGTGGTGGTTTTCTTGGGAGCGATGACACCATAGTTCTCTCCTTGGAAAGATTAAATCGGGTGCTCGAAGTACATGAAATCGACAGGATGGTGGTCGCAGAATCTGGTGTTATTATGCAGCATATGCAGGACATACTCAAATCTAGGGGACTGTGGTTTCCTCAAAATATAAGTAGCGCTTCTATGTGTTGTCTTGGAGGAAATGTTGCAATATCAAGCGGGAGTCCTAAATCTCTAAAGTACGGCAGTACTAAAAACTATGTGTTAAACTTAGAGGTGGTACTGCCTAATGGTGAGCGTATGTGGACCGGAAAAAATGTGAGGAAGAATGCTTCCGGCTACAACCTTACACAACTGTTCATAGGAAGCGAAGGAACTCTCGGAGTAATTACCAAAGTGGTACTTGAGGTTGTTCCCATACAAAAGGAAATAGCGATCATGGTTCCCTTCAAATCTTACACGAACTTGTTTCAATTTGTAAAGGACCTCTTCCCGTTAGGTTTCAGTCCCTCTAGTCTTGAGTTTCTTGATAGGCACGGATGCATGCTAGTTTCCAAATATCTAAACAGACCAAAATTACTTTCCAAGGATACCGAAGGTCTTTTATGGATTGAATTCGAATCTGACAGTGAACTTGAAAATCTAAATAAGGCTGAGAGATTAGATAAATTACTTAATAAATACAATAGTGAGGAGCCTTTGGTGGCACAATCTGCAAAAGATAAGAGATGGCTTTGGGAGCCGAGGAGGAAAATTGGAGAGGCCGCCTTAAACCATTCGCGTTTCAGGGACTATGATATAGTAGTACCCAGATCCAGGATTGATGAAATGTATGAGGCCATAGCCACAGATTGCCAATCTCATGATCTTAGCTTCCTCGTCGTAGGCCATATCGGCGACGGCAATTTTCATATCAATATTTTTAAGAGTGAAGGAGAAAGCCTTGAACAATGGCACAAGAACTTGGAAAAATATTCTGCACTACTATTTAAAAAAGCAATAGCATTAGGTGGTGAAATTTCTGGGGAGCACGGCATTGGAAAGTACAATAAATCTGCCTTCTCCAATTTGTCTGATCCTACAAGAATTGGAGCCATGCAGGAAATCAAAAGAATTTTTGACCCAAAAAACATTCTCAATACAACTTCCTTATTTCTTGAAAAGGATGTGGCAATCAGTTCAGAGCTATACATGCTCAATACTGAGAAGTTTTGAAAAAGCCAGAATTGAATCACTTTCGTTAAAACAGCTTAAGCACAAAGAACAAAAATTGTTCTGAAAGCAATATAAATCGCTGAAAACACTTATCAAATGGAAAAATTACTAAATAAGCTAAAGAGCTTACAGATTACTCTTTCTGAAAACAATAATCAGATAGATGTTTATGATCCTAATGAAAATCTTACGGAAAAAATTATTGAAAGGATCCGGGATAATAAGGCCAATATTCTCGGCTACTTGAAAAAATCGGGAACCTCCATCGATCATGAACTTATTCCGATCGCTCCTGAAAAGGAATTTTATCCGCTTTCACCCGCACAAAGGAGGCTTTATTTTCTGTACGAAATTGACAAGACTTCCTTAGCTTATAATACGCCTCAGGTTTATAAGGTAATTGGAGATCTAAACCGAGATCTTGTAAGTTCGGTATTGCATGAGCTAATTCTAAGGCATGAAAGCCTGAGAACAAATTTCATATCAAAAGATGAAATGCCAGTACAGATAATTAAGGAATCTCCAGATTTTGAATTGGGTTACTTTGAGGCAAAGGAAGCAGATGTAGAAGATATAATAACCGACTTCATTAGACCTTTTAATCTTGCGAACGACGCTTTGATTAGGGCTGCGCTAATACATCTAAAGGGTAATGAGAACATTCTGATATTCGACATGCATCATATTATCAGTGATGCTGTGTCTAATGAAATACTGGTAAACGATTTTAGGAGGCTTTATGAAGGTGAAGCACTTAGTCCTTTGAAACTGCAATACAAGGATTATGCAGAATGGAACTTTGTGGAAAGCCAGAAAGGGACTCTAAAGAAAGACCAGGATTTTTGGTTAGAGATATTTGATGACATTAATGTGCTGGAATTGCCCCTGGATTTCAAACGTCCAAAATCTAAACATACAGATGGCGCCTTGTTTCCCTTTGAGATAAGCCAGGATGAAGCCAAGGTTCTAAGAAAGATCGCTGGGGAAAATGGAACATCGCTGTTTATGGTCGTTTTTACGATTTACAACATTTTGTTGTACAAGTTAACCAACCAATTGGATATCTCCGTTGGCGTGCCAACCAGAGGAAGGAACCATATAGATTTGGAAGGCATAATTGGGATCTTTATTAACACCTTGCCCATCAGGAACAGACTTGTTGAAGAATCTGACTTCCTTGGAGCCCTTTTGGCAGTAAGTAAGAATACCCTGAAAAGTTTTGACCATCAGTCCTATCCTTATGACCAGTTGGTAGAGGAATTAAAGATAAAACGCACTACTTACAGAAATCCCATATTTGACGTGGTATTTAGCTATGATAGTTTTACTAGTTCAAAAACTGAAATAGAGGGATTAAAATTCGAAGCTTATGAAAAACAAATGGCCAATTCCAAGTTTGACATTACACTTTTTGCTTCAGAATCTAACGGAAGACTAGAGTTTACATTTGAGTATAGCACCAATTTGTTTAGAAAATCAACGATACAAAGGTTCAGTGAATATTTTAAGTTGATAACTACTCAAATCGTTGAAAACGAAAATATAAAGCTCTCTCAAATACATATCCTTAAAAAGGAAGAAGAGTCATTAATACTTGATGAATTTAACACTTCCCAAAAGATTGATCTTCCTCAAGAGACAACAATATTGGACCTTTTTTCCCAGCAGGTTCTCCTGAATCCAGATGGACTTGCGGTACGCTACGAAGGCGAAGGCATAAGTTATATGGAGCTCGAAGAGAAGTCCAACAAACTGGCACATTATCTCCTAAAAAAAGGTGTGAAGCAAGAACAACTCATCCCAATTTATATAGAAAGATCTATTGAACTGGTAATCTCTGTGCTAGGAGTGCTAAAGGCGGGAGGAGCATATGTACCCATTGATCCCAGTTTACCTGAAGATCGAATTAATTTTATGCTAAAAGATACCAATGCAGATATTCTTCTGACCCTTACTTCATTGAGTCAGGAGCTCAGCTCTGGCCATACAGTAATTGCAGTAGACCAGCCTTTAGAAGAGCTTCCAAAATCAAATCCTGAAATAAAAATAATGCCTGGCAATTTATGCTATGTAATTTATACTTCGGGTACTACCGGGACTCCGAAAGGAGTAATGTGTGAACATAAAGGTGTTTCTAATATGGCAATGAACCATAAAACCCTGATAGGTTTAAGCACAGAAGATAAGGTCTTGCAATTTTCATCTTTTTCCTTTGACGCCTTTGTTTGGGAGCTTTTCAGCACCTTAATTTGCGGGGCTGAGCTGGTAATAGCTCCAAAAGCCACAATTAATTCTGCTGAAGGAATCAATGAGCTAATTAAAAGCGAAAAAATTACCTGTATTACCTTGCCGCCTTCGTATCAATCATTTCTAAAGGACGACACCTACAATCTAGAGGTGATAGTCTCGGCTGGAGAACCATTACAACCAAAAACAGCAGAGCACTTTTTTAGAAGGGGAGTCAAAGTAGTCAATGCCTACGGCCCCACTGAAAATACGGTATGCGCCACCCTCACTTTTGAACCCATCCTGCAGGGCAGGGTTACCATCGGAAAGCCCCTGAATGGAATTAAGATTTACATTTTAGATAACAATCAGAGATTATGCGCCCTGGGCAGTGCAGGAGAGTTATGTATAGCCGGGGCACAGGTGGCACGGGGCTATCTGAATTCTCCTGAATTAACAGCAGATAGGTTCATTAAAAACCCCTTCCATAGTGGCCATTATAAGCGCCTATATAAATCTGGTGATCTAGCACGCTGGAGATCTGACGGAAACATTGAGTTCTTAGGCCGAATTGATGACCAGGTAAAGATAAGGGGGTACAGAGTGGAGTTAAGTGAAATCGAAATTACCTTGCGTAAAATACCGGGAATCGAAGAATGTAAGGTAATCCCTGGCGAAAATCAGCAAAATCTTATAGCGTATTATATCGAAAAAAAACAGGAAGGAATTGACCTCCTTGATCCTGACCTGATCAAAAAAGAACTCGCTTCCTCTTTACCGGAATACATGCTTCCGTCTAACTTCATTGCTCTTGATACAATCCCTTTAAATTCAAGCGGGAAAATTGATGTTAAAGCATTACCCAAGATCAACGAATCGACAAAATACATGGAGCCAGTATTAAAATCAGAAATACTTTTGGTACAAATCTGGTCAGAACTCCTACAACTAGATAGAAATGCAATAGGTATAAATAGTGATTTTTTCGAACTTGGCGGACACTCTTTGCTGGCCATAGATTTAATATCAAAAATTAAAGATCATTTCTCAGTAGAAATTCCCTTGACTGAAATATTTGAATCAACAACAATTAAGAATCTGGCGGAAAAGATAGAACGGCAATCCCTATTGGTATCACATGAAAAACAAGATGTTATCCTATTAAAGCAAACCCTAAATTCGAAAAACAACTTGTTTTTTATTCATGATGGTAGTGGTACGGTCAGTGGATATGTAGAATTGGTGAAAATCATCGAAGACTATAATTGTTATGGTATAACCTATGAAAGTGCTGGTAGCGGGCCACAAAATACAAGTGTTGAGAAATTGGCTTCCAAATACATGGAAAAAATAAAAAAGAATCAAGCACAAGGTCCATATAATTTGGTAGGATGGAGTCTGGGAGGTGTAATTTTATACGAACTTGTAAAACAACTGCAGGATTCTGGGGAATTGGTTGCAAATGTTATTATGATTGATACCGCTTATTTCCCTGAAGAGAAAAACGAAAAATTCATGCTGGATAGTGAAAAAGTAATCATGGGGTTACTTCTGGATGACCCAGATTCTCTTGTCTCCGATGAAAGTTCTATTGATGTTCTTTGGACCTCTTTTCTGGAATCTGAGGAGTTTAAACAGCTAGACAGGGAATTTATTTTGGAGAAAATCCCTGCCTATATAAGAATTTTGATCCCCGAAAATGCTAAAAAAAATGGGGCGGAGATCATGAAAGCCGTCAACATTATAAGAACGCTGAAAACAATCACAGAGAACTACAATGCCCATGACATCATAGATGCTAACGTCACCTACATCAAGGCATCTAATTCGGAAATAGATCTGAATCTGGTATCTCCCTACTTTAAACCATCCAGCATTAAAGAAGCTGCCGGAAATCATTTTTCCATTATGTCTAGTCCCGGGGTTATTCAACTCTCCGACATTGTAAAGCAAACGCTCAGTGTAAATCAAAAGGCGCCTTCTCTCTAAATAATCCGGTCTCAACAAAAATACTTTGATCCATCTCAAAGCAATTTCAATATTCGAGATAAGTCTGCCTATAGAAAATGCTCTTCGCCTGCCATAGGCTGAAACGGACACAGGGTAGGTACCCAAACATTATATAAAGAATTTGAAAATCATTAAAACAGTAGTACTATGAGAATCCAAGACGAAGACTTGGTCTACATCAAGTCAAATTTAGTTATAGAACCTTTAGTGGACAATTGGTATGCATGGCCTCATCTTATTTCACCTGCAACCGCAGCGATGAATATTCATGACAGGCATTTAAAAATTATGGAATCTTTCGTGGAGTACCCCGAACTCCATGTAGAAGCAGTGAAAAATCCTAAAATGCTTGGAGGTCCTTTTGTAGACCATGGCGCTGATAGGGTAGAAGAAGTTAAAAACTTAGTTGAAGGAACCAGGGAAAAATGTGCACACCTACTTGCACTAAGAGAAGATATCTTAAGGCTTTTTGAAATGCTTAAAGAAGAAAAAGGATATTCTCTACAGGAGCTTTACAATAAAATCCCGGAAAGCTTAAAAGGGGTAGTAGAATTATTCTACGATATTAATAACAATGCATCATTTCGTTTTTTTGAACCCCTATTGTATAACACCGAATATTACGACGAATCGCTACAAAGTTTTAATCTCTTCCTTGTAAAGGATGACGATTCCAGATCTTTTGTCTTAAGCACACCCTATCTTCCAAATGAAAAGGCACTAAGATTAAATATGCCTTTAAGAAGTAAGGCAATAGACGAACTGTTTGAGATGACCACCAAGGCCAAAAAATATGGAGAGATAAAAGAAAAGTTTCCTTTAAAACCGGAGCAGGAAGCATTGTTTCTAACTTTCTTCACTAGGGAAGAACCCAGGAAATACAAACGCTATGATGGAGACGGCGTATTAACGAGATATTTTGGTCATGCTTGCATATTAACAGAAACTAAAAACACAACCATACTTGCAGACCCTCTAATAAGCTATGGTTATGAGTCCGACATTTCAAGGTATACCTATGAAGATTTGCCAGATACTATAGATTATGCCCTGATAACGCACAATCATCAAGACCATGTTCTTCTCGAAACGCTTTTGAGAATACGCGGTAAGATAAAAAACATCATTATTCCGAAAAACAGCGGAGGTACACTTCAAGATCCCAGTTTAAAGTTAATGTTTGATAAGATCGGATTTAAGAATGTGATTGAGTTAGGTGAGATGGAAACCTTAGAATTTGAAGATTGCACCATAACCGGGCTTCCCTTTCTCGGAGAGCACAGTGATTTGGATGTAAGAAGTAAGTTATGCCATCACGTTAGGTATAAGAATGAGAAAAGCATGCTTTTTGCCGCAGACTCCTGCAATGTCTCTCCGATGCTGTACGATAGAATAAAAGAAATCATTGGAAACATCGATGTGATTTTTCTCGGAATGGAATGTCATGGAGCTCCATTGTCCTGGCTTTACGGTCCCTTATTGCCAGAACCACTGGCAAGGGAAATGGACCAATCCAGGCGTCTGGCAGGCTGCGATTTCGAGCAGGCAAAAGCCTTAATAGATACTTTTAACCCCAAAGATGTCTTTGTCTATGCAATGGGACTGGAGCCATGGCTAAGGTACATTAGTTCAATTAAGTACACCGATGAATCAAAACCCATAGTAGAGTCTAACCGATTACTTGAATACTGTGAAAGCATAGAGATTTCCTCGGAACGGCTATTTGGTGAAAAAATAATAGAGTATAAAAAAGAAAGAGTTAAAGAGCTAAATCTGTGAAAGTAGTAGTTATTGGTCTCGGACTCATTGGTGGTTCCTTTGCAATCAATATCAAAGCGCTTTATGAAGATGCCTTGGTACTTGGTATAGATAATATTGAAGAGCATATTTCCAAAGCCAGGGAGCTCGGCCTAATAAGTGCAGAAGGAAGCTATTCTGAATTGGGTGAGGCAGATATTGTTATCGTTGCTGTTCCTGTTAATGCAACGCTCGAAATTCTTCCTGAGGTCTTAAACTTGGTTGGAAACCAAACCCTGGTTTTTGATGTTGGCTCTTCAAAAGAGCTGATCTGCTCAAGGATAAGAGAACATTCTATGAGAAGAAATTACCTGGCCACTCACCCTGTAGCCGGTACGGAATTCTCAGGGCCAAGTGCTGCGTTCAAGGAGCTTTTCAGGGGAAAAACAAATATTATCTGTGAAATAGAAAGAACAGCTTTTAAGATTCAGGAAAGAGCGTTGAAGTTGTTTTTTGATCTGGGTATGCGCATTCGCTATATGAATCCAAAAGCACATGACAAGCACATAGCATATGTATCCCATCTTTCGCACATTAGCTCCTTTATGCTGGGGAAAACAGTAATGGAAGAGGAAAAAAACGAGAGAGATATTTTTGATATGGCCGGAAGTGGATTTGAAAGCACGGTAAGGCTGGCCAAAAGCTCACCCGCCATGTGGACTCCAATTTTTGAACAAAACAACAGCAATATTATTAAGGCCTTAGAGGAGTACATTGCTAACCTTCAAGGCTTTAGGGATTTAATGCTTAACAAAAACTATTCTGAGCTTTTTAAGAAGCTCGAAAATGCTAATAAAATCAAAGAAATTTTGGAGGGCACTTATGCTATTGCACCCGTTCAATAAATGTTTAAAAGATGACAGATATAGTTTTTTTAGTAGATTCAGAGGCCGGACACATTTACCCTACTCTTAAGTTAGCAACTTCTTTGAAAGAAGAGGGGTTTAAAGTTGCCTATGCCGGCCTATCTGATGGGAAAGAGCTCGTTGAAATGCAAGGTTTTGATTTTTATGAAATCTTTACAGATATCTACCCAAAGGGGTACTCCGCTAAGATTGAACTTAAAAAACATTACAGTTCCCTTTTATCTGGTTGTCTGGATACGGTAATGAAGACATTAGATCCCAAGATTCTATTTTACAGCTCATACATGAGCTTGGAAGGACTAACTATCTTCTACAAATACAATTTAAAACCAATTCTTTACTGTACTTCCTTCTTAGAAGGAGCCCATGACGAACCTAAAACTTTGCAAAAGATTCTATCAGATGGATGCAAAAAAATTTTCTTTAAGCTTTCGGGTAACCAGCCACAGTTGTTTTTAAGCCTTGCCAAAGAGAAAAACAATTCTCTGGCAACTTTCCATGACCTATTCTCTCCCATTGATAGCTTCCCCAAAATGGTTCTATGTCCTAAAGAGCTTAAAATAAAGCAGGCAAAAACATGTGAAAATGAAATCTATCTGGGGCCTGGAATAATGGAGGAAGATCCCCCGGAAAGTTTTATGATTGACGATTTTCTTCCAAAAGGCAAAAGTTTGATATTTCTCTCTATGGGGTCGCAGATTGAGATGTACCCTAAGAAAGCTATGCGAGTTTTTGAAGTGGCCGTAGATATGATGCGGTTACCAGAGTTTGCTAACTATCACATGTTCTTATCTGTTGGAGGAGCACAAATTGATGGTCTAGAATTAAATTCAACAAAGACCAATATTTCTGTATTTAAATGGATCCCACAAAAGACTGTTCTTAAACGCGCCAGTCTGGCCATAGTTCACGGAGGTATGGGTACTGTAAAAGAATGCATATTCTATGGGGTCCCCATGCTGATTGCTCCTCTTGGTAGAGATCAGCTCGATAATGCGCAAAGAGCTGAACACCATGGATTAGGGCTTATTTCTAAACCCAACGAAATGAATAAAGACATCCTTTCAAAAAAAGCGCTCGAACTTATCAATAGTCCTGAAATAGCCTTGAAAATCAGGGCCATGAGAGGTTTGTTTAGAACTCAGAATGAGAGTAGAAAAGGAGTTGAATTCGTGAAAGAGCAGATCGCAGTACACAAAACCTGATCTTTTCAAGGTTCTGTTACAGCTTACCCACATTTAAAGCAACCAAATTATTGGCCACTGGAATTCACAAATCATAAATTTGTGAGAGTTGTTATCAGCATATAAATTAATTGGATCTTCCTTCCATACAACCCGTAGTCAAACACAACATCCACTTGTTCGGAAAGGCACTCTTAGCTACTGCTTTAAATATCTGAAACAAAATACTCATAACCGAAGAAACATTTTACGCCAGCATATTACAAGGCACCCACTAACAACAAGAATTATGATAACAAGCAAGAATATAGGTAGCATTCTAATAGCAATAGTTGCACTTTTCATCTTTAAAAATGTTTTAGGGCAAAAACAGACTACGAGCTTATTGCGGGATATTGACGAGGAGGTCACAGATCTCATGAAAAAGGGAGATATTCCAGGGCTTAGTCTTGCGATAATAACAGAAGAAGAGACTATTCTAAGAAACTATGGCTACGCAAACCTTGAAACAAAACAAAAGATTACCTCCGAAACTCTATTTGAGTTAGCTTCCTGTAGCAAAGCATTTACCGCTCTGACAATAATGGATTTGGTGGAAAAGGGAAAAATAGATTTGGAAGCTCATATTTCAGATTACCTGCCATGGTTCAATGTGGAATATGAAGGTAAAATCGTAAAAGTAAAACTAAAGCATCTGTTGCATCATACCAGTGGCATCCCCTGGGAGACTATAGCACAGATCCCCGAATCAGACGACCATACTTCGTTAGAGAAAACGGTTAGAGTGCTTGTTGGAAGCAAACTTGTAAATGAGCCGGGTGAAAGCTTCGAATACGCCACTATAAATTACGCCATACTGGCTTTGGTTCTGGAAATGGCAACCCATCATTCATTTGAGAGCTACATACAGAAGAATCTTTTTGACAGGCTGGGGCTAAAAAACACTAGCATAGGCATCCCAAAGAGTCGGGAGTCTATGGCAAAGGGATACAAAATAAGCTTCTTTAAACCTAGACCCTTTAGAGCACCAAGATATCGGGGAAATAATGCAGCCGGATATATCATTTCTAATGCCAGAGATATGTCTAAGTGGATGAAGCTGCAGATGGGGCAAACTTTATCAGATATGCATAAGACCATCCTATCTACTCAAGTTAGAGATAAAACGGTACCTCCACAAGGGCTATCTTCATATGGTAAAGGGTGGGTAATCTCTTTAAGTGGTAATGACGAAATTTTTCACAGCGGCCTGAACCCCAATTTCTCTTCACATGTTGTTCTAAGGCCTAAAGAAAATCTCGGTGTTGCTGTCCTTGCCAATTCAAATAGCAATTATACTTCACTTATTGCAACCCAAACCATAAAGCGGCTTGCCAATGAGGAGCCTGAAGAAAATTTAATCGCTGGAGACAATAATGATGGTTTCTTCTCAATGCTTGCGTTAGCTCTTATGATTTATTTATTTGTAGTAGTAGCATACCTGATATGGACTATCTCAGATATCATAAAAAGTAAGAGGAGCTTTGAACGAAAATCGGTTAAAGACATTGGGCAAATTATATTATCAATAGTTTTGATTGCCCCTTTTCTCTTCGGATTATTCATCCTACCGGAGGCTATTTTGGGTTTCAATTGGAAGGCAATCCTGGTATGGACACCAGAGAGCGCCAAGGTACTAATAGGGCTTTTACTGGGAGCCATGGCCATAAGCTATATAGCCTACATTGCAGGAGTGTTTTTTCCTGAAAAAAACTACTACAAAAGAGGTGTTCCGCAAATCATCCTTTTTAGTATTCTTTCTGGCCTAGCAAACGTTTTAGTGATCATCATGATTACCTCTGCCCTAAATAGCCAGGTAGAGCTTAAGTACTTACTATTTTATTACAGTTTGGTGCTATTGGTGTATTTGCTGGGGCGTAGGTTTGTGCAAATAAAATTGACCAAAATAACGGTAGGTTTAGTATATGATATGAGAATGAAAGTACTTTCTAAAGTTTTGAAAACCTCCTATCAAAAGCTTGAGAGTATCAACACAGGAAGGGTATTCACAGTAATAAATGACGATACGGCCGCAATAGGGAGATCAGCAGGGCTACTTGTTGGATTAGTTACCAGTCTGATTACCATTTTAGGTGCCTTTGTCTATATGTTTTCAATATCAACCTGGGCAACAGCATTGATAGTCACGGTGATGTTAACACTTGCAACAGTCTACTACTTCGTTGGTCAAAGCGCACATAAATACTTTGAGGAAGCCAGGGACGAGCGAAATATCTTTATGAGCTTAATTAACGGTTTGGTAGATGGGTTAAAAGAAATTAATCAACATCTAAAAAAGAAAGAGGAATACAAAAAGGATCTTTCAAAGAGTGCCTACAGATTTAAGGAAAAAAACATGATCGCAGATATCAAATTTATCAATGGGTTTATGGTGGGAGAATCCTTGTTGTTGATCCTCTTAGGACTTGTTTCCATGGGGTTATCACGACTATTTCCTACCATTTCATTTTATACTCTTATGAGCTTTGTAATTGTCTTATTGTATCTGATAGGCCCTATAAACAGTGTTCTTAACTCTGTGCCTGAGGTAATGAGAATAAAAGTGTCCTGGGATAGAATTCAACAGTTTTTAAAAGAAATTCCTGCAGATTTAAAGCTAGATCGGCTTTCAAAAAGCTCCAGCAACATTGGCAACATTGAGACATTCAAAGTGGAAGATGTGCACTTTAGTTACCCCATAGATGCATCAGAACTAAACAACTTCGGCATAGGACCTATCAATTTTGAAGTGCACAAAGGAGAAGTTTTATTTATAACGGGTGGAAATGGGAGTGGAAAAACCACCCTTGCCAAAATTCTCACAGGTTTGTATAAACCAGACAAAGGAACTATTTCAATCGATGACCAAGAGTTATCCAACACCGTATTAAGTGAACACTTTTCAACTGTTTTTAACCCTCCCTACCTGTTTAAGAAGCTCTACGGCATCAATATATTGGGCAAGGAGTCTGAACAAGAGAATCTACTTGAGCTTCTCAAATTAGGAGACAAAGTAAACATAAAGGACGGTGAGTTTAGCACTATAGACCTTTCATCAGGTCAACGAAAAAGGCTGGGCTTGCTAAAATGCTATTTAGAAGATTCTCCTATATTTCTATTTGATGAATGGGCAGCTGATCAAGATCCTGAATTTCGATACTTCTTCTATAGAACCCTCATTCCGCAAATGAGGGAACAGGGTAAAATAGTCATTGCCATTTCCCATGACGACTTCTACTTTGACATAGCCGATAAAATTATTGAAATGCGCGAAGGCCAATCTAGCTTCCGCCAAACCAAAAAAGTCATCGAAGAATTTTAATTCGTGAGGTTACCCAATACAAATCCTAAAAAAAATTATGATTGACAAAAAAAAACTTTTCTGCTTACCCTATGCGGGAGGGTCAGCTTCTATATATTATGATTGGTCTAAATATTTAGATTCTTCTATAGACATTACGCCTATTGAGTTATCTGGAAGAGGAGAGCGAATTAATGAGCCTTTTTATGCTAATGTAGAAGAGGCAGTTGAAGACATATTTGATAAAATAAAACCGAGTATAGATGTGGGGTCCTATGCATTGTTTGGACATAGCATGGGTGCTATGTTAGTCTATGAAGTGGCCCGTAAGATCGCCCGGGCAAATTTGAATACCCCCGAACATCTTTTCTTTTCGGGAAGAGGCGTCCCCAATATAAAGCCAAAGAAAATAAAAAACTATCACTTAATGAGCGATAAGGAGTTTAAAGCAGAACTGCTGAACCTGGGTGGAACACCTCCCGAAATTTTCGAAAATGAAGAATTAAGACAATTATTTCTTCCCTTATTAAGGAGCGATTTTAGTTTGGCTGAGGCAAATTTCAGCGATCGAAAGGTTATCCCCTTTAAATGCAACATTTCCATTTTAGTTGGTAAAGAAGAAAGCCTAAGTCCGAAAAGGATTCAGACATGGAAAAGTCATACACATGGTTTATGTGTGATTTACCTATTTAATGGTGGGCATTTTTTCATAAAGAATCAAGGCAAAGAAATTGCAAACATCATAAACGAAAAACTCACACCGCGAATTAAAGCAACGAGATTTAAGGTGTATTGAAAACAATAAATATGGAAGAGATCCAACTTTTTAAACCTCATGTACTGGCAGGCCTAAGTAGAGGTAAGGAGGGAAAGGCCCGGCCCCGCGCGGGAACTACCAAAAAAGTATACAAACTATCGTCTAATGAAAATTTATTAGGGACATCCCCAAAAGCGAAAAATGCAATAATCTCTGGAATTCAGGGATTAAATGAGTACCCAGATCTCACTGCACAACGACTAAAAAAGGCACTTAGCAAGTTTTATAACGGTGAACTAGACCCAGAACACTTTTTTTGTTGTAATAGTGGCACCGGAGTGCTTGAATTAATAGTTACCGGTTTTTTGGATAAAGGGCAGGAATGCATTTACTCTGGGGCTACCTTTGAGCCATTGACTTTATTCTCAAACAAGCTTGGGGCAAAGTCTATTAACGTGCCTTTAAAAGATGATACTTTTGAATTGGATGTTGACCGTATTCTAGAAGCGATCACAGAGAAAACCCGGGTCATTTGGTTATGTAGCCCCAATAACCCAACGGGGACGCATATTTCTAAAAAACATCTGGACACACTTATTAATACTATTCCGGATCATGTGGTAGTAGTCTTAGATGAAGTATACTTTCACTTTGCCAATGCCAGAGATTATACCATCGCCTTGCCTTATGTACTAGAGAATAAGAAAGTAATTGGAGTGAATAGTTTTTCAAAAGTTTATGGTTTGGCCGGGATGCGTATCGGATACGGTTATACCACAAAATCACTGTCTAATTACTTAAATAAGGCAATACGTCCTTTCTTGTTGGACAGCTTATCATTGGAAGCTGCCATCGCAGCGCTTGAGGATACAGATTTTGTGTTAAAATCTATAAGTACAATCGTTGAAGGTAAGAAGTTTATATATGAAGAACTGGAAAAATTAAATCTCAGGTACTGGAAAAGTCAAACCAACTTTGTTTTGATTCAGGTCCATATGGATAATGCGGAACTTGAGAAAAAATTGTTTGAACTGGGTATTATGATCCGACCTATCCATAGTTTTAGCACTAACGACTATATCCGGGTTACTTTGGGGACAATGGAAAGCAATGAAGCGTTCATAGAGGCTCTAAAAATTGCTTTAACACAAGAGGAAAACCTCATTGTATAACTTCAAATTTAGCGTGAGTTCAAAAAAATTGACCTTAGTTGAAAAGTTCCGAATCTAAAAATTCTACATCTTTTTTAGACCATTTACTCAATTGAAAGAAAGTCACAGTATGATGAATTCAACCCAAGAATTAGACGGAAAAACTTTGAAGGAATTGATTGAAAAGTTTTCTCATGCCTGGGGTCAAAAACTCAAACTGCAAGGTGTAGTGCCCACTGCAAATGATCATAACATAAAAACTGGCCTGTCAATATTTTCTCAAAACAGCAATGCAATTCCATGGGAGGAAGATATGAAGAAGATACTATTAAAAATGGAAGATTTTGCACCGCGAAATGCTATTGAACAGTTTATTTCGCATATCGTAAACTGGCATGAAGGTCGTTTTGTTGCTTATGAAAGCAGAAGAAAGGAAAGAGCTTATGATATAGAGGGTGGTGCATTAAATTTTGTCAGGGATTCTGACAAGGATGCAAGTTTTGATTTAAGCCAGGGAAGGTTTGAATGCTTAAGATGGAAAGACAAACTTTTATTCAAGACGGTCTATGACCTTGCAATTTATCAAATGATATTATGGGAGTTAAAACCAAAGACAATCATTGAAATAGGTTCGGGTACCGGTGGCAGTGCAATGTGGATGTCTGATTTGACGAGGGCCTATGGGCTTCAAAGCAAAATTATATCCCTCGACATTGAATCACCTTCTTTTAAGTACAGCAATGTCAAATTCATAGAGGGTGACTGCTATAAAATAGAATCGGCCCTAAAGGGCAAGTTGCTTGATAACCTAGAACATCCCTTTTTAGTGATCGAAGATGCTCATGTAAACGTATGCGGGGTGTTAAAATTCTTAGATCAATTTTTAATGCCAAATGACTATCTAATAGTTGAAGACAGTGAAGAGAAATATGAAGCGATCTCTTGTTTTCTGAAAGATAAAAAAAGTAGCTATCTGGTAGATACCAGGTATTGCGATTTTTTTGGACGTAATGTCACCTGTTCTCACAATTCTATTTTTCGACGGAGCTAGCTTTGAATGCCCTTACCCACATCTTTTTGGCAGTTTTTCTTAAGAACTTACTACTAATAATAATTTCAATAACACAAAGAAATCATGGAAATAAACGGAAACTATGAGTTTGAAAACTGGTGGAGTACCCCTATTGTTAAATTTCATAACCAAAATTCCGACGAATTTAACAAAAGTCTGGCCGAAATTATTCTTTTAAAGGAAAAAGAGATCGTTGGAAAAGGAAATCCGACAAAGGTTGCTGGGCTGTCCGAAGGATTGACGGCACATTGGATGGAATATAATGTGCTTAATTGGGATTATCCTGAATGCCGAGAGTTACGCAAAATAATACTTGCAGGGTTTAAAGCTTTTATAATTGCCTGTAAACTAGATAAAAAGCCGGGAATGGAAATTGCCGGTATTTCCTGCTGGGCCAATATACTAAGACCAGGTGAGGGACTTCAGGTTCATCATCATGACCCCTCATTTGTAAGCACGCATTACACAGTGAAGACAGGTCTAGAAGAGGGAGTTTCCCTTGAATCATTAGATTCTGGCGAAACAGTCTATTTCAGACCTGGTTTTATGGATAGAAGTCATGGGGGTGAAGCCAATGGCATGGTTAGCCCGTGGGACGACAACTGGATAATTTCCTCGAAACCAAAACCCGGGCGAATGACTTTTTTTCCAAGTTATGTAAGGCATGAAGTAAGGCCGAATCTGGGATCAGCAGAACGAATTTCTATCGCCATGGACTTTTTTATAAAAGCTCAAAATCCTATGATTTACTTTGGCGGACCACGCTGGTACGTACCTGAAGAAAAAGATCAAAAAAAGAGTTTAGAACAGCTAGTCACACCTATAGGCTAAATTGCCTAACATACAAAACCCACTATTTGCCTACGGATCCGTGTGTAAAGAATGATTCTCTTACCCGAAGTCTGTTTTATATTGTTTTTTCCACAACAAGGGTGTCCAACCTTTTTCAAGGATATGGTATCTCAACACTTTGGCACGCTCGGTAAGGAAATCTGTCCTTTTCCAGGAAGCATAATCATCCATTCCATACTGTAAGTTAGAACTTCCGGTATCTAAAACGGTTTCTTGCTTCAAAACCACCGTATTCACATTCAACAGACATTTGCAGGTTGCTGACAAATGCATATCTTCACCAGACATGAAAGTAACCGGCCATATAGACCAGAAAGCGCTTAACCATTCGGTTTTAAAAAAATAGCTTTGGCAAGCGTAATCAACTACAGTGTCTTCAAGGCAAAAACCTCTTTTTAAATCTTCATTCATATCGCCAATAAAATGGCTGAAATCACTTTTATTCCCAGGATATTCCGGATAAAAGTCGCGCTCAGGAATAATTCTTCCTGAACAACTTATAATGGAATTTAGAGAATGGCATTTTTCAGTGCAGTTTTCCAGCCATTGGATACCGGGCATAACATCATCATCAATTATCCATACAAACTCGGTATCTAAATTGATGGCCAGGGAAAACCTACCATAATATTTGAGGTTTTTATCAGATTTTATCAGATTGATTCCTGGAAATAGGGTCTTATATTTTGCAACAATCCCTTCGATTGAGACATGACTTTCATAGTTGATAATCCATATCTCCTTTGGATAAACAGTTTGAGCCAATATTGCGGCCAATTGCTCATCCAAATAATCTCTTTTCCAAATATTTAAAAGTATGGTTACATCTACAGTTCTTTTTTCTGGGTTATCAGTTATTTTCATATGGCAAAATTTTTTGGGTTTTAGTAGTTCTGAGGATAAAAAAATAATAACGCCCTTATTTGTTCTTAAAGAAAGCTCTTAGCAAAGAAGTTGATAAGAGCTCCCAAATGGGGAAATTAAAACTAGTCTCTTTAATTTCAATTTTTCCATAGTATTGGGATCCAGCCGTTATCTAGAATATGATATTTAAATACTTTTTCTCTTTCCTGTAAAAAATCTTTTTCTTTCCATGACGCCAGGTTGTCCCTACCGTATTGAATTTTGGTATTACCAGTATTGAGATTGTTTTTTTGCTCCAAGACAACTGTATTTACATTTAGTTGATACTTGCAGGTGGCAGATAAATGAATATCATCACCAGTTAAAAAACTTACGGGCCAAACAGACCAGAATGTACTTACCCATTTGGCTTTGTAGAAATAGCTTTGGCATCCGTAGTCTACAATGGTATCCTTAGGACAGAAATTTATGGTTTCAGAAAAATTCAAATCTCCTATATAATGGCTGGAAGATTCTTTGTTTTCCAAATATTCCGGTTTAAAATCATTCTTTGGAATAATTCTCCCAGAACACGTTATTATAGCATTTAAAGAACCACATTTTTTACTACAGTTTTCTAACCACTCCTTTCCAGGAATAATGTCATCATCAATTAACCAAACAAACGTGGTATGGACATTTATGGCCAAAGCATGCCTTCCGTGAAACATCAAATTTTTATCAGACTTGAAGACGACAATATGCGGAAACTCTACTTTGAATCGGTCTACAACATCATGAATAAAAACATAATCCTCATAGTGCAAAATCCATATTTCCTTTGGCAAAACCGTTTGGCCTAAAATGGCCACTATTTGTTCTTCAAAGTACGCTCTTTTCCAGATGTTCAGTAATACGGTTACATCTATTATTACCTTATCTTCATGAATTATAGACTTCATAATTAAATATTTTCAACATCATTCGTCTTAGTAAATTTCCTTTTTTGAGTCCTTATCTAAATATACGAAAATTATATTTTAATAAGTAAATAAAACAATATTTGTAGGTAAATACATTATATTTTCTGATAGTATCAATATTGTTGTAATTCCGTTCTTTGAAATCGTTAGATAGCTCTAGAAAATTCAAGCAAGCCGGAAAACATTTTTTTACATTTGATAAAAGACCGCTAAATGTTTTCAGCATGTATTACTTAGGCATCGATCTTGGAAGTTCTTCCGTAAAAATTGCATTGGTAGACAAGAACAGTGGCAAAAGTTTGGCTGTGGTGCAAGAACCGGAGGAAGAAATGTCCATGCATGCGGTTCAAAAAGGCTGGGCCGAACAAAAGCCGGAAGATTGGTGGCATCATGTCTGTGCAGGGATAAAAAAAATTAAGAAGGCCAACGATATTTCCAAAGATCAGATTCACGGTATGGGGATATCGTATCAGATGCATGGTTTGGTCCTTGTTGATGCCGAAGGAAATCCCCTAAGAAAATCGATCATCTGGTGCGATAGCCGGGCTGCAGAAATCGGACGGGTGGCCTATGAAAAACTGGGTAAGCAATTTTGCGATGGTCATTTGCTGAATTCTCCGGCCAATTTTACCGCGTCAAAATTAAAGTGGGTACAGGAGAATGAGCCCAAAGTGTATTCGAGCATTCACAAATTCATGTTGCCCGGAGACTATATCGCTTTCAAATTTTCCGGGGAGCTAAACACCACCTTATCGGGTTTATCGGAAGGCATATTTTGGGATTTTAAGGAAGACGGCCTTTCTAAAGAATTATTGACACATTACAAGATTGATAAAAGCCTGATTCCCGAAATAGTGGATACATTCTCTGAACAGGGCCGGGTTTCTGAAAAAGGTGCCAAAGAAAGCGGACTTGAGGTAGGAACGCCCATACTCTATCGGGCTGGCGACCAGCCAAACAACGCGCTTTCGCTCAATGTATTTCATCCGGGAGAACTGGCCGCAACAGGAGGCACATCCGGGGTGGTGTATGCTGTCACAGATAAGCTTATTGTTAAGGAATGTGCCAGAGTTAACCATTTTGCGCACGTAAATTACCAAAAACATACCGCAAAAAACATTGGAAAACTACTTTGTATAAACGGAGCAGGTATTCAGTATCGCTGGTTGCTCAACAATCTTTCGGTTTCTTCCTATGATGAAATGAACCAATTGGCATCAGAAATTGAAATTGGGTCAGACGGAGTGTCTTTGATTCCTTTCGGCAATGGGGCCGAGCGTATGCTCCTTAACCAGGATGTAGGCACCCGGATCCTCAACCTCAACCTCAACAGGCACCACAAAGGGCATTTGTGTAGGGCGGCCCTGGAAGGCATTGCTTTTTCGTTTGTTTACGGTTTTGAGATCATGAAATCTGATGGTGTTCAACCTAAGGTAATTAGGGCGGGTAATGACAACCTTTTTCGTTCCGAAATCTTTGCCAATACCGTTTCAACCCTCATTCAAAATGAGATTGAAATTTACAACACAACCGGGGCAATTGGGGCTGCGAGGGCCTGTGTTTTGAAAGAAGGCGACTACGGCAAATTTTCATCGTTTACAAGCAATGACCATATAATGACCTTTGCTCCTCATAAAGACAAATCGGCTTATGAAGAAGCCTACCAAAATTGGAAAAAAGAACTTGAATTAATCATACACTAAACAACAATCAAATGGCTTTAATAGGCGACAAAGAGTACTTTAAAGGAATTGGCGAGATTAAATTTGAAGGCAAAGACTCGGACAATCCACTGGCATATAAATTTTATAACCCCGAGCAGCTGGTCGGAGCCAAGACTATGCGGGAACATTTTAAGTTTGCTATGGCCTATTGGCATACCCTCTGTGGAACCGGGGGCGACCCTTTTGGGCCGGGAACTAAAAACTTTCCCTGGGCAACAGCCTCAGACCCGGTTGAAGCCGCCAAAGAAAAAGCCGATGCAGCCTTTGAATTCATCACAAAAATGGGCTTTGATTATTACTGTTTTCACGACTACGACTTAGTTGCCGAGGCCGAAACGCTGGCCGAATCTGAAAAGAGGGTTCAGCAAACTGTTGATTATCTCAAAGAACGTATGCAGGCTTCCGGGGTAAAATTGCTTTGGGGCACGGCCAATTTGTTTTCCCATCCGCGGTATATGAATGGGGCAGCTTCTAATCCCAACTTTGAGGTAGTGGCCCGTGCCGGGGCACAATTAAAAATAGCGATAGACGCCACGCTGGAGCTCCAGGGCGAAAATTATGTTTTTTGGGGTGGCCGTGAAGGGTATATGTCGCTGCTCAACACAAACATGAAACTGGAACAGGACAATATTGGCAGGTTTATGCGTATGGCCAGAGATTATGCCCGTTCCCAGGGTTTTAAAGGCAGTTTTTTCATTGAGCCAAAACCTATGGAGCCTTCAAAACACCAATATGATTTTGATGCGGCTACCTCGATCAACTTCATTCGTGAACAAGGTTTGGAAAAGGATTTTAAACTGAATATTGAAGTAAACCACGCCACCCTGGCGCAACACACTTTTCAGCACGAATTGCAGGTAGCTGCCAATGCAGGTATGTTGGGCAGCATTGATGCAAATCGTGGCGACTATCAAAACGGTTGGGATACAGACCAGTTTCCTAATAGTGTTTTAGAAACCGCCGAGGCTATGCTTGTTTTGCTAAAATCCGGTGGATTACAAGGTGGTGGTGTTAATTTTGACGCAAAAACCCGTAGAAACTCTACAGATTTGGAAGATATTTTTCATGCACATATTGGGGGCGCCGATACTTTTGCAAGAGGCTTGCTGGTCGCCGATTCAGTGATCAACAATTCGAACTACGAAAAGCTATTAGGCGATAGATACAGCTCTTTCAACTCAGGAAAAGGGGCCGATTTTGTTGCCGGGAAATTAAGCCTTGCAGATCTTTACGACCATGCCAGTGGAAAGGGTGAACCAGACCAAAAAAGTGGGAAACAAGAACTCTACGAGAACATTTTAAACCAACACATCTAGTCTAGGTGGAGTCTATTTTAGAATCAGCAGATTGGTGGGTTCTCGGAGGTTATCTGGCCGCATTAATTGCGGTGGCCGTATGGGTGGTACTTCAAAAAAACAAGAACACTGAGGACTATTTTCTGGCGGGCAGAAATGTGGGTTGGTTTGTAATTGGCGCATCTATCTTTGCCTCCAATATTGGTTCCGAGCATGTGGTGGGCCTCGCAGGTACCGGTGCCGAATCTGGAATGCCCATGGCACATTACGAACTGCATGCCTGGATCGTATTGCTTCTTGGCTGGCTCTTCCTCCCCTTCTATTTTAGGAGTAAGGCATTTACCATGCCCGAATTTCTTGAAAAGCGCTTCGATAGCCGGTCTAGATGGTTCCTCTCGGTCTTTTCCCTTGTAGGCTATGTGATCACCAAGGTCTCGGTAACCATCTACGCCGGTGGCGTAGTGGTTTCAGAATTACTGGGAATACCCTTTTGGTATGGTGCTATTGGTATCGTCATCTTTACAGGGATCTATACGGTAATTGGGGGCATGAAAGCAGTGATTTATACAGAAACCTTACAGACCATTATTCTTATTGCAGGCTCTATTGTTATTACTTATTTGGGATTACAGGAGGTTGGTGGCTGGTCTGCACTCAAGGAAGCGGCTGGTAGTGAACATTTTAATATGTGGCGACCCATTTCTGATCCGGATTTTCCCTGGACAGGAATGCTCATTGGAGGCACCATTGTAGGTATTTGGTATTGGTGTACAGACCAATACATTGTACAGCGCACCCTGGCCGCTAACAACATAAAAATAGGTCGGCGTGGCGCCATTTTTGGCGCCTACCTAAAGCTGCTACCCATCTTCATTTTTCTTATTCCGGGGATTATCGCCTACGCATTGGCTCAACAAGGGGTTTTGACCTATGAAAAAAGCGATGAAGTATTCCCTGTTTTGGTAAAAACTTTGCTACCTGTTGGCTTAAAAGGCCTTGTAGCCGGCGGATTGATGGCCGCTTTGATGAGTTCCTTGGCCTCGGTCTTTAACTCCTGCTCCACTATTTTCACTATCGATATTTACAAAAAACTAAAGCCCTTTACCGAGGAGAGAAAACTACTTCGGGTCGGAAAAATTGCTACTTCTATCGTGGTGATTTTAGGCATCATCTGGATCCCCATTATGAACAAAATAGGGGGTGGGGTATTGTATCAATATTTGCAGAGTGTACAATCGTATATTGCCCCGCCTATTACAGCCGTTTTTCTGCTGGGAATTCTCTGGAAACGGGTAAACTCCAAAGCAGCCATTGTCACTTTGTTTTCTGGACTACTGATAGCGGCACTGCGTATCATAGCCGAAATCTACCAGGAAAACCTATCAGGGGCTTTGTTCACCTTTGCCACCATCAACTTTGCGCATATGGCCATTTTTATGCTGGTATTTTCGGTTGTGATATGTATTTCGGTAAGCCTGGTAACCAATCCACCAGACTATGCGGCCATTAAAGGGCTGTCATTCGGAACATTATCGGAGGAAGACAAGGCGTTGAACAGAAAAAGTATTTCTATTATTGATGTGGTGTTATCCGTTTTGTTGCTGGTTGTAGTGATCTCGGTCCTGATCTATTTTACCGGCTAGTGGTTATTCTTTTGAAAGGCTAACAGAAGTAGGTTAGTCCGCAAGATCACAGCAGCATTGCTCAACTACTATTTACTGCCTTCTGCACACTAATTTTACTCCGGATTCCTAAGATCTTTGATAAAGAAACCCACTATCTTCCATCCTTGAGGTACTTTTCCCAGCATATAGGCTACCTCTTCATTTTCCCAGCTTCTAAACTTGTTTTTGCCAGTCTCCTTAGTCACCACCAGCCCGGAATTTCCTCTTAAGTCAATGTTTTTAACAACGACTTGATTTTCAAAAGGCCCTGCCTGCTTCAACATCATCTCAATCCATTGATCTATTTCATTTCCACTAAGAAATTGGTGTGCCTGCCAATCAACGGGTTCTCCTGAAAAATTACCGTTGACCATCATCAATTGTTGCCCTATAACATTTCTGATGAGATCAGAATCACTCTTGACAAATCCTTCGCTATAATCGTGTACTACCCGGCTTATTGTATCTAATTTAGGCGTGCTTTTTTGCGCATATCCTTGAGGCGTGTGCAGTAAAAATGAAAACGCCAGAAGTATCGGTAATCTAGTGATATATAAACTAGGGAGAAACTTCATTTTGGTTTGCATTAGAAGTGCTTTTAAACGAGCATATTTAAGCTTATGGCCACAGTTTTATTAGGTACCCTTTCTTTTTAAACCCAAATTTACCCTCAGACTATTAAGTGCCCTATTAACTGGTTGAATAAAATTAGCTGTGAATTTGTGGTCAATTTAAACTTTTCTCCTCCAATTCCTATAAAAGGAACAAATCTTAACGTCAAATTAGTAAAAACGGTATAGCTAACTAATTATATCCCAAAAGCAATAAATTGATAGTCCTACTTGGTCTTTAACCAAAGGTTGGTTCCAAAGCTTTTCATTTAACTCTTCTTTCGACACCAGAACCATTCTTCGCGGCCTGAATTTCATTTTTTAAGACCAGTTCAATTCCATGAAGTGATTTTTCTGGCTCATGTGCAACTATCTTGTAAACAGAAGAATACGGAAATCCATTGATAGCATATTCTCTGTGTATTACTGTAAAATCAGTCCCATAGTCATCGCTTAATATTTTCCACTCGCAATCCAGACCGTCCACGATATTTTGGCCAAACGCACTTCCAAGCAATTCAACAACTTTTTCCTCAGATTCTTTATCATGCGCTGAGTTTTCTTTCCATTTTTTAAGCACGAAATCTAAATTTTCAGAATCCAAAATATTATGCGTTTTGTCCGAATATTTTTGAGCAAATATCCTGGCTTCCTCGATATCTTTTTGGATCTTTTGAAATTGCTGGTCGTTCAAGATCCGTAATGAATAATCCCCGGAAAGATCCTTTTCAGATTCTGTAGTTGTAATTTTCTGTCCATCGATAATGATGGTTTCCTGTTTCTCTTTTTGCTTACAGCCAAAGATAAATATGGTAAGAAGTAGTAAGACAGCAGAGCTTTTTCGCAGGGCCTTCATAATTTTCGTTGCCGGTATTTTTTAATTTTCACAGTCAAAATCGGATTTCAGTTCAATTGCTTCGTTTGACCTATATAAATGTAGGATTAGTTCGCCTTTAATTTTTGAAATAGAATCTCCAATTTGAATCAACTGGTAATTATTGAATTCAGATAATATTAGGCCCTGTATTTTATAAGTTCTCTCGTCATTTTCCACGCCTATGGTTTTATAATTGTGATTTTCTTCATCTAAGTATTTATTTACAACTATTCCATTCCATTCTCTGTTTTTGAAGTAATCCCGATATTGACATTCGATTCGCGCAGTAGATTTAGACATTTGAGTAATGGCGGCATATGCAAATAGGGGTAAGAGTATTGGTATAGAAAAAACAAGAATGAAATACGTTATTTTTTTTCCTCTGTTTTCGGTTCGCTTTGCAAGTTGGTAGAGTTTAATAGGGTTGCTAAAAATAGCTCCATAAATTAAGCTTGCCTTCTCTCCCCGATTCTTTAAAATAATATAGATTATAAAAATCAGTACATTTAAAATTACCGCCAAAAGTACTGCCGGATTCGGAACGTTTTGCATTCGGTCAAATTATTACCACAGTTAGTACGTCTTAGAAATCTTGCGTAAGATCATTACTCGTTTATAAAATGAGTCGGTTTTACGGCATCGATAACTTTCGCCTCCTGTTTTTTAGTGTTACATGCATTTAAGAATACTGTAAATGCCAGTACTGTATGAATCGAGTTGCTATTTTTCATTGTTTAGGTTTTCAAGATGTTTCGTAAGGTGTTACCTGTATGGTTGGTCAGGTTGGGAACTAAGATAGCAAAAGGGGCGAATCTGAGGAAAACACGGAGAATTTTACAATTGACACAAAGGCATTCTAGCAATTAATCATACGCGTTGCTGTACACCGTTTTTTATTTTTTTAGAAAATTCAGTATTTCCTTATTCACTTCATTTGGTCTTACTTTCGCCAGATCATGCCCGGCATTTTTTATTAGAATTGTTTGAATACCTGGGGCAACTTCATTTATCTTATGAACGGCTTTTTTGGCATTGTATATTCTTTCATTTTCACCAACCATAAAAAGAGTTGGGACTTTCAAGCCTTGCCAGTCATTCTTTTTTAATACCGTTGGCTGGATAATATGCCTGCGCTTAAAATAGTGCCTTGATAGTATATAATCTTTGATCATTTCATCAACCATTTTTTTGGTTTCGGGTTTTTGTAAAGAATCGGGGAAGAACCAATAGTGATATCTTTCTACTCTGGACGCAGTTGGAAAAGCATCAAAAATAATAGCTCTTATTATTGTTAGAAATCTTGGTTGAATGGCCGTTGTAGGGGCAAGTAAAACCAGCATATCCAGATCATCGGGAAAGGAAAGCGCATATAGAGTTGATAGCCAGGCACCATAAGAATGTCCAACCAGATTGATACGCTTTAATTCAAGTTTTGTGAATAATTCCTTTAGCCAGGATACAAGATCAGATGGATTTTTCATTGGACGGGTATAAATACTCCTTCCAAAATCAAATATATTATCAATAGCATATGTCTGAAAATCCTTTGACAATGCTTCTATTTGAGGTATCCAGGCAAGCGAATTTTCTGCATCACCTGAGAGTAAGATCAAAGGAGGTGTATTCTCTGGACCACTAATCCTGATGAAGGTTTGACCAAAAGTTGTATTTATGGTCTTAGACTCTGAATCAACCGGCCATTTTTTTGCACATGCTTCATAGTAGGCAAGGTATTTTTGTTTCGCGGTTTGAGATTTGAAGGGGTGATATGATTCTGGACTATTCATATAGGGCTAAATAATTACTTCTTTAACAGGGCGTCTCAACGACCTGGGTAATTCGCGACCAATTCCAAAACGAATCAATAGATCTGTACGTCGCTTGCCGATATTCAAATATTGCGCTAGTTGAGTTCTAACTTCAGGAACTTCAACGGCCTGGTTCACAAACGAATGTTTTAATCCTAATGCAGTAGCCTGCAATGCAAAACGTTGGTAACATCTACCTACCTTGATCCAATGTTCGATATCATCTTTTTCAGAAACAAACGCAATGACACCTGCCGAACTTCTTATCTGATCCTTGTATTTATCGTTTTCGGTTTTCTCCTTAAATGCCATATCAAAAAATAGATTGCCTACAAAACTTGGAGATATGGGGTTTCCTGATGTAGCAGTAAAAAGCCCATCACCATGTTTCATGGCAGAATGTGGATTGAATCGTATCCAATCCTTAAGTTCACGCACAAAGGCCTCATCTCGCATTTGATTTGTATTGCCTGCAACTACAAACTCAAGAATGGCCTCTAAATCATTTGAATCCGTAAATATTTGACTTGAGATACCGGTATCTTGAGCACTAGTTTCTAAGATCTTGAGTTGTTGCAGTGATGCTTTCTTGCCTTCATAAGGTGCTCTTATACACTGTCTTTTTGGAATAGCCATAAATAAATCAGATTGGTTAGAAGCAGTAGCTGCAAAATCTATTTGAATTACTTTATCTAATTCACTATGCACCGAAACATTGGCGTCCAAACCAAAAGCTTTAGAAGCATGTACTATATTTTCCGCAGCACATCCAAGGCTTGCATAAAGATGGTGATCGTCTGGATCTACAGCAGGGCATCGTCTGGAATAATCGGGTGAAATGGTAATTTTATTATCACCAATTTTAAAAAACCAGGGTTGTGTATTGTGACTGTTTGCCGCCAAGGTCGCATATCGAATCAATTCCACCATAATTACTTCATTGGAGCCTTCAAATTTGATTGAATGCCTCCAAGTATTCCTAATTCTATCTTCATATTTCTTATTCTGATAACTATCGTTAATAAAATAAGCTACCCCACCGGTAGCAATAGTTCCTGCCCCCGCAAGTGCAATAAACTTTCTTCTTTTCATGATTTACAGTCTACTATTAGAAGTGCCAGCCTAACTTCACAGATACTTCAGGGATAATTAATTTGGTCTCAAACGTACGCTGATCAACTATTACGTCTTTATCTCCGGCTATTCTTAAATGCCCTGCGACCCAAGGATTCAAATAGAAATTTTTGTAAAACTTCCATATGTAACCCCCGCCAACAGTGAATATTAAATTGTTGTATTCCGAAGTATTTAACATGGCATCGGTCTGTATCGTAGCATCCCAATACTCCAAGCCAGGCCCTATCCACCAGCCTTCAAAGTCAGGTTTAAAAAAATAATCTACTATAGCTGCATAAACTTTCATTTCATTATTGGTGAAACCATCTTCTAAGATAAAGTCTGGTGTTTCTATTTTTGTAATTACTGCTCGATATCTAAATTGGTTGTGACCTATCCAGACCGAACCATAATATCCTTTGAATATGTATGGTACTGCATCGAGTTCAAAACCAACACGTGTATTTTTTGGTAATTGATTATCTGCTTGCCCATAGGAGAAACTAAATAGTAACAAGAAGCTGATAGATAGTAATGTTGCTTTCATGATATAGGAGTTTTTTTGAAAGCAAAGTACCGTAGTGAATCTGTTTATGAAATGATTCTCATCATATAATCCATTGTTTTTTAATGGTGTACAACGGTCTTGGCCAAGATTCTATTACGTCTGCCCGACTGCCGGCGGGTATTGCAGTTGCGATGAGTCTTGGCAAGTCGTGTTGGAAAGGAGCAGCATAGAAATCAAGCTGTCGGATTGTTTAATGTTTAAAACTAGTCATTTGTTGCTTGGTATAGAGTAGCGATGAATTAAAGCCGTTGTTGTACAACGTTTTTACTTTCTTTCAACATATATATCGGTCCACATTGATCTCCATATTTTCCAAGAGCTATCTACTTGCTTTTTATAGATTGTCGTGTTTATTCCTCTTTGAAACATTCCAAAACTGATTGTATCTTTTTGATATGTCCAATCCAATAAGGATTTGTGAGTTGAAACTGCTATAGTATCAATTATATTCAGGCTGATTATTTCTGTCTTATAGTCGTTTATAATGGTCTTTGAACTATCTTTTGGAAACCAAAACTTTCTAATTTCAGATTTCCCTTCTATTGGTTTTAGCATATTTGGTTGAATTCTTGCATTTTCTTCCAAAAGCTCCATAATTCCTTTTTCATCCGTTTTTAACCAACCATTCACATATTCACTATGAATTTTTCGTACCTCCAATTCATCGGCATCGACGATTTCATTTGCTTTGTTATTTTTACAACTCGTGATAAATAATGTTAAAAATATTGAAAGGACTAACGTTTTGAGTTTACATGATATCATTGATCCGTTTTTTAATGTGTTACAACGGTCCAGGCTATGATTTGTGGCGGTCTAGGAAATCGTAAGATTTCCAGCCGTTGATAGTTTCTAAGTTTCAAGTTAACGAAAAGCAGCTATAAATTATAGCCATTGTTGTACGCAGTGTTTTTAATATCCACTGAATTTAATTTTCCGCTTTTTCTTTCTTTTTCCATCAAAAAAATAACGTGCCTTTTTTGTGTCCAAATTAACAACAATTGAATCTACAGGTCTTAAGATTTTCACCCGCACAATAGATCCAAGAAAACTCAATCTAATTAGATCTTTATTCCTTGGTATTTTGATTTTTGTTTCACCATCAAAATCCGTGTTAAAGGAATCGTGATTTTCTGAATTTTCGATAATTATTGAAGCCCCAGGTAGGGGTTGGTTGTACAATATCACCTTCATTTTGATTTCGTCATATTCTTGACCTTGGCCAATCGTAATGAACGAAAAGAAACAAACTAATATCAGTCCAATAACTTTTTTCATATTACGTACAACGGTCTTGGCTATGGCCCGGTGGCCAGCGCCAGAAGTTTTTTAATAGATTGAAGTTAGGAAAAAATGACCAAGCGTTAGCCATGGGCTATAGCCGTTGTTGTGGAGCGTTACTAATGATCATTTTGTTAATCAAATGGAATTTTATTCGAATTCTAACGAAGCAATTCAAGAACCTCAATTGTTTATTGACTGCAGTAACCATCAATAATCTCTTGCTTGGAAGGATTATACATATTACTGCTAATATTATAATCTCCAATCAAACCATCACCTGTTATTAATGCTTCCAAACCACATAAATCTTCAAGATTTGGATTTAGGACTGCACTCAAATTTCCAGAGACACTGGTCAAATTAGATAGACCATTCAAATGCTTGAGGCCCGAGTTTTCATGAATAAAAACCTCTCCATTGCATGAATTGATATTATTTAGAGCATTTAGATTGGCCAGGCTGCTTTGCCAAATATATAAACCACCAATCGAGTTGAGATTTCGAAATCCATTTAATTCAGATAGATTGCCATTATACCAGATACTTATAGAGCCATTTAGTGAAGAGAATTTGCTAAATACTTCAATTTCAGTAAGATTATATAGAGCCAAAATGGATATCCCACCACCAATTGCTTCGATATTTTCGAGGGGGTCCAGACTGGCTACCTCACACGAGCCGATTACCAAATGGCCGCCAACTGAGTTTACAGCATTCAAACCGTCGAGGTTTTCTAATTTCCCATTGTTTAACATAATTAAACTACCGCCAACCTGGGTGACTTTTGACAGAGGATTTACCTCTAGTATTTGGAAGTTATTATGAACAAACAATGCACCGCCAACAAAGGACAATTTTTCAAGACCTTTTAAACTAGTCAAAGACTGGTTATAATAAATTTGCAGAGTATCATTCACAGCGGTCAGGTTCTTTAGTCCGCTTATATTCTTTAAAGCGCTGTTGTCAAGTATGCGCAAATCACCTTCAACTACAGAAATGGTACTTAGTTTGTTTATATTGGTAATGTTGTCTGAAGGGCCAATTGTTAAATCACCTACAATGGAATTGATTCCTTTTGCTCCAAAAGCATCAACTTCCCCTTGGGTTATTAAAACAGTATCTCCGGTAAATATTACTTCTTCCTGATTTTTACCACAACCAATAATTAAAATACAGCAAAACAGCATTGCTTTCTTCATCCGAATATTATTACTTTTAGCCCGTGCGTACTTCTTCAACGTCTTTTTTCTGAATTTCTTTTAATTAATAAGAATCTTTGACAATTGTGATTTTTTCAAGCAATGCACCACAACGGTTCGGCTATGGTTTCGTTGCGGAATCGTCCGTTAGGACTATTCCGATATTACCAAGCCTTCATTGCAAGGTAGGAATTTTCAGAGAAAAATTCCGCCGTAATGAATTATAGTCATTGTTGTGTGGCGTTGTATAGTTCTAGTTAAACCGTCTGCATTAACTCGATCATTTTCCGCGCGATTAAATCTTGGCATCTAAAAATTTGGAACCCAATTTCTAATACCTCCTGTTCATTTATTGAATTCATATATTTGAATTGCTTATTTCCGTGATGGTTTCGGTGTCCAAATAATTGATTTCTAATTCCCTTTAACAATTCAATTTTATCTTTTTTTAGTTCACCTAGCTGTTTAAGCTCGCTGTTCAATTCGGATAGGTCCGAAGTCATTCCATACTCCTCACAGATTTTATTGATTTCAGGGCCAGTGATTTGACCTTTATCATTAAAGATTTCATAGCATATGACACCGACCGTTTTACAAAAAAATTTGGTAACTAATGTGTTTTTCGATTTCATGTTGATCTTAAGATGATATAATGCGATTGTGAGATCAATTTGATTTTGTAATAGATAGGAAAATTTATTTATCAATTTTATCTTTAGATCCGTTGTGACGCCATTTAGCTTTGCCTCTACTTTTTTTAAATAAGGGAGTATTTTTTCTGCTATTTCAGGTGAGAACGAGGAATTCTCAGCCAATGTCTTATGAGATAATCCGCTACCAGGTTGCTCTCTTTCAAGATGACCAAATTCATCCATAAAATCAGAGATATTATTAAGGTACTCAAGTGTTTTTTCTAATTTTTTAAGCATCGAATTAGTATTAAGACTATGTAGAAGTTAAAAATGCCACACAACTCGTTATATCAGGAACTAAAGTACACATTTAACAGCTGAGGTCACGGGATAACAGGAATTTCAGGCACTGTTTTTAGGATTTTGTTATATAATGGAATCAACTAAACTCACTTAAAATTATGGTACCCAAACTGCCATTTGTTGTACCCAAACAAAAATAGCCGAGATGTTACATCTCAGCTATTCCTTAAAGTACAGGCGGAGAGACTTACCTCGACAAACTGCGTTTGCTGCTTTCAACTCAAAATGTATTTTGAGTTTCAGCAATGCTCGGCACGGGCTTCTCGTCTCCCTGCTTTTATGCAAAAAGCCCATTCTGAAAAGAATGGGCCTTTACTTCGTACAGGCGGAGAGACTCGAACTCTCACACCTTTCGGCACTAGATCCTAAGTCTAGCGTGTCTACCAATTCCACCACGCCTGCTTCAAAATTTTATTTTGATTTGAGTCCTCCATAGCCTTGGCGAAGGAGGGCATCAATTCCCAATAATTCAAATTATCGGGATGCAAATATAAGTCAAATTTTTAATTTAAAAATTCATAGCCGCTAAAAAATTCTGCTCGCTTTTTGTATTTTTAGCCCTACGACAAAGTCAAGCTAAATGGAAAATGTAAAGTCTTACGTAGACGCCAATAAAGACCGCTTTTTAAACGAACTTTTGGGCCTTTTAAAAATCCCTTCAATAAGCGCCGATACCGCCTTCGCACAAGACATGGACAATATGGCCAGGGCCGTTGAGCAAGCGCTTCAGGCCGCCGGTTGCGACAAGGTGGAAATTTGTGAAACTCCGGGCTACCCAATCGTATACGCCGAAAAAATTGTAGATCCCAGCCTTCCCACTGTCCTGGTCTATGGGCATTACGATGTACAACCCCCGGATCCCTTAGATCTTTGGGATTCACCACCCTTTGAACCGGTTATAAAACCCACAACGCTGCATCCAGAAGGAGCCATTTTTGCCCGAGGCGCCTGTGATGACAAAGGGCAATTCTATATGCATGTAAAAGCCCTCGAATACATGCTGCAGCACAATGCGCTCCCCTGTAATGTAAAATTCATGATTGAAGGGGAAGAAGAAGTGGGAAGCGAAAGCCTGGCCGACTTTGTAAAAGAAAACAAAGAAAAACTGGCCAACGATATCATTCTAATCTCAGATACCGGGATGATTGCCAACGACGTACCCTCCATTACCACAGGCTTAAGGGGCCTTAGCTATGTAGAGGTAGCGGTGACCGGGCCCAATCGCGATCTGCACTCCGGCCTTTACGGAGGAGCGGTTGCCAACCCCATCAATATCCTAACTAAAATGATCGCCTCCCTACATGACGAAAACAACCATATCACCATCCCCGGTTTTTATGAGAAGGTAGAGGAACTCTCCACAGAAGAGCGAGCCGAAATGGCAAAAGCGCCTTTTGAGCTAGCCGAATACAAAGCCGCACTGGATATAGATGCGGTTTATGGCGAAGAAGGCTATTCCACCAACGAACGCAACGCTATAAGACCTACCCTCGACGTGAATGGTATTTGGGGAGGTTATATTGGAGAAGGCGCCAAAACCGTTATAGCCAGCCAGGCCTTTGCCAAAATATCTATGCGGCTCGTTCCCAACCAGGACTGGAACGAAATTACCCAACTTTTCAAACAACATTTTGAGGCCATTGCGCCAGCCGGCGTAAAGGTAAAAGTAACCCCACATCACGGTGGCCAGGCCTATGTAACTCCCATAGACCATATTGGCTATCAGGCAGCGAGTAAGGCTTACGAAACTACTTTCGGCAAAGTTCCTGTACCTCAACGTGGAGGTGGAAGCATTCCTATTGTGGCGCTTTTTGAAGAAGAACTGCAAAGCAAGACCATTTTAATGGGATTTGGCCTGGATAGCGACGCCATTCATTCTCCCAATGAGCATTTTGGGGTTTGGAACTACCTCAAGGGCATTGAGACCATTCCGTACTTTTATCAGCATTTTACAGCCTTGAGTAGCCGAGTTTAAGGTTTCAAGTTCACTGTGAAAGCTTGTCATCTCGAGCGGTTTAACACTATAGTATTCCCCCTTCCCGTCATTGCAAGTCCCGATTACTAATCGGGCGAAGCAATCTTTTCATTTTCTGCCAGAAGTAATGAGATTGCTTCGTCGTGCCGAGCACTCCTCGCAATTACAGGAAGGGGTGCGGGCCTAATGTAAAACTTTTTTCCTCTACGTTTGTAGAATTAAAATTTTTATTCTATGTTTGTAGAGTTAATTCTAATTTTGTAGAAATGAAGCTTTCCAAAGCAGAAGAAGAACTTATGCAGATCTTGTGGGAACACAAAAAAGCCTTTATGAAAGATTTGCTGGATAGTTACCCGGATCCCAAGCCCGCAACGACAACCGTTGCCACCCTACTAAAACGCATGGCGGATAAAGGTTTTGTAGCTTATGAAAGTTTCGGGCGCTCCCGGCAGTACTATCCGCTGGTAAAGAAAAAAGACTATTTCTCCAGGCATGTGAACGGACTCATAAAAAACTTTTTCAATGACAGCGCCGCGCAATTTGCTTCCTTCTTTACCAAAGAAACAGACCTGTCTAAAAAAGAGCTTGAAGAGTTAAGAGCCCTAATCGATGATCAATTAAAGAAAAAATAATCATGTTGCTATATCTCTTAAAATCTGGTGCCTGCATGGCGGTTTTCTACTTTTTCTACCTCTTTTTCCTGGAAAAGGAAAACATGCATGTTTTTAAACGCTTTTACCTTTTAGCTGGTCTTTTACTGGCCTTGCTTATTCCGCTGGTCACCTTTACCGAATATATCAACCCCCCACTTACGGTAGATACGGCGACAGAAGTGATCTTAGGAACTTCCTCCCCGCTACAAGATCAAAAACCAACAGACCTGGATACCCTCAACCTACCACTGCTCTTTCTGGCAATTTACCTGCTTGGAGTTGCCTTCTTAGGGATTCGCTTTCTTAGAAATCTCTTTAAAGTGCTGCGGAAGATCCGGCGAAACGAAAAATTAAAACAGCCTAGCTGCACCCAGGTGCTGCTACAAGAAGATGTTTTACCCCATACTTTTTTGCGGTATATCTTTTTAAACAAAACCGCATTTAAAGCCAAAGAGATCCCCGGTGAAGTATTGTTGCACGAAGAAACTCATGTAAAACAAAAGCACAGTCTGGATATCCTTTTTATAGAGTTTCTCCAGGTAATACTATGGTTTAACCCCTTTATCTATCTCATCAATAGAGCCATTAAACTCAATCATGAATTTTTAGCAGATAGCGCCGTTCTGGGCAAGGGCGTTCATTCTGTAAGCTATCAAAACACATTATTGTCTTATTCATCAAAAAAATATCAGCCCGTTTTGGCAAATGCCATCAATTATTCATCATTCAAAAAACGCTTTACAGTCATGAAAACACAAACGTCAAAAAGGACCCTATGGTTTAAGAGCCTACTGCTTTTGCCTTTAACAACCCTACTTTTGGTAAGTTTTAGCACTACCGAGATTAAATATGCAAAAGTAGACCGCATTATTGAAGACACCTATCTTGAAAGTGCCCAGGTAAAAATTGAAATCAAAGAAGACTTGAGTCTTTGGTTAAACGATAGCCCGATTGCAGTAAGCGAGCTTTCTCAGGGTATTCTGCAAATAACCTCTCCTACAGGCATAGGGAATACCATTGTTATTTCGGCCTCACCAGAGATCGATATTCCAACAGATCTTATAAAGCAACTGCAAAAGGAGTTATCTGAAATAGGCATTAAAACCATAAAGCTCAATACACTGGATATCTATGTCAATGAATTTCCAGATGATAAGCAACCCATAGTTGTGCCCCACGAAAGCGATCAGGGTGGTGCTTCTAAAGCTCAAATGGAGCAATACATCCGTTTGGCCAAGAAATACAACAAGCAGCCTTTGGAGAGCAGAAAGATCCCTGCCAGTGACCTAAGCGTTCTTGAAAGGGTATTTAAGCTAATGACTCCAATACAAAAGGCTCATGCAGAACCTTTTCCCGAATGCCTGCCACAGGAACAGGAAAAAGCAACTCCAGAAATGGTAGCTGAATACAATGCACTCGCGAAGAAGTACAACGCGATGGACAAAAACAATTTTAGAGTTCGAGGAAGTGAATTGGAGCGAATGCATTATATCTATGACATAATGACCCAGGAGCAACGCAAAAACGTAGAGCCTTTTCCTGAAATTCCCGAACCCCCTGCACCTCCTCAGCCTCCTACTCCTGTAGTTGAGACCGCAGTGCTAGCTGAGGTGGTAGAATCTCCTGAGGTGACAGAATCTCCAGAGGTGGTAGAATCTCCAGAGGTGGCTGTTAAGGCCCAGACAGTGGTAAGTCCGGCAACACGGCCTAAACCCGCCCTTGCGCCCGCACCTGCAACAAATATCAAACCTGCCATAGCTCAAGAGGTAGTGGTACCGCCATCCCCTCCAGAACCAAAATCCCCAATAGAATTTATTGAAGAAATGGCCCAGAAGGATGCGGATTTCTATTATAGAGGCAAGGAAATTACCGCTAAGGAAGCGCTATTGATCTTAAAAAGTTCTGACAATATTAGCATTGAAGCAAAACATACGGGTTTAAAACGCCCAAAGGTGGTACTCCATGATGGGGGAATTGAAGTTAAGCAAGACTAGCCCTAAGAAAGTACAGCCAGATGTTATTTAAAATGCAGCCTTCCGTGGCAATCGTGTTTGTCTTTCTCTCTGCCTTAAGTGGATGTGAGAACAGGTCTGGTGAAACCCCAGAAGTAAGTACCTCCCCAAGTTCAGATTCTTTGGCCCTGGCCGAGATGATTGCCTTTCGCGAAAAGGCAATGATAGAAAAAGATCTGGAAGGAGCTATGGAGCAATTTGCAGAAGAGGCTACCTGGATCAATTCTCAGGGATATTTTTTTGAAGGCAAACAGGAGGTCTTAAAATTCCATCAGATTTTGGTAAAAAATGATACGACAGACTACTATTATGAAGCAGGAGTACCAAAAATAAGGGTTCTAGACCGCAAAAATGCTATAGCCTATTACTCCTGGAAAATGTTCTGGTATAAAAAGGACAACCCGTCAGATACCACCTTTAAAGAAATAGGTTTAATGACCCTCTCAGCACAAAAACATAACGACGATTGGAAGTGGGTGGCCGTGACCAACCAGCATACGCCCTGGTTTTACGAAAAGGTTTTACCAGTTTCTACAGATTAAACATACAAAGGCAATGGCCTGGATAGCAAAAATTCATAAATCGCTCTTAAAGCCTCATTTCCTGAGGCTTTTTTTGTAACAAATGCAAAATATCTGCGTTCTAATAGTCAATCATCCTAAACCCGAACACTATGCTCAAAGACTTTTTTATTCTTTGCTCAGGCTCTGACAAAGAAATTCTCAAGACTTGCTCTTCCGGGGAGCAAAACAAATATGCCGGTATTGGCGCCACTGTATTTTTTACGGCTGTAATGGCTTTTATTGCAAGTGCCTATGCGCTGTACACTGTTTTTGATAATGTGTACACTGCCATCTTCTTCGGACTTATTTGGGGGTTGTTGATCTTCAACCTAGACCGCTTTATTGTCTCTACCATTAAAAAAAGAGACAACAGATGGAACGAACTTTTACAAGCTACACCACGAATTATCCTGGCGGTTATTATTGCGGTGGTTATTTCAAAACCGCTGGAGATGAAAATCTTTGAAAAGGAGATCAATCAGGTGCTGCTCGAACAGAAAAACGAGCTGACGCTAGCCAACAAACAACAAATTGCCCAGCAGTATACGCCAACCGTTGAAGCACTTAACAAGGACATTGCCGGCTTGAAAGCAGAAATAGATACCAAGGAAGCCGAGACCAATGCCTTATATGAAACCTACATTTCTGAGGCCGAAGGTAGAGCGGGTACCATGCTATTAGGAAAGGGGCCGGTTTACAAAGAGAAACGTGAAAAACACGACGCTTATCTTCTGGAACTTCAGCAACTAAAAGAAACCAATAGAAACAAAATAGCAGACATTGAAGCCCAGCTTGCAGGTTTGAACACAGAATACGCCCAGGCTGTTGACACTTCTCAGCCCGTAATTGACGGTTTTGACGGACTTATGGCACGTATCAATGCGCTGGGAGAGCTGCCCTGGTTTCCATCCTTTTTTATCTTCCTTCTTTTCCTTGCGATAGAAACAGCACCTATTGTAGCCAAACTTCTTTCACCCAAAGGACCCTATGACCTTAAAGTTGAAGAAGAAGAAAGCACAGTAGAAACCTGGGTACGGCAAAAAGTACAGCAAAGGCGTAAAATACTGGCCACAGATATTGAACTCAACGAAAAGATTTACGGAGATATCGCCGACGAGGAAGCTGTTTACGCTTATAAAAAACAAAAGGCCGAAGAGCTTATGCGGCTTCAGGCAGATAAATTTCACGATATACAGGCCAAGAGCTTATAGCAAAAAAGCCAACCCATTAGGGTTGGTTTTTTTACCTATTCCAACATTTTAAATTAAACATGTTACGGCTGGTGTTATGACACTTAGCACAATTTCTTTCTTGTTAAAACTGATCTCACGGATCTGAAAAATCTCTTTGGTCTTATCTATTTTTAAATAGCCCTTAGATCTCTTGTAGGTTTTCTGTTTCTTCATGATATTACTTTTATATGAGATTCAAAACTACTTTAACTTTCATATTTTAAGCGGAGTTTTGAGTTCAGCGCAAAGCTGGTATCGATGAATTACAAAAAAGCTTAGACCAAGCTTAATAGCTTCTATAGTGCAGTGCAATTTGTGCCAATTGCCCGACGATTTTTACAGAGTCTTTCATAGACAACTTAGACCCGTCTGCGTGTATCCATCGTTTCAAGGGCTGCTCACATATTAAGTGCTGTACCTTTTGCTTTCCATAGAACCTTCGCATTCGCATAAAGATCTCCACATCGAACAACCAACGGGTTATAAATTTCTTATTAAACATATTCTCTGCGACTTCTCTGCGCATGATCTTGGCGCCGCATTGGGTATCCTTGAAGGGCATCCCCAATATCTTCTGAATAATAAGATTAATGGTCTTACTAATGATCTTTCTGGCCGATTCTTTGGTAATATTGGCTCCCATACGGGCAATCCTGGATCCACTTACTATTTTAAAGTCGGAATGCTCCAGGGTTTTTACCAAATCATCAAAATCGAGAAAGTCTGTAGACAGATCGGCATCCAGATACCCAATATAATCTAATTGAGCATCGTGTGTAAGATAAAGGATCCCCTGTCTTACGGCCTCTGCCTTGCCTCCGTTCTTTGCGCAGTCAAGAATACTGATATGCGCTTCATTTCCTTTTTGAAGTTCTTTAAGCACCTTCAATGTATCATCGGTACTTCCATCATTTACAAAACACAGTCGATACCCTAGATTTTTTCTGGCAAAATCCTGAAACTCCGTTCCTGAGAGTCGCTCCGCTTCATTGTAGCAAGGAATTACTACCCCCACACAATACTTTTGAAGCATTTGTTCTTTTTCTGTAACTCCTGGTTCGGATTTACCTTCAGATTTTAATATTCTTTTCACCCTGGCCGTTACTTCGTTAAGGCTAACAGGCTTTTTAATATAATCGTCAATCCCCAGCTCAAAACCATCTACAATCACTTCTTCCTCGGTATTTCCAGACATTACAAGGATAGGGACTTGCGACTGTTTGGTTAGCCTTATGTGCTTCACCACCTCAAGGCCAGACATTTCTGGCATGTTGATATCAAGAATAATCAGATCTGGCTGAAATCTATCAAATACCTGCATACCGTATGCTCCGCTATCCGCAGTGCGTACTTCGTACCCAGATTCTCTCAATCGTTTCTCCAGAGATAACAAGATCAGTTGCTGATCGTCTATTGCTAAAATTTTCATAGGTTAAGTTTTAAAATTGTACAAGCTTTTTGGTTTTAATCTCTATCCACTCCGACAGAGTTACAAGGCAAATGTAGGTTCCTTAAGCAGGATATTTTTGTAGGAAAAGTCGTTTTGCGGTTTACTATCGACGAATGGTCTATTTGCTTCGATCGGCCGTAATGTCGGTCTTTTACAATATATCTACCTTTATTTTGTTATATTTTCTTACAAGAATGACCATGAACCAAACCAATCGCTTGTTGATCCTTGCCCTGGTGATCGGCCTTGCATTTCACGGCTCTGCGCTGTTTTTTACCTTAGAGCAGACCTATGATGCGCTGATCCACCTATTCTTTGCCGATCACTACGCCCAAAATTGGTTTGAACACTGGGAACCCAGATGGTACACGGGGTTTACCGTGCAGTCGTATCCTCCCCTGGTACATCAGCTCATCGCGCTCTTCTCCTTTATTGGCGGACTCAAATTTGGGCTTTTTACCACTGCTCTAATTGCCATCGTTCTATTCATAACCAGTATTTATCGTTTTGCTCTCCTGCTCACAGCAGATCGTAAAGTAGCCGGGTATACGGCAATACTGGCTGTTTTTTCCTCTACTTTTATTGAGACCTTACATCTTTTCGGGCAGATACCGACCATTTTTGGAATCTCGCTCTTACTGCATTCGCTACCCGATATTTACTTCTGGTTAAAAGAGGGGAGGTACAGGCATCTGATCACAGCGCTGTCCTTACTTGCTGTAACCGTCACTTCGCACCACGTCACCCCTATATTCGGGATGGTCTTCTTTATCTTCCCTTTGATAGGGATGGTACTAATGGACGTTTCCAAAGAAAAAGTTGGTAGCTTCAAAAAAGTAACTTTTAAGCTTTTCTTAATCAGTTTTAAAAAGCTGTTTTGGCGGATTACCGGGTTTGGTTTTTCTTCCCTGGTGCTTATCATAGTTTGCATATTTCCCTACTGGATCAACACTAAAAAGAATCCGATTACTCAGGTCCCCATTCCGCACGGGTCTCGAGATAATTTTCTGGAAGTGACCTCTTCCGGACTCGTTTTTTTCCTTATTCCTTGGGGAGTCTTGCTTTTAATAATGCCTTATCTCTTCTATCGCTTTTACAGCAAGCGATTTCTCTTTTTCGGGCTTTCTTTTTCTATGCTTACACTACTGGGAACCGGGGGTACTACGCCAATTCCTTTACAACTACTGGGTGAGAATGCCTTCAATATCCTTACCCTCGACAGATTTACCCTCTGGGCCACAATTATGGCATTACCTTTATTTGGAGAGTTCACTTACAGAATGATTGAAGGCGACCTTAGAGATTATGTAAAGCGGAAATTTGGCGGAACATATCACAAAATATTGGGAGGGCTTTTGGCCGGAGGACTTTTGTTCATGGTCATTTTTAGCATGAGTCTTGGGTATTTCAGGCCCTCCCAACCCCAAAAAATCAAAATGTTGCCTATTGTAAATTTCCTCAATCAGGATCAGCACGATCAATGGCGTTATTTAACTCTGGGCTTTGGCGATCAAATGGCCTGGTTGTCTGCACAAACCAAGGCCCTAACGGTAGACGGCAACTACCATTCTGCCCGTCGGCTGCCGGAGCTTACAACAAGAGCAATTGAAAGACTCGAGAATTCGAAATTTAAAGGGATTGAAGGCTTAGGTTCGCTACAACAATTTTTAACCGTCCCTGAGAAGTACCATTTAAAATACATCTTCTCTAACGACAAGTTTTACGACCCCTTGCTATACTTCTGTGGCTGGCACCGGCTGCAGCAACTGGAGAATGGTATTATGGTGTGGGAAAAGACCAATGTTCCTCCATTACCTTCAGTTCTTTCAAAAGAGGAGGTTTCTACTACGCTCAAACTTATGTGGGGTATAATTCCCTTACTGACATTAGTCGTCACCGTCCTACTTAATTTTCTACCCATAGTTCGCAGAGTTCTAAAACTAGAAAATGAGGTGGTCAGTGCGCATCCCCAAGGTCATAAGAGCAGCCGGAAATTCCGAGGAGGACTTGCCACTTTTAACCAGATCTGGGCCGGTTTTGTATTGATCTGCGTCGCCTTTGGAATCTACACTTTCTATCTGCAAAACAATGCTCAACGTTCACCAGAAAATGTGGTAAAGGCCTATTACGATGCCCTGGATTTTAAGGAGTTCGAACGCGCCCATACCTACCTTGATCCCACCAGCAATACTCCGCTTTCGCAATATATGTTAGAAGTTTCGGTCACCGATGGACTTTTAAACAGCTATGCAAAGCTAAATGGCATAGAAGTTATACTTAGCTCACAAACCTCAAATACGGCCATAGCCGAAATAGTAACAGAATGGATAACCCCTTTAGAAAGTGTCACTAAAAAGGAGGAAAAAGAGTTGGTGGAAATTGAGGGAAAGTGGTATATCAAACCAAAAAAACTGCATAACGACCTACCGCCAGACCAACTTTTTAGCGCCAACAGCACCCAGTTTTACAATCACGGCAGACGCAGAATTACTACAGAACAGACGCATCATGAAGATGTACTGCAACAGCCGGTACTAGAGGTGCTTTCGGCCAAACTTGTAAAGTTTCAAAATGAGTATGCCATTATTGGTGAATTACAAAATGTAGACAATATCCCGGCAGATGTGGTCATTTCCGCAACCTTATATGATGAAAAGAATGTGGAGCTTGCCCAACACAGCGCTAAGTATGTGATCAAGCATAAACTAATGCCCAAAGAGGTTACTCCCTTCAAGGTGAATTTTGAAGGGATTGCCTGGATTAATTCAAATGAACTTGCTCCTTCAACCTTCAATCCGGATGAATTTACACCTGCCAAATTCAATAAGGCACCAAAGACCTTTAACCTTCAATGCGCAGCTAACGTAGCCAATACAGATTTATATAAAGGACTGGCAATACAACAATTACAAACAGAAGAGGACCTACTTAAAGGACAACTCTTTAATTCAGGGCTGCAGGAAGTAAGTATACCTCAGCTCCTGGTTGCTTACTACGATGACTCCGGGCAATTACTATGGGTAGGTCAGCAATTTTTAAAAGAAGGTGTACGGGTGCATCGCAAGCAACCTTTTTCATATATACCTATAGATCTAAGCACTCTTGAAGTACTTGAGACAGATATGCAAAATGTATTAGTAAACGGCCTTCCCAACATAGCAGTTTCCCAGAAACGTTTCCCCGAGCGCAGGTTTTTCAATGAAGGCCTGCAAAGCTATGTTGGTGAAGGCTTTTCTTATATAAAACTAATCCCTAACAGCTACATTGGCAATCCAAAATGAAAAGACTGTACTGCTTAGCGTTTTCTGTGATGCTTTTTCTGGCCTGTTCAGGAGAAAAGGGTCAGCATACTGCCGTACCCTTTAGTTCGCTCTTGCTATCTCAGAACACACAGTTTGCGGCTGGAGAAACGATCAGTCTTCAATTTCAGCATAGCAGCCCTTCCGAAGCCTTCTTATTGGTTGAAAATGCTAACGGGATTACCCTGCTGGAAGGTGCTACCGAAAAAGGTGTTATACAGTACAACATACCTAAAATCTATTCCCAAAAGGCCGGTAAATGCCATTGGAAGTTATTGCATGGCGGGGAAACTGTGTTGAGCGGCATGCTTAATATAAGCCCATCTACCCTACAAAAACCTCTTCTCGAGGCCTATTTTGGCCCTCCCAGCTTAATGGCCGGAGAAACAGATTACGCCATGCTGGTTGCCATTCCGGTAGATCAGTACGACAATGCTTTGCTATCTGGTAGTAAGATTGCGATTAAAGAACAGTCTGGTGACGCTATTGCAGCAGATTCTATCTCAACAAGAAATCTTTTAGGGTGGAAGCGTATTTATAGCAGGCCGAAAGCTGGGAAATTACTGTTGAGTGCTTATACTGAAAAAAGTAGCTCCAAAGAACTAACATCAACCATCTATCCCGCAAACGCTATTGATTTTGAAATACGTGTTCAAAGAACTCATGCATTTGCAGATGGTAACCAGATTATAGATTTTATAACCAGCGAGCTTAGTGATATATACGGAAATCTGGTAAGCGACGGTACCCAGGTACATTTTTCCGTTGAAACCAGCAAGGGGCAGCTATTGAGCAGTTGGGCATCCACGATTCAAGGTAAGGCCACCGCCAAATTACTACACCCGGAAACTGTTGAACATTGGAAGGTTACCGCCTTTGTGCCCGGAGCCGCGAAGAGCAATACGCTCGATGTTCTATTTGAGCCTGCCCTGTCTGATTTTGACTTTGAGGTTTCTAAAGAGGATTCCCGTATTAGTGTTGGGCCCATAAATAGCTTTCTTGAACAGCTCATTCCTGATGGAATGACAATTGAGTTGAAAATACGCGATCAAAACGGCACACTCACAAAGCTTAAGACCAATACCAGAAATGGCATGGGCTACTTTGACCTTGAGAAAGAATTCTTTGTCAAGGGCAAATATCAATTGGAAATAGGCGTGGGTGGCATTACTAAAACACAACAGCTGTCCTTCAATGAATAAGCGCTGGAATAAAAATACCTATCGGGCAATCCTGCTCCTTGCCTTCCTGTCACTTAACGGGCTTTTACTGTTTGGTATCAGCAGTGTATTGCACTATTTAAACAGCGGTGCAGACAGGTCTAAAATGCTACATCTTAGTACAGCGGTTGATGAGACCTATAGGCCCAAAATTGAATGGGACAGCCTACACAATGAAGGCAGGCCTATGGAAACCCAAACACTCAAGGACATCACCAGAGACTATAGAAATGCCTGGTATTTTAAAAACAGGGCCCTCGCTCACAATACGACTTCTGGCCTTAATGATTACTTTACAAAAAAGGAGAAAGCCCGCCTGGAAGCCCATATATTCTTAAATCAGGAGAACAAGACCCGAATACGGCAAACAAGTATAGAGCACCATCCCAGCCTGGAATTTTATAGTGCAGATGGGAAAATTATAAGTTTTACAGATCATGGGGTACGTACACGAGAAAAAATCTACCGGGGAGAGCAATTGGTATATACACAGGAAAAGCTACGCAGTTACCAGGTACTCATGCTGCTCGAAGATGGGTTTTGGCGCATCAGGCAGTTTGTTGAGATCCCAGGTAAGCAAAAGAATGAGGAAAGGCATACAAAGTCAGACCTGAAGAAGTTGCACACCATAAAAGGCATAAACTACTATCCACAGCAGCAGCCCTGGGCGCTTTTCGATGAACATTTTGACGCCGAAACTATTAATGCTGATTTTCACCGGATTGCCAAAATGGAACTTAATACCCTCCGAGTTTTTATCCCCTACGAAAGCTTTGGGAAGGATAAGGTAAAGCCCGAGAAACTAGAGCGCTTACTTGGCCTAATGGATCTAGCAGAAGCACAAAATTTAAAGGTAATGCCTACCCTTTTCGATTTTTATGGCGACTATGAGCTGGAAGACTGGACCCTCACCCACCGGCACGCAGAACACATTGTAAAAGCCCTTAGGGAGCATCCGGCTTTACTGGCCTGGGATATTAAGAACGAACCCGACCTGGATTTTGAATCCCGCGGTAAAGAGACTGTATTGGCCTGGCTTGAAGAAATGCAGTGGCAAATTAAGGCCTGGGATAATCAACATCCCATTACTATTGGTTGGTCTAACCCTGAAGCGGCGGTAGCGCTTCATGGGGTGGTGGACTTTGTGTCGTTTCACTATTATAAAGAGCCCGAAGACTTTGTTTCTTCATGGGCTGTTCTCAAAGAAAAAATACCAAACAAACCCATTGTACTGCAAGAGTACGGCCGTTCCTCATATAGTGGTTTTTGGAATCTTTTTAATGCCTCTGAAGAGGAGCAGGCAAACTACTTTGAAACAATGCACGCTATCTTGTCTAAGAAACAAATTCCTTTTATGGCATGGACCTTATACGATTTTGAAAGTGTTCCTAAAACGGTGGTGGGAAGCTTGCCCTGGCGAAAACAGCCTCAGAAATACTACGGCTTCATAGACACTGATGGAAGGCAAAAAAAGGCCTATAACTCCTTTGTTGAGAAAGATTAGTACAATAGAAAAGGGAGCGACCCCTGTACATTGGTCACCCCCTTTCTCACTTAACCTAAACCAAAAGCTATAAGTTCTTTTTTAGTTCCTTAGTTCGTGGCAATTCTACATTAAATCCGGTTTGCTTCTGGTATTGAATGGCCTTAAAATAGTCTACATACATCTGTGTAATAGCAGACATAGGTAAAGAGCAAGCTGCTCTGTAATTGGTCTCTCCAAGGTGAATCCTATAAGCGTCATGCTTTAAAATATTTTCAATAGCATCGGCCAAAGAGCCAGAGCAAGCAGGGTCAAAAAACTCACCTTTATAGCCTTCCTCCCGTACCAGGATGCTCAAGTCTCCAAGATCTGGTAGAACCACCGCCTTGCCATAACTCCCGGCCTGGTGCAAGACCCCTGAGCTTCCGGTTGTAGAAGTATAAGGGAAAACAACCACGGCGCTTTCGCCAAAAATTACGGGTACATCTTCCTCGGCTACATAACCGGTAAAGCGCAATTGAGGCACATGGCTGTACTTTTGCTGTACCGCCTCCAGGTAACCCGGTGTGTTGGGGCTATCTGTCCCGGCAATCACAATCTCTATATCTTCATTAGTGCGTTTACGGATTTTCTCTACGGCCTCAATAAGGATCTCTACCTTTTTATAGGTGCCAAATTTTCCAAAGGCCATCACCTGTTTTGGACCCTTAGGAAGACAGTAATTTGGCTCTGGTGGGGTCTCAAAAGAACCGTGAGGTACGAGCGCTACATTTCGGGCTTTGTATTTCTTTTCCAGAATGTCTACATACTTGCTGATAGTCACTGCAAGCACATCAGATTTCAAAATAAAACGGGTAAGTGTACTTCCAATAAAATTATAGGCTTTTTGCAACCATATATTCTGAGTGATCCCTGCATTATCAAGGTCTACCTGTTCTAAAATATTGTGCAGTAATGAAATGGTAGGGATTCCTCTTAACCTACAAAGCATTGGCAACATAAGTCCCAAAGCCGCTGGTACTTTCTTATCTCCAAACTTTAAGAACTGCAGGTTAAACAAGACCGCATCTGGCTTGGTCTCAAGTAGGGTCTTGCTGATCCCGAAAAGGTTTTTGTAGCTGTTAAACTCCCAGCATTCTTTTACGGTAATGGGGCAACCCTCTTCTTCAAACTTAAGGTCCTTGGATGCTTCCGTTTTGTCTGTGATCAGTATAATTTCACTTACTTCCTCTTGTAGCCTAAAATGCTTTACGAGGTGGTAACCGTATTCTGTTAAGGTTACTTTACTTGGCGGATAGGCCGTAACAATTGCTAATTTCATAGGTTAAGATTTAAATGATGTTTTGGTTTATTGTTGCTACAAATATCCGGTAAACCACAAGCAAACATTGGGGTTTTACGGTGGATGGCTATTTGCTGTAGACGAATGGAAGGCTGCTTCGGTTAAGCCATTGCTGATACAAAAAAAGCCGAAAGCGTTTCCACTCCCGGCCTGCTATAAATACAGATAACAAAAACTTTTTATGCCCTTATTTGATATTGCACTAGGTAAATAAGCTGGGCCACCAGTAATGCCAGCATGGCAATGATCTGTACCTGGACAACCATTTGCAGACTGCTGTGAAAGAGGACTACCAATAAGATCTGCGAGACCCCTAAGATTCCCGAAAGGATAACTGGCATGTACCTATCCAAAGACAAAAAGTAATAGGCAAAAATATTGGAGATGGCAAAAAGCGAGGTGGCCAGTGCGTATTGCCAAAGCAAAGGTGCCATAGCTACATAGGCCTCTCCAAAGAGCAATTTTATGATAAGTTCAGGAAATAAATAACAGCCCAAAACAATAGCCGTGGAGATGGCCCCAATAAAACTTACGTATTTGGTTAATAAAGGCGTAGTTGGCTGCCCGTCTTTTTGTCTTTGCACCACTTTGGGAAGTAGTAACATCACAAACATCCAGGCCGCAAAATATACCACACGCCCAATAAGGGCTAAAGAGGAATACAGGCCTGCATCAAGCGCATTAAAATAGTGCTTTACCAACAGCAGATCGCTATTGTTAATCAGGATCTGGCTTAACTCATAACCGGCGGTTAAAAGGAAAAACTGCAAGACGCGTTTTTTCTCTTTGGCCTCGAGGGGTACAGACACTTTTAGGGAATAATCTCTGCGCTCTGCCGGAAGCAGGCCAAAGACGAATGATAACGCAATCCCAAAGGCAATAAGCATTCCCGGCTCAAGCGGTAATACCCACAACAAGGCCAGGGTAATGAGCAAACGGCTCCACATTTCGGTCTGGTAGGTTATAGAGAGTTTAGCAAATTCTTGCTGCCCCTGGAAACGGCCCCGGTTCACACTCATAAAAAAATAGACCGGGATCCCGACCCCAAAAGCGGTAAACATCCATGGCGTTTGGGTATTAAAGATTTCTTGTAGGTTTTCGGCAAAGCCAATGAATAAGGCTGCGATAGCCAAGCCAAAGATCATGGCCGCTCTGTACATATTGCCCTGAAAACTCTCCCATTGCCTTCCGGCAAAGAGTACGGCAAACTTAGCGGTAGCCAACTGAAAGGTCATCCCTACAAAGGATAAGACCAGCAACAAGGTTACCAACAGCGCGGCATCGGCAAATGCCTCAGGGCCTAAAAGGCGCCCAAGTACCAAGTTGTACAGGTAGTTGCCCCCGTTTACCAGGAGCACACTACCCATAAACAACTGTTCCGGGGAAACTCTGCGTGCAAAAGTTCTAAGCGCGGTCATGACTCAAGATATAATCGGTTTTGGTTGCCTTCATGACCCCGGCAATCAGGTCATTCTCCTTACCTACTATGGTAAGTACCCTGTTCTTTTTTGGCGCCCTGAGGTACATAATTTCTAACTGGCGGGCGGCCATATGGTCTAAGCCATCTATTCTGTCTAGCGATAAGATCAGTACTTCTTTCTCTTTCGTTGTTTGCTCTAAATGCTGTGCTAAACTCTTCATGTTTTGGGCACTTAAAGCCCCGTAGAGTTCTGTAACACTATAGCTTTCTTTGATTTGTAAGGCCATTTTTTAAGATTTAGGTTAAACGTTTTGCGTTGTTTTCTGAGTCAAATATCCTATAGATCGCCTTCTTTTTTGGGTGGGTTTCGGTGGATGGTAGTTTGCTGTAGACGAGTGGCAGCCTTGTTACTTCCGGGTTGAAAAAGGCTGGCATACCTTTATAAAACCTAAACTAAAGGAGTGTTCTCCTTGCAAATGCTTAACCTATGAAAACTAAAATAAGTACATTAATTGGCCTATTAGCGGTGACCCATCTTTGGGCACAGCAACCCATGGAAAATGGCTTTCAGCTTTTAGAAAGCGGGCAGTTTGAAGCTGCCGAAAGCTTTTTTGAAGAAGTTCTGGAAGAAGAGCCGCAAAACAAGACCGCCCAGATCTGTTACGGGAGGGCCGTTGGCCTTAGTGGCGAAGCCCAAAAAGCAACCCAGCTATTTGCGGGACTGTTAAAAGACCACCCCAGAGATCTGGAGGTACAGTTAAACTACAATGAATCGCTTTTATGGGCGGGCGACTTTGAAAGCGCTAAACCGCTATATGAAGGATTGCTAAAAGCCAAGCCAGAGAATTTTAATGCGCGCCTGGGCTATGCCAATACGCTGAGCAACCTCAAGGAATATGCTAAGGCGCTGGAAGCCGTTGAAAAAGCTTTAGAAATAAGCCCCGCCAATGGCAGTGCCCTTACCTCCAAAAAGTACATTCTACTGGGTTATGCCAATAACAAAATGCAAAAGCAGGAGTATAAGGCAGCTAAAAAGTTGTTGAATGCTGTATTTGTAGATTTTAAAGAAGACCAGGAAACCCTGGCCAATTTGGCAAATATTCACCTTATCACGATGAATCTAGATAGCGCCAGGGCCGCCTATAGAAGAATTGCCACTACAGCTAAAGATTCTATAGTAGCTTTAAACGGACTTGTCTTAACTGAGCATTTAGACGAAAATACTAAAGAAGCACTTCGCCTGGCCCAAACAGCTAAGCATAGGGTGGCCGCTTTTGAAGATTATGAGTTAAAAGAACGTACAGTTGAGCGTTACGTACAGGCCCTGATTTGGAATGGCAAGTACAGGCAGGCAAAAAAGGAAATTGAGCTCCTGGAAAAGAACTATGCAGACAGGCCCTGGTTGCTAAGCCTAAAAGCCAGCTGGAGTATGTATACAGCCGATAGCAAAAAGAGTTTACAGCATTATGAGGCCTTGCTTGGAAAGGACAGCACTTCTTTTGACGGGAACCTGGGGAAGGCCAATGCGCTTCTGGCTGCAGACCGTATCACAGCCGCTTACCAAGCCGGTTTTAAAACCCTGGAGATTTTTGAAAGCCAGAAAGACGCTCTTGCTTTTATAGAAAAACTCAACAAAAACTATGTGCCAGCGATTACAGAAACCACCAGTTATAGTTTTGACAATGGCAATAATGTGGCCTATGCCAGTACCACCACTACTGAAGCATTTTTGAGCACAAAACTAAAAGTAGAGGCCAGCTACCAGTACCGGCTGACAGAAAACAATGTGAGCAATACCCAGGCCACCACACAGCAATTGCTTGGCGGTCTCTCTTACAAATTACTGCCAAAAACCTTGGTAAAGATCTCTGCCGGACTCAACAGTGCAGCCTTTGCAGACCAAAGCTATACCCAACCCTTGCTAAAGGCCGGACTGCAACTACAACCCTACAAATTGCAAAATCTTGAACTGGGGTATACCCGAGAAGTGCAACAATTTAATGCAGATCTTGTAGCCCAGGAAATTGTTATGGAACATTACGGGCTTAGCTATAACCTAAGCACCAATTTTGGGTTAGGCTGGTATACCCAGCTGATGCAAACGCAGCAGAGCGACGAAAACAGCCGCCAGCTGCTCTTTAGCTCTTTGTATTATAAGCTCTTTAAAAAACCGGGGGTTAAAGTAGGGGTTAACTACCAGTACTTTGGTTTTGATCAGCAGCGCCCAGCACTGTATTTTAGCCCGGAAAGTTACCAGGCCGGAGAGCTCTTTGCCGAAGCCCGTGGTAGCTTTTCTAAAAAAACCACCTATGCGCTTAGCGCTGCCAGCGGCTTACAACAAACTGAAAGCGAACAAGCAATGAATATCTTTAGAGCCGAAGCGCGGCTAGGCACCCAGTTTGGTAAACGCCTCAACGCTACCCTCTTTGGGAAATACAGCAATAGCGCCTCTGCTACAGCGACAGGTTTTAGCTTTACGGAGATGGGGGTGAGTTTGAGGTGGGACATTGCAAAGAGGCCGATTTTTTATGGGAGAATGGGTGATTAGAGTTCTCAGTGGGCAGCATGCAGTAAACAATTAGCAACAGCTTACTCCATGGAGTAAAGAGGAAGTATTTTAGTATTTGCAAGGAACTTACGAGATCTGTAGTTAAATTAACATGGGGAGGGGTTTAGAACCCCAATATTCAGCAATCAGAAAGATGTTAGGCAGTCCTCAATTAGCCGTGGGCGCAAGCAGTAAACAATGAACAATTAGCAGTTAATTTTGACCGCAAGTCTGGGACTTGCGGGAGCGGAGGTTATAGCCGTTGTTATAGCACCTTTATTCTTTCTCTTTTAGAAATACAGCGTTTTTCCTGTACTTATCATAAATATGTTCAAATTCAATGGAGTAAATACTTGTTCGGGTACTTTCAAGGCTATCACTACTAGAGAAATATAATATATTATCATCTTCAATTAATTCCGGATAAAGATCACTCCCAGTCGTATTAATCTCTTGAATATTTTGAGGGAAAGACCAGCCATCATTTGATTTGAAACTTATATAGAGGTCACCATAAGGTGAGAGGTTTTCTGCTCTTTCAGAAGCTTCAAATATGATCATATTACCCTCTTTGTTCACTTCTAAATTCCATTCTCCTTTTTCCGAATTCAGGGAAGTCCCTAAATTTATTGGTGGACCGTAGCTATCCTTGGACTTTTTAGCAATATAGAGGTCACCTTGGCCATACCCTGCCTTCCGATCGGACGCGAAATATAGGTTGCCATATTTATCTGTCCTAATGCAATATTCATTTTGTAAAGAGTTGATAGGATTATCTAACCTCATTGGGCTTCCCCATTTGCTATTTTTATTTCTTTCTACTTTCCATATATCTTGTGAAGGTTGTTGGATTCCATCTGATGGTCTTTTGGAAATAAAATATAGAGTTTTTCCATTGTTGGTTATATGAGGAGCGCTGTCATCATATTGACCAGAAAAAGGTGCTAATTTAGGCTTTGACCACTTTTGGTTCTTTTTGTAAGAAAAATATATTGAGCTTTTAATATCACCCTGCCCCCATTTGTCATCACTTTTCGAAAAGTAAATTTCTGAACTAGAGGGCGAAAAGCTTGGAGCATATTCTATTGATTCGGTGGATATATTATTTGGTTCAAAAACTAATTTTTCAAATTGTCTCGACGTATTTTTACAACTAACCGAAAGGAATAGGAGCATGCCTAAAATCATTATTGGAAATAAATTAACCGAAATCGCTAACTCTTTCATTTCATCTTTTAATTTAATGTGCTACAACAGTATTGTATATGAAAAGTAGCAAGCTTAAACGCACATACTTTTCCGATAGACGAAAGATAATAAAAAGCGCAAACCAAATGGCTTGCGCAAATTCTGCTATTTTTTATATACGTTGTTAGCTGCTGTTCTTTTCTGCCTCAGTTAGAACATTCCTCCATTCACTCGAATTGATTGTGCAGTAACCCAACCAGCATCTGGACTTGTTAGAAACTTAACCATAGGCAATACATCAGATATTTCTCCTAATCTGTTTTGGACTGACATATGTTTTAAATATTCAATTGAATGTTCGTTCTCTACTGGATAGAAAAATGAAGTATTCAATGGTCCTGGTGCTATTGAATTTACTGTTACACCTCTTGAACCAATTTCTTTGGCAATCATTTTTACAAATTGCTCCGAAGCTGCTTTTGCTCCTGCGTACACAGAATAAAGCCCAGTCGTTACAGACGTCAATGTAGTAGAAATATTTACTATTCGTCCGCCATCTTTTATTCGTTTTGATGCTTCACTTAAGAGAAAGAAGGCTGTTTTTGTATGAATATTGAACATTTGGTCATATTCATCTTCCAAAACCTCTGCTGCTGGTTTTTTGAGCATTGTGCCTGCTGTGTTGACTAAAATATCAACTTTACCAAAAACACTTTCCGCTTCGTCAAAAAGACGTTTGATTTCAGATACTTTTCTTAGGTCTGCCTGCACTAATTTTGCATCGTTACCCCAAGCTTTAATTTTTTCTACAATTGCTAAGGCTTCTTTTTTACTACTATCACTAAAATGATGAACAATTACATTGGCTCCAACACTGCCTAAATAAGCTGCGGTTTCGGCACCTAAGTTTTTAGATGCTCCTGTTACGATTGCTACTTTTCCTTTTAATGTTTGATTTAAATTTTCCATTTTACTAAGATTTTAAAGTGAATTATTATTTATTTTTTAATTACACTACAAATGTCCAGTAAAAGGGAAGGTTGTATTAGGTCGGTTTTTAAGGTCTTATGGTCAATTTCTTAGATTCGCGATATTTCGCTGGTGTTAGCCCTGTTTTTTTCTTGAAAAAACGTGAAAAATTGGAAGTATCATCAAAGGTTAGACTGTAGGCAATTTGAGAAACGGATTTGTCGGTATTGTTCAATAATGATTTTGCTTCGGAAATGATGCGCTCATCAATCCATTGTTTTACGGTTTTGCCCGTTTGGGATTTGATAACGTTGCTTAAATAATTGGGATGCATTATAAGTGCGTTGGCATATTCTTGTACATTCCAAATGTGTTCAGCATTGCCTTTCACAATGTCCAAAAGATTTTTATTCAGGGCTACCTGAAATGATTTTACGATTTCTGCAGGTCGGTTTTCCAAAGAAATGGTCACTTGATGTGACAATAGAAGCTCTTTGGTCTGAAATAGAAAGGTAACGAGCTGATTGGCAACGATACGTTTCTTATAGGCCGAATCGCCACTGTATTCCTTGATAAACACCTCGCACTGTCGATTGATTCTTTCGTAATTGTGGTCTTGAAGATACATTACGGGAACAGTCTCTTTGAGCAAAAATGGAAAGTCTTTTACAACATTACCTGGATAATTGGCTTTTAGAAACTCTAGAGAAAAAGTGAGCATATATCCTTTCCAATTTTCTTCTATTGTAAATGATTTTAAATGTCCGGGAAGTGTAAAATAGAATGACTTTGGTTTTAATTCAAACCAATGTTCGTCAATTGTATAATGTCCCTTTCCTGATTCTATTAGTAAAAAAGCGATATAATTGGTTCTGAAAAATGGTGAGGAAATAGCTTTGTCTCCGTGTAATTTGTCCAAGCTGTGTATCGTAAAATCAAAATCCTGTTCAATTTCCAAGTTGATTGAATTGAAGAATTCTGATATCGAGTTATATATTTTTTGTTCTTGCATGGATTTTTTTCAGAATTGCAGCTAACTTGTAATATAAGCACTAAAATAATCTTTATCCCATTCAACCGTGTGGGATAACGTCACTAATGGTCAAGTATATCACATACACAATCTTTTCACAGCGCCTGGTATCAGCAGACAGTGAGCAGTAAGGAGTTAACAGTAAACTGTTCGCAGTTCGCATCAGTTAACCTATATGAATTATACCTTTCTGTCAGTTCGAGTGCCGCACCTTCCAAAGTCTTGTAAGGCGGACAGGCAGTTGAGAACTGCTTGTAGCCTTAACAGTAAGAAATTCCTCCTGGACAAAACGCTTCGGAGGATAAAAGCAAAACCCCCTTCCCAGCGCCCAATTGCCAGAAGGGGGTTTCTGGGCCTCTCCGGCCCTAGAATAGATAGTTAGTTTACTTTTTAATCAGCTTGCCGGTATAGGTTTTGCCAGTCTTTAAGTTGGTCACCGTATAGCCATATAGTCCGGGAGCCAGGTGGCTCAACTGCAGGCCTACGGCATACTTGTTCCCGGCCGTACTTTTCTTTTGGTGATAGACGGTTTGGCCTGCCAGGCTGCTAATGGTTACCCCTACCTTATCTGCAGCCTCCGGGAAAGTGATCACGGTATAGTTTTCAACCGGGTTGGGGTAGTTCATCACAAAATTAGTTTCCGGGATGGCTTCTGTTAATTGTGCTACCTCCTCTACCGGGGCACTATAGGCATCTTTGCTAAGGCGCATCTCATTGACTTTTAAGTTAAAGGCAGTATAGTTCTGGTAGTCTCCCTGAACAGAAAATACTATGGTTTTTAGCCTGCTAAAGGTCACTGTTTTTCCGGAGCCGTTCTTAAAGTCGGCCAAAGCTAGGCTTTGCAAATTTTCTGTGTTATTGGCCGCTACAGTTAATCGTAAACGGTCTTCCCATTGGTCTGTAGCATCGGTCACTAAACTTATTTCAACAGTGCGACTGTTCTGCAGGTTCAACTCCAGGAAATTATAGGCTGTGACGTCTAATTGCTGGTCTCCACCCAGCAGACTCCGGAAAACATTGATGGTTTCTTTTACCTGCCCGCTTGCAGCAACACCGCGCTCAACGATATGAGCCCCAAACTGTAAGGCAGATTGCTCCTGGCCGCTTATCTCAAAATTGGCTACGGCATCTACAGCCGTATTCATATCTACGCCCCAGGGGCCGTCTGCCAAATACATCGCATCGTGCTGGTAAGAGTTCTCCGCAATGATAGAGAGGCCTACATCAAACAAATAACCGGTATCTATGATCACCTCCTCTTCCCAGGCGCCGCTAAGCGGTAAAATGGTAGTAAGGTTTTCCTCATTACTCTGTTCGGTGCGCTTGTAGTTACCCTCAAACTGCATCCAGTTGGCCCTGGCTTTGTTCACTACATTGAGGTGTAGTTTGCCTTTGCTGTAATTACCGGTTTGTATAAATACTGTTGGTAAAATATTTTCCGCCTTGTGAGCTTCCAACGGTTTTTCAGCCGTCATTGTAGACAGAATATTATTTACAATAGTACTCACCTGCCCCATACTGGACCCCCATACCTGGAAGTTCATATAGTCTCCTGGCGGGTAATCTGCAAGGTTCCACAGGCTATAGAGTTTACGACTGTTGCCTTCCTCCTTTACCGAGAAGACCAGGGCGTACTCTACTGCGCCTCCGGCACGTTTTAATTTAGAATAAACCAATTGGTGCCCCTGGAGGTTTACGGTACGTACATCGAGCAATTTACTGTCGTTTAAAACGGTCGCAAATGGTCTTGGTGTGGTTATATACCTGCCCCAGTGTTTCGGTGGCCAGAGCGGCTGTTACCCGCTTTGTACCCTGATAATAGTCTATAGAAAAAATATTCTTGGCATTGGTAATATTGAGGAGGTCTTCCGGACTGGAAACATAGGTAGTTTCGGTTCCAAACATCCCTGTTTCAGGGAAATAAGCGTCCAGGCGCCCAGATTTAGCCCCTAAACTTCTATAGTTTTTCTTGCTGTATTTGCGTTGGGTTTTACGGGTATTTTTGGCCGTTCCAAACTTTTTCCGATCAAAATTTCGTTTGGCAATCAAGCTGGCCAGGTCTCCGTTGCTTTCCAGGCCGCCATCGTTCCCGGAAGACACATCGTAATGCGCTTCAATATCGTTAAAATTGGTCGTTTTGATGGCCTCGTAAGGATTTGCGGTAATGTAAAAGAGCGCATCGTTAAAGTCCTGATCGCAGCTGGCGTAATCCCTTCTGATATCTTCAAAGCCAAGGATTACAGATTCTGTATCGGGGTCGTTGAGCAATACATTATGGTAACGCAGACTTTCTTCGGCTTCAGGGTTGTAATCCGGATTGGAATATACCTGCCAGTGCCCGCCTGTCACATGACCCTTCCAGCCATTAGCCAAGAGTACCCAGCCAATACCAGTACCGGCCTCGAATTGGCCTATCTTTACTTTATCGCCAGCGAGGAGTCCGCCTCCACTCCCCAGTGCTGATACATTTGGGAATACAATAGTAATATCTTCAGGTCCAGGTTTGGTGGCCGGTGGATTTTCAATATCATAGGTATAAAAGCCAAGTACATTTTTATATCCGGCACCTTCGGCTACAAAGGTTACCCATACATCGGCATCTTGCTCTAAGACGATATCCGTATCGTAGCCAGAGCTAATGTATTGTGGATTGTATTGCGGTACAGGATAGCCCTCGGGCAAGGCATCGTCTATCTTTTGTAGTGTCTCATAAGAGACCTCATCACGACCTACCAGGTATTCGGGGGTACCGTTGGAGGTATAGCTCCCTAAAAACTGATAATCCTGAGCAAACATCCCAGTGATCGTGGTCAAGGTTGATAGTAGAAGTATAAGTCGTTTCATCATAAATAGGTTAAAGATTATAGGGCAAAGATGCGGTCTTAATAGCGTAAAAACGGCTGGAGTTCGATGGGTTGCAGAAAGCTGTAGACGGATGGTAGGTTTTCGTATTTCGGTAAAATACTTGAATTAAAAAAGCACCGCTTAGCGGTGCTTCTTCATTTGAACTAGCCGTAAACTACGTTTACATTACTCCTATGAAAAATAATGACATTCCAACGGCAACGGTAGACAGCACTCCCATTAAACCGGTGATAAGCGTTCTTAAAGCTGTGATTAAAAGTACATTTGATTTCATAACATTTATATTAGGTTAAACTTCATTTAAGATTATAACCCAAAACTACTTCAAGAAAGACAGAAAAATTGACCGGCTTCGGTGGATGGCGGAAAGCCGTCGGCCGACGGCAACTTCTGTACTTTTGAACATCCATAAATAAATATGGCTGCCAATGGCAGCCTGAATGTCAATATAACTAAGTGATCCTTATAACAAATTTAACCTTCGCATCAATTCCGGGCGGTTAGAGCGGCTGATTGGGATCACATTCTTTTCTATAAGTACGCTATTGTCTTCAATATCAATGATCTTGGTAAAATTGATGATAAAAGAGCGGTGAATCTGCAGAAAGATACTATCTGGCAGTTTTTCCTTGATCTTTTTAAGGGTAGAATGTACGCGGTACGATTCTTTTTCGGTCTTTACGTCGATATAATCGCCCTGGGCCTCTATCAATTGTATTTCATTGAACTTAAGCTTAATTAGCCTTCGGTCTATGTTGATATAGAGCTCTTCTCCTACTCCCGTCTGGCTGCTCTCACCGCCCTGAGCCGGCTGCTTGGCAAGGGCATTTTTTACCTTGTTCAGGCTTTTTTGAAAACGCTCGGGAGTCAGGGGTTTTACCAAATAGTCTACAATGACTTCGTACTCATAGGCCTCTATGGCAAAATTCTTGTCTGAAGTGGTTAAGACCACTTTAGGTGGATTTTTGAGTGTCTGCACAAAGTCAAAACCTGTAAACCCCGGCATATGAATATCCAGGAAGACCACATCTACACTATGTTGGTTGAGAAATTTTATGGCTTCAATTGCACTGGGAAATTCGTCAATTACGTCTAAGTCGTCTACCTTATCGGCCAATTGCCTTACAATCGCCCTGGCGGCCGCTTCGTCGTCAATAATAATGCAGTTCATGCTTATATGGTTTTGAGAAAGGTTTCTATGGTATTCAAAATTTCTAAAAATGCCTTCTGGTGTTTTCTACTGCCCTCGCGTAAAGCTTCTTCGTGATCTACCGCTATGACATAACCTTCTGCTAGGCCCAGAATACTCAACTTGTGTTTTAACTTATGTACATTTAAAGAAGCCTGACGTGGTAAATCGTTCTTTAAATTTTCCAGGTATTCATCTCGCTCTTCAGGAAATTCCTCTTTTAAAATATTAATGAACTTCACTTTAAACGCATCTTCTCCAGCCGCAAGAGCTTCTATATAATCAAGATTTGGTTGTTCTTTCATCTGCCATCACTTTTTTATACTAAAACGAAAAGTAGTGCCTTGCCCTACTTCAGAGTTTAAAGCTATTTTTCCTTTGTATATATCCACTATCTTTTTAACAATAGATAGCCCAATCCCAGTAGAACGCTCACCTTCATCAATGGACTGGAAGATCTTAAAGATCTTTTCGTGATATTCTTTAGCGATACCCACCCCATTGTCTTTTATATAGAATTCCCAATGTGTATCGGTCTCTGCGCTTCCCACTTCTACCAGGCCTTCCTTTTTTTCAATATTGACCACAGCGTTGCTGATAAGGTTTTGAAAAAGTTGTTGCATCTGAGTTGGGTCTGCCTTAAAGATGGGTAGCGTATTCATAATAACCACATTTACATGTTCGGGGATAAAGATGATTTCCCTAATATGGCTTACCGTTTCATTGAGGTCTACCATAACATGTTCGCGGACGTCACTGCTAATACTGGAATACTTCAGAATACCGTCTATGAGCTTATCCATCCCCTCTATTTTTTCTTGCATCATCTGTAACTGATTCTGGCCGTTCTCATCGAGCACATCCTTGTAGTCTTCCTGCAACCAGCTTGCCAGTGCATTTAAACTGCGCAGTGGCGACTTTAAGTCGTGTGATACAATATGCGCGTACTCTTGAAGTCCTTCATTGCTCGATTCCAGTTCCTGTAAAAGTTGTTCTTTTTGTAGCTCCAGGTTGCGCTGTTCGGTAATGTCTTCTATCATAGCCACCTGGTGTGTAACCTCCCCCTTTTCGTTCTTAAAAGCACTTACCGAAGTTTTGGCAAGTAAAGATTCGCCATTTTTCTTGATGTATTTTTTAACCACGGTAAATGTATCTACCTCTCCGCGGTTCATCTGCCCCATTAAGTCCTTTGAAGCCTGCACATCTTCCGGTGCTGAAATATCCTTTACCTCAAATTTTTTGAGTTCCGTTTCAGAATAACCCAGCAATTCAATAAAGGTTCTATTTGCTTTAACGATTTTCCCTTCAACAGTAAGCACGATACTCAAAGGCGAGTTTTCTACGATGATATCCAGTTCGTTCCGCTGTGCGGCCAGAAGCCTCTTAATTTCCGTATCCTGTGTAATATCTCTAATGATCCCCTGAGCCGCTATCGGTTTTCGGTTCTTGTCATAAATGAGACTACTATTGATCTGAACATACTTTTCGGTTCCATCACCCACCACAATTTTAGCCTTGTAATTTTTAAGTGTTCCCACTTCAAGTAGTGATTTCATGGACTCTACGGTATACTCCAAATAGTCTTTATGTACCAAAGCCGCCAGGTTAACGGCTTCCCTATTGTGATCATAGCCCAAAAATTCTCTGGCAGAACTGTTCATATTGATCACATTAAACTGCAGGTCCATCACTACATAAGGGTCAATGATGTTTATAAATGCGCCGTCTAGTTCGGAAGATTTTTCACTTAAAAGCGTTTCCAGCCTGTGATTGGCTTCCTGCAAATGCCTAGTCGTATCGTAGAGCTCTTTCGACTTTTGCTCCAGGATCTGTTCGGCCTGCTGGCGCGCCTTTTTCTGGCGCTCCAGGGCCTTTTTAAGCAGGGTTATTTCTTTGTTATCCATTTTGGACAACGACAAATTTAACTTCGGTTCCATCGTCCTTCAATAAGTCATAAGTAATGTTTGCGCTTCCATGAAAGTGTTCGAAGGTCTTCTCTATGAGTCCGTGAGCTAAGCGGTATAACCCTCTTGAAGAAGAGTAGATCATTGAGATGGAGTTCTCTGTCTTCTCTAAAATTTTAAACGTTGGAAGTTGTGCATCCGGATAGAGCTTCTTTACATGCACATGGATATGATCTTCTATGGAATACAGGAGACCGAGAGGAGATTTATAGCTTTGAATCACTTCGGGGTGTGCCTTCCCCAGACTACTAAATAAATAGAGTCCAAAGGCATAAATCAAATCGTCTGCCGGTACCTTTACCTCAGAACTCAGATTGGTAATCAGGCTTACCATCTCATTAAAATCGTAGGTTCCCACGGAGGTATAAATGCCCTGAGAGGGCAATTCTGAATTCTCTATGATACTATCTACAACTTCTAAACCAAATTTAGATTCTACCATTTCTAAAAATTCGGTAAACACAATTCCTTTCATTAAAAATGATTTTGGGGGTTAAAGTAGGAATTTTAGTACGAAAACTGAAAATAATGTTGTGAAAGGCCTAATTTTGTTAGGCTTTTACCACTTCCACCATTTCCCAATATTGAAAAACTTTTCGCAATTTTTCCTGGTAATCTCCGTATTTCAGGGGTTTGATCACGTATCCTGCGATCCCGATTTTGTAGCATTCCAACAAATCAGCACGGTTTTCTGATGTTGTCAAAATGATCGTGGGTAAGAATTTTAGGATTTCATCCTGCTTTAGAATTTTAAGGAATTCGATGCCATTCATTTTAGGCATGTTCAGATCGAGTAAAATAATATCAGGAAGTGCGGCGCCGGACCTCAAATAGCGCAAAGCTTCTTCACCGTTCTTGGCCTCGGTGATTTGATGCTTTATCTCCAGTTTAGCCACGGTACGCTCTAGCTTCATGGTCTCAATGGCATCGTCTTCTATAAAAAGTACATTCATCGGGCAAAAGTTAAGTGAGCTACAAAATTGAGAAAACTCTAAACAATTACCGTTCAACTGTAGACCAATGGAAGTTTAGTATAGACGGATGGTAATTTACTGTCGGTAGAAAAATACAACTATGTCACTTTTTGTCTTGAAGTAATAAGGGGATCAATTACCAAACCTAGTCCGATCCCGATAATGATGGATGCAACGAGTAGCATAGGAGACGTTTGTACAAAAATTAATCCAACACCCACCCCAACCATGGTCATACCGCCAATTGCCCATCCGGTTTTGTCTTCATTTTTGGTTGCCATAAAACAACTTTTTAAGGTTATAAACTCAAAGTTCTACAATCTAACGAACAAATTTTATGATTTTGGTCATCTGATCTTCGCGGTATAAGTTAAACTGAACAGAACGGCATATGAGACTTAATCAGCCACTTCGTATTTCCCGCTTCTAATTTGAAAAGCGGTATAAACAATCCAAACCAATATCCCTCCTTCAATAATTCTTTGATACAGCCCCTTATTTGGGCCTTGAAGATCTGAAAACAGCATTAAAACGAACAGGGCTGTAAATACTCCTGCCAAAAGACTGGCTAATGCAAATTGCCTATTTGGTTTCCAGTTTTTGGCCCCCATTCCTATTAAAACAAGGCCCAGAGGCAAGGTGAGGTACATAAGTGCAGCCGAAAGATTGTGTAGTATCTGAGAAATGCTTGGATTTATCATTTCCGGATTGCAACCCGCATCACAGGGAAAAATGCTGGTAACAATTGTGCCGAGGCCATAAGACAAACCAAATATCCAAAACCCAACTTTTACCCACCCCGATTTGGGTAAGACTCCCGGAGCTGAGAACGCAAATAGCGTCATCAATATCCCGCAGGGAATAAAACCCATATACCTGAGTGTTGCTCCGTGGACGGTCTCCTTTGCAAAACTCTCGCTTATGTATTGACTAGCTTGGTCATAGTCTTCCATAAAATAGGCAGCGGCAGATACGGTAAGTACAAATAAGATCACCGCTAAGATCGCATACCAAAAAACAATGTTTTTCATTCTTCTCCCTTAATTTCCCCACATCCTGGTCCAAAGGGCCGCGAATAGTTTCTTTGCGTCGCCTGCGAACTTAGGTGTTTCTTCTATCGCGACCTCGCCCGACTCCAATTTCTCTAATCTATAATTAAACGCAAAACGCGTCTCATCAGGTTCCAGACTCATAAGTCCAAAGCGCATGTCATTGAGATAAAGATCGCTATTTTCTTCTTCAACCGTATACCATCCTTCCGTTACTTTAATAAGTCGAGTAACTTTTTCATTAGACGCCAGACCTTTGAGTAAATCGTGATTCTTAGGATAAGAAACGAAGCGAATCGGTTCTGTATCAAACAAAGAGAAATTGCCAATTAAATAAGCGCTCTCTGTCTCCACGTTCGCAGTCCAAAGCAACGAATTAAAAGGTGTTGGGCGGGTAGCTATTTGAATATAGTCGATCCCCTGGGCCATAAGGTCGTGCCGAAACATACTATAGGTATACCATTTCAGCAGTAGTGTTACTATAAGATAGCTGGTACTAAGAGTAAGGCCCAATTTGTTCAAACGCCTTCTTTTCTCGGACGTCCTTTTATGGCGCATGGCCAGGATAAGACACAAAAGAAAAGGCGCAGTATACAAGGGATCTATCACAAAAATATTTTGAAAGGCCAGCTTTAGGTCGAAAGGCCAGAAGAGCTGGGTTCCCCAGGTGGTAAAAGCATCGAGCAAGGGATGCGTAAATAACCCCCAAAACATCAATTGTGTCCAATCTCGCCAATTGGCTGCCGATTTGCGTTCAATTTTCCAAATGAACCATCCAAAAACAGGCGCAAAGAGCAAACTAAACAAAATGGAATGGCTAAACCCCCGGTGCCACTCAATTGCCGTAATCGTATCAGTAAAATAGCGGCTTAAAACATCGAGATCTGGTATAGTACCGGCAATTGCCCCATAAACTATGGCTTTGTTACCAACTTTTTTCCCAAGAACCGCCTCGCCAACCGAAGCTCCCAATACAATTTGCGTTAATGAATCCATAGTTTAAAAAGTTCAAGAGGCTTTGAATTCGAAATATACGTTTGATCTTGCACTTGTATTTCCTTTATTCAACAATCTTCATTTTCTTCAACAAAAAAGAGGCATTCATATTCTGGCAAATACCCTCCTTTAACACATAATCAAAATGTAACTCATCATTAATGATCTCGGCATCAAAATAATAATTTTTTACCGCCTCGAGTTCATCGGCAACCTTACACAAACTTAAGTCGTGCGTGGCTATCATACCTTCCGATTTAAAACGAACCAGTTGCTCCAGAAACTTTTTGGAGCCTTTGGCTTTATCTGTGCTATTGGTACCTTTTAGAATTTCGTCCAGGACAATAAAATAGTTGGTATTAGCCAATTCGTCTATGATAAATTTAAGCCGCTTTAGCTCTGAAAAGAAATACGACTCCTCATCTGTTAAAGAATCTGCGGTACGCATACTTGTCACCAACTTTATGGGATTATAGGTAACCTCTTTTGCGGCAAGCGGCAGCCCTAGGTTACCCATCACTATTTGCAAAGACACAGTTCGTAAAAAGGTGCTTTTACCGGCCATATTGGCACCGGTGATAATGAAGAACTGTGCTGTTTTAATTTCAAAATCGTTTGCTATACTCTTTTTGGGATCTAACAAAGGATGAACCGCCTCCGTGGCTTTTAACCTGGTTTCTCCCTCGATAATCTTGGGGAAACAATAGTGGGGATGGTTAAAGGCGAAGTTGCCAAGTGTATTGTAAGCATCAAAAAAGGCGATGGAGGTAAACCAGTTTTCAACCTGCAGGCCGTACTTTGCTATCCAGCCTTCAATGAGATTACAGACAAATAAATCTCGTAAGAAAAGTGCGTTTCCCAGAAGTGCAATAATGATATTGTTTCGCTGATCAAGTGCATTTAGGAGCCGGGCGAAACGTTTAAGGATTAATGAGGTCTTTTCCTCTTCTTGCAGCACTGCCGACCTTTTGCCAGCCAGCAGTTTTGATTCGAGCGAGATCTCTTCAAGCAAGACAATAAGTCTCTGATATTGTTGAAAAGTACTTAGAATTTTAGCCGAATCAGATGCTAATCTATTTGTCTTTTTAAGGTAGCGTCCTGTTAATATGAGCCCTACAAAGAACCATGCCACGAGAAGCCCTCCAGGAAGCACGTTCAAAGCGTAGGCCGTAATGAGTATCGCCCAGATAATCCCAAAGGTATGGGGAAGCCATTGAAACATTTTTGGGACAAAAGCCTGATATTGCTTCATCCACTTGATAATGGTGTCATATGAGGTCTCAGTTTTTACCAGGGAAGCAACGGCTTGAAATTCCTGCCGCCATACCGCCTTGTTTGCAAGCTCCTTAACAGCTTCCTGCTTTTCGGGGATTTTCTCTTCATCGTTCGATTTTAAAAGATGGGCCAGGAGTTCTCTTCCCTGATGCAAAGCCGTTCTATTGCAGTACTGGTAGAAAGAGCCCCGCCCGAACAAATCAATATCCCTGCTAAAATGGTGTGCGGGATCATTAAATTCATTGCCATCCGGTAGATGGTGAAAGTTTCTTTGGAGTACCTCAATTTCTGTTCGGTTAATGCCAAGTAAGGCTCTGATTTTGTCTCTTTCATAGCTCTTATCAGAATATTTACTCACGAGATACAGAAAGATTCCAAAACCAATTACCAGTACTGCTATGAAAAATAAGGTTTGGCCGTACAAAAGGTAGGCTCCCAGGCCCGTCAAGGCAAACACCGCAAAACGCAGGATACTCAAGAGCATTAGCCGCTCATTAATTTCCGAAAACTTTAGTTCAAGTTCGGAAATTCGGGTAGTGTAGAACGTATTTGGGTCTTGCATTAAGGGTGGATATTAGCTCCTGGGTGACAAAGATAACCAAACTAGCCCTCCGGTAATTCGTCAAAGGCTGCACGCAGTTTTTTGGTGAATTTGGCAACGATCAAATCGTAGGAATGGTCAATTAGTTCCAGGAGTAATTGGCGTGGCAATTGCTCTATATGTAGGGTATTCCAATGTACTTTGTTCATATGATAACCTGGGGTTATGATACCATCGTATTCCTCACGCAAGGCAATGCCGCGTTCCGGGTCACATTTCAAATTAGCCTGCGATGGAATTCGCTCCAAAGGGGCTATACAAAACATTTTACCCATCACCTTAAATACAAGGGTGTGTTCATCAAAAGGAAATTCTTCGGTAACTCCCTTTTTAGCAATACAATACCCTCTGAACTCCTCAATATTCATTAGCTCTCAACTTTCTAAAACGCTATTAATTCTGAAACGTCTGGCCAGTAATACCTTATTTTCTCTACGGGCTCATTACCAAGTTCGGTTTCCATAAGCTGTTCTTTACGCGTTCCTTTTAGTTTTTCGTAGAGTCTAATCGCCCCTACATTATCTTTCAAAACCCATAAATACATATCTTGCCTCCCACCTTTTCTTTTGATCTCCTTTGCCAACAGACTCATTAATTTTTTTCCTATTCCCCGACCACTCCGATCTGGCAATACATGAAGATTGTCTAAGTAGGCCCCATATTCATGACTTTCCTCAAAAAAGAGGCAACCAAAGCCAATAAGCTCTGAGGCTTCTTCGGCCAGAATAAGGCATAAATTGGGGTCTGGGTTGGTCAGCCTGCCCTGCCATACTTTTTTTCGATCATCAATGACCTGGTGATCTAAATAATAATCATCCAGTATCCCACGGTAATTTAATTGCCAGTTTTTGGCATGCAACAGTGCTATGTTCTCGGCGTCAGCTATGGTTGCATTTCTAAACTCTGGCATCTCATTTATTTAAGCCCCGGGCATCGTATACAATCACTTTACTCCAAAGGTCTTTACATTCTTCAATGAAGAGAAGATGGGCCTCTTCATTCTGATAGCCTTCCTGAGCCTCTTCCGATTCAAAAGTAACTACCAATTTATAGGTAAAGGTGTCATCAACCACATCTCTGGTCGCCTTTGGCGCGACACCCACAAAATTGGTCTTGGCGAACTTAGAGTTCTTGAGAAACTTTTGTATGGAAGCCTCAAATCTGGCTCTATCGGCTTCGCTATCAGGGTTGTTGAACCAGAAAAATACAGTGTGAACAAAATTGGGATCAAAAGTTTGCATAGTGTTTTGGTCTTGGGCATAGCCCATTGCGGTTACAATTAAAAAGGTAAAAATACAGAGCGTTTTTTTCATTTTGTATGATTTAATTTTCTTTTAGGAATTTATTAAGGGCGTTTGAGGGGAATTTAGCTCCAGGGCAGAATAATCTAACCGCCACCCTATGGTCTCTACAATTTTTTCAATGAGTAATACGGCTTCCAGTGCATCGCGCTTTGCAGTATCCATCAAGCCGCTATCGGGGATCTTTTCTCTTATATGCTCTTTGGCTTCCTGGTTAAGTGTAGTGAGGTCATCGGGTTTAAAGGTATTGAAAAGCCCGTTTTTGATGTCATAAAATTCCAGATCGGGAGCAATAGAAAGAATCTCAGGTTGCGGGAACTCACTTAAGACGATTGTTCTTGTTTCACTATTGGCGTGCATTCTAATCTTTTGAAGATCGTACCCAATCTGAGCCTTGGCTTTTATGACGATCAAGGCCTTCTTTTTACTACTCACCAGGCTCATAAAACGTTCTTTCGTATTTTCGTATTTATAGATCTCCGCAAAATCTCCTTCCACAGTGATCAACTTGCAAACGCTTCTAATTTTTTCCAATAAAACAGTAGCCTGGTGGTTGGTTAATTCTTTGCTTTGCTTTCTTCTAAACAAGCCGTAGACCCAATAGGTAAGAATAGCACCTAAAATTAATCCTAATGTAACTTCTAAAATCCTATCCATTTGGTTTTCCTATTTCACCCAGGTGCGTAAATTTAAAGCCTTTATTGTATTTTAAACCATATCCTACGGCCCGATCCATAGCAGAATGGGCGAATAAAATTACACCTATGAGTTGGCATATGGGGGAGGAAAGATAAACCCCAAGAAGATAAACCGCAAGCGCAATCCCCTTATGATGAAAAAGGTTATAGGTAAAAGCACCGGCTTTATTGCCAAAAAGATAGCCTATCATACCAATATCCGGAGTGAGAATAAGTACTGGAAACCACCACCAGGCAAATGGGAGCAGACTAAAAAGGTAAATTCCAAACAAAAACTGTATGCCCTCCTCAATTTTCAAAATTGTGTTCATGGCTCGAGAATTTTATATAAAACCGGCCTGCTCGGGCTGGCATCGTTTTCAAATGGAGCTACTTGCAGATTTAACAAATAGGTGCCATCTGCAATGCTATTGGGTACAAATATGAGTTCGGTTATCGTGGCATTTCTCCGTGTGGGTCCGTCTGCGTTCCAAAAGGCTTTATGCGCCAAAAGGGCGCCCGCATCTTTTTCGCGATCAACCGATGGGAGGTCAATTAACAAGTGGAGCACTCCCTGGTCTGCTAAAAAACGAGCCGTCTGTTCTAAGAGATAAGGAGGATTGGTGTTGGAGTACTGCCTGCTTAGTTTCCTGGAGGTGTTGGGAATGGTTCTTATTACTACCGCTTCGCGCTTTCTATTACCCAGGGCATATTGCAATTGTTTTTTTGAAATCACAAAATCGTCCTGGTATTTTTCCGGAGCCAGGGTGATCACCTCGGCCAAAAAGAAAAAACGCTCCCAGGCCTTATTTACAGAATGAAAGGCTTTGGTAATGTGCCCTACACATTCTGTATGTGTCCCGTGCGCGTGCGGATTAAACCAGATATTATTAAAATTTGTAGATCCTCCTTTTGCCACACTTCCAATAAAGTCTCCGCTCGTATGAGGTTCAATCCTTGGAGGCTCTAAATACCAGGCGTTGACATTAGAACTGCTAGCGCGCAAAGGCATTGAAATGTCTAAAGGTTGTGAAAGATCTATTTTGTAGTTTTTGGTCTTATGTGCAATGGTGGCTATCACTGATGGTATTCTAAAACCCTTTATTTATTTGCCATCCAAGTTAAGGATAAAAAGATCGGCTGCAATTCCATCAATCAAAAACTTTCCTTCTTTTGTCGCCCGTAGTATCTCCTTCTCCCATTGAAGAAATCCGTCAGACACATGGCTTTGCGCCTGTAGTTTTAAATATTCAGCATATTTTTCACCAAATTCATTCCGGACTTTAACCAAAGAAACTCCCCAAATGGTTCTAAGTCCTGTCATGATGTATTCGTTGTATCTATCCTTAACCGAAAGCAGTTCACTTTCAATAGGTAGCTTATCGGCCTCAAGGCTTTTAATATAAATGTTGTTATTCCTAACATTCCAGGCCCTACAGACCCCATCGTAAGAATGCGCCGAAGGACCAAGACCCATATAGTGCTTTCCCTGCCAATAGGCAGTATTATTCTGTGAAAAAAAGTCGGGTTTCCCAAAATTTGAGATCTCATAATGCACATAGCCCTCTTTTTCCAGAGCCGCTACCAGAATTTCAAAATGCCGTTTTGAAACCTCATCATCCAATTCAGGGATCACCCCCTTTTCTATGAATTTTTCTAAGGCCGTTTTCGGCTCAACAGTAAGGGCATAACTAGAAATATGTGGCACCCCAAAATCAAGGGTTTTTTCTATGTTTTGGCGCCATCGCTGCTCAGACATTCCTGGAACACCATAGATAAGGTCTATGGATACATTTTCAAATAACTCAAGGGTGTCTACAAGACAAGACTCCGCTTCATGGGCACTATGCGCACGATTCATCAATTTAAGGTCTTCTTCAAAAAAAGATTGCACACCTATGCTGAGCCTGTTGATACCCGCACTATATAGTTGTTTAATTTTTTCTTTTGACAAGTCATCCGGGTTAGCCTCCAGGGTTATCTCAGGCGCCTCTGTAACTCTAAAGTTGAGGGAAATGACCTCAAGAAGCTGCACAATTTCCTCCGTTTTCAGAATTGAGGGCGTTCCTCCTCCGAAGTAGATCGTATGCACTTCTTTCCCATCAAATTCATCGCGCCGCAACAACAGCTCTTTTTGTAGTGCCAGCAATAATGCATCTCTATTCTTCAAAGAAGTAGAAAAATGGAAATCACAATAGTGACAGGCCTGTTTGCAGAAAGGGATGTGTATGTAAATTCCGGGCATTTCAATTAACAGTTAGTAATTGTCAATTAGCAATTAACTGCGCTCTTCTTTTTAAAACCAAGTTTGACTAATGACCGCTTAATGAACAAATATTGCAAATTGAACTCTTATTTTGATTAGGGCATTAAAGGTAGCTTAAAATGAAGGATAACCCATTACTAGAAAAATCGTATAGCTTCTCCTTAAAAGTAGTAGATCTATATAAGGCTATACTCAAAAGTAAAAAGGAATATGTACTATCTAAGCAGCTACTAAAATGCGGTACTGCAATAGGTGCTAACATTTCAGAAGTCAATGGTGCAATTTCAAAAGCTGATTTTTCGGCTAAGATATCCATTGCGTATAAAGAAAGTTTAGAAGTCAAATATTGGATATCGCTTTTGAGAGATTCTGGCTATATCACCAAAAAAGATGGGAACTCACTTATAATTCCAGCAGATGAGTTATCTAAAATCATGTTTACAATTCTAAAGACAACAAGGATCAAAACTAAATAGCTCCTAATTGATAACTGCAAATTGCTAATTGTCTACTCATCAACTCTCCCGTCATTTTGTTTTACAAAAGCCGCCCAGCCGGTATATTTTTTGCCTACGTCTGGTCTTCCCTCGTTGTAAAAATGGCATACCGCGGCTGCGAGTCCGTCTGTGCTATCGAGATTTTTTGGTAGCGATTTTAAGCCAAGGGTGTTCTGTAGCATTCTCGCCACCTGCTCTTTGCTGGCATTCCCATTTCCTGTGATGGCCATCTTTATTTTTTTTGGAAGGTATTCCGTGATGGGAATCTGGCGTGAGAGTCCGGCAGCCATTGCTACCCCCTGCGCTCTTCCCAGTTTAAGCATTGACTGTACATTCTTTCCAAAAAAGGGTGCCTCTATGGCGATTTCATCAGGATGGTAGGTATCAATTAGTTCTATGGTACGGTCAAAAATGAGTTTTAGTTTGGTAAAGGGATCATCGTATTTTTTGAGGAGCAGCTCGTTCATTTGAATGAACTCCATTTTCCTGGCACGCACACGTATGATACCGAAACCCATTATTGTGGTACCAGGGTCTATTCCTAAGATGATCTTTTCCTCTATAACGGCCACTTCACTATTTGGTGTTAAGTACTATAGGTATCCTGAATTTGGCATTAACCGGAATACCCCTTTTTAATGCAGGTTCTACCCTTGGCAGGCTTTTTAAGCTCTGAGTAATAATCGCGTCAAACTCCGGAATTTGTTGCTTTACAGTATTGTTCTCCTGAATTTCAAGAACAGACATGGTACCCTCGCTGTCTACCAGAAAATCAACGTAGATGGTGTCGTCCACTTCCTCGTCAAGCACAAACTCAAAATCCTGCAAAGTCATGGAAAAATGCAATAGTAGCGTATTTTCAAAACAGGCTTTTTGAGCAGTTTTAGATACAGTTTCATCGCAGTCGTCAAAAAGCGGATACTGATCCACATCATTCCAGTCTATACTTTGCAGCTCCTCTTCTACAAGCATCTGTGTTTTTGCTTCTTGTGAGGCAAACCATTGGCAGGAAGCCATCAGAAAAAACACCCCTAAAATCACAAGCCTACGCATTCTCATTGAATTCTGAGGCGGAAATTACGATTTTTTGAGTGATTTTAGTCCTCAAAAGAGATCAATAGTATGTAATAAGCATGTAACATTTCTATACTATCTTCGTCAAATAGTAAATCTATTTAAGCTATGGATATTCTTCTGCTTATCGGTGGATTTCTTCTAATGTTATTAGGCATTCTGGGGAGTTTTCTACCTGTATTACCTGGGCCTCCGGTTAGTTGGCTTGGCCTTCTCTTATTGGTTCTCACCAAGGCGGTTCCTGATGACTGGTGGTTTTTAGGTATTACCCTTTTTGTAGCCCTGCTTGTTTTTGCGATGGACTACGTTATACCGGCTATGGGCACTAAGAAGTTTGGTGGAAGTCGCGCTGGGATGATAGGCACTACCATTGGGCTTATAGTTGCCATCATCTTCCCTATTCTGGGAATTTTTGGCATTATTGTTTGGCCTTTTGTGGGAGCTCTGGTAGGGGAAATCTCTAATAAGGCCGATCAGAAAACGGCTCTTAAGGCTGCTCTGGGTTCTTTCATTGGATTTTTAACAGGAACCTTTTTAAAGTTTGTGGTAGCTATTATTTATATGGGGCTATTCATATCTAAAGCCTGGGAGTACAAGGAAGCGCTGAATCCTTTTGCTTAGTATGAGGTCTGGATTGGAAAATGCCTTAAAAACTATCTGATATGATCACTTTCACCAAAAATTGGAGTACTTCAAACGCGCTTTTCCTACTGCCCTTGCTTGTTATAATTAGCTCGGTGATTCTCGCCGGCAGCTCTTTGATGGTGAAATACCCGAATTTGGCTATCGGAATTACCTACGATCTTGTACTTACTGCTCCTTTAGCCTACTTCTTTATCATCAGAAAAAGAAAGATCTCCAAGCTTACTACCATTCCTGTTTTTGTGATAGGAATTATCCTGGCTTCGCTTTTAATTCCCGAAACGCAACAAGACCATTTGGCAATGATAAAGACCTATGCCCTGCCTGTAATTGAATTGGGCGTACTGTCTTTTTTAACTTTAAAAACCTATAAGGTCGTGAAGGCCTATAAAAGAATTTCCGGACAGACCGCAGATTTCTATGCGGCTTTGAAAAAGAGTACCGCGGAAACCTTTGGAACAGGTTTTTTTTCAAAAGTACTCAGTTCGGAAATCGCCTTGTTTTACTATAGCTTTTTTGCCTGGAAGAGGCCAATCGATTCAGAAAATACGTATACCAATTACAAAGACAACGGCCTGATTACACTGTTGTGGGCAGCCATCTTCTTGCTGGCTGTAGAAACTGTGGTCATCCATTTACTACTTGAACAATGGAGCGGTCTTGCTGCCTGGATTCTTAGCGGATCTAGCATCTATACCGTACTAATGATATTTGGGCATATTAAAGTCTTAAACTTAAGACCTTCTCTACTGACGAGCGAAAGCCTTGTACTAAGAAACGGACTCATTTCCGAAATCAGTATACCACTGGCCAACATAGAAAAAGCTGAACTTTTTTCTGAAGAAATTGGCAAGGAGGATTCCGAAACCGGGAATAACGGACTCTTTAAAGAAAGTAAAAATCACAATATTGTGCTCTATCTTAAAGCACCTCAGGTCATTGAGAAAGCCTATGGTATAAAACAGTATTGTGAGAGACTGGTGTTTTACATTGACGACAAACACGCATTCATTGAAAAAATAAATATGGCCATGGAAAAATGACCGGTTTAAACCGGCTAAGTCAACCAGGTCGTCTTCTCCTCTATTGGTCCCCTGAGACTTTCTGGCATTTCATCATCCGTATAACCCATATAGAAGAAGCCCAGACAGCGCTCACCTTCTTCCAATTCAAAGAACTCACCCATGTATTTTATTAAGCCCGGGGAACTCCAGTAACTTCCAATTCCCATCTCGGTGCAACAAAGCCACATATTCTGCACTGCCATTGCGGTAGCCGCGATTTCTTCCCATTCGGGCAGGCTTTCTTTAAGATCTCGCTGCATGCAAATAGCGATAATAGCTCCTGCTCTTTTGGGGTTTTCGAGCAGTTTTTTGGTTTTCATTTGCTTAGGCCTTTCAACAACCTCCAGGTATTTTGTGGAGAGAAATTCTCCCAGTTTTTCCTTAGAGTTTCCCAAGAGCACCTTAAAACGCCAGGGCTCTGTTTTTTTGTGTGTAGGTGCCCAGTTCGCCGCCTCGAGAATTTGTTCAATGGCCACCCTGGAAATCGGTTTTCCGTTGTATTGCACTGGAAAAACAGAACGGCGATTTTGTATAAGGTCAAATATCATAGAATTTTTATTTAGCCTCAAAAATAAGGTTTAGCGCCTATTCAACTATGACATTCGGGCTAAATTCTTGTTAAGTATCAGGTCTATGCACCGGGCTACTACCTTATTTCTATTGTCTGGCTTCCAGATCACGGATAAAATAGCCCGTTGCGCGATTTTTTCTAAAGCAATGAACTGCACATTCATCTTAAAACCATACTGCAGGGAGGTGGGTACAATGGCAATGCCCATTTTATTTTCTACCAATTTAAAAATGGTTTGGGCATGAACCGATTTGTGAGAAATTTTTGGATTAAATCCGGCATCCTCGCAAATGCTCATCACTGTATCAAAGTAATGTGGGCTATAGTCCTGATCGAATAAAATAAAATCTTCTCCGGCGAGCTGCTCTACCCCTTTAAAATTGCGTTCACTCAAGGAATGTGTTTTTGATAGTACTACCGAGAAAGTATCTTTATAAACCTGTTTTATCTTTAAAGGTTCAGGAACTCTGGCGAGACGTACAAATCCGATATCAAGGCGATCCTTAAGTACTGCATTCACCTGAGAACCGTTAGATAGTTCTTCTAAACTGGTATGGACCTTTGGAAATTGGTCTTTTAACTTCAATAGGAATTCGGGAATCACACTTTGCATAGCCGAGCCGAGGAAACCAATTCGTACGGTACCTGACTGACCCTCGTTTATTTGTTTCAGTTGTACTTTAGTAAGTTCTAAATGGTTTAGTAAGAATTCAATCTCTCCCTTTAAATATGCTCCGGCAGGTGTTAAGCTTACTTTCTTTTTCGAACGAGTAAATAACTTCGCCCCTAAGAGATCCTCCATCTGCCCAATTTGCCTGCTTAAACCAGGTTGAGAAATAAATAGTTTTTCGGCTGCTTTTCTAAAGTGCAACTCCTCGGCAACCGCCAAAAAATAACGAAAATGCCTTAACTCCAATTGATAACTCACAGTTATTGATTATTGACTAAAATGATATTTCTAATTATCAAACTTAATCAATAATTTTATGCTTGCAAAGCATACCTATGAAATCAAATAATAACTTTTTTTTGTTAGGAGAGGATTTCCTTACCGCAGGGAAGGCATTAGAGATTGCGCGTGGAAATTGTAAAATTCAACTTTCTCAAAAGGCAAGAGAGCGGGTTCGGGAAAGTCATAAAACCGTAGCCAGTATTGTAGATAAGGGACATCCTGTGTATGGCATAAACACAGGTTTCGGACCTCTATGCACAACTAAAATATCAAGAGAAGAAACCAAAATTTTACAAACAAATATTTTACAAAGCCATAGTGTGGGCATTGGAGATCCGGTTGAACCTGAGATTGCCAAACTTATGCTAATATTAAAAGTGCATTCTTTGGCCAAAGGATTTTCCGGTATAGCGGAGGCTACGATAGACAGAATCCTTTGGCATATTGAAAAGAATGCAATTCCTGTGGTTCCTTCACAAGGCTCTGTTGGGGCTTCCGGAGATTTGGCGCCTTTGTCCCACCTATTCCTCCCTTTGATTGGCTTGGGCAAGGTGAATCAAAAAGGAAAACCGATAGAAGCTCAGAAATTACTGAATAGTCACGGATTATCCCCGCTTGAACTAGGCCCTAAAGAAGGACTTGCCCTGATCAATGGTACGCAATTTATTGCGGCCCACGGAATTAAGGTCATCGAAAAACTCCATAGCTGTCTTTCTCAGGCAGATATTATTGGAGCTATGATGATTGAAGGCTTACAGGGCTCCATAAAACCATTTTATAAAGAACTGCATGAGCTAAGGCCTTTTAAGGGAAATAAACATGTAGCAAGTAGAATAAAGTCGCTTTTAAAAGGCTCAGAAATTATGGAAGACCATATAGACTGTGAACGGGTACAGGACCCCTATTCACTTCGCTGTATTCCACAAGTACACGGGGCCTCCAGGAACAGCTGGCTGCATTTAAAAGAATTGCTGGAAATTGAACTGAATGCGGTTACCGACAATCCTGTAATAATTGATGAGGAGTTAACCATAAGCGGAGGAAGCTTTCATGGGCAACCTCTGGCAATGGCACTTGACTACGCCTGTCTGGCAGCTTCAGAGATTGGCAATATTTCAGACAGAAGAATTTACCTCGCCCTCGAAGGTAACAGTCCCGGAGTTCCTAAGCTCCTTATGAAAGACACCGGCATTAATTCGGGTTATATGATCTTGCAGTACACTTCAGCTGCCCTGGCAAGTGAAAACAAAGGACTTTGCTTTCCCTCTAGCGCGGACAGCATTCCAACTTCACTAGGGCAGGAAGACCATGTTAGTATGGGCTCAATTTCTGGACGTAAAGCGCTTCAGGTTCTGGGAAATGTCGAAAAAATACTGGCTATAGAATTACTCACTGCGGCACAAGCCTTTGAGTTTAGAAAACCCTTAAAATCTGGAGTTCTTCTCGATAAGATTCACAAAAAATTACGCAAACAGGTCTCCTTTGCCAATAAGGACAGGGTTTTCGCGGATGACATTGAAATTGGCTTAGAAATGGTTAAAAACCAGGAGATCATCAAAACCGTTGAAACCGCAAGGCAGAAGGAAGGAATTTCTTTAAAAACTCCCCATTCAGAGGAATTTGAGGTATATTGATTGGTATGACAAAAAAGACATTAATTGGCCCATTTTCGCAACTCGTCTCTATGACCGGTCTTTCACTTAAAGGCCCTATCGCAGACGAGGACCTAAATCTTCAAACCGATGTGGGAATCCTGCTCGAAGAGGGTCGTATTCTAAGCATTGACAGCTTTGAAAACCTTGCCCACGCAGCGCAGGCAGAAGCCACGGAAATTTTCGAATTGCAGGGCAAGCATACTTGCCTACCAGGTTTTATAGATGCGCATACGCATATTTGCTTTGGAGGGTCCAGGGCAAGGGATTATGCCTTGCGTAACGCGGGAAAAACCTATTTAGAAATAGCCAAAGCAGGTGGCGGTATCTGGGATACGGTTACTCAAACCAGAAAGGCATCTCAGGAAGAACTGGTAAAAGGCGTCATAAAAAGGGCTAAACGACATCTTCAAAACGGGACCACCACTATTGAAGTTAAAAGTGGTTATGGTCTTTCCATCTCTGAAGAGGTAAAGATGCTAAAAGCAATAGCCGAAGCCGATACTAAAATAGCAGCAGACCTGATCCCTACTTGTCTGGCCGCGCATATGTTTCCAAAGGATTATGATGGTACATCTCAAGATTATTTAAAGGAGCTTACCGATAAGCTTTTCCCATTATTACAAGAACAGAATCTGGCATCCAGAATTGACGCCTTTATTGAAGAAAGCGCATTCTCCTCTAGCGAAATTGATCCGTATTTTAGGAAAGCTAAAGAAATGGGGTTCGAAATTACCGTACATGCCGATCAATTTTCAACCGGAGGTAGTGAAGTGGCCGTTAAGTTCAATGCTATAAGCGCGGATCATCTGGAAGCCAGTACTGACAAAGAAGTAGCATTACTAGCAAAAAGCAATGTGATAGCCACAGCCTTGCCTGGGGCATCTTTAGGTTTAGGTTGCGACTTTACACCTGCGAGAAAAATTCTGGATGCCGGAGGGGCACTGGCCATTGCAAGCGACCATAATCCCGGCTCTGCACCCATGGGCGACCTATTAACTCAGGCCGCAATTCTGGGAAGCTTTGAGAAACTTAGCAACGCCGAAGTGCTTGCCGGTATAACCTTTAGAGCAGCAGCGGCACTTAACAGAAATGACAGAGGGCAGCTGGCAAAAGGAGCTCTTGCAGATCTTGCTCTTTTTCATACAGATGATTATCGCGAAATATTGTATCAACAAGGTAATTTTAAGCCTTGTATGGTATGGAAGAAGGGGGCGCTGGTATACGACAAACACAAGAAATAAGCATCGAGAAAACTATGGTGGCAACATCCGACTTTAAAGCTGAAATTCTACAAGGTATCCCAGCGAAGTTACCTCCTCAAAGGAGTCATAAAAGAAATGACCAAAGTGCTCCCGTACGAAAAGATATCTTATCCCTTGAGGAAAAAAAACTGGCGATCAGGAATGCGCTTCGTTACTTCCCTAAGGCGTGGCACGCTGAGCTCGCACCAGAGTTTGCCGATGAACTCAAATCATTTGGCCGAATTTATATGTATCGGTTTAAGCCTGCTTACGATATGTATGCCCGACCGATTTCGGACTATCCGGCAAAGTCTCAACAGGCAGCAGCTATCATGCTTATGATCCAGAACAATCTGGATCCTGCAGTGGCCCAACATCCTGATGAATTGATTATTTATGGTGGTAATGGAGCCGTCTTTCAAAACTGGGCGCAATATTTACTCACTCTGAAGTACCTGGCGACTATGAGCGAGGAGCAAACGCTTCATATGTATTCTGGCCATCCCATGGGTTTATTCCCCTCTTCCACAGAAGCGCCCAGAGTAGTGGTTACCAATGGTATGATGATACCCAACTACTCCAAACAAGATGACTGGGAAAAATACAATGCGCTCGGGGTCACCCAATATGGTCAAATGACTGCAGGCTCCTATATGTATATTGGTCCGCAAGGTATTGTTCACGGTACGGCTATAACGGTGATGAACGCTTTTAGAAAAGTATTAAGGCCAGATGAGAGTCCGCAAGGCAAGATTTTCCTTACTGCCGGCCTCGGTGGCATGAGTGGAGCACAGCCCAAGGCCGGAAACATTGCCGGGTGTATTACAGTCTGCGCCGAGGTAAACCCATCGGCTGCCAAAAAAAGGCATGAACAGGGCTGGGTTGATGAACTTATTTACAATATCGAAGCTCTGGTACTTAGAACTAAAAAAGCCGTAGCCAATAGTGAAACTGTATCACTGGCCTACTTAGGAAATGTTGTAGAAGTTTGGGAGCAGTTCTACGAAAAAGGGCTTTTTGTACATCTGGGTTCGGATCAGACTTCTTTGCACAATCCCTGGGCGGGAGGGTACTATCCAATGGGCTGCTCCTTTGAAGAATCGAACTTAATGATGGCAGAAAAGCCCGAAGCCTTCAAAGAAAAAGTGCAGGAGTCTTTACGGAGACAGGTTGAAGCAATTAATAAACACGCTCAAAGAGGTACCTATTTCTTCGACTATGGAAATGCTTTTTTACTGGAAGCTTCCAGAGCTGGCGCCGAGGTGTTTAGCGAAAATAATATTGACTTTAAGTATCCTTCCTATGTCCAGGACATCCTGGGACCTATGTGTTTTGATTATGGTTTTGGCCCTTTCCGCTGGGTATGTACCTCAGGCAAAGCTGAAGATCTTAGGAAAACAGATCGCATAGCCCTTGATACTATGCAGCAAATACAGCGGCTTGCTCCGGATGAGATCCGGCAACAAATGCAAGACAATATTAAATGGATTCAGGATGCCGAGCAAAACCAGCTGGTTGTAGGTTCTCAGGCACGAATCCTATACGCCGATGCGGAAGGTAGAGCAAAAATAGCGCAGGCTTTTAATGAGGCCATCAATACCGGAGAAATTTCTGCGCCAGTAGTACTCGGCAGGGATCATCACGACGTGAGCGGCACGGATTCACCCTTTAGAGAAACCAGCAACATTTATGATGGCAGCAAGTTTACTGCAGACATGGCTATTCACAATGTAATAGGTGATAGTTTTAGAGGAGCCACCTGGGTATCAATACATAATGGTGGAGGTGTAGGCTGGGGTGAAGTAATGAATGGCGGCTTCGGGATGGTCCTGGATGGCACCAAAGGGGCCGAACAGCGGTTGAAAAAAATGCTTTTCTACGATGTAAATAACGGTATTGCCCGTAGAAGTTGGGCCAGGAACAAAGAGGCCCTGTTTGCCGTAAAGCGCGAAATGGAACGCACTCCAGAATTTATCGTCACGATTCCAAACACAACAGACGACAAACTTTTGGAGGGATTGTTTAATTGAAATGAAATTTGAAGTCATAATAAAATGAGTGACTATCAGCAACCGAATTCTAAGCTATGGAAAGGCAGACTTTCCAAAAAAGGGCTTTACCTACATGAAGCTGTAGGCTTTCTAAATCTTGATGAGGGTTTAAATCCTCAAAAGTCGGGGACCTCATTTGCTATTTTGGGGTACGCCTGCGACGAGGGGATTAAGCGAAATGGAGGAAGGATTGGAGCCATTGAAGGCCCGGACGCTATAAGAGCGCAATTAGCAAAACTGCCGAACCATTTGACAGAGGGTTGTGAAATTTTTGATGCAGGGACAGTCGGCTGTTTGGATGAAGACCTGGCGAGTACACAGAAGCATCTGGCCAAAAAGGTGACTCTTTTGCTTGACACAGGCTACTTCCCACTACTTTTGGGAGGCGGGCACGACATTGCCTATGGCCATTACCAGGGCATCAAATCGCACCTTGGAAATAAAAAGAAAATAGGCATTATTAATTTTGATGCCCACTTGGATCTGCGATCAAACCAGAGTGGGAACAACTCAGGAACTCCTTTTTATCAAATAGCTAAAGAGGCACAACAGGAAAAGAATACATTTCACTACCTCTGCCTTGGAATCCGAAGAGATGCCAACGACAGCGAACTTTATAAGACCGCCAATGAATTTCGGGCACACTATATAGAACTAAGCCTATTTAATATCAGCAATGCCGATTTTGTGCGAAGGCAGGTTAAATCTTTTATTGAAAGTGTAGATAGCATCTATTTAACCATAGATATGGACGGGTTTTCATCGGCCTATTCGCCCGGAGTAAGTGCGGCTTCACCTTTAGGTTTTAGCCCGGAGATGGTAATGAAAGTGCTTCAAACAATCATTGTATCAGGAAAAGTGATGAGCATGGACATTGCAGAGACCAATCCGCGTTTTGACCGGGACAATCAAACCGCAAAACTAGCCGCGAGTTTGCTACACTTTATAAGTACTGAAATTGCTTTACTCTAACCAGGAGCTGTAATACTTTCCATCATCGATATCCAATGCGGCCTGCGTTAATTGCAAGGGTTTAAAAGTATCAATCATAACCGCCAGTTCTTCGGTCTTACTTTTACCTATACTGGCTTCGTATGTCCCTGGGTGAGGCCCATGTGGAATTCCGGCCGGATGCAGCGAAATATACCCTTTATCAATATTATTTCTGCTCATAAAATCACCATCAACATAATACAACACCTCATCCGAATCTATATTGGAGTGATTGTAAGGTGCCGGAATGGCTTCAGGGTGATAGTCATACAACCTGGGGCAGAACGAGCAAATCACAAAGGCTCCGGTCTCAAATGTCTGATGAACAGGAGGTGGTTGATGCACTCTCCCGGTAATGGGTTCAAAATCGTGAATAGAAAATGCGTAGGGGTAATTATAACCATCCCAGCCTACCACGTCAAAAGGATGTGTAGCATAGATCAAATCATGCAGTTGCCCTTGTTTTTTTACCTTCATCAAAAACTCACCTTCTTCATCATGAGTCTGCAGGTTTTGAGGAAGTCTAAAATCGCGCTCGCAAAACGGAGAGTGCTCCAGGTGTTGCCCAAACCAATTTCTGTAGCGTTTTGGTGTATAAATCGGGTGATACGATTCTGTGACCAGCAAGCGATTATCTTCGCTATCAAATTCAATCTGATAAATCATTCCTCTCGGAATCAGTAAGTAATCTCCATAACCAAAAGGAATCTCTCCTAAAAGTGTTTTCAATGTTCCGGTACCCTTATGTACAAAAAGTAGCTCGTCTGCATCGGCATTTTTGTAGAAATAGGTAGTGACAGATTTCTTAGGGGCAGCAAGTCCAACATGCACATCACTATTAAAAAGTACGGTTTTCCGACTATCCAGAAAATCGTCTTCAGCTGGCACATCAAACCCTTTTAGCAGCCGGGAAGTAATATTGTACTGAACTGCCGCTTTAGGCGAAATGTCTACGGGGTCCTGAACGGCTTTTACCTGGGTTGGCCGATGTAGATGGTACATTAGCGATGACATCCCATCAAAGCCTATGGTGCCAAACAATTGTTCGTAATGCAAGCTTCCGTCTTCTTTCTTAAAAACGGTATGTCTCTTATGCGGAATTTTGCCTAATTTATGGTATAAAGGCATAGTTTTTTCTTTTTAAAAATCCTCAATAAAATTACGATAAATTGAAGTTTTAATAAAATATTCGCAATGAAATATGAATGCTTTGAAAGAAGTACAAAAAGGAGGAGCCTCCAATAAAAAAAAGCCTTCCAAACTGGAAAGCCTTTCATTGGCTGCTACTAATTTAAATTAGCTAGCACAACCATTGCCTCAATTTGTATTGAGACACAACACAACCCTGCAAATATAGTAAAGGTTTTTAACTTTAATCGCGAATCTGTAGTTCTTTTAGGTTTTTGGCTTGAAGGGCCGTACAATTAGGCGTGCGGCTTTGTCGTAATTAATATAATTATAAACCCAGTTGAAGAAAACGATCACCTTATTTCTAAAACCTACCAGAGACATCAAATGCACGAACATCCATATAAACCAGGCGAAAAATCCTCCAAAACTAAACTTAGGTAAATCTACCACTGCTTTGTTTCTTCCAATTGTGGCCATATTTCCTTTATTGCGGTATTTAAAGGGCAGCATAGGTTTTTCATCCATTAAGTTTTCAAAATTTTTCGCGAGATTTTCGCCTTGCTGTATGGCAGGCTGAGCCATTTGAGGGTGCCCTTTCGGGTAGGCATCAGTCTCCATATAAGCAACATCGCCAACAGCAAAAACATTCGTATACCCTTCAACCTGATTCATTTGATTTACCTTAAACCTATTGAGCTTATTCTGAAGCGATTCCTGGCCAAATCCATCTATGGCTGCTCCGGTGACCCCTGCCGTCCAAATAAAGTTCTTGCTACGCATTTTTTCTCCGTTACTCATTGTGAGCACATCTCCGTCGTAATGATTTACCAATGTATTTAAGTGGATATGTACACCAAAATCCTCTAAAAATTTATGTGCTTTTTTGGATGCAATTGTAGTCATTGGAGGCAGCACTCTATCTGCTCCTTCGAAAAGGTGTATTTCCATTTCTTCAATATTCAAATGGCGATAATCCTTAGGAAAGACATTCTTTTTTAATTCGGCAAATGCTCCTGCCAGCTCAACACCTGTCGGGCCTGCTCCAACAATACAAAAGTTAAGCAATGCCATGCGTTCTTCCTCATCCTTACTGTTGTCAGCCTTCTCAAAATTCTGAAGCATAAAGCTGCGTATGTTCAGGGACTGGGGTACATTTTTCATAGGCATGGCATGACGCTGAAGCTCGGCATTGCCAAAAAAATTGGTGCGTGTTCCAGTGGCAAGGACCAGGTAGTCGTAAGCTAAGGTTCCAATATTTGTATGTACCTCTGCCTTTTCGGGGTCTACGCGTTCTACCGTAGCCCACCTGAAGTGAAAATTTTTTAGTCTCTTAAGAATCTTACGAATGGGGTAAGCTATAGAATCTGGTTCTAACCCTCCGGTAGAAACCTGATATAGAAGGGGTTGAAAAGTATGATAGTTATGTTTGTCTATCATCACAATCTGAGCCTTGAGATGCCCTAATTTTTTAGCAAGTGAAATCCCTGCAAAGCCGCCACCTATAATGACGATTCGCTTGTTTTCGTTCTTCGGAAGATTCATGAAATTTGTTTGTACAAAAATACGAAATCATCCAATTTTCTAAGGCAGATCTGACATCTATCATATCCTTTATTTTGAGAGTTGGTTAGTTTTAATATGTTTATACTATATCCTTAGCGACTTTAGTAATGGTATATGTCCTATTTTTCGCCTATATCGCAGTGGCCCTGACCCTGGTTGTTGGTCTGTTAATGAACGGTGTAAGGCCTTCAAAAACACTGGCATGGTTACTGGCAATCTTTACCATTCCGGTAGGAGGCATTTTATTTTACCTGTTATTGGGGCGTAATAAGCGCAAAAACCGACTTGTAAAAAGTAGAGATCAAGCCTTCGCCTCCCTGCCCATTGCAGATGATATTAGTTTTCATAGAGAAAATCCGAAATATGAAAAACTGATGCGACTAATTCGCAAAAACTGTGGTTTCCCGGCCACTTCCAACAATGAAGTAGAATTGCTCCCTGATGGTAAAACTACCTTTGAAGCCATTTTCTTGGCCCTGGAAAATGCAAAATCATTTATATATATCCAATATTACATTTTTGAGGAAGGAGAACTGGCAGCCAATCTTCTAAAACTGTTTAAGGAGAAAGTTTCGAAGGGTGTGGAAATTAAGTTGATATATGATAGCATAGGTAGTTATTCATTGAGTAAAAAATACCTAAATCAGCTCAAAACCATTGGGGTGGATGTCTGCGCATTTTTACCTTTTCGTTTTGGCCGTTACCTCAGCTCTTTGAATTATCGCAATCATCGAAAAATTATTGTCGTTGACGGGACCACTGGCTTTACAGGAGGAATAAATATTTCAGATAAGTATTTAAAGGGAGATACCTCGCTGAGAAAGTGGCACGACATGCACATCAGGTTGTACGGGGAGGTTGTCAAACAACTGGAAGCCACTTTTGTACAGGACTGGTATTTGGTTTCCGAACAAAAACTGCAGCTGAGCAAGCAGGATAAAATCATTTTAAAAGACGAAAAAAACACAGTAGTTCAGATTGCCCGAAGTGGTCCGGAGGATGATTTCCCTACCATTGAACAGGTGTACCTTTCTATAATAAGTGAGGCCGATAAGTATCTCTATGTTGTCAATCCCTACATTATCCCCGGCCCGGAAATTCTACAGGCACTGCAAACCTCTGCCCTGGGAGGAGTGGATGTTAGATTGCTCCTATCTGAAAGGGGTGACAATAAGTTTGTAGATCTTACGGTACGCTCTTACTTTGAACCCCTTCTTAAAGCGGGCGTACGCTTGTTTCTGTTTCCAGACGACTTTTTGCACAGTAAAATCATGTTAAGCGATAATGACATCGTGTCTATTGGAACGGCAAATATTGATGTAAGAAGTTTTGAGCACAATTACGAAGTGAATGCGATCCTGTATGACCAGCAATCCGCGCTACTTCTTAAAGAGGATTTTCTGCAGCAGTGTTCTAAGAGCACTGAGCTTATCTATGACGATTTCAAAAAGAGGTCCTGGGCAACCAAATTACTCGAGGGAACGGCCAAAGTTTTTAGCCCGGTGTTGTGATCCTGGCTTCATATGCCAGTTCATTCTTGCAAGTCGTACCATCAGCCCAGGCGTTAATATTGTCAAAGGTAATTCTTGCAATATTTTCAAGGGCTTCACTGGTTATAAAGGCCTGGTGTGGTGTAAGCAAAACATTTTCAAAGGAAAGTAATTTTTTAAGTTGTTCATCCTGAATGCCGCTTTTTGAGTTGTCTTTAAAGAAAATACCTTTTTCACGCTCGTATACATCCGCTCCATAGGCGCCAATAGTATTTTCTTCCAGGGCTTCTATAAGTGCACCGGTATGAACAATTGAGCCTCGGGCGGTATTGATCAGTATCACTTCCTTCTTCATCAGCCTCAGTTTTGATCTATCAATGAAGTCGTAATTCTCATAGTTTAGCGGAATGTGCAAACTAATAACGTCAGATTGCGAACAGAGCTCTTCTATATCCACGTAATGCACATCGCATAGTTCTACAAGGCTTTGGTTCCTGATCGGATCGCAGGCCAGAATTTTGCATCCAAAGCCATACATTATCTTGGCCATTACGGCCCCGATATTTCCGGTGCCCACTAAGCCAACAGTCTTTCCATGAAGATTAAATCCAATAAGATTATGCTGTAAAAAATTATGCGTGTGTACCTGCTTGTCAGCAAGGATTATTTTCCTGTTAAGCGCCAACAATAAAGCAACCGCATGCTCTGCAATCGCGTAGGGAGAATAATTTGCAGCATTAGCAACTCTAAGTTTATTGCGTTTGGCAGCTTTAATATGAACATTATTATAGCCCGCAGACCTAATACTAATGTATTTAACTCCAAAATCTCTAAGTTTCTCAAGTACAATAAGGGAGGCATCGTCTCCGGAGAAAATTGAAATTGCCTTGTATCCCACCGCTTTCATAGCTGTTTGGCTATCAAGTGCTTCTTTGATATAAGTAACCTCGTGACGACCATTATTTGCGTGCCTTAGGTAGGGTATCTCATAATCTTTAGCGCTGTAAACTAGTACTTTCATCCTTTTCTTCTTTAAGGTCTTTTCTAAAAATAAGATCCTGTTCTTCCAGTGCGAGGACCACCAGTTTGATATAATCGTCCACAGCCTTTTCAACATCAATGGGATCCGTAACATCTATTACTCCCCTCCAAATCAATTCGCGCTCTTTATCAATGCAAATGCAATAAAGCGAGGCTTCAGTATGGTACACGGTATATTGGTCATAATAGTCGGCCTCGTAGTAGATCTGTTGATGTTCTAAGTAATCATCCCTGAATTTTCCATAGAGTTCGTCGAGTTCAGAGATACGCTTTCTGAATTTCTGGATATTTTCAGACCCCACCACCTTTGTAAATAAAATTGCATCGAAATCTCTATCCAGCAATTGCTGCTCTACTTCATCGAGCTCTTCTTCAGATTTCGCTGAGTTGGTGAACGCCACGTCAAAAACATCAATACTTCGCATGGCTTCCACACCTCTTATTGTAAATTCTTGTTTTAACTGCGTTTCAAAATCAACCCGTGCCTGCTGGTTTTGGGTCATGCCAACAATCAACACTTTGTGGGCATCAAAGATGACGTAATCCGGATTTTTCCAGTTGCTGATCAATTGAGCGGAAGAACAGCTCATTAAAACCAAAAGACTCAAAATTCCTATTCCTTTTTTCATCGTATCAAATTTTAATTAATTCAGTAGGCGTTTTTGCTTTTCTTTTTTAAGTACTTCTGCTAATAACTTAAACAGCTCACGTTTTAAACCCAAATAGCCTTTCTTGTATCGATTGAATTCGATTGTCAAGTCTTTGTGGGTCTCAACATAGGCCTTTTCCATCTTTAGTTGGTCTACCTTATCTACCATTATTTCTAATTGGTTTTCGTGAAGTTGAACTTGCTTCATCAGGTCTACCAGAGATTCCTGAGTATCTATAAGCCTGCCTACCAGTCCGCTGCTTCTTTCATAAATTTTGGAATCTGTAAGTTGTGGGGTATAGGTTTGAATAAGGTCATTTAAAAATCGAATTTCGTCTCGGGCAAAGTTTAGCTCAGAAAACCAAAGCAAAGAACCTTCATGCATCTCTTCGGCACTTAGCCATTCCATGAATTTGTATTTTTTTCCTGTCTTGCTCATTTCTAATACTTTAAGGTAGTTGCGTAATACGCCAAATGAAATGCTCAAAATCTGCCCTAAATATTAAAGGACTTATACTACCGGCTTTCTCTTTTTAAGCACTCCTCCGGCGTAGTTGAATATTTCATGTTTCAATTTTTGGAAATTTCCTAAGCTGCCCATCACTTCCAATTCCAATAGGTCATGGCTTTGATAGAAACTTAAATCACAGCTGGCATCCTTACATTCAAGCAAACCGCCAAGGTCGCTTTCATGTTTTTGAATGCCCTTTTCTACTCTAGCTATTTTCTTTATAGTCTTTTGTAGTCGCTCTTTATAGCCTTGTAGTTTTTCAAAAAGGTTGGGTGTATTTGGTTCAAAAACGTACGAATTCAACAAGTTCTCAATAAAGTTGATCTCATCGCGTACGAGTTGAAACTTGGACTTCCACTCCTGGGCGTCCCAATGCAGGTCTTCGAGTTTCTTATTTCTATCTGTAGTATCTATATCAATCATTTTTCAGGTATTTTCCGAAATATATAATGATATGAGCACGAATAAAATGACTAAAATCATACCGGGCTCAAGCAGAAGAAACAAAATAGTCTCTAATGAGCGCCTTTACCTGATTATCGGTCATGCTATCAGCCTTTACTACAGATTTCACTTTTGAAGCGAGCGGTTTATGGCTTTTAAGAAGTTCTGCCATGAATTTTTCATTGGCCTCTGCAGGTCCAAAAATTACCAGTGAGTCGGCATCTGACACTGCCTCGGCTAATCTGGCAAAATACGATCGCATCTGATGTTTTTCACGCTCCAAATACTTGCTGTCTTGAACGACATCTTGTGGACCCCATCGTGTCTTAGATCTGGCCCCTCCTTTGGGCCTAAAAAAATCCACTTCAGACAAAAGGGTCCTTAACTCTTCCTGCCCATCTTCAAGCCTTACTATAAGCGCTTTTTCCTTATCCATCCAAATCCCGATATTTTTCATAGTACAAAGTTTAAGAGTGGTCATTAAGTGCTAGAATAGGTATGGTAGCGTCGTAACCAAGGTCTTTAACCAAAGGGTTAGACAAAATACTACCAAAAAACCAGTGCTTTTTGTTTACAAACGCCACCATATCGCAGTTCTCGTCATCAATAAAGGCCTGTATGCCCTCATGGACTTTAACATCGGTCAATACATGATTTTCGTAGTTGTGACCCTCTAAAATAGTTTCGAGCAATTCCTTATTGCCTTGTTGCGTTTTGTTCAGACCCGACCCCTTTTCAACATACACCACCTGAATTTTAGCCTCATAAGTACGTGCTATCTCGAGGAGATAGTTTAACTCTCTGCGCTTAAATTCCGTTTTGTAATTCGTAGGAAAAGCGAGCATTCGGGGAGAAGTAAAGCTATAGTTTTCAGGTACGGCAATTACAGGACATTCAGTGACTTTTTCCATAATATTCACCGTATTTGTACCAAAAACGGCAGTGTCTGAACCAGTAATTCCTTTGGTACCCATCACCACCAGGTCAATATCTTTGCTGGCAATAGTATTCCTAATGGCTTCTAAAAGGTTATTATAAGAAGAAATTGTATACACTTTGTGTTTGTGGCTGATGTCGTGTAATTCAAGAATTTCTTCAAGCTTCTCCAGTTGGTCTGCCGATTTCTTCTTTGCCGCCTCATATGCACGGTCTCCGGGTTCTGGCACCATCATATTGTGAATAGAATATACCCTTACCTGAAATGCGTTTAAAAGGTAAAACTCACAGTAGTGATCTTTATAAAGATCTAATGCGTAACGTACTGCATTGAGCGCGTTCCTGGAAAAATCAGTCGGTACTAAAATTCGCTTATCCATAGTGTCGTTTCTTTGATTATTTCATAAAACTACAGCTAGCCTGAAGGAATCGAAATGACAATTATCAGTCCTTGTTTGGAATCACCAGAAACGGGATATTTAAATTCGAGGTAAGCTCAAGAATGACCGGCTCTCTAATGATCTTTTCAATTAAATTATGGTCGTAGTTGATCATGACCAACATCTGAATAGCAAGTTCTTCAACAAACTGGTCAATAACTCTTGATTTTTCGGTATAAAAAGGCATCCAGTGAAAGCTGTGTTTAATTGGGTTTAGATATGCACTGAGGACATCTCTATTGGCTTTCTGAGCCCTGTCTAACAATTTTCGTTCGTTGATTTGTACTACTCTAACACTTGAATCGAATAAGGAAGCGATAGCCGAAATAGGCGCTATAAGATCTGCAGAGAAATGCCTTTTGAAGTAGGTTGCAAAAGCGATTTCCTTAAGAGGTGTAAACTCAAACTCCCTGGGAACCATTAAGATTGGGCACAATTTCATCTTACCAACTGCCCGAGTAGTATTCCCTCCAAGGAGTAAGTCTTTGGCGGATGTTTTGCCCTTGTTTCCCATCACTACCAAATCGATATTTTTTTCATTTACAGTCTTTGCTATAACATCAATGAGATTGCCGGTCTTACAAATGGTTGTGAATTCGTGGCCTGGATTTGTGTTGTCCAACATTATTTTATGATACGTTGCCAACAGGCCTTCCTCCGAACTCTCCAGGGCGTCTTCTTCCTTTTCTGCTCTCTCCTCTTTAGAAGCCAAAACAGGTTTTAACTTACTTTGTGGCTTACAAACATTTAGCAGATAAAAGTTGCACTTTTCTGAACCAAAAAGCTTGGTGGCATAGTGCAGGGCATTGTAAGCATCATTGGAAAAATCTGTAGGTACTAATATATTCTTCATGGTTCTTAGATTTTGGTATACGGAATGACTAAAAAGGGAATATTGAGATGAAAACCAATTTGATTGATAACCGGTTTTATAAATAACCGTTCAAGAAAAGTGTGCTTGTTTTGAATCATCACCAATAAATTGGTCTTATGTTTTAGTTGGAATTCATTAATGGCAGGAATGATCTCATTGTCAGAAACATCATGGAACAAATGGGTTTTGCCAGAAAGGAGGCTTTCCAGTTGTTTCTTGTTCTCATTTTGGAACTCGGTAAGCTCAATAGAACGATTAATGTGTAATACATCAATTCTGGAGAGATGCATCTCGGCAACCTCAAGAAGCATTGCGAGCATAGGCTTTGAGTATTCAACTTCAAAATCTGTAGGGAACAATATTTCTTTGGGTTTTTCAAATTTGAAGTCCGAAGGAACGGCCAAAATTGGGCATGTCGCTTTTTTTATCACATGAACCGTGTGGCTTCCAAAGAGTATTTCTTTGGCTCCGGTAGCTCCTTTGGTGCCCATTACTATCAGTTGAATTTCCTCCCTGTTTACCACTTCCCTAATCTCATCTACGAGTGTATTAAAAGCGGTATGAGCCACAATAGTATGTCTGGGGTTGGCAAACTTCTTTTCGAGTTTATCTTTGAGTTCTTCGAGTTCGGTCAAAGAATTAGTTTGATAGATATCACCAAGCCCTATCTGAGCGGGGCTGTGCAAGAGGTATTCGGTATGATATACTGGTGGCAAATACGTATGCAGCAGGAAAAAAGTAACTTGCTCTTCCTTAAAAAGTTCCAGAGCAAAGCAAATAGCGTTAAACGCATTCTCTGAAAAATCTGTGGGTAATAAAATTCTTTTCATGATTCGCTAAATAGATATTTGGGATCCAAAAATAGCGGATGTTGGCCTTCCAAACCATGATATCCGTCAGCTGGGAATTTTATAGAATCTTTTAATTTAGCACTGACTTTAATCGCCTCTTTTTAGTACGTAATAATGAAAGGTAATTTCTCAAATATTGTTAAATCTGATAGTTCAGTACTTGTAGATTTCTATGCAGATTGGTGTGGCCCTTGTAAAATGCTTGCTCCAATACTAGAGGAAGTAAAGAAGGAACTCGGCAATGACATAAAAATTATAAAGGTAGATGTTGATAAAAACCCTCGTCTGGCCGAAAAATTCAAGGTCAAAGGCATTCCCACAATGCTGCTTTTTAAAAATGGCCATCCAGTATGGCGGCAATCGGGAATTCTCCAAAAAAACGCCATAATTCATGAGATCCGGTCACATTAGAATCCTTGTCATTTTACTCATGCAGAATTAAAAAGGGAATGTCTGTATGATAACTGATTTCCTCAACCCTAGGTTTAAATAGTACGCGTTGAATAAAGTTCAGGTTCTTTGCAACCATTGCCAGCATATCTATTTCCCTGCTTTGTACAAAGCATTGTACGGCGGTATCAAGCCTTTTTCCAGTAAGGTTATGAAAACTATAGTCAAGCCCTTTAAAATAATCTGTTAAAAACTCTTTGTTCCTTACTTGAGATTCTGAGAGTTGCTCTCCTTTTTTGGAAATATAAAGTACCCTTAGGGTGGCATTACTTAGTTTTACGATTTGCTTTAATCCCTCAAGGACTTCAATGCCGTAATTTAAATGGTAATCCGTAGGAAATGCAATTTCTTTTGGGTTTAAGTATTCGGCATTCTCAGGTATGCTAAGAAGCGGGCATCTAATCTTAGTAAGTACGTTCCCAGTGTTGCTTCCGACGGTAACTTTTTTTAAACCCCGGGCTCCCTTTGTGCCCATTATAATAAGATCTATGTCTCTTTCTTCCAGCTCCTTTCGCACCGCATCCACCAAAAAGTCGTGTACAGTATGGGTTTCGAAAGTGTGATTCGAATTGGGGTAGAGACGCTTTATTTCCAGGATCAGATCGTCTAACTTCTTAAGACTTTCTTCTCTCATAGACGATATGAGATCTTTTCTGCCTGCTACAACTGCGGTTTCTGCGCTACCATATGAAACAATGGGATTAACATGAAACAAATAAAACGTGCAGTTGCTTTTCCTCAAAAGTTGCAGGGCATACTTAATTGCATTCCAAGAGTTATCAGAAAAATCTGTTGGGATTAAAACATTTTTCATTTCAAGAATATTTGGCCGAAGTTTAAAAATAGACTAGCAAGAGCTCCTATTAAATGATAAAAGTCATTTTGAATTTTGTCGTATACAAATACTTTGGAGTTAAACAGTCGGCGGTAAAAAATGCCTCTACTTTGGGTTCGATCTAAAATACCGGAAGGCAAGAGCGGCAGGGCCTAAGACTGCCTTGTTCTCTAAGGTTGATGAGATCAGCACCTTTATCTTCCCTCTATAACATCTGAAAAGATTTCTTTCCATACTTTCTTTTATAGGATCTAGAAGAATATTTCCGGCCTTTGTAAGGCCTCCTGCCAGAATAAAGGCCTCTGGTTCAAGATGGGCGGCTGTATCAGCCATTTTGCTCCCAAGTATGGATCCGGTGGTTTTGAAAGCCTGGAGTGCAATTTTGTCGCCGTCAAGCGCCGCGTGGGCAATAAATTCTCCCGTCATGTCATTAAAAGACTCTGTTCTCAGGGGAGAAGCTGCATTGCTATCAGCCATTAACTCAAAAGCCGTTCTTTTTATACCCGTAACCGAGGCATAGGTCTCCAGGCATCCTTTTAAACCACAATTGCAGTGACGGCCATCCGGGTCTACACTAACATGACCCAGTTCCCCGGCCATCCCATAGGCTCCCGTATGCAATTTTTCACTAAGGATGATTCCGCTACCCAGACCTGTTCCAAGTGTAAGGACGACAAAATTTCTCATTTTTTGTCCAAGTCCAAATTCCAGTTCTCCCAGAGCAGCAGCATTCGCATCATTTGCTATGACGACCGGAAGCTCAAGCATCTTTTCTAATTGCTTTTTTAATGGAACGCTATCTCCCCAGGAAAAATTTGGCGGAAATTCCATAAAGCCCGTAAGTAAATTGGCGTTTGGCGCTCCAACTCCTATTGCTGTTGGCCGATCTTTTAACCCAGACTTGCCGTATACCTTAGAAACTCCTTCTTCAAGACGTTTCAAGAAATCCTTAAAAGGAAGGTTTGCAGAAGTTCTAAAGCGAAATTCACTCAATACTTCACCTGCTTTGTCTACTAAGCCTATTTTTGTAAATGTCCCTCCAATATCAATTGCTAATACAACTTTCATTTTTTTTTAAGTCAATAATACAAATCAAAAGAACTTCTCTGGGCTTTCAACTGATCATTATCATTTTCGGTCAGAATCTCAATGGGTAATTTTACTACATAGGTAGAACCAAAACAAAACGCAATGAACGCATTAGTGACATTAAGAAATATTAAAACAGAGGTATGCCGGCGAATTGTGCTTAGAAATTTGAGCAAGATCATGGATGTCAAAATTGTTGATATCGATCTAAACACGAGAAAACTCCACTTTCAATATCAAAACATAATGGCTTTTGAAAAGGTAAGGCGCGAGTTATCTCGAATAGGGTATCCTATTGAAAATGGCTTCTCAAAACTCAGAAGTAGAAATTCTCTTAGCACAACCATTTAATGCCCGGCCCTAACTTCCTTTAGGCTACACCCTATCTTATGGATGACGCAATCATGCCAACTCGGGTAACACAAACACTGGTATTTCTGTTTTATATCCAATCTTCTTTACCACAGCTTCCAGATTAATTTTTTCCAGGAAGGTATGCTTATAGCGCATTAAGGCTATCATATCAGCCCTCTGATCCGATGCGAATTTGAGTATTCCTTTTGTGATATTGGTATCTAGAGTAACCTCATGAAAACTAAGGTTCTGCCCTTTGAACCTGTTCTTTAATACTTTCTTATTGGTCTCTTGAAGTTTGCTTAAAATAAATTCATGAGAGAGGTGAAAAGCATTGACTTGCGAATTCCACTGGGAAGAGAGTTCAATTAAGGGCGCTAATTCGTATTTCTCATAAAAGTGTGTAAAATCTGTCGGAAAAACGATGCGTTTCAATGATTGAAAGTTGTATTCTTTGGGCACAGCGATAATCGGACAATTATCAATTGACTTCAGCACCCTTACTGTGTTGCTTCCCATAAAAATCTTCCTGGGACCGCTAGCACCATGCGTGCCCATAACTATTAAATCAATATCTTTTTGCTGTTTCAGCATTTTCACAGCTTCCACTAATTCTCCTTTTATCGAGTGAAATTCAAAGGTATGCTGCGGCTGCTGATGATTTTTAAGCAAATAGTCTTGTAGTTCCTTTAAACCCTCATGAGAAGACTTGGCCAAAGCCTCGAGCAACATCCCCAAACGAATAGAGGTCTTTGATCCCAGGACATTTCTCGGATTCGGGTCATAGGTATTGATAACATGAAAATGAACCGGACCATGATGGAATAGCTTTAGCGCATAAAAAATGGCGTTCCAGGCATTTTTCGAAAAATCTGTGGGTAATAAAATCTTTTTCATCATATATAGTTTAAGCTGATATTTTGGCAGTATCTCTTAAAGCCATCAGAGGAATCTTGCTATGAAAACCTACAAAGTCTATGTTTTGCCTTAATAAGATGCGTTCTAAGAAAGAGTGTTTCCTGTTCATCATACACAAGAGATCGAACTTGTTCTTCTCGAGAAATTCTATCAATGCCATGGGCATATAATTGATCCTGTCTTCTATAAATTCGTGATCCACGGTTTCCAGACAGGCATCCAAAAACTTTTTATTTCTGACCTGCACTTCGGTCATTTCGTCCTCTTCCACAACATGAAGTACCGTTATACTAGCCTTCTGCTTCTTGGCAAGTTCAATTAAGGGATACAGCTCACTTAACTTATAGTGATTCATATAGTCTGTGGGATAGAGTATCTTTTTTATAGGGCTGAAGCCGTATCCTTTTGGAACCACTATAACCGGGGCATCGCTTTTCCGCATTACCTGAACCGCATTGGTTCCTAAAAAAACCTCCTTGGCCCCTGTAGCTCCCTGGGTACCCATTACTATAATATCGATGCCCTCTCTATGTATAATTTGGTCAACCTCATCGGCCAGGAAGTTAAAGGCCGATAGTAGCTGATAATCATGCAAGTCGTTTGAAAACTTTTGCCTTACCGTGCGCAGTGTTTCATTTAAATCTTCCAGGGATTGATCCAGGTTTGCATCCGGTATTGCGCTAAATCCCGGACCTCCAAAAGCATAATCCATGCGATAAAAAACCGGAGTATACGTATGAAGGAAATAGATTTTGCATTTTTCTCCTTCAAAAAGTGATAAGGCATATTGAATGGCGTTGTTCGCATTTTCTGAAAAATCTGTTGGAATTAAAATATGTTTCATTGTAATAGTCTAAAGATTATCTCGGTAGATTTTGCATAACCAAAAAAGGAATTTCAGTGGTCAACCCTATTTTCTCCACTGTTGAACGGTAAAGCATATCTTCCATAAATGAATGTCGCGAATTTACCATGACCAACATATCGATCTCGTTAGTGGCGATGTAATCCATAATAGCCGCGATCTTATTTTCCCGATCAAGGCATTCAAAACTCAGGAAACCCTTGGAAAGTGATTCTCTTAAAAAAAGCTTATTGTCTTCTTGCCGATGTGACAAGGTCGAAAACTTAGCTATATAGAGTAATTTGATTTCCGATTTGAAAGATCCTGCGATTTCGTTCAAAAGTTTCAACTCCCTTCGCTTAAAGGGTAGCATGAAGTCTGTAGGGAAGAGCATTTTTTTTAGCCGGCTTGTATTGGTAATTTTCAGGGATAGCCAAAACCGGGCATTGTACATATTTAAATACCTGTACGGTGTGACTTCCAAATGCCCTGGTACGGTCAGCACTCATTCCCTTTGTCCCCATCACAATGAGATCCACATTCACTTGATTTACGAACTCGTTAATTCCGTCTACCAGTGAATCAAAGGTGGCTATAGCTTCAAAGTTATGTTTGGGGTTTTGGTGTTCTTCCCGAACCTCCTTTATCAGCCCCGCGAGCATTTTGTCTACCTTATGTTTGGTCTGCACCTTAATTGTTTCCAAAACCTCCTTGCTTTCCGAATCTGCCTGGTTATACACCTCATCTGCATAGGTATGCAGCAAGTAAAAATTTGTGCGATCACATTTATACAGATTAACACCATATTGTATGGCATGGGAGGCATTCTGAGAAAAATCTGTAGGAATAAGCACGGCCCTTAACATCTTTAATTTTTTAGTTGGTTAAAGGTAGGTCTGGAGGAGTGTATAAACTATGATATTTGTCAGCCGGGAGTGCCACCCTAGCCATGCACAACGAAAAGCGGATTTTTGGTCTGAAAGCTTACTTTCTTAACCGTAGAGTCTAACAAAACTTGTTGAATGAAATTCAGATTTTTTGCGACCATAACAACCATATCGGCACCTTCTTTATGAATAAAATGCTGAATTGCTTCGGCGACCTTTTTGTTTTTTACATTATGGAACTTAAAACGGCCGGGGAACAATTCGGACAAATATTCTGATAAGTACTTTTGATTTTCCTCCTGCTCTTCACTAAAGCTTGAATTGGCCTTAGAGGCATGTAGTACCTGAATACTGGATTCGTTGAGATTTGAAAGTGTCCCTATTGCACTTAATATTCTATTTGAGTAAAAAATGTTGTAGTCTGTTGGAAATATGATTCTTTCAGGTTTTTTAAACGCTACACCTTCCGGGATTACAAGGGTATTGCAACGTATCTTTGTGATCACATCTCCGGTATTGCTGCCTATAACAAGCCGTTTCAAGCCAGTTGCCCCTTTGGTGCCCATCACCACAAGGTCTATTTTTTTTTCTTCAATGTTCCTTCTAATAGCGTCAAGCAACTGTCCGTATTCGTGAATCATGAATACGTGTTTCCGCATCGTTGGATAGAGACGCAACACTTTTTCTGTAAAATGCTCTAATTGTTCCTTTGAGGGCGCTTTTGGATTCTTTGGGGTAGGCTCAAGTGATGGAACAATCATCGAATGTGCTACCGGATATTCCCTGAGGTCTGCCGCATGCATTAAATATATGGTGCATTTAGTGTGTTTGAAAAGTTCAAACGCATATTGCAGGGCATTCCAGGAGTTTCCCGAAAAATCTGTCGGTATCAATATATTCTTCATAGGTATACAAACAAATGTATACCTATGTCTAAAGCCCCAATATGACAAAAATCATATTCCCGACTTAGTTTACATACTGTAAAGCCTTTAGATCTACAATTCGGATATTTCGGCCTTCAATCGCGATAAGGCCTTCCTTCTTAAACCCAGAGAGTGTTCTGATCAAACTCTCGGTGGCTATTCCTGCAACACTGGCCAGGTCGCTCCGCGATATTCTAATTGGGTCCTCCGTACCTTTATTCATGATGTCTGCAAATTGAAGCAAGGTTTGCGCAGTCTTTTTACGCACAGAACTATAGGCCATCTGAAGAAGTTGTTCTTTAAAATCGGCTATATTCTCTGTGAGCAATTCCATCATTTGGATAGATACATTGTGGTTGTTTTCAAGAATGTTCTTCAGGTCGCTCTTGGATATTGCCGCGATTTCCACATGCTCCACTGCGGTTGCCGATTCCTGGTGTGGAGCGTTGTCAATAAAAGAAGTAAATCCCAAGAAATCGTCGGCAGGATGTAAAGAGGTAATGAGCTCTTTCCCATCTTCATCCATATTGTGACATTTTACAACCCCCTTTAGTATGAGATAGGCCTTATTAGAATGGTCTCCTTCTCCATAAATGCTGGTACCTCTCTCAAAATGCAGTATTTCTCCATGGTCATCAAAGAAATTCTTTAGCTCATGAAGCGTACGCATCTTTTCTTCCTGCGTCCTGCTGAATTTGAGCATGAGTCCCATGAAGTTTAACAAGTATCTCAGCTTTGGCAAGTCTGCTTTCAATAGCGCTTACCAACTCTTCTTCCTCAAAAGGTTTTGTTAGATAATCGTCTGCTCCCAGATCCATCCCTCTCCGTATTTCCTTATGTTCGGTCTTGGCCGATAAAAAGATAAAAGGGATATGCATCGTTCGGTTGTCTGTAGACAAATCCTGTAACACCCCATAACCATCAATTTCGGGCATCATGATGTCGCAAACTACCACATCGGGCAGCACCTCTTTGGTCTTTTCAATTCCAATCTTTCCATTAGGAGCGGTAAATACTTCGTAGTTATTAAGTTCCAACAGTTCCGCTGTATTTTCCCTTAAGGCGGCGTCGTCTTCGATTAATAGAACTTTTTTCATTTTAGCGTCAGTTTGTGTTCTTTAATGGTAGCTCTAATGTAAAGGTAGTACCTTTATTTTCAATACTTTCAAAGGAAATAACTCCTCCTAAATTTTCAAGGTGTTGCTTTACAATATTTAAGCCAATACCTGTTCCCTGATTCAGCAATGCATTTTTAGCCCTGAAATAGCGGTTAAAAATAAACTTTTGATCTTCTTCAGGTATCCCCATTCCCTGATCAATAACTTTAATCTTAAGCCAATCATTATCCTCCTTTATTTCTATATCTATTAAGGTATGCTCAGGTGAGTACTTTATCGCATTGTGTAGAAGATTAGACAAAATAAGCTCCAGGATCTTCTCATCGCTGGTAACGACCAAATCATCTATATCACTAGGGTAATGAATACTCTGACCACTTTTAAGCAGCATATTAGCGTCATAAACTACTTCATTTACCAATTTGCTCAGGGCGAAGGAAGTAAATTTATAATTTACCTTTCCGGTTTCGAGCCGCTCAACCGAAAGGAAATCGTTTAAAATATTATCCAGGTATTTTACCTTGTTTCGTATAGTTTCAATGTGTTTATCGCGTTTCTGCTGTTGTTCTGCCTGTGTATATTTCGACAATAAAGTAGAGGAGGTGAGTATACTGCTCAAGGGAGTTTTAAACTCATGAGACACCAAAGATAAAAATCGCGTCTTAAGTTCATTGAGTTCCTTTTCCTTCTCCAGCGCTTTTTGCAGCTCTTCAGTCCGCTCTGCGACGGTCTTTTCAAGGCGATCCGTGTAGTTCTTCCTGTCTGTGATATCTAAAATAATCGCCACAAATACTTCATCACCCCCAAGGTCGGACAATTGTATATGCACTTCAACAGGATAGGTAGAACCATCCTTTCTAAGGTGAATAGTTTCAAAATCGAGTTTCTCCTGTGTTTTGTTCTTCAAAGGTTCCAGGAGTTCCTCAAACTTTTTCTTGTTATACTCTGGTTTTATATCAATCGGAGTAAGCTTTTGGAGCTCTTCCTCTGTATACCCAATGTTTGCTAGGGCCCCTCTATTTACCTTAACAAAACCAAGGGTTTTTGCATCAAAAATGTAGATTTCGTTAAGTGATTCATCAAATATTTTGGCCCAATGCCTTAACTCACGTTCTGCTTCCCGGCGCTCTGTAACATCCATGACCAAAGCCATGACATAGGTATTGTCATATAAATTGAAGGGGTTTAGACCTACTTCCACAGGAAACTCTTCCCCATTACTCCGAACTCCAAAAAGTTCCCTTCCAACGGCCATTCTCCGCTTTCCAGCGCCGTTTAAATATTGAGAAACATGACCGTCATGAGCTTTATGAAACTTGACGGGAACCAATGCGTTTAGCGGTTTTTCCAGCATTTCCTCCTTGGTGTAACCAAACATATCTTCAGCAGCAGAATTGGTTGCCACAATGACTCTTTTTTTATTTACCACCACAATTCCTTCAGAAACCCCTTCAGAAAGTAAGTTGAAAATATTGCTGTTCTTTTGAAATACCCGCATAATTCAAAGTTAAACTAATCAGCTGATTATTGTCATAAAAAAAGAAGAGATCATCCGCTACTTTAGACTCTTAATTAAGAAATAATCGAATATGTTAGCTTCGCAAAAAATCGGAAATGAATTCTATCAGAACCTTGGAAAACTGTTCTACGCGGTAGCCATGGCAGACAAAAGTGTTCATATCAAGGAGATAGAAAAGCTCAGAACCTTTATAAGGCAATATTGGTTAGAAGTAGATGCAGTTGAAGACGAATATGGCGAGGATGCTGCCTTCCAGATAGAGTCTGTTTTTGATTGGTTGTTAGAATATGAAAAAGGCAGTGAAGCTTGTTATACGGAATTTGAAGAATTCTATAAAGACAATCCAAATAGATTTACCTCTTACATTAAGGTATTGGTTTTAGATACTGCTAACGCTATTGCGGCGGCCTTCGCCAGGAAAAACAAAGCGGAGCTCATTATGATCTCCAAATTGCAATTATTATTCAATAGCTAGATTATCAGGGTCTCGTTAAAGTATGACCATTGTCATAGAAAAGCTGGATGGTTCCCTTCATTTTTGCTTTCAGGTATAATGAGCAAATGTTATGGATAACTTCAATTGCTTCCATTGTGGGGATCCTTGCGGAAAGACTTCTGTTAAGTTTGACGATCACCATTTTTGTTGCACAGGATGCAAAACCGTTTACGAGCTATTCTCGGAAAATAAGCTCACCAATTATTACAAATTAGAAACAGCACCTGGAACTCCTCCACGGGCAAGTCAGGGTAAATACGACTTCCTTGCAAAAGAGGAATTCGTTGAGCAACTTGTATCCTTTGATGAGGGGGGCATTCAATTGGTAGAGTTACACATTCCCCATATCCATTGCAGCTCTTGTATATGGATCCTGGAAAATCTCAATAAACTCATTGAAGGTGTACGAAGTGCGCAAGTTGACTTCCCAAGGAAAACCGTTTCCATTACTTATGACATTTCCCGGGTACAACTCAAAGATATTGCTGAATTTTTAGCAAAAATAGGCTATGACCCTCAGCTGGAACTTGGAGATAAGGACATGGCTAAACAAAAGGCAGATCATAACATTCTTTATAAATTGGGCGTCGCTGGTTTTGCTTTTGGCAATGTGATGTTACTTTCCTTCCCAGAGTATTTTGAGGTGCAGGAATTTTGGCTCGAAAGATATAAAACCTTGTTTAGATGGCTGATGTTTGCATTTTCTCTTCCGGTGGTATTCTATTCTGCCAGAGATTATTTCATTTCGGCTTTTAAAGGACTACGACATAAGAACCTCAACATTGATGTACCTATTGCCTTAGGTATTATCGCGCTTTTCGCCCGAAGTACCATTGATATTAGCTTCGATTGGGGGTCTGGTTTTTTTGATAGCCTAACGGGGCTGGTTTTCTTTCTCTTACTCGGAAAGATTTTCCAACAGAAAACCTATGCCTTCCTTTCTTTTGAAAGAGATTACCGCTCTTATTTCCCTATTGCGATCACCCAAATAAATAACGATAAAACAGAAAGTAGCATTGCTATCGAGGACATCAAAAAAGGCGATAAGCTGCTTATTCGAAACGAAGAGATTATTCCTTCAGATGGTATTATAATTGGTGGAACAGCATTGATAGACTATAGCTTTGTAACAGGAGAATCTGAAGCGGTATATAAAGAAGTAGGAGACACTGTTTATGCTGGAGGGAAACAGCTTTCTGGCGCCATGGAAATGGTAGCGACCAAAAAAGTTTCTCAGAGCTACCTCACCAAACTTTGGGGGCATTCTGCCTTCAAAAAATCTGGAAAAGGAAAATTTGAAACATTGACCAATTATGTCGCAAAGCGTTTCACCCTGGCCATCTTAAGTATCGCTTTCCTATCTACATTTTATTGGTTTATGGTAGATTCTGATAAAGCCTTTAATGTATTTACCGCAGTACTGATCATTGCCTGTCCTTGTGCTTTGGCACTAGCGGCGCCCTTTACTTTTGGGAACGTGATGCGAATATTAGGCAGAAGAAAGTTTTATCTGAAAAACGCCCAGGCCATTGAACAACTCGCTCAGGTAGATGCTGTAATATTCGACAAAACCGGAACACTGACCGTTACAAACAATCAAAAAATTGTATATGAAGGAATGGTATTGACTGATGAAGAAGAAAAGTTAATGCGTACCACCCTAAGGTCATCTAACCACCCTTTGAGCAGATCGCTTTACCGCCTCTTAGAGCAACATGAAATCCTTAGCCTAGATAGCTATCAGGAAGCTCTTGGGAAGGGAATAGTGGGGAAAAGAGCGTTAGATGAAATTAAAATAGGTTCCGCCGAATTTGTTGGAGGTGAGCCCGAAACTCACAAAAAGGGAACTGCAGTCCACATAAGTGCCAATAGTGATTATAAAGGTTATTTCTCTTTTGAAAGCGTTTACCGCGAGGGAGCTTTTGATGTCTTGCGTAAACTTAGTCCAACGGTTGAACTTCATCTGTTATCCGGGGATAACGAGAGTGAAAAAAACAGGCTGGAAAAGACGGTTCCGAAAGGGGCACTTCTGTTCTTTAATCAGAGCCCGGAAGACAAGTTGAAGTACGTCGCTGAATTGCAAAAAGAAGGAAAAAAAGTGCTCATGGTAGGCGACGGACTGAACGACGCAGGAGCTTTGGCTCAAAGTGATATTGGGGTAGCCATATCTGAAGACACCAATGTGTTCTCACCAGCCTGCGACGGGATCCTGCATGCAGATAAGTTTCAATATCTATATGACTACCTTAGAATATCCCAAAAAGCCATGGCGGTAATTAAACTGAGCTTTCTCCTCTCTTTATTATATAATATTATTGGCCTTTATTTTGCTATCAGTGGCCAACTACAGCCGGTCATAGCCGCTATTCTAATGCCCTTAAGTTCAATCAGCATCGTAGCGTTTACCACGGCCGCGACTGCGTTCGTCAGTAGGAAATTAAAATAGAACTCCGGAGATGATAAATGTCATTTTTTATAAAAACACCCACCGATACATTTGTTTCATAATTCTGGCAGGTATGAGTGTAATCTATGTATTACTTTCTATAAGTATTGCAGTAGCTGTACTGTTTTTGATCGCATTTCTCTTCTCTGTAAAAAGCGGTCAGTACGACGATTCCTATACGCCCTCGGTACGTATGCTCTTTGAAGATGAGCTTGTGGCCGAGCCTTCAGAAGAATTGAAATCAACCGATCAAGAAAACAAACTAAATAACGAACAAAACCTGTAATTATGGAAGTACAGCAATTTTTCTATGACAACAAAATTGTAAAAAAGTTCCTCTACGCTACCATGTTTTGGGGAATCATTGGCATGCTCGTTGGCTTGCTCCTCGCTTTTATGTTTCTTTTTCCCAACCTAACCGACGGAATTTCCTGGTTGAGTTTTGGGCGCTTGCGCCCTTTGCATACCAACGCGGTAATCTTTGCCTTTGTCGGTAATGCCATTTTCGCCGGGGTCTATTATTCAATGCAGCGCTTACTTAAAGCCAGGTTATTTAACGATCTGCTAAGTAATTTTACTTTCTGGGGTTGGCAGCTAATTATCGTGGCTGCAGCCATTACACTTCCCTTAGGGTATACCACATCTAAAGAATACGCAGAACTTGAATGGCCCATTGACCTTGCAATAGCCCTTGTTTGGGTTGCTTTCGGATGGAATATGATTGGCACGATTCTCAAAAGAAGACAACGACATTTGTACGTAGCTATTTGGTTTTACCTGGCAACTTTTGTCACGGTAGCAGTGCTTCACATTTTTAACAGCCTTGAATTGCCAGTAAGTGCCTTAAAAAGCTACTCTGTATATGCAGGGGTCCAGGATGCATTGGTACAATGGTGGTACGGTCATAATGCCGTCGCATTTTTCCTTACCACACCTTTTCTGGGCCTTATGTATTATTTTGTACCCAAGGCGGCCAACCGACCCATTTACTCTTATCGCCTTTCAATTGTTCATTTCTGGTCACTGATCTTTATCTATATCTGGGCCGGACCCCATCACCTATTATACTCCTCCCTGCCAGACTGGGCACAAAACCTGGGAGTGGCCTTTTCGGTTATGTTAATTGCTCCTTCCTGGGGTGGTATGATCAATGGTTTGCTCACCTTGAGAGGTGTATGGGATAAAGTTAGAACGAGCCCCGTCCTCAAATTTATGGTGGTGGCGATTACCGGATATGGTATGGCAACCTTCGAAGGCCCTATGCTTTCTTTGAAGAATTTTAATGCTGTCGCGCACTTTAGCGATTGGATTATTGCACATGTTCACGTTGGTGCTTTGGCATGGAACGGATTCCTTACATTCGGTATGATCTACTGGTTGGTTCCTAAAATGTTCAAAACCAAATTGTACTCCACGGGTCAGGCCAATTTCCACTTCTGGATAGGAACCCTGGGCATCGTGCTCTATGCACTACCCATGTACGTTGCCGGCTTTACACAAGCTTTGATGTGGAAAGATTTCAACCCGGACGGAACGCTAGTTTACGGTAATTTCCTGGAAACCGTCAATGAAATTATCCCTATGTATTGGATGAGAGCTATAGGTGGTAGTCTTTATATCATTGGTGTAATAGTCATGTTCTTCAATATTGGTAAAACCATTCGGTCTGGCGTTAAAGTTACCGACGAACTCGCCGAAGCACCAGCACTTACCAGAGTTTCTAAGCGTAGAATAGCAGGCGAAACCCTACACTCTTGGCTGGAGAGAAAACCAGTACAGCTAACGCTACTTGCCACAGTTGCCATTCTAATTGGTGGGATCGTTCAGATTGTTCCTACCATCCTGGTAAAATCTAATATTCCTACCATAAGCAGTGTAACACCCTATACCCCATTAGAATTAGAAGGACGCGATCTCTATATCCGGGAAGGTTGTGTGGGTTGTCATTCGCAAATGGTCAGACCCTTTAGAAGTGAGGTAGAACGCTATGGAGAATATGCAAAGGCGGGAGAGTTTGTTTATGATCATCCCTTCCTTTGGGGTAGCAAACGTACCGGACCCGATTTACTCAGGATAGGCGGTAAATATTCAGACAACTGGCACCTCAACCATATGTATGATCCTCAAAGTACTTCTTCAGGCTCTATTATGCCGGCCTATCAATGGCTTATACATAATGAACTAGACCGTTCCGACATACATGCCAAGTTGGAAGCTATGGTTTCACTAGGCGTGCCTTATACCCAAGAGGACATAGACAATGCAATAGAGAATATGGATGCGCAGGCACTTCAAATTGAAAAAAACCTGTATACAGATCCAGATTTTGCGGAAAGTTATGAGGCAGACAAAAAGGCCGCACAAGATAGCGGAGCTCCTTTCATAGAGATGCGAGATCGCGAAATTGTGGCTCTCATCGCCTATCTACAACGGCTAGGGACGGATATAAAAATAAAAGAAACCGAAGAACTCATTTCTAAAAGTGAATAAGCCATGTTAAAGTTCGTAAAAAGTCATATGGAAACGATTGAAGGAATAGCCATCTATCCGCTAATCTCCCTCGTAATCTTCTTTGTTTTTTTTAGCCTCCTCTTTTGGTGGGTATTCACCTCAAAGAAGGAATACATCAAAGAAGTAAGTGAACTCCCTTTCAACGATTCGGACCAACCTAAAGATCAACTATCATGAAAAACTCATCAATTTCCTGGATACGCGTATGTGTACTCTTCTTTCTAGTCTTTGCACTCATGGAATTCTTTATAGACTCAGGGGGAAAACCGGCCTTTATTGCTTACCCAATTACCCTGGCTTTTTTAGGATTTACGCTGCTACTACTCATTGCGATTGAGTTGATCATAAAGTCTGTAGAAAATGTAATGTTTCAAACACTTTCAGATGATGCCAAGGAACGCTATTTGACTTCCAAGAGCAAAAAATGGGAATGGAAATGGGGCAAAAGAGTGTACAAAAAATTGCTTGGTTCAAGACCTATTGAAGAAGAGGGTGAAATTGTACTGGACCACAACTATGACGGAATTCGCGAATTGGATAATAGTCTCCCTCCATGGTGGGTATATCTGTTTTATTTCACAATTGTATTTGGTGTGGTATACATGATAAGATTTCATGTTTTCAATGATTATACCCAGGTCGAGGAGTACGAAAAAGAGGTGGCAGAAGCGCAGCTCGCCATTGAAGCTTATAAACGCACCGCCAAAAATTTGGTAGACGCCAATACCGTAGTCATGCTAACCGAACCAGGAGATCTCGCTTCGGGGGAACAGATCTTCGTAAAAAATTGTGTTGCATGCCACTTAGCCGATGGCGGTGGCGGTATTGGCCCTAACCTTACTGATGAATACTGGATCCTGGGCGGGGGAATAAAAAACGTTTATACCACTATTTCGGAAGGGGGCCGAGATGGAAAGGGAATGATTGCCTGGAAACAGAGCCTGAAACCCCTGGAAATGGCTCAGGTATCTAGCTATATTTTAGATCTGCAGGGTACCACTCCAGCAAATCCGAAAGCAGCTGAAGGCGAAATATGGATAGATCCGGACCAGCCCGAAGCTGAAGAGGAAATGCCCGAAAGCCTTCCCGTGGATAGTACTTCCACAGAGGGGGATTAAGGAACAATTTTGAGGTAAAGGGGTATGCAAACCGAGGAAAATTTCAGAGATTCTATAAGCACGGTTACCGAAGAAGGTAAGCGCGCCTGGATCTACCCCAAAAAACCCAGCGGCAAATTCTACCAATACCGAAAATGGGTAAGTTATGCGCTGCTTATTTTCCTCTTCAGCGCTTCCTTTCATAAAAATAAATGGCAATCAGTTTTTGCTATTCAATGTACTGGAAAGGCGTTTCAATATTTTTGGCCTGCCTTTTTGGCCACAGGATTTTCATTTGTTTGTCATATCCATGATTGCAGGAGTTATTTTCGTTGCATTCTTTACAGTGGCTTTTGGGAGGCTTTTTTGTGGATGGCTATGCCCCCAAACTATTTTTATGGAAATGGTTTTCAGGCGTATTGAATATTGGATTGATGGAGATAGAGGCGCTCAACTACGATTAAAACGGCAAAAATGGAATGCAAAAAAGATCAGAAAAAGGCTTTTAAAATGGACGCTTTTCTTTCTGATTTCCTTCTTAATCGCAAACATTTTTCTCGCCTATATTATTGGTGGCGATCAATTGCTTAGATATATTCTGGAAGGACCATTGCTGCATTTGGGCACCCTTGTTTCACTGCTCATATTTACCCTGGTTTTCTATTTTGTATTCGCGTGGTTTAGAGAGCAGGTCTGTATAATTGCCTGCCCATATGGCCGCTTGCAAGGCGTTTTGTTAGATAATAAGTCGATAGTGGTGGCCTATGACCACAAGCGGGGGGAAGGCGAGAAAGGGCGCAAAAAATTTAGAAAGGGTGAAGACCGTTCGGCTCTTGGCCATGGAGATTGTATTGACTGCTTTCAATGTGTGCATGTCTGCCCAACAGGTATTGACATTCGTAACGGAACCCAATTAGAGTGTGTGAATTGTACTGCCTGTATTGATGAGTGTAATACGATCATGGAAAAGGTAGATCTTCCGAAAGGATTAATTCGTTATGCAAGCGAGGATGAGATTGTAAAGAAGGCTAAATTCAGGTTTAACTCACGCCTTATAGGTTATACAGCGGTACTAATGGTTCTTGGTGCCGTATTTACCGGAATGTTATTTCTTCGGAATGACCTGGAGGCTACAGTTCTTAGATTACCAGGTCAGCTTTATGAACGTAAGGCAAACAATACCATCAGTAATGTATATACCTATAAATTGCTCAACAAAACCACGGAAGACGTAAAGGATGTGAGTTTTAAACTGCTTTCTCATCAGGGAGAAATAGCATTGGTTGCAGCGCAGCAAATAGACATTCCTGCGCAACAATTGGCAGAAGGCACTCTGTTCATTCAGGTAGAAAATAAGGCTTTAAATGGTGAAAAAGATAAATTAAAAATAGGCGTATTTAGCGGCGAGCAATTAATTGAAACCACGGTGACCACATTTTTGGGGCCGAGAAGTTATCGATGAGTTTAAAAAATGAAGCTAAACGCAAAAAACATAAGATCATGAAAGTAAACTGGGGAACAGGTATTGTTTTGGCATTTGTCCTTTTTATAGGCTTTATCCTATTTTTTGTAATCAAAACAAATACCGACAAGAAAGCAAATTATGATCTGGTAACCGAAGAATACTATAAGGCCGAGTTGGCCTATCAGGACGAAATTGATGCGGCAACAAACGCCAGAAAGCTCGTAAATCCTGTTAAAATTCGGAAGAAGGAAGGAGGTTTGCTCATCGAATTTCCAGCAGAGTTTGATCCTAAACTTATAACAGGACTAGTATCCCTTTACAGACCATCTAATAAGCAATTAGACTTTAGCTTACCCTTAAGCTTGTCTAACACACATTTGCTCATACCTGGCAAACGCTTGTTAGATGGTCGCTGGGATATTAAAATCGTATGGGAATACAAAGGGGAATCTTATTTGAACAAAAAGCAATTTAGTCTATAGATGTTATTCTCGGCCCTTCTTTTAGGACTATTAGGAAGTCTTCATTGCCTGGCAATGTGTGGGCCCATTGCCTTTTTATTGCCCCTGGATCAAAAGAATCCTTATAAAAAAATGACCCAAATTTTTGTTTACCATATCGGCAGGCTGCTGGCCTATGGCATAATGGGCTTGCTATTTGGTTTTCTTGGAAAAGGGCTTGCCGTTTTTGGCTTGCAGCAAAAATTATCAATCATCATTGGAATATTGCTAGTGCTAATGGCTATTTTGCCGGTTGCGGTAATAAATCGAGTTAGCCTATCACCCTATTTTTACAGCCTAGTAGCTAAGCTAAAAACAGCACTTGGGAAAGAACTGCAAAAAAAATCAACTGATACTTTTTTAAGCATCGGATTTTTGAATGGTTTTCTGCCTTGCGGTCTTGTATACATGGCTTTACTGGCTTCAATCGCGATGGGCAATCCCGGTCAGGGATCTGTATATATGATCTTTTTTGGTATAGGCACAGTTCCTTTAATGACGACTGTCGTTTTCTTTGCACGTTTTTTAAAGAATCGAAGACCATTTAATTTGCGTAGGCTTGTACCAGTTTTTGTGATCCTTATAGGGCTATTTTTTATTCTGAGGGGTTTGGGTTTAGGTATTCCCTATATTTCTCCTCAGCTTGTAGATCCACAACTGAGTGCCACGCTAGAATGCGTAAATTAAGCTTTGGATTTAGTGGTATTACATTTTGAAGGTAACCACTGGAAGGTGAGAATGATTGGCCAGGTCTTCGCCAATGCTTCCTACAAGAAAATGATGTAGCCCTCGCCTGCCGTGTGTAGCTATGGCAACGACATCGGCCTTCATTTTGTCCGCGTACTTCAGTATTCCTTTTTCCACACTGTAATCACAATAGACCTCAACCTTTTGATCGATCCCGGTATTTTGCATAAAGCTGTTCATTTTTTCTTCGATCTGTGAGCTACTAAGAAAGTTGTAAGCAGGTAAATTAATATAGACCAGGTGAAGTTCAGCAGAAAACAAATCGGCAAAACGCTTGGCCTTTCTATAAGTGGTCACATTTTCGTCCTTGAAGTGCCATGCCATGACAATTCGATCTATTTCAAAATCTGGTATCTGCTTTTTTATTACAAGAACAGGTATTTCGGAGGTCCTGACTACCTTTTCTGTGTTTGAACCAACAAAAATATCCTTAATACCATCTGTAACACCATGAGAACCCATAATGATCAGTTCTACATTTTGCTCCTTAGCTACCTGATTGATCTCGCTAAAAACCTTGTAGTTCTGAACCATCTCCCTAAGTGGTATCCCTTTTAAGTAAGGGCGGTTTAAAAAAGTTGTAAACCGTTTCTTAGCCAACTTCATGTAGTACTGGGCTTCAAGAAATTCCTGAGATTCGTCTTTAGTAAGTACTGCCTCCGACAGCCCCATCATATGAAGTACAATAATTTCGGCCTGCTTGGATCTGGCAATTTTTGCGGCGACTTCAAGGGCGTATTCCGAGTAGTTGGAGAAGTCAACGGGGACTAAAATCTTTTTCATAAGAAACCTATTTTTATTTGTCTCTAAACTAGTTAAGAAAGTAAGCGGTTAAAATGATATTAATCATTTTAACCACGAGCTATGTGGTATATCTTCACGCTATTAAATCTAAGATTATGAAAAGAGTATACACTTACCTTTTGACATTACTAGCGCTTCCGTTTTTTGCATTTACTCAAGCACTTGAGGGCATCGATGAGGTCGCTCCATTTAGCGAAGGACTTGCAGCCGTTAGGAAGGGTAATCAATGGGGGTTTATCAATGAAGAAGGGACCCTAAAAATAGACTTTAGGGAAGACATTTATTGGAATAGAGAAGTGAAGCAAACAGATACCGGAATTAAATCTGTAGCCTATCCACAATTTAAAGATGGAAAGTGCATTGTTAAAAAGATGGAGGACGAAATTGCCGTTTTTGGGTTTATTGATAAAAAGGGTGAATTAGTGATCGAACATCAGTTCTTAAATGTCCTGCCATTTAAGGACGGTTATACTACCGGGGTCCTTATTGATAAGGTGTTCAGGGGGAAAAATGAATTCAATTTAAACATTTACGAATATAAATTTCACAATGTCCTGGTGAAAGCAGATGGCGAAATTATTGAATTTTTTGGGCGTCGATACAACATTCAAATGTCGCCGCGGAGATATGAGTTACCTGCCATACAGGTAAAAGTAATAGCTCCCAACCTTATAAGCGTTTTCACTAAAGATCAAGGCTGGAAAGTACAAAAGCTCAATTTAAACGAATAGAGGTTTTACACTATACCGCAATGAGCTTTTAATCAGAAGTTCTTCAGATTCCATAATTACTTCTGATTTTGTACCTGCCCTTTGCGAAGACGGAAGTCATTCAAACAGAAATCAGCACGGGAACAAGCATAGAAAGAGGCTTAAAAGAAAGGTTTATTTCCTGGATATTACTATCTATCGGGTAAGTTGATTGAAAACAAATCAATCTGCCCGGTCTTTTTTATGGAAACTTTTCCGACAACTTTAACTACTTCAAAAAGAAAACCGGAACACTTTGCAATGTTCCGGTTTTCAGGGAGGTGTAACAAACTACTTTATGGACGCTTTAATGTTTTGTATGCGCATCTATAAGATGCCAACACAGAACAAATCATGCAAAGTGTTTGTAACCCCTCGGATTCAATAAATGATAGCTAAATACTAAACTAACTATGTTAAGCTTCAAAGAACTTAGTATTACTAGAAACAAATCTACAGTAGCGCTCATGGTAAAAAAATGACATTTATCAGTTTTAGTGTAGCTCCCTAAACTTCTTGTCAATCGCTACAGCCTAACTATTGACATGACCATTATCATTTCGCCTACTCCTATACCTACTTACTTTCGGTTAAAATTGACGCTACTATGAGAGCAACCCTAATTCTGAGTTTGTTTTTTATTTTATGCTCTTGCGGTGAAAAAAACAGTAAGATTCTCCCTGAAAAGACACGTATCACCGAATCTGTTTACGCTTCGGCTACCTTACAACCTGATAGTCTCTACCATGCCCACGCTTCTATTACGGGCATCCTTGACTCAAACCTCGTTGATGAAGGAGACTCCGTACTACAGGGACAGCCTATATTAAAAATAAAAAACACCGCACCTAAACTCAACGTTGAAAATGCCAGATTGGCCTGGCAGCTGGCCAGGGAAAATTATAGCGGAAATGCTGCCGTTCTAAAAGGTATACAAGATGAAATTGACGCCGCTTTGCTTTCTCTTCATAACGATTCGCTAAATTATTTCAGACAAAAAAGACTTTGGGAAAACAGTATTGGATCTAAAGTTGAGCTAGATAACCGAAGGCTTGCCTATGAGCTTTCGCAAAACAAGGTAGCACTTCTTAAAAGCAGTTATGAGCGCACACAAAAAGAACTGCTTACCCGTCTTCAGCAAACCGAAAATGATTTTAAAACCTCTCAGGTGATTTCAGAAGATTTCGTGGTAACGAGTAAAATTAAGGGAACGGTTTATGCCTTGTTTAAGAATCCCGGGGAAATAGTGAGTGCTATGGAACCCCTGGCTTCAGTGGGTCACAGTACAAATTATGTCATTAACCTGCAGGTAGATGAAGTAGATATTGTAAAGCTAAAGTTGGAGCAGGAAGCGCTCATTACCATTGATGCCTACAAATCTGATGTTTTCAAGGCTAAGATCACCAAGATTTATCCCTCGAAGGACGAAAGGGCTCAGGCTTTCACCGTAGAAGCTATCTTCACAGACCCACCCGACATTTTATATCCGGGCCTCGCTGGTGAAGGGAATATTATTATTGCTGAGAAAGAAAATGTCCTAACCATCCCTAAAGAGTACCTAACTTCTGACAATCAGGTCAAAACTGAAAACGGGATGGTAGATGTCACTACAGGATTGCAGAGTTTAGACCGCATAGAGATTATCTCCGGATTGGAAGCGAATAGCTATATATTAAAACCGGCAGAATGATTAACTGGAAAGTGATATTAGGAATTGCCAGGACCCATCTGCTGACCAAAATGAAGTCAACAGTAACCGCCTCGCTCGGGGTAACCTTCGGAATTGGCGCCTATATTACCCTGGTTAGTTTTATGACCGGACTCAATCAGATGCTTGATGATCTCATCCTAAACCAAACCCCTCATGTACACTTATATAACGAAATAGAGCCCTCCTCAAAACAGCCCATTGCGCTCTATGAGGAGTTTGAAAACGCTTTAAACGTGGTCCATTCCATTAAGCCAAAAAAAAGCCAGAAGAGGATACACAATGCACTCCCCATTCTTCACTACCTCAGAAATCAGAAAAATGTTAATGGAGCTTCCCCGCAGCTCGCCGCCCAAATTTTTTATTTGTCGGGTTCCATTGAATTAGGAGGAAATTTAACAGGGATTGAAGTAATGGAAGAAGCAAGGCTTTCCAATCTTGGTGATTACATTGTTGAGGGCAGCCCGGAAGCTTTGGAAAACAACGATAACGGTATTCTTCTTGGTGCCGGCTTAGCAAAAAAAATGTCGCTTTCCATAGGTGACCGCGTACAAATAAGTACTGTAGGCGGCGCCATATTTCCCCTAAAAATCGTGGGAATTTACCAAAGTGGTTTATCGGAGGTTGACAATATTCAAAGCTTTGCCAATCTAAAAACAGTGCAGCGAATTTTGGGGAAAGCCGGCAATTATATAACGGATATCAACATTAAACTTTACGATATAAATCAGGCTGTACCGCTGGCTAGGAAACTGGAGCGTCAATTCCAGGTCAAAGCCAGGGATATCAATGCAGCCAACGCCCAGTTCGAAACCGGAACGACTATCAGGAACCTTATTACCTATTCGGTCTCTATTACCTTACTTATAGTCGCCGGGTTTGGTATATACAATATCTTAAACATGTTGATCTATGAAAAAATGAAAGATATTGCCATTCTCAAGGCCACAGGCTTCTCGGGTACTGATGTTCAGCTAATATTTATGAGCCAGGCAATGATCATAGGCGCCATCGGAGGGCTTTTAGGACTACTTATAGGCTTTGGTCTTTCAAGGTTGATAGGAAGTCTCCCTTTTGAGACGGAAGCTCTTCCTACCATCAATACCTATCCTGTTAACTACAATTTTTGGTTTTATATCATTGGGATTTCTTTTGCCCTGATTTCCACATTTATCGCCGGCTTTCTCCCGTCAAACAGGGCCAGAAAAATAGATCCGGTAAGAATTATCAGAGGAACTTGACTAATCATGAAAAACGTACTAAAGGCAGAACATATTGACAAGTACTTTCGCAAACCAGTGCTTTTTCATGTTTTAAAAGGAATCAATTTCGAGGTAAAAAGGGGAGAATTTGCCTCAATTATGGGAAAATCTGGCTCTGGTAAGTCTACCCTACTCTATATACTTTCAACCATGGATACCGATTATGAGGGGAATCTATATCTCAACGACCAACTGACTACCGGAAAGACCAGTAAAGAGCTTTCCAAAATACGGAATCAGGAAATTGGATTTGTCTTTCAATTTCACTACCTCCTATCAGAGTTCAGTGTTCTGGAGAACGTGATGCTCCCCGCAAAGAAGCTGGCCAAAAAGTCGCACGAAGAAATTGAGCACAACGCCATGGAGAAATTGAAAATGCTGGATATTGGACAACTAGCCAGCAAAAAAGCATCGCGGATTTCTGGAGGTGAAAAACAGCGGGTAGCTATTGCAAGGGCATTAATAAACGATCCATCGATCTTAATGGGAGACGAGCCTACCGGAAACCTGGACAGTTATAATTCAGAAAATGTTTTTCAAATTTTCAAGAAATTAAAGGAAGAACAGGGGCTTTCTCTCCTGGTGGTAACACATGACAAAGACTTCGCAAAAAGAACGGATAGGATAATTCAAATGGAAGATGGCAGGATTGCCTGATTGATATCATTTCAGAAACTGACAACTCCCTTTAGCTTTGAACTGCCATTGGTTTCCAATGAATCTAATGCTAAGAAAAAACACTAATTATGCGCACTTTGCTCACAATACTACTGCTCGTACATGGATTTATTCATTTTATGGGCTTTGCTAAAGCATTTCAAATAGTAGAAATTCGAGAAATATCGCAGCCGGTCTCCAAAACAACCGGCTTACTTTGGTTACTTTGTGGCTGCCTTTTTGTACTTACTATAGTTCTATTACTACTCAAGAGTAGCTGGTGGTCAATAACTGTTCTTGCGGCTATTTTGATTTCCCAGGTACTTATTATTCTACATTGGCAGGAGGCCAAATTTGGTACCTTCATCAATGCAATAATACTGGTAGCCAGCTTAGCCACACTAACTTCTTCCCAATTTCAAAAAACTATAAGCTCCGAAACCTTGAGCATTATAGAGAATGCCCAACCCAATGAGGGGCAGTTAATCCAAAAAGACATGGTTGACAAATTGCCAGAAATTGTTCAAAAGTGGCTTAGGTTTTCAGGAGTTGAGGGCGAAGCGCCTCCTTATTTGGTTCGATTAAAGCAAAGGGGAGTAATGAAAACAGTACCCAATGGGCCATGGCTACCATTTACCGCAAGTCAATATGTAGATCCGTTAAGGCATCAATTTGTTTGGGCAACCAAAGTAAAAGCCTTCCCGGGCGTGTACTTATTTGGGCGCGATAAGTTGGTCCAAGGACAGGCAGAAATGTTAATTAAACTGGTAGGAGCAATCCCAGTAGTAAACGAAAAAAAGAATATTAAAATAAACTCGGGGGCATTAATTCGCTTTTTGTCTGAAATTTGCTGGTATCCTGCAGCGGCATTGGATAAAAGCATCACTTGGGAAACCAAAGATCCGCTATCTGCCCTTGCCAAGATAAGCCTGGATAAGCTAAGCGCAGAAGGAGTATTTAACTTTAGTCCCGAGGGCAGGTTACTATCCTTTGAAGCAATGCGCTACTATGGGGGTTATAAGGAAGCTCCTTTAGAAAAGTGGTTGGTAAAAATCGATGCATTTGAAAATTTCAATGGGTACATGCTTCCCAAGAAATGTCATGTCTATTGGAAGCTTAAAGAGGGTGACTTTGAATGGTTGCAACTAGAAATTACCGATATAGAATACAACAAAAAAGCGCTTTATCCTTCGCTTTTCTGATTTACTAGCCCTTAAGCTCAATAAAACGGCTTTCGGCATTCTTTCGCTGCAGTTCCTGAAGTGCTCTTACATATCCAATTTCATACATTTCATCCAGGTGGCTTGAGCTAAAAATACTGTGGTTGCTTAATTCATAAGGATAAACCACCATATTACAAAGTGGGAACTTGGCTACCGAATGCTGGTGCATACGCAGGTGAAAAGCACGGTCTAAGACTTGATAGGAATGTTTAAAATCCGAAATCTGCATTTTCTTTACCGGGCTCACATATACTCCATAAATTTCGTCACTCAACTGCTTAATAGGACCTACCGGAAAGTTATCCAGAATACCACCGTCTGCATACAAAGAATCTCCAATAGTTACTGGTGTGAATATCCCGGGAAAGGACACGGAGGCCAGGATTGCCTTAATTAAGTCTCCACTGCTAAAGATCGCCACTCTCGCGTTTATCAGGTCGGTGGCGGTTATATACATTTGTTTTTTAAGAGACTCAAATGAGGCCGATTTCAAATATTGCTCTAAGAACTGATAGAATTTATCTGTATCTACAAATCCGGGTTTCTTACGCGCGTAATGCGAAATACTAAAAATCTTTATTTCTTTAAACACTCCCAGAATTTCAACGGGTGTAAGGCCTGAAGCATATAATGCTCCAACGAGAGCTCCGGCACTGGTGCCAGAAATAAAATCAGGGAAAATACCGTGCTCTTCAAAAGCCTTTATAGCTCCGGCATGCGCTGCTCCGCGGTGCCCTCCTCCAGAAAGTACTAATCCTATATCTTTTCTCATTAGAAATCAAATCTCCTTTTGAATTCTAAAATTAAACCAGTCCTCGCGCTGATCAAATGATATATATCATACCAAAGCAACTACTGACCAATATCATATTTTACACCCCTGTGAAACCTTAGTTTTATCATGTTGAGAACACTGAAATATCGAAAGAGTTAGACCCAAATTATAAACAATATCACTTTAAATTTTAAATTATGAAGAAGATAATCGTTCCTGTAGATTTCTCAGAACAGTCAGAGTTCGCATTAGAAGCAGCCGCCGCTTTGGCCAAAAAATTAAATTCAGAAATAATGGCACTTCATATGCTGGAGTTATCTCCCGTTATGATATCATCTTCCGAGGGATATCATCCTGAACAGACTTTTTTCCTTATAAAACATGCAGAAAAGCGCTTTGAAAGTTTTTTAAAGCAAGACTATTTAAAAGGGATTAAAGTTACCCCCATCATTAAACATTATAAGGTATTTAAAGAGGTAAATGAGGTGGCTAAAGAAACGGAGTCTGACCTTATTGTCATGGGGTCGCACGGTGTTGATGGCTTAAAGGAAATGTTTGTAGGTTCTAATACCGAAAGAGTGGTCAGAAATTCAGAAATCCCCGTCCTGGTAATTAAAGGTAAAATAGAGAATTTTAAGATTGAGCAGATTGTTTTAGCGACCGACTTTAGGGAGGAGAGCATAGCTGTATTTAACAAGGCTTCAGAATTTGCGGACAAGCTTTCTGCAACACTGTGGCCGGTTTATATCAACGTCCCTGGAGACGACTTTAGAAGTACAAAGGAAATATACAGTAGAATCTCAAAATTCCTTAACAAGGCACACAAAGGCAAGGAAGTAGAAATATATAATGATTATAGTGTAGAAAGGGGAATCTTGAATTACAGTGAAAATGCAAATGCCGATCTGATTGCCATTCCTACACATGGAAGAAGGGGTATTTCACATTTCTTTATGGGAAGTATAGGTGAGGACATCGCTAATCATTCAAAAATTCCCGTGCTTACTTTAAAAATCTAAAACCAATTTTCATTTTTGTAATCAGCGGTCTTCGAAGCTATTTCCCTACTTTTTAAAACAAAGTGGGTTTCATCTGGCTTCCTGGCCCTATAGCCTAGTAAATGAAAAATAGGTTTAGCCAGATAGCGGGCTACCTTTAGGTCTACGAACAAAGTATCCCGCTTTTTGGATTGCCATTGAATTCCCGGTAAGGTTACTAAAAGACGATCCGCTCTAAACCTTCTCAACATCTTTGACAACCAAAGAAAAAAACGGGGTGTTTTTGCAATGAAATAAAATCCTTCATGTCCCCTCTTTTGGTAACGTGGTAAGAAGATCAGCCTTCGTTTTTGAGTACTTATCAATTGGCCATTACTCAATGCAATGGGTTTTCCTTTCTTAATTTTTTGGAAGTTGTGATAGCCAGGTAACATTTCAAATGTCGCTCCAGCTTTAATTAAGTACTGATAGCGAATCTCATAGAAGGTTGAGTTCACCCTACTTGCGAAAGCAATTTTTGTTTTTAGTTCTCTTTGTTCAGCTTTAGGTAGCGGAACTAATCCTATAAGCGAAATAGAATAGTGAATAAAATCTACAGCATTTTCAACCGCTTTGGGATCCACATGTTGCCCGGCTTCAAAACCGAAGGCCACATAGCCCATCTCATTGATATAACTTAGAAGCGCTCCGGCGAGGTACTCTTCTATACCCAAAATTATTGGTAGTGGATAGTTAACAACAAACCTCCTGTTCAAGAGGCTATCGTTAGCAATAACGAATGGACTCGTTTTACCCGAGGTGGTGTGTATATCGATAAAATAAAAGGGAGGTTGAAATCTATTTAAAACATCTTGCAAAAGATGGTATAAAGAAAGCATTTCAGTGTCTTCGTTAGAATGGTGTTCTTCCCTGGTTTGAAGTGCTTTAATCCTTTCAGGCAACCAAATTCTATTTAAATCTTCACTTTGAAAGCGAATGTTCTTTTCTAATGCTGCTAAATTCCCGGCAATAGCCAGGAAATTACCATTCATGGGTTGTTTGGAAGATTTTAATTCTCCTGTTACTTTCCTTAACGCTTTTACACCGGCAGGTTCATTGCCGTGAATCCCTGCGAAAAAGACTACAGTTGGTCCCTGGCCTATGTCCCCTATCTGCCCTATAATTCTTTTATCCCTTTCTGTTTGAATAGCAATTGGGCTTTTAGTTTTGGGTATGATCATAAATCGCGCGTACTTAAAATTCCAACCAGTGTTTTTCCCGAACAAACCGGCAAACACCCTATATTGTATTCTGAAAGCATTTGTTTTGCTTCCTTTATTTCAGTTCTTGGACTTACGCTTTTGATCTCTGTAATCATTATTTCAGATACCTTTATTGTGTTTATATCTATAGTTTTATCTAAGGATTCCAAGTAATTCCACGTCAATAATCCTGTAAGCTCTCCTTTGTCATTCTCAATCGGAATATGGTGAATATTGTTCCATTCCATAATAGCTGCGGCCATGCTTGCAAAATCATCCTCGTTAAGTTTTAAAAGATGGGTAGACATGATTTCTTTCACCCATTTGGGATCCTTTCTAGTTTGCTGTTTTGTTTGAATTTCAGGCCAGTTATTTACTGGAAGGCCTTTGCCTTGATTGAGATACATAACTTCGGTAAGCTTATTCAAAGCCAGGTCTGTCTTCATTTGTTTTCTCAGTGTACGCAGGCTGTTTATCTGCCATTGCGCTCCTGTTGTTCCCTCGGCACGTGCCTCAATAACGCCTAGAAGGCGTTCTATATCTTCTTTTGCAACAGCAGATTTTTGTAGTCCACTGTATGCAATAGGAAGCAATTCTTTTCGAAGGAGTTCCTTAGCAGTGAGCTGTTGGTCCTTCCAGACAAAAACAGTTTCTATACCAGTCCTTGCCGCTTTTATAAAGTTGGCTTTCGCGGCCTTAAAATCCATTTGGGCGGGCATATCATCAAAGGTTTTTGGCCTGCCCATCATTAGACCTACCCATAAGGCAAAATTTGCAAGTTCATCAATTACAGAAGGGCCCGAGGGCAAATATCTGTTCTCAATTCTTAGGTGTGGCTTCCCGTTACCTATCCCATAGCAGGGACGGTTCCACCGATATACCGTGCCATTATGCAATCTAAGCGCATCCAGTTTAGGGATCTTTCCCTTGTCTAGTTGAACAAGCGAGCTTTCCTTTATTGGCTTTGATAGGAGTACGCGATGTTTAGAAATATCTTCTTTAAAAATTTCGGCTACCGACCCCTGTTCCCAATCTGTTCCAAAACCTACTCTAGGGGTCTGATCTCTAAGCGCGTAGGTAGATTTCCTGGTATCCAGGCTTTGCTGAAAAAGTGCAATTCGAGTTTCTTTCCATAGTTCTCTCCCCAAAAGTATTGGAGAATTACAGGCAGTGGCAAGTACAGGGCCAGCAATGGCCTGTGCCCAGTTATAACTCGGAATAAAATCTGTTGAAGCAACCTGAAGGTGAAGTTGAAAACTCGTATTGCAGGCTTCAAATAAAACCGAATCATGTTTAAGTGAAAGTTCGTCTACTCCTCTAATTTTCAGATTGAAATCTCCGCCTTTGCAAGCTTTTAAGGCGTCATTTAAGGCGAAATAGCGGGGTATGGGTGTTACAAAATCCATTGACACTTCATTCTTGCTTATTGTTGGAAGAATACCGGTCATAAGAATCTTTACACCAAGGTCGTCTGCCCGGGCATGCGCCAATTTCAAAAGCTGGAGCAGCTGTGTTTCCGTTTTGGAAAAGCAATCTTCTCGCAATACAAAGGGATCAAGATTGATCTCCATATTATAGCTTGCCAACTCATCAGTAAAGTGCGGATCGTCTATTCGTTCCAGCAGCTTTTGATTTATACCTGCCGGCTGAAAATTCTGATCAACCAAACACAATTCCTGTTCCGCCCCTATCCGTATCACATCATTTTCAAACATTCCTCTTTCCAGCATTAGCTCCAATGCCTTAATATCGTTTATAAGATGTTCTACAAAAGCTTTTTGTTCGGCTACTTCAGACTTGCGTTTCGTAATATGTTCACCCATATAATTGCAGTTTTTGTAACTGTAAAGCTAATTCAAGCTTGGTTGAGAAAATATGACGATAGTCATCGTCTTTGACCGCGAGAATCAATCAGACTTGGGGTTTTAGACCAGGAATCGATCGGGCTAAAAGTCTTTCTTCCTGGACTTTCGAACGAGCGTTAAGATGGGAATCACAGTCCATATCAGGAGGACCAGAAAAGAAACCAGCAAACCAAAATTACTACCAAAGAACTTTTTAAAAACAGCTCCGGTATAACCGAGAAGAGCCGAAATATCGAGCTTAAGCAATATGAGTGTTCTGGAAAGATCTATTGGATTCAACATAGAGGCTGCCAAAGAAAAATTTTCCAGGGGGTACTCCTGGAAAGCTACAAGTGCTAACAGGAAAAGTCCGTCATAAATCACTGCCAGAAAAAGCCAGAGGAGCACAGCATAGCCAAAGCCCTTAATTTTATTTTCATTGGCTAATGAAATATTGAGTGCAAGGGCCGTAAAAATAAATGTCAGGAATGCTCCTGTGACCAAAAGAAGCACAAAATCCCATATCGCATTGCTTACAAACAAACCATACAATACAAAAGGAATACCCAAACCAAGAACCAGGCTAATTGTCAAAGAGCCTGCTATGCCCAAAAACTGTCCCAGAAAAATGGAGGAGCGCTGTATGGGTTGTGCCAAAAGCAAGCTTACGAACTCTCGTGAACTATAATAGTACATCACTCCGAAGATGGTCCCAATAAGCGGCACAAGGACTATGATAACATTCATCAAAGTAATGACGGCTTTGGAGATGTTATTATTGAGAAATAACAGCACGAAACCGAGAAGGAGGTAAAATGCAAAATAGATGTAGCTCCAACGGCTTCTCGCCAGGTCAAAAAAACTATACTTTAGAATTTTGAAAATCATAGGCCTGTTGATATTGCAGCAATGGCATGCTCAAAGTCTTGCTTGCCGGTTTTCTGTTTTAAGTCGGTTAGCGATCCCTGGAAATAGATTCTCCCTTCAAGCAGATAAACCACTTCATCGGCCACTTCTTCTACAAACCTCATAATATGAGAACTTACCAAAAAAGTTTTTCCCGCCTTCTTCTCTGTGGCTATAAGTTCTTTCAGGTTTATTAGGGCGGCCGGATCTAAACCCGTTGTAGGTTCATCGAGAATTATCAATGGGCTATCAAACATAAAGGCAAGCACAATATTTACTTTCTGTCGTGTACCGCCCGATAGTGTATTTAACCTCTTAGTCAGGTAGGGTTCTAGTCCAAAAAGAGCAATTAACTCTTCTTCCCTGCCTGCTTTCTTTCTTACATCTTTGATCATCTCAATGAGTTCTTGAACTCTTAGATTGGCCGGGAAATTAGCAATCTGTGGCAGGTAGTTGATCTCATCTCTATATCTCCATCCGCGTCTTACATTGCTGTTTAATACCTCTATCTTCCCCTTATCCAAAATCACCATCCCAAGTAAAGATTTAATAAGGGTAGTCTTTCCTGAGCCATTTGGGCCAAGTATTGCATAAATTCCAGGCTTATCTATAAGCAGATCCAGATTTGAGAGCACTTGATTTTTTCCAAAACTTTTATGTAATCCTGAAATCTGTATCATTGCGTTATCTGCATTAAGGGACTATGATCTAATAATTTGTCTGGAGTAAAAACCGGAGATACCTTCTCAGAAAAGTCTATAATATCCATAAACAGACTTCGAAGTAATACAATTGTTTCCGGGCTTTTATTTACAATGTAGGAGAATAATTTTACCGGTCTATAAGGGACATCACCAATACCATCCCGGTCTAGATCATAGCCCGTATAGTTACTCCAATAATTCTCTTTGAAAATGTTGTCGTTGAGTTTGCTGTTATATGAAATATCAAAAGAGTTATAGAGAAAGTTGTTCCTGGAGAAAGTGTTGGCATAACAGGCCCCCCTCACCTTTACCGCCCATCCATTGCTTTCAAACGTGTTGCGGTCGTATTTAATCCTTGTTGATCCTTCTACATTGATCCCAACTGTATTTTCTGAAAAGGTATTCGCAATAATTTCAGCATCATAAATCTCTTTTAACAATAGCCCGAAAGAAGCCGACCCCCAGTTTTTTACAAAATGATTATTATGCATTTTGATATTTTTTGAAAACATTACTGCCACCCCGGCACCATTGTTTTCAAACCTATTGTTTTTATAGGTATCGTTATTAGAAAACATAAAATGAAGACCATAACGAATATTATCAAAGCTGGTGTTATCCTCTATCAAGATCTCATCAGAAAATTCTAAATAGATCCCATCTCTGACCTGCTGTACCGTATTGTTTGCAACTTTTATATTATTGGAATACCACAGCTGAATACCATTGCCAGAGTTGTATTCATCCTCTGCGTCTCCAATTATCTTATTGTTTAAGACAAAACCTTTGCTCGACTTTTCGAGATAAATACCAAAAAAGAGTTTTTCCATGACAATGTTGCGGATCACAAAATTTTTACTTTTCACAACTCGAATCCCAGCATAATCTGAAGTATAGCTTGTCCCTACATTTTTTATGAATAGGCCATCAATAGTTACATTATCTGAGACTACAGTAATTATTTCGCCTTTATCCTCCCCATCAATTACTGGGTAGTTTACTCCTTTAAGGGTAAGCGGTTTATTAATAACTATATTAAATTCTCTGTAGCTGCCTTCCATAATCAACAGCGTATCAAACTCAGCCGCCTGCTCAATACCCATTTTAATGGACGATACCTCACAAGACGGGCAGACCCTAATGGTAGTTGTTCTCTGAGTATACCCATTTAAAATGCCTAGAAGCAGAAAAAATACAGCTATCAATTTCATTTTGGATTATTTTAGAACAGGGTATACCTGAGCGCCGCATTTAAAGAAATGTCTTCATCCATAAATATGCCATTGTAATTTTGATAGAGCGGTGCAACCAGCTCTCCACCTAATACCAATTTATTCTGTGCCAATACAACATTGAATCCTAAGGCACCCCGGATAAGTTCACCTCCGTAGTTCTCAGGATCAGCGGTTGGTACCATCATAGGATTTAAGTCCTCGTCACTTCCCGTGATATCACTCTCAGTGCATCCACTTACTCGTAAGGAAGCACTTATTTTCTTTGAAAGCAAATATCCGGCCCATGCATTCAATTCATGTACGTTCCCAAATCTGTATCCCTCACTATTGGTTCCTGTTCTAATGGTGTTAAGCTGTTGTAAACCCCATGAAAATGTGTTATAGGTGCGCTTGAAGGTTCCACCAAGGACAAGGTCCCAGGTGCCAGAGCCCAATTGCATGGCATAGGGTAACTTTGCATTTTCCATGGCAGGCGTATTGTCTCTATTTTTTATTTCTCCCAAAGGCACATTTAGCCCTGTATTGAGATGTATACTGCTTTTCTCTCCTTGATAAAGGCTGTAGAGGAGACCAAGTTTTAAATCACTAAATCCTTGTGAGGATGTGGAAAAGTTGTTGAACATGACCATCCCATCATTCATCATCATTCTTGCCCTTAGGTCCATACTCTTGTCCACAAAATTCTGCATCGCCATTAGGGTTAATTTATCGGAGGGTGCATACATGACTCCAAGCATATACATTTGCATAGTCATATCCTGGGGTGCTATCATAAAGCGATCGTAAATGGCTTCATTTGAAATAGAGCCGCTACCCTCGCGATTTCCTCCCATCGCCATGCTCATAGACCTAAAGGAAAACATAAATCCGCCTTTGGGGTGCAAATGGTCTCCCATAATACCAGCAGGGGCATAAGAATCCGGACGGCTGTGATGTTCATGTGAATGCCCCGCAGCGCCAAATTTAGAGTGCTCAAATCTTATTTTCAATTCTTTCCACGAAAAGACTTCGCCTCCTTTTTCTGTTTGCATGCTCAGTGCTGTAGCTTTGCTAGAATAGGCCGATAAGTTTGCCCCCATTGGGCTTGGGATGCTTTTACTTTTAAGATAGTACGCCTCGGTAGCATTTATGAGTTGGCCACTCTTATAATCTGTTACCCAAAGGCCATTGTATTCAACGTCTTGATTGTTCTTCAAATGATTTACCAGGCATTCCACGGCATCAAATTGAAACTGCTTTTCTGAAGTAGTAAGTGCTTTTGCCCGAAATAGAGCATCTTCCACAGCCATATTGCATTGTGAGCAAGATTCATACTGAGCAGACACTGTAGTACCTATTACTAAACCTAACAAAAGAATTGAGAATAACTTTAATTTATACATGACTAATAAGGAATTATCTTATGATTAAAAATTTCGAATTTTCAAGGGCCTGAACCCAATGAGATACTTCTTTAGGGAAGGAAAAATACTCCTGGCTACATAAGGAGTAGTGGTTCTCATTAATATGAAAGTCAATCTTGCCTTCTAATACCACCAGAAAAGCATCGGAAGGAGAGCTATGCTCCGGGAAAATTGCATTCTTTTCCAGGCTTACACTCAGCACTTCAAATGGGTTAGACTGAGTGAGTTTTTTTAGCTGGAGCTTGTTAAAAGATTGTTTTTTAATTTCCTCTTCAACTTTATACATGATCTAGGGGTTAAAATGATTTAACAATTCGTCCCAGGAATAAAGGTCTCCGCCATGTTCATCCCTGGCCTTAAGTGCATCGGCTTCTTTACTAAAAGCTGTCAGAAACTCACCCATAGGACTGGGAATACCCTGGCTAACCAGGTAGTTTGCTCCTTTAGCATCGATTAATTCCTTGGGATTCGTATAGTCATTCACCAGGTAAAGCGTTACCGATACCGTATCTATATCTTTTAGATGATTTAGCATGCATTCCACCGCATCAAATGAAAAGACCTTGCCCTTTGATGTAACAATCTGAGCCGCATGTTGTTGATCTACGATAGTCATCCGGCAGAAATGGCAACTCTGCTCACCGTAGGCTATAGGTTTGGAATCTATCTTGCAGGATTGCACCGTGCTAAAAGCAGTGAAGACCAACACATATTTAAAAAGATTTAACACCTTTTTCATATCAGTTGCTTTTAGCCCTCTTTTCCTTTTTCCCGAACTGATAGGCCAAAAGGGAAACGGCTATTCCCAGGCTAAGGAAATAAGCTCCGAGCTGCGGATACGAATGTGCTCTAAAATTCAGGATATCTTTTGAACCAAAAAACGGCGGCTGAAATCCCATTACTGAGCCATCAGGATTGGTAAATTTCATAATGGCTTTTGGATCCAGGTCATGACCATAATCGTGCTCCCAGAGGTAAAAATCGTATAGGCCCGCTGCACTTAGCAGCATCATCAAAATAAACCAATAGAGGTACCATTTGTGATTGGCTCGCCAGGCTATCAACAAGCCAATGAGACTTGTTATCATTATCCCGGCAGGAAATATCTTAAATTCTGGGATGGCCTCAGGAATATACTTCATCCCTACGTAATGGTTCATCAGATTTATGTTCTTTATATCATGAGGATTTGCATCGCTGAAATCATTGATATGAATGTACATTCCCAATGGGGTGGGATATTGAGGAGCTTCCAAGGTGATTTTCCACAATGGAAACACAAACAACAGCATCGGAAGTAAGGCTGCAATTAGCATTAAAATTCTAGATTTTCGTCGCATTAGTGAGATTTTTGGATGTTAAAAAGCGGGCGGAAACCACCCGCTTAATCATTCTATCAATACTACAAAGAGGAATTAGGCTATTCTTGTCTTGTCAATCTCTCCGGGTTTTGGCCAGTTCTACAAAGGCAAAACCCATACCTACACCAAAGGGCAGCCCAATGACAATTCCGAGGCCAATTTGGTCAAAGGCTATTCCTATAACTAGTCCTATTATAAGGCCTAGTAAGATCCCCATGACGTAGTATGTTGTTTTATTTCCAAGCATTTTAACCGTTTTAACTTTTGTATATGTTGCTAGTTTTATTTAATCCTCGCCTAAGGACCAGGATAGTTCGATATCCGAGTCTGCAGGAGAAACCCTGACATATCCCTGCATTTCCTGATGCAAGGCTGAACAGAAATCTGTACAGTAGAAAGGCCAAACTCCAACCTGTTTTGGTTCCCAGACAAAAGTTTCAGTTTGTCCCGGCATAATAAGGAGTTCGGAGGTATTTGCTCCAATTATACTTACTCCATGTGGTACATCGTAATCTTGTTCTAGATTGGTAACATGGAAATATACCTTATCGCCTACCTTAATACCTTCGATATTATCCGGGTTAAAATGACTTCTGATCATCGTCATATAGACATGAACTTCTTTGCCATTGCGTTCAACCCTTACATTGGCGTCTGAGGTCACCGCATATTCATGCTTATTTTCGGTAAGGTCGAATATCTTCCTGGACCGCTCTTTAACGAGATCTGCAGCAATTCCTGCCGCATAGTGCGGTTCACCCACGGTGGGAAAATCGAGCAGCAGCTCCATTTTGTCGCCACTTATATCGTAGAGTTGAGCGGACTGTGTGACTTCAGGACCCGTAGGCAGATACCTATCCTTGGTAATCTTGTTCATTGCCAACACATACTTTCCATAGGGTTTTCTTGAATTTCCGCCGGGGATCATCAAGTGCCCAACCGAGTAGTAGCAAGGTTGCCTATCTAGCACCTCCCAGGTTCCTACCTTCCATTTCACTACTTCCGAGGAGATAAAAAAGGTGGTATAACCATTTCCATTAGCATCAAATTCTGTATGAAGTGGCCCCAAGCCTGCTTGCTTTACCGTACCGGCCAAGACATCCTCGAATTTCAAAATTGGGATGCCATACGCTTCTCCGTCAAACTTTTCATTTTCAATAGCGTCTATCATCTTGGTGAAAGAGTGTACCGTTAGGTCTGATGACAACTTACCGTTACCTACAATGTATTCTCCAGTTGGGTCAACATCACAACCATGTGGAGATTTCGGTGTTGGTAACAAATAGACCAGGCCGGGAAGTTCTGAAGCATCTAATACCCTTACTTCCTTCTTCATTGTAGAGGTTGCCGTGTGAGTCTCATCACTATACACATTGTGCGCATAATTTGCAGGCATAGTCGTGAATCTACCTTCGGCAATATATTCCTCCGCCTTTTTCCAATTGACTGCAGCAATAAAGTCCTTGTCATTTTGAGATGCATTTACCTCAAGAAGGGTGCTCGCCTCTTCAGAATTATAGGTAGAAAAGAACATCCAGCCATGCGAGGCACCTCTCCCGGGATGAGCAAGGTCGTAGTCAAAGCCAGGCATAAGTACTTGAAATGAGAGATCCATCCCCCCGTCTTCCGGGTCTACACTAATGAATGATAATGACCCCTTGAAATTGCCCTTATATTCTTTTATGGAAATATCTCGCTGAGGTATAGGAACGGAGAAACGGGTTCCCGCAACAACATATTCTGTATTCTCAGTGACAAAAGCCGAGCTGTGATTTCCCGCACTATTTGGAATTTCAATAATCTCGGTAGTTTCAAATACGCTGAGATCGATCTTTGCGATACGCGGAGTGTTATTACCATTGATAAAAACATAGCGGCCGTCTAACTCTCCATTCGTTTGAGAGATATCTGGGTGATGTGAGTCATCCCAGGGAACAAAACCGTGAGAAGTGTTTAACATGGGCTTGGTTTCTTCATTATAACCCCAGGCTTTCTCAGCATCTTGTGAAAAAACCGGTATTACCTTAAAGAGTCTTCCAGACGGAAGTCCGTAAACAGATAATTGCCCGCTAAAGCCCCCTGAAACAAAGGCGTAAAATTCATCGTGCTCTCCAGGAGCCACATAAACTCGTTCGGCCACATTGGAGGCCAAAGCCCCACTTGATTGTCCGGCTTGCTGGTTACATGCCACAAAGGAAATCGCTCCGGCCAGGCCAAACAACATCCATAGTTTTATTTTTCTCATAATTTCTAGATTTATAGTATTCAATTTGTTCATTATTGTTGTTCAGGGGGTAACATTACCTTATCCACCACGTGTACAATTCCGTTGCCGGCTGGAACGCTGGCAAGGATTTTTGCCCCTCCGACAAACACGTCGTCACCTTCTACGGTAACTGAAACATTCTGGTTGTTTGCCTGTCCGAGCTTCTTGAACTTTTTTAGAAAATCCTTGGAGTATTTTCCAGGTGTGACGTGGTACTGAAGGATATTGGCAAGGGCGGTTTTGTTTTCGGGCTTTAGAAGATTGTCTACCGTTCCTTCAGGTAGTGCTGCGAAAGCCTCGTTCGTTGGCGCGAAAACCATAAGAGGTCCGGCGTTTACAAGCGCGTTTTCTAAATCTGCCGCCTGAACTGCTGCCACAAGTGTGGTATGATCCTCTGACCCGATTGCTATGTCCAATACGTTAGGTGTGGCCTCATCTCCTTTGATAAAGGCCTGACCAACTTTTTTAGGTTGTTCTTCAGGAGTCGCTGCTGTCGCACTATCCTGTTTTGGTTCTTGCTTGCACCCAAATAGCAAGCCAAGAGAGCAAAGCAAGATTGCAAATGTTTTAAAAGTGTTGATTAGTTTCATATGCTTTTATTTTAAGGTTCTGAAATATTCTAGAATTGCTCTGGCTTCCTCCTCAGAAAGGCCTTGATTGGCCATTGGCGAGCCGTTAAACTCCATAAGTAGTTCTTTTGCTAAAGCATCTTCCTTCACCATGACCTCTGGGTTTAACATCATATTCATTACCCATTCAGGCGTACGTCTTTCTAATATTCCGTTTGGAGCCGGACCTATGAATTTTTTTCCAATTCGATGGCAGGCAAGGCACAAGCGATTGTAGGCCTCCTCACCTTTGGCAACCATTGCCTGGTCTATAGTATCATCTAATGTCAATGAAGTAACAGGTCCTACACCCTTGCTCACAAGGTCTACCCGTTCGGAAGGTTTTGTTCCGGTATCGGCTGGTGGTTCATTCTCTTTCTTGGTTTCTGTTTTTTGCCTTGTAACACTAAAGCTATCCTCTTTGTTCTTTTCTTTTGAGCCGCATCCCAATAAGAGGCTGGCTAAGAAGAAACTTGCGATTATTGAAATATTTAATTTCATATGGTTGTTTTTTTATTGAATGCTCAAAAATATTCCTGAAAATTTGAGAAAAACATGATATTGGTCATACAATGGCCAACACTTTTTCTGCCAGTTAAGTCCCAAATTATATCCTGAAGTTTCCGCCCGATCCAGGCGTATTTGCAAAACTGATATCGGTCATACTATGGGGATTGTAATTGCTATAATTTCGATCTAGATTCTAAATTATGATGTGTCATCTTACCCAAAAGTATAATGTCCCGGGACCCAGGTATACCAGCTACCCTACCGTACCTCACTGGGATTTAAACAATTTTTCTGGCAAACACTGGAAGGAAAGCGTAGTCCAAGGCCATATAACCTCCAAAGAAGAAGGTATTAGCCTCTATGTTCATTTGCCTTTTTGCGAAAGCATGTGCACCTTCTGCGGGTGTCACAAACGCATCACTAAAAGACATGAAGTAGAGCTACCCTATATCCGGGCAGTTCTAAAAGAGTGGAAACTCTACCGCGAGTTATTGGGGACCCGCCCCCTTATCAGGGAAATACATTTAGGAGGGGGTACCCCTACCTTCTTTTCTCCTGAACACCTGCAACAACTTGTTGAGGGTATTTTACGCTTTGCTACCGTTTCCGAAAATGCCAATTTCAGCTTCGAGGGACATCCCAATAATACGACCAAAGCACATTTACAAACGCTTTATCAACTAGGGTTTAGGAAAGTCTGTTACGGCGTCCAGGACTATAACCAAAAGGTACAGAAGGCCATACATAGAGTGCAAGCTTTTGAGAACGTACAAAAGGTAACCCAATGGGCAAGAGATATAGGGTATACTTCTGTTGGCCATGACATTATCTACGGACTTCCCTTTCAAACTTTGGAAGATATCCGCAACACCATCTCTGCAACCAACCAATTGACACCAGACCGGATAGCTTTTTACAGTTATGCTCATGTTCCCTGGAGGAAGGGCAACGGCCAAAGGGGTTTTGCAAAAGAAAACCTACCTACCGCTCATGAAAAAAGCATGCAATCTCAATTGGGAAATCAATTGCTCAGCGAAGTAGGGTATAAAAGCATAGGCCTGGACCACTACGCTTTGCCCACAGATGCCTTGTACAAGGCTGCAAAAAATAAAAGCCTGCACAGGAATTTTATGGGTTATACAGATCAAAAAACCAATTTGCTGATTGGTTTGGGAGCCTCTAGCATTAGTGATAGTGGTAGCTGCTTTGCCCAAAACGTAAAGGGTATTGAAGAGTATCAACATCTCCTGGAAAGCAATGTACTGCCGGTTTATCGTGGTCATTTGCTGAATAAAGAGGACCAAATGATACAAAGGCATATTCTAAATTTGATGTGCAATTTTGAAACTTATTTAGACGAAGAACAATTTGGCCAATCTAATTTTCAACAACTGATTAAAAACCTAAAAGAACTAATAGCGGACGATCTGGTGATCTTTGATTCGCAGACATTAAAAGTAACCAAAAAGGGAAAGCCTTTTGTCAGGAATGTTTGTATGGCTTTCGACATGAAATTACATCAGCGAAAGTCAGATGAGCCTTTATTTTCTATGACCGTTTAGAATCTCTTTGATCAGAATTCCTTCGTTTCGCATTTGAGTTCTCAACTAATGCAGGTTAAGGCAGAATTTAGATGTTAAAACCATCAAATTTTGGTAAGGATATGAGTTTGTGATCGACAAAAAAATCAATTAACAGAATTTTCACTTCAATGATTAAAAACGCTTTAGCCAGCTTACTTTTTGAGTACTATCAGGTATTGGCCGCGTATTATAGGGCAATCCGGCCATTCCAAAAAAAGCTCAGGCAAAGCACTATTATTTCCCTAATGCTACTTTTTTTAAAGGATTAGCTCTATTCTGTGATTTTAGGGACTATTTTTCTGCTTAAGGTCCTTCTCATTTGTGCTTCACTTGCAAAAACCGTAAATTCCGATAGTGTAATTTCAAGACGAAATACTTCCAAAATGAAAAAAAAGAATACAAGAAGGTCCTTTCTTAAAAAAGCAACTTTAAGCACTGCTGCCCTTACCTCTGCCCCTTACGTGTTGGCTTCAGGATATGACCAAAAACTATTGCTTAAACGCAGCTATCCTATCCAATCATTTTCAATTAATGACCAGGTAAATCTAGGCTTGATCGGTGTAGGTATTCAGGGGATTTATGATACCTCCTCTGCTTTAAAAGTTCCTGGTGTGAAATTGGTTGCAGCCTGCGATCTTTATACCGGTAGATTAGACCGGGCTCAGGAACTATGGGGAAAGGATGTATTTGTTACAAGAGATTACCGTGAATTACTGCGTAAAAAGGATATTGATGCTGTAATTGTAGCCACTCCAGACCATTGGCATAAAAAAATAGCGATTGATGCAATGAAGGCTGGCAAGGCTGTGTATTGCGAAAAACCAATGGTACAGCAGTTTTCAGAGGGGCATGAAATTATAAAAACGCAGAAAGAAACTGGAGCTATTTGCCAAATAGGAAGCCAGGGAATGTCTTCTTTGGGCAATGAAAAAGCGAAACAGCTCTATGAGGATGGCGCCATAGGAGAAATTGTAATGCTAGATATGTATAACGACCGCTATTCTGCGGAAGGCGCCTGGCAATATCCTATCCCTCCTGATGCCAATCCTGACACTGTAGATTTTGACACTTTCCTTGGAAGTGCTCCCAAAGTCCCCTATGAATTAAAAAGATTCTTTCGTTGGAGAAATTATCAGGATTACGGAACCGGAGTTGCCGGAGATCTGTTTGTACACGCTTTCTCTACCTTAAATTTCGTTCTTAGTTCTAATGGACCCAACAGGGCGTTAGCTACCGGAGGACTTCGCTACTGGAATGACGGGAGGGATGTCCCGGATGTCACAATAACACTCTATGATTATCCTAAGACAAATACGCATGCTGCTTTTAATGCGGCTTTTAGAATCAATTTCATTGCCGGCTCAGGAGGTGGCGGCGGATTCAAGTTAGTAGGTACAGAGGGAGAAATGGAAGTAGGGCAGAACTCCGTTAGGCTGAAACGTTCCAAACTGGGTATGGTACCTGGAGGCTATTCTATGATTGCATATACCGAAGCCACACAGCAAAAAATACGTGAAGCTTATACCACTCAAAATCTAGACAGCAGGGCATCCGGGTTAAATACAGGAGAAACGTCCTGGGAGGCTCCAAGAGATTATAAGGGAGGGCATTACGACCATTTCTTTAATTTCTTTCAAGCCGTTCGCGCGAAGGGAAATATTATCCAGGACCCTAGCTTTGGACTAAGGGCGGCAGGCGCTGCACTATTGGCTAATGAAAGTTACTTTAAAAAAGAACCAGTCCAATGGGATCCTACTGCAATGAAGTTAGTATAAACATACCAGTGCTAAGATGAAAAGAATAGTCTTCTTTATAGGCTTACTGTTTTTAAGCGCAAGTACCTTTGGACAGGACACTTCTATAAACGTAGTTGTTTTTGGAGCGCATCCTGATGATTGCGATTCGGATGCTGGTGGAACGGCAATCCTTTTCGCCCAAATGGGTCATAATGTAAAATTCGTTTCGCTTACCAATGGTGATGCAGGGCATTATGAAATGGGGGGTGAAAAATTGGCTAAAATCAGATTTGAAGAGGCACAGGAAGCAGGAAAGCGCTTTGGCGTTACCTATACCGTATTAGATAATCACGATGGTCAACTGCTTCCAACACTTGAAAATCGCCTGGAGGTAATTCGGGAAATCCGAAAATGGAATGCGGACATCGTCATAGCACCGAGACCAAATGACTATCATCCAGATCACAGATATACCGGAATCTTAGTTCAAGACGCGGCCTATATGGTCATCGTCCCCAATGTTGCCCCCGATACTCCTCCGCTCAAAAAGAATCCTGTTTTTTTGTATTCGGAAGATCGCTTTCAAAAGCCAAATCCTTTTCGGCCAGATATAGCTATCAATATTGATAAAGTATTTGAAAAGAAAATCTATGCGATGGCAGCCCATGAATCCCAGTATTTTGATTGGCTTCCATGGACCTCAGGGAATCTGGACAAAGTACCCAAAGATGAGAAAGGCCGTTTAGAAATGCTGGCCAATTGGCGTTCCTATACCCCCGATAAGGCAACAAGAGCTTGCTTGCAAAAGTGGTATGGAGAGAAGGCTTCTGAGATAAAGCATGCGGAAGGCTTTGAAATTTGCGAATACGGCAAACAGCCTTCAGAACAGGAAATAAAAAAGCTATTTCCAATGCTTGGGCGCTAATAACTGTCTTTCATCCAATTATAAGGCGTTCTTTTTATCCAGTTTCCCCTAGTAAAATCCGGAAAATCCTGTGGCTCTCCGTTATTGGCAATTGACGCCTCCGAAAGTGGTGTAACCGCACTCCAGGCCGCCGCGTCATAGGCGTCCATGGGTGGAGCGATATTTCTTTTTGCCGACTCTACAAATGAATGTAATACAAAGAAGTCCATCCCTCCATGACCTGCACCTTCGGCATACTCTCCATACTTTTTCCACAAGGGATGGTCGTACTTTTTAAGCCAACTATCTGCCGCATCCCAACGATGTGGTTCTGATTCTCCTTCGATATAAATTCTATTCCCATCAACTTCCCATAGCCCATTAGCTCCTTGAACTCTAAAGCCAAGGGAATAGGGTCTCGGTAAATTGCAATCATGAGTAATAATTATGGTTTCCCCATTGGCGGTATCAATGGTGGAAGTGATGACATCGCCCTGCTTGAACTTAACTTTTGCATTGGGGTGATCTTCTCCTCCGTGTTTTACGATATGATTGTGCAAGCCTATGGCTTTAGACGCATGTGAAGTCATGGAAACAAAGCGGTTGCCCCGATTAATGTCTGCCATGACAGCCATTGGACCCAGCCCATGCGTAGGATACACATCGGCATTGCGTTTTACAGAATGTGCAGTACGCCATTTCGCTTCAGAAATGGCTTTCTCGCCAAATTCAACTCCTCCACCATAAGGTTGCTTTCCGTTATTGAATTTTACCTCTCTTAAATCATGCTGATACCCACATCTGAAATGCACCAATTCTCCGAAAATATTTTGGCGTACCATATTCAAAACGGCCATGATATCCCTCCTGTAATTTACATTTTCGAGTATCATCATGTGTACGCCGGTCTCCTCATGAGTATTTACCAAATCCCAGCACTCTTCCAATGTATTTGCCGCCGAAACCTCAACACCGGCGTACTTGCCAGCTCGCATCGCGTCAACCGTCATACGCACGTGCCAAAGCCAGGGTGTGGAAATAATCACGGCATCTACCTCCTTTAATTCTAACAGCTGTCGATAATCGTAATCGTTGCTTCCAAAGACCTGGGGTGCCTTACCACCCGCCTCATTTATTTTTTTCTTGGCCAATTCTACCCGTGTAGGATCTATATCGCAGATAGCTGTTATGTTCACATCCTTTCTCAAAAGAAGGTTGTTCAGATGATTGGTTCCGCGCAGACCAACGCCAATCATTCCTACATTGAGTTTAGATTCCTGGTGGCTCGAGCTAAATCCTGAAGCTACATTTGGCGCCACAACGACAGCGGCACTCAGTAGCGATGTATTTTTAATAAACTTTCTTCTTGAACTCATAAAGCGGTTATTTAATCTTTATTAAATTATGAAAATCTTCAAGATCACATGCATTTTGAAGGATAAAAACTTATTTTTGCGGCCATAAAACAGTCCCATGACTTTACTATTAATGGCTGCCGGAAGAGGCAGCCGGTACGGAAAGCTAAAACAATTTGATGAATTAGGACCGAATGGTGAGTTTTTAATGGAGTTCAGCATGTATGATGCCATTGAAAGCGGATTCGATCACATTGTCGTTATTACCCAAAAGACCAACGTTCAATTTTTGGAGGAGCATCTTAAGACCCGCCTTCCCGAAGAAGTAAAAATTGATGTAATTGCTCAGGAGCTGCATGACCTACCGGAAGGGACTTCTTTTTCCGTAGAACGTGAAAAACCTTGGGGTACAGCACATGCCGTATGGTCTGCCCGAGCAGTAATTAACGGCCCTTTTGCAGTCATCAATGCAGACGACTATTATGGTAAGCCAGCGTACAAGCATGCCGCCGATTTTATCCGGAGTACCGGGAGTGAAGAAATTTATGGTCTTATGGGCTACACCTTAAGCGACACGCTCTCTATTTATGGTTCTGTTTCTAGAGGGATGTGTAAACGTGAAGGCAAAACACTTCTTTCTGTAGTAGAGACGCTAAAGATAGAGCGCCAAGGCGATACCATCGTAGATCATGACAGCGGTGCGGAGTTTACCGGAGATGAGCTCGTAAGCATGAATTTCTGGGTTTGCAGGCCTTCCATTTTTGCCCAGATAGAACAAGATCTCCGAACGTTTATGAAAGAAGAAGAGACGCAAAAAACCGGAGAAGTATATCTTCCTTTTGTTGTACAAGCGATGTTACAACAAAATAAAGTTGCTGTAGATGTTATACCCTCGGATAGCAAATGGTTTGGGATCACTTATGCGGATGATAAGGAAAAAGCGGTAAACCAATTGCGACAGATGACAAAGGAAGGCCAGTATAGTGAGCCATTATGGGTAAAAGTACCTTCTTGATTTTTTGACAATGGGAAATAAAGAGCTACTTGAGGTTCTAAGCCATTTTTCCATTGAGAAAACCTCTTACGAATTTAGGCGTCTTAGTCAGGGGTTTATAAATGATGCTTTCGCTGTTCTTGATGGAGGTACCCCATTGTACGTTTTACAGCGTGTCAATACAACTGTTTTTGCCAATGTTGAGGGCGTAATGGGTAACCTACAACTAGCACTGCAGTACCTTAGAGATAAAGATTATTATCCTATAGACCTAATCCAGGCAAAAAACGGACAGTCCTATTTTAAAGACGATTCTGAACAATGCTGGAGGTTAATAACCTATGTAAAGGAAAGCATTGCGTATGACTTTACGACCGACCCCAAAATAGCTTTCGAAGCGGGCAAAATAGTAGGTAAATTTCATGAGCTCCTTGGAGAGGCCGAAGTAGCTGACTTTGTTGATATTATTCCAAAGTTCCACGATTTATCCAGTAGGGAAGCCCAGTATTACGATGCACTGGAGAAGGCTTCTGCTTTGCGAAAGAATAAGGCGGCGAATGCAATGGATTTTGTAACTAAAAACCTTCAAGCTCTTGGGACCTCTAAGTTTGGTGGTTTGCCACTGCGGGTTTGCCACAATGATACCAAGCTAAACAATATTCGATTTGCAAAACAATCATCAGAGGCCTTATGCATCATTGATTTAGACACACTGATGGAAGGTTATTTGCACTACGATTTTGGAGAAGCCATCAGAACCGTAGTTAGCACAGCTGCGGAGGACGAACAAGACCATGGGAAGATCAAATTTGAAAGAGAGTTGTTCAAGGCCTTCGTAGAAGGTTTTATGATCCATAAAAGATGTTTTGAACAAACGGAAATAGAAGCGCTGCCCTATGGCGTTATTCTCATGCCTTTTATCAATGGACTAAGAGCCCTTACCGATTATCTAAACGGGGACATTTACTACAGAGTTTCATATGAAGAGCAGAACTTAGACCGTGCACTCAGCCTTTTTAATTTTACGCAGAAAGCGATAATAGAAATAGATTATATGTCCGAAATTGTTACTACAACTTTTGTTGATTCTAGTCCCCGTTAAATGATGGTTTTTACAAAGGTGTATCAACGCTTAGAGTTTGGGTGATTCCCGACTAAAGGTTTGAAGGACTAGGGAACCAAACGTTTTACTTTTTGAGTAAAAGTTTGTCTAATTGTGGTATTCACCTCCCCTTCTCGTTCAAAACTTTCTTTTTTTTAAGAAGCTTTAGAACACAATAAAGCAAACTTGAGCCAAGGGCGGTATAAAACCAAAAATCGAATTCTAGTTCTATTCTGCGGTTTTCAGCACAGTCTCCTAAAAAACTCGAAAAGCCAAAAGGTCAAAAAAAGAGCGGATAACCCATTTTTTTCGTTTTTAAGAACCTTTCTCCAACTAAATGCGTGTTTTGGCCTTCTGTACTTTTTAAATTCAGGTATTAGCGCAGGTGTGTTATCGGCCCATTCCAAATAATGCTTCCCAAACTTATTTCTTAAAAAATTTTCCTCGGTAAACATTATACGTTCATAATATAGACCAAAAAGCAATATAAAAATAATTACAAACCAGGGGCTTTCTGTTAGCATTGCTATGCCCAACCACATGAAAAAGTTACCTAAATAAAGTGGATGCCTTAAGATTGAATACATCCCTGTTAGTATTCAACTCATTGGCTTTCTGCCCCTGCTTCGTATTTCTTCCAGATGTATTTTTTGGACTATGTGCAACTGTAAATATTCTAATAAAAAAGCCCAGAAGGCTTATGGCAAGACATAAGATTT
>CBDBVE010000012.1:0-91534 GCA_965212595.1 Flavobacteriaceae bacterium
CAGTATTCCGTCTGTAAACAGTCATTTATTTCTGGCCTTAACGGCTGGCCAGTATACTATCAGTGTTACTGATGCCAGAGGATGTACGGAGTTATTTGCCAATGCCTTTGAACTCCTGTTGCCAGATCCGATCACTGGCACTATTTCTAATACCACTCTCGTTTGTGAAGGAGATACAGATGCATCGGTATCTATCGCTCTTAACCCAAGAAATGTAACAACCAATTATCAGTATACCTTAAATACCTATAATGACCTTCTGGGTAGTACTTTGTTGAGTTCTTCTGCTAGTCAAACATCGCAGAATTTCAACAACCTTGGTGCTGGTTTCTATAGCATTAGCGTCATAGATGATATGGCATGTTCTTTTGAAACAAGCATAGTAGAGATTATAGATCCCACCGAGGTAGAAGCACTACTGGTAACCGATCAACACCTAAGCTGCCAGTCTGATGCAGCCTTGCTATTGATTGCTTCCGGCGGTACTGGACCATATAGTTGGAGTACAGATGGTGTTTCGTATACACCTATGAACGAGACGGTTACCACAGATACGCATTTATTCCAGAATGTTATTGCCGGTAGTTACAGCTATTTCATCAGAGATAACTTCAACTGTGTTTCCATCATCTCAAATGAAATCGAAATAGAACCCATTGAAACTTTAAGCGTTTCTGTAGATGCTTCGGCGGCTTATGTGAATTGTAATGGGGAAAGTACTGCGCTGATAGATGCTACTGCTTCAGGCGGCCTTGGAAATTATCAATATGCCCTATTTACAGACCTGGCGCTTACTAACGAAATTAGACCGAATCAAAATACGGGTAGGTTTACAGATTTAGCGGTTGGAAGCTACTATATTAGGGTACAAAGTGATGACTGTGAAACGTCTTCAATAGAAATCGTCATTGACGAACCCACACCTCTGGTAGTTAATCCTACTATTTCAGACATAAGTTGTGCGAATGCCGATGATGGAAGTATTGTAATCGATGTTTCTGGAGGAAGTGGTGATTATCAGTTTGCTATTTCGCCTAATCTGAATCAATTTGATAGCGATAATAGTTTTACAGATTTGGCACCGGGTGATTACAGCGTCATCGTTCAGGACGGGAATGGTTGCTTTGAGCTTATTGAATTTAGCTTAGCAGCACCACAGGAACTAATGGCTAGCTCTACGGTGACCGATGAAATATGCTTTGAGAGTAGTGACGGAACCGTTGCGCTACAAATATCTGGAGGAACAGCACCGTATAGCACTAGTCTTAATAGTAATAACGATGCGGACTTTGTACAAGATCTATTGACATATGAAGACTTGCCCAGTGGTACCCATGTGGTATTTATAAGAGATGCCAATGGATGCGAACTTACCGAGGTGTTCGAAATAGAGAGCGGTGTTAATCTGGCAGGTGAGGCACAGGTACAATACCTGTGTGATGCCACGGGGACCGCCTCAAATTCGGTGCAAGTCGTGTTTGAAGATACAAGTGTTGCAAACGACATCTTGTACGGCCTGGATACAAATGACCCTACGCTTATGCAGCTAGAGCCGAATTTTGAAAACCTTAGCGGAGGTGCACATGTTATCACTGTTATTCATAGCAATGGTTGTACCAACACCTTTGAGTTTGAGGTTACCATTTTTGATCCTTTGACCTTACAATTAAGTGAAGGAGAGATCAATCAAATCAGTGCGGTTGCAGAAGGTGGTTCAGGAAATTACACTTTCTATATCAATGATGAAGAAGTTACTTCAGATCAAGGCTTCTATATTACCGAAACGGCGACTTACTCGGTAACCGTGACAGACGATAATGGCTGTAGCATCACTGAGGAAATTTTCATGGAATTTATAGATATCGAAATTCCGAATTTCTTTACTCCGGATGGCGATGGTCAAAACGATGTGTGGACGCCAAGGAATATTGAACAGTTCCCAAACATTTATATAAGAATCTACGATCGTTATGGAAGAACGCTTTACCTATTCAATGGTAATGCAGATGGATGGGATGGGCAATATCAATTGACCGACTTGCCCTCAGGAGACTATTGGTATCTCATTAAGTTGAATGGCTTGATGGATCAGCGCAGATTTGTGGGGCATTTTACCCTTTATCGTTAAGTTTAGCACGATTGACATCATAAAAATCAAGCTTCACATCAATATTAAAAATATAGGCAATTTTTTATGTAAATAGCGTTATTTTCTTACAAGGAATGCAGAAGCAAGCAATCCGATTGTGAGTTATGAAAAATGATTAGTTGAAGAGTTCCCCAAAATGGCTTCAAAAAAAATAGTTGCTTTCTTCTTGCTGCTTGTAGGATATACTTCTTATGGCCAGTTAAGTGATTTACACTATTTACCTCCCTTAAAACAAGGTCAGAACAACGGCGCTATACAACAGCAAGCCATTTATCTCTCTACTCCCGAAACCACAGCTTTTACGGTGAATGTTTATCAGGGTACCAATTCTGTGGCGGTTGCTTCGTTTTCAATTTCCAATACCAGTTCTGCCGTTTACAACCTAGGCAACGGAGACAACAATGTGACCCTGGTTAATAATACAAACACAGGAGTAGTATTGACCAATAGCGGATTGCGATTTGAAGCTCCCGGAGGAAATAATTTTTATGTGAATTACAGAGGACGATCTAATTCTCAGGCAGCTTCCCTTACTTCAAAGGGTAGGGTGGCGATGGGAACCAGTTTTAAATGGGGAGGAGTGCCTAATCTGGGAAGCCATGTTTCTAAGTCGAACACTTTAGGCATTATGGCTACCGAGGACAATACTACAATTGATCTCTTCGGATACGATCCTGGTTGTGAGTTTCGAGTAGGATCTAATAGAGCTGGAATTACAGCAGATACCTATCAAATTGTTCTAGACGCCAATGAATCCTTCGTCTTTGAAACCTATATAGGCACTTCGCCGACACCCGCTCATGAAGATGGCTGGATTGGCGCTTCAATAGTATCCGATAAAGACATCGTTATAAGCAATGGTTCTTTGAATTATGGCAGACAGGCAGGTGCCTCAAACCGCGATGCAGGTATTGATCAACCAGTACCGGAGAACAGCCTGGGAAGAGAATACGTTTTCGTAAGAGGAAATGGAAATACCAATGGATCAACAGAATTTCCGTTGTTGATAGGGACCAGAGACAATACCGAAATCTATGTCAATGGCTCTGTAACACCGATTGCAACAATTAACAATGGCGACTATTTTGAGATCCCCAGTTCTAACTATTCCTCAAATAGCGTTGGTGCAAATATGTTCGTACAGACTTCTGAAGATGTTTACGCTTATCAATGTATGGCAGGTTCCACCCAGGTATATACGCAAGGTTTAAACTTTGTAGCACCCGTGAATTGTCTCTTGCCCGATATTATGGACAATATTCCCGACATTAGAAATGCTGCAGGAATTAACCTTACAGGTGGCGTCACAATCATTGCTTCTACCGCTACGCCAGATAGTAACATCATCGTAACAGACGGAGGTGGCGCAGTAAGCTTGCCCTCATCTAATGCTGTTGCAGGAACTTCAGATTGGAAAACTTTTTACATTCCCAACCTAAGTGGTGATGTAAGTGTACAGTCTTCAGGACCTATTGCTGTAGGATTTTTTGGGTTCAACGGCGCACGGGGGATTGCCGGGTACTATTCTGGCTTTGACACAGTGCCCAATGTAAACCTTCAAATTACCGGTACCACTTGTTTGCCGGGTGCCACCTTAGGCGTTGCTGGTGGTGAAACTTTTGATGCCTATCAATGGTACGGCGATGGAACTTTGATTCCTGGCGCTACCTCGGCGACCTACATAGCCACCGTTGCCGGAGATTACTTTTTAAGGGTTACCAGAGGGCCATGTAGCTATAATTCAAATTCCATTCAGGTTTACTACTGCGATCCCGATATAGTTCTGGATAAATCAACTACAGACCTGGTGGTAAACGAAGGAGAGTTAGTTTCCTTTGACATTACAGTGGAAAGTCTTGGGTTTGATCCCGTGACCAACCTTCAGATTACAGACCTGCTTCCTGCTGGCCTAAATTTTGTTTCGGCTACCGTTTCAAAAGGAACCTTTAGCTATCCAAATTGGAGTGTGGGTACTATGACTCAGGGAGAGTTGGCTAGTATGACCCTCGTTGCAAGGGCCCAAATAACCAATATTTACCTCTCTTCAATGACACATACCAATACAGTCACCAACACCCAAGACCAAACAGATACTAATATCACGACAGACAACCCCTCTGCTGATGTTCAGGTAAATCGTGTATCCCCTACAACTGTAATAACGAATAGGAGGATTAGCATTCGGGTTAATAAGAACTAACTTCTTCCTACTGAGCCGAACTTCAGGTCTTATTCTGAAGTGCCAACAGTCTCTATTTTTAGCCAGCTCCCGGAGATCCAGTGTTTATCTTCATCAGTATAATAGAGGTAGGCAGTGCTGGCCGGGGCTTTATAGCTTCCTGCGATTTCCGCTTTTAAATCTAAAGCAATGTGCTTTTTCTCTTTTGGTTCCAGGTTTAGCCAGTATAGCACCAGATAGTTGTCAAAGACTTCATAGTATGCACACTGCTGGGCGTCTAATAACTCTTTTAGTTGATAGGGCTGCAGGCTGGCGCCGCTTGGAATACCTATTATAGATGTTGTCATGGGTAGGGGATTATCTTCCTTATTTTCAACTTCAATATTCATCCTAACAATATCACCAACCGCAGATTTTTTATTTGTAATGGTCGTGGCAAGCTTCACCTTACAATTTTTTGAGCTGCCCGGAAGGAAACTATCCCATCGTACATCCAGGGAGTAAGGGAAGGCCTTTTCCGGACTGTTAAAGGCAAAACTTACACGCTGCCTGCCCTCATTAATATATTCCTGCAATCCTTCGATTTTAAAAATGCCATCGGAAGTTTTGGAAAGCTTGCTAGACAGCTGTGTTCCATTTAAAATTAGCTCAAAGGTGTCATTTGCAGATAGCAATTTCTCTTTTTGCTGCTTGGTGTATTCGATAAGCGCCTTTAACGACATGGCGGTGGCCTGGGTAGAGCCAAACCTCCCATGGTCTCTGTTGTTTAGCAAAAATTCAATGCCTTCCGCGACATCATCCTGCATTTTGTTTTCCCGTAATAGCGCAAGAATCACAAAGGCAGTTGTTTCCATGTGTTTTGATTTGCCATAAGAACGGGTAATCGTATTTTCAACGGGTAGTTCACCAAATCCGTACTTCTTAACTCCCTCAGCAATTTTTTCGATAAGCAGGTCGTGTGCCGGTTTATCGTCAAAGTTTTTACTGGCAAGAGCCAGTAGCGCCATTCTGTAATAGTCTTCTGATTTCAAGGCTTTTTTTAACGCAGTATTGTACTCCTTCTCTATTTGCGCACCATATCCCGCTTCGCTTAGGGCATATACAATATAGGCATCCGCTACTTTCTTAGGAGAACTTGCAAAGCTATCATAGCCTTTTTTACTCTTTTTAAAGCCTCCAAGCCCATCTTTTCTACCAAGCAACCATTTCGCGGTTCGTTCTATCATTTTCTGGTCTACCTTATCGTAGACCTCTTTCATTTCAGTGAATTCAAGGATCCCGAAAGCGGTTAAAGTTTCGTGAGGTGGTGTATTTCCGAACCATTCAAAACCGCCTTCTTTCGTTTCAAAACTTGTGAGTCGCTTATAACCCTGACTAATAAATTTAAGGGCCTTTTCTTCAATTTCCGGCGCTGCCTTGCCAGATTCTTTAAGATATTTTAGTATCATGACATTGGGGTAGGTTGCCGATGAGGTTTGTTCAAAACAACCGTAAGGTTTTCTTATTAAAGACGCTATCCCATTCATAACATCACCTACAACATCAAGATAAATATTGAATTCCGCTGATAGGGTATTCGGTACCAGCTGGTCCACATCAAAAGTATAGGCTCCATTTTTAGAACTCGAAATGGAAGTTTCAGTAGGGAAGTACGGACTTAGTACTTCGGTCTCCTTCTTAAACGAATCTGTATAGGCCAGGCTTGATACCATGACTCTTAAGGCCGCGTCAGTGCCTTTCTTTACTGGCGTGATACGAACATTTTTTATCACAAAGCTCTTCGAATTAACACGTATGCTATCCCTCAAAACGCCGCTGTCTATTAATTTAAAATGTTTAGAAAGCCTAAGCTGTACCTTTGCTTTAATTGCCTTTTGAGTATTATTGGAAAGAGTAATCGGCAAGACAATAGTGTCATTGAGCGTACTATAATTAGGCAGTTTACTTGTAACAGTTAACGGACTTTGTATGCTATAGGCCAATTCATTTCGGCCCACCAGACCGTTATAACCAATTCCTTCGGCCGTGATCTTAAAAGAACTCAAAGCATCCGAATTGTAAAACTCAAGCGTGGCTTTGCCTTCGGCATCGGTTTGGACGACAGGATTCCAATATATCGTTGGCCTAAAGTCAAGGCGTTCACTTACTGCTTCTTCCGCGTCGTAAACGGGCATGTAAAATTTGTTTGGAAGGGACAATGAAGACACTGTTGTACTTGAATAAATGTTGGAAATCGCATAGTTTTTATATTTATGTCTTAAAAGCACTTTGCCTTCACCTCTATAGTTGCCGGCATTTGTGTTGATGACAATAACCCCATTAGCACCCCTGGCACCATATAAGGCTGTTGCGGTTACACCTTTTAGCACATGTATTGATTCTATGTTCGACGGATCTAAAACAGCAGTTTCGGCATCTTCAAGACCGCTTGGAAATGTACCATAGGGTACCCCATCTATGATATAAAGCGCTTCGTTTGCACCGCGCAGAGATGCGCTACCCCTGATACTAATATGGGTGCCAGAACCGCTGGCTCCACTGTTGCGGGTAATTTGTACCCCGGCAACCCGTCCCTGTAATAGCTGCCCTAGATCATCAATATCTCCACTTAGTTCTTCGGTATAAACAGAAGCCTGAGCAAAACCAAGTGCTTGCTTTGTAGAACTAACGCCATACCCTAAGACAACTACCTCATCCAGCGATTGTGCATCTTCTTCCAGGCTGGTAGAAATTTCTGCCTTTTGTTCAATAGCTTCCTTGAGGGGTTTTGAATTATCTCCTTTCTTAAACCGGGGTTCTTTGTTTCGTGTAGATTTCCTGCTAATGATTGCCTTTGAGGCTCTACCAGAAGGTTTAGTATTAATTATTTTCCTGACAATTCGCAGAGGCCTTTCATCTTCTCTGTAAGCTACCAGCACATAGGATGTCTTGTCTTCCATTTTAAAACTAAACTGCCCAACTTCATTTGTTTTAAATTTCAAAACTTTTTCCCCATTGCGTTCAAAAAGCATTAGTTGTGCCGGGATCGGATTCCCACGACTGTCTGTCACCGTTCCTACCGTCATATTTCTTTTCTGAGGAAAGAAGTTTGCCTTTTCCCTGCTTACCGGATTTATAAGATAATCTCGCCATCCATGAGTGAGCATAAGTAACTCTAATGCTCTTTCAGCTTTTTCTTCTGTTTTATCAAAATAGAAAGCAGGTTTATAGATCTTTCCTTTGAGTTCACTTGACACTAACAAGGACGAAAGAATATGATCCTGTTTGTCATCCGCGAATGAAATAAGTGCGTTATCTGAAACAGCGACAGACAAATTTGCGCTTATAGGCTTGTTCTCGAAATTGGTGGTTTCTATTTCCAGCAAAACTTTCTCTCGTGGCCCATACTGGGTTTTATTTGGTTTTAAGCTAAGTTTAAGTGTTTTATCAGCATTTAGATAAACCAGCCGTTCGCTAATCGGATTTCCTCCTGTGTCCAAAAACCTGAATTTGCATATCCCGGCGGGGAATTCTGAGGTAGGTACAACAAACATTTCACTACCCTTAGAAATTGATAATTTTTTCTCGTAAAGTACTTTGTCTGATGCCATTACCTGAATACTGCCTGTCCTATCCTCTGAAGAAAAAACTGTACAGACCGTTGCTTGATTTTCTCTTTTATTAAGTGAGATTTTCAATCCTTTGGCCTGAGTTGGCGGAATGGCATACAAAGAATCAGACAGGAAGGGCTGGGTAATTTTAGCGAAATGGGATGAAGCTGCTTTAAATGGCATTTCAAACAACCCCATCCCATCGTGAAAGCTATTAAATGTCCCCTTTACGGTTCCCGCCTCATCAAGAATGAGTCCGCTCACATCCGCAGGTTTTCCAAATTCATTCAGTGCCTTGAATGCTACTTTGTTTTGAGCTCCTTCTATGCTTTTGCCCCCTTCAGGGAAAAACTGCAGGTCTATATTATCCAGGATAATAGGAACACTTCTCGAAATAGACTCCATAGATCCTTCGTAAGGCACCTGAACGTTTAGCACCACATCTGATGTAATGAGATTTTCTGGTAAACGAAAGGTGATTTCCTTTTTGCCACTTTGGTCTGTAAGTAACTTTTTGCTAAGAAATGGCATGCCAGATACCCTAACTTTTGCAATGACCTCCTTAGTATCCAAAGGATTGTTTTCCAGGTCTTTAACTTCAAAGTTGGCTTTTACGGTACTTCCTTTGCCATAGGCCTCTTTTTGGAACTTTAATTTAAAAAGCAGTTTGGGGACAACAACTTTTTGAACCGTGATTTTTTTTGTAAAGAAAGACGTATGCCCAAAATTCTTCATGTAGTTGGTATACATTCTAAGGGTGTAGACGCCACCTACCCAGTCTTCCCGTATAGCAAAATCGCCATAGGAGAAGCCATGCCTTATAGAGAGCTTCTTTGTTTTTAGCACTGTACCCTTTGGTGAAATAAGCTCAGCAACCAGTACATCACTTGTGGTAGTTGCCAGATTACTTTCATTGATTACATAAGATTTAAACCAAATGGTTTCACCAGGAAAATAGAAAGGCCGGTCTGTATGCGAATATACTTTCTCAGTAGGCAACAAATCTTGTGCCCTTACAGTATTGCAAAAGAAAAGTAAGCTAATGAATATGATTACTATGCTTTGGCTCGATGTGTTTCTTAGCTGCTTCATATCTTAAGTTTTAGGTTCATACCTACCTCGGTAAGAAGGGGTAGGTTAAAGAAATTCAGGCCAGCGGCCGATGTATTGCCATAAAGAGAACTATAGGGCGAAGCTCCTCTGAATTTTGTCCAGCTAATTAAATTCTCGGCAAAAAACCCCAGCATTATCTCCTTAAAAAATGCACCCTTTTCTTTTGGTTTAATCTCGTAAGACAAGGCCATGCTTTTTAAATTCAGGAAGCTACCATCTTCAATAGCCTCCTCGGCAACACCCTCAAAACCGTATCTTACCCACCTGTTTTGAAGTGTGCTCTGAGCTGGGTTGGCAAAGTCTACTGGAATATTATTTGGTATACCGCTTTGGTTGACTCCCTGGAAAATAAATTGAGTAGTATTTCGCAGTGTAGCGGTCTCCTGGGAAATTCCATGATAGTTTAGTATGTTTTGTGTACCGTTCCAAATGTCTCCTCCATGTTGATAATCGAACACGAAATTGAATGTAAACCTCTTGAATTTCATGGTGTTAGACCAACCTAAATTGAAGTCTGGAATGGGATTGCCAATGATTTGAAGCTCCGGATCTACTATTGGAAACCCATCATCGCCAATTATCCGTTGGCCCTGCTCATTTTTTAAAAAAGCGCTGCCTACTAATACCCCCGCGGCTTCTCCTTCAATCAGATTTTGGGAAATGCTATTGAAACCGGCTATAGGAAGGCGCGTATTTTGACCGTTATAGAGTTTGAGTGTTTTGTTCTGGTATTTTGAGAATGTAAAGCGGGTAGAATAGAAAAACTTGTTGTTATAGTGATAGCCAAAATTCATACTCAGGCTAGATTCAAAACCTGAGGTTTCTATTTTTGCAATGTTGCGAAGGGCTGTTCCGGTTGCTTCTACCACTGGAAAAATGCTATTGCTACTTTTAGATCTGTAATAACTAGCCCCCAGGGCAACTCTATTATTAAATAGGCTTATTTGTGTTTCCAGGTCTATTTGTTCTACTTCTTCCAACTCCAGGTCTGCGGAACTAAAAAGGTCGTTGTTAGCAGTATACCGAAGGCTTTCTTCAGGATTGATAATCAGGCTATTATGACTTAGATTATTGTAGAATAGCGGAAAATCTACTACATCTTTAGAAATGCCTCCACTGAGGGTTATATTGCTCAAAAAATCTGAATAGTAGAATAGATGATTAAAATCAAAAAAGAACTTGGCTGATGGAAGAAACCAGCTCTGACCCTGAATACTAGAACTAAAAGAGTTGTTTTGTATGGTTAGTTTCAGGTCTACGTCACTTTCTAAGTTGAAGACCATTTTATTGATTAATTGCAGGGTAGATTTGCTATTGTCGGCAGTATTCGAAAAAATGTTGGCTGGTTGTTCAAAATTAAAGGGAGTAAAGCCACTGGCCTCCGAAAAGTTGTAATCTAAGTTCGTAAAACTATAGTCTGTTGAAGAGAATATACTTAAGTAGAGATCTGGCCCTAAATAGATGTCAGCATGCTGTAGGTTGAATTTCATTTGAATGTTATCCTTGGAAATGTTCTTATCACTGAGATATCCTTCCTCAAAGCCAACAGTTTGTACGGGCAATCCAAAGCCCTGCTCCTCTTTTTGATGCAAATATGAGGCTATAAGGTTCAATTCAAGATTTCCAAACAATTGAGTCTTAGCACGAGCACCAGCTTTGAATAAAGAAGATTTGATACGGTTTTTATTTTCCTGCAACAGCCATTGCGGGTTATTGTAAAACTGTGGGTTAAAACTGCGCTGCTGTCCATTGCCTAGCTGATAGCCCTGCGCGTTTGAAAAGCTTGGCGGACTTAGATAGGTGTTTAAAAGAAGGTTGTTGTAAAAGCCATTGATATTGGCCTTGGCATTGTTTTTATACTCATAAAGTACAGATGCTTTCCACTTTATACTTTTTTCCCCACGGTTGTTCTTATAAGAAAGCGCAATGGAATTGTCTTTAGATTTTCCTTCATTGAAAATGTCTTTTTCAATCGCATTGGTATAGTTAAAATTTAGTGCCTCCGCCCCGGAGTATATGTCAAAGTCTAAAATCGTTGTATTGGTCAAAGAACTCTCAAAGATCTGGTTAGAATAACTATTACCAATTTGTCCGTTACCTAGTCCCATTGGTACCAAGCGACCATTCTGATCATAAAGATATGGGAGCCCGTCATATTCAAGGTTTTGTATTCTGGGACCAAAGGAAAAAAACTCATTGCGTTCTGCACCCTGCCATTGCAATGCCCCATTTACAGATCGGCCCTGTGAGAAAGTGTTTTGCAGTAGTGGCAAATTTCCGTCCTTGACAAATTGAATACTGTTTAGTTGCGTAAGGCCAATTTCAAAGAAAACATCGGAAGGATAAGTTTTTACCAGGATCCCTTTTTTAGTAGTATCAATGCTTTTAATGCGATTGTAATTTTTGTGCTTTTTAGAGAATGTATAAGAAAGTTTTGATCCACTGATATCCGGAATATTGTATTCCTTACTTTGGTTTTGTTCGAGCAATTTTGTGTAGCTATCGCTGATAAGATTTTTTACAGCGATCTTTTTGACGGCTTTCGGGCCATTGGTTCCCGAAAACATCTCTGCAGTGACTCTGATCTCTTTGGTTTTTTGACCGATGTAGGAAATAACCAGGATGTCGCCCACATTGCACTTTATGGAGTAGTTGCCATCAAAGTCGGTTTGGGTACCTGTGGTGGTATTTTTAATCACAACACTTACTCCGGGAATCGGGATGCCACTAGAATCTTTGAGATTGCCTGATACAATGCCTTCCTGGCCTTTAACTATGGGACATATTATAGTAAGGAGTAGATATAAAAGTATGGTTTTAGGATTCATCTGGTCGTTATTTAGGTCTAAATGTAGCCAGCGGCCTAAAGCCGAACAATGGAGAATGAGTGAACGGGCTTTTATGATTAGGGAACGTACAGTTTAGAGAAGCACTATTGGCATTGCACACCTAAAAAGGCAGGTTTTGGTTTGGGTAACTGCCAAAACCTAAAGACTGATTCTTAGTTAAACGCCACCATAAAGAAAACAGCACTCATATACATCCAGAAGAAGGAAAAAATGATATGAACTACCGTCTCAAATACTTTACCCTTCCAGAGTTTTGAAGAATATCCGAAGAATTGAATGAAGAGTCTGACCAGCCAGAAAACCGCAAGGCCCAAAGCGATCTTTTTACCAAGAGGGGTCGTGATGAGCTCTGTAACTGAGGTCACGCACAACAGGCCCATAAGAAATACCGTAAAGGCAATGAAAAAGGTATGTACATACATCATCTGCCTGTTTATTAAGCTCAGGTTTGCAGTTTCTTGGGTCCAGTTGAAGTATTTCGGAAAAACCACATGAGCCAGAGCGAGGATAAGGAGAAGCACCCCTATTACTTTAAGATGTAGTTCCATTCTTTTTCAGTATAAAAGTTGTTATAAATGGTGTAATACGAAACTCTTTCTTTACGGTAAGTCTGGCAGCGGCAAAAGTATTTAACCAGCTTCTCTTTGAATGAAAGTGAAAGAAACCGATGTTATATGCAAGAAAATTTGCTGTATCTCTTAAGTGTTCGGTAACAATAATTTCGCCATCATCTCGAAGAATTCTGGAAAGCTCCTGAAAAAAAATGTTTCGTTCCTGCTCTTGTCTGATCTCATGCGCCGCTAAAATTGCAAAAACCTTATCAACGGAAGCATCGGGTAGGGGTAAAGCAGAAGTTTTCACTTGTAGGGTGTTCGGATGAGGAGGATATGCCTTTCTGGCCCGCTTTATAGATACTTCGGTATGTTTATCAGGATCGTAGAAATCCAGCGTTTGTAACTCTGCTTGCTTAAAAGCACCCTGAATAATGGCGCTTGTTTCATCAAAACCCGCATTGATCGTGACAATTTTGATGGCTTCGTCCTCTCTGGACTTATCTAACCATTCAAAGGCGTACAAGCCAGACAAATCGTAGACATAATAAGAGACAAGAAGGGAAATTACGGTAATTGCAACCGAGATAAGGCAGAGCATGTATATATATCTCCCTATTTCTGCAGGGAGGTAGGTTGCAAGGATAATTAAAAGCAATAAAAAGACGGCTGCCAGCACATAGAAATGCCAATTAAAACGAATGATATTTCTAACCCCCTGAAAGGGGCTCCTTATTTGCGCCATGTTTCTCTTCGTCCTTTTTTCCAATAATAAGGAATATTCTCTACAACAAAGGTGTTGGCGAGAATAGGGTTTTCAAGACCCAGCTGTTCCAAAAAAGCGATCCTGTAATTCGCTACCTTGACCGGACTGGGTTTCCAATTTTGCCGTACGCCCTCTATGATAAGGACCTCACGGTTTTCTGGCTTGTAAGTAAAGGTAAACGGTAAGGGACCTGCAAATCGCCTTGCCTCCTTCCAGTTTGCAAAGGGCGACTCTTCAGGCACCGGAATTTCCACAGGGTTATTTTCTATCGCTATAAAAAAATCAGAGCTTTTAGAGCTAATTTCGGTAGTATGGGCTTTTGGTGTTTTGGTGATGTCTGTTGTACTGTAGTTGTAATTGGTGAAAATGTTTCCAAAAATTGCCATTTTCTTTTTATCTGTTTCAGATTTAAGGATATACAGTCCTCTTAATCGCTTGCCAGAATTTGTCATGTATCGAACAAAAACCCTGTAGCCGATAAGAAAAAAATCACTACCCATGAATTGCGGCGCTCCCTTTGGCCGCAAATGCCGCGTCTGAACCATGGCAACAGCTACAAATGCCCATTTGTCATTAAAAGTATCCAGTTCAAGACATTCAGGGATCAAATGCTGTAGTTGCTCTTTAGGGAAGGCGAAGCTTAGCACCAAAGAGCTTTCAAAGAAGGCCTCAACGGCAAAAGGATGTTTTTTTAAGGCGTTAACCATATCTGCCTGCTTAATCTTTATTTTTATAAGGATGCAAGTCGTTTATATATACCAAAAGAACAAATAAGAAAGCGAAAAATATATTTAATTTTCCCCAAAGCAATAGATCTGCAGCAAAAATGAATTCAATACAATTCATCAGCGCAACTATAGCGATTTGAAGCACAGCATTAAACCTTCTTTTATAACCACTTAAATACCAAAGCCCCATGCCAATTTCAGCAAGACCTATGGTCAGAGTGATTGGTCTTGAATAGTCTTGCCCAAGTATTCGGGCTACGATTTCTTCATGCCTGGGCACCAAATTTAAGACCTTGCAAAGGAGTCCGTTTGCAAACCAGACAAGAGCAATAAAATATGTGAGTATCCTTTTTAACGAAGGACTGATCATGGGCTATTTTAATCAATTTAAACGAAGCTAACCATAATTTGAAAGCAATTTTTGGTTTTAAAAACAAAACCCCCAAATATTTTAAAGTAAGGCCTGTCTGAACAAGACGACTATTAAAATTAAGCGAACTACCTAAATTTCTTTCATGCCACAATCGGGTACCAAAACGGCTGTTTTTTAAGAGTTCAAAAGCATTAGATTTTGGTTGCTTTTATCAAAGGCATCGGTTCGTGTATGGTTAATGAAGCTACATGACCGACTGTCACTTCAAAGCTAATTTTAACCGAAGGCGATCCGTAGGCCCCGAACAAATGATCCCCGGTTTTTCTCAAAGGTCTGCCAAAGGTGCCTTTTCTGCCCAGCGAAAGCATTTTACGCCTGTTAAGAGTTACTTCCAGAATTTCATCCTCGTTCGGGCCAAACCGAAAATCCCCTGAATAGAATTCCCCTTCCTTTTCTGCCATTTCCAGGCTTTCTGCTACCAAATCTGCATCTCCCAGTTCTTCAAGATAGGCAATGACTTCGTTCACCTTCTTTATGTCTTCGGAAGAAACGTCTTTGCGCCTAAGCCTGTTCTTTGCGTGCTGCAACAACGTAATTCCATGAGGCCCGGCAATTTTTTGTATTCCGGGTACCGCCTCTATCATTGCCTGCAGGGCCTTTAAATCACCCAGCATGGCATAGGTAAAAAGATCTGGCCTTGCCCCGTGCTCCATAAGAAATTCAGCGATATCGCGCCTTCCCATATGTGAGGCAGCCCCGAGGGCCGATTCAAAATCTCCAAAACCCCAGTCCCAACAAGCACGTGCAAGTTCAGGTTGTTTTGAAACCAACTCCTTTACCGTGTCAAACCTTCCGTGAGCCGCGCCAACCACTTCAGCCACCAGGGTATCAGCTAGCGCTGGGAACCTATAAAACAAAGGATCTTCTACTAGCGAAGATTGCCCAGAACTTAAATGAGTTCCACCAAACGCCTGAGTCGCAGATAATCCAAATATCCCCAGAGCAGAATTGCGAATAAAAAGTCTTCTAGTAGTATTGTCCATTGCGGTTTCAATTGAAAGTTAAAGTCAAACAAAATATACGCATTATTTCTACTGATAATCGGGGTATTATATGAAAGCGCCGACTTTTTATTTAAATCCGGATTGCATATACAGTATCTGGTCTCGGTTGAAATAGGGATATCAAAAAGATATGTGTTCTAATTTCCTATTTCGTAGATAAGCAATTTTGTCTGTTTCAAGGAATCTGGCTGGGTAAAAGTAAGCTCACGTTGGTCTAAAAACTGAATGTTTGAATTTGCGATAACAACAGCTTTGTTGTTAGCAATACAGAATGTTAGAGGAACGTTTAATTCCGCATTGTTAGCATCAATGATCTCCATACCTACTATATGGTCTTGGGTTTTATTTAGAACAAGTTTTCTAAAATTGTCACCATTGGCTCTTACCCCATTTTGAATAGCATATAAGTGACCCTGGTAGAATTCAAGTCCGTCAATACCGGTAGATATACCGAGGGTGTCTGGTTCGTTAATGAGGGTGTTTGAGCTTAGATCTAGAACCCGAACTCCTTTGTTGAAACTTGCGATATAGAGTTTGGAGTCATCCGCAGAGATCGCAATCCCGTTTGGGTATTGAATTTCGTCAGACTGGTATACTTTTTCAAGCCTCGTGCCTCCCGGTACCAGTCTGTAAACTGCTGATGCTTTGGAGTCTGTCATATAAATAGTGCCGCTACGGTCTTGAATCAGGTCGTTTAAAAAATGCTCGCCCCCGTCAGGTATGCTGAACCTTTTTGTCAACTTACGGGTGTTGAGATCGAAGGTAAAAAGCGAACTCAAAGAGTCGTTTATAGGATAATAACCTGCCAGGGCATGGAGTTGATCTTCTTGCTTGTCTACAAGAATACCTACACCAGGCATAAAACCAAAGGCACCAGAAGCTATAAAATCTTCCTGTTGCCCTGTAGCTTCATCTACGACTATGATTTTAGATTTTGCAATACTCGTAAGGTAGAATTTCCTTGTTGATTGCGCATATGCGATACCCTCCGGGACCAATTCAACTTCCAAAAGACTGTAGGAAGCAGGAAGATCAGACTGTGCTGGCCTGCAAGAGACTATGATAAACAGAAGCGGTATAAGGAAAAAGAATTTCAACTGTTTTAAAAAATTAGTGAAGCAGCGTAGATCATCAATGCGGCAAAAGCGCCTACGACAAAGGTACCCAAAGTGTAGACCTTATAGCCTGTTTTTACATCAATTCCTGAAAACTGGGTTAAAATCCAGAAGGCACTGTCATTGGCATGGGAGACCACAAGGGCGCCCGCACCAATTGCCGCAACCACAAGGGCTTTGTCTATTTCTGAAGTAAATCCCATGGCCAGCATGAGAGGAGCAATAATAGAAGCTGTGGTAATCAGGGCTACGGTAGAAGAACCCTGAGCCGTTTTGATAGCTGCGCAAATGATAAATGGCAACCAAATTCCCAGATTCGCTCCCGAGAGCACCTCACCAAGAATTGTAGCGATATCGCTGTTTTGTAATATAGTTCCAAAAATTCCTCCTGCGCCAGTAATAAGTATGATGTTAGAAGCATCAGTTAAAGCCTTACCTACCCAGCCCGTAGTTGAAAGAATTTCTTTATCCCATTTTTTGGGAAGTAGAAAAGCAAACAACATTCCAATGATAAGGGCTACTACAGGAGATCCTATAAACGCTACTATTTTAACCCAAAAATCTTGTTGCTGCTCTTCCGGGAGATTAAATTCTAACAGTGATTTCCCGATGATCAGCAAAATAGGAATAAGTATAGGTAGGAAGGAACGAAAGGCGGTAGGGGCTTTTTTAATTTTCTCTTGTATTTGTTCTTCTGTGATTTCCGGATTAGGGTCTTGATAATGCTTTTTGCCCATTCTTTTGCAATACATAATCGCCACAACCAAAGAGAGTAGACCAACTACCAAACCAATGAGCATCACCAAACCCACATCTGCCCCAATTATGCCCGCTGCAGCAATAGGACCCGGAGTAGGTGGTACCAGTACATGGGTAATTAAAAGGCCCAACATAAGGGCTGTTGCGGTTCCAATAATAGATAAGCCCGCTCTTTTCGACAAGCTTTTGTTTAGTGGGTTGAGAATAATAAAACCGCTGTCTGCGAATACCGGAATGGAGACAAAAAAACCGACCGCACCCATTGCTTCATGTACCCTTTTCTTCCCAATGACGCGCAGCACGATCTCCGCAAGTTTGTAAGCTCCCCCCGAATGTTCCAGAAAGGCGCCGATAATCACTCCTAAAACGATAACAACCCCAATTTTACCTAAGGTGCCTCCAAAGCCATCATTAATTGAGGCCACCACCGTTTCTAAATGCATCCCCGAAAAGAGTGCAAAAAACAAAGCGGCTCCCAGCAATGCCAAAAAGGGATGTACTTTCCATTTTGCCGTACAGAGAATAATTAAAACTACACTTAACAGCAATAAAATAATGGATATCATAGGGTTGTTGGTTTAGGATAAACTGATTTTTCTAAAATAAGCATCTTTGCAGCAGATGACAATATTGGAAGTACATATTTTTGTTTTCTGGTCTTTGCTAAGATTTCTTGGATTTCGATCTAAATCTTTTGCTACTTTAGAGAACGCTTAGAGCTTACTGCTGTGCTTAACCCGAAATAGGTCTGCCAGATGTTCTTTAAGCTAAAATGAAATCAAGAAAATGGCAGGTTTTCGGTATTACTTTCTATGTGTCCTGTTTCTTTCATGCCAGATGGAGGTCAAGGAGGAGAAACAATTTAAACCGCCCAATATTATTTATATCCTGGCAGACGACCTGGGATATGGAGAAATTGGGGCTTATGGCCAGGAACAAATAGAGACTCCCAATATAGATGCGCTAGCGAAAGACGGAATGCTTTTTACGCAGCATTATACCAGTGCTCCGGTTTGTGCTCCGGCCAGATATATGCTGATGACCGGTCAGCATTCCGGGCATGCCTATATACGTGGCAATGAAGAATGGCGTGAACGCGGTGATGTCTGGGATTACACTGCCATGGCAAAAGATTCAACTTTAGAAGGGCAACGCCCTGTACCTAAGGGCACTGTAATGCTACCACAAAGGTTGAAAGAAGTTGGTTATGTCACGGGTATGGTAGGTAAATGGGGCCTGGGAGCACCACAAAGCCATTCGATCCCTACTAAGATGGGATTCGATTTTTTTTACGGATATAATTGTCAACGACAGGCGCATACCTACTACCCACTGCACCTTTACAAGAATGAAAAACGGGTACATCTCAATAACGATACGGTTCCTCCTCATACGGGATTTCCCGAAGGAATGAACGTAGACGATCCGGCGAGTTATGCCCAATTTAACCTGAAAGACTATGCGCCAGAGCTCATGTTTGAAGAACTAAGCGGGTTTGTAGATCGGAATAAGAAAAAACCATTTTTTCTGTACTGGGCTACCCCTATACCACATGTTGCCATTCAGGCCCCAAAGAAATGGGTTACTTATTATGAGGAAAAGTTTGGGCCAGAAGAACCTTACCTTGCCAATAATGGTTTTGGGTACTTCCCACACAAGAATCCAAGAGCGGGTTACGCGGCAATGATCTCTTATCTCGATGAAAATGTGGGAAAGCTGGTTGCCCAACTAAAGAAAGAAGGCATTTATGAGAATACCTTGATTGTTTTTACATCAGACAATGGTCCTTCTTATGCAGGGGGAGCGGATCCTGAATGGTTTAATAGCGCTAAACCTTTTACGGGTACCTATGGAAGAGGTAAGGGCTTCGTATATGAAGGCGGTATCCGTGTTCCTATGATAGCAAGTTGGCCAAAGCATATTAAGGCGGGGTCTAAAACAGACCATATTTCTGCACATTACGATGTGATGGCAACACTTTCTGAATTAACTGGCTTTGAGTTACCAAAAGAGAATGATGGGATTAGTTTTTTGCCTGCGCTTTTAGCTGAAAGCGACCAAAAAACACATGAATTCCTTCTTTGGGAATTCCCGGAATACGCTGGCCAGGTGGCCATCAGGATGGGAGATTGGAAAATCATCAGACAAAACCTCAAAACAGATAAGGCTTCGCCTAGCCTTGAGCTCTACAATTTGAAGGAGGATCCTCTAGAAGAAAACAACGTGGCTTCTCTGCATCCTGAGATCATCAGGCGAGCGGCCGAAATCTTTAAGAAGGAGCATACAAATGCTTCCCTAGAAAAATTTAGAATACCAGAAATAGAGGGCGGTTTGGTCAAAAATTAAATGTGTCAAATGAATCACCACACTTTACGGAGTATACTATTTATTGTTGCGCTATTGCTCGCAGCTTGCAAGGAAAATAAGGACAAATCCAAAGACCCTGACCTTTCCGCTGAGGATAAAGACCAAATCTATGAGGAAAAGCAAACTGCCAATCTCGTAAAGGAATATCCTAAAGATTTGAAAATTCCTGAGGATATGGTATGGATTCCGGGAGGAGTATTTAACCAGGGTGCCGTGGCGTCTGATAAATATGCAATGCAGCATGAAAGGCCTGTACATCAGGTAGCTGTAGACGGATTTTTTATGGACGTTCATGAAGTTACCAATGCCCAGTTTGCTCAATTCGTGGCCGAAACAGGATATATTACGGTGGCCGAACGCGCTATTGATTGGGAAGAAATGAAAAAGCAACTTCCTGAGGGTACTCCTAAACCCCATGATTCTATAATGCAACCAGGATCCCTGGTATTCCAAATGACCGCCGAACCTGTACCTAACCTGTATGATTTTTCCCAATGGTGGAAATGGAAGGTGGGCGCCAGCTGGAGGCACCCAAATGGGCCAGGAAGTAGCATTGAGGGTAAAGAAGATCACCCGGTAGTTCATATCGCCTTTGAAGATGCACAAACCTATTGTCAGTGGGCAGGTAGAAGATTGCCCACAGAGGCAGAATGGGAATATGCCGCCAGGGCCGGCAAAATAGGGCAAATCTATTTCTGGGGTAATGAAGAAGAACGCCTTGCCGATATGGCGAATACCTGGAATGGAGATTTTCCTTTTTCAAACAGCAGAACAGACGGATTTGTTTCAAGCGCTCCCGTACAACAGTACCCGGCGTGCGATTTTGGGCTTTATGACATGGCAGGTAATGTTTGGGAATGGACCTCAGACTGGTACAATACCAATTACTACAAAGATTTAGACAACAGTATATTAAATATAAACCCTCAAGGCGCAAAGGAACCTTTTAACACTCAAAATCCCTATGCCAGGGAAAAGGTGATCAAAGGGGGGTCTTTTCTTTGCAATGCCTCATATTGTGCAAGCTACCGCACTTCTTCGCGAATGGGAACAAGCCTGGATTCTTCATTAGAACATTTGGGGTTTAGAACGGTGGCAACAGTAGGAATGGTCCGTTTTCAAAACGAGCATTGAAGGCAATGAAGTTCAATTTTAATAGGATTTATTGAAGTCATTACGAATAATGAGGCTTTTTTTTATCTTTAAGAGCCAAGCAAACCCTATGCGTATTAAACGCATTTTTTTCATACTTGTATTTTTAAACCTTAGCCTGAATGGTTTTGGGCAAAAATATAGGTATGCCTATTACCAGGGTCCCGACTTACCCTTTAAGAGTGTAAATCAAGTTGCACAGGACAGTTTGGGATATACCTGGTTGGCAACCGATGCCGGACTCTACCGCTTCGACGGTAATACCTTCGAGGATTTTAATACCAACTTAAGGAGCCGCACCATAAGGGCATTTGCGCAAACAGCTACGAACAGCTTACTGTTTACCAATGATACCGGAATACATCGTATTTCATACCAAAAGCAAAAGGCAAGCACTGAAGTGTTCCTAGAAAGTCCGCAAATGCACTATCCTACAGCCATCTTTGAGGATAGTAAAGGCACGCTCTGGGTAGGCCTGATGAATGGTAATATCTCTAGCCTTGATGTAACCGGTAGAAAAGAAGCATTCTACGATCTTGGCGTAAACAAAAAGACTCCAGAAGTATTCTTTGGAGAAGACAGCTTTGGAACGGTTTGGGTACTGGTACCAGGGAAAGGTGTTTTTTATTACGATGAGGTTCAGCAAGAGTTTAGAGCCTTTGGAAACTATGAGGACGCAGCCCATTTTATGGTCGAAGGAGAAATTATTTGGTTGGTTGGCGATGACCTTCGCAGGATCAGACTCAATGGGGCACGTGAGCAGTCTGACCTTAAAATTTACAATACCGAACAACAGTTTCAAAAAATAACAAAAAAAGACAAAGAGACTTTAATTTTAAGCTCTCAAAAGGGGCTCTATACCTTTCAAATGGAAGGACCTCAAGCGCGTTTACGAAAACTCTTTGGTTCAAATGATCCTCATCGTGTGGAAGATCTTCCCTTTAAGCACATAAATAACATTATCGTTACACGGGATCCTAAAGCGCAGGAAGAACATATTTGGGTGAGTACTGATGAGGGCCTGGGTTTGCTGTGGTCAGGTTTTTTTCAAACCGTTTTTGGGATGGGTTATGACAATATTTTGGGATTGCATACCACGGCGAACGGAAGAGTTTATGTTTCCCAGGGCCCTGTTTTTGAAATAAACAAATCCTCGCAGGACGTTAGTTTTAAACGCGCAAACAGTCTTAACAATATTACCGGAATAGCCACCGTAGGTGAGGCCAGCTGGTTTGGCTCTACAGATGGTAAAATCTTTAAGTATAGCGATAATACACTAAATAAAACTTTGGATTTAACTGATCGGGGGGGAGGTATTTTCTTTATGCTCGCAGATCATACCGGAGATGTCTGGTTTTGCCAGGCAACTTCAAATAAGCCAATTGTTGGTGTCGCCAAGGTAACACAGGAAGGCCGGGTAATTGAATACGGAATGGATAAGGGGTTCATTGACAGGGTTTTGGTAGTGAGGGAAGGAGGCAAGAACGAGTTGTATGCGGCCGGGATAGGACTATCATCTTATCTCTATAAATATGACTGGACCCAAGACCGTTTTACAAACAAAAGTTTGGCTTTTCCTTTTAAAGTGAGTGCTACTTTTGAAGTTCACGATATGGAGGTAGACGATTTAGGTGTGGTTTGGCTGGCAACAACAGACGGACTTCTAAAATACGATGGAGAGACCGTTAGGCGCGTCTTTTTAGGGCCACATACAGATGGAGAAATTCGCTCAATTGTCAAAGTATCCGATAGCTCACTGTGGATGTCTACAGACACCAGCGGGCTTATACATTTAGATGATCAGGGCAATTACACTCTTTTTGACGAAAGTTCGGGTACACCTTCCAAGGTAGCAGCATATCGTTGTTTAGCTGTAGATAGTGATTCTAAAATATGGGTAGGCACAGCAGAAGGAGTAGTCTATTCCGGAGAACATTTTTCAAAACCGATGACAACGAAATCTCCAACATTGAAATCTTTTGTTACACCCCAAAAAAGTGAGGAGATCGGAGATATTATCAGGCTTGCAGAAGATGAACCTATAGCAATTAAGCTTGGTACACTTACCTATCCGGCAGAGGAAATTAAATACCAATACAAAATATATGATGCCAAGGCTGATGCCGATGAGGTCAGCGACTTCAGTTGGATTCCCCTGGAAACTTCTGTACTCAATTTGGATAACATGGCCGGAGGGGCATATACTATGGAGGTAAGAGCTCAGAAAGCAGGCGGTTTTACATGGAGTAAACCGCTATCCGTTGGTATGGCCGTCTCTAAAAAGTGGTTTAAAACATGGTGGGGACGTTTATTGTTGGCTGCGATTGGGTTTTTATTTTTTTGGTTTGGCCTGCGACAATGGTTTCTTAGGCGGATACGAAATTTACAAACCGCATTGCAGCAAAAGCAAGAGGAATTAAGCCAACAAAAAGCTGAAATCGTATCACAAACCCGCACTTTGAAGAACCAGCGCAAAGAACTCCAGACTTTTGGCGGAGGTATTAGTTTACTTCACGGCTTGGTAAATAAAATTCCTGAAAATGCGAACTGGAAAGTGGCTCTTGATGGGCTTAGACCGCTTGTTGTGGACCAAACAGGGATTGATGCTTTTGAGCTTGCTTTCAAGGTAGGAGAGCACATTCATTTTGTGGGTTACCGAAGAGGTGAGGAGGCAGAAACCAATAGGCAGGAAGAGTTTAATGAGAAAGAGAACCTGGCCAGTTATGCCTTAGCTATTTCTAAACCTTTGATGATTCTGGATTTTGAAAAGGAAGCTCATCAATACATTAGTGGAAAAAATGGCAATGGCTATAATTCAAGACTGTTTACTCCCTTTAAACAGCAAAATGGAAGTGATGCCGTATTTTGCATTTATTCTAGAGATAAAAATGCATTTACCGAACAGGAGCTCATGTTACAGCAGATTTTATCGCGCTTTTTAGCCGCCAACGCAAAAGACCATCTAAAATGAGTTTAATCAGCGCCAAAATAAGGGCTATCTTTTTATTGACGGGGATTTTTGCCGGAACGGTATTTGCACAGGAGGAGCAGGCTCAAGCCGAAAATGTTCTCCGGGTAGGCATTCATCAAGACCCACCTTTCGTATTAAAGGATTTTGAAGGGTATTCTGGTGTCTCCATAGACTTGTGGGAGCATATTGCCAAAACATTGGATTTGCAATTTCAGTATGTTCAGGTAAGCGATGAGGTGGGTATTATAAGAATGCTTGATTACGGTGAGATAGATATTACGATTAATCCCCTCACCAACACTCCGTATAGGCTTGAGCAATTTGAGGTAAGTCAACCCTTTTACATATCGGGTATCGGGATTGCAACAAGCTCGAGCAATAAGAGTCAGTTTCAAATTTTTCTTAACAACTTCTTTTCTCAGGATTTTTTAAAGGTCGTACTTCTGCTATTGTTTATACTGCTATTTTTTGGGACGCTGTTGTGGTTTGTAGAACGTAGAAAAAACCAATATCAATTCAGGCCTGGTATCATGGGACTTTTTGATGGTCTTTGGTGGGCGGCAGTTACAATGACCACGGTTGGCTATGGAGACAAGGCGCCAAAAACGCATTTGGGAAAGACTATTGCTATAATTTGGATGTTTACGGCCATAATAATCATATCAAGTTTTACGGCAACAATTGCTTCTACCTTAACGGTAAATACCCTTGAAGCCAATATTAATGGGTTAGAAGACCTGCAGACTGTGAAAGATATAGGGGTTATAGGCGCTTCTGACGGGGAAGACTTTGTACTTGAAAATGATCTTTTACCCTCCCAGATTTTTAGAACACCCCATCAAGGGCTAAGGGCCTTGGCAAGAAAAGACATCGAGGTCTTGGTTCATGACAAAACCGCTTTAGAGCATCTCATTAAAACCAATGATCTGGAGTTAAAAGTTAGCTTATTGCCTTTGAACTTTAAAAAGCAATATCGAAGTTTCATTATGCCAAAATCCCACCCGCTTTTTGATAAGGTAAATAAGCAACTCATTGTTCAAATACAATCTGCAATGTGGGAAGAGTCTCTTAAAAAATACGGCTTGGTAGAATAGGTAAAAGTCATCGCTGACGGCTAATTGTTTCTTCCTTTAGCATCATAATAACTTTTGATAACTTTAAGTGTAAGGTTTTCACCGAAAAACCTACTTTTATAGCGGAAAAATATAAGTGAAATATTGAGTTATGTCTGAAAATATAGAACGTATAAAAACCCTTATTTTAGGTTCAGGTCCTGCTGGTTACACGGCTGCAATTTACGCGGCTAGAGCAGACCTAAAACCGGTGATGTATACAGGTATGGAGCCAGGTGGGCAATTGACCACTACTACTGAGGTTGACAACTTTCCAGGATACCCAGAGGGTATTGATGGGCCTACAATGATGGTGCAGTTACAGCAGCAAGCTGAACGCTTTGGAACTGAGGTGCGAATAGGAATGGCGACAGCAGTAGACTTCAGCGATGAAATAGGCGGAATACATAAAGTAACTATCGATGATAATAAAGTAGTGGAAGCAGAGACCGTCATCATTTCAACCGGAGCTTCAGCTAAATATTTAAATATACCCAGTGAGCAACGTCTCAGAGGGGGTGGAGTTTCTGCCTGTGCCGTATGTGATGGATTTTTCTACAAAGGACAAGATGTAGCCATTGTAGGAGGTGGGGATACCGCTGCGGAGGAGGCTTCCTATCTTGCCAATATTTGCAATAAGGTGACCATGCTGGTAAGAAAAGATTATATGCGAGCTTCTAAAGCTATGCAACATAGAGTTAATAGCCTTTCAAATATTGATTTACGCTATAACACTGAGGTCGATGAGATCATCGGTGAGCAGGTTGTGGAAGGGTTGCGTATGGTGAATAATAAAACCGGAGAAAAAGAGGAGATTGCCATTACTGGTTTTTTCGTGGCTATTGGCCACAAACCCAATACAGATATCTTTAAAGGGCAACTAGAGATGGATGATACCGGTTATTTAATAACCAAAGGTAAATCAACTAAAACGAGTAAACCTGGAGTCTTTGCAAGTGGCGATGTCCAGGATAAAGAGTACAGACAGGCTGTAACTGCAGCTGGTACGGGATGTATGGCCGCTTTAGATGCAGAACGCTATTTGGCCACTGTTGAAACTCCTCAGGAAGTGAGTTAATGCGACACCAGGCTCCTCATAAAATAAAAAAGCCCTGATCTCCTAAGATCAGGGCTTTTTTGTTAAAACTCAAACTTAATCAAGCCTTTTATAGTTTTCCGAGGATATGCGATTGCCTTCGGCATCGTGAAAAATCTGGCTATACCAATTTTCCTTTAGTTCTAGCTCCATATTCCATACCATATTGGGCTGTGCATTCTTCAACATGGAAGCAGACATATACTCCAACTTTTCAGATAGTGTACTATCTGTTGTTGCATAAGATCCATACCCAAACCATTCCACTGAATCTGCAGGCACATAGCGAGTCCACATGACCTTACCGTTATAATACATCTTAATTTGACGATAACCGTCTGTAGCTGGTAAGGTATCTGAAATATTTCCTTCGTCGTCAAAATTATAGAAGCTTTCCAGTTCCCAGGTACCTTCTATAGAGGGGGTACTTTGCAGTTTAGAAGATGGGCTTGAGGTGGCGGCCACCAAAATCAACATCAAAAAAACAAATCCAAGGATTTTTTTCATGGCTATGTGTTTTTAGAGTTATTTAAAAATACTCCATAAAAGTTATGAATTTTTTTGTTAAAACCCTAAAATTTTGACGATAGAGTAGGTATTCTTTTAAAAACTTAAATATCTGTCTTATACCTATTTATATATTGGTCTTAGAGGAGACTTGAAAGCTGTTTGATGTCATCTTCCAGATGGGCGGCGCTTAGCACAATTCTACTGCTTAATGTAGCCTTTTCATTAGGATAATTGAAATCAGTTACCAGAATGCCGTTTTCCTTCAGAAAAGCCGTTTTCTCATCATCTTTATAAGCAAATACGGGATGGTCCGCAATCATTCTAAACTTGCTATTTTCAGGAATTATATCTAAAAAGAGCTTTATATTCTGACTTAAAAAGCCTCTTTTTTTGTCGTAGATTTCAGTGGCTTCCATAAGGGTAGCTAAATAGGCTGGTGCGGCCGGACTGGCTCCTCCAAAAAAGTCGGAGCCTGAAAGCGATTTTATCCGTGCAGCCTTGCCAAACATTGCTCCCGCAGGAATTCCAAGAGCTTTGCCAAGAGAACAACAGACAAGCAGTTCTTTTGGGTTCAACTTTAAGAGCTTTTGATAGGCCCCTTTCCCTTCTTCACCCACAATACCAATACCATGAGAATCGTCAGCCACAATGATCAGTTCCTCAATGGGAAGTGATGAAAGACCTTCAAAGTCTGGATAGCTATAACCAGAGAAATCTATGGTGTCCAGAACTACTACCGGGCTTATGGTAGGATGCAGTTCTAGATGTTGGCGAAGCGCTAAATTCAACGCGGAGTACGTAACATGAGGCTTGGGCCGTTTTTTAAGCACAGCAGAGGCGTATAGTGCTGAGTGACTGTTGGGCGCATAAAATAGTTTGTATTTCTTAGTAGAGAAATAACCGCTCACCATTTGTCCGGCAAGGTAACCCGAGCTGAGCGTTAGGCAAGCTTCGCTTCCTATCCAGTTTGCCAGGTATTTCTCAGCCTCACTGTATACAGATAACTGAATATTTGAGAGCCGGGATGCGCCGTAACTGGCCCCATATTTTTTGATGTTTTTCGTAAGCAAATCTTGGAAGAACCGGTCTGTTTGAACTCCCAAATAGGCCGTTCCACCAAAATAGAGGTATTTTTTACCCTCTATTTCAATTTCTCGCCCAGGAAAGCTATCAAGAGAATAAGCCATCATATAATGTTACGCCAGACCCGTTCGTTTTTGGATATACCACTTTTCCATTACTTGTCATTTCAACTCCGGTTGCAATATCCTTGCTTAGCAACATTGCGCCATCCATATCTACATAATCTAATTGTGGTAAGAGTTGTGCAATTGCCGAGATCCCTACCGAAGACTCTGTCATACAACCTACCATAACTTTTAACCCAAGCTTTCTGGCCTTTTTTATCATTCGCAATGCAGGTGTAAGTCCTCCACATTTGGTCAGCTTTATGTTGATGCCGTTAAAACTAAGGCTACATTTTTCGACATCTTCTTCCAGGATGCAACTTTCGTCAGCGATAATTGGTAAGACGCTGTGATGTTGCACCTTTTCCATCCCTGCCCAATCATGAGGATCTAAGGGCTGTTCTATAAATTCAACACCCAGATCCTTTAAGATTGGGGCATTGGCAATGGTTTCGTCTACAGACCAGGCGCAATTGGCATCTATACGGAAAATGGCATCGGTCTGCTCTCTTAGTTCCTTTACTATAGATATGTCGTGTTCTGTACCGAGTTTTATTTTATAAATTGGCCAGGGTGTTTCCTGCATTTTGGCGATCATTTTTTCTGTAGTATCAATGCCAATAGTGTAATTGGAAATTGGATAACTTTCTATAGAAGTTCCCCAAAGGGCATAGAGTGGTTTGCCTTTCAATTTACCATAAAGGTCATGGGCTGCTAAATCTAGCGCACAAATTGCAAAGTTACTAAGGCCCTTCGTCTTAAGGAATTGGTAAAAACCTTCAGGGCTGCTAAAGGCAAAAGCTTCAATTTCTGGCCTGATATCCTCAATTTCGCTTTGCATGCTTTCAAAACTAACGCCGTAGTAAGGGTTGGAGGTCGCCTCGCCAAAACCTGTACAACCATCTAAGTTTAAGGCGACAATTAAGGTTTCTTGAGAATCATACGCCTCTCTTGAAATTCTGAAGGTATGCCGCAACCTAAGAGCATACTTTTTAAGGATCATTTGCATGCCACTAAGATAGCCAAATATGCCTGATGCATAAATCAAAAACCCTGAGCTTCGTCCTAACTAAAATTAAGACGAATCAGGGTTTTCGAAGCTTAGGTTGGTTTTATATGGCCTGCTAAAAGGCCTAAGGTTGGCTGGGTTGTTGATTGTTAGTATTTATGAACACTACCTGAGACTGACTTTTTCTTTTTTACAGTGGCTTCTCCGGAGTACGAAATGTCTGCACCACTACTTGCATCTGCGGTTAGAGACTCTGTAACATAAACCGAAATGTCTGCTCCGCTACTTGCACCGGCGTGGCAGGTTTTCACTTTAAAATCTCTGGCCTTGATATCAGATCCACTGCTTGCGTCTGCATAGAAAAGATTGGCTTCTCCAGAGATCTTGATGTCTGCACCACTGCTGGCATCTGCCTCTACTTCATCCGCGGTTAGTGCCACCTGAAGATCAGAGCCACTGCTGGCGTCTAAGCTTATTTTACTGGCTTCAATTGCGTCTTTCACTATAAGATCAGCACCACTTGAAGATCTTAGACCAGTAATTTCTGGTAAAGTAACGTAGATCTTTTTTGTAGCTCTTCCAATATTTTCAATGGCATGGATTTTAAGACGTCCTTCTCTAATGTCTGTTCCAATAAGATCGATTACATTTTCATCTGCCTCCACGGTGATATCAAATTCATCATCCTGAGTGACGTAAACATCTAAACCTTCAGAGGCTGTAACTACGGTAAATTCTTCAGTAACCTCTCTTCGGTCTTCTACAATTTCCCCGTTCCCTCTTTTTCCTTCTCCAAAATTGATATCAAAGGCACATGAAGAGGCAAAAAGGGCCATAATAAGTGCGATAGTGATTCTTGCTAGTGTTGTCATGATCGTTGTTTTTTCGTTGATTAAAAGTCGCATGTTTTGTTTTATTATTTGTATTTACTTAACTGAATTGTTGATTTCTAAGGATGAATTGAAAACCTGAAAATCATCATTTTCTTCCGCTTTTATTTCTAAACCGTCTTTATCTACCTTCATTTTAAATGAATCGCCATTTTCTTCAATATTGATATCCACGCCATTTTCATCGATAATAATACGGCCATCCGCATCATCCGAATCATCTTCGTCCATTTCCTCAGGACAGTCTAAACACTTTAGCTGCCCGTTGTCTTCCATAGACCAGAGGTAATCCACGATCTCACTTCTATAGAGGTCCTTATCGTAGCGGGTTACCCTACCAATACGTCTTTTGGTATCTTCATCGAATTGTATTTGCGTTCCTACGGGCACGAATACAGTTACTCTAACTTCCTGATCACGCAGTTTGTTTCCGATGGCTGTGGTGAGGTAATCATCTAGTACCAGTGAATTTCCATCAATAGTATAATTATATTCAATTTTGTCTGCCCTCGCCCTAGCATCAGCAAACGAAGGACCATTGGCATCTTTACGAATGCGAATATGAGCCAAAGAGTCGGTAGATTTCTTAATATCAAATCGCATATCAGGCGAGTATATAAATGGATCTCCGGCTTCATTATACGTAATTCTCATACCATTAATGCGAACGCTTTCTTCCCTTTCGTAAAAATCACTGGAGTTTAAGCGAATTTTTAAGGTATCCAGGTCTTGAGGGAAGTACAAGTTCTCCCTTACCGTAGTGCTTCCTGTATAGGCATGAGCCGAAGCTTGTTTAACTCCGAGTATTGTTAAACCAATTAGGGCAAGTAACCATAGACCCAGTAAGGAGAATTTTGCAATATTCCCGATGGACTTCAGGTTGTTTACCAATATTTTTAATCCTAAGTAGAGCAGGAAGAAAAATGGAATACCTACGGCAAAGAAAGTTAGTAGGGAAACCAACCAGATAGGAGCTTCGGTAGAATTTACCATATCGTAGAAGTCCACACCAGGGATATGGATAATGTCTAAGATCCCGGCTGTAAATAGTCCCACAAACAAGCCTATAAGCGTTGCTGCACCTACAATGATCAGCAAAATTCCAATGAATTTTCCGAATACTTTAAAAAGGAAGACTATAATGTCTCCAACAGTATCAAAGAAGGTTTTGCCACTGCTTTTTACCTTGTTGCCAACTTTTTCGTAATCTACGTTCTTAACTCGGTCTGCTACGTCATCAAAGCCCTCTTTAACTTTGCGCTCTATATTACTGATGTTAACAGCCTCGCCTTTCATATTTAGTTTTTGTGAAGTCGTGGCCGCTTCCGGTACCAGGATCCAAAGTAGGATGTAGGCTATAAACCCAAAACCGGTGAACAAGGCGAGGAATACAAAGATGAGCCGTATCCACAATGCGTCAAAACCAAGATAGTGCTCAAGTCCCGAACATACACCACCGATGTATTTACTATCGATATCACGGTATAATTTTTTAACCCGACTCTTGGTGGAAGGACCCTTAGGTCTTGGTTCGTCCTCAAAAATGTCCTCATCTACCATGTAGTCCTCTGGCTGGCCCATAATATTGATGACTTCATCTACTTCTTTCAGTGTAACCACCTGGCGTTCGTTTTCCATTTTTTCATGGAAAAGTTCTGCTATTCTCGCTTCTATATCGGCTATGATCTCATCACTTCCCGGAGTTCCGGCAAAAGACTTCTTTATAACCTCTAAATAGCGCTGAAGTTTGTTATATGCTTTTTCATCGATGTGAAAAAGGATATTGGCTAGATTTATATTGACTGTCTTGTTCATTTTTAGTTGTTTTTAGCATTGGTTACCAAATTCACTGCATTTCTCAATTCGTCCCAGGTGATATTCAGTTCTTTCAAGAACAATGCTCCTGTCTCTGTTAATGCGTAATATTTTCTTGGGGGCCCCGAGGTAGATTCTTCCCATCGGTAGTTGAGCAACCCTGCATTCTTCAGTCTGGTAAGCAGGGGATAAATAGTTCCTTCTACCACCAGCATTTTCGCATCTTTCAGGGAGCTCAAAATTTCAGAGGCATATTTATCTTCTCCACTTAGGATAGAGAGGATGCAATACTCCAAAACCCCTTTGCGCATTTGTGCTTTTGTGTTTTCTACATTCATAATTTCTTGATTCTACTGTGCTTAGCTCAAAATTGAGAGTGAGTTATGGCACTTGGTTAACTGTTCGTTTTTTGTTGGTACATTTTGATTTTGATTGATGAATAAACTCCAGTTTGTCCGCCTATGCGGTTTGTTGATGAATAACTCCATGGATCAGTGTGATTAGGACCGATCTTTTTTTATAATTGCTGTGATTGATGATCATAACTTAATTCTCTTTTTATTTTCCATTCTCCATTTTCTTTAACCCATATATGCGTAAATTTTGCAATATCTCCCTGCTGGTACTCCTGGTTTTCATCAAGGAATTCAAATTTGTGAACTCCATGTTGAATGGCTCCGTATAATTCTCCTTGCTTATACAAAGGGAATACCTCCAAACTGTTATTTACCAGGATCCTTTTTGCGGGTTGAAGCGCATTAGGATCTAGATTTGCACACCTTTCTTCCATCGGACCTAAAAATGAGGCCCTCCCTTCGGTAACACCTACCTTGTCGTGGTAAAATTCAAAATCTTCAGTAAAAAGAGATTTCAGCACTTCCGGTTCGCAGGTATTAAAGGCAGCGTTAAAAAGTATACTGTCTTTTTCCTTTAAGGTCTGATAAAGCTCAGAATCTGGGCTCTCCTGCCCATATACCAGGTTAATAAAAGCCGCGAAGACTAATAAAATCAGAACCGTTACTATATCACTTAACTTGCTCATTATCGTATAAAATTAATAGTGAAGGGATAAACATATTTTTCTCCATTACCGCCTTTAATGGTGGCAAGAATTGTACAAACCACGTCTAAAACCAGCAACCCCAGGCCTAATATACCGGCCAAAACCATAAATATGATATGTACGCCGAAGCCAGAATAACGATGGCCAAATTCAGATAGATCATGCTCATTGATATCCAAAATATCAACAAAGCCCACAAAATCGAAGGCGAAAATTAAAAACAATACTCCGGTTATTACGGCCAGAAGTAATCCGTAAAGCAGAATACTAATTTGAAAATTGAGCGCCTGCTTGCCGTTGTAATCCACAAAATCATGATCGTTTTTATTTCCTAGCCACAGTACTAAAGGAAGAAGAAAATTTCCAAAAGGAATAAAATACTTCGTAAAGGTTGAGGCATGTATAATGGCCGATAAATTTCTTTCGTGCTTGGTTAATGTTTCTGCCATGATTCTATAATGTTTGATATAATTCTATGAATAACATAATAACTTACAATGCAAATATATATACAAAAGCAGGTATTATGCAAAACATAGTACTAATATTTAACATAATATTAACAATTGTAGACTCAGAAATTTTCAATACTTTTAACCAAAATAAATAGTGCAATGCCAACAAAACCGGGCAAGTTCAATGCCTTTACTATCTTTAAATTACCTTCGGCCTGGTTGTGCGGAGTACGTCTCAGGTACATTGATCAGAACAAGGCAATCGTTACCGTAAAGCATAGATGGTTTAACCAAAACCCGTTCAATTCTATGTTTTGGGCGGTACAGGGTATGGCGGCGGAGTTCAGTACGGGGACCATGGTTATAGACCAGATTAGAGATATTGGTAAGCCAATTTCAATGTTGGTGGCCAACAATAATGCAAGCTTTACTAAGAAGGCTACAGGGAGAATTACCTTTACCTGTGAAGATGGTCATAAGATTGCTACAGCATTGCAAAAAACAATCGCAACAGGAGAAGGGCAAACTTTTTGGATGAAATCTGTTGGTGTTAATGAAGAGGGAGTAACGGTCTCTACTTTTAATTTTGAATGGACAGTGCGCTTAAGGGTTAAAAGTTGAATGTTGCATAGGGCCGATACAGCGTTAAATTTAATTTGAACCTATAAAACAAATAACCAAAGTGTTGGAATGTAACAAATAGTGTCAACCATCAACTAATAACCATCAACCTTATCACTAGATCACTTTTTCACTAAACCATTATTAAAATGAATGCACACGAAATAGACTACGAAATTTACGGAGAAGAAATGCAATATGTTGAAATAGAACTAGACCCGCAAGAGGCTGTGGTGGCTGAGGCAGGCAGTTTTATGATGATGGACACCGATATAAAAATGGATACCATCTTTGGGGATGGATCTAACCAGGATACCAGTGTGCTTGGGAAGATATTCTCCGCGGGAAAGCGTATACTTACAGGAGAAAGTCTCTTTATGACGGCATTCCTCAATGTTGGTCAGGGAAAGAAGCAAGTGAGTTTTGCCTCGCCTTATCCCGGAAAAATAGTACCCATAGACCTTTCTGAAAAACAGGGAAAATTTATTTGTCAGAAAGACGCATTCCTTTGCGCCGCTAAAGGCGTTTCTGTAGGCATAGAGTTTTCTAAGCGCTTAGGCAGGGGCCTTTTTGGCGGAGAAGGTTTCATTATGCAAAAGTTAGAAGGTGATGGAATGGCTTTTGTACACGCTGGTGGTACACTTGCCAAAAAAACACTGGATCCGGGAGAGGTTATAAAAGTAGATACAGGTTGCATTGTAGGCTTTACCAAAGATGTGGATTACGATATTGAATTCGTGGGAGGTATTAAGAACACTGTTTTTGGTGGAGAAGGCTTATTTTTTGCAACACTCAGAGGTCCGGGAACGGTCTATATACAATCCTTGCCTTTTAGCAGATTGGCCGGAAGAGTATGGGCAGCAGCCCCAAGAGGTGGAGGAAAAGACAAGGGTGAGGGTAGTATTCTTGGAGGCTTGGGTGACTTGCTGGATGGAGATAAGCCCTTTTGATTGATAGTGGACAGCAAGCAATAGGTAGCCTTAGCTTAAAAACTAGGAACTTACATTACCAATTACCAATTAAGAATTAAGAATCATCAACCCTTAATGAATTTCAAAGAACTCTTTCGTTTTCTAGAGGAACTTCAAAAAAATAATAACAAAGAATGGATGGATGCCAATAGAAAATGGTACCATCAAGTGCGTAATGACTTTATCTTATGGTTAGACGATGTTGATTCCACCCTGGCCGAGCTAGATGATGACTACTACCAAACTCCTGGAAAAAAAGGGATTAACCGCATTAATAATAATTTAATGTTTCACCCGCATAAACCGGTTTACAAAGACCATTTTGCCGCCGGTTTAGACAAAGCCCCTAATACAGGCGATTTTTATGTTGAGATAGGCGTGAAGGAATCCCTGTTCGCGGGAGGGATTTGGAGGCCTGAGGCAAGGGTTCTTCGAAGTTTACGGGAAGCCATTGATTACGACGGCGAAGAACTTAAGAAGATCATTAACAAGAAATCTTTCAAGACTATTTTTGGTGCACTTTATGAGGATGAAAAACTTAAATCAGCCCCAAAAGGATTTTCCCAAAGTCACCCGCATATAGATCTGTTGCGCAATAAAACCATTGCCGTAGCGCATCGCTTTCCAAACTCTGAAGTACTTAAACCTTCATTTAAGGATAAATTGATTCAGGTATATATGGAGATGCTTCCCTTTAGACGTTACCTTAACAATGCAATTACAGTATGAAACGGCTAATACAATAGAAAATGAGTTTGGCAGGTCTCAGTTTTTCCCGCGAACAAAAGAACAGCATCTTAATACTAGTAAACCTTTTGGCATTTGTGATTTACAGTGTCAAAATTTGGAGATTTGATACTCCTCTTAGCCTTGCTGAGACTATTTGGATATTAGTTGTGCTTCCGGTTGTAGCCCTTAATGCACTTCCAATTTTGGGCGTACGATCCCGGCGGTTTGGGCATGCCTTACTTTATTTGTGTACTGGCGGAATTTTTGGAATTACTTTGGGTGCGGTGCTACTAGCGTCTGAAACCCTTATATTCCTCGATTATATTTGGCTGATTATCGCTTTTGTAGCGGTAATTATTCATTATTCGAAAAGCAAAACCGATATTTACCGAAATCGTTAATCAAACTGCTTTGGAAAACAACAATATTCGAAACATTCAAAAGGAAGTTTTGTCAAATAATTGGTATGTACTAAATAAATATACCTACGAATATCTCAAAGAAGATGGAAGTTGGGAAACGCAGCATAGAGAAGCATATGACAGGGGAAATGGGGCTGCAATTCTCTTATATAATAAGGAAAAGGGCAGTATTATTTTAACACGTCAATTTAGAATGCCTACATATGTGAACGGCAACGAAACGGGTATGATGATTGAAGTATGCGCTGGCCTGTTAGATGGAGATAATCCGGAGGAATGCATTAAAAAAGAAGTGGAGGAAGAAACCGGTTATAAAATAAGTAAGGTAGAGAAAGTCATGGAGTCCTATATGTCGCCTGGCTCAGTTACAGAAGTGCTTTATTTTTTCATAGGCGCCTATGAAGATCGCATGAAAATAGGTGAGGGTGGAGGTGTGGCCGAAGAGACCGAGAATATAGAAGTGCTAGAACTGCCTTTTATTAAAGCAATCGAAATGATCTCTACCGGAGAAATCAAAGATGCCAAAACCGTTATGCTATTACAGTTCGCTCAAATACAGCAGTTATTTTAGGGCAACATTCTCGACTAAAATAATGTGAATTCCATACAAAAAATAGCATTTGGAGGAGGTTGCCATTGGTGCACCGAAGCCGTATTTCAATCTTTAACAGGAGTGATTAGCGTAGAGCAGGGCTTCGTTGCTTCCGATGGGGACCATAAGAGTTTTTCAGAGGCGGTAGTGGTTACCTACAAACCTGGCGAGATCTCCTTAAAAGATTTAGTCCTTATACATTTATTTACACATGAGAGCACCGTTCAGCACAGCCTTAGGGATAAATACCGCTCCGCTATTTATACGCTTAGAAAGAAGGATGTTGAAGCACTTGAAATGATGTGGCCCGAGCTACAATCTGAATTCAGTGAGCCACTTATCACTGAGACTTTGCCTCTCAAAGAATTCAAGGCCTCTCACGAAATGTTCCATAATTACTATTATTCAAACCCTGAAAAACCCTTTTGCAAAAAGTATATCCATCCCAAACTTCAAATGTTGCGCCATAGGTTCTCTAAGCACTTAACCCCTAAAACAGCGTGATTATTAGAACAAAGTTTTAGTATCAATATTTTGCAAGAAAATTACAAGGAGGGACGATAAATTGTTTTGGGGAGGGGTTTAGAACCCCAAAGCTTAAAAACCACTTTGTTTTAAGACAAAAAGGGAAAAAACCAAGTCTCTCCCAGACTTCATTGTAGACTCATAACTTCCAACTTCCAACCCCTCTTTTAGTAGCTATCCCGAATCCACTCAAAAACCTGCTGCATTTCAGATTTAATCTGGCTACTCGGCATCCTAAAATGGTTGTTCATATAACTAAAAATCAAGATTTTGCCCGATTCCGCAATTAAGTAGCCACTTAAGCAATGGTTGTTGCCAAGGGTTCCGGTTTTGGCGTAAATATAAGGTCGCGGCTCACCAGGATACCAATCCTCCAGAGTTCCGGAGACTCCTCCTGAAGGGAAAAAATGAAAAAGACGCTCTAGAGGAACTTCCCTGTACAAGGCATGTAGCACGGCTACTAAAGACTCTGGTGTAAAAAGATTGTAACGAGAGAGGCCAGAGCCATCAACCCAGCGGGGAGCCTGTTTAAGGTCGGGTAGCAGCTCCTCGAGGCTGTAATCTATAGCCTTTTGAGTGTTTAGAGTATCGGAAAGCATTGAACTGCTGAGCACGAGGAGCTGCTCTGCTAAAAAATTGTCGCTCTGCTGCATCATCTGTTTAAGTACAGAATCGGTTTTGACACTATAGATCACATCCTCAAAGTTTTTATCATTACCCTTGTGAATGGAAACAGACCTACCAAGGGCCTCTCCTAAAAGATTTTGAATTATAGTATCATTGGTAATAAAAGGTAACGACACAGTATCTTTTGCAGCCCTATTGCGGAAAAAAAAGTTCTTGTCAATCGCCCTTGAAGGTGGGCCAGATACTGGTTCAATAATATTCGATAAAATGGAATATCGATGCACATTTTTCTCAAAATAGTTGGGTACGGCCGTATCGGGATAAAAGGTGAGCACATTTCCGTATAAGGGAAGCGCCGAGCGTTCCGTGGAAAAATAGGAATCATAATCTTCCCAGGCCCAGCCTGGCCCAAATTTGGTGTCAAAAAAATTGCCCGTGCTAAGGGCGATGTTTGAATAACCCCGCAAAAATTTAAGTAAGGTACTATCCTGAAAATAGGGGTGAAACTGGCTTGGATCTCCGGTACCTCTGATATACAAAGTGTCGTTTTGGAACTTGTGTTTTAAGGCGGGGATGCGGTCTGGCAATAGCCTTAGTGCGGTATAAAGCGTAAATATTTTGGTATTACTGGCTGGTGTAAAATATTTTTTGCTGTTCTTACTGTAAAGTGTATCTCCTGAAACAGGATCATACACTAAAATTCCCGTAAAATGTCGCTTGCTATCTTCAGAGCCACTTACAGATTCAATCACCCGTCCGATCTTTGAATGTTTTTGTGAAGCACAGGCTCCTAAACCTATGATTATCAATGCGTAACAAAAAAGGTACTTTAGTGGCTTAATCCCCATAAAATGCAATTGAGATCGGTTTTTTGTCGATTTTAACATGAAATTATCCAATTTTTAACGGAATCCAGGCAATAATCATTACCTTTTTTTGGTTAACTTTGAGATAACAGTCTAATCTAAAAACATTCAAACAATATGGCTAGAGCTATGCTGGAGTACTATAAAACGGTACTCCAAAAAGTGAGTTTTGATGCAAAATTATTTAGCAAAGAACTTAAAAAAGCAGTTTCCAGACTCTTACCCAACGAGATTGAAGAATTACGAAGCTGGTTGCAACAGTTCATAACTGATAAACCAGAATTACAACCTAGTTTAATCTATTTAAAAGCATAAAGAGAGCCACCGCAAGGTGGCTTTTTTGGTTTTTAGGAGCAACCCATCTAAAGTTCCGGCCTCTTATCTTTAGAAATACACTTCATCATGAGTACCTATAAAAGGGCGATCTTCTTATTCTTTCTCTTGGTGATACTCCCTACATTTCTTACAAGCTGTAATGAAGGGGGAGGTGCCTTTAAGGAGGTACAGGCAGGCTCTAGCAAACTTCTTGGTGTCTGGCAACTCGAAGCAACAAAAATAAGCCCGGGAGGTGCAGTAGATTGGTCTGAGGTTAATAGTAAAAATCAATATACTTTCAAAGCCGATGGAAGTTTCTCTTATCTGAATGCGGATAATAACGCCTTTAACACTTCTGGGTCTTTTAGCATAGAGGATGACGAACTGGAGTTAAAATACAGCAGGGATGGTAAAGAGATTACCGGCGCCTACTACCTGCTGTTTAATGATGGCAAGCTTATCCTTGAATTCAAAGGTTGCATCGAAGAATGCAAAGAACGCTATCGTCGCAAAGATTAACTACCCTTTGTTTACCGGACTTATTATCTTAACATCCTGAAAGGCAATTGCCCCTCTTACAATCCCCGATATTGTTTCCTTCAAAGCTTCTGTGATCTGAATTTTTAGTTCTTTTTTGTGATAGATAAGGCTTACTTCTCTCGCCGGGGGAGGGTTGTTGAAATACTTTAAATTATTGCGTTTACGCTCATCCAACTCAAGCGTATTCAGGAAGGGTAGCAAGGTCATTCCCAAATCTTCGTCCGCCAGATTGACCAGTGTTTCAAAACTGCCACTTTGTAACTGAAAGTGTTCGTCGGGATAACTTTTTGTAGACTTACAAAGGTTTATTACCCCATCTCTAAAACAATGTCCATCTTGTAGCAACAGCACGTCATTAATATCCAGATCTGTAGGGCTCAGCTGCACCACTTTGTTCAGCCGGTGATTTTTGGGTACATAACCCACAAAAGGTTCGTAATACAAGGGCCGCTCTTTGATAAATTCAATTTCTAAGGGCGTGGCGGCTATTCCGGCATCCAAATGGCCGTCCTGTAAGTTCCTGATTAAGCTTTCTGTACTCTGCTCCTTTATAATGAGATTTACCTTAGGATATTTGTTGATGAAGGCTTTTAGGAACATTGGCAAAAGCGTTGGCATAACGGTTGGAATGATTCCTAAAGTATACTCTCCTCCAATAAACCCCTTTTCCTGGTCTACAATGTCTTTTATGCGCTCGGCTTCATTGACAATGTTTTTGGCCTGTTCTACAATCTTAGTACCGGCCTCGGTGATGGAAATAGGCTTTTTACTTCGATCAAAAATAAGTACATCTAACTCGTCTTCAAGCTTTTGTACTTGCATGCTTAGGGTGGGCTGCGTGACAAAGCTCTTCTCAGCAGCCAACGTAAAGTTCTTGTACTCGGCAACCGCGAGCACATATTGCAATTGTGTGATAGTCATCAATACAAGTTTTGAACTATAAAGGTATAAAAACTATCGATAAAAACTATACAAATCAGAGTTCATATTTATTAATTTTATATTAAAATTTAAATCGAAACAAATGAAATTAAATAGCATAGGGCTGGGAGCCCAGGAATCACAGGCTTTGAGTAAGGCGTTGAACGAACTTTTGGCAAATTTTCAGCATTATTATCAGAACCTAAGAGGAATTCATTGGAACATTAAAGGGAAAGGATTTTTTGATTTACATGTAAAATTTGAGGAGTTGTATACTGATGCAAATCTCAAGGTAGACGAGATCGCCGAACGGATTCTTACTTTAGGAGGAGTACCACTTCACACCTTTGAGGATTACATTTCAAACTCAAGAGTCACGGTAGGGAAGAATATTACTAAGGATTATGACGCCATTAACCTGATCCTAAACTCATTGAAAGAACTTTTAATCTTGGAAAGGCAGATTTTAAAAACTTCAGATGAAGCTAATGACGAGGGTACAAATGCGATGATTAGTGATTTTATATCGTCCCAGGAAAAGACGGTGTGGATGATGAAGGCCTGGCTGGCAGAGGAAGTTTAAGAATTCTTTACAAACGCTATTGCAACCGTATTGATTGGCAATTGTGTATATTTATTATGCGCTTGTGAAGAAATACAATGCAATGAATGAAGCAAAACTTCAGGAGATTACCAACTTTCTTTCTCAGGTTCCGTTTTTTGCGGAAGTTTCCCTGTCTTCACTTTCTAATCTAAGCGCCGGACTTGCACTAAAAACGTTTGGGACAAACGAGACGATTTTCGAAAAAGGAGATCCAGGGCGGGCTATGTATACCATATTTGAGGGCGCTGTAAGGGTGCATGAGGGGGAGCATCAATTTGGAAATCTAACCCAGGGAGAAAGCTTTGGGGAGTATGCCCTTATCGATAATCAATCTAGATCAGCCTCCGTCACGGCCACAGAAGAGAGCAAACTTCTTGAAATTAGCCGACAGCAGTTCTTAGATCTGATGAAGCAAGACAGCGGATTTGCCCAGGGGATTCTTTCTGTGATGATCAAAAGGCATCGGGACCTCGATACCATTCAGGAACGCCTGGCCTCATCAAAGAAGCAGATAGAAACGGCGAATACTAAAATGAGCGGTTTGATCAATGGAGCTATGGACGCCATTATTATGTTCAATCAGAACTTCAGGATCATCCTTACCAACCCTTCAGCCGAGGAGCTTTTAGAAAATAGGGACGCGCTTCAGCGCAATGTGCTTTTTTTCTTTGATGAACCCAGCGCAGCACTCATAGAATCTTTGACCGTTACCAAAGCAGACGGGAGCGCCCCATCTTTAAACAATTATTTACCGCAAATTGTTAAAGTGATCGGATCTGCAGGGACCGAAACCTTAAATGAAGGAACCATAAGCCGTTATGGGAGTGGAGATCAAATCTTCTATACCCTAATTCTGAGAAATATTGCCGAACGTATAAAGGCAGAAGATAAAATAGACCTGCTAACCGAGCAAGCGCAATATCTTGAACAGGAGTTAAAGGAACTTACCAGTGACTATGGCATAATAGCCCAAGACATTGGTATGCAGCAGGTTTTAGAACAGATAAAACAAGTGGCCGTTACAACAGCTACTGTATTGATCACAGGTGAGACCGGTACCGGAAAGGAGCTGGTGGCCCGGGCTATTCACAAGGCGAGCCCCAGAAGTGAGAAAGCAATGATCAGGGTGAATTGCGGTGCAATTCCCGCTAACCTGATCGAAAGCGAACTTTTCGGTCACGAAAAGGGCGCTTTTACAGGAGCGACATCAAGCAGAAAAGGCCGCTTCCTTTTGGCCGATAAGGGAACTATTTTTTTAGATGAGATAGGCGAGTTACCTCTGGAGTTGCAACCAAAGCTGTTACGTGTAATCCAGGAGGGAGAGTTCGATCCTGTAGGCAGTTCCGAAACTGTTAGGGTAGATGTTAGAATTATTGCCGCAACCCATAGAGATTTGCCTGCTCTGGCCAAAAAAGAAAAATTTCGCGAGGACCTCTATTATAGACTGAATGTATTTCCGATCAACGTCCCTCCGCTGAGAGAACGAGGACAAGATCTGCACCTGATTGCCGAGGAAATGCTGCAGCAGTATTCGTCAAAACTCAACAAAAAACTAAATGCATTGTCGGAAAAGGACAAAGCTGTCTTATCTAAATATACTTGGCCCGGCAATGTTCGCGAACTTCAAAATACAATTGAACGCGCGGTCATTGTGACTCAAAAAGGACGTATAGATTGGGAGGCCTTGATATCCAAGGCACCGAATAATACAGAAGGCGTGACTATAGTAAGCGAACCCGATGTCCTTACTTCCCAGCAACTTATCGAACTGGAAAAAGAGAACATTTTAAGAGCGCTAAAAAAAACTACCTGGAAAATATCCGGTAAGAATGGCGCGGCCAAGTTGCTAAACCTACCTCCAACAACCCTCACCTCAAGAATTAAAGCTTTGGGCATCACCCGACCGGTTTAATATCACGAAATCTCGTAATTAAATAAACGAAATGTCGTTAAATAACGAAATTTCGAGGATTTTAATATTTGTAGAATCGATATAAATAGTTGATAATCAATATTTTAAATTTTTGGCACGGCAAATGCCTATAGTTTGGCAACGAAAATTGTTTAACTAAAAAAATTTATCAAAATGATTACAACAGAAAACAAAAAAAACGGAGTAAATGTAGACCAATTAAATGCCACTATTGAGCATATTCAGGCGGAGCCTTCTTTGGCAAAGTTTGAGTTCAGAGCCAAGAACAACTGGATAGATGGCGGGCATTGTGTAACAAGCGTTAAAGGTTTTTACGGAGCAGGTCAGGAAGACACTACACGTGAAGAGACTTTTACAATGGAAGCAGATCATCCTAATGTACTTCTTGGAGAAGACAAAGCTGCTACCCCTGCAGAAATCGTTCTTCACGCCTTAGGTTCTTGCCTTACTGGAGCAATGACATACCACGCTGCTGCTCAAGGCATCGATATTGAAGGTATGGAATCTAGTTTAATAGCTGGAGCTGATCTTCACGGATTCCTTGGATTAGATCCTGAAGTTAGAAAAGGGTTTGACGGAATTAAGGTGAAATTCAAAGTAAAGTCTGATGCTTCTGAGGAGCAGTTAAGAGCTTTATCACAGTTCTCACCAGTATTCGACATCATTACCAATCCAACTCCTGTAACTATTGAGTTCGAAAAGTAAAACTGAAATTCGACTACTCTTGAATACGCAAGGGTAGTCGGGTTTTTAATGAAAAAAACTCAGAATCATGAAAACTACCACTATTGACCCGATAAAAACCCGTAACGAAAGCAGGGTTAAGAGATTTGATATTACCGTAAGCAGCGGATGGCATAGAACCCGATTCTCGAATGCCAAAAAGTAATTATAAAAACTTTCTAAAAAGGATAGAATAGTAAGCCTTAATTATAACAAAGAACCTTTGTTTACTCGTCGTGAAAAAACAACAACATATTGTACTAAATGGCAATCAGGCCGCAGCGCGGATAGCATACAAAACCAATGAAGTATGTGCCATTTACCCTATTACTCCAGCTTCTGAAATGTCTGAATTGGTTGAAGAGTGGAGTGCAAAAGGAAATAGAAATTGTTTAGGAAGCGTCCCCACTGTTTACGAAATGCAAAGTGAAGCCGGCGCTGCCGGCACCTTGCATGGCGCGCTCCAGGCAGGTTCCCTGGCAACAACCTTCACAGCCTCTCAGGGACTTCTTCTAATGATGCCGAATATGTACAAAATTGCTGGAGAGTTAACTCCCAACGTTATCCACGTCGCTACAAGATCTGTGGCTACTCATGCGCTTTCGGTCTTTGGAGATCACAGCGATATAATGGCTGCGAGGGGTACCGGCTATGCGTTTTTGGGAGCGACCTCGGTGCAGGAAGCAATGGATTTTGCTTTAATATCCCAGGCAGCTACTTTAGCCTCAAGAATTCCTTTTGTCCATTTTTTTGATGGATTTAGAACCTCACACGAGAGCAACACCATTGAAGAAATTTCCGATGAGGTAATTGCCAAAATGATCGACAAAAAAGATTTAATGGCACATAGAAATCGAGCTTTAAGTCCGGATAACCCTTTTATTAGAGGAACCTCTCAAGGCTCTGATGTGTTTTTTCAAAGCCGTGAAGCGGTCAATTCTTTTTACGACGACTGTCCGGAAATTGTACAACAACAAATGGATAAGTTTTATGAGCTTACCGGAAGGTCTTATCAGCTGTTCGAGTATATTGGTCATCCAAAAGCTGAGCGCGTATTGCTGTCTATGGCCTCTTCAACCGAAACCATAGCTAAGGCTGTAAACTACCTTAATGCTCAAGGTGAGCGCGTCGGACTTATAAAGGTTCACCTTTACAGACCCTTTAGTGCGGCACATTTGGTTAGGGCCATCCCGGGTAGTTGCAGATCTATTGCCGTCCTTGACCGAACTAAAGAACCCGGTACTTCTGGTGAACCCTTGTACCTGGATGTCGTGCAGGCATTGAGCGCTAAGCCCGAGCACTTTGAAACTATACCAAAAATTGTGGGGGGGCGCTACGGACTGTCTTCTAAAGAGTTTACCCCTTCCATGGCAAAGGCAGTTTTTGATAACCTTAAACTTGAAGAACCAAAAAACAATTTCACAATTGGGATTAATGATGACGTCACTTACTTAAGTTTGAAATACGCGAACGAGATTCCTGTGGATTCAGAGAACTACAAAGCTATTTTTTACCAATCCAAATCAGATAAAAATTCGGAGAGCTTTACAAATACCTTACAACTACTTAGCCAGAAGTCTTATGTTCAGGGCTATACCGAATGTGATTACAAAAAACTGAATTCGAGAAGCGTTTCCCACCTTCGAATAAATTCAAAACTGATAAAATCACCATATTTAATTAGCCAGGCTGATTTTATCGCCTGTGATGACATTCGGTTCGTTCAAAACGATAATTCGATTGATCTACTGAAACAAGGCGGGACCCTTCTGGTAAATTCTACTTTAAATTCTCTTGATTTTTGGAATTGTTTACCCGCTATAAAACAAGATCAGATCAGGGCTAAAAAAATTTCGCTCTATAGCGTAAACCTGGCAGTGCTAGCCAAAAACTACGTGGCGGCCGAACTCATATTTTCGCCATTGCACGCCTGCTTTTTAGCTATCAAAAACGGTCTGGTCCATCAGGAATCGCTCGGAGCATTGAAGCAGTATATAGCCGAAGTGACCATTCCGGAAGAAGCAAATGATATATTGTATAACCAGGGTGCCGAAGATGACTTTTCAGAAACTTTGTTAGGGAAACTGCTGGCCACCAGGGGAGAAGAAGTAGCCGTAAGTGAATTACCTGTTGATGGAACCTTTCCTACGGATACCTCTAAACTTAGTGTTCTAAATGTTACGGGAGATCTGCCGCAATGGGATACAGCGCTTTGCACACAATGTGGCGCCTGCAGTATGGCTTGCCCGCAAGCGGCTATAAGACCAAAAGTATTCGGAGATGAGTATCTTATAAATGCACCTAGGACCTTTAAAACCGTCCCCAGCCTTGAACCTGAATGGGCAAACGAATTACTGAATCATACCCTTCAGATAAATGCAGACCAATGCAATTCTTGTTCTAATTGTATAGATGCCTGCCCTGCTAAAGCGCTTACAATGGTTTCCAGGACATTAGTGATAGAAGAGGAAAGGGAGAACTGGGAGCATTTCCAAACTATTCCAGAATTCGATCGCTCCAAAATAGACCAGACCAAAGTGAGTCAGCAACAGCTGCATCAGCCTCTTTTCAAATATTCGCCCGGAGTATTGGCATGTGGTGAAGCGCCCTATTTAAAATTACTTTCCCAGTTATTTGGAGATCGCATGCTGGTAGCCAATGCCACCGGAGCCAGTTCAATTTTTGGAGGGGCACTGCCTACAACACCGTGGTCCAAAAATGAAGCGGGTAGGGGACCGGCCTGGTCGAATTCCCTTTTTGAAGATAATGCAGAATTCGGACTGGGGTTCAGGCTCACCCTGGATCATAAAAAGGAAAATGCCAAACAGCTACTTCAGAAACTGGCTGATAAATTACCTCCTGCTTTGGTATGGCAATTGTTGTATGCCGCTCAAAAGAACGAAGCCGAGATTGCGGAACAGCGTAAAGCCGTAAAGCAATTAAAAACACAATTACAACAAATAAATACGGCCGAGGCTAGCGAACTGAGCGCCCTAACGGAACACTTTATTGAAAAAAGTGTCTGGATTGTAGGAGGAGATGGTTGGGCTTATGACATTGGTTATGGTGGTTTGGATCATGTTTTGGCTTCTGGCGAAAATGTAAACATATTGGTTTTAGACAATGAGGTGTATTCCAATACCGGTGGACAAATGTCTAAAGCTACGCCCCTTGGAGCCGCCGCCAAGTTTGCACATAAGGGTAAAGGGAAACAGAAAAAAGACCTCGGACTCATGGCTATGACCTACGATGATGTATATGTTGGCTCTATAGCCATAGGCGCCGATCAACAGCAGACCCTAAAGACCTTCCTGGAGGCAGAAAGTTACGAGGGCCCATCTTTAATCATTGCCTATTGCCATAGCCCATCTCATGGGATCGACATAAAAAAGCCGATAAAGTACCACAGAGCCGCAGTAGATTCTGGTCAGTGGCTGCTTTACCGGAACGATCCCAGAAGGTCGCAAGCAGCTGAGAATCCTTTACAATTAGATTCTAAGGAACCCAGCATACCTATTGAAAGTTATTTAAGCCTTGAGAAACGCTTCTCCAATTATTTATCCGGGACGGAGGAGGAAGCTGCACTCAAACTTGATGCCCTGCAAGATCAGGTTGATAGAAGGTATAACAAGTATTTAAGGATGGCAGGGAATGGACCATTTCATAAATTCTCGACAGTTGAGCATTTAGAAATTGACACTTCAAGAAAAGTAAAAACTGAAAGCGCTCAATTTTAACCCATGAAATCTAAACGCAACTTTTTATTTCTTTTGCAAACTCAACTGGCTTTTTCATGCTGTTCTTCCGGGATAGCGACCCTAGAGAAACGTGAGCAGCTTATTTCTCCTGCATAGTATTCACCGCCTTCCAGTCTGCAGGAGGCCCTGAGATGGTGTATTCCGCGGATTTGGTCATAAAATATTTTGCCACTCCATCATTTGGATTTTTGGTAAGCACCTTATCAAAAACTGCTGAAGCTTTCGGAAATTCGTCCGCTAGAAAGTGAGCCAGCCCTTTCTCAAAATCTTTCAATGTCTTTTGCTTCATGACCATACTTTCCTCCTCGTCTCCATCGAAGCATTCGTAAATTCCCACTACCTCATCCTTCCCTTTTACGCGGACCTTTCCAAGGTATCGCAGCGAAAAGTCTTCACGGTTTTCAACAGTTTCCAGGCTGTTTTCACTTATTATGATATTGGCTCCATAGTGTTTGGTGACCCCCTCCATTCTTGAAGCTGTGTTTACCGTGTCGGCAATTATGGCTGTATCATTTCTGTGAATGTCACCTATTATTCCCATAACCAAAGGGCCGGTATGCATTCCTATCCCAACCGAAATAGGGATGTTGCCATCATTAACTCTTCGCAAATTGTACTGTTGAATGGCTTTTTGCATATCTATTGCGGCTTGTAGAGCATTTCCGCCTCCCATAGGGAACAAAGCCATAATACCATCTCCGAGGTATTGGTTTACGAAGCCCTCGTTGTCCTGGATTATGGGTCCCATCTTACCAACATAAGAATTCACAAATTTGAAATTTTGCCTGGGAGTCATTCCTTCTGCCAAGTGAGTATATCCTCTAATGTCACTGAAAAGTACGGTTACCTCCTTCTCAACATGGTCTCCCAAAACAACCTCGGTAATCTCTGCTCTTCCTACCGATCTGATAAATTCTGTCGGCACAAATTTACTTGCCGCTTTATGAATACCATTAAGGTTAAGGTGCGTCTTAATTCTACTGAGCAACTCGTTTTTAGAAAATGGTTTGGTAAGGTAGTCGTTAGCACCGGCGTTGAAACCTGTAACCAGATCGCTTACTCTATTTTTTGCAGTGAGTAGCACAACAGGCAGTTCGCTGGTAAGGTATTTAGCCCGTATCTTCTCGCAGACTTCATAGCCAGATAATCCAGGCATCATGACATCTAACAGCACCAGATCTATGTGTTCTCCTTTATCTATTAATTTTAAGGCCTCTTCCCCGTTTGCTGCCTCTTTTACTCCATACCCGGCTACCGTTAAATGGTTTTGAAGCACTCGCCTGTTTACCGGCTCATCGTCTACAATTAGGATTTGAGTATATTTTGCCTCCTTACCTGGCTCAACCGAAACTTCTCTTTCATGCGAGATGTCGGCTTCTATAGGTTGAATTCTTTCTATGGCCTGAGCCTTTTCCTGCAATTTACCAGATCTATTCTCAGAACTCAGCGGAAGGGTAAAAGTAAAAGTAGAGCCCTTACCAATCACAGATTTCACACTAATGCTCCCTTTGTGTAGCTCCACTAATTGCTTGGTCACCGAAAGCCCTAAACCGGTACCGTCGTATTGCCTTTCGGTAGATCCGTCGGCTTGCTCAAAAGATTCAAAAATCTTATCCAAATGCTCTGCGGCAATACCAATACCCGTATCAGCGACAGAAACTTCTGCGAAATCTATAGTTGTATGCGCACCAAGAACAATTTTCCCATTTCTACTAAATTTAATAGCGTTACCAACGAGGTTATGGAGGATTTGCTGTATCCGGTTTTCATCTGCTTCAACCAATGGAACATTCGTTGAAATGGTGTTAACCAACTCTAAATTTTTATTTTGAGCTAAGGGTTCAGAGAGCTTTAGCACCACATCTGCGACCGCGTGAAGATCTACTGGCTGCAGGTTTAATTGCAAGTCGTGATTTTTGAGCTTAGAAAAATCCAGGATATCGTTAACCAAGTGCGTAAGTCGTTTCCCGCTGTTGGTAATCATATCTAAATTTTCTACTGCCTCAGTTGACAACTTCCCGGCTGCGCCATCTTTTAATGATTCTGAGAGTCCTATGATACCATTTAAGGGCGTTCTTAGCTCGTGCGAGGTGTTGGCAAGAAACTGATCTTTTAACTGGTCTACCTGCTTCAACCTGCTTACCAGTGTACGCTCTTGTTCGAGTTTTTTACTTTTTTGCCTCGATCGCCAATAGATACCCCCAATAAGAAGTAATCCAAGCCCGCCGAAGACCACTAGATTAAGTAGGTTCCGCTGCTTGTTAAGATCCTTCTCGAAAAGCAGTTCTCGCTCTGCCTTTTGCTTGTTTAATGCAATACTGTCTGCCAACTGTTGTTTTTCAAATTGGTATTGCATTTCTTGCCTGGTGATCTCCTGCGTTTTCTCATTGCTAAACAATGAATCTTTAGCGATAACCGCTTGCTTAAAATATGCTAGTGATTTTGTAGTGTTTCCAAGATTTTCCCAGGCTTCGCTTAAACACTCGCATGACCCTGTGATAATGGTTAAAGTACCCATTTCCCTTGCCAGTTCCAGGCTTTTCTCACAATCTTTTCTGGCTAATGCATATTGTTTTAGGCTTAGGTAATTTTTTCCACGATAGTAATAGGTTTCCCTTAGCCCATCTCTATCCTGTACTTGCTGTTTTATAGCCACACTTCGGTTTAGATAATCCTGGGCTTCCTGATATTTACCTTCAAAATTATATGCCTTCCCAATATTATTGTAGGCCCTGGTCATAGCCGATTTATTACCAGCTTCCTCTGCAATTGCAGCACTTTTTAATAGGTTTTCGAGCGCCAGATCAGACTGTCCGAGTTCTGTATAAGTAAGTCCGATATTGTTGTATGCATTTGCCAGGGCATGTGGGTTACCCAACTCTTTCTTGATCTCAAGACTATATCGGTAATATTCCAGCGCTTTTTTGAAATCTCTTTGGCCGACATATACATTTCCCAGGTTATTTGTTACCCTGGAAAGCCCTGGTTTGTCGTCCAATTCTTCAGACAATTTAAGTCCAGCCAAAAGGTTTTCAATAGCTTGCGTATAATTACCCAGCTCGTAGTATACAGTTCCAATATTGCTAAAGGAGGTGGCCATGGCTTTCTTGTCCTTTAACTTTATATTTATTTCATGGCTCTCCTTAAAGGCTTTTAGTGCCTCCTTAAAATTACCTTGAACGGCATAACTTCTACCAACATAGTTCACAGCCGTGCCTTCCCAGTCCATGTTCGAACGATCTTTTGCGAACGCTAAAAGTTTGCGGCCAAAGGCCCTGGCTGTGTCCAAGTTTTTTCTAAAATGCAGCCTGCATACATTTAACCCCGCTTCGAACCTTAGCGAATCTGATAGCTGGCTATCTTGCCATATACCCATCAGGCTGTCTACTTTAGAATTCTGACCATTTAGTTGTAGGCAACAGAAACTCCCTATGAGAAAGATGTAGAAATGTCGTCTCATTATCTTGGCCGGGGGAGCTTTTTTAATTGGTTATAGGTTCTTAAATGTACCATTAATAGTCCTAAACACAAAAAAACCCGCGATCTGCGGGCTTTTTGGGTTTCCTGATTGATGCTATGGTCTAGAAGCGAATTTTAAATTCTTTGTCTTCTGCCGTAATTTCAAATTTTGAGCTTTCAAAATTGGGTGGGCCCATGGCCATATCGTTACCACTTACGCCGTAGTTTTCCTTTGGCATTCCATTCTCTTCGAAATCCATTCTCTGGTTGTCATTTTCGTCGTGCATTACCATGATAGCATAAGTGCCTGGTTTAACATTTTCAAAGGTCAAGCTAAGTTCACCTGCTTTACTTTTTTCCTGTGCGTTTATTACACCCGGACCCTTCATAAAGGTATCTGAGGTATGAAGAGAGGCGATAATATGGCCAGCGTCAGAAAGTACATTTTCAATAGTTACAGTAACGGTTACCCCTTGATTTTCCTGAGCCTGAGCGGCCAGTGTAGTTAAAATTAAGCTTACAAATAGTGCTAGTGTTTTCATCGGATTAAAGTTTTTTCGTTAACAATGACCCAAAATTGCGATGAGTTCCTTTGGTAACGCAATCTTAATTACCGAACTGTCAGATTCTGCTGCCGAAATGTAAATAAAATTTGTTCCTCCAATTCAGTCTGGAAAAACTACAATTCGGAATATAAGTTTGGGCTGCCCGCCACCCTTGGCTGAATTTTGCTGTATCAAATAAAACAATCGATGAAACCTATAATAACTATTATTTTTTTGCTAGCCACAGCCCTGGGACTTTCGCAAAACACTGTATCCGGAACCGTTACAGATGAAAAAGGCAACCCGATCTCTGGAGCCAATATCTATTTAGAGGGCACCTATGATGGCGCATCCTCAGATGATGGCGGAAAGTTCGTATTTGAGACTACCGAGCAAGGCACTCAAACCTTGGTAATATCAATGTTGGGTTACGATACCCACTATGAGGTAGGGGACATTAGCTACTTCAAAAATTTACAGATTACTCTGAGTGAGGCGATCAACGCATTAAGCGGAGTAACACTTACCGCAGGAACTTTCGAAGCTGGAGACAACTCTAAAGCCTCTGTATTAAAACCACTGGATATCGTGACGACTGCAGGAGCTGCCGGCGATTTTGTTGCAGCGCTGCAAACCTTACCCGGAACGGCCACAGTTAATGAAGACGGACGCCTTTTTGTTAGGGGAGGAACAGCAGGTGAGACTCAGGTTTTTATTGATGGCCTTAGAGTCTTTCAACCTTTTAACGCGACCGCTAACAATATACCAACCCGAGGTAGGTTCTCACCCTTTCTCTTTAAAGGTATCACCTTTAGTACGGGAGGATATTCTGCAGAATATGGGCAAGCCCTATCTAGCGTGCTACTCCTTAATACTACAGACGTGCCCGATCAGGAAAAGACCGATATCTCCATTATGTCTGTTGGAGGTGGTCTGGGACATACCGAAATTTGGGGCGACGAGTCGTTAAGTATTAATACCTCGTACATCAATTTAGCCCCTTACGAGAATCTAATTCCCTCAACTCAGGGCGTTCGCTGGAATAGTCCGTACGAATCCGCTTCAGGGGAGGCTGTCTTTAGAAGTAAGAAAGAAAAAGGCATGTTTAAGCTGTATACCGGTTTTACACATTCCAATCTTGACATCGAACAAGAAGACATTAATTTCGAGGACTTTATAAGGTTTAGTTTAAAAAATAACAACCTGTACTTTAATAGCTCCTACAAACACTTTTTTGATAAAGAATGGACACTGTATACAGGCGGAAGTGTTTCTAATGACACCAATGAAATAGGTCTTTTAGATGATAAGGTGGACACTCGCGAAACTGCCGCACATCTAAAGTTAAAAGTAAAAAAAACTTTCAGTAGTAAACTTAATCTAAGCCTAGGTACTGAATATTTCTATACAGACTATAATGAGACCTTTACTGCCATTGATGGTTTTACTTTTGATAGCGACTACCAGGATCAGCTTGGGGCAGCTTTTGTAGAAGGGGATATTTTCTTTAGCAATGCATTTGCCATGAAGCTCGGTGCCAGAGCTGAGTATTCTAAATTGATGGAAGCCTACAATCTTTCTCCCAGGGTTTCATTTGCTTATAAGAGCAGCGAAAAAGGGCAGTTCTCCCTGGCTTATGGAGATTTTTATCAGAACCCGCTTACAGAATATCTAAAATACGATCGGAAGCTCGAACCCCAAAAAACTTCACATTATATTCTAAATTATCAGTATTTAGGGGATGGTAAGACATTAAGGGCCGAGGCGTATTACAAAGACTACGATAACCTGATAAAATACGACACAGAGCTCCCACTTTTTAATTCGATCTATGACAATGGTGGGCAAGGATATGCCGCTGGTTTGGACATATTCTGGAGAGACAACAAAACAATAGATTACCTGGATTATTGGATTTCATATTCGTACTTAAATACTGAACGCGACTTTCGAAACTACCCCTCCCAGGTTACCCCCAATTTTGCGCCGGAACACAGCTTTTCTTTGGTGACCAAATACTGGGTAAACAACTGGCGCTCTCAGCTTGGCCTTTCCTATAGCTTTGGCTCCGGACGCCCTTATAACAATCCCAATACACCCGAATTCATGGCCGAAAAAACAAAGGCTTTTAACAATTTGAGTTTTAATTGGGCTTATTTGATAGACCAGCAGAAGATCCTTTACTTTTCGGTTAACAATTTGCTGGGTTTTAATAACATAAACAACTATCAATACGCCAACACTCCAAATGTCGATGGCATTTTTGAACGCAGAGCACTAAGACCGGCAGCAGATAGTTTCTTTTTTGTTGGTTTCTTTTGGACCATCAGCACCGACAAGAAGAGTAACCAACTTGATAATCTGTAATACATCGGGCCGAAGTTGTCACAATACTTGTATGGCCCTTGCATTTTAGGTATCTTAATCTCCTAACTTTTTTCTGGCGGTTTAAATGCAAAATAAGGAGCTAGCTAAGGTGCAAAAGATGTTGCAGCAACAGCACTATATTACAGATAGTGCTATTGCTATGTCTGTTTTCCTGGCAATGAAACTAGAAAAACCTCTTTTGGTCGAAGGCCCTGCGGGTGTAGGCAAAACAGAGATTGGCAAGGTAATGGCCAAAGCCATGAACACGGACTTTATACGACTACAATGCTATGAAGGTCTTGACAGCACCCATGCACTTTACGAATGGAATTACCAGCACCAATTGCTCCATCTGAAAATGCGGGAACAGAAAGAAGCCGACCTACATACACTTGAGGAGGCAATTTTTTCGGAGAAATTTCTTCTAAAACGCCCTGTTTTACAAGCTATTACACATCCAAAAAAAGCGGTATTACTTATTGATGAAGTTGATAGAGCAGATGAAGAATTTGAAAGTTTTTTACTTGAGGTTTTATCAGATTGGCAGGTGACCATACCCGAAATTGGGACGATAACCGCGACCAATAAACCCCAGGTTATCCTGACAGGCAATCGTACCAGAGAACTATCGGAAGCCCTGAGAAGGAGGTGTCTTTATCTCTGGATAGACTATCCTGATTTTGAAAAAGAACTCGCCATTGTTAGGATGAAAGTTCCGGAGGTAGATGACAAATTGGGGCAGCAGATTTGTTCCTTTATGAAGGAGCTCCGACAAATGCGACTCGAAAAAACTCCCGGGGTTTCCGAAACCATTGATTGGGCCAGAGCACTGGCATCGATGCATCTAAAGCATCTAGATCAACAAATTATTGAAGACACTTTGGGTGTGGTATTAAAAGATTGGCAAGACATTCGCCGTACCCAGGATTCACTGTCCGAACTTCTTGAGAAAACCGGAGTCACATCGAGACTGGGGTAGGGTACTTTATGCATTACAGCGTATACCAAATAAAAGGCATCGGGCATTAAACAACGTGCAACAATCGAATCAATTGAGTTCCATGTCAGATAATTTCATAGCATATCAAACTTCTCTCTCGGCCAATATCACCCTCCTCTGCCGTTTTTTGAGAACAAAAGGCTTTTCTACAGGGCCACAGGAAGAATCCGATGCTTTGAATGCCCTTACTTATTTGCCTATTGATAAGGAACACATTTTTAAACAGGCTTTAAAAGCAGTACTGCCCAAAAATAACCACCAGCATCAACAGTTTGATGAGCTCTACGACGAATTTTGGCTGCAACTAGATAAGGCTGTGGACTCCAAAACCAAAGAATCTCCAAAAGAGAAAAGTAAGAAGCCAAAAGTACAGCAACGGCAGGCACAATTTGAAGCGTTAAAGGATTGGCTTAACCTTATACCTGATGCCGACGAAAAGGAAACAGCTTCCTACAGTACCATAGAGCTGCTTTCCAGGAAAGACTTTAAGGATCTTAGTCATGATGATATGGAACATATGATGTCACTTCTAAGAAAACTTGCCCGGAAGTTGGCGCATCGGAAAAGCAGATTAAAGAAAACCTCCAAAAGAAAGATCGGTTTAGACCTTAGGCAAACCATAAGAAAGAACATGCGTAAAGGAGGTGAAATTCAGCACCTTGTTTACAGCGAAAAGAAGGAACAGAAGCTAAAACTGGTGCTCCTCTGCGATGTTAGCAGATCTATGGAATTGTACAGTAGATTTTTTGTTCATCTAATTTATGCCTTCCAGAACGCCTATGACAAAATAGACACCTTTGTTTTTAGCACCGCTCTGCATAGGGTAAGTGACCTATTGAACCAGCACGAATTTGACAAGGCCTTTGATCTTATTTCAGAAAGAGTTCCCCAATGGTCTGGAGGAACCACTATAGGTTCTTGCCTGGCCGATTTCACAACAACATATGGCTACTCTTCATTAGATAAGAAAACCATGGTATTCATCTTGAGTGACGGTTGGGATACCGGAGAAGCAGAAGTAATGAGAGATGCGATGTCTTTTATTCACAAAAAGACGAGGAAAGTGGTTTGGCTGAACCCACTGGCGGGGAGTAGTAATTTTAGCCCCGAGGTTTTAGGTATGAAAACCGCGCTTCCCTACATCGATCTCCTTTGCTCTGCCCATAATTTAGAAAGTTTAAGAAACGCACTGCGCTTAGCGCAAAGAAGACGAAACTTAGCAAATCAGCATCATCGCTAGCTAAATTTTGCCACTTTTTGAAAGATGGAATGCGATATTTGCCATTATCAAAAAAAACTCGCAAAAACCTTAACTAGGTTAGCGGTTATTTTTTATCTTAATAAACCAAATTTTTCTCATTGAGCAAGTTTTCTAAGGAGGAAAAACTTCGGAGTTCTTGAGCGCATTTTTATTTAAAATACAACATAAATTATACGAAAATGAAAATTTCTATCACGGTCAATGGTGTAAAACAGGCACATGACATTGAACCTAGAATGAGTCTTACGCACTATTTGAGGGAAGTACTTCAACTTACAGGAACTCATATCGGATGCGATACAAGCGGATGTGGGGCCTGTACCATTTCACTTAACGGAGAAGCAGTTAAATCCTGTACTATTCTGGCCGTTCAGGCCGATGGTGGAGAAGTGACAACCATAGAAGGAATGTCCAATGGGTCACAGATGCATCCTATTCAAGAAGCGTTTAAGGAACATCATGGACTGCAATGCGGGTTTTGTACACCTGGAATGGTCATGACGGCAGCCGATATTATCAAAGAAAATCCGAGTCCTACAGAATACGAGATCCGAGATGGATTAAAGGGGAATTTTTGCCGTTGTACCGGATATCACAATATAGTCAAATCAATTCAGCACGCTGCTGAGCAACTCAATACCTAAGCTATGGGAACTTATGTTGGAAAATCAATAAAACGACGGGAAGACGCTCGTTTTTTAAAAGGAGCTGGCAAGTATACCGACGACCTTAAATTACACAAAATGACCCAGGCCGCCTTCGTAAGAAGTCCTTACGCGCATGCCAAGATTGTTAGCGTAGATACATCTAAAGCTGAGAAAGCCGAAGGTGTTGTTGCAATTTATACCTCCTCAGACGGTTGCGGTGAGTTTGGGGTTCCTTGTGGATGGCAAGTGAATTTCAAGAACGGGGAAACCATGCGCGAACCCGTTCATCCGCTTTTGGCAAAAGATAAAATAAGGCATGTTGGCGAAGCTGTTGCCATCGTAGTAGCCGAAACCCAGGAACAAGCGCGTGACGCCACAGAGTTGGTTGAAGTGGCCTACGAAGCGCTCGCCCCGGTAACAGACCCTGAAAGCGCAATGGCCTCGGAAGCACCATTGGTCCATGACCAATGGGAAGATAATGCTGCATTCGACTGGTGTATTGGAAATGATAGGGCAGAGGTAGAAGCAGCTCTGGCATCTGCCCATCATGTTACTGAGATGGAATTCAGAAATCAGCGTTTGGCGCCAAACGCTATTGAACCTCGGTCTTATATCGCAGACTATGATGTAAATGCCGATAAATGGACCTTGTATACCAGTACTCAAAACCCTCACCTCATAAGATTGCTGCTCTGCGCATTTGTATTAGGGATCCCTGAACACAAGGTAAGGGTTGTTAGTCATGATGTGGGCGGTGGTTTTGGTAGTAAGGTCTATCATTATACCGAGGAAGCACTGGTCACCTGGATTTCAAGAGAAATAGGAAGGCCTGTAAAGTGGACAGCGGATAGGAGCGAAGCCTTTTTAACCGACGCTCATGGAAGAGACCATGTAGTCCGTGCAAAAATGGGCTTTGACAAAGACGGAAAGATACTGGCTTTGTTAAGTGATGAATACTGCGCTATGGGAGCCTACCTGTCTACTTTCGCACCGGCGGTTCCTACCTACCTGCATGGGACGCTATTTCAAGGGGTATATACTACCCCACTAATTCACCTCAATGTCATAGCTCCTTTTACACATACAGTTCCGGTTGATGCTTATAGAGGAGCTGGAAGGCCCGAGGCGACATATTTGTTAGAACGCATCATTTCTAAAGGAGCCCAGGAAATGGGTTTGGATGCCGCAGAAATACGCTTTAAAAATTTTATCCCACCTTTCGATGGTGTTTCTCAACCCGGGTATCAAACCCAGGTAGCTTTACAGTACGATAGTGGAAACTACGGGGCGACCTTAAAACGAGGGTTAGAGATGTTGGGGTATGAAGATTTTAGAAAAGAACAGGAGAAATCCAGGAAGAACGGTGGTGGAAAACTACTGGGAGTAGGAATATCTACCTATATCGAAGGCTGTGGAATTGCCCCTTCGGCAGTTGTAGGTGCTCTTGGAGCTAGAGCCGGACTCTTTGAGGTAGGGCATGTACGTGTTCAACCAACAGGTAAGGTTTCAGTATTTACAGGAGCGCATTCGCATGGTCAGGGCCATGAGACGGTTTTTGCACAATTTGTGGCAGATGCCCTTGGGATTGATATGGACGACGTAGATATAGAACACGGGGATACGGAGCAGGTAGCATTTGGTATGGGAACCTACGGGTCTCGGAGCCTTGCCGTAGGAGGAAGCGCCATCATTAAAAGTGTAGAGAAGATCCTTGAAAAAGGCGCTAAAATAGCCGCTCATAAATTAGAAGCCGCAGAAGAAGACCTTGAATATGCCGAGGGAAAATGGACGGTTAAAGGAACAGATAAGTCTATTTCGTTTGGTGATGTATCCCTTACAGCTTATGTCCCGCACGATTATCCGGAAGGCCTTGAACCGGGTCTGGATTTTTCCAGTTTTTACGATCCCGCAAATTTCACATTTCCTTTTGGTACGCATATAGCAGTCGTAGAAGTAGATAAAGATACGGGCAAAGTAGATCTAAAACGTTTTGTGGCCTGCGATGACGTAGGCAATGTTATGAATCCTATGATCGTAGATGGGCAGATACACGGTGGTGTTGCTCAGGGTGTAGGCCAGGCCTTATTGGAAGAGGTTATTTATGACGAACAGGGTCAGATGATAAGCGGATCGTACATGGACTATGCCATGCCAAGGGCCGATGACCTGCCAATGATTGAAACAGACCGAACGGTAACCCCCTGCCCACATAACCCTCTCGGGGTAAAGGGTGCTGGAGAAGCCGGAGCTATTGGTTCTACACCTGCTGTAGTCAATGCGGTGGTAGATGCACTCGCTCATTTAGGAGTAACAGACATTCAAATGCCATTGACGCCGCAACGCGTATGGAAAGCAATGCAAAATTAAAACAGTACAGAAATGATACCATCAAAATTTGATTATATAAAAGCGTCTACTGTTGATCAGGTAATACAATTGCTAGACCAGCATGGAACAGATGCAAAGATCCTGGCCGGCGGGCACAGCCTTGTTCCGGCTATGAAACTGCGATTAAATAATCCTTCCTTGCTTATCGATATTTCTGGTGTTGAAGGGCTGAACAGTATTTTTGAGGAGGGTGATGAGCTAGTAATTGGCGCTAATTGTACGCACAAGACAATAGCGAACTCGGGCCTGGTAAAAGAACATCTGAATTTGCTTTCTCAAGCCGCTATGACTATAGGTGATATCCAGGTCAGGAATAGAGGAACTATAGGAGGCAGTTTAGCGCATGCAGATCCATCAGCTGATTATCCGGCTGTTGTGTTGGCATGCGACGCTTCTCTGGATTTACAGGGAAAAGGCGGTAGCAGAAACATCCCCGCAACAGATTTCTTTCTTGGAACCTTCACCACGGCCTTGACAGAAGATGAAATAATTACTGCCATACGTTTTCCAAAAGTAAGCCAGGGGAATTATCAGAAAATTTTATCAGTCGGCTTCAAGATTTGCCATAGTCGGCGTAGCAGTAGTAAAAAACGGTAATGAGGTAAAAGTTGGTGTTACAGGTGTTTCAGATACGCCCTATAGGGCTTCAGCAGTTGAGGATGCTTATAACGGAAATGGAGAAGCGGCTTCTCATGCCGTTGACGGCGTTGAGGTTATGAGCGATCATTTTGCTGATGCAGAATATAGGTCCCACCTGGCCAAGGTCTTTGTTAAAAGAGCGCTTGAAGCTTAAGCTTGGACACTATGGAACTTAATTAGTCCGACGCAAGTGCTGGATAAATAAAATCAACTAATAAGGCTTCAGAATCTTTCTTAATAGTCCATTGGTTATAGTTGCCGGCAGTGATAACAACGAGAAGGTCGTGTTTGTCATCTAAGTAGATTCGCTGCCCTCCGTTTCCAAAAGCAGCTGCTATTTCATGACTTTGATTTTCTAGTATGCTGCCTGCTGAAAGTATCCAAAATTGATAACCATACCCTACATTGTTACGTCCAAATCTTATATGGGCTGTGGTCGACTCACTTATCCAGTCTGCAGCCAATACCTGGGTATTGTTCCATGTTCCTTTGTTGCTATAGAGCATTCCAAGTTTTAACATGTCTCTGGAACGAAGTCGTAAACCAGAAGCAGCGGCCGGCAGATCAGTTTTAGGATAGAAAATCCATTCTGAATCTTCAATACCTAAAGGCGTAAAAAGATGCTTCCTGGCAAACTGGTGAATATTAAGGCCACTGACTTTTTCGATGATTGCTGCCAGGAGTTGTGTTGTTCCTCCATTGTATTCCCACACTTGCCCGGGAGGGTTTATGATTTCTCTACTTAATACAAATTCAATAGGATCCTCGCTGGAAGTCATTTGAATTTCACTGTTCTCAGGATCTGTATAGGGCACATTTTCGTTCCATTTCATACCTGACGACATATTCAACAAATGTTTAATAGTGAGTTCTGAGCGTTTTCCGACATTGTAGTCGCTATATTCGGGAAAGAAGTCGAAAATACTTTGATCCACCCCTGAAATTTTGCCTTGCTCTATTGCTATCCCGACGCAGGTGGCAACAACACTTTTTGAAACGCTTCGCACATCATGAAGACTATCTTTATGATGTTCTTTAACCCCTAATTTTTCTCCCCATAACTCATCTTCCCCCTCAAAATAATTTTCATAAACAAGTTTGTTGTCTATAGAAATCAGTACACTGTGGATGTTAGGATAAATATCACCTTCTATAGCTGCCGTCATGCTGTCTAATATTACAGGGTCCAACCCCGCCTTTACCGGGGCCTCGCTTATAAATTCAAGTTTGGTTGAGACTTCAGCTTTTTGATCCAGGGCTTTTTTGTTTTGGTGACAGGATATAAGGAAAAGGAAGATGATGCCGGGTACTAGCCTAATTCCCGATGAAATATAGTTGCTTTTCATCTCGCTTATTTTTTTGATTAGTTACTTAAGAAAGACAAGCTGCAAAAATTATTGTTACACTTGGTATAAAAAGAGATCAACCTATGACGGTTCATTTAGCTTACTAAGACAACTACTTAATTCCAATAAATTAGAAATGGTTGCGGTAGGTGCTATCTTCCATGGATCAAAAACAGCTAAAGGAGAACGCCTTATCCATATAGCTCGCATACCATATGAAATTGCTCCTAAGACATCAAAAGAATTTCCTGAAATGAGGAAAGAATTAGATTTCAGGCTATTAGTTACCTCATTAAAATGTTGATATACCAATGGATTCGGTTTAAATTGTGAGACAGCTTCAGCACTTACAACTCCTTTAAAGTAATGAGAGATCCCTGCGTTTTCTAGCAAGTTTAAAACGGCTTCCGAACTGCCATTTGAAAATGCATAGAGCAGATGCTCGTCCTCTAAGGCGTCTAATGCAGGTAGGACATCCGAAAAGATTGGCAAGGTTTTATAGCTTCGCATGAGCGACTCCTTTTGTTCATTTTCCAAAGCCACTTCAAGGTAAGCACAACTATACTCTAAAGCCTCCAGGGTGCATATTGAAAAGTCTGTATAGCGATCCATTTGCCCTCTGCGAAAAGAATATTCCAATTGTTTATTTCGCCACAGCTCCATAAAGGATTGCGCTTTATCACCTATCATTTTCTGAAGAGATTGAAATACCCCGTCTGTATTAATTAAGGTTCCATAGACGTCAAAAGCTAGGCTATACTTCATGTCATTTTTAACCATTTTAGAGGCTTCCTTAAAAATACCACTTCTCAGTTAAAGTTCCAGCTCCATTTGAATGTTTGAGCGCTCATAGGGTGATGGTTTTCCTGAGATCTTTTTAAAGCCCAGTTTTCGGTAGAGGGCGATAGCCGGTTCCAAAATGGTATTGCTCTCCAGGTATATCTTTTTAGCTCTTAAAGATCTTGCCTGCTCTATGATTGCATTCCCAAGCAACCAACCTATCCCTTTGCCGTGCATCGCAGGTGAAACGCCCATTTTTGCCAATTCGTAATCGTAATCCTCTTGCGAGACCTTGATAAGTGCGCATACGCCTACCGGCTCATCCTCATATAGTGCGACTAAAATATGTCCTCCGCGATCAAGAATATATTCCTTAGGATGACCCAAAGATTTATGATCCATCTCTTCCATTTTAAAATATTGCCTGATCCATTCTTCGTTTAAAGATTTAAAGGCCTTGCGGTACTTTTCGTGATAAGGGACGAGCTTTACTTTTTTAGACTCCCGCCTTTTTTGAACATCGCGAACCCTGCGAAACATAGATTTTTGATCCAGTTGATATTCAAATTCGGCCATGGCCTTCCAAAGATTGTGAGTAGTTTCATGTAAAGCTTCGGCTACCGCCAGATCTACATCGGTATATTGATATTGAATTTTTTCCTCAAACTGCCTGCCCTTTTTACTCAACTGAATGATGTTTTTTCTACCATCCTTTTTATCTGGCTTCTCCACTACAATGCCGGCTTTAGACATTTCGCGGACGATATTGCTCACCGATGGATGAGAATGCCCTATTTCATTTGCTATGGTAGTAATGGATTTTTTCTGATTTTGTGATAAGACATAAAATACAGGAAACCATTTGGGTTTTAGATGTACATCGTATAAGGCATAGATACGTTCGGCATCAGCGAGCAGGCGCTCATTGAGTATTCGAAGTCGGCTTCCCAAAGCCATTTTCCCAACTGTATTAAAAAAAGAATTCATATAGTTAATTACGTAATTAATTACATAAATATAGTATTACTTTTATTTTTATGCAAATACCACAGGAAGATTTCTCCTCAAAGCCCTGTCCAAGGGTAGTACCTCAATTCTCCTGACAATTTCGGAACGGTTTTTGATTTCGTAAAGTACACAACCATTAAATGCTATAAAATGCGAATTACATTGGCTTTCCTGGCCTTACTTTTTCTATGTTGTAGCCCTGAAAACAACAGGGAGCTACTAGTTGAAAATTTTGAAGAAATTGAAATTTCTGAAGTTGCTGACCCTGGCAGCCCGTCTTCTGCACCAGAGCATAGAACTAAGGAAACTATATTGGCTTATTTAGATCACCTGATAGGCAATGACCAGGTTGTTGCTGGGCAACATTGTGGTGATGGTCCTGATCAGATCAATGCATACTATCAGGAATACGTGGGCAGGCTGGCGGGGCAGACCAATAGATATGTTGGTTTGATAGGAGCAGATCTTGGCTACTTTCCCAGCGTTAAATATCCGGTAAATACCTTAATAGATCACTGGAATGAAGGTGGACTGGTTGCCCTGAGCTGGCATGCAGACAACCCGTTTATTGACGGATACGATAGTTATTGGAATACCGTAGATGGCAAAGAGAAGATTCAGTTACGTTCCTTACTGAAAAATGCCGATGAAAGTCAGGTGAAATCTAATTATCGCAATGAACTTGATCGAGTGGCAAAGGCCTTGCAAGAATTAAAAAGTGCGGGCGTTGCCGTTATCTGGAGACCCTTCCATGAGATGAATGGCGATTTCTTTTGGTGGGGAATAAATGCCTACAATAATGAGCAAACAAATGTAGGTGATTTTAAAGCGCTCTGGAAAGACCTATATAATACCCTAACTTACGATTACGGCCTTGATAATCTTATATGGACATACTCAGTGATTCCGTTTCATGGTTGGAATGCTAAAGTGACCGCCTATTATCCAGGCTCTGACTATGTAGATCTTGTTGGTATGGATTACTACGGAATTACTCCGGATTTCCCAGGCCATAAAGAGCTAAAATCACTTGGAAAGACAGTGGTAATGAGCGAAGCCGGACCAAAGGATAGTGGCTATGGTCAATGGGATGAACTGCAGCTAGTAAATGCACTTAAAGGAAAGGCAGCTTATTTTTTACAATGGCATAGCTGGGAGGGTGCAGAGGTAGCCATCAAGGATAACAGAAAGGCTAACTACATGATGAACAGTAAAAAAGTGATCACCCGTGACGAACTGCGCCTGGTAGATTTTAGTTTGCATCAGTAGGCCTTAGATATTTCATATATTTATGGAGCTATGCTCCAACCAAAGTACAAGCGACTTCTAAAACAGATTATTCCATTTGCGATTATTTGGGGCACTTTTGCTCTGGTATATTCGCTGATGGAGGGAGGTATCATGGGAGACCTGAGCATTTATCCATCTACGGGCAATCAGTACGATTTTAAAAGAAACTTAGGCTTCACTACGATCTCCTGTATCATTGTGGGTTTGCTACATGGATGGATTGAGGTTACCTGGCTGCGAAAACGGTTCGAAAACAGGGCATTGTGGGTGAAACTCATTCTAAAAACACTGTTCTATATTACCTTCATCTTTTTATTCCTTGTCACCTTGGCCACCCTAAATAGTATGGTGAATTTTAACGACGGAAACCTTGAAGCTGGGTTAAAAGATACACAGCGTTTTCTTAGTGCCTTTGTCTTTTGGAGCATTATGCTTTATATCGCCGTGGTAATTGTATTCACGCTTTTTTTTTCGGAGATAAGCCAGTATTTAGGAGAAGGCATTTTGTATAACTTTTTCCTGGGAAAGTATCATTCCCCAAAGCAAGAGACTCGTATTTTTATGTTCCTTGACATGAAATCTTCTACTACTATTGCTGAGAAAATAGGACATGAAAACTATTTTGTTTTGCTTAAGGCCTATTATACAGATATGACTGATGCAATTTTAGAAACCTCAGGGGAGATCTATCAGTATGTAGGCGATGAAATCGTGGTATCCTGGCCAGAGAAAGTAGGACTCTACAATAATAATTGTATTCGATGTTTTGAGGAGATTTGGAAAATTTTTGAGCAAAAAAAACGTGATTATCAAAATACCTTCGGCCTAAGCCCTGGTTTTAAGGCGGGTTTTCATATAGGAGAAGTTACGACAGGCGAAATCGGAATTATCAAAAAGGACATCATTTACACAGGAGATGTTTTGAACACTACTGCAAGAATACAGTCTGAATGCAATACCTACGGTGTACGTCTGCTTATTTCGCAAACCTTATTGACGCAATTAAGACCGGGAGAGCTATGGGTCTCTAAAAAGATAGGGAAGTTATTGCTACGCGGGAAGAAAGAAGAGGTCGTACTACACAGCCTGCACCTTAAAACGCAAGATTCCTGAGAGGTATTATGGCTTAGTCCAACGCTGTCCAGACTTTTTCAATGAGTTTTTTTGTCGCCAAAATTCCGTCGTGTTCGCTGAGCTTTTCACCTTCGTATTCAATACCGATATAGCCATCGAAACCAGACGTTTTAACCATCTTTAAAAGTCGCTTATAATCTAAAAGGCTTTCGTTTCCGTTTGGGTCAAAATCATATGATTTGGCGCTTACCCCTTTAGCAAACGGAAGAAATTCTGATACCCCGGTATAGTGGTCATATACCTCGCTACAAGCATTACCCTTCGTACTTCCCCATTCCGCACTGAGGCACCAGTTGCCAAAGTCTGGCAGGGTACCTAAATAAGGGTTGTCTACTTCTTTAATGACCCCCACAATAAATTTACCATCTGAGGTATGTAGGCCATGGTTCTCAATAAGGATGTTTATGCCCAATTTGGCTCCATACGAAGATAGCTGTCCCAAACCGTCCACTAATGCAGTTCGCAATTCGTCGTGGCTACCTTTACCAAAAGCATTTATCCTGATAGAGTGACATCCCAGGATTTTAGCGGCGTGAATCCATTTATAATGATTCTCTACAGCCTTTTTACGCTCCGCAGCTTCAGAATCTCCAAGATCGCCTTCTCCGTCTACCATTATCAATAGGCTCTGCACTCCCATATCCTCAGCCCTGCCTTTCATTTGACCCCAGAATTTTTGGTTTTTGCTGTTTGAAACGTAAAATTGATTTACATATTCAACCGCGCCTATATCGTAGGTTTTCTTGGCTATAGCCGCAAACTCCTCAGCTTTGATTTCTCCCTTTTTAAGAGCCCGATGCAACGACCATTGCGCCAGGGAGATTTTGGGTTGACTCATGGTGTCGGATTTTAAACCGTTTAGGGCATAAGTAGAGAAGGAGGGAAGGCACAATGTGGCCATTCCCATTGATGTATTCTTGATAAAATTTCTTCTTGTAGTCATTTCAATAGGTTCTTTCTGATACACTTTGATCCCGGCTTTTGCCTAAAATTTCCACAATCCAATAAATCAGCTGTCCAATACCGCTAACAAAAACGAATAGTAAAACCCACACCACCAGAAGGTTGTTATCCTTGAGATTGGGATTTTGAACGGCATGAACGATGTAGAAAATTAAACTTCCCAATGAAAGAAGCACGGCAAAAATGACCATGATCATGAACATTCCTACATTCCCCAGAATAAAAGAAGGAGAAACATCGCCACCGGAGGCCTCAATTTCAGGCATATGGGTAACCAGACGGAACACAAAAAACAAATAGCCGATAAGCGCCACAAAAATTACGATCAGGGGTGCGAGGGCAAAAAAACCTTGCCAGAATCTACTGTGTAACATGATATCTTTGCTTTTTCTTAAAGATAGCGAATATTTTACTCTGTAGGTTTGTTTCTGTATTTTTCAAACCAGGCCAATACGCTAGCCACTTTAGCTACCAGATTGCTGGGCTTATTGGCAATTCCATGAGAAGCACCGGGAATACGTACCATTGCCGTCTCTACCTTTTCAAGTTTAAGCGCAGCATAAAACTGCTCTGATTCCGCTATTGGTGTTCTATAGTCTTCCTCACCCGTCAGCAGCATCGTTGGTGTTTTAATGTTGCCTACATAGGAGATAGGAGATCGTTTGAGGTAATTGCTGGGATCTTCCCAGGGCTTATTCGGGAACCAATACTTATGAAAAAAGCTGGGCCCATCGGCATACAATACAAAACTATACCAGTTAATTACCGGCTTGGCAACGACGGCGGCTTTAAAGCGGTTGGTTTTGCCAACAATCCAGGCAGTTAGTACCCCGCCACCACTACCACCAGTGACGAAAAGCCCCTTTTCATCAATAAACCCCTTGGCCATTGCAGCGTCTACTCCAGACATCAGATCTTCATAATCGTGATTGGGATAGTCATGATGGATTAAATTCCCAAATTCTTCCCCATAACTTGTACTGCCTCTTGGGTTCGTGTACAATACCACATAACCTGCCGCTGCATATAGCTGTACTTCGGCGGAGAACACATCGCCGTAACTGGCAAATGGTCCGCCATGGATTTCCAGTATCAAGGGATATTTTTTTGAGGGGTCAAAATTTGGAGGTTTCACCAACCAACCCTGTATCTCCCTTTGGTCAAAAGATGATTTCCAGGTCATTTCCTCTACTTTGCCCAAACTTCTAAATGAGAAAAGATCATCATTTAAACGAGTAAGCCTTTTGACGTTCCCAGATTTGCTCGAGGCCAGGTCAGCCGGATGCTCTGTACCGCCAAGGGTATATGCCAGGCTTCCATTTTCGGAAACGGAATAGGCTGCAGCATTATAAGGTCTTCCTAACGAAAGGCCTCCCAGGTTCTCGGCCAGGGTACTTATTTTTCCATTTGTAGTAACATAACCTATTTTGCTGTCTCCATGGTCATCATATAGAAAGTATAAACCCTTCCCGTCACCTGCCCAGTTTAGGTCGGTGATGTCCCGGTCAAAATCTTCAGCAATCGGACTTTGATTGCTACCGTCTGCATTCATGAGATAGAGCTTTGTAAGTTGATAGCCTTGATACCTGTCGTCAAAACCCGTATATGCGATCTGTCTACCATCCGGTGATAATACTGGACCAAAATCGGGGCCTTTTCTACTGGTTAGTGGCGTAATAAGCCCAGAACCCACCTCTATTTTATAGACCTCACTATTTCGAGGTTCAAATTCATGGTCTTCATTTAAATTGGCCGCGAAAAGCAGGCTCTTGTTGTCTCTGTTCCAGCAAGGAGAACCGTGATCGTGTTCCGAAAAAGTAAGTTGTCTGGGACTTCCTCCATCAGTTGAAAGTATAAAAAGTTGATCGTTACCGTTCTTAAGATATCCCTGGCCGTCTCCCCGGTATTGCATTTTATCAATGTACATCGGAGGTTTGTTCCATTTAGCACCTTCTGGTTTGGCCGGCAGTTTTATAATAGACTTCGCCTCTTTAGGGACAAACATGCTAAAAGCAAGATGTTTATTGTCATGAGACCAGCTTACCTGGCCCATGCTTTGCGGGGTATTTAGAAGTGCTACACTTTCTCGGGTGTCCATCCACATCATAAACAACTTCAACTTCCCGTCTTGCTTGTTCGATTTAAAAACAATCTTGCTGCCATCGTGAGACCATCTGGGGGCAAAATCGTTCTGATTACCGCTGGTCAATGGTCTGTTTTGAGATCCGTCAAAATTTACGATCCAGAGATTCGAAAGGTTTTTATCGGTCATAACATCCTTAAAATTCCGTACGTAAATGATCTTTTTTCCATTTGGGGAAATCTGTGGATCTGAGACATACTCGAGATTAAAAATATCTAAAAGCTCCAGAGAAGTCTTTTGAGATTGGAGGGTGTTACCAAGCAGTAAGACGGCACCTAAGAGCGCCCATTTCAATGTTTTCATATGAGTGATTTTAGTCGGATCTTAAAGATATGAAATTCGTAGGACGATGTAGATAAAAAGCAAGACCTGGAAAATCCCAGGTCCTGCAATAGTTGGTTAGTTTAGGGTATTGCTTAAGTATGTGCGGCTTCTACTACTCCAGGCGGCCAATACTATTGCTACTAGAAACTATATAAGATTGGTATTCCTGTTGAATTTCAGTGGCTTTTTCTGCACTGCCGGCTATTTCGTTCAAAGCCATCCGCCATTTGATATTATCCGGACTTATTTCCCAATTCATACTTTCTATACCATCTTTCATATGCCAAACCGTCATAAGATCATATGGACCAGAATTTAGTGCCAGTACCATTACCGGTGTTGGTGTTCCTGCTTTCACGGAAGCTGGCTTGAAATAGTCTCTAATGATGGCTCTGGCTTTGTCGAATTTTCCAGGCTGATAATCTACATGAACAATATTATACCATTGTGGATCATCGAATTTTTTTGCTTCCATTTCCTGGGCATATAACCCTTTAATTGAGAATAAAACACACAGGATTAAGCATAGAGATTTAATTGTTTTCATATTTTATGATTTAGTTTTTTTAGTTTCCAGAAGCTGCTGGAACTACACCTGTGGTTCCGCTAAGGTCTTTTCTATAGACCCAGAGCTCGGTGGTCTGGCCATCAGTAGTTGCTTCTACATCGGCCAAAAAGGTTTTAAAACTTCCTTCTCCGTGTACTTCTTCAAAATACTGTGGAAATTTGTCTTCTTTTCCCATCCAGCTAAAAGAACCGAAGAAATCTACCCAGGCAAAATCCAAACCATTGGCATTGGCCATTTCATTGGTGTAGGCCCCGTACATCTGTTCAGGCATTTTTTCTTTGTATACCTGAGCTACTTTTTTAACCACATTGTTAATGAAATCCATGTTCTTCATATGCTTGATGTCTACGATAAACACGCTAAGCTTATCTAGGGTGAATTCTTTTGAAAAGTTAGACATATCGGTATGAAACCTCCAGTAGTTCACATCAACTTCTCCACTAAGATGTGGTGCTACGTTTGCATCCCAATCTGCATCGTGCCCGTCTTCTGTTGTGGGTCTTCCGTCTAAGGCGCTCCAGGGTAAGGGCCCCATATTCCAGATATACTTACCTGTATTTTCGCCATTTCCTATAGAAAACACATTAGATTGGTAGGTGCCTGGTGCATGATACTTTTTATTATGTGCCGCTACTGCGGTTTCAAAGGCTTTTGTTTGCCCCGGAAGTACCGTAAGCATTACGTTTTGAACCACCAGTGGTTCCTGGTATTCCTGAGAGACCATAAGTGCTGGGATCAGGAACAGTAAATAGAGTATTTTTTTCATTTTTTAATAAATTTTGGTTGTTAATTATTGTGGTTATTCCTCTTCAGCTTCTTCCTCGGCCATTTTCGCCGCTTCTATTTCCTGCATGGCAGCAGCGTATTCCGCGAGGTTGTAATAAGCATGTTCTTCAACGATTTTACCTCCATCGAATTGGAAGGTTACATGCACCGGGATTACCAGTTTCTTGCTATTGGCAGCAAGAGTTCCCTCCCAGGTGGCCCAGAAATTAACCCATTTTTCATTTTTGTCATCAACGACCATTTCATGGAACATATCTTTGTCTACAAACCCATAACTCGATGCGGCAGCCAGTAAGCCTGCAAGCCCCTCCTGAGTTTCAGCTACCGTTGCAGCCTTCAATGAATTGTGATAGATTTTCGCGGTATCTGCATAGCGGTCTGCCCAGGCATCCCATTCTCCTGCGTTGTAATCTTTAATATGAGCTTTGATCGCATCAATTTCGGGCGAAGTGCTGGAATAGCGTGCCGGGCCCTGCTGGCATCCAACGAATACAAGCGTAATAAGACCTACAATTATTAGTTTTTTCATGATTAAAAAGTATTAGTTAGTGCTAGGTGAATAAGCCATATCTGGTCGCATCCTACCTATGAATTCTTCGTATTTAAGTAAACTGCTAAAGAGGTCGCCCATCATCTTATTGCCGTCTTCTCCGAGCAGAGCATCATTGGCCGTAGCTTTTTGAGCATAATCTACTTCGTCCTTAGCGGCAACGGCAACCATATAAAATTCGCCACGGGTTCCAAAGCCGCTTTTGTAAACTCTGTAATGCACTGAAGAGCCTTTTTCTTCGAACATTTTTTTGATTCCCATCATTTTTTCCTTGATCATTGCTCTGTTGCCAGGTTCAATGTGCAGGTAGTGAAACTTTCGATAATCCTGACCTTCCGGCGTCTGTGTAATGCCTCCGGGCATATAAGAAAGCTCTGTGTCTAGGTGGATTACATAGTTTTGCTCAATCGTATAGCACTTATCCATCCTGTTAAAGAGTGCACTCATGGCATCAGCACCCATTTTTTCCGCTAAGGTTTTGAATACAGGTTTGTCTATATCGGCCATAGAATTTATGGGACTGACCCATAGATAGCGAGAATCAGCTGTAGCGGTAACAATAGTGTTGACCTCGGGAACATTGTGCTTTTTCATATTGTCTACAAGTTCTTTGCATACCGCTTCATATTCGGCGATCATAGATGGTTTTACCACATCTTCGTGTACCCAAAATGCCTGGGTGGTGCTTTCTTGAGACATGGAAAGGTTAGGCAAGAGCAAAAGTGCGCATGCCAGTAATAGGGCTTTTCTAAGTGTTCTCATACTGATTTAATTATTGGTTAATATGCTTATTTAGTAATTACTTTCTATTCAAGATTGGGTGGGTTTAGTGTATATCCTAATTGCTGCAACAGATCCAGTTCATTGTATACGGCATTTTCACGCACTAACTTGCCTAGTTTGTCAAAATAAAAATGAGACAAACCGCTGACTTTTATTTTTTTTCCTGTAGCTGCTACTTCACCAAAAACACCGGTATTGGTACCGGTTGCCGTCCAGTGTACGAAGACCTTATTTTCTTGTATATCCAATTGGTTTAATTGAACGTGTAGGTCTGGAAAGGCGTCCAGGAAAACGTTCATATGAGCTTGCATTTCGTTTTGTGTATCAACCACCTTAATACCATTGAGATGTTTGGTAAAGTTCTCTGTTGAAATAGCAATGAGCTGGGTAATGTCCTTGTTGTTCCAGCAAGAATCTATTAGAGTATGAATGTTTTTTTCAATAACATTTTCATGAGAATGCGTTTGAGCAAGTGCCACCTGCTTTTGCGGTTGCCTATTGCAGCTATAGCTAAGAAAAAGAAGTAAAAAGATTAAAAGCGCTAGTGTTTTCATGCTGAATAATGGACTCGAGAACCCTTTCTACATACAAGTAATTGTTTTTCAGCAAGATGGGAAAGACAGTTGGGACTAAAGGTCAAGGTTTCTGTCCGAATGGCCAGGATTACTTATCAAAGGCTGGCTCAGGATAAAATTTGTATATTTAATACCCTCATTTCCCCCGGTGAGAAACAACCTGAAATGAGAAACCAATTGATAAAGGCCCTAACAGTCTTCATAGTCTTTTTATGGAGTTCCCAGGGCGCTATTGGCCAGATTATCGATTTCAGCAGCGAAAACCCCTACAAGCAAGTATTTGTTCAAACAGATAATTTTGGAGTCTCTTATCTGGATAAACTAGAAGCCTGGTATCCACAGGCGAAATCAGATTCTCTTAAGTTCTCTATGCTCAATGACCTGGCTTACTATTGGCATACACGAAACCTGATTAAAGCATTAGATTTTACTGAAAGGGGACTCAAACTCGTGGAAGCCAGACAAGACTCTTTATGGGAAGGCCGATTTCAAATAACCCAGGGTGCCATCCTCCTTCGAATGGAAAAGCTTGATAGCGCAGAAATTGTTCTGGAAGCGGCCAGGAATAAGGTAAAAAAAGAAGATCTCCCATTCCTGCACACCCAACTAGGTTATGTCTATGAACGGCGCGGTTTATTGGGTAAGGCCGCTGAACATGCCATGGAGTCACTGCATCTGGGAAGGGAACTTAAAGATAAGAAAGCGATGGCGTTGGCCTATAGCGATCTTAGTAATCTTTTTTGGAAACAGTCGAAGTTTAATAAGGGCCTGGAATACGGCTTGAAGTCGGTTCAATTGTTCGAGGAACGCGGGATCAACGACCTGGATTACGATTTTACGCTTTATGTAGTTGGTAATAATTATTTAGAGCGTAAAGAATATCAGAAAGCACTGAATTTTTATGAACATTCCATTGCTATTGGGGAACGTTATGGCTTTTATAACAACCTAAGCGATGTATACATTTCATTAGTAGATTTATACGCCTATCTCAAGGAGTATGAAAAAGCCGAAAGCGCGGGTGAAAATGCATTGAAATACGCCGAATTGCTTCATAATAATTTTATGATCATGCGCTCCTGGTTGTCTATTGGAAAACTTCAAAACCTGGAAGGAAAATACATTTCCGCAATTGAGAGCCTACAGAAGTGTATTGAGGTAGCGACGGTCGACTTTGGAGATGAGTTTTATCTTAGTCAGGCATACGAAAGCCTTGGTAAAGCCTATGCCGGAAACCACAATTACAAGGAGGCATATCAGGCATTCGCTGAATACGATAGGTTAAAAAACGCCATTTTTACGGCTGAGGCCGATCAGCGTATTTCGCTGCTTCAAACAGAATTAGAAGTAGCCCAAAAAGAAGGTACGATTGAGTTGCAGGAAATGCAAATTAAAAAACAACGGGGCAGGCAAACTTTTATCACCATTGTAGCTGGCCTTTTGCTGCTAATGTTGATTCTACTTTACATCGCGGTTGGCAATAATATCAGAAAAAACAAACTACTTGAAAAGCAGAATAAAGAAAAGGAATTCCTATTAAAGGAAATTCATCATAGGGTTAAGAACAATCTTGAGATTGTTTCGAGCCTTTTGTCGCTTGAAGCAGCTCAGATCAATGATCCTAAAATTATTGAATCAATGCAGATCAGTCAGGAAAGGGTGCATAGTATGAGTATGATACATCAAAAACTTTATCAGGGTAAAAGTTTGTCCTATATAGAGATGAAAGATTATTTTATAAATTTAAGCAGCTACATGCTTCATACCTATGGTGAAGAAGATAGAATTGAGGTGTTTTGCGAAATGGATGAATTGGAGCTCGACGTAGATATTGCAATCCCAATCGGACTAATCGTAAACGAATTGCTTACAAATGCCCTCAAATATGCCTTCGTTGACAGGGATTCTGGAAACATAACGATAAGTCTGCAGAAATCCGGTCCTCAACTTCACCTGAAGGTGGCTGATGATGGAATAGGTAGATCTTTGGAAAGGGAAGAGGCCGGAACAGGATTTGGAACCAGGCTTATACAACTACTTACAAAACAATTAGATGGTAAAATGCAGCTCACCGTACAGGACGGTACAGCTGTATCTTTTGAATTTCAACTCCATAAAGCCGCTTAGATATGGAAAATGAAACACGTATACTTATTGTAGAAGACGATATGCTAATCGCCGCTAATATATCCTTGCAGTTGTCTAATTTAGGTTATCAGGTAACAGGCATGGAATCTAAAGGCGAACTGGCAATCTCACATGTTGTAAATAACCCTCCAGACATCATTCTTATGGATGTAAATCTAAAGGGTGAATTAGACGGAATAGATACTGCCAAGCGCATTCAACAAACGCAGAATATTCCTATTGTATACCTAACCGCCAATAACGACGAGCATACTTTTGCCAAAGCGAAAGACACACATCCTCATGCATTTATCTCTAAACCCTTCAATAGACTAAACCTACAACGCACCATTGCACTTGTAGTGGAGCAAATTAAAGAAAAAGGCAGGTTAAAGGAGCAGATAGATTCAAACCTACAGGTGTTGGAAGATCGCATTTTTGTAAGGCATAATGGAAAGATGGTAAAAATACTTCTGGATCAAATCCTATATGTGGAAGCAGAAAGAAACTACTGTAACATTGTTACTTTAGAAGGTAGATTTTTAGTGGTAAGTACGCTGAAATCTATTGAAAAAGAACTGCCGGCAGCCTCATTTCTGCGGATACATCGATCCTTTATAGTAAATATTATAAAGCTCGATGTAGTGGCCGATAATCACATAGAAATTGATAGGAAGGTTATTCCTGTAAGCAAATCGTATCGCGATAACCTAATGGGAAGATTGCATACCATCTGACTTTGCTCAATTAAGAATCAAGGCATTTTTTTACGCATTTCTGAGGCGATCGATTTGGACCCTGAATTTCCTTTTTCAAGCTCTTTAACGATTCTCGGATGATCATGTTCCCTTCCCTGAGAGAGTTTTGAAGCCGCCTGTATTTCATCAATACTGATCTGAAAACCGACTATCCCTCTAACCTGCCTAAGGGTTTTGGGAGACAGATGATCCAGGGAAATTGGCTGTTCCGAACCTTTTTCGTATTTATCTACCAACTTGCGAAGCGAATCCATTACCGCATCCTTATCCAGAATAGTGAGTTTCCCATAAATATGCACTGCGATATAATTCCAGGTGGGAACCTCCTCTTCAGCGTACCAGGAAGAGGAAACATAGGTATGCGGGCCATTAAAAACGCATAGTACTTCTTTGTTTTGCGAGAAACTTTTCCACTGTGCATTTGCTTTAGCAATATGGCCCACCAGAATATCATTTCCTTTTGAATCCTGATCAAGTTCGAGCGGTATGTGGGTAGCCCATGGCCGGCCATCTACCTGACTTACTAGCAAGGCGAAGGCATTTTCTTTTAAGAATTCCTTGACTTCAGATAGGTTTTCATTTTTGTATTGCGCAGGTATATACATCAAAGCTTGTTTACAATACTCAAAATTAGCATAAGCAAAACATCTGACATAAAAGAGGCCATACTTTTTACAACCCATCCATCAATTTATACAACTCAGTAGGTCTTTTTTTAGGGATAGCTGTAACTGGCAGAGATTTGCCGAATAAACCATTAAACAGAAATCCTATGAAAAAAGTATTCGTAATCGCAGCCTTATTTGTGGTGTCCTTGGGAATAGCACAGGACAAATACACCAAAGGAATGCAGAAAGCCTTTGCGCTTTGGCAGGAAAATAAACCTCAGGAAGCTTCAAATCTTTTTGAACGCATTGCCATGGCCGAAATGGACAATTGGTTGCCATCTTACTACGTGGCTCAGATAAATACTGTAATTTCTTTTGGGGAAACAGACAAAGAAAAGCTCACTCAGCAGCTCGAGAAAGCGCAGGAGTTTATAGATCTGGCAAAAGCCATTTCCCCAGACAATCCGGAAATCTTAATTCAACAGGCTATGATCCATACAGCCTGGATCGCCTTTGACGGATCTACCTATGGCCCAACCCTTTCAGGGAAGAATGCTGTGCTGTATGCTCAGGCCCTACAATTGGCACCGGAGAATCCCAGAGTTGTTTTCTCAAAAGCAGAATGGGATATGGGCTCGGCCCGTTACTTCGGCAAAGATATTGCTCCGTATTGCAAGGACGTAGAACGCTCCTTAGAACTTTTTGCTAACTTTAAACCAGAATCTGATTTTCACCCTAACTGGGGAAGTGATCGTGCAAAACAGGTCTCCGAAAGTTGTGGAAAATAAGCTATCAGGTAGCACAAAATTTGATTCATTCAAGATGATAAGATACCTCAGAAAGATATTGATTACCGGTTTAGCCATAGGTATTATACTTGCCTTTGTCTTTATCGGTATTCAAATGCTTTCCGGGCGTGAACTAAATTTTGATCAGGCCCTGCTAAGAGAGATAGGCTATTATATTCTCTATTCGTTAGTACTTACGCTTATAAATAACGTCTATTTTGATTATCTAAATCACAAGGTCGTATGGAAAAAGTACGCCAGGTATCGTTTGTTAATTGGCGCCGCTGGCGGAGTGGTACTTACAATGCTAGGCATTTTCTGGATCAGAATATTAATTAGAATGGGTTTTGAAGGGGCCAGTTGGGACGCCTTCATAGCCGGTGAACGGGCCATTTATTATGTGGTAGCACTCCTGATCACTATTGTCGTCTCTGTTTTTTTTCACGCTATCCACTTCTATCGGACACTACAAGATAAACGCGTAAAGGAGCAAAAGATCATTGCGGGGACGGCTTCGGCAAAATTTGATGCTTTAAAAAATCAGTTAGACCCACACTTTTTATTCAATAGTCTTAATGTACTCACCAGTTTGATCGACGAAGATCCGAATCAGGCGCAGCGGTTTACGACCTCCCTTTCTAAGGTATATCGTTATGTACTAGAGCAGAAAAACAAGGATCTGGTAAGCGTTGAGGAAGAATTGCAATTTGCAAAAACATATGTCAGGTTACTAAAAATGCGGTTCGAAGATGGGATAGTCTTTGATATTCCGGAAAGTTGTAGTAATCCTGATGCTAAGATTGTACCGCTCTCTCTGCAGCTTTTACTTGAGAATGCCGTAAAGCACAATGTGGTTATGGCATCGAGGCCTTTGCGAATTACAGTTAGCGAAAAAGACGGCATGTTAAAGGTAAGCAATAACCTGCAGGAGAAACAGGTGGTTAAAAAAAGCAGCGGTGTTGGCTTACGAAACATTCAACAGCGCTATAATATACTTTCAAACAGGAAGGTGAACATTGTTAAAACCGGAACGGAGTTTAGCGTTGAACTCCCTATGCTTACCCGGCAGGTTTCCACGATGGAAACTCAAAAAACGCATATCGCTGACAAGCGGTATCAGAAGGCCAAAGAAAGGGTTGAGGCTATTAAAGGCTTTTACGGTAATTTAACGGCTTACTGCATTGTAATACCTTTTTTAATGTGGCTCAATTGGTGGACCACTAGTTTTCCCTGGGTTATTTTTCCAATCTGCGGGTGGGGATTTGGCCTGCTCATGCACGGGATGGAGGCCTATGGTTACAATCCATTCCTGGGCAAAAGATGGGAAGCAAGGAAGATTAAGGAATTGATGGAAAAGGATGATTTTTAGCATCCTTTTTCTATTTGCTTAGAGCCTACAATTCATCCTTGAAATGCTACAATTCGGAAATTCGCTTTTTGAAATCGCACTATTAAGCCTGAAATTTGACATGTATTTGAATATGCAACCAAGGAAATTTTAAGAAACAAATCATGGAAAATTTAAATAGAGAAGATCGATATTTTAGAGCTAAAGAGCGAGTTAAAGCTCTCAAAGACTTTTATGCTAGCTTACTGGCTTACTGCATAGTCATTCCGTTTTTAATATGGTTAAACTTGAGAACAACCAGCTTTCCCTGGGCAGTTTTCCCAGCCTTAGGCTGGGGTGTGGGTCTGATATGCCAGGCTCTGGAAGTTTACGGTCGTAACCCCTTATGGGGAAAACGATGGGAAGAGCGAAAGATCAGAGAATTTATGAATCAGGAAAACTTCTAAATCAACCTAAAACCAATCTGAGAAATGGATAATTTTAAGAAAGAGAACAAATATTTTCGCGCTAAGGAAAGGGTAGAGAAAATGAAGAAGTTCTATAGCAATTTAACTTCATATGTTTTAGTAATCAGCTTCCTGGCAATAATTAATTACTGGACGAATGATTGGAGCTATATGTGGTTCTTATGGGCGGCTTTCGGATGGGGGATTGGGATTATTTTCCATGCTATTGATACCTTCAATTTAAACCCTTTCTTCGGAAGAAACTGGGAAGAGCGCAAAATCCAGGAGTTTATGAAAGATGATGAGCAAAGAGAACGCTGGGAATAGTTAAAAGAATAAATTTATAATAATTGAGAAACGATATGGAACCGGAAAATTTTGATCAGGAGAGATATAATAGGGCTAAGAAGCGAATAGATGAACTAAAAGGGTTTTATATACATTTTGCGGTTTACCTCGTAGTAAACGCCTTTATTATGATTAATATTTTTATTCATGTAGATGACAAAGCAGATTTCTGGAACTGGGGAACTTTTGCAACAGCTTTTTTCTGGGGACTGGGACTTGCATTTCATGCGTCACATGTCTTTAGTCTCAATCCCTTTTTTGGAAAAAAATGGGAAGAAAGGCAAATTCAGAAGTTTATAGATAAGGATAAAGAAGAGGCAAGAAAATTTGGAAAATGGAATTAATGGAAACACCATCTGAACGTTACGAACGGGCCAAGAAAAGAGTAGAAGAGATAAAGGGCTTTTACAAGCACCTAAGAGCCTACATTATAATAAATTTATTGCTGATCCTTCTTGCAAACGGACTATTGAACTTTATTACTTTTGAGGGAGAGCCCTTGTCTGAAGATCTTTTGCGTTGGATGAATTATAACTTTATAATTACCCCGGTGCTATGGGGAGTAGGATTAGCAATTCACGGAATTTACGTATACAGGCATAAGCTGAAATTTCTAAAGAACTGGGAAGAACGCGAAATACAGAAATATTTGAAGCAAGAGGAAGACGAGGCCAAAAAGTTCAGGCGAGAAGAGTAGCATTATCCGTATTAAAACTAAAACAATGAAGGTACTTATTATAGAAGATGAGAAACCCGCGGCAAGAAGATTGGCCCGTCTTTTAGAAGAGCAGGGGATGGCCGTATCGCACATGCTTCATTCCGTAGAGGAGTCTGTCGAATGGTTTCAGGATAATCCGCACCCAGACCTAATTTTTCTGGACATTCAACTGTCAGACGGACTTTCTTTTGAAATTTTTGATATTATAGAGGTGCATAGCGCTATCATTTTTACTACAGCCTATGACGAATATGCACTACAGGCATTTAAGCTAAATAGTATAGACTATTTGTTGAAGCCAATTGATGAGGAGGAGTTGGAAGTGGCGGTTAAAAAGTACAAGGGTCTTAATAGCGCTGAGAATAAAATGGCACTTGATTTTGAAGATATCAAAAAACTGTTGGTGAATCCTCTCGAGCGGGAATACAAAAAGCGGTTCACTGCCAAAGTGGGTCAACATATCAAAATCATCAATGCCGAAGACATTGAATGTTTTTACAGTGAAAACAAAGGAACCTATGCCGCTACATCAGATGGAAGGAATTACCTGCTTGATACGACACTTGAAAATCTTGAAAACGAAATTGCGCCGGAAGTTTTTTTTAGAGTAAGCCGCAAATTTTATGTCAATGTAAATCATATTAAAGACATTGTTTCGTATACAAATTCTCGCTTAAATATCAAGTTAAATCGTTTTAATGAACAAGAAATTATCGTAAGTCGAGAACGCGTTAAGGATTTTAAGCTTTGGTTAGAATAAAGTAGTTTAAAATATTGAAATATAAATTATTAGACCTAACCATAGATTTTTCTTATAACTGCTTTTATTGTTAAAATCACCTGTTTTGTTCTACTCTATTATCGTCAAAAGCTGAGGGTAATAATTTTGGAATCAGCTTGATGAAAATTGGTAATAAAACAGCCCCCCCGGGTAGCATAAATATGGCCAGGGAAGGAACACTTTTGAAAATGTCTATGAGTTGATTTTGTACTTTTTTCTTTTCGTTATCAGTGAGGTCTCTGACAGTAGATTGCGATAACAAAGCTACCAGTTCTTTACTTTCAGATAATTCTTTCTGCAACCTTTTGCTGTTCCTTAGAATTAGTTTATTTACCGCTTTAGACATATTGTCGTAAAACTGCAGGGCCACATTAGTGTCCTTCAAAAAAGGAATTACCTTGGCATTTTTAATGAAAAAATAGGTAACCTCTTCCAAGGCAAGGCTGATTTGCTTTTCTTCGAATCCAAGATCTTTACCAATCCCAAAAACAAATTCAGATTCTTTATAGTCCAGGGTTTTGTCTTCCCAAACAGTGAGGCAGGCAACATCTAAAAAGTAGCGATTCTCCCAGGGAGACGAATGCAAAAGTAAGCGGTCTCTATAAGCCCCGTCAAAGTTTTGCTTTTCACTATCAATAAAAGTGAGAGAAGCTTCTAGAAGTTGAATAAGTTTTTTATCGTTTTTGTTTTTTTCCTTAGAATTAAGCGCATGATACGAAATATTGATGGTTAAGAATTCTAGAATTTGTGCATGTTTTTTAATATTTATTTCCTCATCCAGATAATGCCTAAAGGTTAGTACATCTATAAATAGCAGCGAATTCGTAATAATGCTGTTGAAAGTCTTACTAATTACGTTGTCTTCCAGATATACCCTGGATCTAATTAGTTTTTCGAGCTGTGAGGAGGTTTGTCTGCCGGTCAGAATTTTGTTAACAAAAGAAATTTGCCCAACAGACAGGTCTTTATAGAACTGAAAGATCCTTTCTAAAAAAGCCTTGAAATCCCCTTTTTTTTCTTTGAGTTTAAATGTGAAATACAACGCAGAAAGCAAGTTGATCTTCGCTTTTTCATCCTCAGACAATTCGTGTTCCGAGTTAATAAACTTAAGAACCTTTGTATTAATACCATACACAAAACCTGTTTTCTTGAACTCTTTATAAAGTTCTTGAAAGTCCTCAAAAGGTTCGGGATGATCCTTTACCAGATGTCCAAATTTATTGATCCAGCCAGATGCGGAAGGGTTCATTAACTAGTTTTTAGGCCTAAAAATAAGACAAAATAAAGCAGCTGCAGACCTTGAAGCAGGTTTTTAATCTACTCTTAATTGCTCTTAAGAATTTTTTAACACTTAAAACCAAACCCTCACTAGTTAAGCTGCGTAGGTAGGGGTGATTTTAATCTAAAAACAAGTCATAATGAGAAAGACAAAACTTTTATCAGGGCTGGCAGTACTTACAGTTGCCGGAACAATTTTGATCGCAGCAGATCACATCGACGCGCCCTCCTCAATGGGGACAACGGCTGATATTGCTGACTTTTACGCATTTGAACCAAGCGAGGGCTCAGACAACACGGCCTTTGTAGTTGACCTGCAATCTAATGTACTCCCGGATCTTGCCTATGGGACCTTTGACGAGGATGTTTTAACCGAGATCAATATCGATTTAGATGGAGATTTAGTCGAAGATCGTGTTATTCAGGCAATCCCAAGAAATGGACGTATGTATTTCTTTTATGGATCTCCAAGTGATACAGGCCTGTCAAGTTCCGTACTTACCGAAGCTGCCCTTGGCGATGTGGAAATTTCGACTGCTTCGGCCATAGTAGAGACCACAACCGATGGCGTAAAGCTTTTTGCCGGCCCCAGACAAGATCCTTTTTTCTTCGACTTCTTCCAATTCAATGCGGTAATTGGCGGAATGGCGCCCGGGGGCTTCAAAGAAGCTGGAGAAGCAGAAGATACATTCGATGGGGCTAACACCCTGTCAATCGCTGTAGAAATCCCTAACAGTATGCTCGGGACACCTAGTGGAATGAATGCACTTGGACTGACGGTCTATAAAGCATGGGTAACTACTAATAAAAAGCAGTAAACATTGCTCTGGTTTTAACCCTATAAGTAATTAACAATTTAAAATCCTTAAAAAATGAAACTTAAAAATAGATTATATGCCTTATTACCACTGTTGTTAGTGGTTGGCTTGAGTAGTTGTAGTAACGATGATGACACAATAGAACCAATGGCAATGGCGACCTGTAATGATGGTATTATGAATGGTGATGAAACCGGAGTAGATTGCGGTGGGTCTTGTGATCCATGCACTGATGGTGATGGAATGATGGAAGAACCGGATTTTTCGGGAACTTATGCCCAGGCAGACCATATGGGGCGCCCTGGAATCAACACAGTCCTAAGTTTTGATATGGACGGGCAAGCTAGTGTAAAAGATGCCCATAATGTAACTATACCTTCCCAGATGGCCGCGGTTTTCCAGGCAGGATTTGAAGCCAGGCTCGAACAATATCACGATGTATACGCCACACTGCTGGGACTAGACCCCGCAGCCGTTAACTACGAAAACAATATTTTAGGCCTGGATGCTGCCACCCTGACTGGATATTTGGCAGCCGATGTTCTCGAAATCGCGCCAGATCTGCCCACTACATATTTCAATCCAGGAGAAGATGCCGATATGGATGGAAGAATTTTGGTGCCCGATGGAGACGAAGTTGCTCTTACCGGAAGAACACCTCAGGACGATATTATTGACGTATCACTTATTCTCTTTTTTGGAGGAGCCGAAGGCGATCGTTTTAGCGGACAGGACCTTGATATGGACGGAACGGCCGACTTACCGCGCCTAACTTCAGATGGAGTGGGACTTACCGCAACAATCTCTTCGGAATTCCCATATCTCAGTGGACCAGAGTAAAAACTGAACATTAAGACAGGACGCGGGAGCGACACTTCCTTATGTTGCTCCCGTATTCTCAGATACTTCAGTTAGTAATATCAATAGAATTACCCTTGAATACCTAAAACTAGAAACAATGAGATTTTTATTCGTCATACTCGCAATAGTGCTGTTTTCTTCCTGCCAGGAAGAAAATGAGATCAGGCAAATTACCACAGAAAGCGACTATATAAAATACCTAAACGCAAAGGCTCCAAAAACCACATCTAAGTATTTTAAGTTGTGGAATTCGAAAATAAAACCGGATAGCATGCAATTAACCAGCTTAGGCATTGTTGCATCTCAATACGGCGTTTATTTTGATGAAACCGGAGACATAAGATATCTTAAAAAAGCAGAAAAAGCACTTGAAAGGGCTGTAGAGATCGCCGCTATAGGCAAGGCCGATTTTCTCAGAGGTCTAGCCCGCAATTATATTGCACAGCACCGATTTAAAGAAGCTCTCGAGCTAGCCCGACAGGCTCGCGAGAAGGGCAGTGGTATAAGAGCCTCACAGAACCTTCTCTTTGATATCCAAATGGAATTAGGCAACTATGACGAAGCAGAAAAGCACCTAGATAGTATCAAAAATATGTCGAGCTTCGATTACCTAATCCGACTCTCAAAATGGAACGACCATAAAGGAGATTTGAATACAGCAATTCATTTTCTGGAAAAGGCAGCCGTAAAAACTGAAAGCTCCGGTAACAAAGGGCTTCAGCAATGGGTTTATACCAATTTAGCGGATTACTACGGCCATGCAGGCCGCATAAAGGATTCGTACAACCACTATCTCAAAGCCCTTGAACTTAACCCCAAAGATGCCTATGCCAAAAAGGGTATCGCATGGATTGTGTTTTCTTATGAGAGGAAGCCCAAAAAAGCCGTAAAAATATTGGATGCTATTATCAGAGATTACCAGTCTCCTGAAGTTTTCTTATTAAGGGCTGACATTGCTGATTATTTAAGGGATAAAGAAGGAAAGCAAAAGGCTTTAACTTCCTACTTGGAGCTGGCAAGACAGCCAGATTACGGACCAATGTATAATATGCACAATGCTCAATATTATTTAAACGAGAGTGATAAGGTTGATTGGGCTCTCGACCTAGCAAAAGAAGAAGTCCAGAACCGCGCTACTCCAGAAACATACGACCTGCTCGCGTACTCCTATTATAAAAAAGGAAATATAAGCAAGGCGATGAACATTTCTCAAGAGTTCGTGGAAGGCAAAACCGAAGAACCCATGGTGTTGCTAAATCTCGCCGAGCTCTACAAAGCTGCCGGGAAACAGGAGGAGGCAGAAAAACTCAAAGAGATCCTATTGCAGGCTATTTACGAATTAGGCCCTGGCTCGGAACAACGTATTCTAAGCTTGTAAGACAGGAATTGTTCTTTTCCGGTCTGGTTTAATCATGTTTTGTTGTTTTTAGGGAAGCACCACGAAAAATTCGTGGTGCTTTTGGTCTAAAAAGGAATAAAACACCTAATATTAATTAATAGGGTTTCTAATTTTTGTAGGTATTTCGTCGAATTTTTGGGATTTTTTTAACGCTTTTGTAGGATTCTATAGATGAAATGCCTACATTCACCGTCCAAATGCAAAAAAGCGTTTTTAGCTACCCAGGTATATGAAAACGTGCATGAAGAAAAAAGTGTCCAAATCATTAACCTATAAAAAAGCCCCCGCTAGTTATGGAATATCTCCTGTTTTTTATTTGGTTTTCAATTATGTTGACTTGTTTGTTGAAGATTATGTTTGCGCATAAATCGCTCCAGGACGTAATGAAGAAACATCAGTTAGACTAATATAGAAAGCCTATAGCGAAAAGTTACTTTTCTCCAACTCCGCTTAATGAAAGTGCAATTTACCGAAGCCATAAATTCCTTGGTTTCATGCCCTTATTTCATTTGTACTCGCCAAGCTAAAATTCAAGAATGAAGGTGGTGCCAATACCTTCTCTGGAATGTATTTTCAGGCTACCCCCATGCATCTGAACAACCTGTTTTGATAGGCTTAGTCCAATGCCGGTACCTTCAGCCTTAGTGGTGAAAAAGGGAACAAAAATCTCATCAATAATTTCGTCAGGAATGCCAGATCCATTATCACTAACCTCAATAAATTTGGATCCTTTCAGACTGACCCCTGCTCGTAAAATAATTACCGGTTCCGAAATTTGCTCCAATGCCTGGTAGGCATTTTTTGCGAGATTTATAAGGACTTGAACCACCTGCTTTTCGTCAAGGAACAACTCAAGATTTTCTGGCTGACATTCTATACTAAATGCAATTTTTCTTTTGGCCATTTCCTGGCTCATGAGCACTTCAACTTTAGTAAGGAGGTCTAGAGCCTTTACTATAGATTTATCTGGGGCGGGTACATTCAAGAGACTGCGGTAAGATTGTACGAACTCCATTAAACCGGTACCCTGGTCCTGGATTACCTCCAAACCTTTTACCGTGTTTTCGACATGAGACTTGCTGAATGATTCAACCGGCACCATGCCCTTCGGTGTCTTGAAATACCCAAGAATAGAACCAGAAATAGAGGTAATTGGTGTAATCGTATTCATAATCTCATGGGTAAGAACGCGGATTAGACGCACCCATGAATCTGTTTCTTTTTCTTCAAGCTCTTTATGAATATCCTGGGCCACCACCAATAAGAGTTCCTCCTTATCTTCGGTAATGGAGGTAGACTGTATGGCAAGTTGCGTACGTTCTCTTTCGTTTGTGAGCGATATCAGTTTGCTTTCAAAAGGTTTTAGGGAGGCAAAAAGCTTGTAAAGTTCAGAATCAATCTGCTCTAATTGTCTGACATGATTTAAAGGACTGTGATTTAGCAATTGCTCCATCCTGGGGTTCGCAAATAAGATATGGCCCTTTTTGTTTAGGGTAAGAACACCAATAGCGGCCCTTTTCAAAATTTCCTGGTAGTATTGTTCTTGCGCTTGCTTTTTTAGGTAAACCTCCTGAATAAGCTCATTAACCCTATTAAGACTGTGATTTAAGTTCTTAAATGATTTAATAAGATCTTTTTCAGGAAATCGCAGCGTAAAATCTTCATTTCGGATCGCATCGAAGAAATATGCCAATTTGCGATTAACCCGGTTTAGAAAATTTACCAATGTGATTGTAAAAATCACCAGTAAAATAAGAGCCACCGCTGCCAAAATATAGGCCTTATAAGCGAAAGCAAAAGCCATGGCAAGAGATGACATGGCCATTAGGATGATCCTCAGAACGAGCTGAATATAGAAATTTCTACTGATCATATATTATTTTCTTTTTTTCAGCTTGTTATAGAGTGTTTGCCTTGTAATTCCTAATTGATCTGCCGCGGCACTATAATTACCCTCGTGTTGGTCTAAAGCCTGCGAAATCATTTGATACTCCATTTCATCCAGCGTTTTCGGAACTCTTTCAGAAGTTAACGATTTATTGGAATGAAATGGAAAGTCTGATGGCTTTAGCACATTGCCTTCTCCTAGAATCACGGCACGTTCCATAATATGCTGTAGTTCCCTTATGTTTCCTGGCCATGGATATTGCATAAGCTTGTCCATGGCAGCCTGATTGATACGTACGCCTTGCTTGTCATATTTTTGCGCAAATCGCTTCAAAAAGAAATCGGCTAAAAGAAGTACGTCTTCTCCACGTTCTCTTAAAGGCGGAACTTCCAGGTGAATTGTATTTATGCGATAAAGCAAATCTTCCCTGAATAGACCGTCAACCACCATTTTTTGAAGGTCGCAATTCGTGGCGCAAATAAGCCGGATATCTACCTGCTGAGATTTGTTAGAGCCTACTCTTACAACTGCTTTGTTCTGAATGGCCGAAAGCAACTTTGCCTGCGCTTGAAGAGAAAGGTTGCCAATTTCGTCCAAAAAGAGTGTCCCGTCATTAGCAGCCTCAAACTTCCCCATTCGGTTTTCTTTGGCGTCTGTAAAAGCACCTTTTACATGCCCAAATAACTCGCTTTCCAACAGGTTCTCAGAAATAGAACCCATATCAACCCCTATAAAAACTTCGTTTTTCCTACTGGAAGTGCGATGAAGTTCGCGGGCAATTAACTCTTTCCCGCTACCATTTTCGCCTGTAATAAGAACATTTACCTCTGTCTTACCAATCTTTCTAACAAGGTTTAATACGGTATTCAGAGCTTTTGAGTTCCCGATGATATAATTGCGGTCCTCATTTATCACCTGCTTGAGCCCACTTTGTTTTTTTCTGAGCTGATAGATTTCCTTTTTTGATTGCCGTAATAGATATGCCGACTTTACCGTTGCAATTAATTTTTCATTGTTCCAGGGCTTTAATATAAAATCTGCCGCCCCCTCCTTTAGAGCAGAAACAGCCAGGTCAACCGCACCATATGCCGTCATCATGATCACAGAAGTGTTGGGCGACTTCTTTCTGATCTCTTTTAGCCAGAAAAGCCCTTCGTTTCCTGTATTTACACCAGCCGAAAAATTCATATCCAGCAACACGAGATCTACTTCTCTAAGATTAGGGTAAGACGCAATTTGGTTGGGGTTTGAAATCGTTTCTACCTTTTTGAATTCAAACTGCAATAAGATCTCCAGGGCGCTGAGCACATTTTGATTATCGTCAATAACTAAAATTCGCGCGTCTGTCATTGAATGTTATTTTTAAGTACATTAAAACTAATAAGCGAAATTTAACCTTCCTAACAAGTGTAAAATATTTTTACATAATTTGTACAATTTTTTTACAGTAAGGGAAACAGTTCTAGACTAATATTCATTTAAATTCTTGACATTCAGCATATTAAAAATGTGGCACAGCTATAGTATATAATCTGGCACAGAAATGAATGAAATTTGAGAAAGCTAATTTACATAAGTATTTTTTTGATCGCTCATAGCGGATTTTCACAGGAGGCTTGGACACTTGACGATTGTGTGTCCTATGCCATTGAGCATAACCTTCAGCTTAAAGATTTTAGATATACACAGCAGTCTGGTAAGGAAACCTACAGGCAATCAATTAGGAGCTTGCTCCCAAACATCAGCGCCTTTTCTAACTATAACATTCGCTTTGGTAGGTCTGTAGATCCTAATGACAACAGTATTGTAAACACCGACTTCTTTTCCAACAATTACTCCCTGGAATCTACGGTAGATTTATTTAGAGGGTTTCAAAAGATAAACGGGATAAAAGCTTCGAAGTTTATTTACAGGGCTACACAGCAGGAGACTTTGCAACAAAAATACTTACTTGCTTTCCGTGTCATGGCCGCTTTCTATGACATTCGCTTTTTTGAGGGCCTCGTAGCGATTTCGAAAGAGCAACAGGCAGTTTCTCAGGCTAATTATGACCTTGTTAAAAGACAGATTGATCTGGGCCTTAAGGCAGGAGCTGATTTATATGAGGCAGAATCACAACTCTTGACAGACAAGTTGAGTGTAACCCAAAGTAATAACCAATTGATTGCTGCTAAACTACAGTTAATCCAGGAGATGAATTTGCCCGATGTAAGTGACATCACTGTACAAACTGCCATTGCAGAACAAACTAATTTTGGCGACAGTGTAGCTATACAATCTGATACCATTTATGCCAAGGCCAAAAGTTTTATCCCGCTGATTAAGGCCCAGGAGTTGCGTACAAGAGCTGCCAAAAAACAGGTTGCAGTTGCCAGGGGAGACCTATATCCTTCTTTATCACTTTTTGGAGGTTATGGAACGGGCTATTTTGAAACTACAATAGACTCGCTAGGTACTACGATCCCTTTTAGAGATCAGTTTAGAGACAATACATTCCAATTTGTCGGTGTCTCTTTGAGCGTCCCCATAAGTAATGGTTGGTCTGCGCGCTCTAATGTAAAACAACAGAAGATTGCCCTGATGCGGGCACAAAATAATCTGGATGTACAGGAGCAAGAATTGTTTCAAACTATTCAGCAACTTGTTCAGGAGCATAATGCCTTGAAGTCAGAAATTGAACAAAGCACGCAAAAAGCGGAAGCCCAGAGCTTGGCCTTCAACATCGCTCAAAAGCGCTACGAGAAAGGACTTATTAACGCTATAGAACTTTTTACAGCCAAAAACCTGTTTGCAAGTGCGCAAAATGAAAACCTGCAGGTTAGGCTTCGCTTAGAGATCAATAAAAGTACGCTTGATTTCTACAGTGGCCTTCCGGTTTTTAATATTAACTAGTGAATTTAGGATGAAATGGATATACAACTAGAAAAGAAGAAAGGACTAAGACCAAAACACTACGGTTATATAGCTTTGGGGATACTGTTGTTGTTTGTTGGCTGGAAGCTTATTTCAGGTACTGCGATGAACACTTTTCGAACAGAAAAGGACAGACTGTCAATAGCGCAGGCCAACGAAGGAAAGTTTGATGATTATATTACAATCAACGGTTATGTGGCGCCTATTGCTACCATTTATATGGACGCCTATGAGGGAGGAAGAGTATCCGAAAAGTTAATCGAAGAGGGAGCCACGGTAAAGAAGGGAGATATCATTCTTAAACTTGAAAACAGGGCGCTTTACGAGCAGATACTGGCCAGTGAAAACAATTTAGCTTTAAAGCAAAATGACTTGCGTTCTACCAAACTCACTTTTGATGCCCGTCAGGTAGAAGGAAGAAAGGACCTGGTTGCGGCTAAGTACGACCTGCAGAAATTAAAACGTAACTATCAGCAAAATGAAGCTTTGTATAAAGATGAACTTATTTCTAAGGAGGTTTACCTTACCTCAAAAGAAAACTATGAGCTCTCAAAAAACCAATATGACATTATTAAAGTGCAGACCGAGCAGGATGACGAATTAAGGCGAACCTCCTTATCCGAGTTAGACTCAGATCTCGCCAGAATGCGTCAAACGCTTTCCATGGTCTACGAAAGAATAGATCACCTTAATGTCAGGGCACCTTCCGATGGGCAACTAGGTTTCTTAGATGCTGAAATTGGGCAGAGTATTGCTCAGGGAGAGCGTATAGGTCAGGTCAATGTGCTTACAGATTACAAGATCGAAGCAGATATAGACGAGCATTATATTGACAGAGTGAAGCGAGATCTTACTGCCGTTCTGGAGCGTAACGACAAGGAGTTTCCATTGAGAATCAGGAAAGTATATCCCGAAGTACGCAATGGGAAATTTAGGGTAGATCTCGTTTTTACAGGAGATAAACCTGCCACCATTCGCGCAGGGCAGAGTTACAACATTAAACTGCAGCTAGGAGAATCAAATGATGCCCTCTTAATTCCGAAAGGAAGCTTTTTCCAAAGCACAGGGGGGCAATGGATATTTGTTCTAGACCCCTCAGGAGCTGAAGCCCTAAGAAGGCCTATCAGGATAGGAAAACAAAATTCAAGATTTTATGAGATTTTGGAAGGCCTTGAACCAGGAGAACAGGTTATCACTAGCAACTATGATAGTTTTGGAGATGCGGAACGCATTATTTTGAAGTAAAACTGTAACACCAGAGTTAAGAATAACATCGCTATTAAAAGAATAGGTCAACAAGAATCAATTAACAAGGAGCAATTAACAATCAAGAAATGATACAGATTCAAAATTTAAAAAAGAGTTTTAGAACCGAAGAAGTAGAAACACTTGCTTTGAACAAGGTAAATTTAAACGTGGCTGAAGGAGAATTCGTTGCCATAATGGGTCCTTCAGGTTGTGGTAAATCCACCTTGCTGAATATTGTTGGTATGCTAGACAACCCTACCGAAGGAAGCTACCAGTTTGCGGGTCATGAAGTTAGTGGCCTTAAAGAAAGTCAGCGCACCAAATTGAGAAAAGGTAATTTGGGTTTTGTCTTTCAGAGTTTCAACCTGATCGATGAACTTACCGTTTATGAAAATGTGGAGCTTCCGCTGATATACCTGAAAATGAGTAAGGCAGAGCGAAAAGAAAAGGTGAAGACGGTATTGGAGAGAATGAAAATCGCCCATAGAGAAAAGCACTTTCCACAGCAGCTCTCAGGTGGTCAGCAACAGCGGGTAGCAATTTCGAGGGCAGTAGTTACCAACCCTAAACTTATTCTTGCTGATGAGCCTACAGGAAATCTTGATTCTAAAAATGGGATCGAGGTAATGAATTTGCTTACCGAATTAAATCAGGAAGGCACCACGATTATCATGGTAACACACTCTGACCGTGATTCTAATTACGCCCATCGGGTAGTTAACCTTTTTGATGGCCAGATAGTAACAGAAAGTAAAAATAAGCCACTTCAGGCAACAGTTTAGCTAATATTTGAGAACCATGAAAAACTCATCTTTTTATTTCTTAATACTAACACTTCTTTGCGGTACTACTTTGTATGCACAGGAACGAACTTTCAATGTAGATTCTTTTACTAAGGTAATTGTAAGCCCTCATATTCAGGTCACCTTTGTCGAGGGTGATGTAAACCAGGTTGTTATAGAAAGCATTGACCTTCCCTTGGATAAGATGAATGTAGAGGTAAACAGCAATACGCTTCGGCTGTATCTCGATGATGCCAAAATGGTTACTAAGTCGGAAAAAGTGGCCAACGATAATTGGAAAGGGAAGAGATCTATTTATAAAGGTACGAAGGTAATAGCCCGGGTGACCTATACTAAATTAGAAGAACTCTCACTTCGGGGAGAAGAGACCTTTGTTTGCGAAAGCCCTTTGGAAATGGACAAATTTCGGCTAAAGATCTATGGAGAATCTGAGGTCTATCTAAACAAAGTAACCTTAAATCAATTGCAGACAACGATCTATGGTGAGAGTTATCTGGAATTAAAAGAGGGTACCATAGACCGGCAGAAAATAACTGCCTATGGTGAAACAAAGATCAATACGCTGGGAGTGAAGTGTAAATCTGCCAAAATTACGGCTTATGGAGAAGGAAGCTATCGTCTAAAGGTTGCAGAGAGACTAAAGGTTACAGCCTATGGCGAAGCTGTGGTAGCTTACGAAGGAGACCCTGAGGTAGATAGAGGTATTATTATAGGAGAGGCCGAAATTCGAAGAATACTATAAATCATCATCATCATCAAAAAACGAACAGTCATGATCAAAAACTATTTCAAAATCGCCTGGAGAAATCTTATTAAGAATAAGGTCTATTCCTTTATT
>CBDBVE010000013.1:0-16226 GCA_965212595.1 Flavobacteriaceae bacterium
GTCCTTTCTCCATGGTATACCCAAGGGACAATCGCCGGTTCAGGTTAAATCCAATACCAGCGGAAGCACCGTAAAAGCTATCATAACCCCCTTGTAGCCATCCAATTTTTGGCAAATCGAGGATTATGTTACCACCGAGAATGAATTCCTCCTGACCTACAACCTTTGCACGGGCCAAAGGCATTAGCCTTCCACTCTCAAGCACACCTTTCTGATTTTCGAACATATATGTGTACTGAAGATGGCCGGAAAATGTCTTATCCTGGAAATCGGTTACAGTCTCACTTGTCTTGATGTTATAATCAAAGAGATTTTCAGCAAAAAGGCCAAAGTCAAAAGGACCGTAAGAGACATTAAAACCGGGCTGAAAGGACAGAAGTGAGCTGTCGTCAAAATCTGAGAGAAACGGATCTATCTCTATCGGGTTCGCCCTGCTATCATCGATTCCACTGCTGTAATACGACAAGTTAGCCCCGAAAGTAAAATTACTTTTGTCGCTTAACTTAATACCATAAGCGTAATTGGCCAGCACCCCGTAATTACTTAAAATCCCTATCCGCTGCGTATACAGGCTCAAACCTAATCCAGTACGATCATTGATTCGGCCGCTGTAACTCAGAAAGTAAAGCTGGTCATTATCATCAAAAGATACCGATTGGTTTCGATGTAATAAATTCACATAAGACTTGTCTTCTCTAACTGTTGAAAAAGTGGGATTTATAAGAAATCTATTGTATTTCAACAGGTTTTGAGCAGGCACGTCGTATGCGATAAAAGGGAGTTCCTCCTGGGCATTCATTTGTGAAGATGCCAGGAGGAATAATAATAAGTATATTAATTTTCGGGTCATTTGGGTTGGCTAGCGTATAATAGTTATGGTCCCCTGCTTCACAACACTTACTGCATCTTGGATTTTGTAATAAAAAACCATGTTTTGCTTTGGGAATGCTGTTGAAGACTGTGGCCAGTTATTTTGGTAATTGAATACATTGAGCACCTGCTCACCTTTTTCGTTGTAAATAGTCACATTTACATCATCCTTATTGGAGTATGAATTCGGAAGGATCCATAGATCATTGATCCCATCTCCATTTACAGTGATTACATTAGGCACCCTAAAGGTGTCTAGATATTCGACAGTGACATTTCTGGAAACATCACAATTACCAACAGTGGCAATTAGAGTGAAACTTCCCTCTTCGGAAAAAGTAATGCTAGATGAATTACTGATCTCAACATTATCTGAATTGTACCATCTATAAGAATCTCCGCCGGAAGCCGACACAGTTCTGGAACTACCTTCCGGGAAAATAATAGTATCCGAAGGATCCAATGTTATTAACGATGGATCTAAAGGAGCTATCACAATTTCGTTGGAATTAAGCGGGCAACCGTTTCTCTGTAATACCAATTGGTATGTTCCTGGAGAAGTTACCGTTAACTCGGTTGTTGACAGGTTGAGATTTTGGCCGTCCCTGTACCAGTCAAATGTTTCAGATGTAAGATCCGTTGTAGTACTTATAATGATATCTTCTGAACTGCTGCAGCTGATTAGGCTGGTACTTGAGATCACAAGGGTCTCATTTGTTAGTAATTGAACAGGTAAAGTGTTCGATGTAAAGTTATAGGTGCTTATAGAAGCGTCTAAATTGTAATCTCCGTTTTCGCTTATATCGGCAAGACTGATAGTCGATGAAGTAGCTCCACCAACAGGATTGCTGTTGAAATTCCACTGATACGAAAGACTGGGGGATATCTGGGTTGTAACATCAGTTCTGCCGCCACTTCCGTCTACTGCGTTGATTGTTTGCACTTGCAGTACAATACTTGTATTGGCACACGCGGAATACGAGCCATTGTAGGCGATAATCGTTTCAAAGGAAACGGGAACTACAACTGCAGTACTTTCAGAATCAATGGACGTTGATGAGCAAGGTCCACCACTAAGTGAAACCCGACAAAAATATGTGCCTGTTTCGTTTTCGTCAACAGTGATAGAATTTGACGTAGCACCACTGACCGGATTACCATCTTTATACCACTGATAAGTAGGAGATGAAGCATCCGTTGTAATACTTAGGACTTCCGTCTGACCGGGCAATACAACTACATTGGCTGGATTGGTTCGCGTAACAGTAAAATCCCCTGCATTGGTGATTGTTACGGCTGCAGAGCGTTCAATACACGCACCCGGGCCGTAGATCTCAACCTGATAATCTCCTTCAAATCCGGGAGAGGAAGCATCTACCGTATAGGTGTCGTCATCTACAAGAGGAGTTGTGATAGGCGCTCCGTCCTTGAACCAGGTATAGGTGAGCCCCATCCCTATTATATTAGCAACTAGATCAACTGTTTCACCTGAACACAGATCGGTTTTCGCCGGTGGATTAATGGCGATGCCCAAACTGCTTCCCGTGGTAACATCGATAATATTAGAAAGTGTATTTCCAGATCCGGAGCATGAACCGTAGTCAATTTCGGCTATATACATTCCGGCCTGGCTTACAGTAATGGATTCGCTTTTTTCAGTAAGCGGCGTACCACTTCTGTACCAATTATACTGATAAGTGCCTGCATTTGGCAGATTATATACTTCTAGGGTGATGGAATTTCCATCGCATACTTCTGCGGTACCATCTCCAAAATCAGCTTGTCCCTGCGGTCTGATGGTAATGGCTGAATTCACATCGATATAGTACAATGGATAAGGCGAAGAAGCAGGACCTGTAATTGCAGGGTCCGTGCTGCGAACCCTCATTCGGTAACCCTCTCCCCGGGCGTTGCTGGGGACTGTAAACTGGAAGAAAAAGTCGAAGTTGGTATTTTTAGTACCATCCCGTGCTAATTCTACCGCACTGGAAAAACTCCCGCTTGAATCTGAAAGTTCCAGAATAAATTCATTCCCGGTGTTAACCAGGGGTGGACTCCAGGTGAAATTTACCCAGAAATCGTTGAAACTGTCCGAAGCACATGCTTGTGTCCAGGGGGAACTGCCCACTGGAGGCGTCTGGTTTGGTGCTGGAGTAGGGGCATTTAGAATTTGTGCCTGAATTCCGTATGTTCCCATGAGCACGAAAACACAAAAAATCAATTTTTTAAAGAAAGATAGTTTTGGTCTCATAAGTAGATGTAGTTTTGGGGAACTACAGTTTTACCGCTTGTTTGATTTGGGTACGGATAAACCGTTTGTCTCTCTGTTTTTTGGCAATTGTTTTACTGATAACCAGGTTCTATTTGCGCTGATCCTAGTATTTAACATCAAATATGACATATAATTACCGCGCGAGGAATTTAATGTTGTGGTACCAATTAAATATGTTGTGAAATGCGATAATTGTATGGTGAGCATAAATTATAAGATGCCATACCACCAATTTTCCTAAATTTGTGCCTTTAAATACGCATAATGAGCACCGCTACCAGATCGTTGAATTTCATAGAGCATATCGTTGAAGAAGACCTGTCCAATGGGATGCCCAAGGATGAGCTGAGGTTCCGGTTTCCGCCAGAACCCAACGGTTATCTTCATATTGGGCACGCCAGCTCAATTTGTTTGAATTTTGGACTGGGCCTCAGATATGATGCACCTGTAAATCTGAGGTTTGATGATACCAATCCCACGAAAGAAGAACAAGAATTCGTTGACGCTATAAAAAAAGACGTAGAATGGCTTGGATATAGCTGGGATACAGAATGTTACGCGTCGGACTACTTTCAACAGCTATATGATTGGGCGGTATTCCTGGTAAAAGAAGGAAAAGCCTATGTAGACAGCCAGTCTTCAGAGGAAATGGCTCGTCAAAAGGGGACACCCACGGAAGCGGGAACAGAAAGTCCGTACAGGAATAGGAGCATTGCTGAAAACCTGGCTCTTTTAGATGGGATGAAAAATGGAGATTTTAAAGAGGGCACACATGTTTTGAGGGCTAAAATAGATATGGCCTCAGCCAATATGCTCATGCGAGACCCGATTATGTATCGCATTTTATACAAGGCACACCACAGAACAAATACCGATTGGTGTATTTATCCACTATACGATTGGACCCACGGAGAAAGTGATTATATTGAACAGGTTTCTCATTCGCTTTGTACGCTAGAATTTGCACCTCACAGGGAACTTTATGACTGGTTTTTAGATCAGGTAGTGGATACGAAGAAAATAAGGCCGAAACAACGCGAGTTTGCAAGAAGAAATTTGAGTCATACCGTCGTAAGTAAGCGAAAATTGCTTCAACTGGTGGAAGAAGGTGTGGTAAATGGCTGGGATGATCCGAGGATGCCCACTATTTCAGGACTCAGGCGTAGAGGGTATACCCCGGAATCTATCAGAAATTTTGCAGAAACTATTGGAATTGCAAAACGCGATAATGTGGTAGATGTTTCCCTCTTGGAATTTCACATTCGGGAACATCTTAATAAAATAGCGCCCAGGGTTATGGCGGTATTAAATCCTGTTAAGATCGTTATTACTAATTACCCTGAAGATAAAGTAGAATGGGTAGTGACCGAAAACAATCCTGAAGATCCGGCATCTGGCACGCGCGAACTGCCTTTTTCACGGGAATTGTTTATCGAAAGGGATGATTTCAGAGAAGAGGCCAATCGCAAATTCTTTCGTTTAAAACTCGGAGGCGAGGTTCGGTTAAAGAGCGCTTACATCATTAAAGCTGAAAGTTGTATTAAGGACGATAATGGTGTGATACAAGAAATTCATTGCACCTATGATCCTAAGAGTAAGAGCGGCAGTGGAACTGAGGAAAGCATGAGACGAGTAAAAGGAACGCTGCATTGGGTTTCGGTAGAACAGGCAATACCCGCGGAGATTCGTTTATACGACCGACTTTTTACCGATGAAACACCGGATAGTCATAAGGATCGGGATTTTATGGACTTCATAAACCCCAACTCACTTGAAGTTGTTACCGGTTATGTGGAACCAAGTCTACAAGATGCAAGTGCGGGAAATAGATTTCAATTCCAGCGCCTGGGATATTTTTGTGCAGATCCTGACAGTACAGACAAAAAGCAGGTTTTTAACCGGACGGTGACCCTGAGAGATACCTGGGCTAAAGTTCAGCAAAAGAATTCTTAAAATATACCAAAAAGTATATTATTCTTCCTTCTTTCCTTTGTTTTGTTGGCGTTTCATAGCCTCTCCAATTTGGTTGCTGGCAGTAAATGAAGCCACCATATTGTTCAGCATGTCACTACCGGCCTGGGGAGAATTGGGCAAGAGTATTAGGTTGGTATTGGTTTCTTCACCTATAGACTGCAATGTATCGTAATGCTGGGTTACCACAATGAGCGCGGATGCTTCTTGCGAGTTTATACCCACCTTGTTCAGTACTTCTACAGATTCTTCAAGACCCCGTGCAATTTCCCTTCGCTGATCTGCAATACCCTGGCCTTGAAGCCGCTTGCTCTCTGCCTCGGCCTTTGCCTTTTCAACAATAAGGATTCTGGCCGCATCTCCTTCGAATTGGGCTGCGATCTTTTCACGCTCCGAGGCATTGATCCTGTTCATGGCCGATTTCACCTGTGCATCAGGATCTATATCGGTCACCAGGGTCTTTATGATATCATAGCCGTAATCGAGCATAGCATCCTGGAGTTCGGTTTTGACAGCAATAGCTATGTCGTCCTTCTTTACAAAGACATCGTCTAATTTCATTTTTGGCACTTCGGCCCTAACCACGTCAAAAACATAAGACGTAATCTGGTCATGAGGGTATTCAAGCTTGTAAAAAGCCTCGTATACCTTTTCCCTGATTACAACGTACTGCACGGAAACTTTAAGCTTAACAAAAACATCATCCAGGGTTTTGGTTTCTACAATAACATCTAATTGCTGTATTTTGAGGCTTAATCTTCCTGAAATGCGGTCTACCAGCGGTATTTTCATTTGAAGACCTGAATTTCTAATACTTTGAAATCTACCGAACCGCTCAATTACGGCCGCGGTCTGCTGTTTTACTACGAAGAAAGATGAAATCAGGATAATAAATCCGATGACAAAAAGGGGAATCATAAAGAAATCGCTCATTGTTCTGTGTTTTAGTTATCGATAGGAAAGACAAATTATAAGTCGTGGTTGTTGGTATTTGTTACACCGTATACTGCCAAAGCAACAAACGGAAAAGTGATTTAGAGAGATTTAACCGCATTCGAGATCCTGTTTAGACTTTCTTCTTTACCCAATAGTTCTATAATGTCGAACAGGTGTGGGCCTTTAAGGTCGCCTACAATAGCGAGCCGCAAAGGGGCCATTACTTTCCCGAAACCAATCCCGCTACTTTCTATCCAGCTCTTTATCTGCTTTTCAATCTCCTTCGAAGAAAAATCTGCTACTTCGTCTAGTAGGTTGGCTACCTCTGTCATTATTGCCGGACTGTCTTCTTTCCATTGTTTTTTTACAGCCTTTTCATTGTAGGAGGCCGGAGCAATAAAGAAATACATACCCTGGTCCCATATATCGTTTATAAAATAAGCCCTTTCCTTTAACAAGCTCACAACTCTTTGCAAATAGTTGTCGGTATAGCTGCTAAAATCGAAATCTATATGATTCCTGAGGTCCTCAACGAGTTCATTGTCAGATCGTTTCTGGAGATATTGATGATTATACCATTTGGTTTTTTCTGGATCAAAACGAGCCCCCGATTTATGAACGCGCTCCAAACTAAATTGTTCGACCAACTCATCAAGAGTAAAAATTTCCTGTTCATCCCCCGGATTCCATCCCAAAAGAGCGAGAAAATTGAGTACTGCCTCTGGATAATAACCAGCTTCACGATAACCAACGGAGTTCTCCCAGGAAAGTGGAAAAATAGGAAATCCCATTTTTTCTCCATCGCGCTTGCTGAGCTTTCCTTTGCCTATTGGTTTAAGTATGAGAGGCAGATGTGCAAAAGCTGGAGGTTCCCAGCCAAAGGCCTCATATAACTGGCAATGCAGCGCAAGTGACGGCAACCATTCCTCTCCTCTTATAACATGACTAATCTCCATTAACCGGTCGTCTACCACGTTTGCGAGATGATATGTTGGCATCCCATCACTTTTGAACAGTATTTTATCGTCTAGTGTGGAGGTATCTATTTCGATACGACCTCGTATCAAATCCTGGAGCACCATTTTTTGATTTTGGGGCATCTTAAATCTAATAGCGTACGGTTTTCCTTGATCTATTAGGGTTTTGGCTTCGCTCTCAGACATAGTCAAGGAGTTTAATAACCCCTCCCTACTCTTCCAGTTGTAGATAAAAGTTATGCCGTCAGCTTCTTGTTCTTTCCTTTTTATCTCAAGTTCTTCAGGAGTATCGAAGGCGTAATAGGCCTTTCCGCTTTCAATCAATTTTTTGGCGTGGTCGCTATAGAGTTGTTTTCGCTCACTTTGCCTATAGGGTCCGTATCCCGCGTCCTTGGATGGCCCTTCATCAAAAGGGATACCACACCATTTTAAAGATTCAACAATATAGTCCTCTGCCCCTTGAACAAATCTGTTTTGGTCTGTGTCTTCAATTCTCAACACAAAATCGCCCTGATGCTTCCTGGCAAAAAGGTAGTTAAACAAAGCGGTACGGATCCCCCCTATATGGAGCGGACCGGTTGGACTGGGCGCAAATCTTACCCTTATTTTATCTGGCATATAGGCTTACTTAAGCTGCAAAGATACTAGCTTCAAAGGGAAACTCAAAAGTTGGAAAAGGGCACTAAAAGTATAAACACAATCCGGTCTTTTTAACAATATTTTGGACAAATTTTCTAAACTAACAGGTATATTGCTTTTATAATTTATAGGTTTTGAAGGCGTATGATAACATAGTAAAGAAACTACTGCGGTTTTCAAAGAAATACTATACAAAAGTATTGATCAAGGGAATACTGCTGTTTCTTGTTCTGGGGATTATTTTTTTCCTGGCAACACTCTCTATTGAATACTTTCTGTGGCTAAACTCTAATGGCCGCCTTATTCTGTTGTTGCTTTTTTTGGTGATAGAGGGCTATCTACTGGCTCGATTCATTATAACCCCAATATTTTATCTGTTTAGGATAAGGCAAGGCATTACGGAGCGCGAAGCCTCTATGATAATTGGCAGGCATTTTGCTGAGGTAGATGATAAACTATACAATTTGATAGAGCTGGCCGAGGACAAAGCCAAAACAGAACTTCTTTTAGCCAGTATAGAGCAGCGATGCGCAGAAATGCAGGCTGTACCTTTTCATAAGGCAATTAATTTTAGAGATAATATTAAGTACGCCAGATTTTTGTTGGCACCGTTACTGATCTTCGTGCTTATTTGGATCAGTGGAAACCTCACTTCTTTTTTAGGAACTTACGACAGAGTAATTAACTATGATGTGGCATATGAACCACCAGCGCCTTTTACCTTCAATGTTATGGCTGATAAATTAAGGGTGTTGGAGACCGAAGAAGTTACGGTTCGGGTTGCCACTGAAGGAAGAGTTAAGCCAGAGGAAATAAATATTGTTATTAATGACAGATTGTATTTGATGCAAAACACTGGCGGGATATTTCACTATACTTTTTCGCCCCCACTAACAAGTTCAAGTTTTTACTTTGAAGCAAATGGCTATACCTCTAGGACCTATAAATTGGAGACTTTAAATGTGCCGATCATTCAGGATTTTAAGTTGATTTTGAAATACCCAACCTATATCAACAAAAAGGATGATATTTTATATAGTACGGGCAATGCAACCTTCCCGGAAGGCACTCTTGTTGCATGGGAAATAAACGGGAATAACACTGAAAAAATTACTTTAATTACTAAAGATAGTATTGAGTTGTTTAATAGGCAAAAGGACTTGTTTACTCTTAACAGAACTGTCTATACAGATCTCGCTTATCAGCTGAGCACCTCAAATAAACACACAGAGGCTTATGAAAAGCTGAACTATAAGTTCAAAGTGGTAAGGGATAATCCACCTTTGATACGAGCCAGACAGCTTACAGATTCCATAAACCCGAATATACTCTATTTCGAGGGAGAAGCCAGCGATGACTACCAGCTGGTTTCTCTTAAGATCGTTTACTATCCCTCAGGCAATATTGAGGAAAAACAAGCACTTTTGCTAGATCGTCCCTTCACAAATTTCAAACAGTTTTACTACACTTTTCCCAGCGGGCTTCAGTTGAAGGAAGGCGAAAATTTTGATTTCTATTTCGAGACCACTGACAACGATGCTATACGCGGTGGTAAAACTGTTAAAACCAGGGTATTTAGCTCACGGATTATGGATTCTAATGAGTTGAATAACAAGCAATTAGAATTTCAAAAGAATATTCTGAATGATCTCAATAAATCTCTTGATGAATACAGGGAGCAAGAAGAGAATTTGGAGGATATAAATCGGGAACAGAAGGAGAAGAATAGCCTTAGTTTTAATGATCAAAACAAAATAAAGAATTTTCTGAACAAGCAAGAACAACAAGAACAGATGATGCAGCGCTTTAGCCGTCAATTGAAAGAGAATCTGGAGCAGGGTGAGCGCGACGATCGTCTCAATAAATTGTTGAGAGAGCGTTTAGAGCGACAGGAAATAGAGGCCAGGAAAAATGAGAAGCTACTGGAAGAACTTAAGAAAATAGCCGATAAACTTGAAAAAGAGGACCTGACCAAGAGGCTGGAAGAACTTGGGAAAAGCCAGAAAAACAACGAAAGAAATTTAGAACAACTACTGGAGCTCACTAAAAGGTATTACGTGACTGAAAAGGCTTCTCAACTCTCAAAAGACCTGGAAGAACTGTCTGAATTCCAGGAATCCTTAGCTAAAGCTCAAATAGACAGCACGAGTAGAGGTTTACAGGAAGATTCAAATAGAAAATTTGAAGAACTGTCAAAAGAACTTGAGGAATTAAAAAATGATAATAAGGATCTTAGGAAGCCGTTACCCCTGGAGATAGATGAGAAATTGCAGCAAGATGTGAAAAAAGACCAGAACGAGGCTTTGGAAGAATTAAAAAAACTCAACAGCGAGAAAAGTGAGTCGGACGGCGAAGATTCTCAGGGCGATAAGAACAACGCAAAGAAGAATCAAAAATCTGCCGCTCAAAAGATCAAACAGATAAGTGAAGACCTGAAAGAAGCTGGCATGAGTGCCGCTGGAGCCTCTACCATAACAGAAGATTCAGATATGTTAAGGCAGATACTTGAAAACCTTATTACCTTCTCCTTTAAACAGGAAGATCTTTTTGATCAAGCTTGATGAGAGAGATTTGGATATCTCGTATTTTTCATCAGTTGTGAGAGAACAAAAAGAATTAAGGGGATTATTTGAACATGTAGACGACAGTCTCTTTGCGCTTTCATTACGCAGGGCCGAGCTATCAGAATTTGTAAATGAGCAAATAAATGAAGTTTATTATAACATTGACAAATCAGTAGAGAGTATTGTGGAAGGAAGAATATACCAAGGAGTATCTTATCAACAATACGTTCTTACAAGCGCTAATAACCTGGCAGATTTCCTTGCGAATATTTTAGATAATATGCAACAGAGCATGGGCGCAGGTTCAGGTTCAAACGGAGAAGGAGAAGATTTTCAGTTACCGGATATTATTAAAGGCCAACAACAAATTGGTGAAAAGATGGGGAATATGCCTGGCCAGGGACAGGAAGGCAAGAGTGGAGAAGATAAAAGCGGGAAAGGTAATGAAGGGCAAAATTCAGAAAAGGGAAAAGGCCAGCAGTCTTCTAAGGGGGATAACGGAAATAATGGCGAAAAAGCTCGCGGGAAAGGGCAGCGGAAGAAGGGGAATGAAGCGGGCATGGGCCAAGGGGCCGGACAAGAAGAAAGTCTTGAGGAAATTTATGAAATATACAAGGAACAGCAGAGAATAAGAGCGCTTCTGGAGAAACAGTTAGAAGATATGATACGGAGCAGAGATAAACAACTGGCTCAAAAATTATTACGGCAAATGGAGAATTTTGAAAATGATCTTTTACAGAACGGGATAACGGAAAGAACAATAAGTAAGGCAAATAATATCCAACATCAATTAATGAGATTAGAAAATGCGGCTTTGAGTCAGGGTCAAAAGGAGGAACGAAAGAGCAGAGTTAATGAGCAAGAGTTCAATAACCCTATTATCGATAAGCCTGAACAATTAAATAATTTCGAATATGATGTTGAGATTTTAAACAGGCAAGCGCTACCTTTGCACCAAATATTTCAGGAGAAAGTAAAGGAGTATTTCAATGCGAAGGATTGAATTTCATTATGAATTGAATTTTGATTTAAAAAGGGAGGATGAAATCAGAATGTGGCTGGCTAATGTTGTGCAATCGGAATATTATACCGTTGGTTCTATTTCATATATTTTCTGCGATGATGATTTTCTCCAAGCCCTTCACAAGAAGTATTTAAATAAAGATAGTTTAACAGATATAATTACGTTTGATTATGTACAGGGAAAGGAAGTTTCCGGGGACATTTTCATTTCAGTAGACAGGGTTAGAGAAAACGCAGAGGATTATAACTGTTCATTTGACAAAGAATTGAACCGTGTAATGATACACGGACTTTTGCATTTAATGGGTTATAAGGACGGAAACAAGGAGGACATTGCGATGATGAGGCGTAAAGAAGAAGAAAAATTAAAATTGTTCCACGTGGAACAATAGTATTATATGTTTGACAAAGAGTACGATATTATAGTTGTTGGCGGAGGCCATGCAGGAGCCGAAGCGGCTGCATCGGCTGCTAATCTCGGGTCTAGTGTGCTGTTGGTGACTATGAGTTTGCAGACCATAGGGCAGATGTCATGCAACCCGGCTATGGGTGGAATTGCAAAAGGACAAATTGTTAGAGAGATTGATGCTTTAGGAGGTTACAGCGGCTTGGTTACTGATAAGTCGGCTATTCAATTTAAAATGTTGAATAAGTCCAAAGGACCCGCAATGTGGAGCCCGAGAGCACAAAATGATAGAATGCGTTTTGCAGAAGAATGGCGCAAGGCGCTCGAGGATACCCCAAATGTTGATTTTTATCAGGAAATGGTCAAAGGACTGCTGGTCGAGGGGGCCAATGTAATAGGTGTTCGCACTTCTCTCGGGTTGGATATTAGATCAAAGGCCGTGGTTCTGACTAATGGAACCTTTTTAAACGGGCTTATCCACATAGGTGAAAAACAATTTGGCGGGGGCAGAGCCGGAGAAAAAGCAGCTACTGGAATTACCGAACAGCTTACCGATTTTGGCTTTGATAGCGGCCGCATGAAAACGGGTACTCCGCCACGGGTAGATGGCAGGTCTCTGGATTATTCTGTGATGATCCCACAACCAGGGGACGATATTCCGGGTAAGTTTTCCTATCTGGATGTTGATCTTTTAAAAGAACAAAGGGATTGTCATATGACCTATACAAGCCCGCAGGTGCATGAATTGCTTAAGGAAGGCTTTGACAGGTCACCTATGTTCAATGGCAGAATTAAGAGTGTTGGGCCGAGATATTGTCCATCAATTGAAGATAAAATCCATCGTTTTGCAGAGAAAGAACGCCATCAGATTTTTGTAGAACCTGAAGGGTGGCACACGGTGGAGGTTTATGTCAATGGATTTTCTACCTCATTGCCAGAAGACATTCAATTTAAAGCGCTTCGGTCGGTAAAGGGATTTGAGAATGTCAAATTCTTTAGGCCAGGTTACGCCATTGAATACGATTATTTTCCACCAACCCAGTTAAAGCACACACTGGAAACAAAGTTGCTGAATCGGCTTTACTTTGCCGGCCAGATAAATGGGACTACAGGATATGAAGAAGCCGCTTCTCAGGGCCTCATGGCAGGGATAAATGCACATTTAAAGATCAATGGTAAAGATCCTTTAATTCTGAAAAGGGATGAGGCATATATAGGTGTACTGATCGATGATTTGATCACCAAAGGCACCGAAGAGCCCTATCGAATGTTTACATCAAGGGCCGAGTACCGCACACTGCTTAGACAGGATAACGCCGATTTAAGGCTAACGCCAAAAAGTTTTGAGATCGGCTTGGCTTCTGAAGAGCGGATGCGGAGGATGGAGCAAAAGGCGTCTAAATCGGCGGCCTTTGTAGATTTTTTTAGAAGCACAAGCGTAAAACCAGAAGAGATCAACCCCTTACTTGACAAGATCGAGTCGAGCAAAGTGAAACAGTCCGATAAGATGTTCAAACTTTTTTCACGTCCTGGTTTATCTATGGACCATATGATGGAACTAAATAAAGTTTCGGATTACGTAAAGGTGAATGCCTTGGAAAAAGAGGTGCTGGAACAGGCAGAAATTCAGGTAAAATACTCCGGATATATAGAAAAAGAAAAAAATAATGCAGACAAATTACAACGCCTTGAGAGCGTTAAAATACCGGATAAGTTCAATTACGGGAACCTAAAATCACTCTCTTTGAGGCGAGGGAAAAACTGGAGAATATAAGACCAGTTACGGTTTCTCAGGCGTCGCGTATTAGTGGCGTCTCACCAAGTGATATCAGTGTTTTATTAGTGCATTTAGGGCGATGAATTTAATTGTTCCACGTGGAACAATTAATCCATGACATTGGCCGGGACATTCTATTCCATGGAACATTTTCTCAACACAAATGACTATTTAGTAAGCGGCAAAGAATTTGCCCTTATGTATGATAAGGACAAGGATTTGTTAAAGACAAGCCCCTGCCCTAAAGATTTGACACCCTATTACAGTAGTGAAGACTACATCTCACATACCGATTCCAGGAAGGGGCTTTTGTCGAATTTATACCAACTGGTAAAGAGAATCAGCACATACCGCAAACTCCGACTCATTAATCGGTATGCAGGCCGGGAAAAAAGCTTATTGGATATTGGCGCTGGCACAGGTGAGCTTTTGGTTGAAGCGATTAAAAGTGGTTATGAAATTGCGGGCGTTGAACCTAATGAGGAGGCCAGGAACAGGGCCCGGGTCAAAGGTGTAGAGCTGATAGATCAGCTGAAGGTTGATCGAAAATTCCAAATCATAACACTTTGGCATGTTCTGGAACACCTGCCAGATCTTAATGTTGAAGTCAGAAAGATTAAGGATTTACTAATGGACGAGGGAACTCTGTTTGTTGCTGTTCCAAATTACAGATCCTACGATGCCCGGCACTATAATCAATTTTGGGCTGGTTATGATGTGCCAAGGCATATTTGGCATTTTTCTCAAAACGCCATTAAGAAATTATTTTCACATCACGGAATGGAAGTTGTGGAGACCAGGCCAATGTATTTTGACGCTTACTATATATCACTGCTATCTGAAAAATATAAAAACGGAAGCAATCGCTACCTAAAGGCATTTTACAATGGATTTCTCTCTAATTGGAAAGCAAGAAACTCAGGTGAATATTCTTCCCTTCTCTATATCATCCAAAAAATCCGATAAAATCATTCTCAGAGGATTAGAGGGGCAAACTGGGCTTCTTAGGAGCGTAATGTAGCCCATGGTTTGTTTCGGCCTGAGAGCGCATTAAAATCCTTGATCATTAATAAATAATATCAATCAAAAAGCAAAGATTTAATAGATTTTTATTATGGTAATAATATAACGGGAAAGGAAGGCGCGGATAGTGAGATATCGCAATGGAACAGTAATTATCTTTTAATACCCCCCATGTTAAAAACCTTTTCTATTTTTGGCCCTTAAATTTATAAGAAGTATGAAAAATTTCTGGATGGTATTACCATTGCTAATCCTTTTTTCTTGCAACCAGGATAAAATTGGATATGTAGACACAGTTCAACTTATGTCAAAAAGCGAGGAGAAACTAGACATCGAGGCAAAATATCAGCTGAGGTCTACCGGCCTGAATAAAAAACGCGACAGCATCTCCCAGGCTTTTCAAATGGAAGCCCAGGCCCTGCAGGCAAAAACCGAATCTATGACACAGAAGAAAGCCCAGGAAGAATACGAATTACTGCAGCAACGCGGACAATTCATCGGTCAGCAATTACAACAGGAAGAACAACTCCTGCAACAACAGGGACAGGCAGAAATGGACAGTCTTGTAAATAAGGTCAGGGATGAGATCACTACTTATGGCGAAGCCAACGGATATACTTATATCCTGAGTGGGGGCGAGGGAGGATCAGTACTTTACGGTCAGGAGACCAAAGATCTTACAGAAGAGATCCTAAAAATTATCAACGAGAGTTATAATAAGTAAGGCTTGCTCAGGCTGCTTTTTTGTGCAAGAGCCTGGTTAGTTTGATGGAAAGATCTGTAAGAATCACTTTAGAGTTCCCGTTTCGTTCTATATGGTAGATGGCAGATTCTAATTCTTCCACTATTTGCAGGATGTTATTTTCGTGAACAAATGGCGCAAATTTTTCCAGTTGAAACCCGTCTACATGTATTTTCATAAACGCAAGCTCTTCAGCCCGGTAGTTGATCAATAATGCCTGCCGCATGACTGCAAGACAATAACCCAAGAATTTTTTCTGAGTCTCCCTGCCTGTTTTGGCCACTTCTTCACTCCATAAAATCAGTTCGTGTATCGCCGATTTGTTGCCCTTTGCCTTAAAAGCACTTCGCACCCATTGGACGAACCACTTCTCAAAGACCAGATCTTCAGAATCACTGTACATAAGATCCAGGGCTTTGTTAAAATTACCGTTGGCTTCCTGAGCCAGCCTGAGTGCTTCTACACGTACCAGGCCTTTTTCCACCAGTGCATCGGCTATGGATTTCTCAGACAAAGGCGGGAAGTTCAGTAACTGGCAACGCGAGCGAATTGTTTGAAGAATGCGCGATTCATCTTCGGCGACAAGAATAATCACTGTCTTTGCCGGCGGTTCCTCTATAAGCTTAAGCAATTTATTCGAAGCCGAAATATTCATGGTTTCGGCCATCCATATGATCATCACTTTATATCCACCTTCATAGGGTTTTAAAGAAAGTTTTTTGACAATATCGTGTGCTTCGTCTACACCAATCTGGCCCTGTTTTCGCTCGATACCTATCAATCTGTACCAGTCAAACAAATTACCGTAGACCTGTTCACTTACAAATTGCCTCCATTCTTCCATGAAGTGATTGCTTACAGCATGGCTTTTGATCTTGGAAGTATTGGCCACCGGAAATGCAAAATGAAGATCGGGATGTGTAAGAGAAGAACATTTCAAATTACAAGATTCATTGCCGTTCTCATTCTCGCCACCGGTGTTTTCGCATAGAATGTATTGGGCATAAGCTATGGCGGTGGCGAGTG
>CBDBVE010000014.1:0-255482 GCA_965212595.1 Flavobacteriaceae bacterium
ACCCAAAGGTGGCCATTGATAGCAATTTTGGGGTTTCCTAACATCGGCACCTGGGAGTTCAGGCAGTAAGGAAACAACACGGTAGCGGCAGTCGCCGCCCCTGCACCTTTTAAAAAGTCTCTTCGATTTGCTAGCTTCATGACTGTACGTTTGAGGTATTGGGTTTTACGAACATATACCCATCAACCGTAAATGTAGTTTATTTTACTTGTACGTACAAGTTTAGCAGGTGGAAGAACAAAACCAAAAAACCGTAGGCAATACGGCAATGACCATAGGTTTATTCCCTGAAGTCTCTGCGAGTCATGTTCTTGAGTTCCGAAAAACGGACCTACCGGATTTAAAAAGAAATTTAAGGAAGCTAATCTTTGTTAGCGGTGTGGAATTAAAGATTTAAGCAGTGTTTGAAACAACAAGTACATAGATGTCCAATAATTACTCCAAAATAAATAAAAATCGATAAATTTAAGGAGCTATGAATTGAAGCCTGAATGCACTGTTACGAGTGACAGTTGTTAATTTGGTCATTCTCAGGCTTTGTATTACCTGTTTGGTTCCTAATGAAAAAAAAATTTGCAACTCTTTTAATATTACTCACTCCCATTTTGGTTTTCCTGGGGTTTCAGATCCCCGCTCAGGAGAATGCGGTATTTGAACTTCTTTTGAACAAGCTAAGTATCTATGCTTCTAGAGAAAGTCCTGAAAAGATATACCTGCATACAGACAAAGCGTTTTATATCCCTGGCGAAACCATATGGATTAAGGCTTATGTGCTCAATGGTATATCACACCGGCTAAGCGATAAGAGCAAGGTTATCTACGTAGAACTGATCGATGAAAGCAACAAGCTTATCGAGCATCGAAAACTCTTTATTGATGATACCTCAGGAGCGGCTGATATAGCTATCGACAGGAACTTAAAGCAAGGAAATTATCGGCTTCGGGCATTTACCAAATACATGTTCAATAAGGATAAACCTATGATCTTTCAAAAAGAATTGCCGATACGGATTCGCAATTTTACCGATCAAAAAAGATCAGAGAATGAAGAAAAATTGGCTATAAGCGACAGCACCATGACAGCAGTCGGGGATTCTGTTCTTAGTACACAGGAGCCGATAGTGCGTTTTTTTTCCGGAAGGAGGAAATCTCATAGGGGAGATACAGAATACTGTGGGCATCAAAATCACAGATCAGCTTGGAAAAGGACTACTCCTATCGGGCAAAGTAACTGATGAAAATGGCATATTCATTACCAATTTCAACAGCTTTGACTACGGCCTTGGTTCGTTTAGTTTTATTCCGGAGGCTTCTAAAACTTACTATGCTACATTTTCTATCAACAGCTTTGAAAAGCAATTCACGATCCCCCAGGCGCTGTCAAGTGGATACGTTTTAAGCATTAAAAACAACGGAGATCACTTGATATTAGAAGTAATGACCAACAAGCCCAATGGTTTGCAAGGAACACTGTTACTAGGTCATCTGCGAGGAAAGTTATTCTACAAACGAGTTGGAAAATCTGATGACAATGAAAAATATGCACTTAAATTACCTACGGCAAGCATCAATGAAGGGGTAGCGCAATTTACACTATTTACCTCCGAAGGTGAGCCGGTATGCGAACGTTTGGTTTTTGTAGATCATCCGAATAACGATGCGCTGCTAAACGTAAACCTCAACAAGAATAATTTTGAGCAGCGAGACATGGTCTCTGTAGCACTGCAACTAAAAGATAAAACCGAAAACAAACTGAATGGTAATTTTTCCATGGGTGTGGTTAAAGTAGCCAATCCGGGACAAAAAGCGCTAGCCCCTTCAAACATCAAGAGTTGGTTACTGTTAGATTCAGACCTTGGTGCCACCGTTGAAGATCCCAACTATTTTTTTGAAGATAATTCTATAGCCAAAAAAAAACTATTAGACCTCTTAATGCTCACTCATGGGTGGCGAAGGTTTGTATGGGCAGATTTTCTACAAACCAGGGTGAACAAGCGCCCGCTCTACCCACCTGAAAAAGGCCTTATGATCACCGGAAAAGCCACGGCTTTAGATAAGCAGGGTAGCTCAAAGAATGCCACGATTACATTGGGTCTCTTGGGTCAGGAGCCTTATTATGATACCAAAACCACAGCAGGCAACGGGCAGTTTAGCTTTGGACCTTTTGCCTTTAACGATAGTATAAATGTGGTTTTAGACGCTATAGATTCCAATAAAAAGGGCAAAGCAAGGGCTAAGGATATTTCCATACTTGTAGATGCTCAATTACCGGAGCTAGCATTGGAAGGGCGGGAGAAATCGAGCTGGTCGCGAACCAGTCTGAGAGAGAAAGAACAATATGCCGAAGAGGCTTATCCCCTGGAATTCAACTACGGCACTGATGTAGTACAATTAGATGAGGCCATAGTAACAGAAAAGAAAAAGACAACCGCCGAACAAATTACGGAAGAGCTTAATTCACTAACTCCTTACGGAAAATCGAGTAACAGAATCATACGCGATTCTGTGCTTGGCCAGGAGACCTACAGCCTTATGGACATGCTCATTATGGCTCCGGGTGTTCAGGTAAAAGGCAACTATCCGGCACAAATATTAAAAATACGAGGTGGCCTTCATAGTATCGAACTTTCTACAGAGCCTCTTATTCTCATAGATAATGTTGCTGTACCCTTCCAGGTAATACAGCAAATGGACACTTTTGGGGTATTATTTATTGATGTTCTTTTAGGAGCGGAAGCAGCATATTACGGTGTACGCGGTGCCAACGGGGTTATTGCGATATATACCGATAGGGGTAAGCGGTTCGATTTCGCCCAGAAGCGCTATCCGGGGATTACCAACTTTGTGATGCCTGGGTTTTACAAAACAAGAGAATTTTACGCTCCAGACTACGCTATTAAAAAACCCGAACACAGCAAACCAGATTACCGCAATACATTGCATTGGGAACCCCTCATTAATATGAAAAACGGGACGCATAAGCCAATAACATTTTTTACAGATGACAGCTCTGGAAGCTATCTATTGACTATTGAAGGGGTAACTTCAGATGGGAGGCTGGTAAACGAAACTACTTTTTTTCAGGTAGATTAAGAATTGTCTCTTTAAGGATATACCTGATAACAATCATCAGAGTTTCCTGTTGGCGGGCGGTAATGAGCTTCGGGAGCACTCCCATTATTTTGTGAGTTCATTACGTAAGGCGTTAAGCTTTCCAATGAAAAACTTCCTCATAAATTGAGCCATTGCCTAAATTGTGAGGCTCTATTCTTGCTAATGATAATACTGATATCAGAGTCGGGGACCACCAATATTTTCAATTGGTTATTACCATATTTTACAATCTTATCGATGCTAGATATCGCAATAATAAATTGTCTGTTGGCACGGAAAAAGTAAGAATTGTCTAATTGCGAAAAAAGTTCATCCAGACTTACATTCGTTGTGGAACGCTTACCATCAATGCACCTGACATAGGTGATGGTGTTCTCTGTATAGATATATGCAATTTCCTCAATAGCAATTGGGATTAGTTCATTTCTGACGTAGGTAAGAACTCTTTTTTTTGTGCCGCCATCTTCACTTTTCGCAACGGGTTTGCTTTCCGTAACTTTCTGCTGATAAGCCCCAACAGCCCTGTTTAGTTTGGACAGGTTTACAACTTCATCCTCAAGTTTCTCGTTCTTAAGTTCCAGTTTCTTTCCATACGAACTACCCAATAGGCGAACAATTATGACATAGGAAAGGATTACCACTAAGCCCATCACTAAAAATATGGTATAAAACCGTCTTTTCATCTCCTTTAGCTGCGAACTGATGTTCCCTATATTCACATGAGCGGCCACAATCCAATCTGAATTTTTTACTGGATATAAATGAATAACTTCCGATTCTATTACACCTGGGTCTAACACAGTCGCTGACTGTGTCCTACTATGAAGCAGGTCATAGAAACCTTCTGAGCTCAGGTTATCTGTCACTGAAGAAACAAAAGATTCATTTGTGCTTGCGGGTTGCCCTACAATTTTAATGTCTGGATGGCAAACTATTCTACCAGACCAGTCATACATGCTTAAAAAACCCATTTCAAAATCAGTGCCCTGAAGACTTCTTTGAATTTGAACTACTACAGAATCCTTCTCAATACCATTGGCTAGTTGTTGCCCCACCAAAATGCTAAAGGTTTTGGCCTCCTTTTTACTGAATTCTAAATGCGTCTCCAGCAATTCATGTGTACTCACTTTTATAAGATAGTGCAATGCAATTGCGGCAATTGCTGCATAAATAAGTGTAATGGACAAAAAGGTAAGAAAGTATAGTTTGTCTTTTCTCATCTTTCGATGTGATAAATTCTGCTCGAAGATACTAATTAGATCTTCATCCTTCTAGTCTAAACCAACTCCTCTATTCAGAATTCACTTTACCGCCTTTTTTGGCTTTCCGCTCAACCCCAAATTTTCCCTCTAAAGGCTAATTCTTCCCTTTCACTAAGGTTTTATAGGTATTAGCGGCGTCAACGTGCTTCCTTTGAATCAGATTAACAAACCCTAAGATCCGCATTATAGTGAATTTTAAATACCACCATATGAAAAAGAAAACAGGCCTTCTACTAATCATCTTAGCCTTTGGTTTTTCCTCCTGTACCAATGACAGTGAAAGCGATCTAATTGAAATTACCGATCCGAATGAAACTGTCACCTATGCAGGGGAGGTTGAGGCTATAATTAGGAGCAATTGCCTCGCCTGCCATTCCGATCCTCCCAGAAACGGAGCTCCATTTCCGCTGAGCAATTTTGAACAATTGCGTCAACGGGCAGAAAGCGGTGCGGTATTAAGGGCAATACAAAAACAAACCGGTGAGGCCGGAGCCATGCCTCCATCGGGTAGGCTTCCACAAGCCACCATTGATTTAATAGACCAATGGATCCAAGATGGCCTCCTAGAACAATAACAATTAAAACACGTACAATGAAATCTTTTTTTAAAAAAACCTGTATCCTTTTACTCTTTTTGGGCTGTTGCGTCCAGGCAACTCTCAGTGCTCAAAGTAAGTTTATCGATAAAAACGGAATTATCGTTTTTGAAGCCTCAGAAGAACTTTTTGAAGAGGTAAAAGCAAAAAACGAATCGGTTACTGTCCTTTTCGACGAAGCGACTCAAAAAATTGCCTCCTTGGCATTAATGCGTGGCTTCCACTTTAAAAATTCATTGATGGAAGAGCATTTCAATGAAAACTATATCGAATCTGAAACCTTTCCTAAAGCTACTTTCAGAGGGGAACTTATCGGGCTCAATACCAGCAAGCTCAACGAAAACAGCACTGATATCCCGGTAAAGGGTGTGTTAGAACTGCACGGAAAGAAGAAAGAGATACAGACCATTCTCAAAGTTCAAAAAGTAGGAGATATCATTTCGATGACCGGTTCGTTTGAAGTGAGCCCGGGAGATTTTGATATCGAAATTCCCAAAATCGTCCGAAACAAAATAGCAAAAGTAGTAATCGTAAAAATGGATTTTAAACTAGTCAAAAAATGAAAGGTAAAATAAAGTATTTGATCACCGGGGGATTATTCCTAATGGCAATTACCGCCATTACCGTCTACAAATACCTCTACCAGGAGCACAGGGTTATCGCCGAAGAAAAGGTTGATTATAAAATAGCCGCCCTGGATCTCAATTCGGTCATGAATAGAGGTTTAGAGCCTATAAAGTATGCCGACAAGGTTATACAAACCTATGGAAAGATTACGGCTATAGAGCAGCAATCCATCATTATTGATGACCATGTACAGGTGAGTTTTCTTGACGCCCTAAGTTCAACATTGCAAGTAGACGACTCCGTGAACATAAAAGGGCGTTGTATTGGCTATGATGATCTTCTGGAGCTGGTGAAAATAGATCAGGCCATAACTATTGATAGTAAAGAACAATCTGAATAAACACAGCCATAATGAAAACAATAAAAACCTTATTCCTATTCCTGATCGTACCACTTAGTCTGGTATCTCAGGAAGATCTTTTAGAGGAAATACAAGAAAGCACACCACTTGAGAGTTTTGAACAAGCTGCTTTTAAGGGGCTTAAAATCGTGAATTTTGAGTCCACGAAAATGGTTTCCAAAAAGGAGCTTTATTTTGTGGTTTCTCACCGCTTTGGGACTATTAAAACCGGAATAGAAGATTTCTTTGGTCTAGACCAGGCCGTTACTCGTTTGAATTTCATTTATGGGGTCTCAGACGGCATTAATATAGGGGTTTCCCGTAGTTCTTTCGAAAAGACCTATGAAACTTCTCTAAAACTGCGTTTACTGAGACAAAAGCAAGGAAAATTTCCATTTACTGTGGTGTTGTTCAATAGCCTTCTTATTAACACATCATTAGACGAAGAAAACACTTCCGGGACTAGCATTTGAAAACAGACTTAGCTATGCCACACAAGCACTGATCTCGAGAAAAATAAGTAAAAATCTGTCTCTGCAAGTGGCTCCGACTTTCTATCATGACAATCTAGTTTCCCTAGATACTCAGGACAACTCCCAGTATGCCATTGGTATTGGGGGTCGGTGTAAGCTTACCAAAAGGTGGTCACTCAACGTAGACTATGGTCTTAACCTGAACAGAACCTCTGGTTCGCCATTTAAAAATCCGCTTTCTATTGGCTTTGACCTGGAGACCGGAGGGCATGTATTTCAGTTACACTTTACCAATGCCCAGCCTATGAACGTAAATACTTTCTTAGGACAGGCCACCGGAGACTGGGGTAGTGGAGATATTTTCTTTGGTTTCAATCTCTCCAGGGTATTTTAAAAAATATGATATGAAAACAGGATTTGCTCAAATTACCGTTCAGAACAATTTTTGTCTGAAATGTCAACACAAAATTAGAAAGCACTTAAGGGCGATTAACGATATTTCTAATGTACATCTCTACCCTGAAGACGCTTTGGTTGTTTTCAATTTCGTCAGGGCCAATGAGATTGCACGAGCTCTTAATGTACTCACAGAGCTCGGATATCCTCCCAAAAGTGATCGGCTTTCAGTAGAATGCCCCCCAACAGGCTGTAGTTGTAATTACAATTATACCCATGATTTAGTGAGCCGGAAGGTGTCTTAGAAGAAGTAATTAAAGCCGTTTGAAATCACCCCACCGGCTTCAATGATTGCCTTGGATAATTAAGGATGTTGGCAAATTGCCACTTTAAAATGACTAAATGTTATGATTAATTAATGATTAAAAAAAATGAAAATGAAAAAGTTCTATGTATTATCAATGTTAGTTTTTACCCTATTCAGTTGTACTAGTGACGACACAGACCCCGTCGATGAAGATGCCGTCGATGACGGTCCACCACCTACAGAAGCAAATGCCGTACAGCTGCAATCCGATCCAACTTTTTGGTGATATTCTTACCGATAAGGAAGGATTTACTTTGTATTTTTTCTCTTTAGATGCAAAAGGCGAATCTAATTGTACCAGTGGCTGCCTTGATGCCTGGCCGATTTTCTTCAGTGAAGACCTTAGTCTTGATAGCGGTCTTAACGCTTCAGATTTTGGTAGCATAACAAGAAGTGATGGAGAAATGCAAACCACTTACAAAGGATGGCCTTTGTACTTTTTTGGCAATGACACAGCCGCCGGAGATGTAAATGGAGACGGTTCTGGGGGTGTTTGGTATGTTGCCAAACCAGATTATACTGTGATGCTGGCGCAGGGCCAGCTTTTAGGCAGGGATGTGGATGGAAACGAGACCCAGCTCACGAGTGCGTATGAGCCCGGAGAAGAGTCCACTTTTTATATCACCGATACAGATGGTAACACACTGTACAGCTTCATAAATGACGCCAATGCGGTAAACAACTTTACTGCCGAAGATTTTTCAAATGATGGTGTTTGGCCCATTTTCGAGGAAGCTCTGGAGCGCTTGCCCAGTATCCTGGAAGCTGCAGACTTCGGATCTATAAATGTTTTTGGAAGGCAGCAATTAACCTATAAGGGGTGGCCATTATACTTCTTTGGAGGAGACGATAAGCGCGGAGACACTTTTGGTGTAGGCTTCCCAACGGCAGGAGTTTGGCCTATTGTCAATCAAGACACGGAGATCGCACCTTCTGCCGAGGTCAACAAGATTGTTTTCAATGTAACTAATGAAGGGGCAGCTGCTTACCTGTTTTCGGGTGATGGTTTAGACAACGAGGCCAATCCAGACCTTACGCTAAAAAGAGGTGAAACCTACGAATTTATTATAGACGCTCCAGGTCATCCTTTTTTTATAAAAACAATCCAAAGTCTTGGAACCGCTAATGCCTACGAAGATGGGGTTGGTAATAACGGAGCTTCAGACGGGACGATAACTTTTACAGTACCGGATGATGCCCCCGATACCTTGTTTTATAATTGCGAGTTCCATGGTACAATGACCGGAACTTTTACGATAGCAGATTGAAAAAGAAAATTGCAGATTTTGTAGTTTTGATCCTGGGGTCTTTGCTAGACCCCAGGATTTTCAATCTAGAAAGCCGATATCAAACTTTTTAGTTCGTATACTGTGGAACGGAAATCTAAAAGATTAGGTAAATTTGTAGGACTATTCGTCCTAGTGGTTTTGAGTTTCATGGTAGTTTGGTATTTGTATGAGCCGGTAGAGCCCAATATTCAAGAAGCAACTCCTAAATTCCGACTTAAAGCTGAAAACCTCATTTCGCGAATACAGGATGGCAATATTGAGGTTCCTGAGGTCGAAAACGTTGTAGAGATAGAAGGTGTTATTAAAGAGATAAATCGCTTAAATGGTCGCCTTACCGTGTTGTTAGCAGGTGGCAATAACGAATCGGCAGGTATTATTTGCGATATGCAATCCAACCAAACCAATAGCATTTCAAAATTTCAGCCCAAAGACACCATATTATTAAAAGGGGTCTATAAAGGATTTCTAAAAGATGCCGTATTTTTAAATTGTGTTGTTTCCCAAGGAAAGATCAATGAATAAACCACTACTTTTTTTCTTAGCCCTATTTTGCTGTGTATTGCATGCACAGGAAGGTAAAATAATCGCCAGGCAAGGAAAAATAGCATTTTTTTCCTACACTTCTGTTGAAAATATTAAAGCAGAGAACAACCAGGCTTTAAGTATTATCGACCTGTCTTCCAAAGAGATTGCAGTAAGTATGTTGATGAATGCTTTTGTCTTTGAGAAGGCTTTAATGCGGGAGCATTTCAATGAAAGCTATATTGAATCTGATCTATACCCAAAAGCCTCTTTTGAAGGAACCATTATTGATTTTGACCCCAGCCTTGAGGGGGTACAAACGAGGATTGTAAAGGGTACTTTTTCTATGCATGGTGTAAGCAAAGAATTGGAAATTAAAACGAAAATTGAAAAAGTAGATGGGAATTTTGTCTTCACTGGTTCTTTTGAGGCCTTGGTAAAGGATTACAATATCAAAATCCCGCCACTCCTGGCAGGAAACATTGCAAAAACCATAACTGTAGACTTTAGATTTGAATACAAACCCTATGAAAGCTAAAAAGATCATATTTTCACTGGTTGTGGCATTCATAGCAAACAACCTAACGGCTCAAGACTTACTTGACATATTGGAAGGAGAACAAGATAGTATTCCCCAATATACTGAGGCAACTTTCAAATTTTCTCGGATCGCCTTTGGGCATTCTATAGAGACCAGGAAAAAAGGCATTCTAGATATTTTTGTTGCCAATCGTTTTTGGAATACCCCTGCAGATAGATCGCAAAGTTTTTTTGCAGATCGACTCAGTTCGCGAATTGCCCTGGAATATGGTATTTCAGACCGGGTTTATGATGGGTGTTGGAGGCACCACCTTCGACGGTATATTTGACGGGTTTCTAAAGTACAAGCTACTAAAACAACGTGGAGATGGGCAGGGATCGCCATTCAGTATAACACTCTTACAAGGTGCAAGCTATTTTAGCGAAGCCTTTCCCAGCTCTGGAATTCTTGTTGATAGAAGTAATCGCTTCTCTTTTACCTCTCAGCTGCTTATAGCGTCTAAAATCACCTCTGATTTTTCACTGCAAATAGCACCTTCATTTATTCACAGAGGATTGGTTTATTCGGAAGAGGACCCTCAGAACCACTTTGCTATCGGATTTTCAGGAAGGTTTAAGTTGGGTGGGCACCTATCTCTGGTATCTGAATACTATTACACTACTAACCCCATTGAATCTTTTGATACTTATGGCCCCTTTGCACTAGGAGTTAATTGGGAATTGGGAGATATTATGTTGCAGTTTATGCTTACCAATGCAGTAAATATGACAGAGGACACTTTTATAACCCAAACAAGAAATAATTTTAACTTCAAAAGCCCGAATCTCAATTTTGGTTTTAATGCCACCTATATTATTCATTTTAAGAAAAATTTAAGAAAATAAAGCCGCTGCTCCGGCCTCCTCCAATTTTACTCGGACTACACGCCAAAATGTGTACAAAATCAGATAAATTATAGCGAAAATATTTCGTGTATTTCATCGATAATAGCAGTATCTACAGCCCATTACCGAGAACCGCGCCTTCCCTATAGCTAATATATTTGGTGTTCATCGGGTATTTAAGGAATTGCCCTATTTCTGCCCTAAATTTGATTCATATTTAACCTATAAACTTATAGCTTATGAGACAAGTATTACTATTAAAAAAGGCCTACTTAGAGGCCTTCAAAAATTTGGGGCATTACTTAGTTCAGCACAGCTTTAAGGTGTATTTCTGGCTGTGTGCTGCACTATTTTTCATAACACTTTACGCATTTGGATACCGGTTATTTACCGGATTTGTTTGGGATTAAGTTTAATTACACTGTTAGATAAAACCCCCGGGATACAATCTCCGGGGGTTTTTGTTCGTGTAGGGGTTAATTTCTATCCCACCATTGCCCATGCCTTCTGCTTTTCTATGGTTGTATCTTTGCCGAGAATTGGTTTTGTTTGCAGAACCAAAGTGAAAATGACAACTGCATGAGCCCAAAAGAATTAGACGACCTTAGACTGGAGCTTTCAGTAAAGGCAAAAAACGGCATTAATTTCATCATTGCAGCTTCGCTGGTATGGACCTTAATTGCCTATATCTGGACCCTAGCCTATTCTTCTTATGATAGAAGTGTACTTACGTTCATTGCGGGAGCAATACTCCTGCAATTGGCCTACGGTCTTGGTAAGGCAATGAAAGTACAATGGAAAATAAAAAACAACCCCCTAGAACCCCTTGGGCTTTGGCTGAATTTCTCACAGCTTTTTTATTTCCCCGTTCTTGTCTTTATGCTTCTTAAATACCCTGACTACTTTCTAATGACCTATGCCATAATCACCGGTGCTCATTTTTTTCCATATACCTGGTTTTACAAAGAGCTTGGGTATGCCGTGATGGCTGGAGTAATATCTATAGGATCTTTTTTTATTGCCCTTAATATTTCTGCTAATGATATATACCTGATTGCTCTGGTGGTAGCCATCTGTCTTGTGATACAGGCGTTGTGGTTACATATCTCATATAAGAAGAAGGTGGCAAGCTAATGAACACCTGGAGTAAACCTATTTGATGGTAGCACTTATCGATACAAACTTTGGGCTTCATGCCAATAGAATTCCGGGCCAGACCAGCGGGATGCAAGTTTACCATTCCCCTAGCCTTTCTTACGTTGATTCCGGTCTGTCTTGCGATACTTTCAACATAATCCACATTAAGCAGGGGCATACACTTAGTGCGCAGGAGCTCGAAGGTGCTTTAATACACTTCAAGCAATACGAACAGGACTACTGCCTTTGGATTAACAGTGAAAACCTGCTACCCAGGGTCGAAAAATTACTGTTAGCCCACGGATTGCGAAGACAGCATGAAGAAATTGGGATGATCTTAAGACTGGAAAACTATCAGGCGGTTTTAAAGGAAACACATGCCAATATTAAACTAGTATCGAATGCCCACGCCTTGGAAGAATATGCCACAGTAATTGCAAACAATTGGAATCCTCCAGACGCCAACGTATTGGATTATTACAAGAAGACCTCCCAGTCATATTTGGCGGCCAAAGAAGAAGTATTTTTCTTAACCTATTATCACAAAGACCGGGCCGTTGCCACGGCAGAACTGTTTTCCACAGACCAGGGCACCCTGGGAATTTATGGATTTGCGACCCTGGCAGCATATAGAGGTAGAGGCATTGGTTCAACCTTATTTACCTATGCCCTTAACCTGGCAAAGGAAAAAGGCTTTAAAAACCTTATTCTTCAAGCTACCGAAGATGGTATCGGGATATACAAAAACTACGGTTTCAAAACCGTCACCACTTACTTTGAATACGCATAAATATGGAAGTAGTACTACTAAACCTGGAAAACACCGCTGATAACATCCGAAGGCAGATAAGCGAGTTATATAAACAACTAAGTCCTCATAAAAATCCACTTCCTCTGACTGATATCATGCAAGAGGACAATGCTATTTCTTTGGTGTACTGTCTTGAAGGTGAAAAGGTTCTTGGAATAGCCTCTATGTGTACGTATCGCATACTTTCTGGCTATAAGGGATGGATAGAAGACGTAGTTGTTTCCGAAGAAACACGCGGAAAAGGCATTGGCAGAAAACTCATGCAAAAGTTAATAGCAATAGGAAAAGAAAAGCAACTTTCGACTATCCTTCTCTTTACAGAAGCACATAGAAAAGCAGCAATACACTTATATACAGACCTTGGTTTTCAACCACGAGACAGTCAAATCTATCAATTGCGGTTTCCCAAGGCATGAAAACTACAAAAATGACATAGAAACGGTATCTTTAAACTGGCCGTCCTTCAAATTAAATTTATGCCTGTTCAACTATGAAATACGAGGCGTTTACCACTGAATTCCTGGAAGAACTATTCAGGATGACTTCGGCCCTATTCCCTAATACCTCAGAAGAGGAAATAAAAGCCGGAATTAAAAAAGACATTGCTTCAGAAAAGCAACAAACCTTCTTTGCAATTGATAATGGCGGTCCAATTGGGTTTATCAGTGTTTCGCTTCGAACAGATTATGTTGAAGGGGCAACTTCCTCTCCAGTGGGCTATATTGAGGGCATTTATATAAAGCCCCAGAACCGAAGTGCTGGAGTGGCTCGAAAGCTATTTGAAATCGCAGAAGCCTGGGCTGGTGACCATGGCTGTACACAAATGGGATCGGATACCTGGGACTGGAATAAGGCTGCTATTGCCTTTCATCTCAAGCTGGGATTCGAAGAAGAAGATATTCTCGTTCATTTTATAAAAGATATCCCAAATACTCCTAAATAAGTTGGCTTCAAAGAAGCTCAACTTTCCTTATCTTACACTTCCAACCAAAATAGTATGAGAACCATTAAAATAGTTTGCATCGGCTTATTGCTACTTCCGATCTGTCTTCAATCACAAAACCGCAAAAGAAAAAAAACAGCTCCTGCTGTTGTAATCCAGGATTCTTCTTATCACGGCCTGAAATGGCGGAATATTGGTCCGTTCCGCGGTGGGCGGAGTGTTGCCTCCTCAGGAGTAATTGGCCAACCCATGACCTATTATATGGGTGGTACTGGTAGTGGAATCTGGAAGACGACCGATGATGGCATCAGCTGGAAAAATGTTTCCGATGGTTTTTTAAAAACCGGCACCGTAGGTGCTATAGCTGTATCTGAAAGCCAACCCAACACCGTAATTGCGGGAATGGGAGAACATGCTGCCCGTGGAGTTATGACTTCCATGGGAGACGGTGTCTATAAATCTACCGATGGCGGTAAAACCTGGAAACACATGGGCCTGGACAAAACCCGTCATATTTCCGATGTTATTATCCATCCAAGCAATCCGGATATCATATTCGTTGCGGCCCAGGGAGCGCAGTATGGTGCAAGCGATCAAAGAGGTATTTACCGCTCAACAGATGGTGGTCTAAATTGGGAAAGGGTATTATTTGTAAACAATACTAGCGGGGCTTCTTCGCTCTCCATGGATATGAATAATCCTTTGATATTATATGCCGCCATGTGGCAGCACCGCAGATACCCCTGGACCATGGAATCAGGTGGTGCAAATTCTGGGCTTTACAAATCTACGGATGGCGGAACAAGTTGGGAAAAGCTTAAAGAAGGTTTGCCCAAGGAATTTGGGAAGGCCGGAATATCAGTTTCAAGAGCCAATGCCGAATTGGTTTTTGCAGTAATCGAAGCTGAAGGTAGCAAAGGAGGTGTATACCGCTCTGACGATGCCGGAAAAAAATGGAAGCAAATAAATAAAGACCGCATTAATATTGCCCGTTCCTGGTATTATATGGAGATTTTTGCCGATCCACAAGATGAAAATTTGGTCTACGTCCTAAATGCTCCGGTCACCAAATCTATTGATGGAGGCAAAAGCTTTAAACCCTTACCTACACCTCATGGAGATAATCATCATTTATGGATAAATCCTTATGATAACTCCAAAATGATCAATTCGAATGACGGAGGTGCCAACGTTTCAAACAATGGTGGGAAGAGCTGGAGTACGCAACGTAACCAACCTACCTCTCAATTTTATAGGGTAATTACAGATAATCTGGTTCCCTACAATGTCTATGGCGGGCAACAAGATAATTCGGCCATTGCCATTGCGAGCCGCACCAACGACCAGGGCATCGATTGGAAAGACTGGTATTCTGTAGCGGGTTGTGAAAGCGCCTATTTGGCTTTCGACCCAGACAAACCCGATGTCATTTATGGAGGTTGCTACCAGGGAATTATTGAAAAATGGGTAAAAGCTTCCAGAGAAGGAAAAGGCATAAAAGAATATCCAGAACTGGCTCTTGGAAACGCGCCTGAAGACTTTAAGTACCGCTATAACTGGAATGCGCCTATCATAAGTTCACCACATGACAGAAATACGATCTACCATGCCGGAAATGTGGTTTTTAAAACCACCGATGGGGGTAATAGTTGGGCAATTGTAAGTGGTGATCTCACCAGAAACGACAAAAGCAAACAAGGTCCCGGAGGAGGCCCATACACTAATGAAGCCGCAGGTGGCGAAAACTACAATACCATTATGTACCTGGTAGAATCTCCTCATGAACAGGGAGTGCTCTGGGCAGGAAGTGATGACGGACTCGTTCACCTTACGAAAAACGGCGGGCAAAATTGGCAAAATGTTACGCCGTCCAATTTACCCGAAGGAATTGTAAATAGCATTGAAGTTTCACCACACGACCCAGCCACAGCCTATATGGTACTCATGCGCTATAAATTCATGGACCTAAAGCCTTATATCTATAAAACTACAGACTATGGAACCAGCTGGACCAAAATCGTGAATGGCATTACAGATCAGCACACTTTTGTACGCGTGGTTCGTGAAGACCCCAAGCGCAAAGGGCTTTTATATGCAGGTACAGAGACCGGTTTATATCTTTCCTTTGATGACGGACTAAACTGGCAGCCTTTTCAATTGAATCTACCTGTGGTCCCAATTAATGATCTCGTTTTTCAGGATAATGACCTTGTAGCTGCAACAGCAGGAAGGTCTTTCTGGATCCTAGACGATGTAGCCGCGATACAAAACAGTCCGGCTCCGCAACAGCCGGTAGCTATTTTTAAACCCAAGGATACCTATCTTCTTTTTGGAGGTAGTACTGAAAAACCTGTTCCCGGACTTGGCCAGAACCCAAAACAGGGAGTTACCTTCGATTATTACCTCGACAAAGCTGCGGACAGCCTTGACCTGGAATTGGAAGTCATGTATCAGGGGAAACTCATTAGAACGATAACCAACAAAAAACCAAAAGATTTCAAATCCTGGCCGGGAGGGCCATCAAAACCTCAGGTATTGCCTTCAAAAAAAGGCTACAACCGTTTTACCTGGGATTTTAGAAAAGATCAATTGCCAGCTGTAGACAAGGTATTTGTCTTTGGAAGTTATGCGGGCTCACGAGTGGCCCCAGGAACATATCAACTGCGCCTGACCTTTGAAGGCTTGACTTCAGAAACCGAGCTTAGTATTTTACCTAACCCTAAAATTGATGTTTCAACCGAGGAGTATACCGAACAGCAGGAAGTGCTGAAACAGATTGAAAATGCCATAAGGGATATCCATGAAGCCGTAAACGACATGCGGTCGGCAAAATCACAACTAAAAAATTACGCCAAGCTGCTTAAGGACAATGAACCAGCCGAAGAACTTTTAGAAAAGGGAAAAGCACTTATTGAGCGCATCGAAACCTGGGAACAAAACCTTATCCAGCCCAAACAGAAAACCTTCCAGGATGTCATCAACTATAACAACCAGTTAAATGCCGAGTTGATGTATCTAAAGGGCTTTATTGATACCGCAGAGCCTAAGGTGACACAAGGAGCTAAGGAGCGGCTCTCCAACCTTCTGGCCGAGTGGAGTACTTTTGCCGGTGAAAGAGATGAGCTGATAGATACAGAGATGGAAGCTTACAATACGATGTATCGCCAATTGAATATCCCAGCGCTAATTTTAAAGAACTAGTGTCAATGAATGCCCCATTTATAGCTGATCAGGAATTCAAAGGAATTGACTATAGGCAAAAAAGACTTCCAAAAGGAGAATATGAGAACTGCCACTTTCTTGGATGCAATTTTGCGGATGGCTTTCTTGATAATAATAATTTTATGGAATGCCGCTTCGTGGAGTGTAATCTGAGTAATGCGAACCTTAAGCATACCCAATTCAAAGAAGTGAGCTTTAGCAGCTGTAAAATGATGGGACTCCGCTTTGAAGATTGCAATGATCTCTTAATTTCCTTCCAATTTGTCCAATCTAGCTTGAATTTATCGTCTTTCTATAAACTCCCTTTAAAACATACAGTATTTAGTGACTGCAAACTTTTAGAGGTTGATTTTACCGAAGCAGATCTTAGTCTCGCTTCTTTTAAAGGTTGCAACCTTAAGGGAGCCGTCTTTGAAAATAGTATTTTGGAAAAGGCCGATTTTCGCCAGGCGATCAATTTTGATATAGACCCGGAAAACAATAGGCTTAAAAAGGCGAGGTTTTCCCAGGATGGCCTCCCGGGTCTGCTACATAAACATGGTATTGTAGTTGGCTAGCTATTGCAAGCTAACTGCAAGCTGGTAACTTAAATTCACACTTATGAAAGCGATCCTTTATTTTTTTCTACTCGTTACTTTCTGCTGTTCTGCTCAAAACACCGTATCTTTTGTAGAGGGAAGTCCTTTGGCAAAGGCCAACCTAAAAGATGTCTCCTGGATGGCTGGGCATTGGAAGGGAGAAGCTTTGGGAGGTGCTGTAGAAGAGATCTGGAGCCCTCCTTTAGGTGATTCAATGATGTTTGTATTTAAGCTGGTGGTCGATGAAAAAGTAAAGTTTTACGAAGTAGGGCATATTCAGCAAAAAGATGAAACCCTGGTGCTGCAACTCAAGCATTTTGATCATGGACTTAAGGGATGGGAAGAAAAGGAGGAGACTGTCGATTTTAAACTGGTAAAACTTGAAGAAAATAGGGTGTTCTTTGATGATTTCACCCTGGAACGACACGATGAAGATAACATTAGTGCCTATGTGGTTATCAATGATGGTGATGGCCCAAAGGAAATAACATTTAATTTTAAAAGAGCCAATTAAATTGGAGCGCAAATGCCTTGAATGCGATACGTCCATTAAAGGTCGGGTAGACAAAAAGTTCTGCTCAGACTACTGCCGCAATGCCTATAATAACAAATTAAATAAGGACAGTAAGAATCTGCTAAGGAATATTAATAACCGCCTTCGTAAGAATTACCGTATACTGGATAGTTTTCAACTAAAAGATGGAAAAACCAGAACTTCCAAAACCCGTTTGCTAGACAAAGGTTTTGATTTCGAATTTATCACCAATTTGTACACCACCAAAAAAGGCACTACTTACTACTTCGTTTACGACCTGGGATACTTGCCCCTGGATAATGATTATTATATGATCGTAAAAAGAGAGTGAAGCCTTTATTGAATCTTCAATATTTAAAAAAGGAGGGCTTATTTCCAGTTATGGCCACTTAACTTCAGCGCTGCAATGACCACATCTTTCCTGCTGATTTGTCCTACTAAAATATCATTTTTCATTACAGGAAGTCTCCGCCGATTGTGTTTGTCAAAAATTCCGGCGGCATCAAAAATGCTAATATTATGCGGTATGGTTTGTACATCTTTAGTCATGTACTTTTCTACACTTTTATCTAAAATAGGTTGGTTAAAATAACGACTTTCAGAAATTTGCTTCATGCAATCTGCTTCAGATATTAATCCTACTAAAAAACCGTCATCGTTTAAAACAGGGCCCCCTGAAATCCGATTTTTTGCAAACAGTTCCATTACTTCAAGAATCGATTGCTCTGGCCTAAATGTAGTCAGTTTTGTCGTCATATAGTCCTCGACCAAAATGGGCGCGTCATACTCTTTCTTAGGGTCTGTCTTGGCTCTACGGCCTTGAAAACTCTTGATTCCCATGTTGTCTGTTTTTAATCAGGTTAACTTTGAATATACAAATTTCCTACGAATTCTTTAAATAAAGTCGGTGAAATGTGCGAAACCTATAGAATTTTATACATTTATGGCTCAACTAAATCAAATGAAAAATTTCAAGACGGTTATCTCCCTATTTATCGTTTTACTAGGGATCTACCTCAGTTTTTGGGCGCTTATGCCAGACTACAATCAAGATAAGACTTCAGACCCCGATTTATTTTCTACAGATAGGGCTTTGGAGCATGTTGAAGCAATTTCCAAGCAACCTCATGGAGTTGGGTTTGCCAATCACAGTGAGGTAAAAGATTATATAGTAAGCCAGTTAGAACAGCTGGGGTTAGAGGTACAGATCCAGGAGGGATATACCGCGGGAGATTGGGCAAACTTCAGTAAAGCAGTAAATATTCTAGCCAGAATAGAGGGTTCAGGTGAGGGAAAGGCCTTAATGTTGCTTACCCACTATGACAGTAGTCCGCATTCTTCTCTTGGCGCCAGCGATGCGGGAAGTGGAGTGGCTACTATCCTTGAAGGGATTCGCGCCTTTTTGAACGCAAACAAGACTCCAAAGAATGATATCATTATACTGATAACGGATGCGGAGGAATTAGGCCTAAATGGTGCAGACCTCTTTGTAAATACCCATCCCCTGGTTAAGGAAGTTGGATTGGTGCTAAATTTTGAGGCCAGAGGAAGTGGAGGGCCAGGTTATATGCTGATGGAAACCAACGGAGGAAACGCCAAGCTCATCGAAGAGTTTAGCGCGGCAAACCCAAAATATCCGGTGGCGAATTCTCTGGCTTATAGCATTTACAAAATGCTGCCCAACGATACAGACCTAACAGTCTTTAGAGAAGACGGCGATATTGAAGGTTTTAATTTTGCTTTTATTGATGATCATTTTGATTATCATACGGCACGCGATAGTTACGAACGCCTCGATAAAAATACGCTCGCTCACCAGGGTAGTTATTTAATGCCGCTCTTACAACATTTTAGCGAAGCAGATTTGGGCGCACTTAAAAGTACATACGATTATATTTACTTTAATGTGCCTTTCTTCAGGCTGGTGTCTTACCCATTCGAATGGATCTGGCCAATGTTTGGATTGGCCGTCTTAGTTTTTATTGCGCTGCTCATTTACGGTTTTAGGAAAAAGGCCTTAAACGCAGGAGATGTGGCCAAAGGGTTCATCCCTATGTTACTAAGCCTCGTAATAAACGGGGTAATTGGTTATTACAGCTGGACAGTTTTAAAATGGCTCTATCCCCAGTATCGGGATATTTTACATGGCTTTACTTACAACGGACATTTATATATTGCTGCATTCGTATTTCTAACGGTGGGTGTCTGCTTCTGGTTTTACAGGTTGACAAGCAAAGTCGCTACACCGAATCTGCTAGTGGCACCTATTCTTATTTGGCTGATCATTTGCGGTGCTTTAGGGCTTTATTTGCCAGGTGCCAGTTTCTTTATAATACCGTTGTTTGCGCTACTGGCTTGTTTTATGATTGTTATCAACCAGGAAGAACCCAACCTCTACCTCCTAACCTTCATATGCCTACCTGCACTTTGGATCTTTGCGCCATTTGTACAAATGTTCCCTGTGGGACTGGGGTTAAAAATGATGGTTGCAGCAACCTTGTTGGTTAGCCTCACCTTTCTATTATTGTTGCCAGTCTTTAGTTTCTATAAAGGAAGCAGAAGGTTGGGCTTACTATGTTTTGTATTGTATCTGGGCTTTATGATTGCAGCGCATTTTGAGTCCGACTTTAATGCAGACCGCGCAAAGCCAACCAGTCTACTATACGTACTTGACGAAGATGCGCAAAAAGCGAAATGGGCGACCTATGAGCATGTTTTATCTGATTGGACAGCCCAGTATCTCGATGCAGACAAAGAAAGGCCCAATACTGACAAAACCATTAGCAGTAAATATAGTACGGGTTTTAGCTATACCGCAGAAGCACCCATAAAGCAAATTACAGGCCCGAAAGTTGAAAAAACAAAAGATACTGTTATTGGGGAAGACAAAATTCTGGAAATTTGCATAACCCCGCAGCGCAATGTCAACAGATTAGAAGTTTTTACCAATGACGTAAAAATTAAAAAGGCAGTGGTAAATCAAATAGAGATCTCCAAGAGTTTTTTGGAAAATAGGAGAAGAGGAAAATTGCTTACCCATTATATAAGCGATAATGAGTATACCGAGCTTCAAATAACCATAGACAAAAACAGTTCATTAGAACTCACGCTTTACGAAGCTTCTAATGACCTGCTTGAAAACGAACTTTTCAGTATTCCGAAAAGACCAGAGGACAACATCCCTATGCCTTTTGTTTTAAGCGATGCCATTCTTGTTACCAAAACAGTCAAATTTGAATAAATCCATAGGGATATCTGGATGTGGCTGGCTCGGTTTACCCCTGGCGCAGGCGCTGCTTGGAAACAACATAGAAATCCGTGGAACAACTACCACTGCCAGCAAGCTTGAAATGCTTAGAAACGCGGGTATTAGTCCATTCCAAATTACTTTAGGGGCAGAAAACACTCAGGGTGATTTAACAGGTTTTCTTAAAGGATTGGACATTCTAATCATAAATATTCCTCCCAAATTAAGAAGAAATTCAGCAGAAAGTTATGTAGAAAAAATGCGGTCGCTTTACGCGGAAGTTTGCATAGCAGGGATAAAAAATGTGATTTTTGTAAGTAGCACTTCGGTATACGGCGATCAAAAGGGTGAGCTTACCGAAGATTCTTTGCCCAGGCCGGTAACCACCTCAGGAAAACAACTTCTTGAAGTAGAGGAACTGTTTAGAACTTCTTCAGATTTTGAAACTACCATTCTAAGATTTGGTGGACTAATTGGACCGGGAAGACATCCGGTCACCAGACTTTCGGGTAAAAAAGGATTAACAAATGGTAACGACCCAGTTAACCTTATACATCTCAATGATGCAATTCATATGATAGTGACGATCTTAGAAATGGGTTATTGGAACGAACTTTTTAACGGGGTTTACCCCTTGCACCCTTTAAAACGTGATTATTATAAAAAAGAAGCGCAAAAAAGAGGCATAGCCGCTCCTGAATATGTGGGTAAAAAGGGTGAAATACAGGGGAAAATCATAATAAGTAGGAATTTTCTTAATAAAAAACAATCTTTTCTCACCTCTATTACGCTCTGATTCACCACGCTAATTTCTTGTTTCACAACAAAATCATCGACAAACGGTTAAATTATATCGTTGATTTTCAGACTTTTATCGATAAAGTGTATCTTTATATAAACATTAAATCCCAAAATGTCATGGAAAAATCTAGTTTAAGGGGGAGAATTTTAATGGAATTGGAAAGTCTTATCTCCCGAAGTTGTGCCAAGGGCAAGATGACCAAGAACTTTCAGAGCTTACATGAGCTCATCGTAAAAAAGCACTACAATGCTGCTGAGGTATCTATTGACTATCACCGCAAACGGATAGAGATGGATATTGTAATTGATGATAGTGCTTACGATCCGAAAAAGGTAAACACCAATGTACCTACGTTGCATGCGAACCTTTTGTTTAAAAACCTATGTGATTTTTTAAAGTCGTGTTTAGAGACAGATAGGAATAGTCTTGCATTTTATGCCGGTCTGCTCAGGTCTTTTGCACATACAGATGTTAAGCTCACAGCGGTTTAATTGCAACCAAAACTAAGACCAACATAAAAAAGATGCCCTAGGGCATCTTTTTTCTTTTAAAACCAGCTGTTTTAAGAGTTTCAATATCACTTTACCCAAAAAAATGTATTAGTTTTGCCGCACTTAAATAAATGAGGATGAAACAAGTACTTGCACATTTAAACATGAAAAGAGTTTTAGTTATAGCCATTTTACTAACCGCTGGCTCGGTGAAGGCTCAGACAAGCTCTGACTTGCAAAATCATTATGAAGCCTTTTATAAAGAAATGAGGTTGCAGGGAGATATCAACGGAATTATAAACGCCCTTACCCATTTAAACGTGATCGCTCCTACCCGAGAAAGGAGAGATACCCTGGCCTATGTCTATGCTAACAGCAATCAGCATTTACAGGCCCTTAACACCATAGGAATTGAAAAGAAAGATTCTGATTCTGATCTGGCGGTACAGGTAAAGGCCATTTCATTAAAAGCGCTTAACCAGCCTAAAAGGGCTCTGGAGCAATTTGAGGTGTTATTCACAAGAAACCCAAGCCCTTATCTGGCATACGAGCTCGCCGATCTAAAGATCCAGACCGGAGACAATGAGGGGGCTTCAACAAATATTGAATACGGTATTTTAAATGCCAAAGAGGATATGAAATACGCGTTTTACGAGCGGCAACAACCTTATGAAGTGCCATTGAGAGCGGCTTTTATACACCTAAAAGGCCTTGTGCACTACCATATGAACAAAGAAGATATTGACGGGGCTATCGCCACCATTGACGAGGCATTAAAAATTGATCCTAACTTTAATTTGGCGAGTCTTAGTAAGCAAGCCCTTGAATCAAGAAAAAATCAACCTGCTGAAGCCGATAAGCAGTAAAAATATCTTTTTGAGAAACTGTAAAGCGGGTATTTTACCCGCTTTTTTATTTTATGCACAAATAAAGGATGAGGTGAAAAAGCGTAAATATTACCAAGAAGGCAAAAAAGCCATATTCTCCAAACTTCAGCTTTGATTTTTTTTGTTCTTTATTCATGGATTCACTTTGTGTCAGCTACCTTCATTATATCCGTCCCAGGAAAAGCGTTCTTTAGATTTTGATCTGGCCCCTAAGCTGTCATAAAATTTAATCGCCCTGTTATTAAAATCTGGTGTCTGCCACTGCAGCTGTTGGCAACCCATTCTTTGGGCTTCCTTTCTAATTTGTTTCATTAATCTTCTTCCAATTCCTAAACCTCTTGCAACATCCTTTAGATACAGGCAATCCAGGTAGAGATACTCCGCAGCTTCCCAGGTGGCATACTGTCGCATATAGGTAGCGTATCCCAAAAGCCGCCCTTCTTGTTCTACTACAAGACCATAAACCTTAGGAGGTTCTGAAAACAGATCACTTAATAACCGGCTTTCTTGTCCGTTTTCCTTGTATGCATTTTTCTCATACGCCGCATGAGCTCGGCAAAGGGCGACCAGTTGTGGGATATCGCTGGGTTCAACTATTCGAATTTTGATTTGAATTTTCATTAGTGTAAGCTAATACCATCGCTGAGGTAGGCCTCAAAATCTGGTTGGTCCGGTGCAGACAATACATGAGCGATCCAGGCTTTTCTCTCATGAGCAAAAATTTCAATTTCCCAGATACATACCAGGGCTTTGTCTTTAAATGGAGAACTCACTATTTCACCTGGGCGGAGGTAATCCGAAAAGTAGATTTCAGTTTCTACCATTTCGCCCCCAGTCCACCAATTCAGTAAAATGAGCACCCCTTCACGGGCTTCGTGAACAATGGCAAAGGCCACCTTATAGGTGGGTAAACTAGAACTATTTACATGTTCGATAAGCTCTGGTAATTTATTCAAAAAGCCCTCGAGCGCCCGCTCCGATTGAAAGGTTTTCTTATTGGTAATAGTGTACACCTTTATATTCCAGTCGTTGATTTTGACGACTGTTCTATAATCGATTTTTCTTGTCTGATATGTTTCAAATATTGTATTCATCTTTTCTCAGGTGGAATATTTTTATATTTTAAAATATGCTCATCAAGGCCCGGGCCTGATTTTGGTTTTACAATTTTCTTGTGCGACGGCGGATGCTTTTCGAGATGCCCCGATGGCCGAATAGGCCTTTTTTCGAAATTCCCACCACAGCTGGGACAAACATTCTGAAAAACTTCCTTTGCACAGTTCTGGCAGTAGGTACATTCAAAACTGCAAATCATGGCTTCTGTGCTGGTTACGGCTAAATGCTTCCCGCAATGTTCGCAATAGGGTCTTATCTCTAACATCCCTGCTACAAATAATTGTTCTTAATAGTCTCCATATGCCAAATTTCATGCCCTAGGACTGTAAATGCTGCGGCTCTTGCCGAAAGTGCTACGCCATCTGCTGTACCTACAAAAGTGAGATGATTATTATTAAGGCTATGCAATAATGATATAGAGCTGTCTCGTTGCGCTTCATACTCCTTTATAAGAGACTCTCTTGCTTTTGAAGAAGCCTCAGAAGGATCCATATACCAGTTCTGATTAAAACCCGCCATTGCAGTGCTGTCTTTCCTTGCTAGGCGAAAACAGCGATACATAAAAATGCGTTCGGTATCTATAAGGTGCTGTAATACTTCGGCAATACTCCATTTGTCAGACCCATAACGGTAGGTCCATTTGTCTTCAGGTATCTGCTCAAAAAATTGCATCACATTTAGCTTACCGACTTTAAAAGTTTCCCTGAGTTCTGCTTCGGCTGGTACTTTGGTAATGTACCTCATATAGTAAGGGTGACAGTCTTTTTCTTCCAATTGTAATCTTGTCATAGTCTTTAAAATTAGCAGTTTATCAATATTTCAAATATAATTCTCCCCAGAGCTTATATAAAATTAATATATTTGGCATAATTAATTTTTTGCCTTTTTTTCAAAGGTATTTTCAAATATTTCCTAATTAATGAATATTGATAAATTAAATTGGTTAATTTTAGAAGAACTACAGGCAAATGCCAGGGCTTCTTTAACCGACATTTCAAAGAAAGTTGGGCTCTCCTCTCCTTCCGTGGCCGAAAGAATTCAGAAAATGGAAGATAGTGGAATTCTAAAAGGGTATAAGGCAAAGCTCCATATGCAAGAACTGGGATATCCTCTGGGAGTGTATATCTCTATTAAAATAAGATTTGGAAGGGTGAAGCAATTCGAGGAATATATACATACAGTACCCGAAATATGTGAATGCCATAAGCTAACCGGGCATGATTGCATGCTTATGAAAGGCTATGTTCGGGATCCAAAACATCTGGAAGATCTCAATGGTAGGCTTACAATCTATGGCGAGTTAACTACTTCTCTTATACTATCTTCAATAATAGAAGACAAACCGTATACCGGTAATTTTTAGAAAAGCAACCTAAAAGTTGCATAATAAAATTTATTGTTTATATTTGCAACCATATAGTTGCATTTTAATTTAAAAAACAATAGTCATGAATGATGTAATCACCAAAGAGCACCTCTTTGCTCATCCTATTAAAAAGGTATGGAATGCCATCTCTAAAGAAGAAGAAATTTCTACCTGGTTTATTAAAGCCGACTTCAAAGCCGAGGCCGGATATAAGTACACTTTTACCGCAAGTGAGGAGCAGAACTGTACAGCAATAACCGGAGTCGTAAAACATGCCGACCCTTATATGTTGGTTTACACCTGGGTTGTTGAAAATACCAAGGCAGAAACTACGGTAAAGTGGAAACTGGAAGAAACTGCCGAGGGTACTAAATTGTATTTAGAACATTCAGGTATCTCGTCTTATGAAGGAGAAACCGCGGTAGCTATGTTCTCTAGCTTCGATAAAGGGTGGGACAATTGCATTTCCGAACTTTCTTCTTATTTAAAGCAAGAAGTTCATGCAGGATAACATCACAAGAATACTTAAAGCTATTGCCGATCCTACCAGGCGAGAGATCTTCCACGTCTTGGTAGTAGCGGCAACGGCTTTGCCCATTACTCAGATTTCCAGTCAGTTCGAAATTAGTAGGCAAGGTGTAACCAAACACATCAAAACACTTGAGCATGCCGGCTTGGTTCAAATAACAAACAAAGGACGTGAACGCTACTGTTTTGCTGATACAAAGCCACTAAAACAGGTCAATAAATGGCTTAAATTCTACGAACAATTCTGGGATGGTGCACTCGGTAATTTAGAAGACTACCTGAGGAGCACTTCATAAATCTGTTGATTCGCCGGATTGATCTGAAATAAACTGAGCTAATCTTCCAATACCCTCCTCGAGGTTTTTTCGAAAAGATCTTTTGGCAAACAAACCCAAGGCTATTTTCTTAATTGGTGATTTTGCCCTCCAGTAAATTTCTACAAGCAATTTACATGCACTGTCTGAAACTGGTGTGACAGTATAAAACTGGTAGAAGTCATCGGCTATAGGTATGTTCGTTGTCATCTCGCCATACACCAAATGCCCCGGATCGGCCTCTTTGGTAACCGCAACAAAGTTGAGATGTTTTCCATTGATTACACAAACATGTTCGGTTCCCAGCCGGGTAACTTCGTTCTCATCGTATTCAAATCTGTCTACTCCTTTTACCCAATGGTGCCTATAGGTGTAATTTGTTATGTACTCCATCAGGATAGGCGCCGAAACAGGAAAGGATGCCTGTTTAGCTAATTGCGCTGCTCCAGACATGCTTACCTTCTTCCCTTTTGGAAAAGCGCTTAAACTCAGTTTCTCATGATCTATAATAGCATAGATATATTCTACCTCCTTATCATCGTATTCGTCCTTTCCTTGTTTAAATCTAAATATTTTGCTGTAATAGTAAATTGGCAACTCAACATCGGTCGCCAACTCCTTGCTGATCAGCGCATAGTTCTCGCTCTCCACGGAGTTCTTTAGAAGTCTGTGTGCTTCAATAACCTGGGGGCCAAAGGGCTTCCTCCTACCATGAACTTCAATAAATTTAAGCTCGCTACTATGTGCTACAATTTTAAGTTCCAGATCTGGGGCAGACGCACAGGCGTTACAAGGGCAGATCCTATTGGTTTCCAGCAACTTCAGATGGCTGTAAAAAGCGGTAAACATACTTTCAATTTGAGCCAATAGCTTTTCCTGAGAAGGGATTTCCTGTTCTTTGTAAAAAAACAAAGCATCACCCTCAATTTCCGCCAGTTGTAAGTCTTGTGTATTTGCATCGATGAGCACTTCCAGCAATTCGGAAATAACGTGCTGACTATGCTCAATCTCAGTCGTCTGTACAAACTTTGTAAAGCCAGAAATATCGGGAATAAAAAGCAATGATTTGGCCATGGTCGTCTACAATAATTCTAAAGGGAATGTCCTAAAATGTGCTTAAACCTCTAATTTACTTCTAATCGTCAAAGATTAGTTCGGTATCTAGCCTATTGTTTACAATTACATTAAACTGATTGCGAAAGGCATTATAAGCTGCTATCATTTCCAGGGCGGCTTCTTTAGTTGCAATTCGGTATTCTGAAGCCGCTTTAACCTTTAGAATATAGGTTTTCAAAACCTTTTGCCGGCTTTTTATCTGCGACATATTGAAAGTCTCCGGATATTCTGAGCCCGCCAGGATGTTTTGCTGTTCTACCAGATCTTCTATGGCAAGAATAAGTTCTTCATTATTGGTAACTTTATAAAAGGCATCAAAACCACTTTCAAAGGCTTTAAACTCAGGCCAATCCTTAAGAATTGCCCTTGCCTTAGCGTTTATATTGCTTCTTTTTGGCAGCTCTGATGTACTGAAATCTAAGGAGGAATAATCCGCTACCACCTCTGCAGTTTGCTGCTGTCTGCAGCCTGTAAATACAATCGCTAAAGTGATCAAAAAGAATAATTTTCTCATTGGACGAATGTACAAATTTTAATAAAAGCTATCTTTACCAGCGATTTCATTTAACGCGATTTTAATGCAGAAAACCATACTTATTTTAGGTGCTTGCGGACAAATAGGAACGGAGTTGACCCTGGCTTTGAGGAAACTTTATGGCAATGAGCAGGTTGTTGCCAGTGATATAAGGGAAGGAGGAGAAACTCTAATGAATTCAGGACCTTTTGAATTGTTAGACGCCACCGCCTATGAGGCTATAGAAGATGTGGTCATGCACTATGAAATTGAGGAGGTTTATTTGATGGCGGCAATGTTGAGCGCCACAGCGGAAAAATTCCCTGAGCGCGCCTGGAACCTGAATATGAATTCGCTTTTTAATGTGCTTAATCTGGCCAAAGAAAAAAAGATAGAGAAAGTTTTTTGGCCTTCAAGCATAGCGGTTTTTGGGTCGAATACACCAAAGGAAAACACACCTCAGCACGCCTTGATGGAACCAAGTACCGTCTACGGTATTAGCAAACAGTCAGGAGAACGTTGGTGTTCGTATTATCACCACAAATTTGGGGTCGATGTTAGAAGTGTTAGGTACCCAGGCCTAATCAGTTGGAAAACCCTTCCCGGCGGTGGTACCACAGACTACGCCGTTGAGATCTATCACAAGGCTATCCATGAAGGTGCTTATTCCTGCTTTCTTGAAGCCGACACCAAGTTGCCCATGATGTTTATGGACGATGCGATCAGAGCAACAATTACGCTGATGCAGAGTCAGACAGATGCGATTAGCATTCGCTCTTCTTATAATTTAGCAGCCATGAGTTTTTCACCGGAAGAGATCGCTAAGAGCATTCAAAAGCACCTTCCGGATTTTAAGATGAGTTATAAACCAGATTTTAGGCAAGCCATTGCAGACTCCTGGCCTATGAGCATTGACGACACGGTTGCCAGAGCGGATTGGGGTTGGGAACCAGAATTTGACCTCGACAATACGACAGAGATCATGCTCTCAAAGCTTCAGAGTGCTTAGGCTCAATTATTTGCCTGCATCTTCTTCCTTTTCTATATCGGTGATAACGCCGGGTTCTTCTTCAGGAAGTCTTGCGTAATCTTCCTTTTCAAAGTTTGCCATGGTCACTACGAGCTTTGCGCTGATCTTTACGAGGTATTTGGTATCTTCTGTGACCACTTCTACGGCCTCAATACGCTGACCTTTAGCATTTCTAAAGGTGATGATGTGATCTTCATCGTATCCATCCGGGTAACATTCCACCAAAAGTTTAAGGACCTTGGGCGTCAGCTTTTTAAAATCTATTATGACTCTTTTTAGGTTGTCCATGGTCTTGGGTGATAAGATTTTAGGATTCAGAACAGTAAAAAGCGACAGTAATCTCTATCTATAAATTTAAAGCATATTTTCTGGTACTAAAAAATTTTGTGCACCTACTAAACACACAGGTAACAAACACTCTATTTTTAAATATTCCGTACCTTTATATATACGAATTTTTAGTCTATGAAAGTTTATTCTTTTTTCAGATTTAGTCTTCTGGCTGTTTGCGCATTTTTATGCGCCAAGATGCAGGCTCAGATAAGCCCTGGTGTTTACATGGCTCAAGAAGTTAAGGGTGATAAAACACTTGCTCACGAGCTGAAAATTACGGATACCTATTTGATCCATTCCATTTACGAAGAAGATCCCGCTAATTTTGTAAGCACAGTTGGGGGCTTCTATAAAGATGAGGAAGGATCTTTAATGGTAGACTTAGAATTCAATTCTAATTACGACCAGGATGCAGTATCCAAATTAGAATTGCCCTATACCTTCCAGGGAGAGAAACTAACAATAAATACTTTAGAGTTTATACCTACACAGGGCGTATCTCAAGCCTTAGATGGCCAATGGTTGTTTGCAACACGAGGCCCAGATACCGGCCAGGAGCGGCGAGGAGATGCTAATGCGCGTAAAACACTAAAATTCCTTCTGGACGGTAGATTTCAATGGATTGCCTATAACACGGATAGTTTTAAGTTTTTTGGAACTGGCGGTGGATCCTTTAGCTCTGCAGACGGTGCCTATATAGAAAATATCGAATACTTTTCACGCGATAATTCCAGAGTTGGAGCCCAATTGAGCTTCACTTATGAATTGCAAGAAGAGGACTGGCACCATAAAGGGAAAAACAGCAAAGGAGCACCTATGTATGAAATTTGGGGCAAAAGAAAATAATCCTTTTAAGAGAGATTATTGATATCTGATTTCCCTCCCGTTTTTTTCAGAAGCTTGATTTGATGTATTTCGATGCCCTTATCAATAGGCTTGAGCATATCGTACATATTCAAAGCCACAATACTTGCCCCGTGCATCGCCTCAACCTCTACCCCGGTTTTGTAATTGGTTTTAACGGTGATTAAAACTTTTATTTCCAGGCCTTCAATTTCGTAAGCAATTTGTGTAAACTCTATAGGAAGCGGGTGGCAGTCAGGTAGCAGGTCCGCCGTCTTCTTAACACCTAATAGGCCGGCAGCCTTGCTCATCTCAAAGACATCTCCTTTGGGTACTTTATTTTCTTCAATTGCCTTAATGGTATCTTTTGAGCTTACCTTGACAATGGCCTGGGCCACAGCCATGCGAAGCGTGTTTTCTTTATGGGTAATATCTACCATACTTAAGTGTTAACCTTCCATTGGTAAGAATCGTCTTCAAAAAGTTCCTTTCCAAAAACGGGGACCTGCGCCTTTATTTCCTCCACCACAAAGCGGAGGCCTTCAAAGGCCATTTTCCGATGTGGAGAAGATACAAAAACGAAAAGACAAATTTCTCCGGTCTTTACCGTTCCAAGACTGTGGTAAATATGCATACAACTTAATTCGAACTTTGAGAAAGCGGCTTCCCTGATTTCCTCAAACTTCTCATTAGCCATGGTCTCATAGGCTGTATATTCAATGGCAGCTACCTCTTTCCCATCAATGGTATCGGCCCTTACCTGCCCCAGAAAAATATCATGAGCTCCAATATCCGTCTTGCTCTGGTGTTTTGCTATTGATTCTGCGATAAACTGAGGAGAAATTGCTCCTTCGATGAACACCTGCTTCGTTTTTTGTGTTTTCATTTTCGGAATTCGTGAAACACTAAGGTAAAGAAGATTTCGGAAATGCGGAGGTAAAGATTAGTAGCCCCGGCAAGAATCGAACTTGCATCTAAAGTTTAGGAAACTTCTATTCTATCCATTGAACTACGGGGCCATTGGAATTCTGGGTGACAAAAATAAAATTTTTATCCAGATTATAATTCACAACCGGAGGTTTTTAAGCCCTCATAATTAATCTTCTATCTCAACAATCAATTCTATCTCAACGGCAATATTCCTAGGAAGCGAGCCCATGCCCACCGCGGCTCGCGCATGCTTGCCCTTATCTCCAAAAACCGCAACCATAAGGTCTGAAAAGCCATTGATGACCTCCGGGTGATCTGTAAAATCGTCGGTAGCATTCACCATGCCGAGTACTTTTACGATGCGCTTTACCTTTTTTAGGTCTCCCAATTCGGCCTTCAAAACAGCTAATTGGGTGATGGCCGCGGCCCTTGCAGCTTTATAGCCCTGTTCTACACTTAAATCCGCCCCAAGTTTTCCCGTGATCAATTCGCCTTCCGGCGTACGTGGACCTTTCCCAGCCAGGAAAATCAGATTTCCAGTGCGTACGGCGTTGACATAGTTTGCCACCGGGGCTCCGGGTTCTTTGAGCTCAATGCCCATTTCTTTCAGTTTGGCTTCAGGGTCTTCCTGAGCAAAGCCGCTATAAACTAGAGTGAGGGCAAAAATTCCAATGAGCGCTTTTTTCATAATTTCTGGTGTTTTTATTCGTATCAGACTTTAAAGATAAGCAGTTATCTAGGTTTTATCTTCGGCTATTTTATCTTTTTCTTTTGTACCAGATGGGTCTCTATCTCGCCACCAGGTAGCCAAAGAAGAGCCCGAAATATTCATTAGCGGGCCAAACACCGCTGGAGCCAGGCCTATTGTGGCCACCCTTCCCATCTCCAAGGCAATGCCAGATGCCAGGCCAGCATTCTGCATCCCAACTTCCAGGGCAATTGTACGGCAATCCTGTTCTTTCATTTTAAAGAGCCTGCAACTCCAATACCCCAAAAAATAGCCTGCAGTATTATGAAGGATCGCGGCTAAAATCAAAAACAGCCCAATAGCCAGCAAACTATCTCTTCCGGCTGCAGTGATAATCATAATTATAAAGGCAATCCCCGCCATGGAAACTATAGGCATGGTCTTATCTAACCATTTTACTTTCCCGTGAAAAAAATGATTGAAAAGCAGTCCGGCAATAACCGGTAAAATCACAATTTTGGTAATACTGAACATCATTGCCCAGAAATCGATCGGAACAAACTGTCCGGCAAAGGTTTTCATAAGTAAGGGCGTCATAAAAGGCGCCAAAAGCGTGGATACAGCGGTAAGTGTCACGGACAAGGCCAGGTTGGCCCTAGCCAGATACGACATGACATTTGAAGCCAGCCCGCTGGGTGATGATCCTACTAGAACAATCCCCGCCGCAATTTCGGGAGGAAAGCTAAAAAGTTGGGCAACCAAAAACCCTAGTACCGGCATAATACTAAACTGGCAAACTACACCCACCAATACCCCTTTTGGCATTTTTACTACACCGTAAAAGTCTTTTAAGCTCATTGCAGTACCCATCCCAAACATGATGATTTGTAGCAGTGGAACAATCAATAGTTTTAGATCAAAACTTCCAACCCTGGAAAAGGTGTCTGGATAGAACATCGCCAAGGTTACTGCGGCAAAGATCAAGACCGTAAAGGAAAACCCCTTTAACCTTTCTGTCTTTTGCATGGCCATGGCCAGAAGTAAAATGAAAAGGGTTAAAGGCAATCCGCCGAAGCTTCCATAGCCAGTAAAAAATAGGGTAAGAGCAACCAACAAGCATACTGCTGAGCTTACCAGATACGTTCTTTTGCTAATTTTCATATGCTTATTTCCCGCTTTATGACAAATGTAATCCGCGGTAACTGGGCTTAAATGTAAGAAAAACTTAGGTTCCCAAAACTACAGTGATTAAAGCATCAATTCCCTTAGAAGTTCAGCATTTTATTCGCTAATTATAGTACCCGGTCTTCAAACAAATCTACCACCTCCTCCCACTCAGCTACCAATAGGTCCCAGCCGGCGATTTCATTTTATTCTAAACCTATGAAGTGTTTTATTTACTTAAAAGTGACGTATGAAAAGTTTTTTACTCCTTGGCGCCTTCCTTATAGTTTCATGTAATACCCAGGGGTTTCAAGGGAAGAAAATCGCTAAAAAAAATCCCAATAGTCTAAGCATGGAATTAGCCAATGGGCATTGGTTTGACGGACAGAAATTTGTTCAGAAAACGGTATGGGTAGAACAAGGCTTGCTAAAATTCAGTGCTGCTGAAAAAAAAGTGGATACCGTATTAGACTTAAGGGGCAAGTTTGTCATCCCTCCTTTTGCCGAGGCTCACAACCATAACCTTGAAAGCGAATATGAACTTCAAAAACGCATTGACCGTTATCTCAAAAATGGGGTGTTTTATGTAAAGCAGCTTTCAGCAATTAAAATGCAGCTAGAACCCCTGATGCATTTGTACAACAAGCCAGAAGGCCTGGATATCAGCACCACCTATGGTCCGCTTACTGGTACAGGTGGTCATCCCGTCGCCCTGCGTGAACGCTTTTTTGGTTGGGGATATTACGAAGTGTTTCAAAGCAAAGAAGAGATTGAATCTCATGGTTATTTCATTATAGATGACGAAGAGGATCTCAACAAAAAATGGGGCCATATTCTCTCCTTCCAACCTCAATTCATCAAGATTATGCTGTTGCATTCAGAAGAGTATGAACTTAGAAAAAACGATACGACCTATTTTGGAAAAAAAGGACTTAGGCCAGATCTGGTCGAGAAAATAGTAAGCAAAGCGCATTCTAAAGGCCTACGGGTAAGCGCACATGTAGAAACCGCTTATGATTTTCATGTTGCCGTTGCCGCCGGGGTAGATGAAATTGCTCACTTGCCAGAGATACGCAATGGAAAACCAATTGCAGTGAAAGACATGATTGCAGCAAAAGAAAAGGGTGTTGTAGTAGTAACTACCATTTCATTGGTCAAAAAAAGAGCGAGGCAGACCAACTATGAGGCTCTGGTAAGAAATATCGCGACAAACCTTAGATTGTTGAATGAAAATAGGGTAAAAATTGCCGTGGGTTCGGATAATTTCAATGGAAACTCCGTGGGAGAGTTTAAAATGCTATATGATTTACAGATTTTTAGTAATCTGGAATTGCTAAAAATATGGACAGAAAATGCTTCAGCAACTACGCTACCGCATCGTAAAATTGGCTTTTTGAAAGAAGGATATGAAGCCAGTTTTTTGGTATTAAATACAGACCCTTTAGAAGATATCTCAACAGTTGTTGAAAGTATTGAAACGCGCATTAAGCAGGGAGCCATTCTTAGGTAATTGAATGCGTAAAATAAAGCCAAAAGCCAATTCTATGGCGATTAGATTATCTTTATAAGAACTAGCGCAATAGCGTATCATGGCAATGGCAGGTATATGAATGATTCGTTTAAAAACATCTTGAGGCATTTGGCTTTTTGGGTGCTTTTTATAGTACTCTGGAGCACCCATGACCTCAATTATCACCCGGATTTTTTTACTAATTTCCAAACTAATTTATTCGCCTTCATTCCTTATGCCATCTTGGTGTATGTTAATCTTTACGTACTTACCCCACGTCTTTTACTAAAAAAGAGAATCATGCAATACCTGCTATTCTTGGTCCTGGGCATAGCGGTGACAACCTGGTTTGCCTCCAAATATCTTTACTTTTATTTCTCAACGCTCAATGTCTATATCCCCACAGCGCATTTTTTTGACAGTTTTGAAGGCAAAATTGCCATTGTCACCGAAATAATATTGTCTTTAGGGCTATCCATGACATTATTCCTGACAGACCAATGGTACCGCAAAGAGCGTACCTTAATCCTAATTGAACAAAAGCGCCTGGAAACTGAACTTAGCCTTCTAAAGAACCAGATGAACCCACATTTTCTCTTTAATTCGCTGAATAGTATTTATGTAATGTTGGGCAAGAACCTGAATCAAGGGAAGAATATGCTGCTTGAGTTTTCAGACCTATTGAGCTATCAGCTCTATGAAACAAATAGGAAAAAAGTTAGCTTAACAGGGGAATTCGAAAACCTCACCAAATACATTAATATTGAAAGTGTGAGACACGAAGACCTGGTTAAAGTGGATTATAGTTTTCCGGAGCATCAAGATAAACTTGTAATCGCCCCTATGCTCTTAATGCCGCTCGTCGAAAATGCATTTAAACATGGCCAGAGTAGTACAGGTTATGAAATTAGCATTCAATCTGATATAGAATCTGAGCATGTTTTAAATTTCAGGGTAGAAAACACCCTCGCAAAGGAAATCGGGAAATCTACATCAGGAAACAAAAAAGGGATTGGGTTAGAAAATGTAAAACGGAGGTTAGCCCTTATTTATTCCAACAAGCATATTTTTTATACACAACGGCAGAAAGACAGCTTTGTAGCAGAATTAAGAATCCAATTAAATGAAAATGAAGTGCTTAATAGTTGATGATGAACCACTGGCACGTAAAGGCCTGGAAGACTTTGTGACCCAGACGCCATTTCTGGAACATCTTCAATCCTTGTCCTCTGCCATAGAGGCCTTGGAGTTTTTAAAGCAAACTCCGGTTGACCTCCTATTTCTGGATATCCAAATGCCAGATCTTACAGGTTTAGAGCTCATGGAGGCGCTCAACGACCCTCCTAAGGTGATTTTTACGACCGCCTATCGCGAGTTTGCCGTAGACGGCTTCAATCTCAATGCTGTAGATTTTTTACTAAAACCCTTCTCTTACCAACGATTTCTAAAAGCAGTGGATAAAGCTACGTCCCAGGTGACCCAACTTGTTGTAGAACCCAAAAATCATATTTTCATTAAATGTGACGGTACCATTATAAAAGTCTTTATAGATCAAATAACCTTTGTTGAAACCGCCAAGGATTATGTTTTTGTACATACAAGCAGTGACCGCTATCTCACTCTGGTCTCCTTGAGGCAATTAGAAAGCGAACTTCCTGAGTCTAAATTTATGAGGGTTCACAGGTCTTATTTGGTTGGACTAAGGCATGTAAAGGAACTTGAAGGAAATCTGCTTTACATAGGGAAGCATAAAATTAAAATCAGCAGAACACTCCGTGAGAAGGTTTATCAAAGAATTATTGGAAATGACCTGATAGAGCGGTCTTAAATTCCAAAGGTCCATTTTAGAAAACAACTCATATCAACTTAATACAAAGGAAGAAATTATTTAAGATCGGTGTCGCCAAAAACGAGCAATTTTCTTATACATTTCAACTTCTAGACATATTCTTTTTTCTCAAATAAAAGCTTCCTAAGCTCCTCGGAATTCTCACTTAGTAAACTGTCTTTAAGGACAATTAAGTTAACCTTTAAAGGCAACGAAAGATCTTCTAGTTTTTCCAGTTTATTGATACTCTCCAATAGTATTTCCGGACTCTGAGCCGGCATTCTTAAAATTTGTCTATCGCCCTCTTCAAAAAGCACTTCTTCTTCATTAGGACTGATTTCTTTTGAAGATATTTTCAGCTTAGTTACACCTACAAACTCAGGTTTACCTCCTCTCTTTACCCAGCGAAAATAGCCCAAGGGAACTGTCTTTTCGATCTGACTGTATTTAATTATTTTTTCTTTTAGTTTATTCGATTCTTCGGTAAGTTCTCTTTCCATAGCATTTTTTAAAATGTCATTAAATTTTACTACCCTTTTTTTGTTTGTTGAGTTGAGATCCGTTGGCCAATCGGCAGAACCTGATCCTGTTGGTGCCAAAAGGCCTTCAGACTGGAGCATTTGGTTATTTTGTCTCCACAAACAGAGTATGTTATCAGAGGAAAATGCTATTGTGCTTACTCCAATATGGTTGTTCATGCTAGACCTTCTAAGGGTCAATAACTTTCCTCCTTCTTTAGGGAAACGATTATTGAATCCAAAGTCATCTGATGAGCTGTCCTCTTTAATCCACCTTTTGGTACAGATCTCATTGGTCAAATATGACAAAAAAAAGCGCGTTTTGTAAAGTCGTATTGTTGAAGTATCTGAATACAAGTCTGAAAGCATTCCAATCTTCAAATCATTAGTAAAGCGCTTATTCTTCCTATTACATTCTTTCCAAAATGATTTTAAAACTCTTAGGTAATTGTCTATGTTTCCTGAGATAATCAATTTCTGAGCTAAAACAAACCGCTGATTATTAAACAGTGAAACATCAAATTTCATTTTTCCATCCCAAATAAGGGTGTTTACTTGGCTAGAAATAATATAGGGTTCCTTCAAAACAAACTTCGTTTTGAGTTTAGGTTTAATATATGTTATTTCATGAGTTTCTATTTTATAATCCAGCTTCCTTTTCCCATATTCAGCAGGAATCCCTAGATTTTCCCAATTACGCTCCATGTCCTCAAAATCAAAATATTTTTTTTCCTGCAAGTCGGATTTAAAGAAGATCGATCTGAGTGAGACTATTGCAATTACCAGAAATATCAAGGGAACTAAAACTGTGCCGTCCATTTTATGGTAACCAAAAATTGAATTGTACGTGATATACAGTGACCATATTAGACTAATACAAAAAGTTACTATGCTAATTAGCTTTAGCCTAAAAATAAAAGCTCCCAATTCAATAATATTCGTCTCCTTCGATTCAATATTAACATCGTAATTGGGGTAAAGTTTGTCGTTAAGAAGTTTTTTAATTCTTCTCCTAAAATTTCTATATAGCTTGTCTAGTATTGTCAGCATAAGGCTCTATCATTTGTGCAGTATTAATTTAACAATCCTGTTAGATCAAAATTATAATGGTTGTTTTCTTTCTCAAAGTATTTTGACACATTTAAGTAAATAAAATTTAAGTTAAATATCGCCTAATAAAAATGCCTGTCTTCATACATCCTTAACAATATTGTTACCTGGCTAATAGAAATGTAGTTTCGCAAGATTTTGACCTTTAATAAGGCCTCATGTAAATTGGAAGAGTATGGTTTTACAACTTACTGCCAGGCTCATGTTTTTTTTGATTATTTTTAACGGCATGTTGCTTATCTTCAAACCATTTTCCGGACAATTCTTCCAATAACCGATCTATATGAGAAAAATTTGCTTTGCCCTTCTTGCCTTTTTCCTCTTTAGCAGCCATGATATGTTCCTTAAAATGGACAGCTATTTTCTACAACCCAATACCAAGGCAAGTATTCAGCTTTTTAACGGGACTTTTGACCGTAGTGAAAATTCTATTGATCGCGAAAGGATGCTCGATGTGAGTTTGGCAGGAAACGGGCAGCGTACTCAGGCAGCAGAATCGCAATGGAGGGAAGTAGACAGCACCACTGTCTTAGATTTTAAAACAGGGGAAGCCGCCACCTGGGTGGCTGGGGTATCAACAAGGGCGCGAAATATTGAATTAACAGCAAAAGATTTTAATGAGTACTTGGTACACGATGGGGTTCTAGATATGCTACAATGGCGTAAAGACAACAATGCCATGGACAAAGATGCCGTAGAAAAATATTCCAAACATGTAAAAACCATTTTCCAGGTTGGCAACAAAAAGACCAAAGATTGGCAAACCGTTTTGGGCTATCCCATTGAATTTGTTCCGCTGGAGAATCCGTATGAGCTCCATGCCGGTCATGAGTTAAGGGTAAAGCTACTCTGGAAAGGACAACCCTTGGCCAATCAGCTTGTGTACATCGGTTCGGGGCAGGAAGGAAATGGTCAAACTCCAGATACAGAAGAGGCAGAAGAGGAACACGAGCACGCCGATGGCACCAGGCATACGCACGATCCGGAGCAGGAGCACGAACATGAAGACGGAACAAAACACACTCATAGCACAACCCCAGAACATACGCATGAGGACGGCACAAAACATTCTCACGGCACTGCTCAAGAGCACGAGCACAAAGACGGCACAAAACACAGTCATACCGATGAAAAAGAACACACTCATGACGATGGTACCACGCATACCCACGGCCAAGAAAAAACGACTGACACAGCTCCCGAAAGCGATCACAGCCACACGGATGTCACTCAAATGCGCACAGATAGCAAGGGAGAGCTTGGCGTGCCGCTAAGCGGAGAGGGTGTTTGGTATCTTCGTACCATTTATATGACCCATTCTGAAGAAGAGGGCCTTACGCACGAATCTAATTGGGCCACCTTAACCTTTGCCCTAGGGCAGGGAGATGGTCATAGCCACAGCCATGGTGAAGCGGATCACGATCATGCAGAAGACGATCATAGCCATGAGATTCCGTCATATGTTTATTGGATAGGTAGTCTGATACTCGTCACAGGATTGTTTTTCTGGTTTAATCGAAAAAAATAAATGAAACGATCACAATTTAAAGGATTCCCCCTTCTTGTATTTCTTCTTTTTCCACTGCTGCTTATGGCACATGGTGTAAGTTCATCAGATCAGGAATTGCTGAATAACGGTGGACTTCTGACATATATTTATGTGGGAGCCAAACACATGGTTACCGGTTATGACCATCTGCTGTTTTTGGCCGGTGTTATTTTTTACCTCAGTGGTTTTAAAGACATTGTCAAGTTTATAACCGTGTTCACCATCGGGCATAGTATTACACTTATCAGCGCCACTTATTTAGGAATTAAAGCAGACGAACACCTGGTAGACGCCGTAATTGCCTTAAGTGTTCTTTACAAGGGATTTGAGAACCTCGGCGGTTTTGAGAAGTGGTTCAAAACTAAGTCGCCCAATCTCTTATTCATGGTTTTTCTCTTCGGACTAATTCACGGTTTTGGCCTTTCTACCCGCTTGCAATCTTTTGATATTGGAAGTGAGCAATTTCTACTAAAGATCATAAACTTTAATGTGGGTGTAGAGCTGGGTCAGATCGTTGCCCTAATCCCAATTGTCTTTATCATAACCCAATGGAAAACAAAAAAGAGCTACGAAGCTTTTTACAAGGCCGCTAATACCTATCTGGTAATTGCAGGGATCGCTTTGTTTATATTCCAGATGTACGGGTATTTTCACGGGCATTAATAAATCTGCTTGCCCGCTTAATCGAAGCATAGAAAATAAGTTAGTGCCCTGATTAGTAATTCGAATCCAGATAGACTTTCCATTGTCCATCTTCTTGTTTCTTCCAAACCAACATATAGGGTAAGGGGTAAGAGCCGCTACACCTCCCTATTTCGAAGGCAGTATCTTCCGAGACCAATTCTACATGCTTTGGAGTGAGCTGTAAATTATAAGCAGGGTTTTGCATATACCCGTATTCCTGGGAAAGCGCTGCCTGCCCCTTTAAAAGCCTTCCTCTATTGTAGTAAAGGGCATCCTCTGTATAGAGTTCTGAAACTAGTTTTTCAGGCTTGTGTTCGTTACAAAGCTTCACCCATTTCTTACGTGCATTCTCAATTTCAACGGGAACCTCCTCATCCGTTGTATTGTTATACATGATCTCAAGAATTCTCTTTTTCTGGCCATTTTCTATCATCCAAATAATCATTTGAGAAACCTTATGCCCCTTTTCTTTTTCAATTGACCCTATTCCATACTCAAGTACCTGGTTTACGGCTACTTTGTAATGGGTCTTGAAGTTTTTTAAGGACTCCGGATCAAGCATCTTGTTCTTGGAGGCATCCCTGCCTTCGGCTACTCCATTCTCTGAGACACTCACAAGCCTGGAATGGTAATAAGTGTCAATATCATTGCTCGCCGTATTATCATTGGCTGTTTCGCTCTTATTTTCCTGGCCAATAGCCCAGCTATGTGCAAGTAGTATTGCACAAAAAAGTTTAACAAACGCCTTATTCATTTGATTGCTTTTTAATTTGAATAAATACTTTTCAAAGGTAAAATACTACAGAATACTAAAGCTATTAAAAAGCTGCTGTTTTTCTGCTTTTATGTTAACTACTGTTAATTGCTGTTTTTCGTTTTTCATATCGTATTACGATTAAAATAAGCTTAGTATTTTTGAAGTACAACCGTTATAAGATAGCGTTATGAAGGCGAACCATTTTGAGCTAGAAGGGAAAAAAGTACTGGTAGATTCTAACGAAATACTTTTTAAAGAAAGCGTAACAAGACTAACTCCAAAGGAGAAAGAGGTTTTACTGCTTCTCTATAGCAACAGAGGAAGTACCGTACCTCGCTCTCGGATCTTGGAAACCGTATGGGGTGATTCTTTAGGCAATGATTCTGGACTTACTCAAGCCGTTTCCAGATTACGGCAAATATTCAAGGACAATCCCAAAGAGCCCAAAGTAATCAAAACCATACCGAAACTGGGGTATCAACTTTTACTGGAATCTGAGGATCGGGCAATTCATCAAGAAACCAAATGGAATATCCTGGCCAACTACAGTAATCTGACCGAATTTCAGAAGCTGGGGGTAAGAATGCTTTTGATGCTCATAGCTCTAATTGTTTTCCTTCTAATTTTTGATGTCAGGATCAGGATTGAGCAGTTGCCGGCGATTAGCAATTGGCACTTCTAAATGCTTGCCGTTCAAGAAAAATAAAAAAGCCACTCACTTTGTGAATGGCTTCGGTCTCGCTTTGCTCCCCCTCTTGGACTCGAACCAAGGACCCTCTGATTAACAGGGGCCTTTTTCACTAATAAGTTAAAGAGATTAGCATTTTAAAATGCTGAATATTAGTGTTTTAATTTTATTTGGTTTCAAATCTATTCATTTGAAATCAAATGGTTGTGTGCAAATTGAGTGCAAATTTTTTAACTTATAGGTATGAAAACGAACTTGACTTTGGCGCTGGATTTACGACGAAAAAAGGCGAATAATACCTATCCGATAATTCTAAGATTAAGTCATTTAAGAAAAACAACTTCTATCTCACTAGGATATTCTGTTGAAGAACGTCATTGGGATATAAGAAAACGATGTGTCAAAAATTCATTTAAGGGAGTTTCCTCAGTAAGAAAATTAAATAATATCTTATTAAAAGAAAAAACGCGTGCAACAGACATCATTAATGATTTGTTCGATAACAAGGAATTGGAATTTTCATCAATAAAGCAAGTCAAAGATAAAATTGTAAGGACCAGTAAGTATGAATCTTTTTTTGAGTTTGGTTATGGTTTGGCAGAAGATTTAAAAAAAGCACATCGTTATGGTACAGCGCGCAATTATATAGGAGTTTTGGGCACATTAAAGACATACAACAACAATAAAGATTTGAAGTTCAATGAGCTGAACTATGATTTTTTAGTGAAATATGAAAGTAAGTATTTATCTAAAGGGAATAGTCTTAATGGCTTGGCTTCGAATTTAAGAACCATTAAGGCAATCTATAACAAAGCGATAAAGGCAGGCTTGGTCAAAAAGGAAGCATATCCCTTTACTAACTACAAGATTAGAACAATACCTACAAAGAAAAGAGCTATTGACTTAGAATCAATCAAAAAAATATTAACTCTAGAATTAGATAATAGTACTGCATTATTCCATTATCGAAATTATTTTCTAGCATCTTATATGATGTACGGAATATCTTTTATGGATATGGCCTTTTTAAAATTGGAGAATATAGTAAATGATCGTATTCGGTTTCAGCGTGCTAAAACGGGAAAGCTATATGATATAAAAATCACAGATCAGTTACAGGAAATTTTCTCTATATACACTAATGGCAAAGAAAAAAACCAGTTTGTTTTTCCTATCATAAAAAGAGATAAGCTCGAATTACAGCATAAGGATATTGATTGGGAACGGCATAGATATAATAAAGGATTAAAGAGAATTGCAGCAATTTGCGATATAGAAAATAATCTTACCTCTTATGTTTCACGACATAGTTTTGCAACTCAGGCTACATTACAAAATGTTCCATTATTAGCTATTTCAGCGATGTTGGGGCATAGTAAATTGAATACCACTCAGATATATTTAAAGTCGTTACCTAATAATATTCTGGATATGTATAACGAGCAAATAGTTTCATTATAAAAATTGAAATAAAGGCACTCAAATACAAAGAAAACAAACGTTTTTAAACCAGGGGATTCTCAAAATCACTTGGAGCCTCCGAATCCACTGGTTTAAAAATGAACCAAATCCGCCATGCGGATGCGGTAGATTTTTATCATAAAACTTAAGAGATATTGTGCTTTTGCTGTAATTTTACAGTAAATAACCCCTGTAAATCAAGGCGTTAGAAACGATTTACTGTAAAATTACAGCAAATCATACTTTTTAAGATATTTATAAGTATCTATACTTCAAATACTTGTAGATATGCAACACCGCGTAGCGTGTTGCCCTCTTGCTCTTCCTTTTATCTTTGCAAATCCAACTTCAAATGAATACCAATATGAGAAAATTGTTTTATTATATTGGTAGTAATAATGAAGATATAGATGGAACAATTAATCGTACCACATTGACTCCAATTAAAATACTACATGAACATATTTAACGACCAGCCTTTAGACTGGAGAGATCTTCAGAATAAATGTGGTAAGATACTTGGTGATATCGGATTTCAATCAGAAATCGAAGAAAACATTCAAACCGTCCGAGGAATAGTCAACGTTGATGTTCTAGCAAGAAATAACAATATAAACGAATCAATAATTGTTGAATGCAAACATTGGAATACGAAAGTTCCGAAATCTATAATTCATTCATTTAGGAGTGTTGTATCTGATTATGGAGCAAACTCTGGATTTATAGTTTCGAAAGCAGGTTTTCAAAAAGGTTCATATGAAGCCATAAAAAACACTAATTTATATCTAATGGAATTTGACGAGTTCCAAGAACACTTTAAACTTAGATATTTAAATTATATAATATCAAAATTACAAAAGGTAGGACATCCTTTGAGAAAATACTCAGACTGGCTTAAAGGAACATGGGATTCAGAAGTACAAAAACTATCTAAGGAAAAACAAAAATTCCATCAACAACTTTGCATAAAATACAATTCAATTTCCATGGCTTCAATTATTATCAATTACAAAAATGTCATCACTGGTGAATTAGAGCTTAAGTATTTAGATGAAGTTATTAAAATGCATTCAGCTAAATTTCCGAAAGAAGTAAAAATAGAATGCTTTTCTGATTATTTTGATTGGCTAATTAATTTCTGCGAGAGTGGGGTTCACGACTTTGATAGGTTATTCGGAAGAAAACTAAGGAAATAAAAATATAAGTAATAACGCCATAGTTAATTGTGAACAATCTTCAGATGAGCATTTCTACATTGCAAAGAAGCTTGGTGTCTGGGAATAGTCCTTGCCGATAATTTCACGGCAAAACCATAGCCCAACAAATTTATGTAATTACTAAAAAAATATATGAATGTATTATTGGGTAAATCAAGGGAAAACTTATAAAGAAGAAAAAGAAGGAGGTTATTTGTGGGCTCCAAGACGTAACAGTTCTGGTAATTCAGTTTTTCATTGGGAAAATATGACTAAACTTAGACCTAATGATATTATTTTAAATTATTGTAAGGGTTATGTAATAGGATATTGTATCGTTCACTCAGAATATTTTTTAGCACAAAAACCAGAAGAGTTTAACGTAGATGTTGACTGGGAGAACGAAGGATATATGGTTGATGTAAAGTACTTCTTATTTAGTAAACCTATTGACATAAAAACAACATATTATAAAATTAAACAGTACTTGCCTTCCAAATATTCCCCAATTAATAAATCGGGTAATCATTCAAAAATAAAAGCAAATCAAGGCTATCTGTACAAATCAAATAGAAACATCGTAAAATCTGTATTCAAATTGGCGAAAATATACCTGGATGATATTGAAGAGTCGGTAAATGAGAATATTGAAGATTTGACAAATTATAATGTCCCTAACCTAACAACTCGAGAAGGCTTAGTAACATCAAGAGTTGGGCAAGGAGAATATAGACAACGCATATTAAAAAGATGGAAATATAAATGTGCCGTTATTGGAACGTCTATTAAAGAAATTCTAATAGCTTCCCATATTGTTCCATGGAAAGAATCTAATGATCAGGAAAGGTTGGATGTTGATAATGGTTTATTATTGTCCCCAACTTATGATGCCCTTTTTGATAGAAATCTTATCTCTTTTGATGAAGATGGAAAAATTGTATTATCTGATTCAATGGAAAAGGTTGAGTTTTATAAACTTGGTATTACAGGAACAGAAAAAATCAATAATTTAAGTACGGGAAACAAAAAATATTTAAAAAGGCATTTAGAGAAACTAATAAACTTATGATAAAAGTGGTTTGTGGAATTATATATAATGACAATAAAATATTCCTGTGTAGAAAAAAACCCGATAAACAATTCGGAGGTTTTTGGGAATTTCCTGGAGGCAAATTAGAACTAAATGAAAAACCTGAATCAGCTTTGAAACGAGAACTGTATGAGGAAATTTCTATGTTTGTAAAGACATTAAATCATTACACTACGGTCGTTCACAAGTATGAAAATTTCACTGTTGAGCTCATGGCATACAAATGCGAATTCATTAAGGCTGATTTTAAATTAACAGATCATGATAAATATGAATGGATGGAATTACATCAAATAATAGACAAAAAGCTAGCTCCTGCTGATTTATCGATTGTACAAAAACTAATGAATACTAATTCAAAAAATTAAATTGATTGTTAAATATTATGAGATTGTATGCATATAAAAAAGAGAACAATTGATGATTTACTGAATGATGTATTCAGGAATATATTTAATGAAGGAATTGAGGTCATCCCGACACAAGGGAAAAATATGGAAATTTTTGGGGCATCATTAGTTTTAGAAAACCCTAAAGCAAGACTTAGCCAAACAGAATCAAGAGGTAAAGCTTTTAGTGCGATAGGAGAGTTATTATGGTATCTATCAGGTTCAAATCGCCTTGATTTTATAGAATATTACCTTCCCAATTATTATAAATTTTCCGATGATGGAAAAACAGTTTATGGAGCTTATGGCACAAGATTATTTAGTAAATCTTCTGACAAGAATCAAATTGAAGTTGTAGCTAATAAATTGCGTAGTAAACCTAATTCTAGGAAAGCAGTAATACAAATTTTCGATAGGGTAGACATTTTAGAGCCTCATAAAGACGTCCCATGTACTTGTACAATGCAGTTCGTCATACGTAGAGATAGGCTAAAAATGGCGGTCCATATGCGATCCAATGATGCTTACATTGGGCTCCCACATGATATTTTTTCTTTCACCATGTTACAAGAAATTTTAGCAAGAGAATTAGGTGTAGAAGTAGGTACCTATCATCATTTAGTTGGTAGCTTACATTTATATGAAAGAAATAAAGAGCAAGCAAGCACTTATTTAAAAGAAGGTTATCAATCTTTAGAAGTTGAGATGCCCGATATGCCTCCCGGTTCTCAATGGGATCAGATAGAAATTGTCTTAAAGCTGGAAAAGACCCTAAGAGAAAATCAAACAATAAATACTCAAGATTACAAAAGTTTGAACTCGTATTGGAAAGATATTGTATTACTGTTGCAAATTCATGCTAAGTTTAAAAATGGAGACACTATTAATATTGATTACCTGAAACAACAATTACAATATTCAGGTTACAAGACATTTGTTGAAGATAAATTGCGACGTAACAATATTAAAAATGGATGAAATTACTAAAAACATTATATGGGAGCGACTTAAAAATGAGTCTTTATATTCCGAGACTATTGCTTGGAGCGCTCCTGTAATTTCTTTCGGAGATGTCACAAAATCTATCATTGCAACAATTGGAATAAATCCAAGTAATAGGGAGTTTGAAAGCTTAAATGGTGTTGAACTTAAAGGTGCTGAAAGGAGGTTTCATACTCTTAATTCTTTAAAGATAAAAACATGGAGAAACTTAGATTCTAATCATTATAATCGCATAAACAAATATTGCTTTAATTATTTTATAAGAAACCCTTATGATGCTTGGTTTAAGAAACTCGATTATATAATTTCAGGTACAGCTAAATCATATTATTTCCCATCTCAACAGGCCTGTCATCTAGACCTAATTCCTTGGGCAACTTCTAAAAAATGGTCAGATATAAACAAAGGAACGCAAAGTAGTCTGTTACTATCATCAGGAAATTTCCTTGGAGAAATCCTTAGAAATTCTGACGTAAAAGTACTAGTTCTTAATGGTCAAACTGTTGTTACAAACCTTGAAAAAATAGCAAATAGGAAGTTATCAAGAACCGAAGTTTTGGAGTGGCGATTAAAAAGGAGACGGGGAAATGATGTAAAAGGCTATAAATATGAAGGTAGCATAAATCAGATAGGAGGTATATATCTTGGAAAAAAAATACGAGTTTTAGGATTTAATTATAATATCCAAAGTAGTTATGGCTTAACTAAGGAAGTAATGCTTGAAATAAGAAACTGGATAACCAATGAACTCAAAAATACACTATGACGCAAACGGAGCAAGAACTATATGACAATATAACCTTAAAACTGGATGATTTTGATGAATATCTATTACCCGGAATTGCATCTGATGAAGCGAAAAATTGTTTTGTTAGACAGATTGTGGACAGCATTAAAAGAGTTAGGTATTATAGAATCATTAGTGAAAGGCAAAGTACTATCGAGGTAATTAACCCCTATAATATAGGGTTTAGTCCAATTTTGGCATCTGTTTATCACAGGCAAAATGGTAACTTGGATGAGGCTTTTTGGCTGGTTTTTCTCGCAACACATTTCGGTAAACATGCTACCTATGAATGGGGTTATGTAAGAGGTGTATATGGAAAACTTAATACAGGAGGCTTGTGGTCGTGGGAAAACGTCACCAGTAATATTGAAAATTTTCGCATATGGTTGCATGATAACGAACCAGAGATTAGAGATAGCGGGAAGTTTAGTAATCACAGAAGGTATCAAAGTTTATCAGGTTTGTCACAGAGAGGAACTGGAGCAAGTGTTGAATCCTATGTTAACTGGATAGGTGAAAATAATTCACATCAACATTTCATGGAAAATGCTATTAATCAGGTTGGCGATAATCCAAAAATACTATTTAGGCACTTGTATCGAAGTATGTCACAAGTGATGGGGTTTGGTCGCTTAGGCAAATTCGATTTTCTTACTAATATTGGAAAACTTGGATTAGTTAATATTGAGCCTGACTCGGCATATATCGCTAATGCTACAGGGCCCAAACGAGGTGCGAGACTTTTATTTGGAACAAGAACAGCAAGTAATGTAGAATTTGAAGCGATGTTTCAATCTCTTGATTCACATTTAGAGCTAGATTTTGGAATGCAAGTACTGGAAGATGCGGTATGCAACTGGCAAAAAGATACAATCAATTACAGCCACTTTAGTGGATAACGTTAACCTCTGTTCAATGCTTTGTCAATTTCCTCCCATTTAAAGGTTCTTTTATAGCCATTTAAATATTGAGGTGAAACGAATCCATTATGTTGTAATTGACCAACTATAATTCCCGGAGAGACACCCATTTTCATGGCGAACGCAATAAGTTTTTTCTTGTTACCTCTAATATTTACTAATTCCGAACGATGAGCAAAAGGAACAAGAATTTCAGCAGAAAAATTGTTAGCCTCAGTCTCTTCATCACTTGTAGAGTATTTTTTTCTATCCGTGACCTCTATGTGAGTCCTGCCTTCACCATGTAAAATTAAATGCCCGGCTTCATGAAAGAAGGTAAACCAAAAATTATCATCCCTTAAATATCGAAAACTTAGCATAAGAAGAGCTTTTTTAGAAGACAAAAATTTTGTCGCTCCACTCGCAGGACATCCCAGAGGTGTAGGAACTATTGCAACAGCTACACCGCATTCAGCGCAAAGCTCTCTTAACTTTGGTATGAAAAGCAATGGATTTTTTTTACGAGATAACGGCTTGATAATCTCTAAAGTTTCTAAAAACCTGTCTTTGTCCCAATCTTTACAGCAGGTTTGATCACCAATAATTTCACCTTGCCTTAACCAAGTCGCAATTGAGCCACTTTTGGACTCAAATCTTGGGGACAGCCTAAATGCAGGATTACCATTCGATATCCGATATTTAAGATTCCAAGTCTCAACATTTGGTACATTAAAAAAACCCAAACATTCATTATAGACATCTTTGGAATTCTTTATCCACTTGAATTTAAGCATATCTTTAATCGGCAGGGATTGTAACCAAGTATCTTTTACCTTTTCACATGAAGAATGAGAATTTAGGGTTTCACGAAACTGTGCTTCCCTTTCAAGCCAAAATTCGGTAGAAGCTCCTAAGGTTTTAACTAATTTAGAAGCAATATCTTCTGTAATCTCATTATAGCCACTAATTACACCTTTGCATTGTGAACTCGAAATATTTAATATTGAACAAAAATCTGATTCGGTGATGGATTTTTCTTTTAGAATATCTACTATTGTGCTTCCAGGAGAGGAACTCCAATTAGTATTTAACTGCGCTAATCTATTCATTTTATCTTTAAGATTTCGTCGATTTTTATTCGGCTCACAAGTAACCAATCTAAAGAACCGTCATCTTTTTTAGGTAACTGTAAATTGTTTGCAGAGAATATTATTTTCCAACCTTCTGATAATTCTACTCCGTAAGATAAGGAATTATAATTAAGTGGCTTTGGATTACCAGCTATAAGTTCTAATGGTGATTTTGCGGAAAACAAGTCAGCAAGCCTATTTTGCAATTGAATAGCTACTTCAGCTCCATATTTAGAGACAGCTGTATCCTTATCTCTACATATTTCACGAATTTCAATAGTTTCAAAAGAGATTTTCAAGCTTTTCTAGGCATAAAATTTCGAGCGAAGATATAACTATTCAGTAAAAGTTATACTAAAAAGAGAAACAAGACGCTAAAAGGAACCTTCTTAAATTTTCTCTATTACACTTCCCTTTAGGTTCTTACAGTAGCTCTTGAATCATAAGAATACAAATTTATGATGTACCTGTATGTCGTTTATGGAGAAGAATTATATCTCTTTACTTGAAATAATTATCCAGAAACATTAACTTGAAATAATTAGCACCAAATGCTATGATTTTAACTTTGTGAGTGCAAATTGAGTGCAAAAGAAAAAAGACCTTAAAAGTAAAATTACTCTTAAAGCCTTTATTTACTTCGCTCCTCCTCTTGGGCTCGAACCAAGGACCCTCTGATTAACAGTCAGATGCTCTAACCAACTGAGCTAAGGAGGAATATATTTCAATATTTTGGGCCTATGCCCTCCGAAGCTGCACGCTCAGTGCTGCAAAGGAGGGTGCAAATATAGCAGTTTCTTTAAAAGTCCGCAAGCAATTAATAAAATATCAAAATAAAATTTACTGCTTCTCAGGGCTGACAAATTTGATGTTTTCAGGAAGTATGCTGGTCTAAAAGAAACGCTTTACGATGTTCCAGATATCGTTACCAAAAATTACGATCATCAGGCTCATTAAAATGATAAAACCAACGATCTGTCCTCGTTCTAACACTTTTTCACTAGGCTTTCTTCCACTAACAATTTCGTACATCAGAAACATTACATGTCCGCCGTCTAAGGCCGGTATCGGTAGCAAATTCAGAAAGGCCAGCCAAACAGAAAACATTGCAGTAAAGCCCCAGAAGAATGTCCAGTTCCAGGTTTCTGGCATCATTTCTACAATTCCTATGGGTCCTTTTACCTGCTTATAGGCCCCAGTCTTGGTGTTAAAAATAACTTTGAATTGCCTAATCTGGCCGGTAAGCACCTGAATTGTTCTATTGAATCCTGCCGGGATGGCTCCAAAAAATCCGTAATTATCTGTCACACGCAAATCTTCAACATCGGGCATCACGCCTATTATGCCTTCGGGCGGAATAGACAAGGCCAAATCCTGAACCTGACCGGTTCTCAATATTTTCAAACTAACGTCTTGGCCGGGAGACGAGGTTATTCGAGTTCTGAATTGGTCCCAAAACTCGATCTTTTCATCATCAATACCCACAATCTCATCCCCAGAAAGAATTCCGGCATTGCTCGCTGCAGAATTTTCATTTACCGTACGTATAATCGGTTTTTGACGGTATCCTAAAAAATTTCTTCCCTGGGTGGCAAAGACAGTTGCTTTCCCTTCGTCTGACAAGGGTACCGTTATTTCACTGCCATTTCGTTGCACGGTGACCTCATCACCAAGAATAATATCTAAAACAGCATCATTGAATTTTTTAGTCTTTTTACCATCAACAGCTAACAATTTATCTCCGGTACGCAGCCCTAATTGTTCTCCTATAGAGTCTACCACTATACCATATTTTAAGCTATCAGCAGGGATGTAGGTATCTCCATTATTAAATAGGAGCATGGTATAGATTGCCCAGGCCAGTAAAAAATTCACTGTAACTCCACCAAGCATTATAATTAAGCGTTGCCATGCCGGTTTGCTTCGAAACTCCCAGGGTTTTGGTTCCTCGGCCATTTGTTCCGTGTCCATGCTTTCGTCTATCATTCCGGCAATTTTTACATAACCTCCAAGTGGAAGCCATCCGATGCCGTATACCGTCTCTCCAATTTTCTTCTTGAACAAGGAAAACTTAACATCAAAAAACAAATAGAACTTCTCTACTTTAGTTTTGAAATATTTGGCCGGAAGAAAATGGCCCAGTTCATGCAAAATCACCAAAATGGAAATAATGATGATAAACATTACGATTTGAGTAAATAGTCCCATGTGTCTTTTTAACTTAAAAACGAACAAAAGTACACTTTTAGAGGGTCTTACAAAAAGAAAACTGCAGTACCTTTTTATATTTTAAGAAAGATTTAGGAGCAATAAGAAGTAATCTTTTTGAAAGCTATCATGCCGTGCTTTACCTTTGCAAAAAGCAGTTTATGCGCTCTTTTTTTGCCAAATACAAAATTTTCGGAATCGTATTACTTGGACTTTCCCTGGTGATCATCTCACTTTTCTACAGTGCCTTGAAACCCAAAAAGGTATTGCCTGTCTATCAACCTGCCGATTTCAATCCAGAATTGGTAGACAGTTCTTTGGTACATGTAAAGCGATACCATACGATTGCAGATTTTTCACTTATCAACCAAAATGGGAAGACCATAACTCAGGAAGATTATAAAGGCAAAATTTACGTGGCCGACTTTTTCTTTACCACCTGCCCTACCATTTGCCCCATTATGACGAAGAATATGAAGGATATTCAAACTGAAATCTTATCGGATGAAGAGGTTCTACTGCTTTCACACTCGGTTACCCCGGATATTGATTCGGTGGCACAATTAAAAAAATATGCACTGGAAAAAGGAGTAGTTGATGAAAAATGGAATCTGGTCACCGGGTCTAAAAAAGTCATTTACGAGCTGGCTCGAAAGTCGTACCTGGCTGTCAAGGATGACGGTGATGGTGGGCCATATGATATGATCCATACCGAAAACTTTATGCTAATAGATAAAGAACGACGAATACGAGGCACTTATGATGGCACCAATCCGGAAGAGATTCAGGAACTTCTTGAAGACCTTCGAGTTTTGAAAGATTCTTATGTGAACTAAATTCTTCATTTAAATGATCGAATATTATTTTTGGAAGTTTTTAACCATTGGTTGCACTTTTTCTCCTATTTTTGTGCTTAATTAAAATCATTCTAAATAAAGTTTAGTGGCTACCATTGCAGATCTCAGACAGGGAGAGAAGGGCATAATAAAAGAGTTTACAGAAGATCTGATTCCCATCAAACTTATGGAACTGGGCTGCTTGCCTGGAAATGAAGTGGAGGTACTTCAGATAGCTCCTTTAAAAGATCCCATCTATATCAATGTAAACGGTTCGCATATTGCCATACGTAAGTCTGAAGCCGTTCAAATTGCCATTGATCTTAAGCAAGAAAGCTAATTATGAGTAAAAGCATTAATGTAGCACTCATAGGCAACCCCAATACAGGCAAAACTTCGGTTTTTAACCAGCTTACAGGCTTAAAACAAAAAGTAGGCAACTATCCCGGCATCACAGTAGAAAAAAAGGAAGGCATTTGCAAACTTCCCAGAGGGGTTAAGGCGCATATCATAGACCTTCCAGGAACTTATAGCCTAAACACCACCTCGCTGGATGAAAGTGTCGTAGTAGAATTATTACTGAACAGAACCGACAAGGACTTTCCAGATGTAGCTGTGGTGGTGAGCGATGTTGAAAACTTAAAGCGCAATCTTTTACTTTTCACTCAAATCAAGGATCTCAAGATTCCCAGTATTCTCGTCATCAATATGGCCGATAGGATGAGGCGAAAAGGCATCGATCTCAATATTCCTTTACTAGAAGAAAAACTAAATACCAAGATTGCCTTAGTTAGCACCAGAAAAGGTCAGGGGATAGACAAATTGAAGGAGCTGATAGGTGATTTTAAGAGCCTTTCGCACCAACCCAGTATTGCCATAAAAAAAATTGCTCCGCAGTACTTTGAAGGCCTGGAGAAAGCCTTTCCGAAAGAAGATCTCTACAAATTATGGCTTGTAATTACACAGGACGTGAATTTTACCTCGGTTACAAAAAAGGAAATCGAAAATCGCTCTTCTTTTGCAACTAAATCCAGGTCTGACCTCAAAAAATTACAGCATAAAGAGACCATTCTGCGGTATCAGTTTATCAACGCCATTTTAAAAGAGACCTATTCTGTAGACCTAAATGCAGCCAAAGGTCTTAGGGCCAGCTTAGATAAGGTACTTACTCATAAGGTATGGGGATACCTGATTTTCTTCTTGATCTTACTCCTTATTTTTCAGGCCATCTATGATTGGAGTCAATATCCTATGGACTTCATTGACGAACAATTTGCAGCGGCCAGTGAATGGATTAAGTCTACCCTGCCCCCAGGAATATTTACAAATCTAATTGCTGAAGGAATTCTTACCGGAATAGGGGGCATCGTCATATTCATTCCGCAAATTGCCTTTCTCTTTTTCTTTATCGCACTATTGGAAGAATCAGGATATATGAGCAGGGTGGTTTTTTTGATGGATCGATTAATGCGTCCGTTCGGACTCAGCGGTAAAAGTGTGGTCCCCTTAATATCAGGAACGGCATGTGCCATCCCGGCGGTCATGGCAACCCGAAATATTGAAAGCTGGAAAGAGCGACTGATAACTATTCTGGTAACCCCTTTTACCACCTGTTCGGCACGGCTTCCAGTGTATCTCATTATAATTGCCCTGGTCATACCTCAGGGTAGGCTCCTGGGTTTGAGTTACCAGGCACTTACCTTAATGCTATTGTATATACTTGGGTTTTCTGCGGCAATTATTTCGGCCATGATTCTTCACAAGGTTCTAAAAATAAGAAGCCGTACTTTTTTTGTTGTTGAAATGCCAAGCTACAAGCTTCCCTTGTTTAAAAATGTGGCCTATACGGTAATTGAAAAAACCAAAAGCTTTGTTTATGGTGCAGGAAAAATAATTTTGGCCATTTCAATAGTCCTATGGTTTTTAGGTTCCAACGGATCTTCCGACGATTTTAAGAATGCTGAAACTATCGTCAATGCAAGAATTGAAAAACAAGGACTATCTGTGTATAGCCAGTCTTTCATAAAAACCAAACTGGATGAATACAAAGACCTACAAAAAGTAAGTGTTATTCCACAGTCTGATGCTATTTCCGTTAGTGCAATGCAAGATTCTTTACAGTTAAAAACTGCAATTTTTGAAGAACGAGCCAAACAACAGGAAATTGCCAGTTATCGCTTAGAGCATTCCTATATTGGATATATAGGTAAGGCCTTTGAGCCCATTGTTCGTCCATTGGGTTATGATTGGAAAATAGGCATTGCAGTACTCACCTCCTTTGCGGCTCGCGAGGTTTTCGTTGGGACCTTGGCCACCATTTACAGTGTGGGCAGTGACGAAGAGAATACCATAAAGCAGCGTATGGCAGCAGAGATAGACCCTATAACAAAACAACCCTTGTTCAATCTGGCTTCCGGAATTTCCCTCTTGTTGTTTTACGCCTTTGCCATGCAGTGTATGAGCACCCTAGCCATAGTAAAACGAGAGACGAACAGTTGGAAGTGGCCCATAGCCCAATTGGGCTTTATGAGCATATTTGCGTATATTGTAGCATTGATCGCATTTCAAATTTTGAGCTAAAATGGAGCTGATTCAAACCATATTGGTTTACTTAACGCTGGTAATTGCCCTTGGCTACCTGCTTAAAAAGTTCATATTGCCTAAAAGGCTCTTTAGTACTAAAAAGGGGAATACCACCGGCTGTGATGACAACTGTGCCTGCCACTAACGAACAGTAAGGCTATTTTCAATAAACTAACATCCTCTTCCTGTTTACTGTTTACTTCTAACAATCTCTTCTGCCCTAATCAGCACCATCTATAATTTTTTTAGTACAAAATGTAACCTTTTGTACTTTTCGGACTATATAGCAATGAACACCAACTAAAAAACATCTCTTGAGCGAGACAGACGAGGAATTAATGACCCGGGTTGCCCAGGGCAGTTTAAGCGAGTTAAAGACGCTGTTTGAAAGACATCACCTGCATGTGTTCAATTTTTTGCACAAAATGTCAGGAGATAAGATGCTAAGCGAAGATATTACTCAGGAGGTTTTTTACAAACTAATGAAGTACCGAACCTCCTATAATCAAGGCAAATTTGTTTCATGGATGTTCACCATAGCGAGAAATTGTTTGTCCTCGCATTATAAAATGACAAAAATGAAACATGCCGATCTGGAAAATATAACCTACAGGCTGGCCGAAGACAAAATGGAAAAAAACGAAACTCATACGCACCTTCATAACGCACTAAAAAAGTTGAGCGATACAGACAGAGAGTTGTTGGTCCTAAATAGGTTACAGGGGATCAAGTATGTGGAGTTGGCAGAAATTATGAATTCGACACCCGGAGCTGTAAAGACGAAAGTCAGCCGGGCTTTAAAAAAGTTAAAAAATATCTATCTAGAAAATACCCCGATATGAAAGACAATCATGTAACAGATTTTTTAGTGGACTACCTGGACGGAAAGCTTTCCGGTAAGAAAGAGCAACTGGTAGTTGAGCACCTGGGGCAATGCAACTCTTGCTCGAAGGAGTTAGATGATCTCAAAAAACTCATGACCGCCTTTGAGGAAGAAACATTGACTCTTCCATCTCCTGCCTTGGAAAACAATTTCAATAAAATGTTAGACCAAGAAATAGAGGCAAGTGAGACACCAATAAGAAACATCAATAAGTCTTCTGATGACAGCAATGCAAAAACCTTTTCCTTTTTAAAAATTGCAGCCAGTGTTGCGCTAATAGTTGGATCATTCTTCATGGGCAAGAACTGGCAGTCTGAGGACGCCGAAAGAGAAATTGCGGCACTGCAAACTGAAACACTTGAGATGAAACAAACTGCAATGTTTTCTTTGATGGAGAACAGATCGGCAAGCCGGCGTATACAGGGCGTAAACTATGCGGAGGAATTCTCAAGTTTGGACCCAGAAATCGTTTCGGCCCTCATTGAACGAATGACCTATGACGACAATTTTAATGTACGTCTGGCCGCTTTAGAAGCCCTTGGTAGATTCACGGATTCTGAAACTGTAAAAGACGCGCTCATTTCGGCATTGAAAACAGAAAAGGATGCCAATTTGCAAATCCAGATCATTCAAATTTTAGCAGAAATGCAGGAGAAAAAGGCCGTGCAGCCAATGAAGCAACTCCTTGAAAATGAAAATACAGAACCTTATGTTAAAGACCATATTAAATCATTATTACCAAATATCATATAACATTCAAAAACGAACAGTCATGAAAAACTTTACAATCACACTTATTGCCCTATTCGCAATTAGCCTGGTAAATGCCCAGGAAGATTATACCAGATCTCTGGATGGTATAGAATGGGTAAAAATAGAATCCAAGGCAGATGTCACTATTAAAACACATAGTAGCAACCAGCTTTTGATCAAAGCAAACAAACGTTACGATGCACCTGAAAGGGCAAAAGGCCTGAAACTGGTCGGTTCCGGCGGGACAGACAATACCGATGTTGGCTTTTACGTCATCAAAGAAGGGAACAACCTTATCGTTCAAAACCTAAGAAAATCTGAAAGTGCTGAAATATACCTGCCGGCAACCCAAAACATTTCTGTGAAAAGCAACTGGCAGGGCGATATTAAAATTTCGGGTTTTAGAGGTGAAATAGAGGCCAGCGCCAGGCTCAACGGGAGTGTTCGCGTAGAGGACGTAAGTGGCCCTCTGACAGCAAATTCATTAAACGGAAGTGTAGATGTAGAGTTCTCATCTGTTAATCAAGACTCTCCCATTACGCTTTTCTCAACCAATGGAGAATTGGATATTAGCTTACCGGCCAATACGCCCGCCAACTTAAGTCTGAGCACCATAAACGGAGAAATCTATACCAACTTTGAAATAAATGTTCCGGAAAAAGATGGGATGCGCGCCGTAGTGTCAAGGAAAGTAAGAGGCTCTGTCAATAATGGAGGTGTAAAGATTCAATTAAACACGACGAACGGAAACATTTATCTGAGGAAAAAATAATCAAAAAACGAGCAGTCATGAAAAAAACTATCCTTTCGCTAATTCTTATCTTATCAATAAGCATTAGCACAGCACAAAAGGTAATTGAAAAAAACCTGAACTATAAAAATCAAATCATAGAATTGGAGGTAAAATTTGCTTCAGACATTGAGGTAAAGACCTGGGACAAGCAAACCGTTTACTTCAAAGCCGATATTACAACAGAAGACGGGAAACATTTAGAAGCTTATAAGGTAGACATCAAAGAAGATAACTTAAGAATTTTAATTGAATCGGACGCCACACCACTTTTCAAAAAATTCAGGGAAGAAAGATCTGGCACCAAAAAGTCTAAAAAGAACTATTGTTGCAATGACTTTGACTACGAATTCAATTATACCCTTTACGTACCAAAAAATGCCCAGTTCTCAGTGAGTAGTATTAACGGGGACCTAAGATCAGAATTGATAGAAGGAGAATTTACGGCAGACCTCATTAACGGCAATATTGATATTAAAAACTATTCCGGGGATCTGGAATTGAGCACCATAAACGGAGCTATAGACTTAAAAATGATAAATGCATCCATGGTTGCAGAAACCATACACGGCAATATTTACGCTGATGAAAAATTAAGGTTAGAATCTACGGATCGCCATGTTGGGCAAAAAGTAGAAGGTAGGTTTGACAATGCTGATAGCAGCTTACGTCTAAATACGATTAACGGGAATATGTATTTAAGGCTATAAGCCATAATTACATTGAAGCGATACAAATGAAAAAAGGCCAGGGTTTTATGCCCCGGCCTTTTTTTGATACGCTACTAAATCTGACTTAATCCGCCGTCTACAGATAGCTCGATGCCATTTACGTAGCTAGCCTCCTCTGAAGCCAGGAATAAAACAGCGCCGGCAATTTCTTTGGGTTCTCCAAAACGCTTAAGTGGGTTAGACGCCGCAAAACCCTGCCCCATTTCGTTTACAACCTCCTCGGGCATTCCCAATTTGTTATAAAGAGGCGTCGCAATCGGGCCGGGAGCCACAGAGTTTACACGAATTTTACGCGACGCCAGTTCTGTGGTCAGTACCCTTGCATATGCCCTTAATGCCCCTTTGGTGGCGCTATAAACTGCAGCCCCGTCAAAACCTTTTTGATGTACTATGGAGGTATTAAAAATAATTGATCCGCCATCTTGTAAATTTGGTATTGCATGTTTTACCAAAAAGGCCGGCCCCTTAATATTAATGTCGAATTGAGAAGTAAAATGTGCCTCATCAATTTGATCTGCCGGAGCGAAATAAGCTACTCCTGCATTTACGAAAATCACATCTATCTTTCCGTATGCCGCTACGGCCTCCTCGATAAGTCTTTGATTATCTGCGAGATTTGCCTGATCGGCAAGAACTGCTTTGAATTCACCTGAAAGTGCTTGGGAAACCTCATCCAGCGCTTCTTGTCGCCTTCCCGAGAAGACCACTTTGGCACCCTCCCCCAGAAAGCCTTTTACGGTTTCTAAACCAATTCCCGAATTGCCACCGGAAATCACTACTACTTTGTCTTTAAATCTACTCATTTTTTCTACTTTAATGTGTTATTTTGAAACAATCGTTTCAAATTATTATAAAAAAATTTACTCTAAAACTTTGATGGTTTGATCAATGATGTGCTGCAGCACTTTACGGTCTTTCACCAGGATTCCTGTCATTCGAAGGCCTTGGAAAGCACTTAATAAATAATAGGCATAATGCTCCTTGCTTTCCTTTTTACTTATGATTCCCTGTTCCTGCCCGTCTTCAACCAAATCCTGAAACATGGCCAGATTCCCGTCTTGAGTTTCCAACAGCCATTCCCTTATGTTGCTGTCCTGATTACTCATCTCGGATTTGCAATTCATAATAAAGCAGCCCTTTTGAAGGTTATCATCCAATATTTCGGTCTGGCAACCCTCAAAAATCAGCCGAATGGCATGTAGTGGGTTGGTCGCCTTCACTAAAGACTTCTGAAAAACACCAGCGGTTTGGTTGTGATAAAAAAGGAGTGTCTGCCTGTAAAGCTCCTTTTTTGAGTCGAAAGAATTGTAAATGCTAGAGCGGTTCAAGCCGGTAACATCTACCAGATCTTGCATGGAAGTCCCATTATAGCCTTTTTCCCAAAAGAGATCCATCGCTTTCTTTAAAACTACTTCGGTATTAAATTCTTCTACTCTTGGCATTTTCTATCTTTCACGTTCAAATGTATATTGAAATAATCGTTTCAGAAAAACTTTAACAAAAACTTATCTTTTATTCAAATTCAATTCACTCATTCTTTTTTTGTACTTTTTAAAGTGTTAAAATTAAGCCTATGAAACCAAAATTACTCTTCATCACCCTGTCTGTTCTCGTCTTTGTAAGCTGTGGAAGTTCTAAAGATGCCACAACAACTTCCAAAGAAGAACCTTTGGCTCAAACACTCACAAAAAAAAACAGGCAAAATATTTCGCTTCGAGATCAAATCAGGCAGTTACCGGGTATTGTGATCAGAAATGGCGTACCCGTATTTAATAAAAACACCGGGGGTTTTCAACAAAACAACATCTATGAACCTTTATACGTCCTTGATAATTACGTGGTAGGTAATTCTTTCAGGGAAGTAACACAATTGGTGCGAAATCTAGATGTGGATAAAATAGAGGTCTTAAAAGGTACCGATGCCGCCTATTATGGTTCCCGAGCCAGTGCCGGGGTTATTAAGATCACCACGCTACAATAAAAGTTTATACTTCGTACTACATCGGTACTTTCTGATTTACAGCTCGGACGGTCACTTCAAATAGGCCTGTGTTGTAGTTGTTTCCCTCCACTTTTTTCGATACTTTCAAGCAGTAAAAAAACCTTGAAAATGAAAAAAGTTTACCTTTTTATTTCGCTCCTTATGTCTTTCGGGCTTTCCGCTCAGGGAACACAACTGCTACGCCAGCCTACAATGTCAGACACAGAGGTTGCCTTCGTTTATGCCAATGACCTTTGGAAGGCATCTCTTAACGGTGGAAACGCCCTAAGGCTTACCAGCAATGAAGGCTATGAATCTTTACCACACTTCTCTCCTGATGGAAAACACATCGCCTTTACCGGGCAGTACGATGGAAATTTAGATGTGTATCTGATTCCATCAGAAGGCGGTGAACCGCTTAGGCTTACCTGGCATCCCGGAGGTGATTTTGTACAGGGTTGGACCCCGGAGGGCGAAATACTCTTTCGCTCAGGACGCGAAGGACATCCTACGCAAACAAATAAATTCTATACGGTATCGCCCAAAGGGGGACTCCCAAAAACTCTTGATATTCCAAGGGCCGCCTTTGGAGAAATTTCACCAGACGGAAAGCACATTGCCTATGTACCTATCACTTTTTGGGATCCGGAATGGCGCAACTATAGAGGCGGACAGGCTATGCCAATTTGGATTGTAGATATGCAGACCAAAGCGCTTGTAAGGACACCTCAACTAACGAAAGAACGGCACCTGGACCCCGTTTGGTTCAAGGAACAGGTGTTTTATTTATCTGAGCGCGACTTTGCTAGCAATATATGGTCCTTTGACACCGCCACACAGACCGAAAAGCAGCATACTTTTCACAAAAAATTTGATGTAAAGAGTTTGGACGCCGGACCAGGAGGAATTGTTTATGAGCAAGGCGGGTATTTACATCTCTTAAACCCCGATGACGGCACTACAAAACAACTAAGTATTACGGTGAATGGCGATATGAACTTTTCAAGGCCTCGTTGGGAAACCGTGGCGGCCAGGACCCTCCAAAATCCCAATTTGTCACCCACCGGTAAGAGGGCACTTTTTGAGCACCGTGGGGAAATTTTTAGCGTGCCCAAAGAGCATGGTACCTGGCGAAATCTAAGTAATTCTCCGGGGGTCGCCGATCGTTCTCCTGTATGGTCTCCTAAAGGAGATAAAATCGCCTGGTTTTCTGATAAAAACGGAGACTATGAATTGGTGGTTGCAGACCAGCAAGGAGCAGGTTCCAGAACTTACCCCCTACCAAACCCCACTTTTTATTTTCAACCAGATTGGTCTCCCAATGGCAAGTTTATTGCGTATTCTGACACGGACTATAATGTTTGGGTCATTGATCTCAATACGGGCACAACAGAAAAAGCGGCTACAGACCGGTATGCACATCCTAACAGGACCATGAACCCGGTATGGTCTCCTGACAGTCAATGGATCGCATATCCGAAACAGTTAGAGAGTCATTTCAAAGCCATCTTTGCCTACAATATAAAGTCAAAGCAAAGCCTGCAACTTACAGACGGGATGGCCGACGCCATCAGCCCTGTCTGGGACGAAAATGGGAAATACCTCTATTTTCTTGGAAGCACAGATTACGGTCTGCAATCAGGCTGGTTAGATATGAGCTCTTTAGAAGTTCCGATTAGCAGAAGCCTTTACGCATTGGTACTTTCCAAAAATGACAAAGCTCCAAACCTTCCCAGAACAGACGAGGAGGAAGACAAGGAAATCTCTGATACAGCCAAGAAAGAGCAGCCCAAAAAGAAAGGTGGAAAAGATAGTTTGGAAGAACTCAAAACCGTACAGGTAACAATAGATAGCGACGGGGTATACCAGCGCATTGTAGCGCTAAAGCTAGAAAGACGCAACTATATAGGCTTACTCAAAGGTCCGAAAAATTCGGTTTTTATTTTCGAAAATGTACCCAATCAGCCAAATCTCAAACTTCTTAAATACGATATAGAAAAGTCAAAGGCCGATGAATTTCTGTCGGGAATCTCACAAGCAGTAGCATCACACGACAGAAATAATATGCTCTATCAACAAAATGGAGCCTGGTACATTGCAGGAACAAAATCGAAACCTAAAAAAGGTGATGGAAAATTAAAATTGGACGTCAAAACGAAAGTTGAGCCTCAAGCCGAATATCACCAAATATTCCGTGAAGGTTGGCGGTTTATGCGCGACTTTCTATATGTCGACAATGTCCACGGAGCTCCCTGGGATGCTATTTACGAGTGGTATTCTCCCTGGATAGATCATGTTAGGCATAGAACAGACCTTAATTATGTGGTAGATATTATGAGTGGAGAAGTGTCTATAGGTCATTCCTATGTTTCAGGAGGGGATTTCCCAGATCTTGATCGGGTACCCGTAGGGCTGTTGGGCTGCGATTTCACCTTAAAGAATGGTGGCTATCAAATAAGCAAGATCTACACAGGTGAAAGCTGGAACCCCGATTTGTATGCTCCACTGGCGCTTCCCGGAATTGCTGTTAAAGAAGGCGATTATTTACTGGCCGTAAATGGGCAAGAACTTACTTCAGAGATTAATCCGTATAGTCTTTTAGAACAAACTGCCGATAGGGAAACTAGGCTGACTATTGGCCCATCAACGGATATAAAATCGGGAAAAGAGGTATTAGTGAAGCCAATACGCTCTGAACGAAATCTTAGAACTTTTGATTGGATAGAGGCCAACCGAAAGAAGGTGGATGAGCTTTCAGGCGGAAAGTTGGCCTATGTATACGTCCCCAATACCTCTACTCGCGGTTTTACATATTTTAACCGCTACTACTTTTCGCAACAAGATAAAAAAGGGGTAATTGTTGACGAAAGAAACAACGGAGGTGGTTATGCAGCAGACTATATGATAGACATTATGGATAGGGAATTGTTTGGATATTTCAACAGCAAAACCAATGACAACAGGCCCTGGACGACACCTATGGCAGGGATATGGGGACCAAAAGTAATGCTAATCAACGAGCGATCTGGCTCTGGGGGAGATCTGCTTCCTTATATGTTTAAAGCCAAGAACATAGGGCCTCTGGTTGGCACCAGAACCTGGGGAGGTCTTGTCGGCACCTGGGATACTCCTCGTTTTATAGACGGAGGGCGTATGGTAGCCCCACGAGGTGGCTTTTTCGATAAAAACGGTGAATGGGCCGTAGAAGGAGAGGGTATTTCTCCGGATATTGAGGTCATACAATCCCCAAAATTGGTTTTGGAAGGAAAAGATCCTCAATTAGAAAAGGGAGTAGAAGAAGCCTTAAGGCTTTTGCAGAGCAGCGAATTTCAGCTAAAACCTGAACCTGCGCCACCCATAAAATGGAAACGTCCTGAAGGCTTTCAAAACGAATGAATTAAGATTATTGTAAGGTAACAGTAATATGGTAACTTTTTTGAAGCGGAAATAAACAATCCTTGAAACTGGGCGGGCCGAAGGTTTTCATTTTGGCATTGGAAAATCCAATATCCTCTTTGGGTATGCCTAGCCAGTTGGTATCTAACTCGTCATTGCCATTTTCGTCGTGAAAAATTGCCAGTGCATATTCTCCCTTAGGCAAATTGTCTATTTGAAGATGGGTAATCCCCTCATTTGCTTTGGCGCTATCACTTTTGTAAACCTGATCGAACTTTAGAAAGTCGTCAGAATTATTATAAACAGCCACATTTATTTTGCCATCAGAATTTTTCACTCCATGAACCTCAACAGACAAGGAGTTCTGTGCGATTCCTACCACAGGAAGTATCAAAAAAAGAAAAATGAGTTTCTTCATGGATTAGGCTTTCAAGATTGCATAAGCTAAACTCAATTTTGAGCAGAAAATTGCACTTTAATTGAATCTATTTTACTGGTCAGGGAGATATACATTTTATGAGTTGCTAATGAATCTGACAGATTAAGGAATACTTTAAGGGAATCCTGATGTACCAGCTTAATCTTTGGATGCATTAAGTTATCTACATATACGTGTACTTTGTTCTCAGGGTTTATAGAGTCTTTAAAAACACCTTTCTCTTTCTTCCCGGCAGAAAAACCACTTATTCGTTCCATTTGTGGAATCCTGGCTACCAGCTTCACGGAGTCTATTTCGGAATAAGGTAATTCTTTATAATATATACCAGATAATATCCTCAGATGATCTTGTTCTAGCTTTGCCCAGTTCTTATAGTGTACGATAAAGGCAAAAGCACAGAAAACAATAGTAATGACTATTAAAATATTCCAAAGCCAATGTCTCTTTTTCTTTGCCATTATTTAGATCTAGATACTCTAAGTATCAACGTTAAAATAAGTGAAAAATTCTTTCCAGGCACAAGAAAACCGCTTTGATACTGTCAATTTCCTATTCAGCCAAAATATATGCTGGCAAAAAGAAGGGTATCCATGTAGGCATGCGCTAAAATTAGGATGATCAACCTCCTTTTTAGCACTAAATAGAATCCAGCCAGAACAGCGCCCATGAAAGTTGTTTGGATTATTCCCGCAAGACCCCAGCCATAATGTGCCAGCCCAAAAAATAATGCGCTAAATACAATGGCCAGGGTGTTTTTTTGCCATCTTTTTCTAACCAAGCTCATCGCTCTGTCTATAAGGTATCCCCGGTATACGTATTCTTCACCAAAGGACGAGACCAAATACACGCCACAAAGCGAAAGTACAAATAAGAGGGGGTTGTCCTTTAAATAGTCATAGCCCCCAACATCTGCAGCTGGGGTTGAAACTCCTAACATAGCTGCAATACTGGCTCCTGAAACGAAGGCGATAAGGGCGGTTATAAAAACCACCAACGACCATAATAATGTTGAGAAGATCTTTTTTGGTGAATTGGGAAGTGCTCTAAGTCCTAAATCTCTGAAATGCTCTCCTCTTAACTTCTGAGTCTGCCACACCAGTACTATCAGTATTACATTTGCAACCCATATGATCGCCTGGGTAAGCAAAAGGTTCTCTCCTGCAATTGGCCTTAAGCTTTCAATAATTAATAGGACCACACCAAATACAAGTAGTAATTCTGCTAAGATGGCATATTTTTTAGTCTGCAAAATCTGACCCAGGCGGATTAAACTCCCTTTTTTTACTTTTTTTTCCATCGCTAAGTTTTTACTGATGAGGATAAAACTATTAGACGGATGTCAGACTGTGGTTTTACTTCAGGAAAACGAACCCTTTTATTTCATGAACTTCGCTCTGAACTGGGTCGGGGTAATCTTTGTTAATCTTCTAAAAGCCGTGTTAAACGAAGATTTTGAAGAAAAGCCCACCGAATACATAATTTCCTGAACGGTCAATTTTTCGTTAGAAGGCTTGGTGAGTAAGCTCTTTGCGGCTTCTACCCTGTAAGAATTTACAAAGTCGAAAAAATGCTGTTTAAAAGATTGATTAATAGTTTGTGAAAGCTCCTTGGAAGTGACTCCCAATACTTTTGCAACCTCGGCAATATTCAAATTTGGGTTCAAAAACAGTTCCTCATTCTGCATTTTTGAAACCAGTTTTTGCGCCAGTGATTTGCGTTTTTCTTCCGAAAGCCTGGATCCCTGATATTTATCCTTTTCAGTGAATTTTGCCTTTGAAAATATTTCGGGCTTTCTCAAGGCTTGAAAAAGGACTCGGTTTATGAAATAGAACAGGAAAAGGATAAAGATAAATAGGGCAAACAAGAGATATGTTTTGTAGCCTGTAAAGGGAATTATAGATTGCACCACCCCTAATACCCAGATCGCGATAAAGGAATTTAAGATGAAGTTAAGCCAGCCCAGGCTTATTTGGCTCAAATTAGAATAGCGATCTTTAATAAAAGTATCATACCGATGTAACAGCCGTTTAGACAGCCACAAATAGATCCCACCATGCAAATAACAGAGTCCTATAACTACTAATACGCCTTTTGGAACTTCCAGGGTGCTTACCATCCCCAAAGAGTTTTCATACCCAACCGGTGCCATTGTATATATGATCATCAATCCCATAAAACAGATGAGAAAGGGAATAAAATGAAGCCAGTCCTTTCTTTTGAGTTTATTGGCTTCGAAAACTACAGAAGCAGTATATAAATACAGCAAGGGGCCAAAGAGAAGCAGAGCGGAATCGTCTAAAAGAAAAAAAAGTGGTAAAAACGATTTTACCCCATTGATTTGGAAGAGAACATCGGTAATGTTAATGGCAAGTAACAGAAAAAACACGCCTAGTATCAGATTGCTCAACCTATTTCCTTTCTTAAGTGTAAGCAAAAAGAGAGCGATAAAATACAGTTGAAAAGCTACCAGTAAGGACAATATGCCAACTAAGTCTGGAGACATTTGGCCTACTGTTTTTTATACTTATCCAACCATGCAAGTGTATGGGCAATTTTGGTTATAAGATTGCTTGGCCTCCTGGCGATGCCATGACTAGCACCAGGGATTTCTACAAGTACGGTTTCTATTTTGCGCAGCTTAAGGGCATGATACAGCTGTTTAGCCTCGCTAGGTGGCGTTCTTAGATCGTCCATACCTACCATGACCATAGTTGGGGTTTCAATGTTGCCTACGAGAGAGATCGGGGAAAATTTCCAGTAACCTTCGAAGTTTTCCCAGGGCTGACCGGGATAGCGGGAGTTTGCGTACCAGAAGTAGTTATCTGCAACCAGTGTTTTACTGATCCAGTTCATAACGGGTTTGGCCACCACTGCAGCTTCAAAGCGATTATTTTTTCCAATCATCCAGGCGGTCATAATGCCTCCGGCACTGCCACCAGTCACAAACAACTGATCCTCATGGGCAATCCCTTTGGCAATGCATTGATCTACGCCATCCATGACATCATTATAATCCTGCCCCGGGTAATTATTGTAAAGCAAATTCCCGAATTCTTCTCCATAACTAGTGCTCCCTCTGGCATTAGGATAAAAAACGATATAGCCTCCCGCAGCATATAATTGCATCTCGGCCGAAAAACGATCTCCATAATTGGAAATCGGGCCTCCGTGATTTTCCACCAAAAAAGGATACTTCTTAGCAGGGTCATAATTGGGAGGATATACAACCCAGCCTTGAATATCTCGTTGGTCAAACGACGACTTGTACCAAATTTCTTCCACTTTTCCAAGAGTCCTGTAATCTAAAAGGTTCTTGTTTAAACCGGTAATTTTAATGGCGCGCTTCGCTTTCGGTCGTAACACAGCCAGTTCTGCCGGATATTCGGGCCGGCTATGTGTATAAGCCAGCGTTCCATTCTTAGATACGCTATAACTTCCGCCTGCGTAGGGTCTTCCAATAGACGTGCCTCCCAGATCGTTAGCAAGTTTATCAGTTGTTCCGTCCAGGGAGATATATCCTATTTTGGTATTTCCCTTATCATCGTAAGTAAAATATATTCCGGTACTTTTGCTATCCCATTTCAATCCGCTGACGCTGCGATCTAAGGCCTCTGAAAGCACGCGTTTATCGCTTCCGTCGCTATTCATTAGATGTAGTTTTCTGACCTGATATGCCTGTACCTTATCTTCAAATCCGACATAGGCAATATATTTTCCATTCGGAGAAACTGCCGGACTAGTATCTGGTCCCTGCCTGCTTGTTAGTGCTTTTATTTCTCCATTAGCAATAGCAACAGAATAAATTTCACTATTCCTAAAATCGTACTCCCAGTTTTCTCCCCTGTTTGCCGAAAAATAAATTTCCTGACCATCGGCAGACCAGGAAATAGCGCCGCGGTGGTGATGGTCTCCTGAAGTAATTTGCCTTGGAGCACCGCCATTGGAAGGAACTATAAAAATATGGTTAAACCCAGGTTTTATATATCCCCGGCCATCGGCCTCATGATAAACCCTATCTGTAATCCTGGGAGTATCGGCCCATTTAGCTCCTTTGGGTTTTTTAGGCATCTTAGCCAGAACCGGAGGTTTTTTTTCTACGTTCATAGAAAACGCCAGATAATCACCCCTGGGAGACCAACTTAGAGAACTTGGGCTAAATGGCAATTGTGTAATACGGGCAAAGTTCCCAGTATCGATCCAGTAAATGTAGATCTCAGATCCCTCATCAGTACTACTTACAAAAGCGATCCTATTCCCATTTGGCGACCATCTTGGACTCGACTCACTTACTTCTCTCGAGGTCAGTTTTTGATGCTGAGAACCGTCCACCCTAATTCGCCAGAGGTTGCCACTGGCCCTATCTTTCATGATATCAAATCCCGTCCTTCTATATACGATCCACTCTCCCGAAGGATCTATTTGCGGGTCACTCACATATTGAAGCTTAAACACATCCATATAATCAAAAGAAGGTGCTTGAGCAAAGGTTAGCTGGCTGGCTAACAGAAATCCAAAGAAGCATATAATTTTTCGCATAGCCTTAAATTAAAATAATATTACGGTGATTATAAAGGTACTATTTCAAAAAGATTTTAGCAGAACAGTTATTGAACATCGAAACGGCAGGTAGCAATTACGATTTGTTTTGAGTTTTTCTGGAAAAATCAACCCGCTATATTTGGTAAAAGCCGGTTCATATTTGCTATATTGAAGGTTCTTTCCAATAGTTAAAGAATTAAAAACGTAAACTTTTTAAAAATGAAAAAATTAATTACTGCTGTTTTCTGCATCTGTACCATGGGAATTTATGCACAAGACACAATTGTACAATCAAGCATTACTGGAATGTTAGACTTTAATAATGGGCGCATCCTATCCCTGGTTGAAGCTTTCTCTGATGAGCAGATGGACTGGAGGCCTAGTGAAGGCGTTCGCTCGGTTGGAGAAACCGTACTTCACACCGCTGCGGCCAATTATTTTATTGCTTCAAAAATGGGATTTGCGCCTCCGGCTGATGTAGATCTTATGACCATGGAAACCATACAGGGTAAAGCAAATATCGTTGCTGCTTACAAAAAATCTGCAGCATTTATTAAGGAAAAAATTGCAATGGTAGAATCTGGAGCTCTTGCAGAAGAAGTTGACTTTGGGTTCGCGAAAATGAATAAGCTCTCAGGCCTGTTGGTCATTTTAGAACACAATGGGGAGCACAAAGGCCAGCTTATCGCCTATGCCAGGTCTAATGGTGTTGTTCCTCCCTGGAGTCAGGCGAACTAAAATTTTTAAATAATTTACAGGATTCCATCCAATACGTATTAAAGCTGTTGGATGGAATTTTTGTTGATTAGCCAAGCCCAACATCCAGTGCCATCATTATAATAAACCCTCCTATAAAGCCCATGGTGGCGATATCTGTATATTTATCCTGCTGGGTTTCAGGTATTACTTCTTCCACAACTACGAAAATCATGGCCCCTGCCGCAAAGGAAAGCGCATAGGGGAGTATGGGTTGAAAAGTAAGCACTGCCCAGGCTCCAATTACGGCAGCTACTGGCTCAACTATAGCGGAAGCCTGGCCATACAAAAAGCTCTTATATCGGGTAAGACCGTGTCTTCTAAGTGGCATGGCAACAGCAAAACCTTCTGGGAAGTTTTGCAGGCCAATCCCCAAGGCCAAGGCCACTGCGCCTCCTATGCTTGCTCCTTCAAAACCAGCAGCAACGCCTCCAAAGAGTACGCCCACCGCCAATCCTTCGGGAATATTGTGTAAAGTTATTGCCAAGGTGAGTAAAGTAGTTCTACGCCAAGGGGTTTTTATCCCTTCTTTTTCACTTTCCTTGAAATTAATATGCAAATGAGGTAGTACCTTATCCAGACCAAAAATAAAAGCGGCACCCAATAAGAATCCTACGGCCGCAGGTATTACTTTTTCAAAACCTTCACCCGGACTCATTTCAATCCCCGGAGCCAATAGACTCCAGAAGCTAGCGGCCACCATTACGCCTCCCGTAAAACCAAGCATTCCATCCAGTACTGCGCGGTTCATAGATTTGAAAAAGAAAACCAGAGATGCTCCGGCGGCGGTTAAACCCCAGGTGAAGAGGGTAGCGTAAAATGCCGCAAGAACAGGGTTGATCGATTTAAAGTAAACAATAACTTCTTCCATTGTTATTCTTTAAGTTTTACATAGAGGTTAGATGCGATTTGATCCGAAATACGCATACTTCCATCGTTAATTTCAATACGAAGCGATCCATCAAACTCTTCCTTCTCAAGAACCTTAATCTCATTTCCAAGAGCAATGTTGTTCTTGTCTAAAAACTTTAAAAAGGGAGCGGAAGAATCCCTGACACCAACGCAAATCCCAACAGTGTTCATGGGAATTTCTGTTAGCAACCTTTTAGCGGTTTCGTCGAATTCTCCGTCTTTGGATGGAATAAGGTCTCCATGCGGATCGTATTTCGGATACCCCAAAAGCTTGTCTAAACGATCAATAAGTTTCTCGCTTTTAATATGCTCTAACTGTTCGGCAACATCATGTACTTCGTCCCAGGCGAAATCCATCTTTTCAACCAGAAACACTTCCCACAATCTGTGCTTTCTGATAATAGAAAGTGCCACTTTCTTTCCCCTGGCAGTCAGGGAAACACCTTGATACTTCTTGTAATTAACCAATTCCTTCTCGGCAAGGCGCTTTACCATATCGGTAACAGAAGAGGGCTTGGTATCCATCTGCTCGGCAACCGCGTTAGTGGTAGCGGCACCAGACCCCTTTCTCCCTAAATGAAAAATGGCTTTCAGGTAGTTTTCTTCAGATCTGGTCATGGATTTTAAATTTTAACAAAAATACATTTTTATTTATAAAAACAAATTTTTAGTTTTGTCTAAAATATATTTTTGTCCCGTTTAAAGAAAAAATGAGCAAACGCTTAATCTTATTTATAATTGTTGGGCTCCTCTCCCTTTCAGTAAGTGCACAAGAAATGGTACTGAAAGGCCAGGTAACCAGTGGTAATGAGCTTGTACCCTTTGCAAATATCTATTTGAAAGAGACTTCGCTTGGCACAGCCACCGACGAAGAGGGTAACTTTTCCCTGGAGCTTCCTTTCCCTGGGAAATACAAGCTTGTGATTACAGCAATTGGATATCAGGGTAGGGAAATAAACATCAACTTTAGAGAGAACGGGCAAAAAACATTGTCTATTGATCTCCTGCCCTCGGCCGAACAATTAGAGGAAACTGTAATAACCGGGACCTTAAAACCTGTTAATAGACTGGAAAGCCCTGTACCGGTTGAGGTGTACACCCCTACTTTTTTAAAAAAGAATCCGACACCAAGCATCTTTGAAGCCCTGCAGAATGTAAACGGGGTTCGCCCACAAATTAACTGTAATGTTTGTAATACCGGCGATATTCATATCAACGGCCTAGAGGGGCCTTATACCCTTGTACTTATTGATGGCATGCCAATAGTTAGCGGTTTGGGTACCGTTTATGGCCTTTCTGGAATCCCAAATTCTTTGATAGAGCAGATAGAAATTGTCAAGGGCCCGGCTTCTACCCTGTATGGAAGTGAAGCGGTAGGCGGCCTGATTAATATCATAACAAAGAACTCCTTGGATGCTCCGGAATTTTTTGCAGACGCATTTGTAAGTGGTTGGGGAGAATACAATTTTGACCTGGGCGCCAAAATAGAGATGGGCAAAAAAACCGATATGCTGCTAGGTGTAAATTATTTTAATTACGATACCCCAATAGACAATAACGGTGACAACTTCACGGATGTAACCCTCCAGGAGCGTATCTCTATTTTTCAAAAATGGAATTTTCAGCGAGATGAAGCTCGAATATTTTCGCTTGCAGGTCGTTTTTTCTATGAAGACCGCTGGGGTGGAGAGATGCAATGGACTCCAGAATTCAGGGGAGGGGATGAAGTTTATGGCGAGAGTATTTATACACGGAGATGGGAAGTCCTGGGCAAGTATCAACTACCGTTTAAAGAAAAGCTGCTACTTTCATTTTCTTATAATGATCACAATCAAAACTCCGTTTACGGAGATCTTCCCTACCTGGCAGACCAACGTATTGGCTTTAGTCAATTAACCTGGGATAAAGCCTGGGGTAAACACGATTTATTAGTTGGAAGTTCGGTCAAATATCAATATTACGATGACAACACTCCGGCTACAACAGACCTAAGAGGAAATGAACCCGATGAGGTCTGGATACCTAGCTTATTTCTTCAGGATGAGATCGATTTCAATAAAAAGCATGCACTTTTGCTCGGAGCCCGATATGATTATGATCAAAGGCATGGATCTATTTTTACACCCAGGATGGCGTATCGATGGAAATTCTCCGACAACGATATTCTGAGGCTTAACGCGGGTACTGGTTTCAGGGTAGTGAACCTTTTTACGGAAGATCACGCGGCCTTAACGGGGGCCAGGGACGTTGTTATCACAGAAGAGTTAAAACCAGAACGGTCTATCAATTTCAATCTCAATTATTTAAAGAAAATATATTCGGATAACGGTACTTTTATAGGTATTGACGCATCGGCTTTCTACACGAATTTTAGCAATGTCATCTTACCAGATTACGATACCGATCCTAATCTTATCATTTATGACAACCTCAATGGGAAGTCTGTCTCTAAAGGAGTAAGCGCCAACATTGATGTCGCTTTCGCAGGAGGTCTCAAAGTGCTTTTAGGAGCAACCCTACAAGATGTAAGTAATACCGAAGAAGGTATAAGCTCTCGCCAAATACTGACCGAACGCTTTACCGGAACCTGGAGTGTTTCCTATACGATAAGGCCCTTGAATTTAGCCCTGGATTATACCGGAAACCTATATGGGCCTATGCGATTACCCACCTTAGGCGACTTAGACCCGCGCCAGGAATTTTCGCCCACCTGGAGCATTCAAAACATTCAATTTACCTATAAGGGGCTGGAACAATTTGAAATTTATGGAGGTATTAAGAATCTATTGGATTGGACTCCAAACCGCGGAAATCCTTTTATAATTGCACGAGCCAACGATCCTTTTGATAGAAATGTCTCTTTTGATGCGAATGGTGACGTAATCGCCACTGCAGATAACCCCTATGCACTCACCTTCGACCCTTCCTATGTTTTTGGCCCCAATCAGGGAATAAGAGGCTTTTTTGGCCTGCGCTACCGGCTGGATTAATTTACTATCCCGTACTTTTGGCCTTATTCCTGAAAACAAATGTCTAAGATCGATTTCGATTATATTATTATTGGAGCTGGCGCGGCCGGACTCATGCTGGCTAATGCCATGGGGGCCGACCCCCATTTTCGGGAAAAATCCATCTTGGTACTCGACAAGGATCAGAAGAAGAGCAATGATCGCACCTGGTGTTTTTGGGAGAGCGGGAAAAGCGCTTTTGACAGTTTGCTGCACAGATCCTGGCCTGACATCAGCTTTAAGGCATCTACATTTAGTAAAAAAATGTCAATAGCACCTTATACCTATAGAATGGTCAAAGGACTTGATTTTTATGAGGCCTATAAAACAAATTTGGCCGGTTATGGTAATATTAAGCTCATCCATGAGGAAGTGAGGAATATTAGAGAAGAAGACAGCAAAGTAGTTGTAGAAACCTCAGCCAAAACATACGCTGCCAGACAAGTATTCTCCAGTATTTTCAATTATGATACAGTAATTAGGCAAAAAAAATATCCGGTTTTGCAGCAGCACTTTGTCGGTTGGTTCGTCAGGGCTCAGAATGAAGTTTTTGAGCCTAAAGTTGCTACGTTTATGGATTTTTCAGTCGCCCAGAATGGAAATACCCGCTTTATGTATGTACTCCCCTTTTCAAAGACCGAGGCCTTGGTGGAGTATACCTTATTTTCTGAAAAACCTCTGGAACAAAAAGATTATGAACTGGCTATAAAAGAATATCTCAAAAAAGACCTGAAAGTACAGCACTTTGAACTTCTGGAGGTGGAAAAGGGAAATATCCCTATGACCTGTTATGATTTTTCCAGGCACAATACCAGCCGGGTGCTTCATATTGGCATCGCGGGAGGTTGGGCAAAAGCCAGTACAGGATACACCTTTATGAACACCGATAAAAAGGTAGCTCTCCTGATAAAACATCTAAAAAAGCCCAAACCCTTAACCTCTTTTGAGAAGCGAAATAAATACTGGTATTACGATCTTTTGTTGCTAGACATCCTTAAGCGGGATAATAGCAAGGGGGGTCTTATTTTTTCTGCGCTTTTCAAGAAAAGGAGCCCTCAGTTAATTTTAAGATTTCTAGGAGAAGAAAGCAGTTTTTGGGATGACTTAAAAATTATTAGTGCCTGTCCCAAAAGGCCCTTCATTGGGGCTCTACTTAGAAGGTTATTTTAGATTTTCCTATTCATAAGGTTTTTGCCGAATTCCTTAAAAACAGCCTTCCTGTGCTCTTCGGCAGTAATGGTATCAAGAGCTTTAAAAGCCAATTGAGTATACCGCTCAATTTCTTGCCTCGCCAAAGCGGCGGCACCTGTTTCCTCGTAAAGGACTTTTACTCTTTGCACTTTCTTAGATGGTTCTGCGGGCTGTGTAAAAAAAAGTTCTTCCAACTCCTGCCTTTCCTTCCCGGCGGCTAATTCTTTGGCTTTTAGATACAAAAAGGTTTTTTTGTTTTCAATGATATCGCCCCCAACCTGCTTCCCAAAGGATTGCGGATCTCCAAAAGCATCCAAATAATCGTCCTGCAACTGAAAGGCAATACCAAGGTTCTGCCCGAAAGCATAAATACCCTCCTGATCAGACTTTGATGCTTTCCTTATTATTGCCCCCATTTTCATTGCTCCGGCAACCAATACCGCCGTTTTATAGGTGATCATTTTCAGATACTCTTCAAGCGTTACATCATTTCTAAGTTCAAAATCCATATCGTATTGCTGGCCTTCGCAAACTTCTATCGCCGTTTTGCTAAAAAGTTGTACCAGGTCTTTAAAAACACCTTGCTCATAACTTTCAAGATACTGGTAAGCTAAAATGAGCATCGCATCACCAGAAAGAATTCCTGTATTCGTATCCCATTTCTCATGAACCGTTGTTTTTCCACGCCTAAGGGGTGCTGCGTCCATGATATCATCATGCACTAAAGAAAAGTTGTGAAATACTTCGATGGCCAGGGCCGCGTCCAAACCTTCTTCACATTTTCCCCCAAACAACTCAACAGTCATTAGGGCGAGTACCGGCCTTAAGCGCTTTCCCCCTAAGTCTAATATGTACTTGACGGGGGTGTAAAGCCCTTCAGGCTTTCTAATGACAAGCTTTTCTTTTAAGTGCGAATTAAATACCGTCTGGTAGTATTCAATGTTATGCATGCAGTGAATTTTTCTCAAAAATACGGCTTGTCGCCAGAAAACAAAGAGAACAGCAGGTTTTAGTTATGCCCATATACCAGACAAACGATTTTTCTAACCGACTTAAACGGAAAAAAGGCAACTCAGATACCAAATTGACGGTTTAGGGTAGCGCTTTTTCAGATTCCATTGGCTTTGACCAACTTGCGGCTTGGTTTAAAAAGGACCATAGCACTCGGGTGAAATTGCTGATAATTAACAAATAGTTAAAAAAAAGTAAAACTTTGGAAACTTTTTGGGTACCTAAAGTTTCCCATAGTATATTTGTGACCCTTTTTATGAGAGAAAAGATCTTAAATAAAGCCACAGAGCTGTTCTTAAACCTTGGGTTTAAGAGTGTCACGATGGACGATCTCGCTAATGAAATGGGTATCTCAAAAAAGACCATTTATACCCATTATGAAAACAAAACAAAATTAGTTGAAGAAAGTACTTCTCATCTATTCGATGTAATTTCCGAAGGCATTGATCACATCTGTAGTTTGGCAAAAAACCCGATCGCAGAACTATATGAGATCAAGAAATTTGCAATGATGCATCTCAAGAATGAGAAGTCTTCCCCGCAATACCAACTTCAGAAGTACTATCCCAAAATCTACGAAACCATCAAGCAGAAACAGTATGAAGTGATGCAGGACTGTGTTTTAGATAACGTAAAAAGAGGGATAGAAAAGGGGATATACAGGGCAAATCTCAATATTGATTTTGTATCCAGAATTTATTTTTCTGGAGTTACAAGTATTAAAGATCAACAGTTATTTCCCATAGACAAGTTTCCAATTTCCTCATTAATAGATGACTATCTGGAGTACCATCTACGTGGCATAGTAACTCCAAAAGGAAGAAAAATTTTAAACGAAATTATCAACTCTAATCAACAATAAATGAGAAAGGCTTTTTTCATTTTCGCATCCTTCATATTTATTTTATCTGTGAAAGCTCAGGAAATTCCGAGTAGTTTCACTTTAGACGAAGCCATAGCATATGCCTTAGAAAATAACTACAGTGCTATTAATGCAAACAGGGATATCGTTGACGCCCAAAAGCAAAAGTGGGAGACCATTGCAGATGGTTTACCTCAAATTAGTGGTTCTGTTAATTATCAAAACCAACTGAAGCAGCAGGTTACCCAAATTCCGGCAGAGTTTTTTGGTGGAGACCCTGGTACTTTTCAAGAAGTAGTTTTTGGCCAGCCACAATCTGTAAGTGCCACAGCAACCTTACGCCAACAGATTTTTGATGGCTCATACATTGTGGGAGTGCAGGCAACACAGGCATTTTTAAGGTACAGTAGAAACAATAAAGACAAGTCAGACCAAGACGTAAAGCAAGATGTTACAGAAGCTTACGGCAATGTATTGCTTGCCCAAGAAAGTGTTTTGATTTTTGAGAAGAACAAGGAGACTTTAGAAAAAAATCTGTACGAGACAGAGAAAATTTTTGAAAATGGCCTGGGTGACGAAGAGAGTGTTGATCAATTGAAGATAACCCTTTCATCGATAGAAAATCAGTTGAAGAATGCTAAAAGGCTTGAGGACATTACTTTGCAGATGTTAAATGTAGTCATGGGGCTGCCCCTGGACCATCCAACAGAACCTATCGAAAATCTGGACAAGTTAACACAGCAGAGAATCGACTTAAATTTACTTGAAACCAGTTTCAATATAGAGAACAACGTAGATTATAGAATTGTACAAAACCTTAATGAGCAGCGCTATTACGAGTTAAAGCTTGCAAAAAGCAGGGCCTTACCTACTTTGAATGCTTTTGTAAACTATGGTGGTCTCTCTTTTAGCGATAGTTTCAATTTTCTAAGTCAGGGTCAGGACTGGTTCGGTTTTTCAACTTTTGGGGTAGATCTGCAGATACCCATTTTTAGTTCGTTGAAACGCAGCGCTGGCACCCAAAGGGCTAAAATTGCATACGATAAGGCTAAAACGCAATTGACAGAGGCAGAAGCCATGATCAAACTACAGCATGAAAGTACCAAAAGCGATTATATATTGGCCATTGAGCAATATGAAACAGCTAAGGAAAACCTGGATCTCGCTGAAAGAATCGAAAATAAAAATCAAATCAAGTATTCAGAAGGTATTGCCACAAGTTTTGAATTGCGTCAGGCGCAAACACAACTCTATGCCACCCAACAAGAATACTTACAATCAATGGTTGATGTAATTAACAAAAAAACCGAATTGGAAAATGTACTTAATCAATAACAGCAATACAGCCATCAAAATGAAAAAGTTTCTATACGTATTTGTAGTCGGAATTATCACAATCTCTTGTGGAGGAGGAGACAAATCAATTGAAAGTGTGATTTCGAGTAATGACTTGGAATCCATTCGCGGGAAGCGAACTGAAATCGCAGAGCAACAAAAAGCGCTCGATGCTCAGATCGCTTTGCTGGATTCGGTCATTTCTGAACTTGATGACAACGTTAATTTACCCCTGGTCACCACACAGTCAGTAAGTCGTCAGGAGTTTCACCATTTTCTGGAGCTGCAGGGAGATGTAATGACAGATCAAAATGTATTGGTTTATCCCGAAATGCCTGGAACACTCTATCGGGTTTATGTAAAAGATGGGCAACGCGTATCTAAAGGGCAATTGCTGGCTTCTATTGATGATGGCGGTTTGTCTAGTCAATTAGCTCAAATGGAGACGCAGGCAGCACTGGCAGAGACCACCTATCAACGTCAGAAAAGATTGTGGGATCAAAATATTGGTTCTGAAATTCAGTACCTACAGTCAAAGTCGAACTATGAGGCCCAGGAGAATGCCGTAAAGCAGATGAAGAGTCAACTGGCCAAATCGCAGATCCGTGCGCCCTTCTCTGGGGTAATTGATGATGTTATCAAGGATCAAGGGACCGTGGTGAGTCCGGGGCCCGGTTCAGAAGTATTCCGTATTGTCAATCTTTCTGATATGTATGTGGAAGTAGAAGTGCCTGAAGCGCATTTATCTAATGTAACCCCTGGAAAGAATGTTGAAGTATACATTCCAGTCTTAGGAAGTACAGTGCAAACCAGAGTGCGGCAAACCGGAAACTTTATCAATCCGGGGAATCGTTCTTTCAGCGTAGAAATTCCTGTTCCCAACAAAGATGGAGCCGTTAAACCAAACCTGACGGCGATAGCCAAAATAAATGATTACAGCAATGATAGCGCCATTCTGATTCCGCAAAGTGTAGTTTCTGAGAATGCCACAGGAGAGCAATATGTGTATACCACCAAAGAAAATGGCACTGAGAATGAAGTGATCGCGCAAAAAACAATTATTACCCTGGGCAAGACACAAGGAGATGACGTAGAAGTGTTATCAGGGCTTAATGACGGAGACAATATTATCGTAGAGGGCGCGAGAAGTGTCAGGGACAATCAGCAGGTGAAAGTGTTAGATTCAGTACAAACTGTGAAAAATTAAATCATGGAGAAAGCCAAAAAGAACGCCAACAAAGAGTTTCGCCTATCTTCATGGGCCATAGATAACTCCTCGGTCATCTACGTTATGATCGTTATTTTTCTCTTCATCGGGATTTCCTCCTATTTCTCAATGCCCAGAGAAGAATTTCCTGAAGCCGTAGAGACCAAGATTTACGTAAGCACCATATATCCGGGTAATACAGCTGAAGATATGGAGCGCCTTATCACGGACCCACTTGAAGAACGCTTAAAAAATGTGAGCAATTTCGTTGAGATGACCTCCACCTCGCAAGAAGACTATGCAATGGTGGTGGTTGAGTTCGATGAAAACATAAGCGTAGAGAATGCCAAGCAGGAGGTGAAAGACGAAGTTGATGCTGAAAAGGCTGGCGAAGATTGGCCTATATTCAACGGAGCCAAGGTTGAGCCCAATGTTTTTGACTTGAATTTGGCAGAGTCATTTCCCATCTTGAACGTAAACATTAGGGGGGATTATCCGGTTGAAAAGCTTAAGGAATTTGCCGAATCCCTTGAGGATGAGATCGAGAACCTGGACGAAATAAAGCAAGTTGATATTCGGGGAGCCCAGGAAAAAGAAGTTGAAGTCGCCGTTGACATTAATAAAATGATGGCGGCCAAGGTTAATTTCGACAATGTGATACAGGCCATTGGAAATGGCAATATGACCATGTCTGCCGGAAACCTTATTACCAGTGGACAAAGAAGGACCATACGAATCACAGGGGAGATTGAAAAACCATCGGAGCTCGATGATTTTGTTGTGAAATCCGAAGACGGTACCGTCTATCTCAAAGACATTGCCAAAGTAACTTTTAGCGAAGAAGATAAGACCACTTATGCCCGCGAAATGGGTGAGAGCGTTGTTATGCTCGACATTAAAAAACGTTCGGGAAAAAACGAAGTTCTGGCCACCCAAAAGATTCGGGAAATCGTTGCCAATGCCCAAAAAACATATCTCCCGGGAGATCTAGACATAAGTTTTGCCAACGACAGCAGTAGCAGTACACTGAACCAGGTAGACGATCTTGTAAACAACATTATTTTCGGGATCATTTTAGTGGTCACCGTCTTGATGTTCTTCTTAGGTTTCAGGAACGCTCTCTTTGTTGGTTTCGCCATCCCAATGTCTATGTTTATGTCTTTCATGATATTGTCTGCATTGGGGTATACCATGAACACTATGATCCTTTTCGGCCTAATTATGGGGCTTGGAATGCTGGTAGATAACGGGGTAGTGGTTGTTGAAAATGTTTACCGCCTAATGGAACAAGAGGGCATGTCTAGAAAAGAGGCCGCCAAAAAAGGGATCGGTGAAATCGCCATACCCATAATCATATCTACAGCCACTACCGTTGCTGCATTTGTTCCCCTTGGATTATGGCCCGGTATTATGGGAGAATTTATGATCTATTTCCCCATAACATTGTCTGTGGTTTTAGGGTCATCCTTGTTCGTAGCTATCTTTATGAATTCCATGTTGGTGTCCCAGTTTATGGAATTGGGCGAAAAAACCCTGACTCGTAAACAATTGATTCGCCTCACTTTAATTTTAGGTGGTTTTGGACTGTTTATAATGCTTGTTGGTGGTCCTGTTCGCGGTTTGGGCACCTTAATGTTAGTGGTTGCCGGTATGTTCTGGTTATACAAATATTTCTTAAAGCCATGGGCAACTCGTTTTCAAAAGAATAGCCTGGTAAGACTAGAGAATTGGTACGAACGCCGTTTAAAACATGCATTAACAGGAAGAAATGTGTATTTGTACTTTGGAGTGACTATTCTATTGCTGATCGCTGCATTTGCAACCTTCGGATTGTCTGTTGGGAGTCAAAGAACTAAATTGGAATTCTTCCCTGATAACACTCCCAAAGAAATTTATGTCTATATCGAATATCCCCAGGGAACCGATATTGACAAAACCAATGAACTCACTAAGGCCATTGAAGAAAGGGTCTATAAAATTGTTGGTGATGAGCAATATTTCAATTATGAGGGTGAGAATCTTTTGGTTGATACGGGGGTATCACAAGTAGGAAAAGGAGCAGAAAACCCCTTTACGGAAGCCGGTTCCGCAGCAGATATGCCTCATAGAGGAAAGATTACACTCTCAATGCAGGAATTTAAATTTAGAGATGGCTTAGATACAGAGAAATTACGGCTTCGTATACAAAATGCTTTGGCTGAAGTATATCCTGGAGTTACCATATCTGTTGAAAAGGACGCTGTGGGGCCACCTGCCGGATATCCCGTGAATATTGAGCTCATCGGGCAAAATTATGACACACTTATAAGCGTTGCTGAGCGTATGCGGAACTACATTAATTCCAAGAGCATAGATGGTATGGAAGGCTTGAAAGTTGATGTCAATAAAGGCAATCCGGGAATGCAGGTCATCGTAGATAGACAAAAAGCGGGAGAACTTGGGGTATCGGTTGGCCAGGTCGGCCAGCAATTACGCCGGTCCCTCTTTGGAGATAAGGCAGGTGTATTTAAAAAGGATGGTGAAGATTATGATATAAACGTTCGGTTCAACGAAAGTTTGAGATATAATACGAGCGCTCTTTTTAACCAAAACATGATTTTTAGAGATCAGGCATCAGGTCAAATCAAGGAAATTCCTATTTCGGCTGTGGCAAGTCGCAAGAACACTTCCTCTTTCAATGCTATCAAACACATCAATGGGGAAAGGGTAGTAACGGTTTACTCCGGACTTAAACCCGGGGGTAACGCCAATATTATAGTGGCTCAGATTAAAAAAGAAATGGAAAACTTTAAGGGCATGCCAACCGGGGTCAAAATTGACTACACCGGAGAGTTGGAAGAGCAGGCAAAACAACAGGCCTTTTTAATGGGAGCATTTTTCTCTGGCCTGGGATTAATCATGCTCATTCTTGTCTTCCAATTTGGTGGTATCTCTAAACCAGCTATTATCATGACGGCTATTTTCCTGAGCTTTATTGGAGTTTTTGGAGGTTTGGTAGCAACAGGATGGCCTTTTGTAATTATGATGACCATGATGGGTATTATCGCTTTGGCCGGTATTGTAGTAAACAATGGTGTGGTACTGTTAGATTATACGCAAATTCTTATTGATAGAAAGAAAGTGGCACTGGGCATTTCAGATGATGAACTTCTGAGCCGTGAAGATGTTACAGAAACTATTATCAAGGGAGGAAAAGCCAGGTTGCGGCCTGTAATTCTTACGGCAATCACAACTGTTTTAGGTTTGATTCCGCTCGCAACAGGTTTAAACATCAACTTTATCACCCTTTTTGGAAGGTTTGATCCTCAAGTATATGTTGGTGGAGATAACGTTATTTTCTGGGGGCCGCTGGCGTGGACAGTAATTTTCGGGCTAATCGTAGCTACTTTCTTAACGCTGATTATAGTTCCGGTACTGTTCAATATTGTTTACAGATTGAAATTATGGATAAGAAGCCGTAGAGCTGTTCCTAAAGAAAAAAAGGAGGAGTTAGAACTGGCAGCCTAAAAAAGTAGGTACATAAAAAAACCCTGACATTGCTGTCAGGGTTTTTTTGTTTATGAAGTTTACTGTACTTCGAAAGGCGGAATTGGAAATTGTATATGAACAATATCCCCAGGCCTATCAATGGGTAGGAACGTACTGTTTAAACGGTCGTACCTTCTAAGATCAAACATTGCATGCCCTTCTCCCCATAAAGAATATGCTCTATTGTAAAGCATTTCGTCAATAAGGTCTGCTTCTGCAACTGCTCCCGCATAATCTCCTAATCCATATGCATTTCTCAGGATATTTAAGGCAGTTACCGCATCCATAAGATTGCCTTGCTGAATATTCGCCTCTGCATTAATCAGAATCAATTCTTCATTGCGAATATGATCAATCGGAGAGGTTGCTGTGGCATACAGATTTATTTCATGTGTGCCATTGAGTCCGTCTCTGGCGACAGGATCGGCACGAAGACTGAATTTATCAATTCTGGTGTCTCCAGCCTGAATATCATTGATGAACCTGTCATGAACAATATACTGATCTCCACTTTGCTGAGGTGTTTTAAAAATAGGATTGAGTAATTCTGTACCTCCTTGGGCATAGATCATTTTTGGTCCTATGGCCAAATCTGCCGCGTCCAAAGAAAGAAAAGAATCGTTCACCAGCGAAAGTGCTCCTGCATAGTCCTCTTGGTGAATGGCAACCCTCGCCGCTATTGCCCGGTTAAACTGAGCAAAAGTAGCAGGTGTATCAAAGCCTGCAAAACCACCTGAAAGTTGAAAAGAGAATTCTGCACTTTGAAGCGCGGTAAATCCTTCATCTAAAAAAGCTCTCAAGGCCTGAAAGCCCTCGCTCGCACTTACAAAAGGTCCAAGGTTATCAGGATCAAAGGCATCGATCCGAACCCCATTATCTCCAAGCATATCAAGTACGTCAAGTAACATCATTGCCTTAAAGGTCAAGGCTACTCCCCTGTACCCATCTTTTTGAGCATCGGTAACGGCGGCAGTTGGTAACGCTTGTAAAATAAAATCAGCATTTTTAACTGCCTGGTACCTTGCAAACATCATTCCGGTTAGCTGTGGCTCCGATCCAGTAAGGACCGCACCATCTTTGCCAATCAGTGTTGCCGTTGTTGTGGGGTCTGAGGCATTAAAATCATATAACTCCCGTGCTATGGATCCGGTCGCCGTAATAAATCCTCCCTGGGCATTTATTGCTCTGGATTCCAGACCCTGTACCACAAAATTCAAGGTCTGTTCAGACGGGTTATTCACTACCCCATCGACACCAGGCTGGTTTGGATCGGGAACTTCGTCTAGAGAACACGAAAATATTAGCAGTGTTCCCATTAGTATTGTTAAGTTTCTTATACTTTTCATAATCTCTTTCTATCTATTAAAATGTAAATCCTACATGAAAATAATATTGCGCCGCACTTGGAAACGGAGACACTTCAATTCCTTGTGACAGTCCTGATGGGCCAAAGGCTGAAGTTTCAGGATCATAACTTGTATAGTCAGTAATGGTCAGGATATTCTTTCCTGAAACTCCTATTTTGAGTTGTTCAAACCAATCTGTCTTGACAGGAACAGTATAGAAAAGGCCAACCTCACGTAGGCGTACGTATGTTCCATCTTCTATATAACCGGCCGCCCCAAAAGTGCCAAATCTTGGATTAGCGATCACATCAGGATCGTCTAAATCTGGTGTTACCCCACCAAAATCAGATAGCAATTTGGTAAGGTTTAAAACATCGCCACCTTTTTTCCAATGCCATAAAAATGTAAGATCAAAATTCTTGAAGAGCGTAAGCTGGTTGAACCAACTCATCTCAAAATCAGGTGCTGCATCTCCTATAATCGTTGTTACACCGCCAATATTTGCTGCAAGAGAAGTTGCCGTTTCGCCAAGACGGATGAAGGAGCTACCAAAGGTTAAACTAAACCCTTCCCCAGAAGGTTGAAACTCTCCTACTCCCAGGCGATCAACCTCAGCTTCATTCTTCCACCAATTTAGAGTTGTATTCCAGTTCACATTTTCATTACTTATTGGATTTGCATTTAATCCAATTTCAAAACCTTTATTGCTCAAATCGAAATCGTTTCTTATTTCGTTGGCGAATCCGGTAGTCAATGGAATGGATGAAAATGGGTAAATTAGGTCTTTAACATCTCTCTTATACGCCGTTAATTCCAGCCCTATTTTCCCATCAAGAAAGGAGAAATCGGCGCCAAATTCAATTTCCTGAGAGGTCTCTGGTTCTAAATCTGCATCACCCAACTGGGCCGATACGTTGTTTTGACCAACGGTGGGTAAAGCCAATCCTGGAACGCCTCCAATAGATGTTGGCCCTAAAGGGGTATATAAGGACCCAAACCTTGCACTACTTCCAGTTTCTCCGTATGCTACTCTTAGCTTAAATAAGTTTATGGCATCTATATTCCAAAAATCAAAATTTGCTACATTAATGGCTAGTGATGCCCTTGGAAATGCGAAGAATTTGTTTGGATCTCCGTTTAAGTTCGACTTGTCAAAACGAATTCCTGCGGTTCCAATAATTTTATCGTCCCAGTTAACAGTACTTTGCGCTATCAGACCAAACTCTTCTTCCTCGGTTAAGCGTTGGAAAACAGCAAAAGAATTTCCCTGGGCCAGGTTCGTCTGTTGAGGGAAGAGCTGTGTAGTTTGATTGATGATCGCATCACTTTCAAAATTCAGATAAGACATACCAATCTGGCCATTAATACTAATATTATTACCGGCAAAGTAATCGGCCACAGCAAAAGCATTATAATTTAGCTGTAAGGAATTGGTATTCCCTGCACTGACGAAGCCTTGTTGATTTCCGCGTTGCGTTTGCTGAAACTCCGGAATATAAACAAAGGTCTTGGCCTGAAAATAATCGAGCCCTCCATTGGCTGTAAACTTCAACTGGAAGTTATCCTCCGTAATGGCTTTGTACTCTACATTTGCTCCCTGGATGTAACGGTTGATCTCTTCCGAGTTATCTATAAGATCCCTGTTTAATATGATATTGGTAGCCGCAAAACGTCCGTCCGGATATACGCCATTTTCATCTGGAAAAAGATCTTCCCAATCTGCCGTAACTAAAGCCAGATTGTATCCGACACTAAAACCTCCATTATTTTCATTCCCAACAGGGCCCCTCTCGGCTGTGCTGTTCACATAATTAGAGGAGAAACCTACTTTTAGCTTGTCATTAAATCTGTGATCTAAATTTAAACGCAGCGAATTTCGTTCGTAGCCGGTTCGTTGCATAATTCCGTCTTCATCTCTACGACTGGCATTGAAATAGAATTTGGTCTTTTCATTTCCACCGGAAATTGAAAACCTGCTATCCAAAATAAGCCCCTCTTCACCATAGAGTTCTTCTTCATAATTGAAGATTCTGCCGGCGGCCTGAGCTGCTTCAAAAATGGGTACTTCAGCTGCACCGAAAGTGGAAGCTACGGTTGCAGATGTAAATTGCCTACGACCGGCAAAATTCTGTATGGTATTAAAGCCGATATCCTGGTTAAACTTTACCGTGGTTTTTCCTGTGGCACCTCTTTTGGTCGTAATAATTACAACTCCCGCGTTTGCACGCGTACCATAGATGGCAGCTGCAGAAGCTCCTTTAAGAACCTCAATACTTTCAATATCGTCTGGGTTGATGTCGGAAACCCGGTTTGAGCCCCCTTCTTCTCGTCCTGCGTTTGCTCCTGAAGCTACAGACGAACCGTTTGATAATTGGACGTTACTGATGTAAACGCCATCAACAATAAAAAGGGGTTGATTGTTTCCTGATAATGAGGAAATCCCTCTTAATCGCATGGCAGTCTGTCCTCCGGGTGCACCACCGGCGGCATTGATATTCACCCCTGTCATTTTTCCGTACAGGGCGCCATCTAGTGTGGAACCTGTAGTAGTCCCTGTAAGCGACTCGCTGCTAACAGTAGATATACTATTGGCAAGGTTAGAACGCTTGATACTCGATACAAGTCCTGTCACCACCACCTCATCGAGGTTGGTAACATCTACTCGCATCTGCACGTCTCCCGCGTCAGATGAAGCAACTTCCAAATTGGAGTACCCAATAAAGGAAAATACCAGTGTGGAACCCTCAGGAGCATTTATGGAATAATTTCCATCAATGTCAGTAAGTGTTCCGGTTGTTGATCCTTTCACAACAACAGTTACACCAATAAGCGGTTCCCCGCTATCGGCGTCGGTCACAGTTCCCGTGACGGCATCTTGCGCAATCACCATAATAGGCAATACAAGAGACCACAACAGAAACGTACCTTTCAGCAATGTTCGTTTCATAATAGTGATTTTTGAATTAGGTTATACTAACAATGTAAGGAAGAATTCAGGGATTTAAAATTTTTTTAAGAGTTTTCTCCCGTTCATCATGCTAAATCCCTGATAAAAAAGGAATTGAAAAATTTCATTCGACTATGGGTGTTACGCGCTTATCTTGTTACCTTTGCGGCTGTAAAAAAACCAGTGCAAAATGTACAGAAGTTATAGTTGCGGCGAGCTTAGGGCATCACATATCAACAAGGAAGTCACCCTGGCAGGTTGGGTGCAAAAAGTAAGGGATAAGGGGTTTGTGGTTTGGATAGACCTTAGAGATCGCTATGGGATTACCCAACTGGTTTTAGATGAGGAGCGTTGCTCGGCTGATCTGTTAGAAATGGCCAGGTCTGTGGGTAGGGAATTTGTTCTCCAGGCAAAGGGTGTGGTCATTGAGCGAGCCTCTAAAAATCCTAACATGACTACCGGCGATATCGAAATCCTGGTACAGGAACTGCTGGTTTTGAACCCAGCTAAGGTACCTCCATTTACCATAGAAGATGAGACCGATGGCGGAGAAGATCTAAGAATGAAATATCGATATCTGGATATCAGAAGAAAGCCTGTAAAGGACAATCTTATCTTTCGGAGCAAGGTGACCATGGAAGTTAGAAAGTATCTTTCTGAGGAGGGCTTTATAGAAGTAGAAACGCCATATTTGATTAAATCTACTCCTGAAGGAGCTCGAGATTTTGTAGTACCCAGTAGGATGAATGAAGGGCAGTTTTATGCCCTCCCCCAATCTCCGCAAACTTTCAAGCAACTGCTGATGGTTGGCGGAATGGACAAATACTTCCAAATTGTAAAGTGCTTTCGGGATGAGGATTTAAGGGCAGACCGCCAACCGGAGTTCACTCAGATTGATTGTGAGATGGCCTTTGTTGAACAGGAAGATATTTTAAATGCCTTTGAAGGGCTAACCACACATCTGCTAAAGGAAATTTGTCAGGTAGAGGTGGCGAAATTTCCAAGACTCACTTACGATGAAGCCATGAGAAGGTTTGGCAATGACAAACCTGATATTCGATTTGGGATGGAGTTCGCGGAGCTCAATGAAATTGCCCAGCATAAAGATTTCGGGATATTCAATACCGCAGAGTTGGTGGTTGGTATTGCCGTACCTGGCGCTGCCGAGTATAGCAGAAAAGAAATAGACAAGCTTATCGATTGGGTGCGCCGTCCTCAGGTGGGTGCCAAAGGTATGGTGTATGTAAAATGCAACCCGGATGGAACCTATAAATCTTCAGTTGATAAATTCTATACACCCGAAGATCTTGAAAAATGGGCGGATGCCACTGGAGCAAAACCGGGCGATCTGATCTGTGTCCTTTCTGGTGAAAAAAATACCAGCAGGGCCCAGCTAAGCGCCTTGAGAATGGAATTGGCTGAACGCCTGGGGCTCAGAAAACCAGAAGAGTTTGCCCCGCTCTGGGTAGTAGATTTCCCGCTACTGGAGCTCGATGAGGAGACCGGCACCTATCATGCGATGCATCACCCCTTTACCTCTCCGAAACCCGGACAATTAGACCTTTTAGACAAAGACCCCGGGAGCGGTTCGTGCCAATGCATACGACCTGGTCTTAAATGGCAATGAAATTGGAGGCGGCTCTATCAGAATCCATGACCGAGCCACCCAGGAGACCATGTTTAAACATCTCGGATTTAGCCCGGAGGAGGCACAAGCCCAGTTTGGGTTCTTAATGGAGGCCTTTCAGTTTGGGGCACCACCTCACGGAGGAATCGCTTTCGGACTGGATCGCCTGGTAGCCATTTTAGGTGGGCAAGAGACCATTCGCGACTTTATTGCCTTTCCCAAAAATAACAGCGGCAGAGATGTTATGATCGATGCTCCAGCACCCATTGATGAGGAGCAGTTGAAGGAATTGCATTTAAAGCTTAGCTAAATTGTGCAATGCAGGTTTATTGAGTAGCCCTGAGATTTTTTAATACCTTTATAAGGTACACGACGCAATGTCTAACCAAAAAGAAGCACTCTATACCCGGGTCCTTAAATGGAGGTATAAAAATATTTCCAACAAGACCTTTACTCACTTACTTAGTGTAATTGTTGGTTTTCTTGCAGGCCTGGCCGCCGTTACCCTTAAGAATATCACCTACTTCATTCAATCGCTCTTAGAAACGGGTATTGTATTTTCGAGTAACCAACTGTATTTCGTGCTTCCAGTGATCGGGTTAACCCTGGTATATCTCTATGTGAAATTCGTTCATAAAGAAAAATTAGAGCACGCTATATCCTCTATTCTCTTCGCACTTTCTAAAAAGAAAGGCCTTATAAATGTAAAAAAAACCTATACTCCTTTGATCACAGCCCCGTTGACAGTGGGTTTTGGGGGATCTGTTGGCCTCCTGGGCCCGGCTGTCGCTTCCGGTGCAGCAATCAGTTCTAATTTTGGAAGGCTTTTACATGTCAACGCCAAAACACGTTCTCTCTTAATTGCCTGCGCCTCGGCAGGCGCAATTGCTTCTATTTTTCAATCTCCGATAGCAGCCATCATTTTTGCGGTGGAGGTTTTTAGTCTGGACCTTACCATGAGGTCTATGCTCCCCTTATTACTTGCCTCTATTGCCGGTGTGCTTACCTCTTATTTTTTCCTAGGCGACGAAACCTTGTTCAATTTTATAATCACAGAACCTTTTGCGGTAAAAGACACTCTTTTTTACATCTTATTGGGTGTTGGGACTGCCTTTGCCTCTATTTACTTCACAAAAATGTACTTCGGCATCATTGCTTTTTTTGAACGATTTAAGAGTCCGAAGTACAAACTATTGGTCGGTGGCCTGGCCATTGGAGTAATGCTCTATTTGATTCCACCGCTTTATGGGGAAGGTTTCGGATTCATTAATAAGCTTTTAGAAGGAAATCATATCGATGCGCTTGGAAAAACCCCCTTTGATAAATTCACAGATAATATTTGGGTGGTAATTGCCCTACTTTTTGGAATAACGATTTTCAAGGCCGTAGCCATGTCAGCTACCTTTGCAGCCGGAGGAGCAGGCGGTATTTTTATCCCTACCATGGTTATGGGTAGTGCTTTGGGCAATGTAGTGGCTAAAGTTATCAACCACTGCGGACTGGGGTTTTCAGTCAATGAAAGCAACTTTACCCTGATAGGGATGGCAGGACTTATAGCTGGGGTACTACATGCACCCCTGACAGCAATTTTTTTAATAGCGGAGATTACAGGGGGTTACGAGTTATTTGTTCCCTTGATGATTACCGCCGCCATCTCATATCTTACAACCCGTAATGCTATAGAACATACCATTTATACCCGAGAACTCGCCGCAATTGGCGCTCTGATCACTCATGATAAAGACCAAACCGTGCTGACGTTAATGCAGTTAGATGATGTGGTTGAGCAAAACTTTAAAGCTGTAAATCCCGAAATGACCTTAGGCGAAATGGTACATGCTGCGGTGGCCAAATCTGCCAGAAACATTTTCCCGGTAATAGATGACAAAGGGCAGCTGGCCGGAATTGTTCTTCTTGATGATATCAGAGAATTCATGTTCGATACCAGAATGTATGAAAAAATAAGTGTGGAGTCTTTCATGCAAAATGCCCCGGAGCATATATTTTATGAGAGTGATTCTATGAAGCAAGTGATGCAAAAATTTCAGGATAGCGGCGCCTGGAATCTCCCGGTTATTAAAGAAGGTAAATACTATGGTTTCGTCTCAAAATCGAAACTGCTTACCGCCTACCGAAGAAAGTTGATTAATTTTACAAAGTAAAATGCGCATTAGAGTCAGACATATCATTGTTCTAATAGTTTTTGCTTCTTTCGGAGCAATTGGCTATGGCTTTTGGGTGCAGGAGGAGGATCCGGCCCTGGGAAGCAAATGCATTGGTTTTGGCACGGTTGGGCTTTTTTTGATCGCAATGCCGCTATTTTTAATTAAGGAGAGTAAAGGCAAAAAAATGAAGGATTATATGCTAACCGATGAGAACATTAAAAAGATGAGAAGTGAAAGAAGAAAAAAGTCTGAAAATCAATAATTTTGTTAGTTTTTCCCCGAGGGTCTAAGTAGGTCTGCACGAAATAACATACTTTAGTAATATATTTATCATAATTTTTATTTAATGACTGGAACAGTAAAATTTTTCAACGAATCCAAAGGTTATGGGTTCATAACCAACGACGACACAGGGAAGGATATCTTTGTTCATGTTACTGCATTGAACGGAGTGGAGCTGAGTGAGGGAGACAAAGTAGAATACGAAGAAGAAGAAGGAAGAAAAGGTGTGGTTGCCGCACAAATTCAGGTAATCGGATAAGAATATTTTATTTTGATTTGCTAGCCCTGACCAATGTGTCAGGGCTTTTTTTGTTCTTAATTCAAATTTCTTTTTTGAATGAAAAAACGCTTCAACAACTTTGAGGCCTCGGCTTCCATAATACCCCCAATCATTTCAGTCTTTGGATGCAACTTCCCTCCCATAGCTGAAAAGCCACGCTGCGGATCATAGGCGGCAAACACGATTTTCGGAATCTGGCTCCAGTAAAGCGCTCCGGCACACATTTGGCAAGGTTCTAGTGTAACATATAGGGTACAATTATGAAGGTATTTCCCTCCAAGAAAATTAGCCGCGGCGGTAATGGCCTGCATCTCGGCATGAGCAGTAACATCATTTAGCCTTTCGGTAAGATTGTGTGCCCGTGCAATTATTCGATCCTGTACCACGATAACAGCACCGATTGGCACCTCTCCCTGTTCATACGCAGCTTCAGCTTCCTGCAGGGCTTTCTTCATAAAGTAGGTGTCGTCTAACTTAAAATCCATAGGTTCAAAAATACAATTTTAGCATAGAATCTAATCTGATCAACAACGGAAATAAGCTACCTTTGTGGTTCGGTATGAAACTTCTAAACCACATTAATTCTCCGGAAGATCTTCGCCAGATAAATCGGAAGGAACTTCCTTCCCTGGCCCGCCAATTGAGAGAATTTATCATTACCATCGTTGCGGCCAAAGAAGGGCATCTTGGCGCCAGCCTTGGAGTGGTAGAACTAACTATAGCTCTGCACTACGTTTTTAACACCCCGGAGGATAAACTTATCTGGGATGTTGGGCATCAAGCCTACGGACATAAAATCTTAACAGGTCGGAAAGAAATTTTCGATACCAACAGGCAACTTGGAGGAATAAGTGGTTTCCCCAGGCGTAGTGAGAGTGTTTTTGATACTTTTGGAACCGGTCATAGTTCTACTTCTATTTCTGCCATCCTGGGAATGGCCTTGGCAGCACGTTTAGCCGGTAAAAAAGACCGGCAGCATATTGCGGTGATTGGAGATGCATCCATTGTAAGCGGAATGGCTTTTGAAGGCCTTAATCATGCCGGTGTTAGCGACACCAATATTCTAATCATACTCAACGATAATGCTATTGGTATTGACCCCAGTGTGGGTGCATTAAAAAAATACCTGACTAATGTAAAAAAAGGTACCGCCAAGGACGAGAACATCTTTGAATGCCTCAATTTTGAATATTCAGGCCCCATAGACGGTCATGATCTCTCTAGCCTTATCGATGAGTTAACAAGGCTTAAAGCTGTTCCCGGCCCAAAGCTATTACATGTAATAACTACAAAAGGCAAGGGACTACAAAAGGCGGAGGAAAACCAGGTAGTCTATCACGCTCCTGGAAGGTTTGATAAGGAGACTGGAGACCTAATAGAAAAGTCGAAAAAAGGGGTGTCACCAAAGTATCAAGATGTTTTTGGGTATACTTTGGTTGAACTGGCCAAAAAAAATAAGAAAATCGTAGGGATCACACCTGCAATGCCTACCGGCAGTTCCTTAAAATATATGATGGAGCAGATCCCGGACAGAGCCTTTGACGTGGGTATCGCGGAGCAACATGCTGTGACTCTTGCCGCAGGAATGGCTACTGAAGGCCTGCTACCCTTTTGTAATATTTATTCAACCTTCCTGCAGCGTGCCTATGATCAGGTGATCCATGATGTTGCACTTCAAAACCTGCCGGTGATTTTCTGCCTTGACAGAGCCGGTATTGTTGGTCAGGATGGGGCAACGCATCACGGTGTCTTCGATCTTGCTTACCTGCGCTGCATCCCTAATCTTGTCATTTTCGCACCTCTAAATGAAATGGAACTTAGAGACATTATGTATACCGCTCAATTGGGATTATCTCATCCTATCGCTATCAGATATCCCAGAGGAAGAGGAACTACAATTAAATGGCGGTCCTCAATGAAACAAATCCAGATAGGCCGCTCTCAGGAATTAAAAGAAGGGTCTAAGATTGCAATTCTAAGTGTTGGTCACGTCGGAAATATCGTTCGTAAATTATGTGCTGATCTCGGTGAACCGGAAGAAATTGGGCACTATGATATGCGATTTGTAAAACCCCTGGACCAGGAACGCTTACATGCTATTTTTTCGAATTACGAATACATAGTAACTCTTGAAGACGGTTGTAAAATTGGTGGTTTTGGTACCGCCATCCTTGAATTCGCAAACGAATACAATTACAAACAACCTATTGAAATTCTGGGTATAGATGATACATTTGTAGCACATGGCCAGGTGTCAGAGCTTCACGAACTGACGGGCATAGATTACAATTCAATAAAAACTTGTGTTGAAAGAGTACTTCATGAAGTGTATTAGACTAAAATTCCTCATTCTTTTTAGCCTGTTCTTTATTGCTTGCGTTACCCTAAGCGCACAAGATAGTATTCCTAATCCCGAGGCTGCAGATAGCCTTTCTATTGATACCATTGTAATACGGCAAAAACAAAACAAAATAAAATATATCCCAAGAGGGGTGAACCTTGCGAATCCGGTCATTTCTTTCAAAGGCACCAAAGTGCTTAGCAAACGTTTCAAACGGTTTAGAGTACCGTCTTTTTGGGAGCGTGAAAACAAACTAGGCCTTAGTTTAAGCGAGGTAGCCTTTGTAAACTGGAACGCCGGTGGAGACAACTCGGTTTCTGCCCTGGGGAGTGCTAAGTTTGTCAGAAATTATAAATTCAGGTATGTACAGTGGAATAACGACCTGGATCTACGTTTTGGTTGGAACGCCCAGGAAGGGCGAAGGTGGCGAAAAACTGATGACGCTGTTAGGCTGAGTTCTACCTTTGGCTATAGAAGAGACACCATCAGCAATTGGTATTATTCGGTAAAAGCCAATTTCAATACCCAATTTGCGGATGGTTTTAAATATCCGGACAGAAGCACACCGATTTCGCGATTCCTCTCACCGGGTTATCTCTTTTTAGGGGCAGGGGCTTCCTATATTCCCGAGGGCAAAAAACTAAACCTCTATATTTCTCCGATAACCCTTAAAGCCACCTTCGTACTAGATCAGGACCTCGCAGACCGGGGAGCTTTTGGTGTGGACAAGGCCATTTTAGATGATGAGGGGAATGTGATAAGCGAAGGAAAAAACTCCGTGATGGAACTGGGGTTTTTGGTAACCAACAGCTGGGAAAATGAAGTTTGGAAAAATATTATTTTAAATCACAAGCTCACGCTTTACACAGATTACCTTCGTTCTTTTGGAAACGTTGATATCGACTGGCAATTGAATCTTGATCTCAAGGTAAATGAATACATTAGCGCCTCTATAGGCACTCATGTTATTTACGATGACGATATATTATTTGATGAAGAGCTAGCCGAGGACGGAACTGTGATAGACCCCGGGGAACCCCGCATACAGTTTAAACAGCTTCTCGGTATTGGAATGGCCTACAGTTTCTAAAGGCTTTTACCACTTATCTTATTGTGAATATGAACCGCAGCGCTATCCGAGAGGCTTGCGACGTAACAGGAGGTATTCAACAAGATTTCATAAAGCGACTTCCTGGTGTTTTGATAAAATCCTGGGAGTGTCCCAATAACGAGGCGATCATAGTTAGAACTATTCCCTTGCATATCTTTTACCAAAGCTTCAGTGTATACTTCAAGAATATCTGCAATGACTCTGTAGCCCGCAATTTCTTTTTCAACCACTTCCTGAGACCGATAAATTTTATCAACGCTTAAGGTAATGATGTCTTCAATCTGCGCTTTATATGTGCTTTTATCAAGAAGAGCGACATCAAAACTCCCGTCGAGAATGCTTGCTTCGTTCGCTATAAAAATGTCAACGGCGTCCTTAATCAATGTATTAATAGCAAGGGCCCTCAAATAACTGAGGCGATCTTCCTTAAATACCATTCCGTGATATTTCTTAATATTGATGCTGTCTTTTACGAGTTTGATAAGGTATTCTAAGGCGAAGTCCTCTGTAATTAAACCCAGGTTAATACCGTCTTCAAAATCTATAAGCGTATAACAGATATCATCCGCGGCCTCAACCAGATAGGTAAGCGGGTGCCGTGAGAATGAAATATCTTCTCCACTTCGGGTTTGGTTGAGCCCTAATTCTTCGGCCACTTCCTTAAAGAATGCCTTATCCGCTTGAAAAAAGCCAAATTTCTTGTCGGCAATGTGTTTTGTAGATTTCTTGGGAAGTGATTCTTTGGGATATTTCATAAAGGCTCCAAGGGTAGCATAGCTAAGGCGAAGGCCTCCACTTACTCCTTCACGCGATTCTGTTAATAATTTAAATCCGTTAGCATTCCCTTCAAAATCAACAATATCCTGATACTCTTTTTCACTCAGCAACTCATTGTATTTGCTTCCCGGCCCATTGTCAAAAAACTCTCCAATAGCCTTCTCCCCACTATGACCAAAGGGCGGGTTGCCAATGTCATGAGCTAGAGCAGCAGCCGCTGTAATGGCACCAAAATCATTAAAGCGGTATCCTAAATTTTTATGGAGATGAGGATGAATTTCTAACAGCTTTTTCCCGGCAATCCTGCCAAGGCTTCTTGCCACAACAGAAACTTCCAGGCTGTGTGTTAAACGGGTATGGACAAAATCTGTGTCTGAAAGTGGGACTACCTGTGTTTTGTCTTGCAAACTCCTAAAGGCAGAGGAGAAAATCACCCGGTCATAGTCTACCTCAAACCCAAGCCGTGTTTCATCTTGCTCTTTCCTAAGCCTTTTATGTGTATCTCCCGCTCTTTTCAGCGAAAGTAACTGCTCCCAATTCATGCCCTTTTTATTACCGGCGCAAGATACATCTTTTTAAAGTCGCTATCTCCAGACAAATATTATGACTTAACATTTTATTAAACTCCTAACATAAAAGTAACGCTAAGACAATGAATCTTTAATCTATACCTAACATGACTTTTACAGGCCGTAACGTTCTTTGTCCCGGTATTTAAACATAGTAATTGATTAAATGAAAAAAATTCTTTTAGTGCTGCTAGTATGTGCAGTTACACATTTAAGTGCACAGGAAACCGGCAGTATTGCCGGAAAACTTATAGACAAAGAGGTGAATAACGAACCATTGGCTTTCGCAAATGTTCTCATAAAAGGAACCACCAAAGGAACCACGTCAGATTTTGATGGCCTTTATGAGATAACCGGACTAACCCCTGGCAACTATACCGTGGTTTATAGTTATTTAGGATATGAAACTGTTGAAATCCCCAACGTGGCTGTAGAAGCAGGGAAAGTAACCTCCATAGACATTCCAATGGCTGCGAACGAAGGTGTGGCATTGGACGAGGTAGTCCTCGTTACTGTTGCCAGAAAGGATTCTGAAGTCGCACTGCTCCTAGATCAGAAGAAGGCTATAGAAATTAAGGAAAGTATTGGTGCGCAACAATTAGGAAAAATAGGGGTGTCAGATGCTGCAACGGCAACCACCAAAATTTCCGGGGTGACCAGTAGTGAAGCTTCCGGAGATGTTTTTATTCGCGGGCTAGGCGATCGATATCTTTCTACTACTCTTAACGGCCTTGCAGTGCCTTCAGATGACGTAGAAAAGAAAAATATAGACCTAAGTCTTTTCCCAACTCGGGTAATACAAAACGTGAGCATCAGTAAGACCTACGCTGCGCAGGCTTCTGCAGATCAATCTTCCGGTACTGTAAATATCGTCTCAAGAGAATTGGCAGGATCCAATGAACTAAGTATAGGCGTGCAAACCGGAGTAAATACAAACGTTGCCAAGAGCGGGGTATTTGACAACTTCAAGGTTTCACCGAATTCGAGAAATACGGATTTTGGATTTTATGAGCAAAACTTATCAACCCGAGAATTGATCGCTGCCCAGGGCTGGAATACCATCCAGGAAGAAAACCCCATCAACTATCAATTCAACATCGTTGCAGGTAAAAAAATCAAAGACAAATTAGCAGCCTTGTTTACAGCATCACACCGCCGTTCTTATGAACATGGCCAGGGATTATTCAGGCAGTTTAGGTCTAATTTCGTCGATGATACCATCACAGATGCAACCAATTACAATAAAAACATTGTAAACTCAGCACTCTTAGACCTCACCTATTTTATCAACGATAAAAACAAGCTTAAGTCTGTCACTTTCTTTGTCAACAAGCTTAGTGAACAAGTTTTCGAAGGCGGCAGAAATGGAGAAGCCAGCATCTTCGAGGAAACAGATCCGCCTGAAATGCTATTTCAATTCATACGGGATCAGAATACAAAACAAACACGCCTTTGGGTGACCCAACTTTTGGGAACACACCAATTGTCTGACAAAAATACCCTGGAATGGGCAGGAGGATATAACCTGGTAGACGCCGATGAGCCAAACAGGATCAGAAACGAGGTAAACTTCGATCCCGATGGAACATTTGTGCAACTTGGACGAACAGGGGGTTTTCAGCAACGAAAATCTAGTCAGGAAATTAAGGATGAAGAATACAATGCCTACCTTAAAGATGTGCTCAATATCCTTAGTGAAGAAGACAAATCCTTTACGGTAGAACTGGGCCTAAATTACCGTAACAAACAACGTGCCTTTATCTCTGAATTTGCCGGTGTAGAAGAGCGGGCGACCAATACCATAAACCCTTCCTCGATTGACAATTTGGGAGCTATTTTCCAGCAGGGGAATTTTGACAATGGCCGGCTGCAACTCAACATTCTGCAACCCGATTTATATGAGGGAGAGCTCGACTCCAAAGCAGCTTTTGCGGATATTAACGTTGGCTTAAAGAAATGGAATTTCAACCTAGGTCTTCGTTACCAGCAAGATCAGATTGATGTGAATTTCGATGTGGGGAACTTTCCGGGTAGAATTGGGGTTACCGAAAAAGAATACAATAATCTGTACCCCAACTTAAATATAAAATATGATATCAATGAAAAGCACGGCCTGAGGTTTGCTTTCAGCCGTACCATTACTTTGCCCGAATTCAAAGAGATCTCTCCCTTTGAATACGTTTCGCAAACAGGACAAGTAACCAGAGGTAACCCTGATCTGGAAGCTTCAAGAGATCTAAATTATGATTTGAAATGGGAATATTTTCCCTCGGCTGGTCAATTGATTTCAGTGGCTGGTTTTTATAAGCATATTTCCGATCCTATCAACAAGGTTCAAGACAGAGGTTCTGCCGGCGTATTTTCTTTCTTTAATTCCGGAGAAAAGGCAGAAGTGTTCGGTATTGAGGCCGAAACCAAAATAGATCTGCTATCACCTGTAACAAACGACGAAGATGGCAGCACCTCAGGTTACGGCTTAAATCTGGTATTTAACGCCACCAGAATGTGGCATAGTCAGGACTTAAAGGAGGTTCGGGATGAAGACGGGAACTTTATCAGAACCTTCAGGTACAAGGGCCTAAAAGAAACAGACCTGCAAGGTGCGGCAGACTGGATTTTAAATACCAGCTTGAACTTTACAACTGCAGGTGATAATCCTTTTGATGCTTCGTTTACCGCTAATTATGCTTCTGACAAGATTTTCGCCTTGGGAGCTCCTGAAATCCAAAGTCAGAGCGAAACCTTTTACAACGATGCCATAATTGAAAAGGGATTCGTGGTGTTAGACGCTGTAGTTAGTAAGGAATTTGGAGATCATTGGAGACTCCGATTAATCGGTAGAAACCTTCTGAATCCTGATATTGAAAGAACCCAATTGGTAAGACCCAGCACAACGAACATTGAGACCGAAGAAATTGTACGATCGTACACCCTAGGTACTCAAATAAGTTTAGGACTTAATTACAGATTTTAATGTAACCACTTTTAGAAAATTTAATTTAAACACCCTTATTATGAAACTGAAAACACTTAAATTCTTGTCGATGTTTGCCGTTTCCCTATCGCTTTTGATGATAGGCTGTAGTGCCGATGATAATTCACCTGATCCGGGAGATGACGGACCACAGGCGACATGTACAGACGGTCAGCAAAACGGAGATGAAACAGGTGTAGACTGTGGAGGCACTTGTCCTGATTCCTGTGACGCTGTGGGGGAGCTTGTAGATCTGGAAGGTAGCATTGCTGAAGACAGGACCTTAGTCGCTACAGAGACTTATGCCCTTAAAGGTACGCTAACCATTGAGGCCGGTGCTACTTTGACCATTCCTGCCGGGACAAGAATTATTTCAGATTCAGGAACAGATAAGTATATCGTAGTACGACAAGGTGCGGATATTGATATCCAGGGAACAGCCACTGCTCCCGTGGTGATGACTTCAGCTAACGAAACACCAGGAGATTGGGGTGGATTGGTAATTGCCGGAAGTGCGACAACTACAGAAGGTGTTGGTGCTATCGCCGAAGTAGGGGGTATTGTTTATGGAGGCACAGACAACACAGACAGCTCTGGTTCTATTAGCTATTTGATCATCAACTATGCCGGTGCTCAGATCAATTCAGAATCTCAGTACAATGGTCTTACACTGTACTCCGTAGGTTCAGGAACTACGATCAGCAATGTAGCGCTTTTAAACGGTACCGATGATGGCGTTGAATTCTTTGGTGGAACCGTTAATGCAAGCAACTTTTACCTTGAGAACAATGAGGATGATGCAGTTGATTGGACAGAGGGCTGGAGCGGTACCTTGGAAAATGCTTATGTACTGCATACTATTGATGGGTTCTCTACCGCAGTTGAGGCCGATGGCGATAATGGGAATCCCACACTAACTAACTTCACCGCAGTGTCAACGGAAGGTGGAACAGCGCTTCAGTTTAAGAAAGAATCAGGGGCAACCATAACCGGACTTTCACTTACAGGATATGAGACTTCGGTAGATATGAGAGACGGCGGACCATTGGCCAACGTACAAATAGATGGCGCAGATGCTGATCCCATGAATACTTATTTGGCTCCTCCGACAGTAGACATCGCAATGTTCTCGTGGGTAACTACAGATACTAACGTGGAAACCATGGCCTTAGAAGGAACCATTACAACAGATATGACCTTAGACGCTAATGTGATCTATCTTTTGAACGGCAGTCTCAGTGTTGAGACTCCTGCTAAATTAACCATCCCAGCCGGTACCGTGATCATAGCAGACGCGGATGACGGCACGGAGACCGATACCTACATTGTTGTTAAGAAAGGGGCTCAAATTGACATTCAGGGAACCGCTGCTGAACCTGTGGTTATGACCTCAACCGACCAACGACCAGGAGACTGGGGAGGATTAGTAATACTAGGAAATGCTACAACTTCTGAAGGTGTTGACGCCGTAGCTGAAGTAGGTGGTTTTGTTTACGGGGGAAATACAGACGACGACAATTCTGGTTCAATAAGCTATCTGATCATCAACTACGCAGGAGCTCAGATCAATTCTGAATCTCAATACAACGGTCTTACACTTTATGCGGTTGGTTCTTCCACAACAATATCTGATGTTGCTATCCTTAACGGAACTGATGATGGAGTTGAATTCTTTGGAGGAACAGTCAGTGCGAGTAACTTCTATCTCGAGAATAACGAAGACGACGCAGTGGATTGGACCGAAGGCTGGAACGGCACCCTAGAAAACACCTATGTGTTACACAATATTGATGGTTTCTCTACCGCAGTTGAAGCTGATGGTGTGGATGCAACCCTGGCTGCACCTACTCTGAACAACTTCACAGCTGTTACTTCCACAGGTGGTACTGCACTTCAATTCAAGAAAACAACCGGAGCTCGCTTTACAAATATCAACCTTAGTGGTTACGAAACCAATGTAGATATGAGAGATGGAGGTCCGGTAGGCAATATCAGCGTAAACGGGACTGCCCTTACCACTGTTGATGACGATGTTTTTGATGGTACCTCACTCGATATTACTATGTTTGATTGGGCAACTGATAATTAACTATCGCCGCTCGGTTAAATACCAATGAAAACCTCACCTATAGTGAGGTTTTCTTCATTTATAAAGGCTTATCAAGAGATAAAAGTAGTGCTGGTACAACAGATTGTTAACCTTAATATTACTAATTATTAATCTGTCCATAACCATTAATTTACATAGCTCACATTACTTTGTATCACATATATAATTTATAAATGAGAAAATTTTTGTTGTTAAGTTTAGTCCTGTTCTCAACGGCTTTGTATTCACAACCGTTTGGTACCATCAGAGGTACAATCACGGACAAAGAAATGAATAGTGAACCTTTGCTATTTGCCGAGGTAGCACTAAAAACTACGGATAAAACTGCTCATACTAATTTTCATGGGAATTTTGAAATAACGGATGTCATTCCAGGAAATTATACTCTCGTTGTGAACTATCCAGGTTACGAACCCATAAAGATCTCCGTAGCCGTAAAAGAAAATACTGTTGTCGATATCAACAGGGAGATGCTAGCCAGAAAGATTTTGGTAGAAGATATTATCGCAACTGCCGCTGATCTTGCGGGGAAAGAAAAAGTCTTGGAAAAATCTTCCAGTCAACAAGACTGAAAAAAGTACTATAATTCTTTAGTGGTTCTTGGTCAGCTTTGATGTACTCTTTACACCATCAACACTAGCAATAACGTTGTTATCATACTGCACCTCTTTCTTAGTACCATTATTCCAAAAAGTCCATTTTCCGGATTTTACTCCTTTTATGTACTGACCCACTGCTATTTTGTTGCCTTCATTGTCGTAACTTGTCCATTCACCGTGCAACGCTCCTTCTAAATTAAAAGTTCCAATCTGACTGATTTTGCCGTTGTCATGATAATATGTGGCTTCTATCAGGCTGGTTTCTTTGTTTAATTTTATGTCCCGCTCTTTTTGCCCGTAGCCTATTACGGTAGTAAGTAAAATAGCAAGTAATACAATGGTTTTATTCATGATAAATCTCCTCTATGTCATTTTGGAATAATAAAGATACTTAATATTAACATTAAATCAACCCTCGCTTAACGTTAAATTTACATGTAAAACGCTACACATTGATATGTAGTATGTTACATCCTAAGTTACCTTAAAAAATCTTTAATAATTATTTAATATTTGCATTACATAAAGGTCATAGCTTTTTTTGAGATTTGCCGGAGTGTTTAAACACTATATTCAGGTATTTCATATTATCTATTAGTTTTTGTCGACTATAGTACCATGAATTCCAGACTGCCTTTGGCCAAGGCAGTTTTTTTTGCTCAATATATTAATCTTTTGGAAACCTTAAGTTAACATTAGTATTAGTTCTTTGCGGCGACAAAAACTAATAGCTCAATGAAATCCAAACTTCTGATCACGGGATGTGTCCTGTTAACCTATGTTTCCGTATTCTCACAGGAAACAAACGCTCCTCTATTTGGAAAGGGCCTCTTCAATCTTGTTGGTAAAGACAGTACATGGAGCATGAAAATAGGTACTCGTATACAGTTTTTAGCCATTTCTGAATGGGCTGAAGATTCAGATGGGGGCCTTGTTGATCATGAATCGAATTTCCTGATACGCCGTGCAAGGTTAAAATTTGACGGCTTTGCGGTTGATCCCAAACTCAAATACAAAATAGAGCTGGCTTTGTCAAACCGAGACATTTCTGGAGGTTCTGAGTTTACACGGAATACCCCAAGATTCGTTTTGGATGCAGTAATTATGTGGAACTTTTACGAAAACTTTGAGTTATGGGTAGGCCAGACCAAGCTCCCTGGAAATGTAGAACGTGTGATTTCGTCTGGTAATCTGCAACTGGTCGATCGTTCTTTGGTAAACAGCAGATTCAATATTGACCGGGATATTGGGTTTCAACTGAGGCACCATTTTAATTTGTCTGATAAGTTTCTGGTACGGGAAAAATTAGCATTCTCCCAGGGAGAAGGCCGGAATGTCACGGAAGGTAATCTGGGTGGGTATAAATATACAGCCCGCCTGGAGTTGCTGCCGTTTGGCAAATTTAAAAGTAAAGGAGATTATGTAGGATCGGATTTAAAAAGGGAAGAAACACCAAAGCTAAGCCTTGCGGCCACTTATGACCTTAATCAGAATGCGGTAAGAACACGAAGCAATCTAGGTTCTTATATGTTTACAGATACCGGATTCTATGAGACAAATATCAGCACTGTCTTCGTAGATGCGATGTTTAAGTACAATGGCTTTTCGTTTATGGGCGAATATGCCTATCGTGATGCCCAAGACCCTATAGCAAGAAATTCTGACGGGACAGAAACCGGCGATGTAGTGCAGGTTGGTAACGGTATAAACTTACAGGCTGGTTATTTGCTAAAAAAGGATTGGGAAATCTCGGGTCGCTTTACTAATATCAAGCTAGACGAATCTATTACTGGCAGTAACCCAGAAACACAATATACTTTAGGACTATCCAAATTTATCGTTGGGCACAAACTAAAGGTTCAGACAGATCTCAGTTACCTTTCCGTTAATGGGGGTACAAACGAATTGATGTATAGGCTACAATTTGATCTCCATTTTTAGGATTAAATATAACCTTTAGGTAACATCTTTCGAACGTGAAGTATAGATATTTGCAAATTGAAAATGATTGAATATTATGGATAATATTTACTTGTTAATGGTAATTGCTTTAGCTGCTTTGGCAGTAGCCGATCTTGTAGTCGGAGTGAGCAATGATGCTGTCAACTTTCTAAATTCTGCCGTAGGTTCTAAAGCTATTTCTTTTCGGACGATTATGATTGTGGCCAGCCTTGGAATTGCCTGTGGTGCCATTTTTTCTAGCGGAATGATGGAGGTGGCTCGAAAAGGAATTTTTAACCCAGGTGAATTCTACTTTAATGAAATCATGTTCATTTTTATGGCTGTAATGATTACAGACATATTGTTGCTCGATTTCTTCAATACACTAGGACTCCCAACATCCACTACCGTATCTATTGTATTCGAACTTTTAGGGGCAGCCGTGGCTATGTCTTTTATTAAAATCGTTGCCGATGGTGGTGCCCTAGGAGATGTGGTTAATTACATTAATACATCAAAAGCATTTCAAATTATTTCGGGAATCCTGTTATCGGTAGTCTTCGCCTTCTCCATAGGCGCCCTCGTGCAATGGGTCTCCCGGCTCTTGCTGTCTTATGACTTTCAAAAGAAAGCAAAGTGGGTTGGAGCAGTTTTTGGGGGCGTAGCCTTATCCGCGATTACCTATTTTATACTAATGAAGGGCATTAAAGGAACTCCTTATGCCGGCCAAAGTTTTGGCATCATAGGTGGGGTAACTATCAAAGACTTTTTGGAGAATCAGGTCCTTGCTATTGTTGCAGGTAGCTTTGTTTTTTGGTCCTTGCTTTCCTATGTATTAATCATATTTGCCAATACTAATATTTATAAGTTAATAATTGGCGTAGGAACCTTTGCCTTAGCCTTGGCCTTCGCAGGAAACGATTTAGTAAATTTCATCGGAGTCCCAATTGCTGCCTGGCAATCATATGAAGCATGGGCCGCTTCTGGTACTGCGGCGACGGAATTTGGAATGAGTATTTTGGCCTCCAGGGTTCCAACACCCACCTTGCTTTTATTTCTTTCGGGAATGGTCATGGTAGTTACCCTATGGTTTTCTAGCAAGGCCAAAAACGTCTTAAAAACCTCAATAGATCTGTCAAATCAGAGTGAAACCAAAGAACGTTTCCAGCCAAATTTTCTGTCTAGAAATTTGGTTAGAATATCAATTATGATCGGTAAATATACGGCTATGGTTGTGCCCCCCTCTGTTCAGAAAAAGGTAAATAAGCAATTTGAAAAACCTGTCATTAATTTGACCAAGGGAAAAACACATGAGCTTCCGGCCTTTGATATGGTTAGAGCGGCCGTGAACCTTATGGTTGCCGGGATTTTGATTTCTATTGCTACCTCTTACAAATTACCGCTGTCCACTACTTATGTTACTTTCATGGTGGCTATGGGTACTTCGTTAGCCGACAAGGCATGGGGAAGTGAAAGTGCCGTATATCGGGTCGCTGGTGTTTTAAATGTGGTTGGAGGTTGGTTTATGACAGCTATTATTGCTTTTATCGCCGCAGGAACCGTTCTGGCCTTGATAAGCTTTGGAAAAGGCGCTGCAATTGCCATCTTGTTGTTTGCTGCGGTATTGTTGCTAGCAAGAAACTACATTTCTTATAACAAAAAGTCTAAGGAAATTCGAGCTGAGGACAGTTTGCGTCGTGCTGAAAGTAGTTCAATACAAGGAGTTATAGAAGAAAGTGCCGCTAACATTTCGAATGTTGTTAAGCGTAGTAACAAAATCTATACAAACTCAATAAATGGCTTGGCCAAACAAGACTTAGATTCCTTGAAAAAGAATAAAAAGCAGGGAGCCAAACTTAGTGCAGAAATCGATGATCTAAGAGATAGTATCTTCTATTTTATCAAAAACCTGGATGATACGAGTGTGGGAGCAAGTAACTTTTACATTAATATTTTAGGTTATTTGCAGGATATGGCACAATCTTTAGAGTATATAGGCAAGGTGAGCTATAATCATGTCAACAACAATCATAAAAAACTGGAAATACAATCAGATCAAAGAACTTAAGGAAATAGATTTCAAGCTTGAAGATATTTTGAATGGTACTAAAGCAGCTTTTGACGAGCGTTCCTTCGAACAAATTGGAAAAATACTTGACGGAAGACAGGAATTATTTGACTTGGTCTCGCAAAAAATAGAGACACAGATAGCCAGGACGCGAGAAGAAGAATCTAGCCCAAAGAATACGACACTTTACTTTTCGTTATTGCTGGAAACCAAAGATTTCATGACAGCCACTATAAATCTGTTAGATCAGTACCATGCTGCGCACGATAGTTCGGTAGAGCCTGCTCGTATAGAAGTTCAGCCTATCGATTAATCTCATGTACTGGCATACGGGCTGTAAAGCAGGGTTTTTAAGTCTTTTCAATAGCGCAGGGTTTTCTAACAACTGCTTATCACTACTATCCGTAATTTTAGCGTGATTCCTGTGGGTTTTCAAAATATTCCTACATTGGATCCATTAAATTATGCATTATGAAAAAATGGTTTTTGCTTCCGATTGCTTTTTTAATCTCTGGTATTGCGCAAGGACAGGAACTAAAGGGTAGTGAATTGCTCGATAAAGCTATTCAGTATCACGATCCTGAAAACAATTGGGGGCAGTTTCGGGCTAAACTGTCTATTACCATGCAAACACCAACTAGCAGTGATAGGCTCAGTGAAATTTGGCTGGATTTCCCAAGAGAATATTTTCGGTTAAGCCAGAAGAAGGATGATACCACTGTTTTGTGGATACTTGACAAGGACGAATGTTCCCTAACACTAAATGGAAGCTCGGACATTTCTAAGGAAGACGTAGAAAAGTACAGACTTAACTGTAAACGTGCGGCAACCATGAAAAATTACTACTCATTTCTATATGGCCTTCCAATGAAATTAAAAAATCCGGGTACCCTTGTTGACCCTAAAGTGCAATCAAGAACTTTTAAGGGGAAGGAATATTTGGTATTGAAAGTCAACTATGAAGAGTCTATAGGCAAGGATGTTTGGTATTTTTATTTTGATCCTGAAACTTATGCAATGGAAATGTATCAGTTTTATCATGACGAGTCTAAAAACGATGGGGAATACATTCTTCTAAGTGAGAGCTTAGAGGTATCCGCCATTAAAATGCCCCGAATAAGAGCCTGGTATTACAATAAAAATGATGAATACCTAGGTACCGATATCCTAAACAAGGCTTCAATCCTCAAATAGTCTGCTACCTTTCAACTAAGGTTATTTTTAACTACCGCCAGCAACAATATTTTCTCATATCAAAGGCGAAAAAATTTCGCCTTTGTAATTTTATCAATATTTATGCGACATAAATAATTTAAACCATATAGTAAATAGCTTCACAGTGCTTTTTCTTCTATTCCTGGCGGCTTGCTTCCTGGCTTATAACAATGGCGCAAATGATAATTTTAAAGGTGTTGCGACGCTTTTTGGTAGTGGAACTACCAATTATAGGGGAGCTATCTCGTGGGCTACCGTGACTACTTTTTTAGGCTCCGTAGCTGCATTGTTTCTGGCAAGCACATTGGTTAAGAACTTTTCGGGCAAGGGTTTGGTTCCTGACGAATTAATCCTCGCACCAGAGTTTGCTGTATCTATTGCATTAGGTTCGAGTATTACCGTTTTCCTTGCCACAAGGATAGGCATGCCTATTTCTACCACTCATTCGTTGGTCGGTGCTCTTTTTGGTAGTGGAGTCGTCGCCGTAGGAAGCGCTTTCAACTTTTCAAAACTAGTGACCACCTTTTTGTTCCCTTTGATTGTCAGTCCATTGATGGCTGCCCTAGTCAGCTTGCTTTTTTATTTGATTTTCAGGAAATTACGCCTTTCGCTGGGCGTTACAAAAGATACTGTTATCCCTCTGGGAAAAGAATTAATCCCCGCTATGAAAACTGGAAATCAGAAGGATTCCATGGTCATTGACACTACTGGTCCCAAAAGTCTAAAGATGGCTCACACTCAAAAAAGCATAGAGCTCTACGAGGGGCGTTTGTTTGGAATAAAGGTACAGAGATTGCTAGATTATGCGCATTATTTTAGTGCCGGAGTTGTGAGTTTCGCCAGAGGTCTCAATGACACTCCTAAGATTGTTGGGTTATTGCTGGTAATAAGCTCGCTAGACATAAAGTGGGGAATGATTGCAGTCGCGGTTGCCATGGCAGTAGGCGGAATTCTCAATGCTAAAAATGTAGGACAGACCGTTGCCAAAAAAATTACACCCATGAATCACGGACAAGGTTTTACTGCCAACCTTATCACTGGCCTTCTTGTGACTACCGCCAGTATTCATGGAATGCCGGTGTCTACCACTCATGTTTCGGTTGGCTCAATTTTTGGCATAGGAACCGTTACTAAAAAAGCAGACATAAAAACCGTTCGAAACATTCTTCTATCCTGGCTTCTTACCCTGCCTATTGCTGCAATTTGTAGTGCTATCGCCTATTGGGTTTTGCTTAACCTGTTCTAAATGGTTAGTATAAACAACAAAGTGGGCAGCCATTATGAACTTAGGGCGCTTATCCCTTAATTTCTGCCGTTTATCGAAAAATCGTACTGATTTATACACTCTTGCGTTCTCCTCTTACCCCAAATCAAATAGTATGCATATCCCCAATTCTATACTAAAGCCTTTCGCATTGGTTTTGCTAGGGCTTTTTGCATTTGTCATAGCTTGTAGTAAAGACGATGCTGTGGAAGGCGAGGCTCAGGAACTTGCGGTAGACAATGAAGCGCGCCTTTCAGCAAAACAGCTATATGAAAACTATTATCAAGCCTCTGCTACTCAAACTACAGATGTACCCTGGGTTGGCAGCGAACCCGATTGTGATGCCGGAAGTATCCCACAATCTACCAAAGACAAAATATTTCAACGCATATTTTATTTCCGCCAAGCCGTTGGCCTAAACAATACGCTTGCAGAGAACGCAACAAAAAGTATAAAAGCCCAACATGCCGCTTTGATGATGCACGCCAACAACCAACTGGAACACTTTCCGCCTGATGGCTGGAAATGTTTTACCCAGGATGGAAAAGACGGAGCAGGTAGCTCGTTGCTTACCATGGCAAAGAATGCCGAAGCCATAACATCGTATATGCGAGATCAGGGAGCCAATAATGGCCCCGTAGGCCACAGAAGGTGGTTGCTATGGCCCAGACTACAAGAAATTGGTATTGGAAACACTGACAGGGCCAATGCCATATGGGTACTGGGAAACCCAGGATCTGCACCTGCGGACGCCCCAGAATTCGTTGCCTGGCCACCTCAAGGCTATATTCCAGATCTTATGGTATTTCCGCGTTGGTCATTTTCAATAACAGATGCCGATTTTTCTGCTGCAAAAGTGATCATGACCTCGCTCTCAGGGAAAAATATTCCCCTGACTACAGAAGCACTTAGTAATGCGTTTGGCGACCGAACGATTGTTTGGGTTCCCGAAGACATTGATGCCAGTGTCTCTGAAGACACCGCTTATAATGTTACCATAGAAAACGTGATCTTAAATGGCGAATCTCAAGACTATGAGTATCAGGTAATTTTGTTCGATCCTGAAAGCTAGGACCAACCCACATTCATTCTTTTTTCTTATTTTAGGTTACATCTAAATAAGTTGGCCGGTGAAGCGGGTAAAAGTATTATTTCTCATTTTTTTGATTTGCTGTATTCCTAATCAGGTGTCTGCGCAAGTAGATATTCTCTTAAAGGATTACGAGCCTGTATCTATGTACAATACCCCAAAAACAACGGTTGAAAAGGCTAAGTTCCCTGTCATAGATTTTCATACCCATCCTTATGCAAAATCTGATGAGGAAATACAACAATGGGTAAAGACCATGGACAGCTTTGGAATAGCCAAATCAATCATTCTCACCTACAGCACCGGTAAGCGTTTTGACAGTATTTACAATCTGTATTCAAAATATGAAGATCGTTTTGAACTATGGTGTGGTTTTGACTACACCGGGTTCGAAGAAGAAGGTTGGAGCAAAAAGGCGGTCAAAGAACTGGAGCGCTGCTATGAAGTTGGAGCCAGAGGTGTAGGGGAACTCGGTGATAAGGGTATGGGGCTTTTTTATTCAAAGCCCTCACCAAGTACAATGCACATAGATGATGAGCGTATAAAACCCCTTTTAAAAAAGTGCGGTGAACTTGGAATTCCGGTGAGCGTACATGTGGCAGACCCTTATTGGATGTATCTCCCCATGGACAAACACAACGACGGACTAATGAACGCCTATACCTGGCGTATTGATCAATCGCAGCAAGGGCTACTTCAACACAATGAACTCGTAGAAACATTGGAAAATGCCGTAAAGCAAAACCCGGAAACTACCTTTATTGCATGTCACCTGGCTAATTGCAGTCATGATCTGAGTATATTGGGGAAACTTCTGGATACTTATCCCAATTTGTATGCAGACATCTCAGCGCGTTACGCAGAGATTGCCCCTATTCCCAGGTATGCAAAAGCCTTTTTTGAGAAACACAGGGATAAATTGGTCTATGGCACCGATATGGGATTAGCTCCGTCTGTCTATGAGACAACGCTCCGAATCCTGGAAACGGCCGATGAGCATTTCTATATCAGTAAGCATTTTAGCTACCACTGGCCACTTAATGGCCTGGCACTAAGCGACAGTACGCTTCTAAAACTCTATTCTACGAACGCCAAAAAGATTCTTGCCAGACAATAAGGCGAAATATTGTAATAGATTTCGTATCTTAATAAGGAAAAATGAATTCCCCGATGGTTCATCCTCCTACAGACAAGCTTCTGGCAGTGCATGAGTTGGAGATAGGCCGCTTTTATTTCTATCCACACCTTGTGGTATCGGAAATAGAAGAAGGTGTTATTGTGACCTTTGACAATGCACTATCCCTTTTTTCCATTGGCCTGGAAACCTATTCCTTAGACGAGCCCCTTGTATATCTATCAAACCGCAAAAACTCGTATTCCATAGATCCTACCTTACATATTGAGGCAAAAGAAATGTTTTCAAATCTGTTAGGGTACGGTGTCGTGGCTTATAATGAGGTAACCCGAAAGATTGCCGCTATTGAACAACAATTTGTTAGCTGCCCTTTACATACCTTTGATTCGTTACCAGAGGCCTGGCAATGGGCTCAGGACTTGCTTAGTGCTCAAGGGGTTAAAACCTGAAACATTTAGGGTCTTAGGGCCTTCTAGCGATAAAAATTCATTTCATCCATGTATTTCCAAACGGCGTCCGGAAGCATAGCCCTTACATTCTTCCCTTCCTTATGTTGTTTGCGGATAAAGGTTGAAGAAATCTCCATTATCGGAGATTTAATACGATGTATTTTGGGATGGTCTTCAAATTGGCTGGGTACTCCTCCCTCTGAAATCCGTGGATAAATATAAAGGTCGTGGTTCTCAAGGATCACTTCATAATTTTTCCACTTGTGAAAACTTTTTAGATTGTCTTCTCCCATGATCAGCGAAAAACGATGGCCTTTGCCGTATTCCTCCTCCAGATGAATTAATGTATTTATGGTGTAGTTGGGCTGGGGTAACTTAAATTCTGCCTTACTTGGGTGAATGCTTGGATAGTCTTTAACAGCCTCGTAAACCATTTGATAGCGATGGTTATCGGCCAATAAAGTCTTTTTAGTTTTAAAAGGGCTCCGGGGGGTAACCACGAACCAGACCTCATCCAACCCGGAAAATTCTACCATATGATTGGCGATCACTAAATGTCCGATGTGAATTGGATTGAATGTACCGAAATAGAGTCCTACATGTTTCATTATTCTTCTTCATCCTGATCGGCAATAAATTCAGCCACGAGTTGATGGGCCTCCTTTAAAGCAACATCCAGGTCGTAATTCTTTATGATCTTATCAAATTGTGGCGCCGTAGCAAGTTCAACCGAGGCTTTGGCGATTCGCATATTGATTTTATCGTTGCTTTCCGTGCTTCTTTTTTTCAGGCGAATTTTAAGTTCATCCACACTTGGCGGTTTTACGAAAACGGCTAGTGTTTCTTCAGGAAACTTTCGCTTAATTCGTAAGCCGCCTGCCACATCAATATCAAAGATTACATTCTTGCCTTCTGCCCATAATCGCTCTACTTCGCTTTTAAGTGTTCCGTAGAAACTATCACGGTATACTTCTTCCCATTCCAGAAAATCACCATTTTTTATATGTTTCTTAAATTCGGAAGCCGACATGAAGTAATAGTGCTCTCCATCTTTCTCCTTTGCCCGTCTCGGGCGTGAAGTAGCCGAAACAGAAAAAGCAAGATTAAGTTCGGGCTGTTCTAAAAGATAGCGTACTAAAGTGGTCTTACCACTGCCTGAAGGAGCCGAAAATACCAGAAGCTTACCTCCCTTCATTACAATACGTTCAGCATTTGTTCTTTAACTTTTTCTAGCTCATCTTTCATCTGTACCACCAATTGCTGCATTGGGGCATAATTGGCTTTAGACCCAATGGTATTGATCTCTCTTCCGATTTCCTGACTAATGAAACCTAACTTCTTACCATTAGAATCTTTAGAACTTAGCGTTTCTTCAAAATAATCCAGGTGATTTGAAAGTCGCACTTTCTCTTCGGTAATATCGTATTTCTCCAGATAATAGATCAATTCTTGTTCAAATCTGTTGGCATCTACTTCGGCCTTAAGATCGGCTACAGCCTTCTCTAATTTTTGACGTATGCCCGCCAGGCGTTCAGGGTCTATCTTTGAAACGCGCTCTAATAAACTTCTCATTGCCTTTATGCGCTCCAAAAAATCTTTTTCCAGTACTTTTCCCTCCTCTGCCCTAAAGCCAACAATTTCTTTTAAGGCCTGCTTGAGGACATCTTTGATGACCTGGAATTCTTCCTCATCAATATCCCCCCCTATCCGTCTTTAGGGCATCGGGCAAACGAACCGCCATTTCAAGTAGATGTAACTCATCTCCGGCTACAATGCTTCGAAGCTGGCTCATATACTGCTTTACCACATTCTCGTTTACGACCGAGGATGCCTCGCTCCCTGTCATTTCTATATACAATCCAAAATCTATTTTGCCTCTTAGCAGTACTCCGGCTATGGTTTTTCGTAGTGCTAACTCCTTCTCACGATAGGCCGCCGGCATACGCGCATTGATATCCAGGTTTTTGCTGTTGAGTGATTTTAGTTCAATGGTAATCTTCTTATCCGGAAGCTGAACTACGTGCTTCCCAAACCCTGTCATGGATTGGATCATATCGGAGATTTAAATTTTGCCAAAGGTAACCAAATTTTGAGCTAAGCAATGTCGCCTTACAGTTCTCTTACCCAAATATTTCGATAACTCACCCTACTATTGTCTCGGTGATCTTGAAGCTTTAATGGCCCTTTGCCGTGTGGAGGATTTTTTGGCCATCCTACATAGGGGGTGGTTCCTTTTATTTCTACATGATCTTGAATAAGCACTCCGTTGTGGATCACTGTCATGGTACCTGATTTTATTTTTTGTCCTTGGTCATTGAATTCCGGAGCACGGTAAATCACATCATACGAATTCCATTCACCGCTAGGAACAGAAGCTTTGGCTAATGGCGTATGTTGTTTGTAAATTGATCCTACCTGGCCATTGACATAGGTATCATTGTCGTTGTTGTCTAAAACCTGTATTTCATACAAATTGGAGAGGAATATCCCGCTGTTTGCCCTATTCTGGCCTTCTCTCCGGACTTCAGCAGGAGAGCTCCATTCTATGTGGAGCTGGATATCACCAAAATTTCGCTTCGTTTGTATATCTCCTGTCTGATCCTTCACGGTCATACTGGCATCCTCATTTAAGTGCCATGAGACCGCAGAACTGTCGTTTGTCATCACCCACTCCTCAAAACCTGAGCCATCAAACAAGACGATGGCATCGCTTGGAACACCATTTTGCCCTACCGGATCTACTGTTGGAGGAACGGGTTCATAAACTTCAGTTTCTTCAGGTTTGGTAGGTTCTTCGCCCATATACTCTTCATGAACGATCACCTTATCTGTAATCTTCTCAATTTCTTTAGAGTTTTCCTGTGCTTCCATTTTACAAGACAGTACAGCCACTCCCAGGGCCAGGTAAAGGATACTTTTCATTTAGTTATGATATAGTGGTTGGCAAATAATTCTGAGCAGTTAAAGTTTCTTGATTTTAATATTGCGGTAAGCTACAATATCACCGTGGTCCTGAAGGCCAATTTTACCGGTTGTAAACTTTCCAAATCCTTCCCAATCGGCAAATTTAGATTTAGACACCATGGTATTCCATTCCTCGTTGGCAACGGGGAAGCTAAGAATCTTAGTCCCGTTGAGTACAACATCTCCCTGCTTGGTTTTATGATTTACCGTGATTACACAGCTGTTCCATTCTCCCACTGGTTTTGTAACATCCTCTGAAGGCGCTACCATATCATACAAAGAACCAGCCTGATGGGTAGTGCCATTTTTAGAATCCGGGTGCTTTTCATTGTCAAGTACCTGGATCTCTGGTCCGGTCTCGTAGGGCTGCCCAAACTTTGCGTCTTCTTTGATTCCCCAAAAAATACCACTATTGCCGGCCTCCGAAATTCGCCACTCCAGGGAGAGCACAAAATCTGTAAACTCTTCTTTCGTAACAATGTTATACGAGGCATAGTTACCATCAGCTTGTTTTCTATCTTCAGCCTTAGGAGGATAAAAGACCATGGCGCCATCTTCCAGTTTCCAGTTTGCCGGTACTTCATCTTCTAAGTATCCTTTCCAACCATCAAAGGAAGAGCCGTCAAAAAGTACTGTCCATTCTTCCTGCTCTGAAGGTGTCTCCATTGCTTCGGATATCTCAGCTGAGTTTATCTCTTCTTTGTTATTTTCAGCCTTTTGCTTGCAGCTAAAGAAGACCAAAAAACATGCTAGTACCGCTATCGTTTGTTTCATAATACTTTGTTTAAGTTCCTAATATTTTTTTGAGCATCTCTTTATCGAGTTCCCCGCCGGCAAAATCATCAAAAGTCTTTTCTGTAGCTTCAATGATATGATCTTGAATAAACTTGGCTCCCTCCCGGGCGCCCTGTTCCGGACTTTTTATACAACATTCCCATTCCATGACCGCCCAAACATCGCAGCCGTACTGAGTGAGTTTAGAAAAAATGGTTTTGAAATCTATTTGTCCATCTCCTAAAGATCTGTAACGGCCAGCACGGTCTCCCCAATCATTGTAACCTCCAAAAGCTCCTTTCTTTCCTGTTGGATTAAACTCCGAATCTTTTACATGAAACGACCGTATAAATTCATGGTAGTGGTCAATGTATTCAATATAATCTAATTGCTGCAATACAAAATGGCTGGGGTCGTACAAAATGTTTACTCTTTTATGATTCCCGGTAGCCGCTAAAAAGCGTTCAAAAGTGTCCCCGTCATGAAGGTCTTCTCCAGGATGTATTTCGTAACACACATCTACCCCTTCTTTGTCAAAATGGTCTAAAATTGGCATCCATCTTTTAGCCAATTCCTCAAATCCCATCTCAACAAGTCCGGGTGGGCGCTGAGGCCACGGGTGCCAGGTATGCCAAAGCAAGGCCCCTGAAAAGGTGGCATGCGCTTTAATTCCTAGTCTGCGACTTGCCGTTGCCGCCTTTTTAACGACATCTACGGCCCATGCTGTACGCGCCTTTGGGTTGTTCTTTACAGCATCGGGCGCAAAGTTATCGAACATCAGGTCGTATGCCGGGTGAACGGCTACAAGCTGCCCCTGAAGGTGGGTTGAAAGTTCTGTAATTTCCAGGCCATAAGAATTTACCTTCCCTTTGAGTTCATCGCAATAGTCCTGACTCTCGGCAGCCTTATCAATATCTATTAAAAAATGTTCCCAGGTAGGTATTTGAATGCCCTTGTATCCCAAATCTGAAGCCCATTTGCACATTCCATCGAGTGAATTAAACGGGGCTTTGCTATCTACAAATTGCGCCAGAAAAACGGCGGGTCCTTTAATTGTTTTCATTTTAAGTATACTTCAATTAATCTAATTGGTGTGTTGTTAATTTTAAGAATTAAACCCTATATTTAGAGAATGTAATTCCCGCAGGTCTTCTTTCCAAGGGAAGTTATAAATATAGGAAATACGCCAGATTAAAAGAAAAATATACTTATGAATAAGAAGTTTGTTCTCGGCATACTATGCTTAGGAGAAATCCATATTTTTTGGCGCTTTGGCCTAAGGGAATATTTCACCAAACAAATCTTGCCTAAATGAAGAACACATCGGCCAGAAACCTTTGGGGTGATTACCTAGATTCTCACATCGAATATGCCTTTGCAGACGAACCCCGGGTAACTCATTTTTGCGATAATGAGAAGGATTCTAACGTATGCCTGAATCTTGTGCTAAAGGGTAAGAAGCGAGCTACATCACATTCTTTATTGGGCTTGCAATACCGCAAGGAGCGACTCCCAAAAATAGGTGATTTTACAATCCTAACTGACTGGGAAGGAAACGCCAAATGCATAGTTAGAACAGTAGCGGTAAGGCTTAAGCCTTTTTTTAGCATACGATCTTCTTATGCTAAAATTGAAGGGGAAGGAGATGGCTCTCTGGACTATTGGAAAAAAACACATTGGGACTATTACACCCGGGAACTGGAAGCCTTTGGAAGAGTACCACGAGAGAGTATGATTGTTGTTTGTGAAGTGTTCGAAAAGGTATTTGAAAAAAAATAACCCCGTAGCTTCCACTACAGGGTTTTACTTTTCTCAGAGTTTTACTAATCCATATCTACCCAAACATTTCCTCCTTTATGTGAGGCAACACTTGCTTCAATAAAATTAAGGCCACGAACCCCATCTGTCATGGTCGGGAATTCTCCATCGTTGTAATCCTCACCTCTAATAGCTTTGGCTGCTCCCAGGTAAATATTTGCCATAGAATCAAAAATACCTTCCGGATGACCGGGAGGGAGTTTTGTGCCCTTTAAAGACAGTTCGCTATTATAGGCATGGCCTGGTTTATAGATCTGTACGGGCGCCGTATCACTCAGTAAGTATAAGAAATTAGGTTTCTCCTGCTCCCAGCGAAGGCCTCCTTTTTCTCCGTAAATGCTAATTGCCAATCCGTTTTCCTCACCTGTGGCAACCTGGCTGGCACGGATTACTCCTTTAACATGGTCTCCCATTCTTACAAGCACCGTTCCGTCTACATCCATCTGATTGTCTTCATAGAGGTAATTGAAATCGCAAAGCAGTGATTTTACCTGCAAGCCGGTAGTGTATTCCAACAGATTAAAGGCATGTACACCAATATCTCCCATGCAAGAACTGATACCTGCCTTCTTAGGGTCTAGTCTCCAAACCGATGAGCGTTTTTCCTTATCGTGAATTATGGGATTGATCCAGCCCTGATAATAACGGGCGTCTACTTTGTGAATTTTCCCAAGTACCCCTTCTTTGATCATCTCCCGCATCTGACGTACCATAGGGTAGCCTGTATACGTATGCGTAACTGCGAAGACCGTGCCGGCTTTTTTATGCGCTTCCTCTAAAATTTTAGCTTCCTCATAGGTTGTGGTCATTGGCTTTTCGCAGATAACATTAAAGCCATTATCCAGTAGCTTTTTCGCCATGGGAAAGTGAAGAAAATTGGGGGTTTGAATAGAGCATACCTGCATCCGTTCATCTTCGGGTAGTTTCATTTCCTCTTCTACCAGGGTATCAAAATCTTTATAAATCCTATTCGTTGGGATATCTATTTCCTTTGCAAAGGACATATTGGATTCGAAATCGGGATTAAATACTGCTCCAACAATCTGGTAGTTATCGTTGATATGCGAAGCCACCCTGTGCAGTACCCCAATGAGCGAATCGCCTCCCCCACCAAGGATACCAAGTCTAATTTTTTTCGGCATAATGTTGTGTATTATTCTTCTACAGTTTTATTTTTTCTTTTTTTCATATAAAGGTTCAATCCTAAAAAAGCTATAATGAGAATAGCGGGTAAAATAGACATTGTACGCAGGGCTTCCTCGGCACTGGCGTTGTCCATTAAATTCCCCATAATTGGTAAAACTACAGAGACCGATAGCATCCCTGCGCCGCCCATGATGGAAAGCCCCAAAGCTCCTGTCTCGGGAAGGTATTCTGCTACAAAGCCCAACATAGTGGGCCAGAAAAAAGTAACCCCAACGGCAAAGACAGCCGCCGCTGCAAAAGTCATGGCGCCACTTGTGATAGTTAGCAACCACAGACCTATAAAGGTAAATATCGCCGAAAACAAAAGCATTCCCGCGGGTTGCAGCTTATGTATTACCTGCCCGGCAAAGGCTCTGCCGAGCGCCATTATCCCGTTAATAAAGGCCAACACAAGAAGTGGAACAGCCACAGATTCTTTTAGTAGCGATTCTATTCTTTGGGTGGTACCAAGCTCTGAAGCTGCAGTAAGGAACATGCATAAGACCATAAAGATGAAAAGAGGTTTCCCTAAGCTCGCCAGCATTTTGTTATTACTCACACCGAGTTGCACCCGTTCGGTAAGTGGAAAGCGCTGACCCCAAAACATAAGACCATATATGATCAGCGGGATGAAAAGGACTCCCACCATAACCTGCCAGCTTAGGCCCATAACGTCCATAATCAGCCAACCCACTAAAGATCCTATAACAATTCCTCCGGGAAACCACACGTGAAACCTATTGAGCATCTTCGTTTTATTTTTTGAATACATAGAGGCGATCATAGGGTTAAGCGCTGCTTCAACCATTCCATTGCCAATTCCAACAAATAAGGTAGCAATGAAAAGCGATGTCATGTCTGTGGCAAAAATTGTCCAAACTATACCAATGGCATGGGTAATAAATGCGATCCAGGTGATTTTTTTTATTCCAAGTGAATCTACCAAAGGTCCACCGATGATCATGGCCAGGGTAAATCCCCAGAAGGCAGGAGTAAAAGCATATCCTATTTGCTCTAAAGTGAGTCCAACCCCCTCAGGACCAAAAACGGTTTCCAGCCTCGCTCTAATGGCAAAGGTCATTGACGTTACCAACAGGGCCATACAAGAAGCGATAAAAAGCCTGTTCTTATTAATATTATCCATGTTTAAAATTTAGTTTGGTTTATTCCAGTTTGGCTCATCTCAGCCACGAGAGCTAAGATTTGTATTCTATTTTTTCGTTTTTGAACAACACCGCAAAAATGAGCATTACAAGCAAGGCAAATCCAGCCGGATACACCCAAATGGTCTCCCAGGCATGGCCCCCATCTGCAAGGCTATAGTTGTCATAAATCTTTCCGGCTATCCAAAACCCTATCAACATTCCTACTCCGTAAGTAGCAAGCGTGATCAGCCCTTGCGCCGCACTTTTGAATTTTTCTCCAGCTTTTGAATCTGTATAGATCTGCCCGGACACAAAAAAGAAATCATAACATATGCCGTGCAAGGCTATCCCCATGATAAGCATAAAGGCCAGTTCTCCTGCATTCCCATAAGCAAAAAGCACATAGCGGATTGTCCAAGCCAACATCCCTGCCATTATCGTGAGCTTAAAACCAAACTTTTTAAAGAAAAATGGCAAAAGCAGCATAAACAGCACTTCTGAAGCCTGGCCAATTGTCATTTTTCCCGTAGGGTTATTAACACCTATTTCGGCTAAAAACGGATTTGCATTTTGGTAGTAAAATGCCAGGGGAATGCATATTAGGACAGATGAGATAAAGAATATTAAAAAATTTCTGTCTTTCAATAGTTTAAGGGCATCTAACCCAAGAACCCCAGATATACTAACTTTCTCCTCCTTATTGACCTTAGGTGGCGTCTTAGGAAGTGTAAAGCTAAACAGCCCAAGGAAGGCAGAGGCGACAGCGACCATTAGAAACGTGTTCTTTAACATGCCCTCGGCCCTCGCCTCCGGAGAATCCCAGAAAAAGACATAACTAATAACCAAGCCCGCAACAATCCATCCAATGGTACCAAAAACCCTGATACGTGGAAATTCTTTGGCTGGGTCGCTCATTTGATTGAAGGAAACAGAATTTACCAGAGCCAAAGTTGGCATATATAAAATCATATAACCCAGGACGTAGGGATAAAAGCCCGCAAAGTCAGTGGCATTATACATTTGATACATCAGGATGGCACCAGCAATGTGCAGAACTCCTAAAATGCGCTCAGCATTAAAATAACGGTCCGCAATCAGTCCTATAATAAAGGGCGCTATAATTGCACCCCACGACTGGGTTGAAAAAGCCAATGAAGATTCTGCTCCAGTGGCATTTAGGTTATCTCCCAAAAAAGTGCCTAGCGTTACAAACCACCCTCCCCAGATAAAAAATTCGAGGAACATCATTAAGGAAAGCTGAATTTGAGCCGTTCTTTTCATAGTATTTCTTTCTATCGTTTATAGTGGATGTAGTCTAGCGAAAGTGGTTCGAGATCATTGCTCCTAAAATCCATGGCAATTTGCGCCCTGTGATGTGTAGAATGATTTATGATATGAAACAGAATATCCTGAAGCGTATTTGTAAATAATCGCCCTTCGCTGTTCTCGTAATCAATCCGCCTTTCGAAATCATCATTATTTGTAGTGATTTCAAAAGAACTACGCTGGTTTTCATAGTGGATATCTCCCCAATCCTTTATCTCGTGAATTTGCCAAACCTCATATTCTGAAGGCTTGCCTAGAATGCGGGCATTCCATATATGATGTGCGTTAAGGACATGGCTAAAAAGGGCAGCGCTTTTTTCAGGCACCTTGTCTAACTTATTGCATTCCTCAATGAGCTTTTTGTTGCAATAAAAATTGTAATCAAAAAGTTGATTAAAAAAAACCTTCATAAGTGCATTATGGCTGGTTATCGATGTTTAAGTAAGCTTCTTAGCCGCGTTTAAGAGTAACTCTTTAGTCGCAATGATTCCGGCTTCCTCACTGAGTTCGTCGCCTTCATATTCCACTCCAATATATCCCGAATACCCAGCATCTTTGACTATTTGAAGCATTCTCACATAATCTATTTCAGTTTCATTTCCTTCAGCATCAAAATTATGTGATTTAGCGCTTACCGCTTTCGCATGTGGCATTAGTTCGCTTACTCCCTTATAAAAATCATAACTCTCTGCGCAACCCGCTTTGTAGTCTTTAGGGTCTTTTCTTTTGATGCAGAAATTTCCAAAATCTGGTAAGGTTCCACAATTCTCCATAGCTACCTGGGTCATCACGTCTGCTAATAGAACACCATTAGACGAAAGGCCTCCGTGATTTTCTACTGTAACCTTAATGTTTTTATCCTTGGCGTAAGTGGCCAACTGTGTGAGACCGTCTACTGAATTGGGCACCCACTGTGCTGGGTCATCGCTTCCGGCCAAATTAACCCGAATTGCATGACACCCCATGGCCGCAGCGGCATCTACCCATTTATGATGGTTCTCAACGGCAGCTTTTCTTTCGGCGGCATCAGAGGTTGCCAGGTCTCCTTGGCCATCAATCATAATTAAGACATTCTTCATCCCATGCTTCTCCGCTTCGGCATTCGACTTTTCAACGAAAGCCGCCATAGCCTCTTCCGAGTAGTTGGCATCTGATAATTCGGGGTTGTACAATTGACTTACGTATTCCAAACCACTAAATCCCCAATTCTTAGCTTTTTCAGCAAAACTATAGGGATCTACACCATCGTTTCTTATCATTCGATGGATAGACCATTGTGCAAGTGATAGTTCGAAAAAAGGTTCTGCGGCTTCCATAGCGGTTTCTTCAGATTCTTCATTAGACATTTCGGTTTTCTTAGTCTCCTTGCATCCATAAATGCCCAACAGGGAGATAGCAATTCCTGCCTGTGAGCTATTTCGAATAAAATTTCTTCTTTTCATTTAGATTGGTTTTCATTTTTAACTGACGAACGTCAGAAGTTCTTTGAGATTATAAGGGAATATTTCTTACCAAATAGCCGCAATCTGAAAGTAGTTTGCAATTGCTTTTTTGTGTGTGTTTCAACATTCGCATTCAATCTTGTTACACCTTGCGGATTCCCTAAATAATATAGGTGTTTAAATGTAGAAAATTAATTTTATATTTAATACTTTTAGAAAATAAACAATTCAATAAATGGGTAAATTTTATTACAATGAAGAACAAGAATCGTATGATGCGATTGTTGTAGGAACAGGTATAAGCGGTGGTTGGGCTGCAATGGAGTTATGTGAAAAAGGTCTCAAAACTCTGGTTCTGGAAAGGGGTAGAATGGTAAAACACATTGAAGACTACCCCACTGCAAATTTAGACGATTGGGACTTCCCCAACAATGGAGAATTACCAAGAGAGGAGGCAGCCAAACAACAGAAACAGGCAAGAACCGGTTATACTACAAGGGCTCAGCACAATTTTTGGTTTGTAAACGACCTGGAACATCCCTACAATGAAACCAAAAGATTCGACTGGATGCGCGGCTATCACGTAGGGGGCCGTTCTATCATGTGGGGGAGGCATAGTTATCGTTGGAGTGCTATGGATTTTGAAGCCAATAAAAATGATGGTATCGCGGTTGACTGGCCTGTACGCTATAAGGATATTGCACCCTGGTATGACAAAGTGGAGTCTTACATCGGAGTTTCGGGAGAAAACTTAGGATTGCCACAGTTGCCCGATGGTATGTTTGAACCCATGATGGATTTGAATTGTGTGGAACAGCACGTGCGCGAAAAAGTAGCCGAAAATTTTGGTGGCAGAGTGGTTACAGCTGGGCGAGTTGCCCATATCAACAGCGACAAACAGTTTGAAGGCCGGACAAGATGTCAATTTCGCAACCGCTGTATCCGAGGTTGCCCTTTTGGTGCCTACTTTAGCAGCAACTCTTCTACCCTTCCTGCTGCAGAACGGACCGGAAATTTGACGCTTAGACCAGATTCTATTGTACATGAGGTAATGTACGACCCAGATACAAAAAAGGCAACTGGTGTCAAGGTTATTGATCGGGTCACAAAAGAGACATTTGAATTTAAAGCCAAGGTTATTTTCCTGTGTGCATCGGCGATGGCATCTGCCTCGATTCTCATGCAGTCTAAGTCGGATCGATTCGAAAATGGAATGGGTAATGATTCAGACCAGCTTGGAAGAAATATCATGGACCACCATCTCAATGTTGGTGCTTCCGGAAAATTTGATGGATTCGCAGATAAATATTACAAGGGTAGAAAGCCTGTGGGCATCTACGTTCCTCGTTTTCGAAATCTTGGTGGCGACTCTAATAGGCAAGACTTCATTAGAGGGTATGGTTATCAAGGCGGGGCAAGAAGAGGAAATTGGGAAGACTCCATTGCAGAATTATCTCATGGAAAAGATCTTAAAGAAGCCATTCTGAAACCAGGTGGCTGGACCTTTGGCATGGGCGGTTTTGGTGAGGTGCTCCCTTATGAAGATAACAGAATGACCTTAGACTATGACAAGCTTGATGGGTGGGGATTGCCTACAGTTACCTTCGATGCGGACTTTAAGGAGAACGAATTGAACATGCGGAAAGATATGCAAGAACAGGCCGTAGCAATGCTGGAAAAGGCGGGGCTGAGGGAAGTAGAACCCTTTGATAATCCAGGTGCCTTAGGCCTTGGAATTCATGAGATGGGTACTGCCAGAATGGGCAGAGACCCAAAAACCTCTGTCTTAAATGGCTATAATCAGGTGCATGCGGTTAAAAATGTATATGTCACAGATGGCGCCTTTATGACTTCTGCTTCATGTGTAAACCCATCACTAACTTATATGGCATTCACTGCCAGGGCTGCTAACCATGCCGTGGAACAACTTAAAAAAGGATTGATATAATGGATAGAAGAATCGCATTAAAAAATATGGGATTGGCACTGGGATATACTATTGCCACTCCAACACTGATCAGCATCGTTCAAAGCTGTAAGACCGAAAAGGTTATAGATTGGACTCCCGACTTCTTTTCGAAAGAAGAAGGGGCTGTTATCACGCACTTAGTAGATATTATTCTTCCAAAGACAGATACCCCTTCGGCTACAGATGTTCAGGTTAATATTTTTATTGACCGTTTTTTGCATCAGGTTGCGGAAAAAGAGCAGCAAGACTTTACTAAAATGACCATGGGTAAGTTCTTAGATCAGGCACTTAAGGATTCTGGAAAAGAAATGACTTCAGATTTAGAGCCTGAAGATTTAGAGCCAGTTTTAGCAACTAGTCTAAAAGTTGACAAAGAGCAGGAGAAGGCTCATGAGGAAGCCATTGAGGCCTATATGATCGCCATGGAAGAGGGGCAGGCCAGCGCATTGGACGATGACACCGCCAGATTTGCGTTTGCCAGTAACCTAAGAGGTATCACTATTTGGGGCTACAAGACCTCTGAATACGTCGCCGAGGAAATCCTGGCTTATCTGCCGGTTCCGGGACAGTATGTTCCCTGTGGTACGGTAGACGAGCTAAGCGATGGAAAAGCTTGGTCTATCTAATTCAAAGTTTTGAAAAGAAGACATTTTATTAAAAATTCCGCCTTGGCAGGAGGAGCGCTTTCTCTTAGCGGGGGAGCGCTTGCTCACGACCAATTTAGCTCAAACTTCACACAGCATAAATACAATCTCAACTATGCGCCTCATTTGGGCATGTTTAAGAATCATGCGGGCGAAGACCCTATTGCTCAGCTCAATTTTATGGCAGATCAGGGTTTTAAGGCTTTTGAAGACAATGGGATGAGCGGCAGAACGGTTGCTCTGCAGGAAGAAATGGCTAAGACCATGAAAGCCAGGGGCCTGCAAATGGGTGTTTTTGTGGCACATAAAATTTATTGGAAAGAACCCAACCTCGCTTCCGGAGATGCTGCCAAAAGAGAAGAATTCTTAGACGACATTCGCAATGCCGTGCAGGTAGCGAAGCGTGTAAATGCCAAATGGATGACCGTGGTACCGGGTCATGTAGACCTGACAAAATCCATGGGGTATCAAACATCTAATGTGGTGGAGGCGCTTAAAATGGCTTCGGCTATCCTTGAACCACATGAGCTGGTTATGGTACTGGAACCTTTAAATTTTAGAGACCATCCGGGACTTTTTTTAACAGAATCGCCTCAAGCTTATGAAGTTTGTAAGGCGGTTGACTCTCCTTCTTGCAAAATATTATTCGACATCTATCACCAGCAAATACAGGAAGGAAACCTGATTCCTAATATGGAGGCCTGTTGGGATGAGATTACCTACCTTCAAATTGGAGACAACCCTGGCCGTAAGGAACCAACCACAGGAGAAATAAATTATACAAACGTCTTTAAGTTTATTCATTCTAAAGGATACCAGGGAGTTCTTGGTATGGAGCACGGGAACTCAAAGCCTGGTAAAATGGGAGAACAAGCTGTTATAGACGCCTACAAGCAGGTTGACACCTTCCTATAAATGTCAAATTTCTCCATGACAAAGAAATATGCAAGTTTATTGCATTCACTACGGTTATCTTCGCCATATGTAGGATATTAATTACTTTTTTTACCCTTTATCCAATAAATTGGCTCTTTTAACGTTCTTTTTGGAAAGGTTTTTATCAAATTACCCGTCTAACCTTATATGGACCTATATATCTTCATACTCGTATTATACGGCCTGCTGTACTTAGCGGGAAGAACGGTTTATCATCAATTCTTTAAAAAGTAGGGGTGATTATTACCTCTTATTATTGGTTTTTAGTTAATATTTAACATTAAATCAACTTTTTAAGAACATTTCCGTAAACTTTTTTTCCTTTTTGTCCGTATATAATTAAAGCCTGTATCAAATAGGGGCGTTGATATGGAAAATTATTATATCCTTTTACTTATTTACACCGCATTATTTGTGATCTCCTACAATGTGGTAAGGCCTTACTTCAAGAAGTAAAGGTTGGTATACTCTTTATCTTTTGATTGCTTATTAAAGCAATCATTTCCCATTTATAATACTTTCAGTCTTAATTCTCGACATAAAATCTTGTGGCATACAAGTATAAAAACTTAAATACCCTGGGGTTTGCCTAAACAGTGGGGCCGGCTTTCCCAGGGTATTTTTAATAAATAAACACTAATAATAAAACCACAGTAGGTCTGGGTTTAATTACTTCTTAGACAGCATCTAAGATCCGCACATAAGACAATCATCATCAGCCTCACCTTCTTTTGCCTTGGCGATTAAAGCCTTCATTTCTTCAGCTGACATGGGCTCTACATCAACCTCCTGCTGTTGTACAGGAGTTGTCTTTACAGGAATTTCTTCGGCTACTTTAGCTGTTGATGCTGCCAAGACTTCAGCTTCTGCGGCAACACTAATAGGAATCTCTTTTTTCTTCGTATTATCCAGGGTAAATTTAATTGCATCTACAGCCGCTTTAGTTCGCAGGTAATACATTCCTGTTTTGAGTCCGCTTTTCCAGGCGTAGAAATGCATGGAAGTAAGTTTTGCATAATTTGCGTTCTCCATGAACAGGTTTAAGGATTGACTTTGATCAATGAAATACCCACGTTGCCTAGACATATCTATGATGTCTTTCATGCTCAACTCCCACACCGTCTTATAAAGTTGCTTGATATCCTCAGGAATTGCGTCTATATGCTGTATAGATCCGTTAGCTCGCATTAATTCCTGCTTGAGGCTCTCATTCCACAGTCCCAGTTTCACCAGGTCTTCTAACAGGTGTTTGTTAACCACTATAAATTCTCCTGAAAGCACCCTGCGTGTATAGATATTAGAGGTGTACGGTTCAAAACACTCATTATTACCAAGTATCTGTGAGGTAGATGCCGTAGGCATCGGTGCCACCAATAAGGAATTTCGAACGCCGTGTTTTTTTACACTCTTGCGAAGTTTAGCCCAATCCCATCTGCCTGACAATTCTTCATCTTTTATACCCCAAAGGTTATGTTGAAATTCGCCATTTGAAATTGGCGATCCTTCATACGACGAATATACTCCTTCTTCTTTTGCCTGCTCCATTGAAGCTGTCACTGCGGCGTAATACAATGTTTCAAAAATATCCTGATTGAGCTTTTTAGCATCATCACTGGTAAATGGCAGACGTAACATGATAAAAGCATCGGCCAGACCTTGAACACCCAAACCAATTGGCCTATGTCTCATATTAGAATTTTCGGCCTCTGGGACAGGGTAGTAATTTCGATCGATAACCCTATTAAGGTTCTTGGTTACACGTTTGGTTACCCTAAACAGTTCTTTGTGATCAAACTCTCCATTCTTAATAAACATAGGAAGTGCAATTGAAGCCAGATTACAGACCGCGACCTCATCGGGCGAGGTGTATTCCAAAATCTCTGTACACAGATTAGAAGAGCGAATGGTTCCCAAGTTTTTCTGGTTGCTCTTTCTATTCGCAGCATCTTTGTAGAGCATATAGGGAGTTCCCGTTTCTATCTGAGATTCTAGTATTTTCTCCCATAGTTCTCGTGCTCTGACCGTTTTACGCCCCTTGTTTTCCGCCTCATACTTAAGGTATAACTTTTCAAATTCCTCGCTGTGATTGTTAAACAATCCAGTGCATTCATTGGGGCACATTAATGTCCAGTCTTCATTCGCCTCCACTCTTCGCATAAACAAATCCGGGATCCACATGGCATAGAACAAATCTCTTGCCCGCATTTCTTCTTTTCCATGATTTTTCTTAAGGTCTAAAAAATCATAAATATCGGCATGCCAGGGTTCTACATATACTGCAAAACTCCCTTTGCGTTTTCCTCCGCCCTGGTCTACGTACCGGGCTGTATCGTTGAACACTCGCAGCATGGGAACAATACCATTAGAAGTGCCATTAGTTCCGGCAATGTAAGACCCTGTAGCCCTTATATTGTGAATTGAAAGCCCTATACCTCCTGCAGATTGAGAAATCTTAGCGGTTTGTTTAAGAGTATCATAAATCCCATCTATACTATCATCCTTCATTGCGAGAAGGAAGCAGGAAGACATTTGTGGTTTTGGAGTCCCCGAATTGAACAAGGTAGGAGTTGCATGTGTAAAGTATTTTTTAGACATCAACTCATAGGTCTCAATTGCTGCATCCAGATCATCTAAATGTATCCCTATAGAAACCCGCATCAACATATGTTGAGGACGCTCAGCAATCTTACCGTTAAGTTTTAATAGATAGGAGCGCTCAAGGGTTTTAAAACCGAAATAATCGTAGCCAAAATCGCGGTTGTAAATAATGGTGGAGTCTAGTTTGTCTGCGTGCTCATCAATTACTTTATATACCTCATCAGATAAAAGTGGCGCTTTCTTTCCGGTCCTCGGGTTCACATATTGGTAAAGATCCCTCATAGTCTCAGAGAAGGACTTCTTTGTGTTCTTATGCAAGTTGGAAACCGAAATCCGAGCAGCCAGTTTAGCGAAGTCTGGGTGAGTGGTGGTAAGTGTAGCTGCAATTTCTGCTGCTAAATTATCAAGTTCAGAGGTGGTTACGCCATCGTACAATCCTTCTATGACACGCATAGATACCTTTATGGGGTCTACGCGTTCATTAAGGCCATAACACAATTTACGAACCCTGGCCGTGATCTTATCGAACATTATCGGCTCTTTTCTTCCATCTCTTTTTACTACAAACATGCTGCTACAATTATTTAGTTATATGTTGGTTGGTTTGGGCCTTTCTTCATAAAAAGCCCAAAATTTAAAATTTTAGTCACAAAAACCCCTTGGGGTGGGTTAGTAAAGTTGATCTGCTCTATCTAAAAATCTGCATCAAAGCTGATCTTCTGAGAGTCTGTATCTTTTTCTTTGTTAAGTACGCCGGCTTTTTGATACTCAGATACGCGCTTCTCAAAGAAATTTGTTTTTCCCTGTAGAGAAATCATATCCATGAAATCGAATGGATTGGTGGCATTGTAAACCTTTTCACATTCCAATTCGACAAGAAGGCGGTCTGTTACGAACTCTAGGTACTGCGTCATTAATTTCGCGTTCATACCTATCAAACTTACGGGAAGTGATTCGGTGATAAATTCTCGTTCTATATTAAGAGCGTCTACAATAATATCTGTGATGCGTTCCTTAGGCACTTTATTTACCAAATGGCTATTGTGCAGATGCACAGCGTAATCGCAATGCATTCCTTCATCTCTGGAGATAAGTTCATTAGAAAAAGTAAGGCCTGGCATCAACCCTCTTTTCTTTAACCAGAATATTGAGCAGAAGGCACCTGAGAAAAAGATCCCCTCAACAGCCGCAAAAGCGATTAACCGTTCGGCGAAACTCGGAGAATCAATCCACTTCAAAGCCCAATCCGCTTTTTTCTTGATGGCTGGAAAATTCTCTATTGCTTTAAAAAGAATGTTCTTTTCTTTCTCATCTTTTACATAGGTATCGATCAGAAGTGAATAGGTTTCAGAATGAATATTTTCCATCATAATCTGAAAACCATAGAAAAACTTAGCTTCAGAATATTGCACTTCATTGACAAAGTTTTCTGCCAAATTCTCATTGACAATCCCGTCAGACGCGGCAAAAAAGGCAAGGATATGCTTTACAAAATAGCGTTCATCATCGTTTAGCTTATTGTTCCAATCTGTAAGATCCTGATGAAGATCTATCTCTTCAGCAGTCCAGAAGCAGGCCTCACATTTCTTGTACCATTCCCACAAATCGTGATGTTGGATGGGGAATATTACAAATCTATCTTCATTTTCTTCTAAAATCGGCTCTACGGCTGCTGACATATTTTTGGCTTTAAATGATTAGTGGTCGGGTGAAAATTAGCTCCGAGTTGGGACTAACAAAGATTGAAAAATGTAATCAAATTGTAAAGCCTGTTTTACCAAATTGGGTTCAAAGTTTTTAACACAAGGTGTTGAAATCTAGGCTGGCAAGTGATGTTTATTGCCTTTCTAGGGAAGTAATTCATTTGAAAAAAAAATGATAGTCTTAAACAGAAGAAAATAAACCGGAAAGTATAAAAATGACTGTCAAACCGTACGGCCTCCCAATGCATCGAAATTTTGATTACTAGCTGGTTTGCTGATCTAGGTAGTTCCCCCGAAACCTAAAAATCGTGCAATTACCATAACCGAATATGGTTAGGTTGTCCAATTAGCAACTTCATCGGAGGGACGCTTTATAGCATGGTGTATCATTTAAACACACCCCCGTAGACCGTACCTAAGGTTTGACAGTTCTATTTTTATAACTTGCAATATTAAATATACTGTTTTTATCTCAGTTTATATTTGGAACAGCAGTGAAATCTCCTCTGATAATCAATTGTTTACCATTGGCATTTTCCAATTCAATATCAATAGATCCCCTCAATTTATTTTTTGTAAGTCTCAAAATGCCAACTTTGCCACGCGTGGCAAAATATGGCAATTCGCCATCGGCCTCAATATTGGCAAAGCCAAAAACGCCGTCAAAGCGATTTAAAAATCCATCAATATCCCTGCTTATTCTATAAGTACCTGCGCCAATGGGCTTCGCCCTATCCTGTTTTGATATCAAGAACCCCATGCTATGCCTTCTGTCTTTCGAACTACTTTCCAAATTGAGCTTCAAAGTTGCGAAGTAAGAGCCGTTTGCTGTCACCTCGAGTGCACTCTCAAAATTAATCCTTCCATTAAGCTCAAGATCGTGGGCTCCAGCAGTTCTTAATGCGTAAGTCCCATCTAAATCGATATAATCGACTTCGTCTTTGTAGGATACATTGTGAGAGACAAACAACAGAGAAACTGCTGTCCATAGTACCAGTTTTATGCCATTGCCATAAATTCGCAACATGCTCTTCATTTATATAGTGTGTAATTTTTAATCAGATCCCAAATAATTGTCGTGTTCCAGAGCCGGGTCTAATGTTTGTTGATCCATAGCCATCTCCACAGCAACTAAATCGTCTTCCTTGTTCTCAACATTCGCGGCAATAACCAAGGCGATGATTAAAAAAGTAAAAAAGATAAAACACTTTTTCATGGCTTTAATTTGTGGTTTGTTTGGCAGAATACAGAGCCAAAATATATAGCAACTTGCAATAGTAATGACTGATTTGTATAAATGGTATCAAATTATGTGTGAATGACATTATGAGGTTGTCAAAACAATAGTGAAATTTTAATTAGTTGATTTTCAAATGGTTATGATAATATAAACTCTTTATTATCCTGTAAGTGAAGGCCTACTTTGGCTAAGGGAACATTCCTAAAAACCTTCAGTTTTGTTATTTTTTTTACCAGTTATACGCAAAACCAACCTAACGACACAATTTTTAAGAGTCCCCAGAAACAATAATCCTAATTTTGACTAACTTACCTTTTATATTTTTTTAGCGCATGTTAGAAGCAGTAATTGTAGACGATGAGATAAAAGCACTTCAAAGTCTTTCGTGGGAATTGACAAATTTCAGCGATGAGATCAATGTTGTAGCATCATTTACCGATCCTTTTGAGGCTCTAGGTTACCTTGAAACCAACACCCCTGATTGCCTTTTTCTGGATATTGAAATGCCCACTATGGATGGGTTTCAATTCATTCAAAAACTCAAGAATAAAGATTTCCCCGTGGTTATTACCACTGCTTACAACCAATATGCGATCAAAGCACTAAAAAATGAAGCCATTGACTATCTTTTAAAACCGATAGATACAGATGATCTTAAGGATACCATTGTCAAAATAAAAAAATACAACGCCAAGAATTACACCGCCGAACGCCTGGAAAAAATTCTAGTGAATTTTAATGCCAATCCGGTGCACAAAAAAATAACACTAAATACGGATGGCAAATTACTTTTTTTGGAAAGTGATGAAGTCCTCTATGCCGAATCTGATGGCAACTATAGTACCATTTTCCTTGTAGATGGTCAAAAAATAGTATTGACTAAAAAGCTCAAGGAAGTAAACGAGCTCTTGCCCAGCGAATCCTTTTTTAGAATTCACAACTCCTATATCATCAATCTTACCAAGATCAAGGAATTTTTAAAAACAGACGGTTATGTAGTACTGCAGTCTAACCACAAAATCCCGGTTTCTCGTCAAAAGAAATCTGATTTTCTGGATTTGTTATAACTATTTGTATGCCATCGTCCCAAATAAAGCTTCTCCCTTTATTTTTACTGCTGCTTTTTTCTCTCGTGGCAGAAGCCCAGTTCATTCCCAATGATTTCAGAAAAGTGGTAGACAGTCTAATTACCGCGGCCCCTAAAACCTATGCGGAAATAGACAAAGCACTACGCCCTAATAGAAGGGATACCGTACTTATGAAGTATTTTATTAGGGAAGCAGTTAAAAGCAATTATGGAGATGGTTTGGCTTATGCTTACAATCAATTCGGAACAAAATACCGTAACATTTCTCAATTCGCCAGAGCTATAGAGTTTCATCAAAGGGGCCTTGACCAGGCTGCAAAAATTGAAAATACAGAGTTCAGGGTTTTTAGCCTAAATATGCTGGGTGTGGTATACCGTAGAATGGATGCCATAAAAACCGCACTCGATTATAGCCAGGAAGCACTGGAATTAGCAGAAACCATTGAAAACCCCTCCGATGGTATCAAAAAGAGTATAAACGTATCGCACAACAGTATTGGCAATATCTATCAGACTTTGAAACAATGCGACCTGGCGATTGAACAATTTGAAAAAGCCATGGCGCTTGAGCGAGAGCTTGGAAACATTCGCGGCCTGGCAGTAAATAGTCAAAATATAGGAGAGTGTCTGGAGGAGCAAGGTAAGTTAGACGCCGCTTTAAAGAGTTACAGACAAGCCCTGGCGTATGACGAAGACATCAATTCTACAAGAGGAAAAGCCATTTGCCAAAATAGCATTGCACAAATTTATATTAAGCAAGAAAGGCTCAGCGAAGCTATGAACATCTTAGAACCTACTTTGGCAACTGCTCAAAGTATGGAAGACAGGCAGATCATTTCTTCAGTGTTGATCAATTATGGCTGGGCACTAATGAAGCTAGGCAGGTTTAAAGAAGCGGAAGAAAGGCTACAAATGAGCCTGGAACTTGCAAGAAACCACAATCTTCCCAGGTTCATATCACGCAGCTACAACCTGTTATCTGAGCTAGCCGATAAAAGGGGAGATCACAAAAACGCGCTCGTATTCCTAAGAAGAGCAGATGAGTTTGAAGATATAGTCACCAATGACCTCAACCTTAGTTATGTTAATGATGTCATCATCCGTTATGACACGGAGAAAAAGAACACGGAGATCGAGGCTCTTGCCAAAGAAAATGAAATTGCAAATTTAAAACTTCGAAGAAACCAGAACATCTTATTGGTAAGCGCATTGCTACTAGCCTTATTCACCTTAATTCTTTACATCCTGTACAGGCAGTATCAGTTGAAAAGCGAAAAAAAGATGCTTACCCTGGAACAGAGCATGCTTAGAAGTCAAATGAACCCGCATTTTTTGTTTAACTCTCTGAATTCGATCAAACTCTATATAATAAACAACGAAAAAAAGAATGCGGTTCATTACCTGAACAAATTCTCTAAACTGGTACGAAAGATTCTGGAAGCCTCTTCCCTTAAAGAAATTCCGTTGGCCGAAGAATTGGAAACTGTAGACCTTTACATGAATATTGAAAATATTCGTTTTTCCAATGAAATTAATTTCGAGATAAAGGTAGATGACAAAATAGACACTCATATTGTCAAAATTCCCTCTTTGATCCTACAACCTTTTTTGGAAAACGCGCTCTGGCATGGCTTGTCTTCAAAGGAGGGCGATAAAAGTATTTTGTTGGAAGTTTTATCAGAAAAAAAGGGTTTTATCACCATTGCAATAGCGGATAATGGTGTAGGGAGAGAAGCGGCTGAGAAATTAAAAGCGAGCAAAGTACTGAAACGAAAGTCTGTAGGTATAGACATCACAAAAGAACGGCTGGCAAACTTCTCCAAAGACTATCAAAACTCTTTTAATGTTGAAATCGTAGATCTGTTCAACGAAGCTAATACCCCTGCAGGAACCAAAGTAATTCTTGATATCCCTACAGTTTAGAAAGTGATTTGGCCACTTCTTCCAACTCGGAATACCATTCTTGTCCAAATTTTCTGATTAAGGCTTCCTTTACGAATCTGTAAACAGGAAGTTGTAACTCTGCTCCCAATGAACAGGCAGGGTCACAAATTTGCCATTTGTGATAGTTAACCGCTGTTAATTCTGTGTACTCCTTTACCCGAACCGGATACAGATGACAGGATATTGGTTTTTTCCATAGAATTGCCCCTGCATTGTAAGCCTCTTCCAAACCGCACTTTGCTATTCCTTCATCAGAAAAAACCACATAGGCGCATTCGCTCTTATTTACAAGCGGGGTCTCCCATTCTCCGTCCTCTCCCTTTACAAAAACTCCCTGTTCTTCTATAGCGGCTACCCCTTCTGGTCTCAAGAAAGGCTTTACTGAGGCGAAGATATCAATGAGTATTTGGGTTTCGTTCTCCTCCAATGGGGCTCCAGCTTCTCCATCAACGCAGCAGGCCCCTTTGCAAGCGCTTAGATTGCAGACAAAATCATTTTCAATAATCTCTTCTGAGACAATGGTTTTTCCTAGTTGAAACACGGTTCCAAAACTTGAGGTAAAGATACCTCTTTGAAAAGAAAAAGCCGAAAAATTTATATCTGAAATGAACATCCAAAGACCGCCTTCATAACGTAAATCTGGGCGCCTAATTAAAGAGATTGTTATGAATTTAAATTTTAGAGAGATCGTTTCTGCCAGCATGATACTTTTTGCGGTGATTGATATTTTGGGAAGTATCCCAATTATTATCGGTCTGCGCAGCAAAGTAGGGCATATACAATCGGGGAAGGCCGCCATTGTTGCCGCCTGTATTATGGTTGCGTTTTTGTTTATCGGGAGAAGAAATCCTAAAACTCATCGGAATTGATGTCAATTCGTTCGCAGTGGCAGGTGCCTTTGTCATTTTTTTCCTTGCCTTAGAAATGATCCTGGGGATTAGCCTTTACAAGGACGATGAACCCGAAAGTGCCTCAATTGTTCCCATAGCGTTTCCAATCATTGCGGGTGCTGGAACCATGACTTCTATTTTATCGCTTAGGGCAGAATTTCAGGTTGAGAACATCGTAATAGCCATTATTGTGAACATTATTTTTGTGTATCTTGTATTGAAATCTTCCGGTAAAATTGAAAAGGTACTAGGAAAAGGCGGGCTTAGCATTATTCGCAAAGTATTTGGCGTAATTTTGCTTGCCATTGCAGTAAAACTTTTTGCCACAAATATTAATCAGCTTATTTAGATCAGGTATTCTGACATATTGAGTTCAAAAATCCCGGGATATAGAGCTAATCTCTTTAAAATGAACAAAACCTTTACCACCATATTAATTCTTTTAGCCATTGGCCTCATTGCCTTTAATACGACCCTGGTTGATTTTGAAAATCCCCTTCAGGGCGATAGTTTGATAGCATTGATAGGAATTGTCGCTTCTCTTTGCGCTATTGTGCTGTTATTAATATTTATCAGTTCAAAAAGAATCCAAAAAAAGCTGGATGAAGACTCTTAGAGATCTCATTGATAGGTGTTATCGCTATGAGCAAGCTTGTGCAAAAAAACAGATTGAAAATACAGCTAGATCGCTAATTCTGGTCTTCTTCCTTATTTTTTTGGTTTCGGGTTTTGCACAACAAGACTTCTCCCGTGAGAAAGGCAAAATAATCGACTCCATTCTAACTTCAGGAAAGGAAAACGAAAGCTTTGCTTTATATCTTCCTACTCAGTTTGACTCAAAGCGGCCTTCGGCCATTGTTTTTATTTCAGATCCTGCCGCAAGGGGCAAAGTGGGCATTACTCCATTTGTCCCTGCTTCGGAAAAATTCAACTACATCCTGGTTTGTTCCAACAACAGTAAAAATGGACCTTATGCGACAAACTTAGATGTCACCGATAGGCTGTTTAAGCATATCTTCGCCCGATTTAATATTGACGCAAAACGGATTTACACCGCTGGCTTCTCAGGGGGTTCGAGATTAGCAACCAGCATTGCGGTTTTATCAAAAGCCATTCAAGGTGTAATAGGCTGTGGCGCAGGGTTTCCTGGCACCGCCTTACACAGGCCCTCAAATGATGATGATTTCGCCTACGTAGGATTGGTGGGCGATCGCGATATGAATTATTCAGAGATGCATAAGGTACAAGAGTATCTAGATGCTATGGAAATAGACAATGCTCTGTTTACTTATGAGGATGATCATAAGTGGCCACCACCAGAGCAACTATTGCGCGCCTTTGGTTGGCTCGAATTACAGGCCTACAACCGGGGTTTAAAGCCAATAAATACCCAATTTATCCAAGAAATTTTTGCTCAGGATTATGCGGTGGCAAAAAGCTTTGAGAAAGAAATGCAGCTGCTTAAAGCAGTGAGGGAGTATGGTAGAATTGTAAAAAATTATAGCAAATATTATGAGCTAGACAGCCTGCAAGGTAAAATGAAAGGCCTAAAAAAGAACAAATATTACCGAACACAAAACAGAGATTATAAAAAGGCCGTTCAATTGGAAGACTCGCTGTCTATTAAGTTTAGCAGAAGGTTTTACGAAGAAGTATCTGTTGGTCGTAGCAAGGATAACTTTAAGTGGTGGAAAAATCAATTGGAAAAACTCAAGCGTTCTTATGCAGACAACGATAGTGAACAACTACAAAAAATGGAAAAACGTTTGCAATACAAGATTTTCGCAATGGCCATCGAGACTTTTGATGCTCGTGTAAGAGAAAAAGCCAAAAATAGCGCTGTGTATTGCGCGGAGTTGTTGTTGATTCAAGATCCAACCAATCCTTTTTTTCACTACAGGATTTCGAGAGGGTTTGCCCAATTAAATCTCGTTGAGCAAAGCTTGCTACACCTGGAAAAGGCTCTTATCAATGGCTGGAAAGACCTTGAATTAATTAAAAGATCTAAGGATTTTGATCCTATCCGAGGTTATAAAAAATTCGAAGATTTAGTGGATCCTAAGCGGTGATCTCAATTTCTGTAATCAATTCTGGGCCTCTATTTGTTCTGCCTCCTGTTGTTGAATGGTAGGCCGGTCTAATTCTAACACTTTCTGAAGCATATCGTCACCGGCAGCCCTGATTTTGGCATGAAGATTTGGTGAAAATAACTGCTCTGCCAATGCTGCTTTCAAATAGAGTTTTACCTTATCCTCATGATCGTAAAAATTCATTTTAATTTTGCGTGCAATTGCATAATCCACAAAGCGATCAAAAAGGATATCATCAACCCGGAATTCTTCGGTGAAAAGCTCTTTATCGTAGGCGGCATATCGGTTTCTGTCTTCCTCTAAATGCTCAAAAATAAAGCGGGATAAAAAGCCCAGGCTTTCCATACTTTCAATGGCCTCCTCTTCATTTGTGCCAATAGGGACAAAAGCATCGGGGATAATACCACCACCCCCATAAACGGTCTTTCCCTTAGGAGTTCTAAATTTCAAGGAATCTGCGACCTTTATACTATCTACAGATACCAGTTCACCACTGTGATATCTGTCTGTGAACTTTTGGTAGTAGTCTTTATTTCCGTTTTGGTAGTCTTTTTGAATAGAACGCCCGGTGGGGGTATAGTACCTTGATACTGTTAGTCTTACTGCAGAACCATCACCTAGCTCCATCTCTCGCTGTACCAGTCCTTTCCCAAAAGACCTCCGGCCTACGATCGTTCCAATGTCATTATCTTGTAAAGCACCCGCAATAATCTCACTGGCCGAGGCAGATCTTTCGTTGATAAGCACATAAACAGGCTGATCTTCAAAGCTTCCTTTCTTCGTAGCAAATGTCTTATCTATCTTCCCCTTTTTATTTTTTGTAAACAGAATGAGTTTCCCGTCTTGCAGAAACTCATCAGCCATTTGCTCTGCTATTCCCAGGTAACCCCCCGGGTTATCTCGCAAATCCAGCACAAGTTTTTCGGCTCCCTTCCGTTGCAAAGTACGCAGGGCTTCTGTAAATTCTTTATAGGTGCTTTCAGCAAAACGATTCACTTTTATATACCCCAGGTCCTGGGTGAGCATATAAAAAGCCTCAACACTTTTAATTGGGATGCGGTCTCTTTTCAAGCTAACTGAAAAGAGTTTGTTTTCTGTTTTCCTATAAATTTTTAGTTTAACAGAAGTCCCTATTTTTCCTTTTAAACGGTTTACAATTTCATCACTAGATAAACGCTTCCCATAAAGCGTATCATTGTCGGCCATCAAAATTCGATCTCCGGGTTTCAATCCTTTTAGGTAACTAGGGCCCCTTTCTATGGTGCGTATAACCGTTATAGTATCCCGATACGGATAAAAATTAATCCCAATACCCACAAAATCTCCTTTCATATTCTCTGCCACCCGTTCCATCTCGTTTTTAGGAATATATACCGAATGTGGATCTAGTTTATCCAGTATATTATTAACCGTGACATCTACAATACTGTCTGTATTTATTTCATCAACATACTCATAATCTATATAATCAATAAGGCGGTTGAGTTTATCCTTCTTAGAATTTGTGGTAAACAGTTTTTCAGGGGTGTCATTGAAGTGAAGTTTACCCCCGACGAAAATTCCCAGCGCTAGGGCTAGAGCAATTACTGTAGGCCATATGTAGTAGTTCTTCTTCATTAGATTTCAGGGCAATTTAAACCACACTTTCAATTATCGGCAGATGTACCAATTGAACTCCAGCTCTTTCTAAGAACTTTAGTCCGGAATCATCTCTGTAAGCGGTCTGATACACTACACGTTTTATGCCAGACTGATGAATAAGTTTACTGCACTCCCTGCAGGGCGATAATGTAATATACAAGGTTGCTCCCTCGCAGGACTGTGTAGAAGATGCCACTTTTGAAAGCGCATTCGCCTCAGCGTGAAGTACATACCATTTTGTATATCCTTCTTCATCTTCACAAATATTTTCGAATCCTGTAGGGGTACCATTGTAGCCATCGGAAATAATCATCCGGTCCTTTACAACTATGGCTCCCACCTGCTTTCGTTCACAATACGATAACTTTCCCCATTCAAAGGCCATTCTTAAATAGGCCTTATCATATTTTTCTTGTTTGCTCTCATTCATTGAACCGGTCGGTTTTTTTATCATCTCCTTGGCAAGCCACTAAGATACCGGCTTTAGTATAGCTCTACAACCCCAAACGGTTAATTTTTAGTGAAATTCTATTCTAAAAACGCTTTTATTAGTAATGGAATTGTAATCAGGGCCACAATTATAGAAACTCCAATACTAAAAGTAGTCTGCCGTAGTTTAAATACTCCTTGCCCAATAAGGGCTAATAGCAGTACAAAAAGGATGACAAGTACCTGAGAAACTTCTATTCCTGTCGCAAACCCCAGGAGCGGGACTAGTTTATCAGGTTCTTCCGCCATCAGAAGATTAAAGTAATTGGAAAACCCAAAACCGTGGATAAGCCCAAAAAAAGTCGTAGCCAATAAGTGCATACCGAGGCTTTTGATCCCTTTGAAGCGTTTTATGTAAAAAACATTAAAAAGCGCTGTCACAAGTATCGTTATGGGGATCATAAGCTCTATTATAAAACTATCCACTCTGAAAATGTCATAAACAGATAGGGCCAGCGAAAAGCAATGGGCAACAGTAAACACAGTAGCTAAAACAAGTACCTGTTTCCAATGTTTAAAGGTGAATGGGGCGGCCAGAGCCACAAGAAATAAGATATGGTCATAGGCCGTAGGATCCATAACATGGTGAAATCCTAATTCTGTGTAAAACCAGAAATCTTGCATGGGCGTTATTTCAATAATTTGTTTGATGAGTCTGGCGTATAAGGATCTGAAAAATCAAAGGCTTCTGGCAGGCTAGAGACCACGTTCTTTTTGAATTTCCTCATAGGCCTTCTGAACTTGTTTGAATTTCTCCTCAGCGCCCTTTTTTATGGCTTCATCCTTGGTATTTACCCTATCTGGATGGTATTTCTTTGCCATTGTTCTATAGGCTTTTTTAACCTGGTCGTCTGTCGCTGTTTTATCTACGTCCAAGATCTTATAGGCATTGTCAGCGGCACGTATAAACATGGCTTTAATACTCTCAAAATCATGTCTGCCTACTCTTAGATAGCCTGCAATTTCTTTTATTTTTTCTATTTCAGGAGTACTTACAGAACCATCTGCCTGCGCTATTCCGAAGAGAAAGTGCAGCAACTGTAAACGCACTTCGTACCTCGTGTGTTGATTTAAAAAAGCGCAGATACGCTGGGCTGAAATCTCCCTCTTCTTAATAACATCATTAAATGTCCTAAAAATGGCATTGGACTTTTCCTTTCCATAGGTACTTAGAAAGTACTGCCTTACATAGTCCAGTTCTCGCTGACTTACTTGTCCGTCGGCCTTAATAACTATAGAACACAGAGAAAGTAGGTGGAGTTCAAAGTCGGCCGCTGAAACCTGGGAACGCGACATATCCTGAAATATCGTTCTGGAGCCTCCCCCGCTATTGAGGTTATCTGCCAAGCTGCCAATCAAAAATCCCAAAATAGCTCCGGGAAACCGAAATAAGAAATAACCCAGAATTGCGCCTAACCACCTGATCATACTACTTTTAAATTTTGCCAAAGATATGATTTTAAGGCTGGAAAAAAATGAAGATTCAAGCGTTAAGGTTTTGTCAGGAAATGAGACAAATTGGTTATCTTTGTAAAATATCAAAAAATTGACATTATGTATCCCGCAGAATTAGTAAAACCTATGCGAGAAGACCTGGCATCAGCAGGCTTCGACGAATTATATACCGCAGCAGATGTGGAAGAGGCTATTAAGCAACAAGGCACTACCCTTGTGGTAGTGAACTCGGTATGCGGTTGTGCCGCAGCAAATGCCAGACCGGCCGCCAAGCTGAGTTTGCAAAACAGCAAAAAGCCCGATCATTTGATCACAGTTTTTGCCGGTGTAGATACGGAAGCGGTTGACGCCGCCCGAAATCTAATGGTACCCTTTCCTCCTTCATCTCCCAGTATGGCTCTTTTTAAGGATGGAGAACTGGTGCATATGATAGAAAGACATCATATTGAAGGGAGGCCGGCAGAAATTATTGCCGAAAACCTGACAGAAGCTTATGAAGAATTCTGTTAAATTTCCGAATGCAGCAGTTGGCAAATTAGTCACAAAACCGAATGAAAATACCGTCCTTATTGGGCGGTTTTTTATTTTTGTGTATGCGTAAAATACTCGCTTATCCGTTAACGGTCATTTACTTCTTTTTCTTTGGGCTAACCCTATTATTATTTCACCCCATACAGTGGTTTTGCCTTAGGGTTTTCGGATATGATGCACATAAGCGGAGCGTGAGCATTCTCAATTGGGTCCTGATGAGGTGCACCAATCTCTTAGGAACGCGTTATAGCTTTCACAATCCGCATAAAATACCAGCAAATAGGCCTTTGATTATTGTGGCAAATCATCAAAGTATGAACGATATTCCCCCGATCATATGGTATATGAGAGCGTATCATCCAAAATTTGTTAGTAAGATTGAGCTTGGAAAGGGGATACCAAGTGTGTCTTTTAACCTCAGGTACGGAGGATCCGTATTGATTAACCGTAAAGACAGTAAACAGGCGCTGACCGAAATTGCGAAACTTGGAAGGTACATCGAAGAAAACAAGAGAAGTGCAGTTATTTTTCCTGAAGGTACACGAAGCAGAACCGGGCATCCTAAGAAATTTCAAACAACAGGTTTAAAAGTACTGATGCGTTCCGCACCCTCAGCCCTAGTAGTCCCCATAAGCATTAACAATTCCTGGAAGATGCTTCGTTATGGGAAGTTCCCTTACGGCATTGGGTCACATCTTATCTTTAATGTACACCAACCATACGAGCTAAACGATGAGCCAGAAAAGATCATGGCTAAGGCCGAACAACAAATTGTAGCATCGGTAAACAACTTTATATGACAAATGAAGCGATTATTGAACGGACTATAGACTTCGTAAAGGCTACCTTGCGAGGTGCTGAAGGAGGGCATGATTGGTTTCATATCCAAAGAGTTTATAACACCAGCCTTCAAATAGCAGAAAAGGAGGAGGTAGACATGCTGATCGTCTCACTAGGCGCCTTGCTTCACGATATTGCAGACGCCAAGTTTTATGAAGGCGATGAAAGCATCGGCCCCAATATGGCAAGGCAATTTCTACAATCCATACCGGTAACTGAGGAGGTTATAGATCATGTAATCAATATTATAAAATTTGTTTCATTTAAGAATAGCTTGGGACGTGCAGAGCCCATCTTCAATTCTAAAGAAATGCAGGTGATTCAGGACGCAGACAGGCTTGATGCGATAGGCGCACTTGGTATAGCCCGGGCTTTTAATTACGGAGGCTATAAAAATCGCCCTTTATACGACCCGGAAATTCCCGCGCAGCTAAAATTATCTAAGGAGGAATATAAAGAACTGAATAGTCCTACTATAAACCATTTTTATGAGAAGTTGCTCTTACTGAAAGACCAAATGAATACAGAAACAGGACAAAAAATGGCCGAAGAACGGCATCGGTTTATGTTAGCATATCTGGAACAGTTTTATAAAGAATGGGAAGGAGAATTATAAATTTATTCTCTCACTAAAAGATATCCCTTAGAATATTAAAAAATGTACTTCAGTATTTCGTATCTTCAAGGCTTAGTTAAAATCTAAGCCACTATGCAAAGAAGAAAATTTATAAAAAATGCTGCAGCGACTACGGCTGCATTTTCAATCGTTCCAAGTTATGTTTTAGGGAAAACTCATGTACCGCCAAGCGATACTTTATACGTTGCTGCCTTTGGCGTAGGTGGCAGAGGGGAAGGTGTCATGCGTGGATTAGATGGTACAGGAAAGGTAAAATATGTTGCGCTTTGCGATGTTGATGAACGCAGGGCCAAAGGCAGCTTTAAGAGGTATTCTAAAGCGGCCAGATTTAAGGATTTCAGAAAAGTTTATGATAAGCATTTAAACGAAATAGATGCGGTTATGGTGGCTACTCCAGATCACACGCATGCCACTATCACCTTGCCATTTATGAAGGCCAAAAAGCATGCCTATGTAGAAAAGCCCCTGACTCATAATATTGCAGAAGCTCGTTTGATGACTCAGGTGGCAAAAGAAAATGGAATCGTTACACAAATGGGCAACCAGGGTGCTTCCAGCGATGGTAGCAGAGAGGCAAAAGAGTGGATCAAATCTGGGATCATTGGAAAAGTGAATAAAGTGGATTGCTGGACCAACAGACCTGTCTGGCCACAAGGCGTCCCTGTCCCGATGGAAAAGCATCAGGTACCTAAGGGATTAGATTGGGACCTTTGGTTAGGGCCGGCTGCCATGCGGGACTACAATGACGCTTATCTGCCATTTAAGTGGCGAGGTTGGTGGGACTTTGGTACCGGAGCTCTGGGAGATATGGGGTGTCATATTATGGAAACGCCCTTTGGTGTTCTGGATTTAGGATATCCTTCAGAAGCCGAAGCCAGCTGCACCACAAATTGGGTGGGTGACTTTGTCGAAGCTGATTACAATGCTTCATGCCCTTCATCATCAATAGTTCGATTAAAATTCAATACTTCTGAACATGGAGATATTGCGTTGAACTGGTATGACGGGGGTATCTTACCAGATCTTCCAGACGAGTTGAAAGACGGAGAGCGTATTGGAGATACCGGAGGCGGTACTATTTTTTATGGGACGAAAGGGATTCTCGTATGCGATGTATATTCGAGAAATGCACGCCTGTTACCTTCAGAAATGATGAGTTTGCTTAACAGACCTGAACCATACCTGAAAAGAATTGAAGGCGATATCGGAGGGCATCAGCGCAATTGGGTAGAAGGATGTCTCAATGGTACAGAGACTTCTTCAGACTTTAAGCGTTCCGGTCCGCTTACCGAAGCTGTATTAATGGGAAATTTAGCGATCAAGGCTTTCCAGTATAAAGAGCTAAAACCAGGTAAAAAACTGGGCGACTGGGATCCTTTCGCTTATCCAGGAAGACGCAAAGTTCTTTGGGATGGGGAGAATATGAAGGTCACCAATTATGACAAAGCCAATGACTGGGTCAATGGCAAGTATAGAAAAGGTTGGGAATTAAGCTAATTAAGCTTTTGGTTTCCCTCTAGTTTTTTAAGTTTCCTTTCTAGATGTGCCTGTTCCAGATCGTTGGTAGCAAGGTCTATAGCTTTTACCAAAGATTTCCTTGCCAGATTAGGGTCTGGAAGACGCTGCTGTATTTCAGCTTTTATGGCATAGAAGAGGCTATTTTCTCTGAAATGAGGTTTCTCTTTTAAGGCTTTTAGTGATTTGTAGGCTTTTTGTGGGCCGTGTACTTCTAGCAGTGGTATCAACCTATTTAATTCTACAATAGGGGAGTATTGACTTTGTAATTGAAGGTCATATAGGTGAAGGATGCTCTTCCAATCTGTTTCCTCAAAGGTCTTGGCAGATGAGTGGTAAAAAGACACCGCCGCTTCAAGGTGGTAGTTAGAAGGAGTTCTTCCTTTGGTTCCTCCATTTTCCAGGTGAGAAATTCCAATACGAATTAACTCCTGGTCGTAAAGCGATCTGTCTTGGTGCTCCAAATCTACCAAACTCATATTCTTATCTAAGCGTGCCTCAAAACGAGAGGCATGAAAACACATCAGGGCAATCAATGCCTCTAAATTAGGATGTTGACAATAGGGATTCGCACGTAGCACCAGCGCCAACCGGATAGCTTCATAACAGATATCCTTTTTAATCAACTGCGCCCCGGCCGTAGCAGCATAGCCCTCAGAAAAAAGCAGATAGATCACCTTAATGACAACCAAAAGCCTGGATTGAAGTCCAATTTCAACAGGGGTTTCCAGAGTGGTAATCTGTTCTTGCAATCGCCTTTTGGCCCTTGTAAAAGATTTGGCTACCGTATCTTCCTTCTTTAATAAGGCATCCGCAATTTCCCTATTACTAAAACCTGCGATAAGTTTTAAGCTCAAAATTATCTGATAATCCTGAGAAAGTGAGGGATGACAACAAGCGAATATCATTTTCAACTGGCTGTCAGAGATAGTGCTTTTAAGTTGCACTTCACCAAAGTCTTCTAGATCTTGTGTAAAGCCTCCTTGCGACTCTGCGGTGCGATCAATCTTCTTAAGTTTTCTAAAATTGTCTATGACTTTATTGTTAGCAACTTTGAGCAGCCAGGCCGTAGGGTTGTCTGGTATGGAAGAAGAATACCCCCATACGTGCATGGCCTTGAGAAGAGCATCCTGTACGGCATCTTCAATCGTCTCCAGATGAGAAGGGCCAAATTTATGTGTTAATACAGCTACTAGCTTTCCGTATTCTGAACGGAACAGGTGGGCTACTACCGGTCTGGGATCTTTGTGCTTCAATTCAAAAAATAAAGAGCCCCGACTACTTTTTGCCAGGGCATTTTTTATTTGCTAAGTTTTAGTGGACATCCATTGAAAGGATCTCCCTGACTTCTACGAAACTTCCGTCATAGTCAAAAATAGGGCAGCCCTTAGAGATCTCGGCAGCCTCTTCCAAAGAATCTGCAGTAACAATCAGATAACCACCTACCATTTCTGTTCCTTCGGCAAAAGGCCCATTGGTTACAATATCTCCTTTATTCTTAACTACCTTCCCTTCTTCTGAAAGCGGCAGTCCATCCACAAGTTGTCCTTTTTCTTTTAGGCCATTCATCCATGTCCCCCATACCTGCATATGGGCTTGTTTTTCTTCCTGTGACAGTTCTTGATAAGATTCATCACCTCCTCGAAACAAATACAAAAAATTACTCATAATACTTTTTTTAAATTAGAAATTCAATTCGTTTTTCATGAAGACGGATTCTTCCTCAAAAATTGGACAATAAAGATAATCTATCTTTAAAATAACTTCATTTGACCCTTCTTGTATATCTCATAGAGTTCCTTGTTTAAGGGCGGAAAAGTCCTGTCTTTGAAATAAGTACGCCGGGCCAAAGCGGCCATGTTGTGAATCTGTTCAGCTATTTTCCCCTCCCCACTGTTTCTAATTCCAAACCGGCTATCATTCAAAGTCCCATTGTGGCATTGCTTTATTAGGTTGAGTACTTTGTCGGCCTTGTCAGGGAGTGTTTTTTTTATCCAATCTGTAAAAATACCTCCGATAGCTCCATTGAGATGTACCATAGTAATAGCGAAAGACAAGGCCCCTTTCTCAGAGACCACCTTTGCCAATTTAAGTATCTCATGACTGTTTATTCCAGGGATTATAGGTGCGAGCATTGCATTCACGGGAATGTTATTTGTCGCCAAAACCTCAATGGCATGTAGTCTTTTTTTAAGAGATGCTGTCCTTGGCTCTAAAATGCGCCGGGTAGCTTCAGACAATGAGGTTATAGAAATATTGACGCCAATAAGCTGATCTTTGTTTAGCTCAGATAGGATATCCAGATCCCTTAAAATAGCCGCATTTTTTGTAATTATACCAACCGGATGCCGGTATTTGAGAAAGACTTCGAGACATGCTCTTGTAATTTTAAATCGCTGTTCGGCTGGTTGATAACAATCCGTGTTTCCAGATAATACAATGGTTTGAGCCTTCCAATTCTTGCTTTTTAGTTTTTCTTCTAACAACTTAGGGGCGTCTTTTTTTACCAATATGCGTCTCTCAAAATCTAAGCCTGCACTATATCCCCAATATTCATGAGTATTGCGAGCATAGCAGTAAATGCAGCCGTGTTCGCAACCTTGATAGGGGTTCATTGAGTACATCATCCCAACATCTGGGCTTGTAACTTTGTTGACAATGGTTTTAGGGAAAATTGGAAGGTATTGGGTTTTATTGGATTCTGCCACTTCACCTTCAAGCCGGCAAAATTCCAGGAAATCTTCTCTGGTTTCGGATATATGCCGAAGAAACTTGTTTGGGGTATTTTTCTGTGCTCCACGGCCTTTTAAATAGTTTTTTTTGTTCAATTTATTGGATTTATTCCAAAAATATGGAATATTTCCAATAAAAGAAATTGTGACTACTTAATTAACATTAGTGTGGCAGTACTAATTAATCGCTACGTTTACCAACTGCTTTTTTGTTCCTCTTTTGGCGTAGAAAAGCACCTGGTCATCAGAGCTGCCCATCAAGGGTTTAGAAACCATGAGAGGTAGCCTGGCATCCTTATCATCAATGATCTTCTCATAGCTCATTTTCCCTGCTTCATCTAGTTGGATTACGAAGACATTCCGGTTTCTACTAAGGCCTTGTTTAAAGATCAGGCGTTCATTGTTGAGCAATTGAGGATTTTCAGATGCGGTACTTATGAAGAAGTAAGTCTTCCCATTCTTAGAACAGGAGCTATAGGAAGCATAGGCGCCATCTCCCTGGGTGACTTCAGATTTATTTATGTTACGGGCCCAAGCCATATTGCCGTCCGCGTCTAGTTTAACGCTTACAATATCGTTGTGATGATAACGCTGTACGCGTATTCTTCCACCACTGGAATTTGCCTGTACACTGTTCGTTACAAAGTATTCTTCGGCATTAAACAGAAGGGAATTATCAGGAGTAAAACTTACGTTCTTAAACACCAGGTTTTTGACATGCTCCACGTTTTCTTTCCCAAACTTGTCGAACATGAATTGTTCAGAGAAAGCATTGTACTTTTTGTTCTTTACTGCCAGGGTATTGGGTTCTAGTTCGAAAAACCCGATGCCGTTGTATCTATTATCCTTTCGGTCTGCGTAAAACCCTGTGCATATAAGTCGGCCTTTATGCAATATCGGTTTGAGGCTCTCAGAATACTTCCCTGGTCCATCAAAAATTTGCGTTTTACTCCCCTGACCGCTTATCATGATAAGCTCATATTGAAATTTTCGTTCTAAAGCTCCAAATCGTTTCTTCTTAAAGTAAGCTTTACCTACGATATAAGCCTTGTCTAAACCCGGGGATATCGCAATATTTTCAAAGGCGTAATTCTTGTCCTCCACTTCGGCTGAAAAATCGTGTTCAATCACTTTTTTAAGTGAGGCGCTAAAAAGATATATATGATGTTTGTTAACCTTCCCTTTTTTAAAATGAGTACTAATCACAAAGGCGGATTTCTCCTCATTGAACAGAGCGGTAGTGGTAAAACCAGACCCAAAGTTTCTGTTGTAGTAATTTTTGTCAAGTGGGTTATTTACTGGTTTAGATGCGACCGAAAGAATGGTCTCGGCGGTAAAGTTATATTCCGAAATAGGACTTCGATGTACGATATAATCATAAGATTCTCGCATTAGATCATAGTCCAGGAAAAGCAAATACAACTGACCGTTTTTTACATACCCTTCTACAAATTCTGGCCCTTTTAACTTATAGTTATATTCATCTATTAGTTCAAGATCCTTACTGTAGTGTTCTATAAAATAGCCTTTTGGCTTAAGAATAAGCCCTGAATAATACGATCTAACCAAAATATACCCTCCAGTACCGTCGCCTGTTAGCGTTAGTAGGTTGGAATATTTGTACCTATCGTTATATTTTTCTCCAAGTTGGTAATCAACGGGGATTTCTTGAGCAAAACACAAGAGCGTGGCGAATAACGCCATAAGTAAAATGCAGCTTTTTCTCATGGTATAAAATAGCGTTTACCTTCATATCATGTTCCCGGAAAATCTGCTTTTCGTTTCTCTAAAAAGGCAGTAGTGCCCTCCTTAAAGTCGGCCGTACCAAAACATTCACCAAAGGCTTCAATTTCGGCCTTAAACCCGTTAGCATTACTCTTAAAACCTTCATTTATGACTTTTATTGCATGGGCGATAGCAACTGGCGAATTATTTGCAATCTTATTAGCTATCTTTTCGCATGTGGGCAGTAGTTCCTCTTGTGCGACTACCTCATTTACAAGTCCCCAACTCAAGGCTTCGTTGGCCTTAATCATTCCTGCAGTCATGATCATCTCCATTGCTTTTCCTTTACCTACCAGTTGCGGTAATCGCTGAGTTCCTCCATAGCCAGGTATAACCCCAAGAGAAACCTCAGGTAAGCCCAATCTCGCATTCTCACTGGCAATCCTGAAATGACATGCCATGGCTAATTCTAATCCACCACCTAAAGCGAATCCATTTACCGCGGCGATGACTGGTGTATTGAGATTTGCAATAAAGTCGAATAACAGTTCCTGTCCGCTGGCAGACAATTCCCTACCTTCCTCAACTGTATAATCTGCAAACTCACTGATATCAGCACCAGCCACAAAGGCCTTTGTCCCACTTCCGGTTATGATAATGACTTGTATAGCTTTATCACTACTTAAGCTTTTAAAGGCCCTATGAAGTTCGTCTATGGTTTCAACGTTTAAAGCGTTTAATTTGTCTGGCCTGTTAATGCTTATGACTGCCAAAGGAGCCTTATCTTCTAGCAAAATGTTTTTGAAGTTCATGTATAGCAATTATTTGTTAGTCATTTTCTCTTGGGAAGCGTACGGTAAATACTGTGCCCTTTCCAGGTTGGGAGGTAAAGTCTATGCTGCCCTTGTAGGTTTCCACGATGTTCTTCACCATACCCAATCCTAGGCCCATGCCGCTCGACTTTGTGGTAAACTTTGGTTCAAATACCTTGTCTTTTACGTCGTCAGCAATACCCACCCCATTGTCAGCTACAGAAATCTTCACAGCCTTTTCTTCAGAGGCTACGGATACCAATATTCTTGGAGAAGCTACCTCAGGAACCGCCTGTATGGCGTTCTTAACCAAATTGGTCACCACCCTGATCAGTTGTGTGCGATCTAATTTGGCGACGATCTCCTGCTCCTCACTTATAAAATGAATATAGTCTTCGTTAAAGATATCTAAAGCCAATTTTACGATCTTAACCACATTAAGTGTTTCGTTCTGCTGAGCAGGCATTTCCGCGAAATTAGAGAATGCAGAGGCTATACTGCTCATAGTATCAATCTGTTGAATAAGGGTTTTAGAATACTCCTTTACTTTGGTAGTTACATCTGGGTCTTCAGGATTAAATTTCCTGTCAAAACTTTGTACGCTCAACCGCATTGGGGTAAGTGGGTTCTTAATTTCGTGCGCTACTTGTTTGGCCATTTCTCTCCATGCCTGTTCCCGTTCGCTCCGCGCAAGTTTAGCGGCACTATGTTCTAACTCGTCTATCATTCCGTTATAGGAATCTATGAGTTTACCTATCTCTTCACTGGGATCTTTTATGATAATTTTTTCGTTTCGCTTCGCTAGCTGAGTTTCATTTAATTTGTCCGATATGGTTTGAAGTGATCGGGTAATATACTTGGAGACGAAATAGGCCAATACTATAGCGATGACTAACATTAGAAGATAAACGCCCGTAAGCCGAAGCAGGAACTCTCTGAGTTCCATATTGTTAAAGGAATTATCTTCTAAATAGGGTAAATTTAATATACCAATTGGTTTTGATTTTAGGTCAAGGATATAGGTATATGAGGCCTGGTAACGCTCTCCCTCAGAGGCATTCTCTTCTACAAAACGCTTATCCGGACTTATTCGCAGTTCGTTGAGCACATATGCGTCAAGACATGTAGAAATAGAATCATTGTTAAAGGTCCTCCGTGAACTCTTAATAAGTTCCCCTTCAAGATCATAAATGTTGAAGGGAATATTCAGAACGTCGGCAATTTGATAAATCTCTTCTTTAAAGATATGCCCAAGATTCTCTGTGGTTCTTGGGTAGGTTGTTTCTCTTAGGGTATAGTCTATACTCTGCCTTATTTGTGCCTCTTTTCGTTCCAGGCGATTTTGATGGTAATCTTTAGACTGTTCGCGATATTGATAGATCGTGACCACAGCGATCAACACCGAGGCAATGAGCACTAAGAGGATCATTGTAATAAATATGCGCGACCTAAGCGAAAGTTTCTTGAACAAGGAGGTATTTTTGGGTTTAAAGATAGCAATTATCGATCCAAAAATAGTAGGCAGTGGGCAGTAAGAAGTTGGCAGTTAACAAATGGTCGTTTCTATTCATCAGGATTCCGGATCCCTATCTCTGATGCGTTTGTAAAGTTTGATTCCGAGCATCAAGAGCACTCCCAGGCCAACAATTCCGATTAGTCCGAAGATCCAGCTAAAAGCATTCTTCAAAATTGCAAGAAATACTACGGCGAACAGTATTAAGGTTGCGCCTTCGTTCCAAAACCGCATAAATTGAGAACTATACCGGATTTCCCCGCCTTGCAATTGCTTAAAAATTTGATGTGTTTTTAAGTGATAGGCGATAAGCAGAACCACAAAAGCGAGCTTTATATGCATCCATGATTGCTCAATCCAGGAGGGCATCAATAGGAGCAGCCAAATCGCAAAAAGCGTAGCGAGTATAGCCGAAGGCCATGTAATAATATACCATAGCCTCTTTGACATAAGCTTTAACTGGGTACTCAAAATCTCCTTCTCAGGAGAAGGCTTTTCAGAAGCCTCAATTTGGTAGATGAAAAGGCGTGGAATATAAAACAGGCCCGCAAACCAGGTGATCACAAAAATGAGGTGAAGCGCCTTGATGTAATTGTAGTACTCCATCATTCCCGCAAATGTAATGCCCAAAGCGGGAAAAACCTATTGAAGGAATAAATATCCGAAAGAAGGGACTACTCCCTTTTCTCTACTGCGCTCGAAAAGACAGCCTTCCCTATTAAACTTACTCTTCTACAAACAAATAGCTTAACTTCAGTTCGTTAAATGCTGCGTTAAAATCTGCTATTTCCTTGCTTACCATGGCATCAAAGGCAGTGAGTTGTGTTTTGATCCCCTTAGTCAATTCATTTTTGACAGCAATATCCTGATCGGTAGGGGGAAAATCATCTATTGCTACAAGGCTGTTCAAATGCCCTAATTTATTGGTGAGCTTAATTGGGAAATTTAAGGGATCCTGCCTACTGCGGTTTTTGGTTTGGTACAACTCTTTCTCAATAGACTCGAAGCCTTCTTTCATTTTCTTTGCTCTTTCCACCAGCGCTTTGGTGGCTTCATTCTCTTTGTACTGCGCGGTGAAAGCATCTAATTGTTTATTGATGTTTCTGATCTTTTTAATTGATTTGTGCGCTCTATCTATCGTTTCATTGATATCTGAAATAAAATCGTACTGCCTTTGCATGTCGGCTACAGAAACCTCAGCTCTAGGGTCTGGAATAATTTTGAATTTCTCTGAACTGCTGTTTCCATTAACATTAAGGTGAACCATATACTCGCCAGGCACCGCCTTGGCCCCATCCAGATTTGCCCACCAAAGTATCATTCCTTTTAAGCGTTCAGCACCCTTTCCACGAGTATTCCAAACATGCGTATTACCTCCTTTCGCTACTTTGAGCTTTTTGTCTTTCTCTTTGTGAAAGCGGCTAAAGCTTCCGAGGGTATCTCCAGAAATCGTGGTATAGGTAAGTGAAATACTGTCTTTTTCCTTTAAATCTTTTAAGTAGAAATGTGTAACTACTCCGTTAGGATGGTTTTGCCCTTCTGTTTTAGATGGGGTTTCCGCAGCCCTTCCTTTTGTTCTATACGAATCTTTGGGTTTAAACAGCACCGAAGAATTCGCTTTCATGGCATCATTCAACTGATGCAAGACCGTAAGATCGTCAATAATCCAAACACTTCTTCCTTGGGTGGCCACCACAAGATTATCGTCTTTTATGGTTAAATCAGTAATCGGAACAATGGGAAGGTTAAGTTGAAATGCCTGCCAGCTTAGTCCATCATTAAAAGAAATGTACATTCCTGTTTCGGTTCCCGCATACAACAAACCCTTTTGTTTAGGGTCTTCGCGGAGCACTCTGGTAAAGTGCTCAGAATTTATACCATTCGTTATTTTTGTCCATGTTTGCCCGTAGTCCGTGGTCTTATACAGGTAGGGATTAAAATCGCCCAACTTGTATCGCGTAGCTGCCACATAACAGGTGCCTTCATCAAATGCCGAGGGTTCAATGCTGTTTATCATGCTCCATTCGGGCATATTGGGAGGGGTAATATTTTCCCAGGTGGCACCACCGTCTTTGGTAATGTGCACAAGGCCATCATCACTTCCTACCCATAAAAGTCCTTCTTTAATGGGACTCTCATTAGCAGCGAAAATCGTACAGTAGTATTCTACTCCTGTATTATCCTGGGTGATGGGCCCGCCACTTGAAACCAGTTTTTCGGGATCATTTCTGGTAAGATCCTCACTTAGCAATTGCCAACTCTGTCCTTCGTTTGTACTTAAGTGCACATGATTTGAAAAGGTGTATAATTTCTTAGGATCATGCTTGCTGAAAATGATTGGGAAATTCCATTGAAAACGATATTTCATGCCTTCAGCTCCATATCCCATAGGGTTATCTGGCCAAACATTAATACCTCTTACCGTATTAGTTTTGTGATTTACCCTGGTAAGAAACCCGCCATAACTACCTCCATATACAATTTCGTTATCAGTGGGATCTACAGCAATATGGGCAGATTCTCCCCCTGCCGTGGGCTCCCAATCGTCCTCATCTATGCTTCCCCCATCGCTTCTGTGTTTTATGCGAATGGTTGAGTTATCTTGCTGGGCCACATAGATCCTATAAGGAAAGGCATTATCTGTGGTTACCCGGTAAAACTGCGCAGTGGGTTGGTTGTAGTATGTACTCCAGGTTTCTCCGGCGTCGTAAGAGATCTGAGCACCTCCATCATCGCCAATAATCATTCTTTTCGAGTTCTCCGGAGCGATCCACAAGTCGTGATGATCGCCATGAGGGGCATTAAAAGTATTAAAGGTTTTGCCTCCATCTGTAGAGCGGTGGTAACGTACATTAAGTACGTAAACAATATCTTCATCTTCGGTATCTGCATATACCCGTGTATAGTACCAGGCGCGTTGTCTTAGTTTTCGCTCACTGTTCACCTGGATCCACTTTTTCCCTCCGTCATCACTTCTGTAGAGTCCCCCCTTCTCCTTATTTTCGACAATAGCCCAAACTCTTTCCGAGTTTTTTGGTGAAACCGTTACCCCGATGATCCCGAGGGTGTCTTTGGGAAAGCCTTCATTTTTTGAAATTTCGCTCCATGTTTCTCCACTATCCGTACTTTTCCAAAGCGCAGATCCATCCCCTCCACTACTTAAGCTATAAGGAGTGCGTTTTGCTCTCCAGGTAGATGCGTAAACAATCCGTGGATTATTAGGGTCAAGAACGAGGTCTACCGCCCCTGACTGATCATTCACATAAAGTGTTTTTCTCCATGTTTTTCCTCCATCTGTACTTTTATAAACCCCACGGTCCTTGGAAGGCTTATAAATATTTCCCAACACTGCGGCATAAACCACATCATAATTGTCTGGATGCATTCTGATTCTGGGAACATGCCTGCTGCTTTTTAAACCTGCCGAAGACCAGGTCTTTCCTCCGTCCTCTGTTTTCCATATTCCATAACCCGAAGATACATTCCCCCGAAGCGTTTTTTCTCCACCTCCCACGTAAATGACATTAGGGTCGCTTTGCGCTACTTCAACAGCACCTATGCTACCTCCAAAATATCCATCCGAAATGTTTTCCCAGCTCCTTCCGCCATCGGTAGTCTTCCAAACTCCGCCACCCGTGGCACCAAAATAAAAGAGATTAGGCTCCCCGGGGACTCCGGTAACCGCTGCAGAACGCCCGCCTCTAAAGGGCCCTACCAATCGGTATTCTAAACTGGAATAGATTTCCTCCGGATATGGAGGAAGGTTATTTGAAGTCTTTCTTCTTTGGGAGTTGCTTTCTGTAGGCATAAATAAGACCAGCAGCAAGACCAGGCTGATCCGGGAGTAAAGTGTTCTCATTTTTTAACGAATTGGAATTAGTCGAGCTTAAATGTAAGGAAAAAGAAAGGAACTGGAAACGCACCAAATGGGCAAGTGGTCTTTCCAGATTTTGTACTTTAGAAACTATGGAAATATTTGAGCCATGAAGCTAGAACTTCTAGACTGGGTCGTTATAAGCGTTTATATCTCTATTACCTCGGTTTTGGGGTTTTGGTTTACGAAAAAAGCGGGCAAAAGTATGGAGGATTACTTTTTGGCCGGTAGATCCCTTCCCTGGTGGATCGCGGGCACCTCTATCGCGGCAACCTGGTTTGCGACAGACGCGCCTTTAGCAGCCGCCTCTTTGGTAAGGCAACACGGTATTTTTGGGAATTGGTTATGGTGGTACGAAGCTGGAGGTTTGATGCTCCTGGTTTTCTTCTTTGCCAAATATTGGAGGAGAGCAAACATTCTGACCGACGCCGAATTTATGGAATTGCGTTATTCAGGCAAAGAGGCTTCCGTATTAAGAGTTATTTCAGCCATATACAACGGACTTCTAAAAAACTGTATAGTCATGGGTTGGGTGATGCTCGCCATGGTAAAATTCGCAGAAGTGTTACTTGGCTGGGAACCCATGACCACATTGATCATATGTGTATCTCTGGCCGTAGTTTATACCAGCGCTTCCGGGATTTGGGGTGTTGTTTCTACAGATGTATTTCAATTTATTACCGGACTTTTAGGTTCTGTTATCCTCGCCGCAATTGTACTATATACTCTGGGGGGGCCATCAGAGATGGTAACGCAAATAAAAGCATTGAAGGAGGCCCCGGTCGGGGCCTTAGATATCCTCCCCAACCCCAAGCATATTTCTTCCTTAGAATTTGTTTCATATATGTGCCTTATCCTGGTATTATGGGCCCGTAGCGGGCATGATGGCTATAGTGGTCAGCGATTGTTTGCCACCAAAAATGACAAGCATTCCGTTCTCGCAGCTTTTCTTTGGGGGTTTTTAGGAATTACCGTGATGACCTGGCCTTGGATTATTGTTGGCTTAGGTTCTCTGGTTATCTTTCCTATTTCTGAGGCGGTACCTGCTCTGGCAGCTGATCCAGAATTGGCCTACCCTATGATGCTGGCAGAATTGATGCCCATTGGATTAAAGGGAATGTTGGTCGCCTCCTTCCTTGCAGCCTTTATGAGTACCATGGACACCCATCTCTGTTGGGGCGGCTCTTATCTTGTAAATGATATCTATAAAAGATACATTAAAAAGGGTGCCAGACCCTCTACCTATGTTTGGGCTTCAAGATTCTCAATACTGATTTTGGCCGGCTTCGCTGCTATTACGGCTTACTATATGGAATCAATAGAACAGGCCTGGATTTATCTGATCGATCTAACCGCGGGAATGGCTGTGATCTGGGCCTTAAGATGGTACTGGTGGCGTGTAAATGCCTGGGGCGAAATAACAGCAATGATCTGCTCGCTACTTTTGGCTAATGGAGGGTTGATACTAATGGGATTAGAAGGCATTGGAGCAATCTCGGCAGATACTTTTGCTTCTTTGAATACCATCTATACCTCAGAATACAATATGATTCGTGCCGTTGGAATTTTGGTAGTGACTACCCTGGTATGGGTCATAGCGGTTTACCTTACAAAGCCAGCAGACAAAAAAGTCCTGACCCATTTTTACAGGCTGGTAAAACCTTCTGGGTGGTGGGGAAAAACAGCAGAAGAAAACCCTGATATACTTCAGGAAGTCCCTATGAGTTTTAGATGGACAGGTTGGATATTGGGTGTCGCATTTATTTATTGTAGCTTACTTGGAATAGGGTATTTGGTCACAGCCCAGTATATTTTGGGCGGCCTCCTCTTAATTGGCGCTTCAATAGTCTTGTATTTTTTAATTAAAAGATTTGAAATTAATCCAAATGGTCTCTAACTATGAGTACAAAAATTGTATTGATTGGAGCCGGAAGTAAAGAGTTCGGCCCAGCTTCTACCAGAGATGTCTTGCTAAGTGATGTTCTCGCCAGAGAAGAAGTTCATCTGGAACTAATGGACATTAATCCAACAGAGTTGAATGCCCATCAAAAGTATGCAGAGCAAATTGCAAAAAAACTCGGTCGAAGTCTAAGGATAACCAATACCACAAGTCTTGAAAAAGCATTGGAAGGGGCAGATTTTGTGATTTCCGCTATTGAAATAAAGCGCTATTTCTATTGGTCTCAAGACTTTCATATTCCTAGGAAATACGGATTTCAACAAATTTATGGTGAAAATGGGGGGCTTGGCGGACTGTTTCATGCCTTGCGAAATTTTACTCCCACCTTAGAGATTATTCGCAAAATGGAGCAAATTTGCCCAGATGCCTGGCTACTCAATTATACCAATCCACTTACCAAGTTATCTGAACTTATCAGCAGAACCACCAGGATTAAATTTGTTGGTTTATGCCACGGCGTTTTTCAGGGAAAGCAGCAATTGGCCGCGATGCTAGATAGAGATGTCAATTCATTTAAGGCTTATGCTTCGGGCTTAAATCATTTTAGCTGGTTCCATTCTATTGAAGATCTGGATGGGAAAGATTTGTACCCCGAACTAAAGGAAAGAGATCGCAAGGCGCATTGGCTGGCAGATTGGGACGAGATAGCGTTAAGCCGAACCATGCTCCGTGTTTTTGGCTTGTACCCTTCTCCCGGCACCAATCACATTGGAGAATATGTACGATGGGCAAGTTCGTTTTTAGCCAGTCAGGCACTTCAATATTATTACGATCCCCTGGAACAAAACCCTTGGAAAGAAGGAAAAATACCCACTTATCTCTACAATTTAAATACGAATCCGACCCATACCCAGTTCCAGCCCGATGAACCTTTGGTGGCGATGTACCCAGATGATGGTAAAAAGAATACTGACGAAATTTGTGGTTCAGGAGAGCTGGCCATTCCAATAATAGAGGGTTTGGTCTTTAAGGAAGCTCATGAATTAGGTGCTATTAATATAAAAAATACCGAAGAGTATGTCCCAGGCTTACCTAAGGACGCGATCGTTGAGGTGCCTGCCACGGTTTCAAACGGGATTCTCAGTCCAATTACAATGCCCCTATTGCCCACCGCGGCCCTCGCACTATTATATACACAAACTTCTATCAATAAATTATTAGTTGAAGCCTATCTGAACAGATCAAAGAAAATTTTACTACAGGCAGCGCTATTAGATCCCACGGTAGATTCCTATCAAAATGCTGTACATTGTATTAATGAACTATGTGAGTTACAAAAAGAAGTTTTACCAGCCTTGGAATGGTAAACGTCTCGAAGTTTGATGTCACAAAAACCAACCAAAATGACTAAAAAGTTCAATTTATTTTTCATTGGATGTCTAAGTCTTCTGTTTTCTCTTTTTTCGGGATGCCAAACCGAAAGCAATAACAAACAGATCCGCGAGCTGCGGAGCACAGCAGTCGAAACCAATGCTAATTTCAAGACCTGGTCACATTACCTGGGTGATCCGGAAAGAACTCACTATTCGGTTTTAAATCAAATAGACACTTCCAATGTGCATCAATTAGAACTGGCCTGGCAGTATGAAAGCGGTGTTATAGAAGAAGGCAGGACAACACAAATTCAGACCAATCCATTAATCATAGATGATCGGTTGTTTGGTATTAGTCCCTCAAATACCCTATTTGCCATAAATGCGGCGACCGGTGAGAAATTATGGGAATTTGAACCTCCATCAGCAGATAATACGGGTTTGGGTCTCAGCAGGGGGCTTCTGTCTTGGATGGGAAACGAAGAAGAACAATCGAGAATTTTATATGCCTCAGGACCCAGACTTTATGCTGTTAACCTTGATACGGGAAACTTAATAACTTCTTTCGGCGAACAGGGAAGTATTGACCTTAGAGAAGGTCTCGGCCGCGATCCCGAAAAATTACCTGTGGTAATGACCACACCAGGAGTGGTCTATAAAGAGTTGCTTATCTTAGGACATAGAACCTCCGAATCTCCTGGAGCGGCACCAGGGCATATACGTGCCTTTGATGTAAAAAGCGGTGCTTTGGAATGGACTTTTCATACCATCCCCCAACCTGGAGAATTTGGTTATGAGACCTGGCCCAAAGAAACTTATAAAACTACTGGCGGGGCAAATAATTGGGCAGGTATGGCCCTTGATGAGCCCAACGGAATAGTATACGTTCCAACAGGTTCGGCGGCTTTTGACTGGTACGGAGGAGACCGGCTTGGAGATAATCTTTTCGCGAATACACTTTTAGCCCTAAACGCGGAGACAGGTGAACGCATATGGCATTTTCAGTTTGTAAAGCATGATCTTTGGGATAGAGACCTGCCTGCACCACCAAACCTGCTTGAAGTAGAAAGAGACGGAAAATTAATTCCTGCCGTGGCTCAAATTACGAAGAGCGGACATGTATTTGTATTTAACAGGCTCAACGGAGATCCGCTATTTTCTCTGGAGGAAAAAACATATCCCAATACCACGCTTGAAGGTGATGAAGCGGCAAGTACACAATGGCTTCCCACAAGGCCATTGCCCTTTTCAAAACAAGAATTGAGGGAAGCCGATCTATATGCTCCAAACCAACCAGCCTTCGTTGATGATTTCATCGACAAGGACCAGAACGCCAATCCGCCTACTGTGCTCGAAAAATTCTCCCAAGTAACTTCTGGCGGACAGTTTATTCCTATTGACACCAAGGGAGTTATTCTGTATCCTGGTGCGGACGGTGGGGCAGAATGGGGTGGCGCCGCATTAGATCCCAGAGATGGTGTAATGTACGTTAATGGCAATGAAATGGCCTGGATTGTTCGTATGGCTAAGGTTGGTGAAAAAGATGGGAAAAAACTAAGCAGAGGAGCATCTCTAGCTCAGGTACATTGCGCACGATGTCATGGCGGAGAATTACAGGGCTTAGGGGCTATTCCTGAGCTTCAAAATGTAAAGGACCGTTTATCGCAGGACGAAATTGCGCAGGTAATCCTGAAGGGAAAAGGAGCTATGCCTGGCATGCCCAACTTAAGCGAGGATGAGATTTCAGATATTTCTAAGTTCTTAAAAGGAATAGAAGAAGAGCCGTCTAAGGCCGAAGATCACAGAGCAGAAGAGACCACTGGCCTCCCCTATGCAATTGTGGGCTTTGGCAGGTTTAAGGATAATAGAGGTTTTCCAGTAATGAAACCGCCATGGGGTACTTTAAATGCCATAGATCTAAACTCTGGAGAATATCAATGGACAATCCCTCTAGGCCATGACGAAGCCCTGAATGACCCAGGTTATCCCGTTAGTGGAACAGAAAACTACGGGGGGCCGGTAATTACCGCCGGAGGCGTTCTTTTTATCGCCGCCACCAGAGACGAGAAGTTTCGCGCTTTTAATATGAAGACCGGGGAAAAACTTTGGGAAACAGACCTGCCAGCCGGTGGCTATGCCACCCCGGCCACCTATGAGGTTGACGGTAGGCAATATGTAGTTATTGCATGCGGGGGAGGTAAGATGGGAACCCCTTCGGGCAACCGTTATGTGGCTTTTTCCTTGGATGGAAGCTAGTACTAAAGGCTGTTTCAGTAAAGTTTTATTTTAATCTTAGATTTAGTAATTTAGCGCCTGCTTTTGCCTGAAAGCAATCCCCCTATTTCATTTATTAGTAATTTAAAATCATCACCATGAAAAATTGTTGGGGTTTACACCTATTATTCCTTCTTTTATTTTGTTTCAAGTCTACGAATCCTGCATTCGCGCAGGAGTCCAGCCTTCCAGTACTTAAATTGAAGGAATTGTATCAGACTGACGAAGCATTCAAAACTAAAATTAGAGCAATGCTTGAAGGTGTTCAACCTTTGGAAGACGGATCGGAAAACCCATGGAAAAACAAAACCATTGAAGATTTATACAGCTTTCTCGACAAGTGGTTTTATTTTCTTCCTAATACGCATAACGGACTTGATCGTATTATAGAGTTCTCCCTATTGTGGTATAAAAATCCGGCAGGTGAAAAGTTCATTCTTACCGAGCCTGGTTTAGGCTGGTCTTTATATTTTATTGAAGAGCGGGGTAAGTTCATGGATAGCAAAGCTTCTATGGTCAATATTGAGGATTGGCTTTCCGACCCGACCATAGGTAATGAAGATTTTGAAACTCCTGCAGCAGGTTTTAAATCTTTTAATGAATTCTTTACTCGTGGCCTAAAGCCTGGTGTTCGGCCAATAAGTAATCCTGAGGATGCATCAGTACTGGTTTCTCCGGCAGACGGTGTAATAAATATGATCGCTAATGATTTGGAGTTGACCACGGCCCTTCCCACAAAGGCCGAAATGACGCTTAGTCTCGAGCGTCTATTGGATAACTCTGAGTACGCAGAGAAGTTCGTTGGAGGTACCGCCCTGGCTGTATTTTTAATGCCCACAAACTATCATCATTATCATGCCCCTGTTGGAGGTAAGGTTATAGAAGCAAAAGAGAGCGTAGGCGATCGATTATTTGGTCTACCTGATATTATAGATGCCGTTAACGAGGGAAACCCTGGTTATAATAAAGACTACAGTGTTTTTCAGGATTTTAGACACGGTTATTTTATATTGGAAACAGAGGGTTATGGTTATGTGGGAATGGTACCCATTGGCCTGCAAACCATTGGTTCCGTAGTTTTTGAAGAGCCTTTCAAAAAGGTGACAGACCAGGCGCCAAAAGATGTAATCAAAGGACAAAAACTAGGACATTTTGCCTACGGCGGTTCTACAGTCTTATTACTTTTTGAGCCTGAAAGGCTTGCTTCCGTTTCTGTTCTGCAGGGGCAACGAATTGGTGAAATGCGAAAAAAATAAGTGCTGTACGTAGTTCTTTTACGGCGCTATTATATCCTTTTGCCGTTGTAGTGTTTGAAGCTCACTTCTAAGATAGATCCCGGTAACTATTGTCGCCAGGACATCGGAAATCGGAAATGAAATCCATACACCAAATTCGCCGAGAAATTTTGGTAGAATTAAAATCAACGGAATAAAAAAGAATCCCTGACGAGTTAATGTAAGTAATAGGGCAGGAACAGCTTTCCCAATAGCTTGAAAATAGGCCGCGCCTATAAGTTGCAAGGCAATTATGGGTGTAGCGGCAAATACCCAACGCATGGCAGAAGGCGCATGGTCCAGAACAAAGGCGTTGGCGGCTAGCTCTGTGGCCCCCATGCCCTCACGACTGCTTAAAAACAGCCCAGTTATTTCTGCAGGAAAGATCATCAAACCTATAAAAACCAGTGTCGCCATATAGGCAGCATATTTTATTGCGGTACCGATTGATTTTTGTACTCTTTGGTATTTTTTTGCTCCATAGTTATATCCGGCAATAGGCAAAAACCCTTGAGTTACCCCAAAAACAGGGAATAAAGCAAACATCAACATCCTTCCTATTATCGCGTAAACTGCAACCATAGCTTCACCTCCTAGGTTAAATAAAATGTTGTTCATCAGTAAATACGTAATACTTACAACTGCCTGCCGCGATAGAGTCACAAAACCCAAAGCGCCAATTTCCTTGAGGATTTCGGCCTGGAGTCCGAAATGCACAGGGCGTAGTTTCAGCTCAGAGTTTTTAGATAGAAAAAACCAGAGGATGTACCCAAAACACAAAAGGTATCCGGCCGTGGTGGCCCAGGCCGCTCCGTGCATCCCCCAATCAAAAACATAGATAAAAAGATAATCGAGAAGGAGATTACCAACAGACGGGATGATCATGGCGATCATAGCATTTTTAGGCTTTCCTTCAGCTCTAATTACTGTGTTTCCCATCATACAAAGCGCCAAAAAAGGAACGCCATACAGGACAATGGTATAATAGATCTTAGCTGGCTCAAAAATAGCTCCCTTCCCCCCAAATGCAGGTATTAGGGTATTCACAAAATACAATCCTAAGATTACCATTGAAATGGTAAGAAGTAAGGTAAGCGTTACCTGGTTGCCCAAAGTTTTTAGGGCTTTCTGCCTGTTCTCAGCTCCCAGGGCTCTAGATATGATGCTACTTCCTCCTATACCAATAGCCATTCCCAATGCGGCGATAAAGAAAGAAACCGGAAGTACCACGTTAATAGCCGCAATAGCGATTGAGCCAATCCAGTTTCCTACGAAAATAGAATCGACCAGGATATTTAAGCTCATCACTAAAATGCCTATAGAGGCTGGTACAGCCTGCCTAATTAAGAGACGGCCTATGGATTCAGTACCCAACTGATCGGAAGAAACTTTTGCCATTGAGGATTATGCAGCGGTAAGGTTGCGGTGCAAAACTAATCTATTATTGCTTTACTTTTTTCCTGCGAAAGAAAGAAAAGGCAAGATGCTTTAAGCGGGTAGTGCCTGGCTACTTTCCCAATCATTTACCCATGACGCCATTAGGTTAACCCAGGCTTCATTATCATTTAAACAGGGAATATGTTTATATCCTTTGCCTCCGGCTTCTTCGAACTGTTCTTTGCCCTCCATAGCAATTTCTTCCAGGGTCTCTAAACAGTCTGAAACAAATGCAGGAGTAATAACAGCAAGATTTTTCTTCCCTTCTTTTGCCAGGCGTTCAAATTCAAAATCTGTATAGGGCTTTAACCAGGGATCCCCTCCAAGACGCGATTGAAACGAAGTGCTTACCTTGTCATCTGAAAGTCTTAAATAAGCTTTTACACGCTCGGTAGTGCTATAGCATTGGTGTCTGTAACAGCTGTTATGAGCCACTGAATTAATGCTGCAACATTGGCCATCAATCTTGCAATGAAATTTTGTTGGGTCCGATTTTCGGATATGTCTTTCAGGAATACCGTGATAGGAGAACAAAACATGGTCGTAGTCAAAGTCTCTTAATCCTTCTGCAATAGATTCTGAAAGTACTTTGATGAAATTTTCATTGTGATAGAAGGCGGGCAGCGTTGTAATCTTCATTTGAGGGAAGTACTTTTGCTGCTCTTCCATAGTTTTAACAACAACTGTCTCGTAAGAGCTCATAGCGTAGTGCGGATATAAGGGTACAAGCAAAACCTCATCAACACCCTTATCTTTCAATTGCTGTAAGCCATTCTTTATACTCATAGAACCGTATCGCATTCCCAGGGCTATAGGAATCTTAGTCTTAGCCCCTACCTTTTCGGCGAAGCGTTCGGAAATTACAATCAGTGGAGAGCCTTCCTCCCACCAAATCTTTGAATACGCTTCTGCAGAGCGTTTGGGGCGGGTGCGTAAAATGATTCCTCTTACTAAAAATATACGCAACCACCTGGGAACATCTATTACTCTTTCATCCATTAAGAACTCATCTAAATACGGCTTTACCGCTTTTGGAGTAGGACTATCCGGAGATCCCAGATTAACCAATAATACACCCTTCATGTATAAGAATTTTTAACGGCGCTAAAATACGACACCTAACGAATTTCCGTTAAGATTAAGCAAATTGTTTTTTTATGTATGAATAGCGGATAACTATGATTGCTGTGGGGTAAAACACCTTTTTTGAGAAGCTTAACATAATTTCCTGTTAATTCATCTAAACGATTTTGAACCGCTCTTTTTTTTGAGCAATTTAGTCCTAAATCTTGATGTACATGCGTGATGCCGTCGCCTTATTGCTTTTCTTTTCTTGTTTCTTTCTTGCTGCTCAGGAAAAAAATAGCCTGCTATGGGAAATCTCAGGGAATGGGCTCGAAAAAACCTCCTACCTCTATGGGACCATGCATGTAAGCAAAAAAATTGCTTTTCGATTAGACGATGTCTTCTATGAAGCGCTAGACCGTTCTGAAATGGTAGCCCTGGAATCTGATCCCAGTACCTGGCTAGAAAATGACGGTAGCAATATGGGATACTTCCAGGGAAGCAATTTTATTAGCAAAGGCTTTTATACCCGTTCTTTTCTCTTTAGAGGCTTAAGAAAAGAAGAACTTGCCTCATATCTCGCCTTTGAAGACAGAATATTAAATAACATTTTGTATCGCACCAATGAGTACTCCCAAAATTTTGAAGAGGAGACCTATCTGGATATGTTTATCTACCAGGCAGGAAGTAAATTTGGCAAGCCAATAATCGCATTAGAAGACCTGGAAGAATCAACGGCCCTTGTCGGGCGAGCAAGCCTAAATGCGGTAAAACAGAAGCCCGATGAGTGGTTGCAGAAAAAAATGAGAAGGCAAGACCTGATGTTCCTGATGCAAGATGCTTATCGCGAACGCAATATTAATCTTCTCGATTCTATAGATAGGGCCATGTATACAGAACATTACTTGGAGAACATGCTCTATATCAGGAACAGGAATATGGCCCAAAGCCTTGATTCTATCATGAAGAAGGGAAAAGTATTCGCTGGGATCGGTGCGGCTCATTTACCCGGCTCTCAAGGCGTAATCGCCCTACTTAGGAACAAAGGTTATACCGTAAAACCGTTAGTTTCTAAAGCTTCTGCAAAAGGATTGGTCTTAAAGAAAAAATTTGAAAACAAGCGAAAAGAAAGTCAGCTCAGCAAACAAAGTCCGGAAGATAATTTCTTTTCAATAACGCTTCCCGCAAAACTCTATCCTGTTTCGGAATATGGCAATACTACCTACATATCCCCAGACCTGGCAAATGGAAGTTACGTTATGGTCAACAGGATCCCGACCTATGCTTTTCTAAAAAAAGATGGGATCTCTACCCTGGAAGCAATTGACGAGCTTCTTTTTGAAAATATCCCCGGTAAAATTCTGAAGAAAACTCAAATCAAAAAGCAAGGTTTTCGAGGCCTGGATATAAAAAATCAACTTAAAAATGGAGATCACCAACGGTATCAGGTCTTTATAACACCTCTAGAAATTTTGGTTTTTAAAATGGGTGGTGAGGGAGATCATGTAGCCATTTATTCTGACGCTATTTTTAACAGTCTTCACTTTGAAAAACAAAACAAAGGAACAAAACTCAGCTCTGTCTTCAAGGACTTTGAAATAAGCATGCCATCACTATACAACTTCAGAAATCGTTCAAGAGCGGGATTGCGTGATATTGAAGGCTATGATTCCCTGTCAAATACGTATTACTTCTTAAGGAAGGCGACACTTAATGATTTCAAATTTATTGAGGAAGATACTTTTGAATTGAGGCAAATTCAAAAGCGGTTTTTGCAAGACTTGAGTTTAGAACCTAAAAACAAAATGTTTTCAGACTCAGGTTTTCAATCTGAAGCCATCCTGGATTCGGTGAATCAAAAGTCGCTTTATTTAAAAACAAGTTTTCAACGCGGTGATTATTATCTGCTGGGCGTTATTACTAAAGATAAAAAGCAAGCCAACGCTTTCTTTAATTCGTTTAGGTTAAAAAACCCCACTTACCGGAAAGAATTCCGGAAAGTCAGGGACACAGCACTTTTCTTTACAACTGTTACTAATATTGAACCTCCTAAATTTGCAGAAAGCAGCAACAATTACTATCAGGGGAGGCCAAAGCCAAAGCCTTACGCGGCCTATTCAAAAAAGACCATTTATCAGAACAAGAACAACGAGGCCATTACAATAGAGCTGTCTAAATCTCACGACTTTCTAAGTTTTCCAGTTATTGACTCGGTCTGGACCTTACGTAAAAAACAGTATTCTAAAAAGAAGTTTAATATTGTCAGAGAGCAGAAAACACAACAGGAGGATTACTACGAATTACAACTTACCCTTACCGATACTGCCAGCAACCGCGGTATTTTAATTAAAAATGTATTGAAGGGCGGGTTACTTTATGAATTAAAGGCAATAATAGATACTGTCCAAAAACCGAGTAGGTTTGTCTCGGAATTCTTTGACAACTTTAAACCTGCAGACACCCTTATTGGAAGGGATCTTTTTGAAGATAAAGCTTCCGATTTTTTTAAAGCGCTTAGAGCAAATGATAGTATTGTTTATAAAGGTTATCGCTTACTACGATTTAATGAAACCCATCTCGATTCTCTTACGCATTACATTACAAATTTTGATTTTCCGGCAGACAAAAAACACATTCAAGCTTACCTGATCCAACACCTGGGAAAGATTAAAGATCCGCGGGTTATCCAATTTTTTAAACGGTATTATGCGCAGTCTTATGACAACTCTTACGCACAGGCCAAAATACTCCAGGCTATTGCCGATGGTAAGGATGAAAAATCTGTAGATCTCTTACTTCAATTGCTCAAACAAGATCTTCCGCTGGTATCGAACTCTTTTGAGATTCGCAAAATCTTTAAACCCTACAAAGACAGTTTGGGTCTGGGCAAAAAACTATTCCCCGAAATTCTGGAATACAGCAATATAACAGAATACAAATCGCCCATTTTTTCTTTACTAGCTTCCTTAAAATCTGATGGGTTTATAAAACCAGCGCATTACAAAAAATATCGAAAACAAATTCTGAACGATGCCAAAATACAACTCAAAAGGTATTTTGGACGCTCTCAAAGAACACATGGCAGAAGAACCTCATCAAAAAGCAAAAACCTGCAAAATAATATTCTTAGGGACTATGCCATTTTGCTCTATCCTTATATAAAGGAGAAAGAGACTTCCGAATTCTTCAACAGACTTAGTCTTGTCAAAGATCCAGGGGTTAAAACTACTTATATAGCTCTTCTTGCGGAGGACGAAAGACCAATTTCGTCAAAAACATTGGTAGAACTTGCACAGGACCTTAATTCTAGAAGCCTCCTTTTTGACAAGCTGCAAAAGGCGGGGAAATCATCGCTTTTCCCTTCTGAATACAGCACTCAAAAAGCCCTGGCAGAAACTGTGCTCTTTGAGAAAAAAATGTACAATTCGCTAAGAGATACCATAGGTTTCGTCCTTCAGCGAAAACTGGAACTCAGAGGTAAGCAGTATGTTGGTTATTATTTTAAACTTCGCGACAAACAGGACTACGATAAGAACTTTAAAATGCATCTTATAGTCTTTGAGGCCAATTCGTCGCTTACCACAGATGCCTTTTACAAAAGCAAAGGCCTCCGTATTGAAGATACAGACACTTTAGAGGAGGCCATAGCATACGCTACCGAGGGTTTCCTTCTAAAAGACCGTAAGCGTGCAGAAGTATACAGGCCAGATCGGCAAAATGCTTATGGATACCACGGCTATTAATCAAAAAGCCTAGAGGAGCTTAAAAGCATTCTTATTTGCTTTGGGCAGAATCCTTAGCGATCTCTGGCATACTGATTTCCAGAGTGTCTTTCTTAAGACTATCAATTTCCTGAAAAGGCTTCATATCCAAATCTACTTTGTTCGGATACAGTTGTTCGTCTGTAAGACGTTCTGATGCCTTCCAGGTTTCTCCAAGTTGTTTGAGAATAGTTGAAGTCCATTGAGAAGGGTGTTTGGCATCAATCCAAATAACATCACGGTATTCGGCGTCTACCAGAGCCAGGTCTGGCGTTGCTGCTCCGTCAAAGCGTTTGCTGCTATCCCGCTTCGCCGCTATGGTTCCCAACACAAACAAACGTTTTCTGCCCGCAATATGCTTTATAAACGGCCTGAACTCTACAGGTTTGTTAACAGACCAGTCGTATTCTTTTCTGGATTCTACCACCTTTAAGGGCATGGCCGAAACTCCGGCCATCCCTTCTTTTTTAGAAGAATGATCGTAGTAATAGAGCTCATCCGAGCCATCTGCCGGAATCATTACACTGTAAGCCAAACTTGTGCGTTCTTCTCCTATGGGTTCAAGACCAAACCAATGATATAATCCGCTTTCGGCATTAGTCTTCATCCCTTCAAAGTCGAAATCCGTTACAAAAGGTTGTTGGTTTTGGTCATCCGCTAACTCCGGTATTTTAACAGCCGTTTTCATATTCCAGGGTAATGGGTCTGTAAAGCCTCCCAAAAACTGTAAAGATTGGGCCTGTATCCGCGAAACTTCCTCAGCCAGTGTATTCTGTCTTGCTAAAAAGGGATAATTCTCAATTTCAGAAGGTGCTATATAGGTGCCTTTTCCTATGCTTATTCGTTCAAAATAATCGGCAATATCGTGCTCACCAGACTCTATGACCATTACTCCTCCATAGGAAGGATAAGGAAAAAAGAACCCTTTCCACTTGATAAGACTTACCACCTGAACCCATTTCCCGGAATCATTTTTCATGTAAAAAACGTCGCTCGGCTCCAGGGTAAACAATTGAAAGAAATTAAAGCGCTGTACCACAGCATTATACGTGTTTCGGCTAAAAGCCAAAGACTCTCCAATTGAGAAAGTAACAGGTATCCGATTTTCATTAGAAAACCTGGGGAAAGGCGAAGTGCTTTCTACGGTAAAAATCTCTTCTGTATTGTCATTAATCCTTTGCCAGGTATATTCCTTTGCAGGTTGTACAGCCATCGTCCATTGATTGGTACTATCTACACGTACCAATTGAGGCAACGAAACTTCCTGGGTCTCCCCAATAGATTCATAGGCCATGGTAACGATGTTATTAAAGGGTTGAATGCGTTCGTTACGGGTAAGTGGGAGTTCATTAATTTCAATCTTATTCAGATTGCTGTAAACGTTGTAGGTCTGCATGTACTGATACAAGTTGAGTCGCCAACCAAAAAACCACAGCGTTGCAAAAAAAGCGACAATTCCCAAAAGTATAAGGACCCGTCTTCCGGCGCTGGCTGCATTTCTGAATTTAGAAAGTGTCAGCCATAGCAATAAGGTCCCTAGAAGAATAAGAAATATGTACTTTCTAAGGAAAAGAAGGGCAGGCTGATAATCATCTCTTAGGAAAAACAGAGCGAGAATCAATATCAGTCCTAAGCCGATAAGTATTCGTTTTTGCTTTTTACCTTTTTGCCAATATGACTTGATCATTTCATTTACGTTTAAAAGTTAATACCTTAAAACTGGTAGCGGAGCGCTTCTTCACTTTATCATTCCCTTGTCTTTAAGACGATCTCTTGCAGATTTTTTGGGCTCGGCTTCGGGCTCTTCTGGTTCTTTAGTCTCAACCGGAGGTTCTTCTTCACCCTCGGTAAGATCCTCGACAAATTCTTTTCCTTTCTGAAAGGCTTTTTCAAGATTTTCTTTTTTTGTGCTATCTCGTGCAAAAATTACAGCTGAAGCCACATAAGTTCCAATTAGGGTCCCAACAATGGCCGAAACAAAGTACTGTACAAAAAAAACATTGATAGGAGTTACCAGTGTAACTAATGTGGCACAGATTACAAATAAGAGCGTAACCCATACGAGCCGCAGTAAAAAAGGTTGTTTATGTACGAAACCCTTTTTGTTCTCAGCTTTCATTTGCAAATCTTTAGAATGCGTTATTCTATTTGCCAGTCTATAAAGACGGTTGCTGACAGATTCTCTCCAGTACCAAATAATCCCAAAAAGTATCGCAAGGATAAAGACAATGATCTCAAGTGTCATAATTGTGCTTTTAGTTGTTTTTTAGTATACAATTTATAACCCATTCTTTATAGGCCGGATCCCAGGTTTCATAGGCACGGTAAAATTGTTCTTTATCATACCAATAGAGGTGCAAAGGATCATTTGGCATGACTTTTACCAATAATTTCCACAGCAGTTCTTGCTGTTCGGCTTCCAACGAGGAATGAGGTTCGTGAAGCGCTTTATAATAATGAATATCCACGTAATCTTCCAGTTTCAGCGTTTTGTCAACAATTCGCTTCTGAAAATAGATTTCTACCCCGGAGATCTTTTTCTGTTCTTTAAGATCGAGTTGGTTGAGGTATTTTTTAAACAAGAAATGGCTGTCCAGTATCTCTTTTAAACTGTGATCTTTCTTCTTAATATGCTGTACAAAACGATGCTTTTTAATCCGGGTATAGCGTTGTGTTTTAATAACACTCTTAAAATCCTTTTCCAGGATAAGCTGCTCTACCAGGGTTTCTATGAGTTCGTCATGATGAATATGATACAGTAAAACATCATGTGCGGTATCACTGGTAACCTCCTTAAAAAAAATTTCATTTTCGAAAACCAGTATAGGTTTTATGAACTCCTTTAAAACAAACATCCCTCCAAACGCCCGCGTATAAAAAGATCCTATTTCTAGTGCTATTGGCTCAAGCTGCAGCTTGCGATTACGCAAATCGCCATGTTCTTTGGCCGATCTAATGATTTCCTTATGTATTTCCCGATCTATGAAATTGTTCTTAGAATTAAAAAGATCGATTAGTGCTTTTTGTTCTAACTGCCGCTTGTCTAAATCGTTTAGTAGGTTAAAGCGTACCACCATTTTGTCATAGCGCAATAGATCAAAAGGCTCATAAAATGCATCAATGTTCTGATCTAAGTGGGCTATGACAGCAGAATCTTTGGTAATATCTCGTATTTCTTTACCATAGGCGGCAAAAATGGCTCGCATTACATCCCGGTCAAAGCTATGTGAGGGCATGTGTGCAGGCCTATCTTTTTGCGCAGGAGAAATTATAATAGCATTTACATTAGACGGACCACTGTTTAAATAAAAATTATCTTTCTTTTCTACAGCAATCTCAGGGCTCCACCCCATTCCATCTATAGAGAATGTTTTTAATTTGGTTGCAGGAACACCCAAAACGGCCAAGCATTCATTGTATCGTTTGGCTAACGACCCAGACAGCGGCACCATGGCCCCGCCAAACAATCCTGCTGCTCTGAGTTTATCCATTAGCTTTCCTCTTCGTTTTCAAAAATAGTTCGCGCCTCAAATTGCACTTTCATATCATGCAGGCGCTGATCAACCTTTCTCTTGAAATCAGTATCGGCAATGGTTGCTACATTGTCTAAATAGCGCACCACTTCCTGTTTTCTGATATCCGAAAAATTTAGCCCCTTCATATTCTGCTTCATCAGATCTTTTAGCATGGCTAGTTTGGTCTCGTAGTTCTTTTTAAAATACAAATCAGGGTTGTTAAACCACTCCTTGGGAAGGTCAAAATCTGTTAGTCTAAGTGATATTGCACTTTGAATGTTTCTAATATCTCGCGAGGAGAAAAATGGAAAGCCTTTTTGAATATTCTTGTACAATTCGGCAAAAAACAAATGCTCATCCGTTTTGTATTGCTGCGCTATTCTGTCATAGATCTCCAGAACCCTTTCCTCAGTAGGTTTGTCTGCCTGACTAAGAATCTCCCCCAAATTATTGGCCAGGCCTTGTTCACTTAGATACCTATAGTCCCTGGGGTCTTTCATATTTACAAAATCGGGCATTGTATTTTCAAACTTGCGCCACCACAGGTAGTCCTGATCTACAAAATCTGGAATGGTCCTTGCTCCGTCAATTTTGAAACGGCCTTGAACTCGTGAGATCACGGCCTTATCCAGCATTTCTGGTAAATTGGTAAACAAGCCAACAGAACTATTGCCGTAATTAATGGCATATGCGCCTTCAGTATATCTCAAAAATACCCCAATAACCTCCTTTACGCCGGCGGAAACCCCTTGAGACGTGCGTTCCTGTAAATTGTTTTCAGCGTCGTCTATCGGCGCAAATATGAGTCGGGTAGGATCCTGCAACGGTTTCATCCACTGCACCATTTTTTCTGCAGATCCTCCCTGGAAGGTTGAGATCAGCGTATCTGGCATCGGATGAAACAAGAACGGAATCTCCAAGGCATCGCAATGTTCTTTAAGGCGGGTAGCAATTGCAGCGATAAGCATACTTTTCCCGGTACCGGGAATACCATAACCCATAAATACGGGCATAAAGCCTCCTAATTCAAGAAAGGGGTTCTTTTTGGCATCAAAATCATAGCTGAGCATCCTTTCGGTAAGCCTTCTGGCGAAATGTTTTGCATCTCGGTTCCCTACAATTTCTTCAAATTGTACTTTGTTAAATTCAACGCTCTTGGCGCTGCCTTCAAATACATTTTCCCAGCCCGAAACGGCGAATTCGCTCTTCTCTAGTTTATAGGTACGGTCTGTTATGGTTTCAGTGTATTCAAGTGTCCCTAGGCGAAGTTGAATCTCAGCAATAAGTGCTTCAAAATAAACCACGGTAAAATTTACCACCTCAGCATCTGAGGTGATGATTTCCGGATGGCTTAAATACTTGTCATAATAGAATAGCATGCAGGATATTCCCTTAAGGGGTGAAAGCAAAGATAATTCGGGTATGCCTGCAAATTTGTTTTTGGTAACACTCAGGTCATCCGAGGCGTTGGCCTTAAGGTCGAAAAGGATCCTATATGCTGTGCCATAGAGCATGAAAGCCGTGGCGGTATGTAATTTAGAATCGTATTCACGCCTTTGGCTGGCATCTAATGACGATTTTCTTTCGTTTAAGGTAGACAAGCCCGAGGAATCATAATAACTATCCTTCAGCCAAATCCCCATCGTTATTCCTTCCTGTAAGGCATAAAGTGATTTATTTAGGTTTAGCGGAATTGCCACTGAGTCTGGCAATAGCCTTTTCTTAAGCGCAAGGATAGTTTTGGACACTGAGGTAACTTGTGAAGTACTTTTTCCGCTGGCCTTAGACAGATACAGCAGTATAGAATCGTCCTTTTGATCTTTATCCCTTCTTTTCGCTTTACTGCCCTGCTCCCATTGCACTCCTTTTAAATAGGATGTGGCTTCATTTCGCAACGCTTGAAGCTCTGTGTTCTTTATGGGAAAAGTACTATTGTGTTCCATTTAATTCAGTTTTAAGGCGGCTATTTCAATGGGTTCCCTGCTCAGTGTGCCAATTGTTTCTGGAATGTTATCGTAAAGAGTTTGCATCACCCTATGTGATGTGAATAAATATTTCTGGGTTTTGGTAGTCTCCCATAATTGCAAATAACGCTTGCTAAAGAAACTACCTTCTTCAAAATCTCCGGTTGAGATTACCTCCTCAACAGATAAGGAGATGGCGTAAGCCGAAAGATCAAGTACCTTTTTCGAAATTGCTTTTAATATGGCATGTGTTTCGGCTAACTCATCCTTGGCAAAAACGCTATGCAGCGGCCCCAGATCTATTTTTTTTAATCTCTTTGGTCTAAGGTTAGGTAGTTTTTTATCTATGGCATAGGCCATCATATCCAAGCTCATATCTCTGTTCGCAGTGCTCTTTAGAACCTCGTAAATTTTTGAACGGTAGTCTTCTAATTTTTCTTTGAAAAGATCAAAATAAAGAAAGCAAACAAACGGACGATTATAGCTAAGATCATAAAAAGACCAGCTAACCATATATTCAGCAGACTGTTCTTCTACATTTACTATTTTACCTTGTACAAATCGCTTAAATATAAACTGCTGATCTACCGAAGTGTAATATACCAGGGAGGCTGCCTGGTGCAGCTTTCTGTCGGATACCGGTTTTTTGTCTCGAAGCAATGTTTTTAAAAATTCAGCTTTTAAAGCATTGGTTTTGGGCAATTTGCTCATGTGCTCCTTCTTCAATAACAGATCATTAAAGAGATAGCGGAACTCCAGATAATTAGGGAAACCAGACTCCGTGAGGTCTATTCGCATTTTTTCCTCTTCGTCAAAAAGATATTTTATCCTAAAGGCCTCAAGTGAATAGATAAGTAATTCACCATACTGACTTATTAAGGTGGCTTCTAGCGAATTGCAAATATTATTTTCGGTGATGCTTCTGACCAACTCCCTAAAGGCGTGCTTGACAATCTGGAAATACGCCCGGTACTGTTCTTTGGTTTCAAGAACGGCACTGTCTAAAGGGGTAACGATTTGGTTAATAGACATTCGAAAAATAGGTTTTGAAAACTGTGTTGCAAGTTCGTAACTGTCCCTTTATGCAGTGAAACAACTTCCATTGCAAGAAGGCAGTGCATTATAAAAACTGATCTGATTTAACTTAGCAGATCGTCTTCCTCAGGTTTTGGAGGTTCTCCACCTCCTTCATTTCCATCACCTTCGGAAGCTCCTTCACCATCTGAGGCATAGTACTCCTCAAATATCTCCTTCATATCTATTCCATACCTGTTGGCGAAGTCTTTTTGGATCTCAGCATCTTTGGTACGGATTTCCTGAAGCGATTCTGCATAGCTCGAATAAACGCCCTGCATAACCTTTTCGTGTACCGGAATGTTGTCCATCATCTCCTGACGGGCCTTCGCACTAGCCGTATGCATGGCAGCTAATGTCTGGCCAATATGCTCGTCGGTTTTAACTCCTAGATGCTCTAAAATGGCTGCAAACTCCTGGTCTGTCCTAGCTTTCAGTGCAACGACATAGCCATCATAATACTTTAATCGTTCATCGGTATCGCTTTTTAGCTTCGCCCTGTGCGATTGCAGGTTGCTTCTAAGTGAAGTCAATACTTTTATAGTAAGATTGTGTTTGTGAACAAAGCTATCCTTACTGGCAGCCAATGTAGTATAGGCATTTTTCAAACCTTCTAACTCTTCTACTTTTTGTTCTAACTCTGTTACCTTACCAATGGCTTCTGAGTAGGCTGCAGATTGTTTATCGGCTATTTCTTCGAGTTCTTGCCGGGCCTGTTTTAGAAGCGCATATTGCTCCTCCAGTTTATCTTCCGTTTCCTTTTTCTTTTCGAGCGCCTTGGTATGATTTTTACTGGCCTCTACGATAGCCACCTGCAGTTTGTCTTCCACTTCTTTGATCTCTACTTCCCTGCTTTTCAGGCGACCCACGGCAGCCTGACTCTTATAGGAGAGTTCACTCAATAAAGTTTGCACATCGGCAGATTCAATTCTTTCCTGGAACATTTGCTTAGCCTTGAGGTCTGCGCCATCTCTTACCTTTTTAGCGGCATCAAGTTCGGCCTGTCTTTTTCTGATCCTCGATTTACGACCCCAGAGATTGTTCCACCAGTTATCTTTTACCCGCTCTGCATCTTCTAAAGCAAGCTGAGCGCGCTCCAGGCCTTTTTGGGCATCGTCAATGACTTTTTGTTCTGCCGCGTTAAGTGTAGAGAATTTTTCGAAAATAATACCCACCTCATCTTGATAATCGGTGAGATCTTTTATAGCCTCCAATAAAGATTTTCTATCTTTTTCGGCCATGCCAACCACATCATCCAAGGTGGCATTCAATATTTTTTGACGTACCTCTGGGTCATCTTCCTGCGCCAGTTTAGATTTCATCTGGTCTACAGCCTTGCCCCAATTCACATCTACTTTTTCTTGTTCTGAGGAAGCATCGGTTTCTAACAAATCAAATTCGTCGGACATAGTTGCGGTTAAATTTTAAGGTTGAATGATTGCTTAAATAAAAATTCAATTTCGGTAAAAAAAATGAGTTATAAAACGCAATCGGGAAAAGCTTTACTTGTAGGTCTCAATAATTTGAAAATTGTTACGGTTTTGTTTTTCTGACCTCGTAATGCCGTTTATCACTAAAAGGGTTTAAAAATATGATTATCAGCATCTTAAATCTAATTTGAGCCCTATGATTAAATTTTGAAAGTGCTTCCCAAATCGGTCCTGATTTCATGCATTATATTAATTCCATACCTTTATCCCATCTAAAAATTCTTATGAAAATTAAAGTGCTTATCCTGTGTTTACTTCTTCTGGGGTCTTCCGGAATGGCACAAGATATAATTTGCTCGGCGCAGGACAAAAACGCATTTAAGACGAAGCGGCAGGTAATTGATGAACTCCGGAAGGAACAGTTCGGGGAAACTATAGTAGCCGTGGGCAAGACTTTTTTAGGTACTCCCTATGTAGCTAAAACCCTGGAGGTTGGAGAAATTGAGTCTCTTGTTGTTAATTTACAGGGATTAGACTGCACTACTTATGTAGAGAACGTTCTGGCCTTTAGTCTCATGCTGAAACGGGAAGATTCTAGCTTTAGCGCCTTTGTGGAAACACTTGAAGAGGTCAGATACCGGGATGGAAAGTTAGATGGATACGGTTCACGGCTTCACTATTTTACCGAATGGATTGCGAATAACGAAAAAAAGGGACTACTGAAAAATGTAACAGCTTTCATTGGAGGTGAACAAATTGCCAAGGAAATTAATTTTATGAGCACGCACAGAGATCTGTATCCTTTCCTGGAAAGTGATGAGAATTTTGAAAAAATCAAACAGTCCGAAGAGGTCCTTAAAACCCTTCCAATCTATGTGCTTCGCCACGATCAACTTGTAGAAAAAGAGGCGATGATCGCATCGGGAGATATCATAGCCCTTGCCACTTCGATTGAAGGACTCGACGTAACGCATACAGGAATTGCCACTCGCGAGGCAGACGGCAGGATACACCTCTTACATGCTTCTTCTTCAGGACAAGTAGAAATTTCTAAGCTCCCTTTGATCGATTATTTAAAAAAAGTGAGTAAGAATACCGGAATAATTGTAGCCAGGCCTTATTAACCAGACAGGGACATAACATATTTCTTTGGAGTGGTTCCGTATTTTTTCTTGAAAGCCGAAATAAAATGGCTAGCCGTACTATAGCCCACTTTTAAACCCACTTCGTTTACATTATGTGCCTTTGTTTCGAGCATTTTGCGAGCGTATTCCATTTTGTAATCAAAAAGAAAGCTATAAACAGAATCTCCATAAATCTGTTTAAAACCCTCTTTTAATTTTTTAAGCGGTAAGCCTATTTCCTTGGATAGTTGCTCTAAAGTGGGTGGTTCTGCCATCCTACTAATTATAATTTCCTTCGCTTGCCTGATTCGTTTTACATTGTCTTCATCCGCTAGGTACGGGCACTGCTCAATATTAGCTTCTTCACTGCGGTTAAAGTACAAGGCAATTAACTCATAAACCTTCCCCTTGATATACAATTCCCGGATTGAAGGATGTACGTTATAGTTCATAATCTGACTCAAAATCACCGCAAATGCTGGAGATACCCGCTCTTGTGCATAATATTTTTTGTCCTTGTTCTCTAAAGTAAGAAAGTGTATATAGTCTGCCTCCCGGCTAAAAAGCGAATGAAATTTACGGATAGTCATCACCACTGAAACCATCCATGAACCGGGCCTTAGCTCAGCATTCAAGGGAAGGTCTGTTTGGGTGTTGTATAGCAGGAGCGAATTTTCTTCAGGGACATCAAGAGCATACCTGCCCTCATTGAATACGAACTTTACCCCGCCCTTTAAACAAAAATGAAACTGAATAAAAGAACTGTCTATTTCTCTGAAGACACGCTCAACCTCATTACTTTCATTTTGAATTTTAAGTACAAAAAGCCCTTCCTCCAAGGCGAGTTCTGAATAAGAACCTTCAGCGATATTTTTTGACGACTGCATACGACAACTTTTAGTTATTTTATTTAGAACTATTCTAAATAAAATCTTCCTTAAAGGCCTAAATATCGACAAATTTAGCAAATTGTGAGCAAAACTGCCTTCTAATGTCCTTCCTAAACCTCTATCGGTATAATTAGTTCCTCTAGCGTTATTTTTATTGCAGCAGTGCTTTTAAATTTGTCCCCGACCGAACGGAACGTATGCAGCACTATCACATTTCTAGACACAATTCCTTTTACGCCATAGGCTTAAGCTACAAAAGGGCCAGTGCAAGCATCCGGGGGAAGTTTAGTTTGGATGAAACGGCCTCTCAAAATTTGCTCCATCAGGCCAAAGAGGAGGGTATAGACGGGCTTTTGGTTACTTCTACTTGCAACAGAACAGAGCTTTACGGCTTCGCGCAACATCCTTTTCAATTGATAAAACTACTCTGCGATCATTCTCAGGGTACCGTAGAAGAGTTCCAGGAAGTAGCCTACGTGCACAAAAACAAAGAGGCAATTACACACCTTTTCCGTGTCGGGACAGGCCTGGACAGCCAGATTCTTGGTGATTTTGAAATTATTAGTCAGCTTAAATATGGTTTTTCCAGATCTAAAAACCTGGGAATAACCAACCATTTCTTAGAACGGCTTTGCAATTCGGTCATTCAGGCCAGCAAACGTATTAAAACAGAGACTGAGATTTCTTCAGGTGCCACTTCAGTTGCCTTTGCCTCCGTTCAATATATTTTAAAGGCAGTGCCAAATGTTTCTGAAAAAAATATTCTCCTTTTCGGTACCGGAAAGATAGGCAGGAATACTTGCGAGAACTTAATCAAACACACCCGTAATCCACATATTACACTGATAAACCGCACCCAAAACAAGGCAGAACGCATTGCGGGAAAATTCAATCTGAAGGTAAAGACTTATGCAGATTTGCAGGCCGAAATAAGAAAAGCCGATATTCTCGTGGTAGCCACCGGTTCTAATACCCCCAACCATCGCGAAAGATCTTATCCATGCCAAAAAACCACTATTGATCCTTGACCTGTCTATTCCCAAAAATGTTTCCGATAACGTTTTGGAACTCGAGAATGTAAGTTTGGTACACCTGGACGAGCTTTCAAGGATCACCGATGAAACCTTAGAAAGGCGAAGGAGTTTTATACCGCAAGCCGAAGATATCATTGAAGAGATAAAGTCAGATTTCACCCAATGGTTAGAAACCAGAAAATTTGCGCCTGTCATTAAAGCATTAAAGCAAAAATTGAAATCTCTCAAAGACGCCGAATTGGATTATCAATCCAAGAAAATGGTAGATTTCGACAGTGCCCAGGCCGATATTGTTACAGATCGAATTATCCAAAAGATCACCAGGCAATTTGCGAACCACTTAAAAGAAACAGCAAATGACGCTGACGAAAGCCTGGAACTCATTCAAAAAGTCTTTCAACTAGAATTAGATTCAAAATGAGTAAAACTATTCGCATCGGGACCCGAGACAGCGAATTGGCTCTTTGGCAAGCAAACACCGTAAAGAACAAGCTCGACACCCTGGGTTTTAAAACCAGTCTGGTCCCAGTCAAGGCAACCGGAGACCTGGAACAAAGTAAACCGTTATACGAGTTAGGCGTTACCGGAATCTTTACTAAAACGCTTGACATTGCGCTCTTGCAAGGACAAATAGATATTGCCGTGCATTCTATGAAAGACGTACCCACCCTGCTACCCCAGGGCATCGTACCAATGGCGGTACTCAAACGTGCCAACCCAAAAGACATTCTTGTGCATAAAGGATTAGATTTTCTTAACGCTGAGGGTATTGTTGCTACCGGAAGTCTTAGGAGGAGGGCCCAATGGCTACATCGCTATCCAAAGCACGAGATAACCAATCTTAGGGGAAATGTAAATACGCGCTTGCGAAAATTCAAAGAAAATGCCTGGGATGGTGCAATTTTTGCGGCAGCCGGCCTGGAGCGAATAAACCTACTCCCCGAAATCTACACAGAGTTGCAATGGATGACACCCGCGCCTGCCCAGGGCGCTATGTTAGTTGTTGGTCTCGCAGACGATAAAGAAAGCCTGGAAGCCCTAAAGCTTCTAAACCATAGAGACAGTGAGATCTGCACAACCATAGAGCGTAGTTTCCTCAGAACCCTTGAAGGGGGATGCACCGCTCCTATTGGGGCACTAGCCCTGATATCTGGTAACGAGATTCACTTTAAGGGTTGTTTATTTTCTTTAGACGGACAGCAAAAAGTTGAAATTAAAAAGCAAGTAGACATAAGTGATACTGCAAAATTAGGCCAAAACTGTGCTCTTGAGCTTTTAAACCGCGGAGGCCGGGAAATTATGAATCAGATTAAAGCCCAAATGCCCCGATGAAGCATCTAGTGCTTTCCACCAAGCTATTAAGCTCAGATCAGAAAACCCTGGTGAAGCATGGCAATATTCAATGGGTTGAATATAACGCCATTGAAATAGAACAGCTTAACTTTAATATTAACGAAGATTTTGACAACTACATTTTTACCAGTCAAAACGCGGTTGCTGCCTTCTTAAAAGTGAAAATGTCTCCTAAAAACTGCTTTTGTGTAGGAGCTAAGACCAGGAAACTTTTAGAAGAAAATGGCCGAAAAGTGGTGAAAATGGCCGAAAATTCGGAAAAATTAGCAGATTTCATAGTAAAAAACTATAAAAACCAATCTTTTTTGTTTTTCTGTGGGAATTTAAGAAGACCTGAACTTTCTTCCGCTTTAGAAGCAAATAAAGTGGCACTGAAAGAAGTGGAGGTATACAGAACCACTCTGGTACCCCAAACTTTCGAAGAGACTTTTGATGGCGTCCTGTTTTTTAGCCCAAGCGCTGTAAAAAGTTTTATTCAAAAAAATGAATTTAGAAAAGCTATCGCTTTTTGCATTGGAGAAACCACCGCTTACGAAGCAAAAAAATATACTTCAAATGTGGTTGTTGCCAAAAGCGCCTCTGTGGAAGAAGTTGTGGCATTACTTAACAAACCAGAAATTTTTACCAGCTTTCATCGAGAATTTTAAAAAAAGAAAAGTGCATGATTAAGAACGATTTATTTCTAAGGGCCCTAAAAGGTGAAGCTGTAGAAAGGCCGCCCGTTTGGCTTATGAGGCAAGCTGGTAGGTACTTGCCAGAGTTCATGGAAATACGAGAAAAATACGATTTTTTCACGCGTTGTCAAACACCAGAATTGGCCTCTGAAATAACCGTACAGCCCATTAGAAGGTTTGGGATGGACGCAGCTATCTTGTTTAGTGATATCCTCGTCATTCCGCAGGCGATGAATATCGAGGTTCAAATGAAACCAAATTTTGGCCCTTACCTTCCTAACCCCATTCGATCTGCAAAAGATGTTGATCTTGTGGTGGTACCTGATGCCAAAGAAGAATTGGATTATGTCATGCGGGCTATTAAAATGACCAAAGAGAAATTGAATAATGAGATTCCTTTAATAGGTTTTGCAGGTTCTCCCTGGACCATTCTATGCTATTGCGTTCAAGGGCAAGGGAGCAAATCTTTTGATAAAGCCAAGGAATTTTGCTTCACACAACCAGCAGCGGCCCATACCTTGCTGCAAAAAATTACAGACACCACAATTGCCTATTTAAAGGCCAAAGTAGCATCTGGGGTTGATGCCGTCCAAATTTTTGATTCCTGGGGTGGAATGCTTTCACCTCAAGATTATGAAGAATTCTCCTGGAAATACATCCAGCAGATCATAGATGCCTTAAAGTCGGTTAGCCCTGTTATTGTCTTTGGTAAAGGGTGTTGGTTTGCCTTAGGTACAATGTCGAAATCCGGGGCCAGCGCCCTTGGGATTGATTGGACCTGCTCTGCCAGGAACGCCCGGTATTTAACAGGTGGAAATATCACCTTGCAGGGAAATTTTGATCCGTCAAGATTACTTTCGCCTCCGAAGGAAATAAAAAATAGTGTCGAACAGATGATTCGAGAATTTGGAGTGAACAAATATATCGTTAACCTTGGCCATGGGATTTTACCTAACATCCCCTTAAAAAATGTGGAGGCCTTCGTTAGCACAGTAAAGGAATTTAGCGACTAAATGAACTTATGGCGTTTTTTTAAGGCGATAAAACCAAGGCAGTCCCTGAAGCTCATAAAATTAGGGTTCTCGTATCCTTTATTTGTATGGCCTACCTTAAAAGCAACACGTAGAAGTATAAAAATAGCGACCTCAAACTACGGAAAGCAGCATCATAGGAATACCCCGGCCAATGCATTCCGTCATGCGATATGGAATTATTTTATTGCGAGAGAATGCCTTAAATGGATAAATAAGGAACAAACCGTATTACAATGGACCAAAAAAATTACAGATCTTCATGAAGACCTTATGCCTAACGGGCCATTGGCCCGTTCCATGGATCTTCATAACAATGCGGTAGGAAGGCATTTGTTTCTAAAATTTAAGGCGCTTTCCGAAATGGAGCTAGTTTCACATTTGAAGAAGATGGCCCAAAGCTCAATTAAGGTTGCTTCAATCGAAGATTTTAATCAACGGTCACTAAAACAACTAACTCACATTATTGAAGTGAATACCAATGAAGAACAGGTTTTATAAATACATTGAAGGACTTCAGGATACCATAACAAATGGGCTAGAAGAAATAGATGGGCTGGCTAAATTTAATGAAGACCCCTGGAAAAGACCCGAAGGCGGCGGTGGCAGAACACGTGTAATTGAAAATGGAAACGTTTTTGAAAAAGGAGGCGTAAACATTTCAGCTGTTCACGGAGCCCTTCCCAAAAGTATGCAAACCTACTTTGGAGTAGAGGAAGTAGATTTTTTTGCCTGCGGATTAAGTCTCGTACTTCACCCAAAGAATCCCATGGTGCCAACAGTGCATGCTAACTGGCGCTATTTTGAGATGTATGATAAAAAAGGAGAGATCGTAGACCAGTGGTTTGGTGGAGGACAAGATCTTACGCCCTATTACCTCTTTGAAGAAGATGCAAAGCACTTCCATAGGATTTGCAAAGAAAGCTGTGATCGCCATAATGCTGAGTTCTACGATTCCTATAAATCTCGATGCGACTCTTATTTCTGGAATACTCACCGCAATGAAGCTCGTGGAATAGGCGGGTTGTTTTTCGATTATTGCAAAGCCACTGAAGCCATGCATATGGAAGATTGGTATCTATTTGTTACGGATGTAGCGGATCACTTTCTTGATGCTTATATACCAATCGTTACAAAAAGGAAAGACCTCCCCTACCGCCCTGAACAAAGGGAGTGGCAAGAAATCAGGCGTGGCAGGTATGTAGAGTTTAACCTCGTTCATGACAAGGGCACTTTGTTTGGATTAAGAACCAATGGGAGAATAGAGAGTATCTTGATGAGCCTCCCACCTCATGTGCAGTGGAGGTACGACCATTCACCGAATCCAGGCAGTGAGGAAGAGCGGTTGATAGCTATTTTAAAAAAACCGAGGAGTTGGGTTTAAAGAGACCATTTATAACATGCCTTTTCTTAGGCTGTATTTTTTGTTCTGCCCAGGACAGTACAGATTACATTCGGAAATTTCCGAAAAAGTATACACTGCGGTTAGGGATACAAAGTACCTCGAACAGTTTTCTTATCACCGATAACCTAAACAATACTCTGTTAGAACTGTTGCCGAATGACAAGACGTATCTAGGGGCTTCTTTTCTGTTCAGGTCGCTTGAAATTGATCTTGGCTTTGCTCCAAATTTCTTATCTGAAAACAAAGACAATTCCGATTCGCGCCTGCTAACATTAAATTTCAGAATGTTTCTGGGGCAGTGGATGCAAACACTTGACTTTTATAGCCAGAAAGGATTCTCAGGCACTAGCGACGGCATTAGCCTCCCTTTTCCAGAATTATCTACATTAAAAATTGGCGGCACTACAGGATACATCTTCAATCGCAACTTTTCTTTTAGGGCCATCGGTTTTCAGAACGAGTGGCAAAAAAGAAGCGCTGGAAGTTTTATTCCAAGATTTTCCTTCTACTATACTAAGTTCGACTTGAATGATAATAGTCCGGAAGCCATAACCAATTCTTACGACATGGCCATTGGCCCTGGTTATTACTACAATTTTGTGATTAAACAGCACCTTATTTTCTCGCTCGGCACAACTTTAGGTTTTGGGCTTAATATCACCAGTACAGAAGGCTCCAGCACTGCAACCGGCCTTAGCCAGGTGCTATTCAGGTCTGCCTTGGGGTATAATTCGGAACGCTTTTTTACCGGTATTAATGCAAGTGCCCAACTTTTGTCTCATAAGGCAGATCCCAATACGGTTCAAGATGATATAATTGCATTTGTTGAGCTCTATATGGGGTTTCGGTTTAATGCTCCGAAAAAGTGGGTGAAGGCAGCAGATAAATTCAATAGTAAGTTCGGATTTGATTAAGTTTATAGTATGAAACAAACACTCTACCAAATAGATGCTTTTACAAATACGGCTTTCAAAGGAAACCCAGCTGCGGTCTGTATTCTGGACGACTGGCTTGAAGAATCGCTGATGCAGAAAATAGCGATGGAAAACAACCTTGCAGAAACGGCATTCTTAGTAAAAAATGGTGAGCGTTACCATATCCGCTGGTTTACGCCCGAATTGGAAGTGGATCTCTGTGGCCATGCTACGCTTGCCTCGGCCTATGTACTTTTTAATTATTACCATGTTTCAGACAAGATTATCTCTTTTTATTCGGCAAGGAGCGGCCCGCTTAGTGTAGAAAAAGAACAGCATGGATATATGACCATGAATTTCCCTGCTGATGAACTAAGGCAAGAGGGCGAAATACCAGAATTAGCAGAAGCTTTGGGTAGGTCACCCCTTGAAACGTTTAGAGGAAAGACAGACTATCTGCTTATTTTTGATTCGCAAAGTGAAATTGAAGCGCTAAATCCAGATTTTCTCAGGTTGAGCAAAATTGAGGCAAGAGGGGTTATCGTATCTGCCCAAGGAGACGAGGTAGATTTTGTATCCAGGTTCTTCGCGCCACAATCAGGTATCATAGAAGATCCTGTTACCGGTTCTGCGCATACCAGCTTAACCCCGTATTGGTCAGGAGCCCTAGGAAAAACAAAGCTAAGCGCCAAACAAATTTCGGCCCGTGGAGGTGATCTGCAATGCGAGTTTTTAGGAGACAGGGTGAAAATAACCGGGCAGGCTGCGCCTTACCTGGTTGGTGAAATAACAATTTGAATTTAATCCAGGAAAATGTACCCATTAAGAAGAAATAGAAGGCTTAGAAAATCTGAATCGGTCCGCAGACTCGTCCGGGAAACCTCCCTAAGTTCCGATGATTTTTTGGTGCCTCTTTTTGTTGTCGAAGGCAGGGGGGTAAAAACGCCCATTGAATCCATGCCTGGATATTATCGGCTCAGTCTGGATGAGCTGGCAAAGGAAGTTAAAGAGCTGTGGAGCTCTGGGCTTTGCGCGGTGTTGCTTTTTGTAAAAGTACCGGAAGAACTTAAAGACAATAAAGGAACCGAAGCCTTAAATGTTGATGGGCTTATGCACAGGGCTATAAAGACAGTTAAGGACACGTGTCCAGAGATGCTGGTAATGACAGATGTGGCCTTAGATCCTTATTCATCTTTAGGCCATGACGGATTGGTTTTAGAAGGAGAGATTCTCAATGATGAAACCAGTGAATTGCTAGCCGAGATGAGCATTTCTCATGCTCTGGCCGGGGCAGATTTTGTTGCGCCAAGCGATATGATGGATGGTAGGATTCAAATCATTAGAGAAGCCCTGGAAGATGAAGGGCTGATTCATACGGGAATTATGAGTTATAGCGCCAAATACGCTAGCGCTTTCTACGGTCCATTTAGAGATGCCTTAGATTCGGCACCGGCTGACAAGGCGAATGTCCCAAAAGACAAGAAGACCTACCAGATGGATCCGGCAAACCGGTTTGAAGCCCTTAAAGAGGCTCAAATGGATGTAGATGAAGGCGCCGATATTATCATGGTAAAGCCAGGAATTTGTTATTTAGATATTGTACGCGAACTGAAAAATGAAATAGATCTTCCTATCGCGGTTTATCAAGTATCAGGGGAATACGCCATGCTAAAAGCCGCAGCGGAAAAGGGTTGGCTAGACCACGATACGGTTATGATGGAGCAATTGACAGCGATAAAACGTGCTGGTGGCGATATTATAGCCACCTATTTTGCGAAAGAGGCCGTACGCCTTTTATGAACTGAATTTCAAAATTAATGCTGGGTCCTTTGAAGGGTTTTATTTTTATACTTATCGGTTTACTTTCAATACAATCATTTAGCCAGAGTGTTCCGCAACCCTCCGTGCATCGATATATTGCGGAAGATCAAGGCCTTCCTAAAGCGCTTCTTACGATTCCCGATTCTGCTTTTGTATATACTAAAGTAGACTCTATCATCACCACTGGAATACAAAACAACGCTTTTCCGGGCGCACAGTTGTTGGTTGCAAAACAAGGCGAAATTGTATTTCACGAAACCTACGGCTATCATACCTATGACAGCCTGGTTCCCGTATCAAAAACAGATCTCTATGACCTGGCATCTATAACCAAGGTAGCTGCGCCATTGCTGGCTATTATGAAATTGGTCGATGAGGAAAAGTTAGACCTGGATGAACCATTCAGCAAGTATTGGAAGCCTTGGCTAAAATATCCGGATAAAAAAAACCTCAGCCTTCGTGAAATACTTGCACACCAGGCTGGTTTAGAACCCTATATCGTATTTCTTAGTGATGTCATGAAAAAGGGACGTCTAAAAAGACGGTTTGTCAAACCTCAATCTGAGCCTAAATTTCAAAAACAGGCCTTTGAACATCTCTTTGTAAAAAATCGCTTTAAAAACAAAATGCAAAGAACCATCAACCGGTCTCAAGTAAATAAGATTAAGAAATACCGTTATTCCGGACTTGCTTTTTTAATTTTTCCCGATTTAATTGCCAAATTGAGTGGTCAGGATTTCAACCAGTATTTGATCGACAATTTTTATAAGCCCCTTGGGTGTAAAACACTTCGCTTTAATCCTGTAACTTACAACTTCCCCAATGCAATTGTCCCAACTGAGAAGGATACCATCTTTAGAAAAGCTTTAACCCGGGGGTGGGTACATGATGAAAATGCTTCGCTTTTGGGAGGGGTTTCCGGGAATGCCGGCCTTTTTGGAACGGCTCAGGATTTAGCAATTATTATGCAGCTATTGCAAAATTATGGTAGTTTCAAAGACCGGAGGTATCTTTCAAAAGAAGTAATTAAGGAATTTAGCCGTGTTCAGTTTCCAGAAAATGACAACCGTAGAGGCCTGGGTTTTGACAAACCTCTCCTGGATAATAGTGAGTTGTCAATAAACAAGTCTTATCCCGCTCCTGAGGCCAGCTCAGAAAGCTTCGGACATAGCGGTTTTACAGGTACTTTCGCTTGGGCTGATCCAAAAAACCAGTTGGTATTTATTTTTCTTTCCAATAGGGTTTATCCCTTCAGGACTAATAGAAACCTATACGAACTCAATATCCGTTCTTCTTTGCATCAGGTATTCTATAAAGCCTGGCAACCGCATTAAATCGTTGGCAGTAGTTCGTTTTATTATTACCTTAGTCATATATACCAAACTTCATGGGATTACTCATATTCTACGCCCTTATTTCAATCTTTTTTTCATTTTTATGTTCCATCCTTGAAGCTGTTCTGCTCAGCGTTACGCCGACCTTTATCAATGTTAAAAAAAAGGAGGGAAAGTCTTATGCCAATGATCTGGAGTCCCTTAAAAAAGACGTGGACAAACCGCTCATTGCAATTTTAACCTTAAATACCGTCGCACATACCGTTGGGGCCATTTTGGTGGGAGTACAAGCCAAAGTAGCTTATGCCGAGCAATTTGGTACGGCCACCAGGACAATTTTTGGTATACGTTTTACAGAAGATCTAATGGTAGGGGTGGTTTCTACTATAATGACCATTCTTATATTGGTTGCCTCAGAGATCATTCCAAAGACCATTGGCGCTACGTTTTGGAAACAATTGGCCAATTTTAGTACGAAGGCACTGAAAATCATGGTTTGGGGTCTTAAATGGACCGGACTTTTATGGCTGCTGCAATTGTTCACAAAGCTGATAGGGAAAAAAGGGCAACATGGTAGCGTTTTAAGTCGCGAAGATTTCAGCGCCATGGCCGAAATTGCACATGAGGAAGGCGTATTTCAGGAATCTGAATCTATGGTGATCAAAAACCTTTTGCGTTTCGACGAGGTCTTTGCAAAAGATATCATGACACCCAGAAGTGTAATGAAAACAGCCGACGAGAAAACTGCTATTCAAGACTTTTTTGATAACAATCCCAAACTCCGTTTTTCTCGTATTCCCGTATTTAGTGAAAGCCCCGATCATATCACGGGCTATATCTTGAAGGATACATTGCTGGAACAAATTATTGACAAAAAAGGGAAAGAAATATTAGCCACTATAAAAAGGGAAATTGTAGTTACTGGTAGGAATACTCCAATTCCTAAACTGTTTGAAATACTAATTGCAAAACGGGAACATATTGCCCTGGTTGTTGATGAATACGGATCTGTGAGCGGTTTGGTCTCCATGGAAGATGTCATTGAGACTCTTTTAGGCCTGGAAATTATGGATGAAAGCGATAATGTAGCCGATTTACAACAGTTGGCGCGGAAAAATTGGAAGAACAGAGCCAAAAGGCTAGGTATTATCGAGGAAAACACTGAGGTGGACTAATGCAAAATGCTATTGTAAACACTCCCCTGGGGATGGCCCGTTTGTGTGCATCTAACGAAGGAATTCACAGTATAACAGTGCTAGATAGCGAGCCACAAAGCTCAGCTTCAATTCCTGAAGCCCTTAAGGCGGTGGCTGAGCAATTGCAGGAATATTTTGAAGGACAACGTAAAGCTTTCAACTTGAAGCTGGCTCCAGAGGGTACAGAATTTCAAAAAAAAGTATGGCAGGCACTTTTGGAGATTCCTTACGGGAAGACCATGTCATATTTAGAGCTTTCAATAAAACTGGGCGATGTCAAGGCCATTAGAGCTGTGGCCGCGGCCAACGGAAAAAACCCCTTATGGATCGTAATCCCCTGCCATCGGGTTATTGGCAGTGATGGCTCACTTACAGGTTATGCCGGTGGTTTGCACCGTAAAAAATGGCTGTTAGACCATGAGAACCCCGTAAAGCAGCAAAGCCTTTTCTGAAAGTAACAAACCCCTGGGTCTGCTAGCGTCAAAATAGGCCTGATAAAATTCAAAAAACAGGGTGTTCATCGACATTTCTCTTTAGGTGATCCTGAAGAGCATTCTTGTTCACATTGATTTAAGTAAGAGACAGAAACCAGGTGGTTTGAAAGGCCTAAAACCTCAATCAATGAAAAAAGTAGGCGCAAAATCCAATTGAATATTGTCTTGTAAGCTGCCGTTTTCACTTATGACCAATACACCTCCTTCAAGTGGTGATCCGATTGGTGCTGTTTTTGCATAACCTACAAGAAACAGCTTGTTTCTGGTATCATAGTTAAATACAGAAAGCGTAATGTTTTGGTCAAGAGCTGTTTCCGCTTCCTGTTTAATTCCGATCATATCAACCACAAAATTTTCCTTTGTTACAAAATCGTAAATCCCCGGCCCATAAGATATTGGAGCTGGTTGTACGTAGAAATTCCGATAAAACAATTTTTCCGCGTCTAAACGAGCTTGTATTGGTCCGGCGTCAAAAAAGCTCAACAAAGTAAAGGAACGTGTTTCTATTTCTTCAAGACTATCAATATCATAGATCCGATATTCATAATCAGCATTATTTTGCCCTATTACCAGTACAATATCATCGTTTTCATCAATGAAAATACTGGGTGTAAGTGTACCAAAGTTAAAGGTCTCAATAACCGCTTTCGAAGAAGTGTCAAAAATAAGTACGCTAAAGCCGTTGTTATCCCCTTTTAAGGTAATTATCAGTCTGTCTCTATGAAAAATGGGCTCAAAAACCCTGTTGACATCAGAGGAAATTATGGTTTCCTCTAGCTGTTCGGTTTCGAAATTCACAGAGAGGATTCCAAAATTTCTGGTAGTTCCCGGAAAAAATCCGAAGAAAGCCTCTTCCCTCGAATTTATCCCCCAGGTGGTCGATTTATCGAGCGAGGCCGAATAGAACTCGAAAAAGGCATTGCTCTCTCCTGTTACCACATTTCGCTGTACGGCAGAAAATTCACCGTCAGAAAAACTATAAAAGGTGACCAAGTCCTCTGTTTGTCTTAAACTGATATAGCCTCTTTCTATACCATTTTCCTGGCTAAGATTGATAAGCTCCACATTCTCGGGGGTGGAAGCGTGGCTGTACTGAAAGACATTTTCAGTGTCCTCACCAATAATCTTGAAATTAAGCGCACTAATAGGCGTCTCCTTAGGTGGCGAATCATCATCTTTAGTACAAGCCAGCGCAAGGAGCATCCAAATGGAAAGCAAAAACAAGTTTTTGATTTTCATGCAACTTTTTGCCCTAAGTTACTGAATATCTGGATGCAAATTGCAGAATTAAATGGCTTATAGCTAGTTACAGTTTATCTTGCTCACATCGGTATTATCAGAAATAGCATCGTCCTCTGAGGCCGTGGCGCCAAATAATACGAATTGATCTATGGCATGCCCCTTAGATCTGGCGGATACTTCCATGGTGTAAACTCCAGGATCGTTGAAGGTCACATAAACCCTATGGGCATCATTATCTGAAGTGAAGGCCTGCCATTTAAAATCCAGGTCGTTCCCGCTGCGGTAGATTTTAAACCACCCATCCTTTGAAGCTCCCTCTGGATGCGGACCCTTTCCACTTCCCTTTGGATAAACAACGCTAGATCCTTTTTCACCAAAGAATTCATCGGCATCAGGGAATCTTAGCCAGGTATCGTTGTGCTCTGTACCATCGTTGCCAAGGGTAACAGCCGACCTCCAAAGAAATTGGTAGGTACCAGCATTTTTAATCCTGATCTTAAAGCTAGCTTTCCCATTTCCGGGATCATTAAAAGATTCTGCACCAGTCCAGGACATATACCCTTCTCCTGAGAAGTTGTTTCCATTAGTTTTAAGTTTCCAGTTCTGATTAAATTCAGCATTTTCGAATTCTACTTTAAGGATGCCGTCCTTTTCAACAAAAACAAAATCTCCTACATTGCTGCAAGTGGTGCTATCTGTGTCATCCGTTTCTTCAGGATTTTCTTCATCCTGGGAGTCTTCGGAATCATTGGAATCCTCATCGTCGCCTGAATCTCCTGAATCTCCGGAGTCTTGCGAATCTTGCGAATCTTCAACCGGATTTACAACGTCGAGATCATTTTCGTCTTCTGTGGAATCGTTGGTGCACGCAAGAGCAAAAATCACAAATAAGCATACAAATAAAGTTCTGATTAAGGCATAGGTATGCCTCAGTGGGGCTAATGTCATAATTATAGGTTTTAAAAGTTCTCTTTAGGGACCATTAGAACGAAAATTCAGAACCAAATATTGAAAGATGCCTCCGGCTTTCGACCAACGGTAAGACATTTACGAGTCTGGAGTGCTAAATAGTTGTTAATTTTTTAAAGCGGTAGAAAAAGTGTACTGTTTTTTTGTCTTGTTTGTATCTTTAATGCAGTCCTTAAGGCTATATTATGCATTTTAATACCACATTGGACTAAAGCGTTATTATGCTAAAGAAAATACCCCTAGAAAACATTTTGTTCCTCGATATTGAGACAGTCCCGGAGACGGAAAGCTATGACGAACTCGATCTTGTTAAAAAGGAACTTTGGGAGCAAAAAACCCTATACCAGCGAAAAGATGAGATTAGCGCGGCTGACTTTTATGAGCGTGCCGGAATATGGGCGGAGTTTGGCAAGATTGTCTGTATCTCTGTGGGCTATTTTAATCTCAAAGATAATCTCAGAGGTTTTCGCGTAACAAGTTTTCATGGGAAAGAGGCCTCCCTTTTAAAAAGCTTTAAAAAATTAGTGAACGAATATTTCAGTCGCCCGAAAAACCTGCTTTGCGGTCATAATGGGAAAGAATTCGATTTTCCCTATATCGCCCGGCGCATGGTCATACACGGTATCTCTTTACCTCCTAAACTCGATCTATTTGGCAAAAAGCCCTGGGAAGTTCCACATTTAGACACTATGGAGCTATGGAAATTCGGTGATTACAAGCATTATACATCATTAAAGCTAATGGCTAATGTGTTAGGCATACCGTCTCCTAAAGAGGACATGGACGGAAGTATGGTGAGAAGCGTATATTATGAGGAGCAGGGTTTAGATCGAATAATAAAGTACTGCGAACTCGATGTAGTTACATTGGCACAGATATTTTTGCGTCTTCGAAATGAATCCCTTCTTGAGGAAGATGAGATTCAGAGAATTTAAAAGTGTTAACTCTCCCAAAATAATTACTTGGCATACTTCAGCTGAATATATACCGGAAAATGATCGCTATAGCCTCCTAAATACTTTCTCCCGCTATAGGTCCTAAACGGAGTCCCTGCATATTTGCCTTTGTATTCCGTTAAAAAATGCTCGTCAAAAATATTGGCATGGGTAAAGCTATGGGTACCCTTTTCATAATTTAGAAAGTTATAGGATACCATGATCTGGTCGAAGAGGCTCCATGTTCGCCTATAATTCGCACTTCCCTTCTCAGGGGTATGTAATTTCTCCATAGGGTTATAAAGACTTTTATCACGCATTAGGGTTTGAATGCTTTCAGAATGCGGGTCGTCATTGAAATCTCCCATAATGATATAGCTGGGATCCTCCCATTTTGCTTCAATCCCAATCATATAATCCCGTATTGTTTGCGCCGCCTTTATTCGCTTATAACCTGTTTCCATCTCACCATCTCTACGCGATGGCCAATGATTCACAAAAATGTGTACCCATTCTCCATTGAGTTTCCCGTGTACATATAGGATATCACGAGTTCTGTCTCTGGTTCCATCCTGATTATATACCAATAGGGTGATAGGTTCAGAATTATGCACCTCGAAATATTTGGTATGGTAAATTAAGGCAGTATCTATTCCTCTTTCGTCTGGTGAGTCATAGTGTACAAAATCATAATCCGTCTTTCGCAGTGGTTCTGCAGAAATTAAGTCTTTTAGTACCTTTGCATTTTCCAATTCGGCAACCCCAATCAGAACAGGATCTTTACGCGTAGATTCAAGCCCAAGGCCTGCAATGACTTTTGCTAATTTGTAAAGCTTCTTTTTATACCGTTTTTTAGACCACTTTTTAAAACCGTCTGGGGTAAAGTCGTCATCCAGGGTATCAGGATCGTCTTCGGTATCAAAAAGGTTTTCCAGATTGTAGAAGGCAATCGTATGAAGATTTGAGCTCTTATTTCGTTTTAGAAAAGAAAAAAGCATGGTTTTTAAGTATTGGGGAATTAAAAATACAAAAATCACTTGGTTCTGATTGATTAGATTTGCACTTTAAACACTTATATGCTAGAGAAGAAGACTACAACTTATGAAAAAACGGTACTCATAGGTGTCATGAACCGACAACAAGATGAGGCTCAGGTTACTGAATACCTGGACGAGCTCGAATTCTTAACCTATACCGCTGGCGGCGAAGTGACTAAGCGTTTTGTTCAACGCATTGAAGTTCCTAACCCAAAAACATACATAGGTAGTGGAAAAATGGAGGAAGTTGAACATTTTGTGAAGGAAGAAGAAATTGGTTCGGTGATTTTTGATGATGAGCTTTCGCCAGTTCAGCAACGAAATATTGAAAAGCAACTTCGATGCAAGATTTTGGATCGAACCGGCCTTATTCTCGACATTTTTGCCCAGCGCGCCAAAACCAGTTATGCAAGAACGCAGGTGGAGCTTGCACAGTATGAGTATCTTTTACCCAGACTAACAGGTTTATGGACTCACCTGGAAAGGCAACGGGGGGGTATAGGAATGCGAGGCCCGGGTGAGACCGAGATAGAGACTGACAGGCGGATTGTGCGAGACAGAATATCGCTTTTGAAGAAGAAGCTCCTTAAAATAGACCGGCAGATGGAAACCCAGAGAGGAAACCGAGGGGCTTTGGTTCGCGTTGCTCTGGTAGGATATACCAATGTTGGTAAATCTACCCTGATGAATGTTATTAGCAAGAGCCAGGTTTTTGCGGAAAACAAACTATTTGCAACCCTGGATACCACAGTGCGCAAGGTTGTCATTGGCAACCTTCCTTTCTTGTTAAGCGATACCGTTGGATTCATTAGAAAACTGCCTACACAATTAGTGGAGAGCTTTAAGAGTACATTAGATGAAGTACGTGAAGCAGACCTACTCTTGCACGTTGTGGACATTTCACATTCCAATTTTGAGCAACACATTGAATCTGTAAATAAAATATTAGATGAAATAGGAAGTGCTGATAAACCCACGATCATGGTTTTCAACAAAATTGATCAATACACTCATGCCACAATAGACGAGGACGATTTGGTGACAGAAAAAACCGAGAAACATTTTACACTAAAGGAATGGCAGCAAACATGGATGAGCAGGTCGGGGCCAAATGCGCTTTTTATCTCCGCCCTAAATAAAGAGAACCTGGACGAATTCAGAAAAAGGGTTTATGAAGAAGTCAGAACTATCCACATCAGTCGCTTTCCATATAATAATTTTCTATACCCAGAGATTTATGACCTGGAATAAGCCTGTTAAGCTGGTATAGAAAAACACGTGTTTTTAGGAGGTCTCCTTGAACACGTGTTTTTAGATTTAATGCTCAGATGCTTTCTGCACTAAAGTTTCCTTTTATGGTGATGGTCTCTCCACCACCTACTCCAGTGCAAACCGCTTCCAGGCTTCCCGAAGCCGTAATGGCTCCTTTTGAACTTATATTTACACTTCCGTTATTCTCAGATTGATATGATATCGACTCACCCTGATCTCCTGAGAAATTAATGAATACGTTATAGAAGGTAAAAATATCGGTCCCAACATCGTAATTTCCACTACCTATACTATTGCCTTCCCGGGTTATTGCAAAAATTACCTGGCAGGGAGTAGCGTCATCTTCTGCTACAATAAGCAGGGTGGTTAAATTGGTAGTGTTACCTTCAAAGTCTTCCACTTCAGTGGTATTTTCATTGTAGAAAAGTACGGATCCCGTCATGGTCTTATTAATAGCCCCAGTAATCTCGAAAGTGAATCCAGATCCCTCGAACTCTTGCCCGTCACCCGATTCATCCGATGAACAAGAACAAATCAGTGCAATACTTACTAGTAGCTTTATAAATGATTTCATCATGAATTGATTTAGAAAAAATATCCTATTGAAAGTTGGAATACCCTATTCTTGAACTCTTCTGAATCCTCGTCGATATCATTAACATCCGACCCCAAAAAGTACCGCAGGCCAAAATTTAGTCCGTTGTCCATTTTATAACCCAGGCCAAAAGCAAGCCCAATATCTAAGCCTTTGGTCACATCCTTTAAATCTGCTGTTTCACCGTTGTCTTCGCCTTCTGATGAAAGCAAAAACCCGACCTGGGGTCCGCCCTCTACACTCAGGCCATCTATCAGGTAATACTTAGCAAGCACAGGTAGCGTAAGGTAATCTACTCTGAAAATCTCGTTATTGTCACTGTCGTCCTGATCTTTGGCTCCTTGTGCCGAGTACAAAAGTTCTGGTTGAATAGAAAATACATCTGACAACTGAATCTCAGCAACCGCGCCCAGGTGAAAGGAAGTCCGGCTTTCCGTCAACTCAGGTTGCAGTGTACTAAGGTTAAGTCCGGCCTTAACTCCAAATTTAATATCCTGTGCACTACTTACCGTTAAACTAACAACCGCTATGGCTGTCCATACTAATTTTTTCATCGTTAATAATTTAAGGTTAAAAAAAGGGGGGAATAGATGGGTCAAACTTAGGGCATGAGCTGCCTTAGGGCTGCCAGATATATCCCAGATGCTAACAATTATTGCTCAAAAGCGTTTGAAAAAGAGAATTAGTAGGCGGAAGGTGATACACCGTATAGTTCTTTAAAACATTTGGCGAAATAAGACAAATTGTTGAAGCCAACCTGATATGCTATTTGTGTAACGGTATCTGCTTTTTGAGATAATAGTTGGGCGGCTCTTTTCAAGCGAAAATTTCGAAGTACCTCACTGGGAGATTCCCCTGTAAGAGCGCGTAATTTTCTGTGCAATTGTGATCTGCTCATGGCCATCCCCTTTTGTATTTCGGGTACGCCGAAGTTTGGGTTCATATATTCTGCTTCAAGAAGTGCAAGCAGACCTTCCAGGAACTTTTTATCAAGAGAGGAAGTCGCTATTTTATCAGGATCAATTTTTAGTTCTTTCTTGTCATAATAATCTCTTAGTCTAAGCCTTTGAGCGACCAAATTCTTAACCCTTACGTCGAGTTCATCGGCATCAAAGGGTTTTGTGAGATATTCATCGGCTCCGGACTCAAGGCCTTCAATTTTATTTCCGATACCTGCCCTGGCTGTAAGCATAATTATGGGGATGTGACTGGTTTCAAGATTCGTCTTCAATTTTTTGCAGAGTTCAATCCCATCCATTTTCGGCATCATTAAATCTGTAATAATTAAGCTGGGAGTTTTTGAAATTGCCTGCTCCATGCCTTCTTGCCCGTTCATGGCCTCATGTATACGGTATTTCTTCAGCAAGATCCCTTTAATAAACTGGCGCATGTCTTCGTTATCTTCTACCAATAAAATTTGAGGCAGGTCGCGTTGATCTTCTTTGTTTAAATCAAATGCCGAGGATCTGGAATCGGCCGGATGCATAGCGGTTTTAGATAAATTTCGGTCTGCTTGTCTTGTTTTTATCTGTTCTATTGGCAATTGAATGGTAAAAAAAGTGCCTTTCCCCTCTTCGCTAGATACCGTAATTGTCCCGTCCATTAATTCTACCAGATCTTTAGAGAGCGATAGTCCTATCCCGGAGCCTTCCCGGTCCTTTGTCGTACCTCCATCTACCTGATAAAAGCGGTCGAAAATAAAGGGGAGTTTTTCTTCTGAAATGCCCCGCCCGGAATCTGAAACCTTTATAATTAATTCTTCATTCACATAATTTGCCGAAAATCCTACAAACTCATGATCCTGGCTGAACTTAAAAGCATTGCTTAATAAATTATAGACCACCTTCTCTAATTTATCGCGATCAAAAGAAGCCCACAAAAAGCCCTCAGGGATTGTTACGCGATAATCCATATTTCGTTGTGCGGCATGCGAGTTAAACGATGAGGCTGCCGTGCTTAAGAATTTGTATATGTCGCCTTCGGTAGGTTTTAGTTGCAATTTACCCTGGTCTATCCTGGAGAGTTCCAATAACTGATTAACAAGACTCAGAACCTTATTGGTATTCCTTCGAATCATCTTAATATCTGCTCTCATTAAGTGGTCGTCCGGGTTTTGTTCGAGGTGTTCTATAGGCCCCTTGATCAAGGTTAAAGGTGTTCTGAACTCATGGGATATATTGGCAAAGAAATTGGATTTCAACTTATCCAGGTGCTGTAGCTCTTTGTTCGACCTTTTTTTTATGCGGTATTGATTGTAAGCAAGCACTGCGGATAGCAGTGCTAACAGCGCCAGCGCAATAATAGCATTGCGTTCATTCTCTCTTTTGTTCAATTGCAATGTTTGCAATTCTTTTTCAGACGCCAGCAGAGCTATTTCCTTGGTTTTTTGTTCGTTTTGATATTTTGCTTCGATCTCACTTCCCAGCTCTCTCTTTTCTTTAGTGTAAAGACTATCCTTTAGCACAACAAACTCCTGTAGATTTCTATAGGCCTGGTCTGTATTACCCGTCCTGGCATATCTTTTTGCCAGCCGTTCGTGTATATCCATCGCCAGAATATCTAACTTCAATGCATTAGCCACTTTGGCGGCATTATCTAAATAGGTAATTGAATTTTCGTCATCTTTTAATTCCCCGTACATATCTGCTACCGCCATGCTTGAATAACCTATCTGCACCGAATCGTCAACGGCCTGCGAAATTTCCAATGACTGCCTATACGATTTCAGTGCATCCTGAAAGTTCTCCTGTTTGCGATATATCTCTCCAAGGGTAAAATAGCAGTATGAAACTCTTTTTTTGTAGCCCAATTGTGTATAGAGCTCCCTTCCTTTTGTATTGAAAAATATTGCCGAATCTAGTTTGCCGATGTTTTTATAAACCACTGAAAGATTATAGGCCGAAAAGGCCTGGCCCGAAACATTGTTCAATTTGGTATAGACACTATCGGTAATTTTAAAATACTGAACCGCACTCTCGTAGTTTTCCAGGCTTCGTTGTATGTATCCGATATTCCCAATTGCTACGGCATAATTGCGCTCATCCTTAAGCTGTAAAAAGTTTTTGGAGGCCATGGTAAAATATTCCATGGCTTTTGTATAATCACCACTTTGGGAATGAATAGCTCCTAAGCCCACATAAGATCTAGACATACGCCCCAGATCCTTTGTCTTTTTTGTAAGTACAATATTCTCTTCATACAATGCTATGGCTTGATCAAAATCTCCTTTTTGCCAATAGCTATTTCCCATCCCTACCAAAGCATCAGATTTCCCCTCGAGAAACCCATTCTTTTCAGCAAGTTTTATACTCGCCCGATGTACGGCTATGGCTGAATCTTCTCTAGACTGAATCCTTAAAAAATCTCCATAACGCTTATAACCCTCAACGGTCAGATAGTCATTTCTGGAGGTTTTTGAAAGTTCAATCGCCTCTAGAATAATGGTTTCTGCCTTTTGTATTGAATCTTGCTGATATTCGTGAAACAGCTCTAGTAGAAGCTTTACCCTGGTAGAATCCGCATTTTGAAGACTTAACTCCTGCTTTAAACTATCCAATTTAGTTTGCGAGTATAGCGTAATTGAGAAAAATAAAAATAGTATGAGAAAAGGCCTTACCAAACTTCAGATTTATATAGACAAGATATTGAATTTCAAGGGATAATATTATCAAGGCTGTGAAATCTATGCTAACAATATATGCTCAAATGCTAACAAAGTAAGATGCAACGCTGTCAGGTATCTCAGGATTATCCTGATATCTGGTCTTTTCACAACAAAACCATCGCTATTCACAACAATAATTTACAAATCTGTCAATGGGAAGTTACATTTACTACTGTAATTAAGTGTTAGTGTGAATCCCAAATTGAACCGCGACTTAATTTTCAAATGCTAAGATTCCCCAAATCGGCATTTGGCCTAAAAACAGTAATAAGACCAAACCTTGTTTACAGAACCTGCTTAACTAATCAAGTCCTGACTGAGAAGCCAGGACTTTTTCTTTTACCAAATTTTGGAGGCAAGCAAAATATATAAGAAACCTACGGGTTTTGTATGTCACTCATCGAAGAAATTACCCGTTCATATTTTTCACAACATTTAGGGCTCGGTTCACAACATAAATTTAGTAAAGCTCGGTTGCTGGTCTATCTTTACCATGTAATTAAGTGCAAGTGTTTATCCCAAATCGAACCTTGGACTTGACCGAAAAGTTAGAAACCCAAATTTTAAGAGTTTAACCAAACGACCCAATAACCAACCAGATTTTACAGACCTACTTAATTAAAAAAACCCTGACAATGTCAGGGTTTTTTTAATGGTCAAAGGACTCATTGCTTTATTGCAACAAAGCTGCCTTGTATATCTATTTTAGGGTTGTTAAAGGGATCTGATCCTGAAAGAAGCTCTCCCAAAGACATATTAAATCTACCTTCGAGACGGTTGCCATCGACTTTTGTAATGGTCACAGAACCTCCATTTGCACTTGCCGTACTAAAACTCCTGCGGTCTCCGGCAAGTGTGCTTCCTATTCCTAAATCGGCCCAGGAATCCCTTGTTTCGATGGGAATATTAACGATTTGCCCGCCGCCGTCCATCACAACCATTGGATTTACTTCGAAAGATCCTGTAGCAATAGGGTCTAGCACTATTCTAATATCCAACTCATCTGATTCCGCCCTAAGGCTGATAAATGTCTGATCAAAAGACCCGGTAGGGCCAAAATTGGCATTATCTCCAGTTACCGTTTTAGATGCGGCTCCGGAAATGGTATAGGTAAAACTTGCGGTTTGAGAAGGTGCCTCAGGATCAGAGTCTTTAGAGCACGAAACAAGAAAAAGAAAAGTGGTTATTACTAAAATTAAATTTTTCATTTTTTCAGTTTTATATTTCAACTATGAATTTTAAGAAGTCTGGCATTTATTGAAAATATGCCAGTAGCTGGACTACCTCTTCAGGATCGGGTACATGCCCACCTCCAAAAGTCTTACCATTAATATGGTAGAGCACAGGGATGACAAGTGCTACTTCCTCCGTAAGAATACAGGCATCATGTTCTAAGGTATCTGTAATGGCTCCGTTGGCATCTGCAATTAGAATATTTTCCGTTCCATTTGATGCGCCTATTGGTGGATTTGTGAGATTGACAAAATCATTCATAAAATCTATGGGCTCTCCTACCTTTCTTGTTTTCTTGAGATAGGCCAACCAAAAAGTATAAGTGCCATTGGGAATCAACCCCTTCCAAAACAACTTCCACAGAAGCCGAATTTCCATTACAACTTACTTTCAAGTTTCCTTTTGCTTTTTTAAATTCCGATAATGTTATGTGATGGTTATCTGGCGCCTTAATTGCGGTTAATAGCCCTAAGGGTGCGTCAAAGATGTTGGCTGCATAGAGTGGCTCATTTGGACTAACAGGTGTGTTCCCATCTTTATCTACTATCTCTTCGAGCAATTGTACCTCCCCAAAATTCAAATGTGCTTTTACCGGTTGCGACTCAATAACAAATTGCGCCGTAGCGCTTTGTCCGGATTGGACGTTTACAGAAACCGGGTTGGCCGTTGTTGCCTCAGTAGAAAGAGGTAAGTGCACGCTCACTTCATAAGTGCCGGCATCTTTGGTTTTTCCAGTAAAATTACCGTTTGCATCGGTCTCCACGGAGGTATTTTCCTGGCCTTTAGCAAAGGTCACTGCCGAACCGGGATAGGCATTTCCATTCCCGTCCTTGACAGAACCGCTGATTTCTCCGCCGGAGTTCCCTTGAGGGCCTTCATTTCCCTCATCGCCGCTGCTAGAGCAGCCAAAAAAATGCCGTCATGCAAATAGTGGCCGCCATAAGTGCCATAAGTCCGAAAATAGTTTGGATACCGGTATCAAACTTCCGATTTGGCATCCACCTACTGTTTTTAGTTAATAAATTCATTGCCTACTTTTTTAAATTTTACATAAAGCTCATGGGGGAATCCAAAATCTATTCTCAAAACTATTCGAGTTCAGCTCTTGGGGCTAATAGATAGGTTCCATAAACTGACTTTATGGTTCCAAATGCCTAAGCAGGAAGATTATTGAAATTTTTAATTGGCTGTAAGGCAGTTTGCCGGGAAGAAACTAAGAGTACAGTTTAATAGGAAGAAGGAGAAACGCCATATACCTCTTTAAAGCATTTTGCGAAATAAGAGAGGTTGTTGAACCCTACTTTGTAGGCTATTTGGGTAACGCTATCGGCTTTTTGAGAAAGTAGTTGCGCCGCTCTTTTAAGTCTGAAATTTCGAAGCAATTCTCCAGGAGCTTCATTGGTTAGGGCCTTTAATTTACGATGCAATTGTGTTTTACTCATGGCCAGGGCTTCTTGCATTGTGGGTACTCCAAAATCGGCGTTCGAATAATTGTCTTCTAATAGGTCTACCAGTTTTTCCAGGAACTGCTGGTCTATTGAATTCACCGTAATTTTTTTGGGATCTACCTGAATTTCCTTATTAGAATAAAGTTCCCTTAGTTTTTTTCGCTGTTCGATCAGATTTTTCGTTCGTGCCAGTAGTTCTTTCGCATCAAAAGGTTTGGTTAGGTAGTCATCTGCTCCCGTTTCAAGACCTTCAATTTTGTTTTCCATCCCTGCTTTTGCAGTGAGCATAATTACGGGGATATGGCTAGTATTCACATTTGTTTTGAGCCGTTTGCATAGTTCAATACCGTCCATTTTAGGCATCATAAGGTCGGTAATTATCAAGTCAGGAGATGTTCCGATTGCTTGCTTTAAGCCCTCGCTACCATCTACCGCTGCTTTAACTTTATAAGCGCCTATTAGACCTTTTCCAATGAAATTGCGCATATCGGCATTGTCTTCTACCAATAATATGCTGGGCAATTCTCGAGAATCCTCTTTTATGAATTCATATGAAAGGGTTGAAATTCTTCTTTCAGTTGTCGTATTCTTGACAACTGGTTTTTTCCCAGTTTTAATTTCCTGAATGGGTACATGCACAGTAAAAATTGATCCTTTATTTAGCTCGCTGGAGACCGTAATTGTTCCGTCCATCATTTCTACTAAATCCCTGGATAAAGAAAGCCCAATTCCAGAACCTTCATGCTCTTTTGTAGCGCTCCCATCCGCCTGATAAAAACGATCAAAAATAAAGGGGATTTGTTCCTTAGAAATCCCTTTACCAGTATCGGAGACAACTATTTGCAACTGCTGTTCCTTGTGGGTAGCCTCCACAGCAATAACTGAATTTTCTTCACTAAATTTAAAGGCATTACTCAATAAATTATATACAATCTTTTCCATTTTGTCGCGGTCAAAAGCTGCCCAAAGTACTTGCCGCGGTATTTGAACCCTATAATCTATCGCGCGCTGTGCCGCATGCGAATTGAAAGAAGCTGTTGCAGTACGAAGGCATCTGTAAATATCCCCTTCAGTAGGCTCTAATTTAATGTTACCTGCATCAATTTTAGAGAGGTCTAATAGTTGATTTACTAATTTGAGAACACGCGTAGAATTTCTTCTTATCATTTTAATCTCCTCCAACCCCAGTTGTTCTTGAGGATTTTGTTCCAGGTATTCTATGGGTCCTTTAATCAGTGTAAGTGGTGTTCGGAATTCATGTGAAATGTTAGCAAAGAAGCTAGATTTCATACGATCTAATTCTTTAAGTTTTCTGTTAGCCTTTTGTTTAATCCGATATTGGTTATATAAAAGCCCTGCCAGTATGAACAATATCAGTGAAAAGGCTATAATACCATTGCGTTCATTTAATCTCTTATTCAATTGCAATGTTTGCAATTCCTTTTCAGACTCCAAAAGATCTATTTCTTTACTCTTTTGCTCATTTTGATATTTGGCTTCAATATCTGTAGCAAGCTCTCGCTTCTCTTTGGTGTACAAGCTATCTCGCAAAACAGTGTATCTACTCTGACTCTCATAGGCTCTAGCAAAGTCACCAACTGATGCATAAATACCCGCCAAAGCTTGGTTCGCCCTCATTTCTCCCAGTTCATTCTCGTTAAGCTTCGCAATGCTTAAAGCGTTTAAGTAATTCGTCTTGGCTTTCTCTGGTTGCTGTAGTTCTCTATAGCAGTCACCAATGGCTTTTTGAGTAGTTGTAATTCCTACAGAATCCTTCGCCTCAATGGCGTGAACCATTCTTTTTTGAAAAGCTGCCAAAGCCTCTTGGTATCTCTGTTGTTTCCAATAAATAGTCCCCAGGGTATAACTGGTAAAACTAGCCTGCCGCATTTGTCCGGATTGTTCATAACTGGTCAGAGCCTTTTCACTATAGTCAATGGCCTGATCTAATTGTCCCATCTTATTATACAACCTGCCCAAGGCATACCATACAAAAGTTTGGGTAGCCTTAAAATCTATGATTTTGGCAACGCTATCACTTTCTTTTAAATACTGTACAGCACTTTTAAAATTTGATAACTTTTCCTGTAACATCCCCATATTGGCCAGGTTAATAGAGTAATCCTGAAGATTTCCAAGTTCTTGATGCTTTTTTGATGATAAGACATAGTACTCCATGGCTTTGGTATATTCACCAATTTGATTGTAGGCACTCCCTATGCCGCCATAAGCCTGCCCCATTCTCTTATTGTCTTTCATTTTAGTGGCAAGACTTAAGTTTTTTTGATGGTATTCAAGCGCTTTTTCTTGTTCTCCTCTTCTTTGATAGATATAGGCAAGGCCATTATAGGCATCAGATACTCCTGCCTGGAGGTCTATAGTTTCTGCAAGTTCTTTACTTTTTTTATACATGAGGATTGCCGAATCTATTTGGGTTTGCCCCCGTAAATACTGTGCATATCTGTTGTAGCTCCTTACCTGTGAAGGAATATGCTTCGCATCCTTAGAAAGCTTTAGTGCTTGCAAAATTACTTTTTTGGCTTCCGCTGCCGAACTGTGTTTATAACGGTCAAAAAGCTCAATTAGAACTCTCACCTTAGAAGTATCCGAGATGGCTTTGGTTAGTTCCAATTCCAAGCTATCTGTCTTCGACTGCGAATGGGCCAAAACAGGGAGGAGCAAAATAGTTGAGAGTATTAAAAGCCTTTTCATTTTAAGAATTCCCTATACAAGATAGCTAATTATCAAGTATTTGCATTTTCATCAATGATAAAAGGAGTCTTCTACTTTTGCTAACATAGAAGTGCCAAATCGAGAAAGAATGGTTTCAATTCAGTTAAAAAATGTACTTTTTTTGTTTTAATTATTTGTCTCTATGAAATATCGGACTTCTAACTAGTAGGGTCAAATTTAATCTTGATTTTTTGGCCGAACCAACGAAATATGAAAATGTCCACTACGATATTTTGGAAATTTCCTATCTTACATTTATAAAATCATCCTTATGAAAAGAGTATTAAATGCCATCGCGTTGCTATCGCTCATGTTGTTTATTACAAGTTGCAGCAAAAGTGAGGAAAGTGTTTATGAAAGTATTGATGCAATTGAAAATCAAACGGATAGCGATTGCTGTAATAATGGAAATCAGCCACGTCCAACCTAAAAAAGGTGAAATCTCTGTAAAAATATTGTCATTTACGATTTGGCAGACAATAGATAAGCGGATAAAGAAGCAAAAAAATCAATGGGTAAGAGTCTGGATGGGTATCTCCACGGCCTTTCGGCAATTACACCTTAGCAATTCTTGTTATCTACAGTAACTGCATACGCTTCCCCCAAACCAGGTACAGATATTAGGTGGAAAGAAACTTCATCAATTTCGCCATAGCCCGGACTCATCATTTTAAAGCATCAATTATATAAACAATGTTATTTGAGAACAATGGGCAGATATTGGCCTATTACCCAAGAATAGTTTTAGTGGCAATCTAAATAGGCTAAGTGGTCTTTGAACCAGCACTTCACCGAGGAAATTGACCGTTCATATTTTTCACAACATTTCAGGGCGACTTCACAACATAAATTTAGCAGGGTCTGAAAGCGGCCCTATATTTACATTGTAATTAAGTGCTAGTGTTTATCCCAAACGAACCTTGAACTTAACCGAACTGCTAATTAAATAGCCAAATTTTACAGACCTACTTAACTAAAAAACCCTGACCAAATGGTCAGGGTTTTTTATTTCATTCCTGTTTTCTTTAGAACGCGTAACTGAGACCAAGGGTCCAGTAGGTTTGCAGATCATTGTCTACTGTATCAAAAGTTTCAGCGGCATTACCAAGTGTATTTATTGAATAGTTCAGTGCTTCTTGCTTGTTGCTCCTCAACCCAAAGTCAAAACCAACTCCGATCGCCTTCCAAAGGGTATATGCAAAGGAATTCGTCCAGGTCCAATTGCTCAGGTCAGAACTCTTGTAGCTTTGAAACATAGACAGATTGGTTTTAAAGTTAACAGCTCCTAATTGTTTTGTGTAGTCAGCGACTATTTTCGCCCCGAAGGAAGAATCGAAAATCGTATCCTCATCACTAAAAACAAAGTTATAGTTAAGTGGGTGAATGACCACTACCAGGTCTGTAATCGGTGTCCAGGTGGCTCCCACACCGACATCGAGATACCCTGGATCATTGAAATTGCTCAACACAGTGGTTCTGTATTCCAAAAGACCCGAAATGGCAAATTTATCGTTTAGCTTTCGTCCATAAAGTGAACTGAGATTAAAAACGTCTGTAGCCTGCCTAAAACCATCATCATCGTCAGGATCATCTTTGTCGTCTAACTTTACCCAGTTAAAATTTATGTTGGCGGCATTTCTCCAGAAAAATTTCTCCCCGTTCTGGTTGGCAAAAGCATTTACCGTAAAACCAATGTTTCCGGAGGAGTTATTTGGGATGCCCTGGGCAAACCAATTATTAAAATCTGAGATACTTCCTCCAATAGTTCCAAATGCGCCTATCTTCCATCCCGGAAGCGCATCAATTTGCGCCTGTAAAGCATCTACCCTACCTTGAATGGCCGCAATAGAGTCTTTTTTAGCCGCTTGAGTTGACTTCAATTCTTCTTCTGTTTGCGCAAAGGAGGTAGCCGAACCGGCCAGTATGGCCAGCACAAGTAGTAATTTCTTCATAATGTATAGTGTTTATAAGTGTTGTAAACAACAAATGTAAGAATTGTTAATAAAACATGTGTTTTATCAACATTATTTTCTGCGGAATAATGGAACAGAAGAGCAGGCTTCTCCATACATTACTTTTGAAGCCACTTTTTGTATTCTCAGAGTGGCCCAGAGGTAGGCGTTTGGTGGGATGGGTTTATTGGTACATCCTTTGATTATCACAGGTTTATCTTGATAGGATGATACATCCAGTTCTGTGATAAGTTGTTGGAATATTGCAGTCTCTAATACCTCCAAATCTCCGGTTACAACAAGCTTGGCAAAGGGTGCCAATTCTGAGGTTATTAACATAAATGCCCATCCTGGGATAATGGCATCTGTTGAACAAGTAAGCGCTACATAGCTGTCCTGATATTGCTCCCAATCGTACTCAGAAACCAAGGTTCTAAACTCTTTTTCGCGCAAAATAAGACCTTCATACAGCCAGTCTTTGATATCTAAAAGCAATCGTTTCCCTTCTGGATAGAACTCTTCCAGATCAAAGGTGATTAGATTGCTTTGGGCTACTCTATTTACGATCTCTTGCGCCATATAAATTGTTCTCAAGGGTTTTAGAGCATTCCCAGTTCCAGTTTCGCTTCCTCACTCATCAATTCCTGGGTCCAGGGTGGATCAAAAGTAATTTCTACCTCTGCATCTTTTACCAGGTCTAGCGATTTTACTTTCTCTTCTACCTCGACAGGAAGGGTTTCGGCAACCGGACAATTTGGTGAAGTTAATGTCATAAGAATTTTCACCTCCCTGTCTTCATTGACGAATACGTCATAAATAAGTCCTAGCTCATATATATCAACCGGGATTTCGGGATCATAAATGGTTTTCAGGACCCTTACTATTTTTTCCCCAAGTTCTTGGGTGTCTATTGCTGTTATTTCTTCGCTCATCTTTTAATTCAATTGCGTTTGATAGGCCACGGCATATAACTTTAGTTGCTTTATCATACTTACCAAACCGTTAGCCCTTGTAGGTGACAAATGTTCTTTTAGGCCAATTTCATCAATAAATTCTGTATTCGCTTCAATAATATCCTTGGGCTTCTGGTGGCTAAATGCCCTGATGAGAATGGCAATAATACCTTTAGTGATTATGGCATCGCTATCTGCGGTAAACACTAATTTATCGTTTTCTAGTTCTGCGTGAACCCATACCTTGCTTTGACAGCCTTTTATAATATTGTCTTCTGTTTTGTATTGTTCTTCAATAAGTGGCAAAGATTTCCCAAGTTCAATCATATGCTCATAACGCTGCATCCAATCGTCAAAAAACGAAAATTCATCAACAATTTCGGTCTGAATTTCTTCGATAGTCATATCCTTGGTTTCGGTAAAATTACAACAAGTCTAAATGGTTTTCAACAGTTTAGGAAAATCATAACAGACAGATTCTAAAGCAGCATTTGTCTGGCCTTACGAACGCCTTCTACCAAAATATCTACCTCCTCCTTTGTATTGTAAAAGCTAAAACTCGCCCGCACCGTACCAGGAATTTTAAAAAAATCCATAATGGGTTGGGCACAATGATGGCCTGTTCTGACGGCAATTCCCATTTTGTCTAAAATAGTGCCTATATCATATGGGTGAATGCCTTCGATATTAAAGGAAATGACCGAGGTCTTATGCTGAGCTTCGCCATAAATCTTTAATCCTTCTATGGTTTTCAAGGCCTTGGTAGCATATTCAATCAATGCGTTTTCATAGTCTGCTATCTCTTTGAAGCCTATATTATTGAGGTAATCAATAGCCGCCCCAAAAGCAATACCTCCCGCGATATTCGGTGTTCCTGCTTCAAATTTATGTGGTAGGCCGGCATAAGTCGTTTTTTCAAAACTAACTTCCTCAATCATTTCACCCCCACCTTGATAGGGAGGTAACTTCTCTAACCATTCCTCCTTTCCGTATAACATACCAACTCCAGTTGGGCCACACATCTTATGGGCTGAAGCCGTATAAAAATCAACGTTCAATTCCTGTAGGGCTACTTTTAAATGAGCTGCTGACTGCGCTCCATCAATAAGAACTGCAGCGCCTACTTCGTGCGCTCCCGAGATAATTTCTTCAATAGGGTTAATGGTTCCAAGTGCATTCGAAACATGATTGCAAAAGACAAGCTTTGTTTTCTCAGAGAGCAACTCCTTATAGACCTCCATGCGCAGTTCTCCCTCATGATTCATTGGGATAACTCTTAAAACTCCACCGGTTCGCTCACAAAGCATTTGCCAGGGAACAATGTTGGAATGATGCTCCATGGCCGAAACAAGCACTTCATCACCCTCTTTTAAAAAAGAGGAGAAGCCATTGGCTACGAGATTAATGCTGTGCGTAGTTCCGGAGGTGAGTATTATCTCATGTGATTTGGCTACGCCAAAATGGCGCTGTATTTTTTGCCTGGCATGCTCATAGGCATCAGTGGCCTCCTGGGATAAAGTGTGTACTCCTCTGTGGATATTGGCATTGTAATTGGAGTAATAATCTACTATAGTATCAATAACCTGTTTTGGAGTCTGAGAAGTGGCCGCGTTATCAAGATAAACCAAGGGCTTACCGTGGACTTCCCGGTTTAAAATCGGAAAATCTTTTCTTATGGCCTTTATGTCCAACATAGTCTCTGTCATTTCACTTGGGAATTTGAAAACCGCTGTCTTGCACTATTAACCGGATGGTGAATTCAGCACTAAAGCTCAAATCCGAGTCGTACATTTAGCTTGTTTGCAATGAGCTTGTTGATACGGCTCTTAACTTCTGGCAGACGTACACTTTCTAAAACGTTGTTTGCAAAGGCGTACATCAAAAGCGCTGTGGCTTCCTTTTTAGGAATCCCTCTAGATTGAAGGTAAAACAAGGCCTCATTATCTAATTGCCCTATTGTGCAGCCATGAGAACACTTTACATCATCTGCAAAAATTTCTAGTTGCGGTTTTGTATTTATGGTTGCCTTATCGCTTATTAAAATGTTGTTGTTTTGTTGAAACGCATTCGTTTTCTGAGCAATTTTATCTACGATAATTTTTCCATTAAATACCCCGGTAGATTTCTCTCCATAGATCCCTTTATAATCCTGGTGGCTTTCGCAATTTGGCTTTTGATGATGAACAAGGGTATGATGGTCTACATGTTGTTTCTCTCCAAGAATTGTTACCCCTTTCATTGTTGAGTCTATATGTTCCCCATCCTGATAAAAGTTGAGATTATTCCGAATCAATTTCCCGCCGAAAGAAAAGGTGTGTACCTTGACCACACTGCTATCCTTTTGAGAAATATAGGTGTTGTCGATCAAGGATGCCGAGGCCACATCATTTTGCACTTTGTAGTAATCTACAATGGCATTCTTAGCCGCGAAAATTTCTGTGACCGAATTGGTAAGTACGTCGTTGGCCGTTAGGCTTTGATGCCTTTCAATAACCTGAAGTTCAGAATTCTCTTCGGCTACTATCAAATTCCGTGGTTGTAGCATCAATGATGCCTCATTCCCAGTTGCGAAATGCAAAATTTCGACAGGTTTTTTGGGCATTTTATTTTTGGGGATGTAAATATATGCTCCCTCCCTGCTAAAAGCTGTGTTTAGCGTAGTAAGAGACTCGTCTTTAGACGCTATCTCGTTGAAGTAGACATCGATAATTTGCTTGTACATTGGCTTGGTAAGCGCGGAGCTCATCAAGCAAACGTCTACACCGTCGTGAGTGGTTTCAGAAAGATACGAACTATAGATCCCATCGATGAAAACGATCTTATAGGTGTCCATTTCGTGTAAAAAATACTTTTTTACATCACGATATTCCAGTGCGTTAACTTCTTTGGGGAAAATGCTGAAATCTACCTTTTGTAGATTATTTAAGGAGGTATATTTCCATGCCTCGTCCTTCTTATTAGGAAACCCCTTTACCTCAAAATTTTTTAGTGCCTCAGAGCGTATATCGTGTACAGGATGATCTACATCTATGTTATTCTCAAAGGCTAAAAAGGAAGAAACTAATTTTTCTTTTAAATCCATAATATTGCAGTATTGAGCACGAAATATTTGGTATTGGCCTCTGCCAACCACCTACAGCGTACTGCTACTAATTAAACCACCGCCTCATTTTTAATCCAATCGTAACCCTTCTCTTCGAGTTCTAGAGCTAGTTCCTTGGTGCCTGATTTTACTATTTTACCCTCGTGTAAGACATGAACAAAATCTGGGATAATATATTCTAAAAGTCGCTGATAGTGGGTAATTAAAATTACCGCATTGTCTTTGCTTCTTAGCTTATTTACCCCATTGGCCACTATGCGTAAGGCATCGATATCCAGCCCTGAGTCTGTTTCATCAAGGATGGCCAGTTTGGGCTCAAGCATGGCCATTTGAAAGATCTCATTCCTTTTTTTCTCGCCTCCTGAAAAGCCTTCGTTCAAAGATCTTGACAAGAATTTCCTATCAATATTCAGCAATTCGGACTTTTCGCGGATTGATTTCAGCATTTGATTGGCAGGCATATCTTCCAATCCTCTTGCCTTTCTAGATTCGTTAATCGCGGTCTTCATAAAGTTGGTAACAGTGACCCCTGGAATCTCAACAGGGTATTGAAAAGAAAGGAAAATTCCCTTATGTGCCCGCTCTTCCGGAGCGCTATCTTCCAAATCTTCATCATCTAAAAATATATTCCCCTCGGTTATCTCAAATTCTTCTTTTCCAGCAATTACAGAAGCCAAAGTACTTTTCCCAGACCCGTTTGGTCCCATTATAGCGTGTACTTCTCCTGCATTTACTTCCAAATTTATACCGTTCAGTATTTCGTTTCCTTCTACGCCGGCGTGTAAGTTTTTTATTTTCAGCATGCTTATTTCTTTATTCCTTATTTTAAATATTCCGGTGCCTTTGGCATCTTCTCAAAATTTTCTTTCTGTGTATCCCTATAAGTTCTAAAAGTTAATAGTGTAAATCTGCTTTTCATTTTCCTTTATTCCGCACTTATCCTACTGAGCCTTCTAAACTAATTTCTAATAATTTTTGTGCTTCAACCGCAAATTCCATTGGCAGCTTATTCAATACTTCCTTGCTAAAACCGTTTACAATCAGGGCAATAGCCTTTTCAGTATCTATACCTCTCTGATTACAGTAGAAGATCTGGTCTTCTCCAATTTTACTGGTTGTGGCTTCATGCTCTATTTGAGCCGTCTTATTTTTTGCCTCTATATATGGAAAGGTGTGAGCACCGCAGTCGTTGCCCATAAGGAGAGAATCGCACTGCGAAAAATTCCTTGCGTTCTTCGCCCTGCTGTTGATCTGCACCAAGCCCCTATAACTATTCTGCGATTTTCCGGCAGAAATTCCCTTAGAAATTATAGTACTTCTTGTATTCTTTCCCAGGTGGATCATCTTGGTTCCGGTATCTGCCTGCTGATAATTATTCGTCACCGCTATAGAATAGAATTCTCCAATAGAATTATCTCCTTTTAATACGCAAGACGGATATTTCCAGGTAATCGCCGATCCGGTCTCAACCTGTGTCCATGAGATTTTTGCGTTCTTTTCACACAGGCCTCTTTTGGTAACAAAGTTGTAGACTCCGCCCTTACCTTCCTTATCTCCAGGAAACCAGTTTTGCACTGTAGAGTACTTTATTTCGGCATTATCTAAGGCGATAAGCTCAACTACTGCGGCGTGAAGTTGGTTTTCATCTCTGGATGGAGCGGTACAGCCTTCCAAGTAACTCACATAACTCCCTTCATCCGCGATTACTAAAGTTCTTTCAAACTGTCCGGTACCTGCCTGGTTGATCCTGAAATAAGTAGATAATTCCATTGGGCACCGCACTCCTTTGGGAATGTAGCAAAAAGATCCGTCCGAAAATACTGCTGAATTCAATGCAGCATAGAAATTATCCTTTTGTGGAACAACCGTTCCTATGTATTTCTTTACCAGCTCGGGATGCTCTTGAATAGCTTCTGATATAGAGCAAAAAATAATCCCTTTTTCCGCCAGGGTCTTTTTAAAGGTTGTGGCTACAGAAACAGAATCCATAACGATATCTACCGCTACTCCAGCAAGTTTTTTCTGCTCATCAAGAGAAATGCCAAGTTTCTTAAAGGTATCCAGAAGTTCCGGATCCACTTCATCCAGGCTGTTATACTTTGGTTTTTTATTCGGAGCCGAATAATAGGATATATCCTGAAAATCTGGTTTTTTATAGTGGATATTGGCCCACACGGGCTCTATCATTTCTTTCCAGGACCTAAAGGCATCCAGCCTCCATTCGGTCATCCAAGCCGGTTCCTCTTTCTTCCTCGAAATGGCTATAACAATATCTTCATTGAGGCCTTTGGGTAGGGTATCTGCCTCAATATCCGTAAAGAAACCATACTCGTATTCTTTGGTTTCTAGCTCTTTCTTTAATTCTTCCTCTGTATATGCCATACTTTTATAATGAGAAACTTTCACCACATCCGCAGGTTCGCTGCGCATTGGGGTTATTAAATACGAATCCCTTGCCATTAAGACCTCCGGAATATTCTAGTGTTGTGCCTATCAAATACAAGAAACTCTTCTTATCAACAATGATACGGACCGCATTATCTTCGAATACCTTATCAGAATCATCTGCCCTATCATCAAATTTCAGGTCGTAAGAAAGGCCACTACAGCCACCGCTCTTTACACCCACCCGAACATAATCTTTTGAAGCATTAAAACCTTCTTCCTGCATGAGCATTACCACCCTCTGTTTAGCACTATCAGATACTTTGATCATCTTAATTGGATTTATTCTAAATAGTTTACAAATATACGGTATAAGTAGGGTTTTACAACAATTCCTAACATTTATATAACGAATATCGCAATAGCCGTTATCTATCAGTTTTGAAAGTCGGGATTTTGAATAAAATCCGGATCCGACAGCGAAAGGAGGAAGGCTTTGAGATCTGCCTTATCCTGGTCTGAGAGTTGAACCCCACCTTCAATCACTTTTTTCATCAAAGGGTCTATTGTGGGAGAGTTTCTTAACCCTTCGCTGTAATGATTTATTACCTCATCAAGGGTAGCAAACCTGCCATCATGCATATAGGGGGCAGTATAGGCCAAATTGCGTAATGACGGGGTTTTAAATTTGCCATTGTCGCCGGGGTCCCCAGTTATGGCTCCTAAGCCGAGGTCTTCAAAAGTTTCGTCAAGGCCATTGTTACGAAAAATGTTGTCCGTCCAAAGCGGGTTGTTGGGGTTCCCGTGGCAATGAAAACAGTCCCCCTTGGTCTCCATCATAAAAACAGCAACACCTCTGCTTTCTTCCTCGGTCAATGTGATTTCTCCCCTCAGAGATCGGTCGAATCTTGAATTATCAGATATCAAAGTACGCTCAAACTGCGCTATGGCCATTGCAACCCTGACAGAATCAATCCCATCAGTACCAAAAGCTCTACGAAACAATTCGGGATACTCCTGACTTTGCTTCAAGGCAGATACGGCATTTGCCCAGGTGCTCCCCATTTCATTGGGGTTGGTTACCGGTTCAAATGCCTGGTCTTCCAGGCTGGTAGCAGATCCATCCCAAAAAAAACGCTCATCATAGTGCCAGGCAAGATTAAAAAGCGGCATGGAATTCCTGCTACCCAGGGCGTCATCTATCCCGCGGCTAAATTGCAGATCATCTGTAAAAGAAGCCTGTGGATTATGGCAACTCGCACATGATATGGTATTGTTAGCTGAAAGAATAGGATCAAAAAATAGTTTTTTTCCCAGAGCCACACCCTCTTCGGTTAATGGGTTGTTTGCAGGAATTACCGGGGCCAGAATACTCTCTTCAAAAAAAGAGGGAATTTCCAGAGAAATAGGGGTAGGAGTAAACACTTCAGGCTCTTCATTATCATCACCGGAACAGGCAGCCAGTAATAGAAAGATGATCGAGTATGTTCTAAAGTATGCTTGCATTAATTTGTATTGGCTCCCAAACTGAAAGCGTTTCTGCCGTTCTCGGAAATGATGATTTGAGCGTTAAAATTGGGCATCAACATAGAATGCAAAGCATTTAAGTCCCATAAATTAGGGTTTTTGAACCATTCTGCTACATTCATTTGAATTTCAAACTCTGAATTCTCATCTACGACCACAGAACCTAAATCTACTTCAAAAAAAGTATCCTGAAATACAGGTGTAGCTCTTGAAATATCCACGGCCCTAATCGCGTGGTATTGATATCCTGTTTCGGTTGTTGTATTGTCAACGAACTTCCCTTCAAGCTGCATATAGTGATAGCCGCCGCCAAGCATTTCCGGGACATTCCAAAGCACCGTGTTTAAGTCGGCATATGCCCCATCTTGATTATCTGCATTGTCAAACCCAAAAGTAAAGGAAAGACTGGTATATTCTCCTTTCGGAATTGCCTCTGAAAGTGTAAAGGAAAGGCCAGTGTCATTGGTCACATCAACCAGCAGGTATCCATTAATTTCAATACTCTCTCCGTTTAACCTCTTAAAAACGATATCCGAAATAAGGTACCTCAGCCGTTCAATACTTATTTCTTCTCCATTTGCCGTAGTATAGTTGATTGCGTTGAAGTCTGTATTGGTAATTTCGGAATCGTCCCAATGATGCGAAAACCTAAAGTTTACGTTTACTTCTTCGGTGGCGTTTGTTTCCTCATCGGTACTGCAAGAGAAAGCAATAAACGTTAATAAAATCCCTAATACGTTTTTCTTTTTCATAAACTCATTCTTTTAGTTCAATTATCATCATATCCGTAAATCCCTTGTTTTCAGTGACTTCTTTATCTGAGCTGGCCGATTCTCCAACAGCTATAATCCTTCCATCTGCAAGTTGGGTTATTCCATGAGCAAAATCTATCTCGGAGCCACCCACTGATCTCTGCCAAAGGAGTTCTCCACCATCGTTAATCTTTAGTATCCAGGCGTCATTTTGACCTTGATTTAGTTCAAGATTGCCATCTGAGCTGCGCGAGCTACCCGCGATAAGGTAACCTCCATTGATAGATTTGGTTACAGCCCTCCCGGCTTCAAAACTGGTGCCACCATAGGTATTTTCTGAAAGCATATCACCGTCTTCAGACATTCTAAGCACCCAGACATCGGCTCCACCATGGTTGAAAGCAATATCGCCATCGCTGCTCCGGGTTTCTCCAACAATAAGATAATTGCCATCTGAGGTTACGATAATTTCATGGGCTTCGTCAACCTCAGAACCACCAAAGTTTTTTTCCCAAATAATTTGCCCTGTTGCTGATATTTTCACTATCCAAAAATCGTAACTCCCTTTATTGTCGCTAATATCCACATCAATGCTATCAGAAGAACCTACAATGATAAACTCACCATTTGACGCTTCTACTGCATCAAAAGCGGTATCTGTAAAAGTTCCACCAAAAAAATTGCTCCATTCCAGGTGGCCCTCCTGATTAATTTTTATTGCCCAGTAGTCGCCACCCGCATGCCTCCTGGCACTTAAAGCGCCTGCTCCCCCCGAAGCGGTAACATCAAGAAGCCCTACTATTAAAAACCCTGAGTCTGAAGTGGCAATTAATGAAATGCCTTCATCCCGTCCAGAAAATCCAAAAGATTTTTGCCAGATCAAACCTCCCGAGGCATCGGTCTTTGCAATCCAGTGATCTTGCGCCCCGGCATTTTCACTGACATCACCGTCTAAACTTTGACTATATCCCAAAATCACAAATCCTCCATCTTGCGCCTGGATCAGACTATTACCCCGATCATCCCCTGAACCTCCATAGGTCTCATTCCACTGCAGAGACCCTGTGGCATCAAATTTCAAGAGCCAATAATCAAAGCTCGTATTTTGCTTGTTCAGCACATCTCCATCATCGCTTTGGGTATGGCCGAGCACCGCAAAGCCCCCATCTGTGGTTGCTATTACGGCTTTCGCATTATCGTTTAAACTGCCTCCAAAAGTTTGGGCGTTTACCTCTACGTCAGCTGATGAGTTTGAGTCTTCGCTTTTAGAGCAACTATAAAATGACAGGAATAGCACATATAAAAGTAGTTGCGCTAGAAAAAGGTTTCTGCAAGTAGTAAGGTGGGGTGTTTTCATGGCCTGAACTTCCAAATTGGGTTCCAGAATTATTGATCGCTAATTGCTTGCCTGGATTACAAAGAGTCCTCTGTTTATATCTCCCACAACAATCTTGCCACTTGTAAAATAGGGGTATACACTCCAAACCCCGCTAAAATTAGGTGCGTCATTAGTTGAAAAAGTATCAAAATACCCCTCTTCAGAAATACTTTGCGAAGCGATCCCTGAGATATCAAGGACCCGGACACCAGCTGTATAATTGGCCAGAAAGTACTGATTACCCTTAACATAGCCGTTATGATCTATGGCCGTTGTTGGCCCGGTATAAGTCATGTGTAAAACTGGATCGTCAAGGTCGCTGAAATCAAATACCAGAGTTCTGGAATTAAATCCAAAACCTAGCTCATCCGTTTCATCTCCCAAAATAAAATAGCGATGATCATCTGTAAACCATCCCTGGTGTGTGTATCCTATATTGCTATATGTTATAGATTCAATAAGTGACGGATTATCTTTATCTGTGATATCTACAATAACAACTTCATTCTCATTGGCTCCTATAAAAATTTCACTGCCGGCATAGTCAGCATCCGGACCATTATAGGTGATTACCTGGGCATCATGGGTATAGCCGCTTGCTCCATAACCCCCCGCAGCCATGGGGTTCATAGGGTCTTGTATATTGACAAAATGCACTCCGCCGTTAAACGCATCATTTCGTGCAGTTCCTACCGCATAAGCATAGCCTGTATCCTCATTAATAACAATATTATGGGAGTTACCAAAACCCGTATACCTGGTATCTGCGGAGAAGTCTGTAGGCGGGCTCGTAACATCTCGAAGCTTTGTAAGATCAAAAACCTGCATCCCATGCCCATCGGCCTCCGACCCAATAAACGCATAGTTCTCATAAACTTTTATATCCCGCCAGGAGCTCGAGGTCGTAGCTGTAGCCAATTTTCCTAAATAAACCAGGTTGTTATCATCAGAAATATCAACAAAGGCGGTGCCATTATTTAAACCTACTAAAGCGTATTCTTTTCCTGACATCGTGTCGGTCCAGCCCCAAATATCGTTCCCAGAATTGGCGTCAAAATTGTCTAGAGGTATCTGCCCTACTAGATCATAGCCGTCACAAGGATAGATATCTGCCATACCATTGTCGCAGGGGCTAAATCCGGTTGGATCTGTTGGGTTATCCATATCATCCATGGGGTCGTCATCATCTGTCATCATCATGTCGCCATCCCCATCCATGTCTGTAACGGGATCAGAATCATCACTGGAGCAGCTAATTAAGAACGAAAATGAAAGCAGTAGAAGGAATAGCTTTTTCATTGTAAAGTGGATTTTATTTTCATTGTGGGTAGCCACATTGAGCCGTAGCTTCTGAAGACTCCAACAAAGAGAGAAACCACTGCGCATTCATAGCATTTTTTAAGGGCACTTTTCTTTTTCTCTATAAAGATACTGTTTATATTCTATCCTACTTATTTTTGCAACATGCTAGAAGATAAGACACCTCAGAAGACAGATTTGAGTTCGCTTGGCGAATTTGGCCTGATTAGGCATCTCACAAAGGGTTTTGAGCCTCAAAATCCATCTACCTTAAAAAGTATCGGAGATGATGCTGCAGTGCTACAGTTTGAAAAAAAGAAGGTTGTGATCTCCACTGATCTATTGATTGAAGGCGTTCATTTTGACCTGAGCTATACTCCTTTAAAGCACCTGGGGTACAAGGCGGTAGTTGTAAACCTCTCCGACATCTATGCAATGAATGCGGAGGCCACCCAAATCACGGTTTCCATTGCCGTCTCAAACAGATTTCCGTTGGAAGCCCTGGAAGAGTTGTATTCGGGCATTGCCCTCGCTTGTAAAATCTACAAAGTAGATCTTGTAGGAGGAGATACCACTTCCTCTAACAAAGGGATGCTACTTAGTGTTACCGCTATCGGCGAAGTAGAGGAAAACGCCGTGGTATCCAGAGACGGTGCCAAACCCAACGATCTTCTTGTAGTTTCCGGCGATCTGGGTGGTGCTTATATGGGATTGCAGGTTCTGGAGCGAGAAAAAGAAGTTTTCAAGGTAAACCCACAAAACCAACCTGATTTGTCTACCTACTCCTATATTATTGAGCGTCAATTGAAACCAGAAGCGCGCAAAGACGTGATTGACTTATTGAAGGATTTAAAGGTTCTGCCAACCGCTATGATAGATATAAGCGATGGGCTTTCTTCAGAAATTTTACATCTTAGCGACCAGAGCAAAGTGGGATGTAATTTGTACGAGGATAAAATTCCCTTAGACCCAACAGTTATTTCGGCTTGTGAAGAATTTAAGCTCGATAGTACGCTGGTTGCCCTTAGTGGCGGTGAGGATTATGAGCTTTTATTTACTATAGATCAGGACGATTTTTCCAAAATAAAAGGGAATCCTAGTCTGACGGTAATTGGGCATATGACAGATAAAAAGGAAGGAGCTCACCTGATAACCCGTGGGGATACCAAATTAAAATTAGAAGCACAGGGCTGGAATGCGTTAATTTAGGATTAATTCCTGTTAGCCCTTACAAGAATTAACAAAGTCAATTGCACTTTGTTGTACTTTTAATTTAATACAATAGTGATAGCTAATGAACTTCTGGGAAATATTAATACTCTTCTTTTCCTTTCAGGCCCTCATACTGGCCATACTATTTGCATTTCGAAAAACGGGAGATAAAATAGCCAACCGGCTATTGGCCTTTTTTCTATTTCTATTCTCCTATAATCTCCTTTATAATGTACTCTATTGGAGTAGGTTTGATATGAAACTATTTGTGGCCATTTCTTATACCTATACCATACCTATTTCATTATATGGCCCTTTATTTCTATTTTATGCTAGGCGCGTAACAAAAGCTAAGGGGCTATCATTAAAAGACCTCATACATTTAGGGCCTTTATGTTTTGTGTTTTTCCAATTTGGTGCTTTTTACATTCTTCCGCTTCAAAGCAAAATTGATGTGTTGACATCTGGGCAACACGGGGAGTACATCAGATTTGTTTCCTGGGGATATCCTTTTTTGGTGGCAATTTTGTTTGGTTACGGCCTTTTTACTTATTTGAAATTCGTAAGACACTACAAAAGCGATCCCGAACTCTCAATCTGGATTAAGACCATTAGCGGCACCTTCTTATTGTACACTTTCGCACATGTCATATACTGCACCTCCATTACGCTGTCATGGAGTCTCCCGCAATTTGAATATGATTATTTCATAACCTTGTTTATGATTCTGCTTATAGGCTCTGTATGCTATTTCGCTTTTGTACATGCTTCTGTCTTCAATGGAACTCCCATCAAAAAGGTTTTGCCTTTTGTTAAGTACGAAAAAACGGGGCTTTCTTCCGAATTCTCTCTTGAAATGAAAGAGCGGCTCATTGAACTTATGAACACAGAAAAACCCTTCCTGAATCCTGATATTCGTTTAGATACGCTGGCCCAAATGCTGGATGTATCTAGACATCATGCTTCACAAATTATCAACGAACATTTTTCGGTAAACTTTTTCGACTTCATAAATCAATACCGGATCAGGGAAGCCGAGCAACTTTTAACCTCTGCCAAGTCTGAAAATAGCTCCATTACAGATATCGCCTACCAATCTGGGTTTAATAATAGGATCTCCTTCTACAAAGCATTCAAAAAAATCCTTGGGACCACTCCGTCAGAATACCGCAACCACAATCTGGTGTCTTAATTAGCGCTGTAAATTTTTGTCGGCATCTATCGGGTTCCGGTTAAGGTTCGTAAGCATTTACAAGCTGCATGATATCATTCGCTTCTTTTACGCTGCAATTGTAAAGGTAAGGCAGTGAGGCGTCTTACTTCTAAAAGAACAAGTAGATTCCATTTAAACTTTGTTCTCATTTTTTGAAGTGATTTTTGAATTAGCAACCTTTCGTCCTTCCTGCCTGCCTTTCTCAATTGCTTAATAACTCAAGCAAATTTCTAACGAAAACTTTACATCTATGAAGGTAAACAATTACTGGATGGTGTTGGTGTTGTTTTTTATGGGGATCACCCAGGCACTGGCACAACGAACAATTACAGGTACGGTAACCGACCAGGCAGGGCTTCCCCTACCCGGGGTGAATGTCCTGGTTAAGGGGACCACTACAGGGACTCAGACCGATTTTGATGGCAATTATGCCATTACTGCCGATACAGGGCAAACCCTGGTCTTCTCCTATCTGGGCCAGAAAACAGAAGAACGTGCCGTTGGCGCATCAGATACCGTGAATCTACAAATGGTAGAAGATGCCCAGGCCCTGGAAGAGGTGGTCGTCACCGCACAGGGAATCAGAAGAGAGCAGCGCTCTCTGGGCTATGCGGTAAGTAAGATTGACAACGAGGCTATCGAAAACCGCCCCGAAGGTGATTTGGGAAGGGTCTTAAGAGGCAAAGCAGCCGGGATCAATATTACCGCTACCAACGGAGTATCTGGTTCGGGGACCAACATTATCATTCGTGGGTTTACCTCTATTACCGGTAGTAACCAACCCCTCTTTGTGATCAACGGAGTACCCTTTGATGGTGGAGCTAACGAACAGAATACCTTTTTTGACGCGGTAACCGAATCTAGCCGATTTTTAGACCTGGATCCCAACACCATAGAAAGTGTAAACGTACTTAAAGGGCTAAGTGCCTCGGTACTTTACGGGGAACGCGGAAGAAACGGGGTGATCTTAATCACCACCAAAAATGGTAGTGCACAAGGGGTAAGTGGAAAAACAGAAGTCACTGTTTCGCAATCCATGTTCTTTAATGATCCCGTACTCCCTAAATACCAGAATGACTTTGGAGGCGGGTTTCACCAAAACTTCGGTTTCTTCTTTAGTAACTGGGGAGCTTCATTCAGAGCTGGTGACTTAAGTAATCAAGCCCTAAATAGTAACAGTTTATTTATCAGAAGAGAAGGAGGGTTAGCGCTACTTAGAAATCCATTGTCACAACTCAACGATCAAACTCTGGTAGCCGGTTTTGAAGACATTGCCAATTCTGAATATCCCTATGTCCCGTATAATAGCGTAGGACAATTTTTCAAAACAGGGTCTGTTGTAAGCACCTCTGTAGGGATTCGGGGAGGAAATGAAAATGCAAGTTTTTCGGCCAATTACGGCTATCTGGAAGATAAGGGCTTTACTCCTGGTAATAGCTTGAGAAGAAACACATTGGGCATTGGTGGTAGAGCTACTTTATCTAATAAGATTACCGTAAACGCAGCACTGAATTTTTCAAGAACAGACTATAAGACCCCACCTATTGCAGCTTCTGGCGGAAGTGGTGTAATTAGTAGTGGTAGTTCCGTCTTTGGGGATGTCATGTATACCCCAAGAAGTGTGGATCTTTTTGGGCTGCCTTTCCAGGCGCTCGACGGAAGAAGTGTATACTACCGCTCAGGGAACGATATTCAAAACCCTAGGTGGACAGTAGCAAATGCCAAGGTAACACAGAACACAGATCGTGTCTTTGGAAACTTCAACCTGTCTTACGGATTGACGGATTGGCTGAACCTAACCTATAGGCTAGGGCTGGATACTTATACAGAATTCAATTCTTACGGCCAAAATCGCGGCGGTGTAGATGGAGATGTTACCGGAATCTTTAGAACCATTACGGCTCGAAACACTGTTTGGGACCACAGTTTGATCTTTAATGCAGATAAGAACCTTTCAGAGGACCTCAATTTAAAGGTGATTCTTGGAGCAACTGCAAGGCGCGACCTTTATCAGCAGGACGGCGTTGAGAGCACCGGACAATTAGTGTTTGGGATTTTAGAGCACTTCAATTTTGTAAATAGCGCCACGGTCGGCAGTTTCTTTAGCGGAACTAACCTGGCATTCCAGTCGGAAGTAAACACCCTCGGGGTCTATGCCGATGCTACCTTAGGATACAAAGACTTTCTTTATGTCAATGGCGCCGTACGTACTGATTGGACCTCTACTTTAGAGCGAGATAACCTTAACATCGTATATCCAGGAGCCAGTATTTCGTTCGTACCTACCTCAGCTATTGAAGGTTTGGCATCCGATAAAGGACTTAACTATCTTAAGCTACGTCTGGGTTACGGAACCTCGGCAGGATTCCCTCCAGCCTATAGTACCAGAAACACTTTGGCCCTAAACGCCAGGTTGTTGGTAGATAATGCAGGAAATGTGCTTTCAGGAAATGCTGTGGCCAACCGCCTCGGGAATCCAAATCTGGAACCAGAAACAGTCACTGAGATCGAGGCTGGTATTGACAGTAAGTTCTTTAATAATGTCCTGGGTCTTAATGTAAGCGTCTTTAAAAGGGAAACAGATGATTTGATCACAGATCAAAACCTGGACCCATCAACAGGCTTTACAGTAACCCGAATTAACGCCGGTAAGCTTGAAACTAAAGGAATTGAGGTTGACTTTGACATTACCCCGATCCGAGGTGAGAATTTCAGATGGAATATCAGCGGTAACTATTACGCAGATGAAAGTACGGTCTTAGAACTTCCAGAAGGAACAGAACAGATTGCACTCACCGGAGTAATAGCCGGAACCCCAGCGAACTATGCGGTAGAAGGCCAGCCCTTCGGTGTATTACTTGGTAGTACTGTGGTGAGAACCAATGGGCAGTTGACCGTAGACAGCAATGGAGATTACGTCGTGGGCCAAAGCACTACCGATATAATCGGAGATCCTAACCCGGATTGGACCGCAACCCTGAATAATCTAATAAGCTATAAGGGCTTCAACTTTAATATGAGCTGGCAGTACCGCCATGGGGGAGACATCTTTTCTCAGACGGCTGCAACACTTATTGGGCGTGGAGTAGTAGATGCTGACGGAAAATTAAATAGCGAGAAAACTTTTATTCTTCCAGGGGTTAAACAATCTGATGGATCGCCAAATGATATCCAGTTGACTACCACCAGAATCTATTTTAACAACCTGTTATTCGGGGCTAACGAATTCAATATTTTCGACGGGACTACACTAAGATTGGCTGAGGTAAGCCTGGGTTATACCGTTCCTAAGAAGTTTTTAGACAAAACACCGTTTGGGCAACTAAGTTTTACCCTTTCGGGATCCAACCTTTGGTATAAAGCCTTCAATTTCCCGGATGATGTACGCTTTGATACCAATAGCCTTAGTACTGGTGTGGGTAACGGGCAGGGTATCGACTTTATCACCGGCCCGAGCTCAAGAAGGTATGGATTAACCGTTAAAGCAAGCTTTTAGTAACTCGTAACAATTAAGAAAATGATGAAAAGAAAAATAAAACTGATATATAAAGGGTTGCTTTTGTTGGCTCTTTGTTTGGGGAATTCTTGCGAGGTAACGCAACTAGAAATCCTTGACAACCCTAATGCAGTTGCACCAAATCAATCAGATATCGACTTCTTTTTGAATAACATACAGGTGGCTGCAATAACAATGTTCGAAGGTACGCCCTTAGACAATAATGAACTCTCTGAAGTGGGTATGGAAGTAACGCGTATTGGACATATGTTCGGCCCAACTTATCAGGCTGCTTATACACCAACAAACCTCAATGGAGCATGGAGGGCGGTATATTCCTCTGCTTTGCCAGACATTAGAACGATGGTACCTCTGGCCGAAGAACAGGAGCTTTTTGCCCATGTGGGGATCGCCAAGGTGTTAGAGGCCTATATGATGGTAACTATGGTAGATTTCTTTGGAGATATTCCCTTCTCTGAGGCAACCCTTGGTGTTGAGTTTTCAAACCCCCAGGTAGATCCAGGGGCAGAGATCTATGCCGCTATGGAAACGCTATTAAACGAGGCGATTACAGATTTTGCCAAGAATGAGAAAGCCCCTCCATCGAATGATTTGTTTTATGGAGGCGATAAGTCTAAGTGGATCAAACTGGCCAATACCTTGAAACTTAAAATGTATGTGCAAACCCGTTTGGTAGATGGTTCGGCAGCCGGTAAGATCAATGCCATCATCGCGGATGGAGATTATATTACTTCTGCTGAAGACGACTTTCAAATGCAGTGGTCTTCAACAGATACAAATCCTGATAGCCGGCATCCCGAATTTGGACCCAATTTTGACAATGGGACGGGAGAGTATATGAATACCTCCTATATGTTTTGGATGGTAGAGGAAAAGGGGATTCAGGATCCAAGATGGCGATACTATTTTTATAGGCAGGCCGACATGAATACAACCGACGTAAATGAACAATCCTGTATCACCCAATTTCCTCCGGCGCATTTTGGTCCGGAAGACAACTGGTGTAATTTCTCTAACGAGGGCTTCTGGGGCAGGATCCATGGCGATGCGGACGGGATTCCACCAGATAGAGGTAAAAGAACTGCCTTTGGATTGTATCCTGTTGGAGGTCTTTTTGACGACAATTCAGCTTCAACTATTACAAGCAGAAACATAGGACTGCAAGGAGCTGGAATCTCGCCTCTCTTATTGTCTTCCTTCGTAGACTTTATGTTAGCCGAGACAGCATTAACAATTGGTACAACAGGTGACGCAAGAACTTACCTGGAAAGCGCCATTCGTAAATCTATGGATAAGGTAATCAACTTTGCACCAGATCAGGTAGACGCTACGCTGGCTGCTACACAGGCCGATGTAGATAACTACGTTTCTGTGGTCATGGCCCTTTATGACAATGCGGCATCACAACAAGAACAGCTAGCTGTAATTACCAAGGAGTATTTTATTGCAGCCTGGGGTAATGGGGTTGAGCCTTACAATACCTATAGAAGGACAGGTACTCCTAATCTGCAGCCCACCGAAATTGCACAACCAGGGCCCTATATCAGATCTTTTTTCTATCCTCAGGTTTTTGTAGACTCTAATTCACAGGTAGATCAAAAGACCGACCAGGATGCACAGGTTTTTTGGGATAATAACCCTGCCGGATTTATCGATTAACTAAAAAAAGAAATGACAATGAAAAATAGTTTTATATATTTTATTCTCATCGCAATAGCGGCGCTGTGGGGCTGCGAAGATGAAGATAAACTTCCTTTTGAAATCATCACCAATGAGGCTGGTACAGCAGGTGGTTTAAGGACCATTAATATTATCTCGCCCACCATTGATCTTAATGATATTGCCAATTCTGAATTCTCGGTAGAAGTAGAAGAATGGGATGATCAGGACGGTGGACTGTTAGAGTCTGTAGACGTATTTGTACAGTTTCAGGACAACACTCCGGATAATGGCGATAGCAGTGCTGCGGAAGCATTGATTAGCAATGTTCCTGCATCGGCCTTTGCCGTTAATGGTACTTCTGGATTGCCACGTGCGGTAATTACCGTTCCAGCCCAGGATGCCATCGGCCAATTGGGGCTTGATATAGCCTCTGATATTGATGGTGGAGATATTTTTAGATTCCGTTTGGCACTAAATCTGACTGACGGATCTGTGTTCTCTTCAGGCAATCTGGAAGGAAATATTACCGGAGTATTTTTTAATTCTCCCTTTTCATATCCGGCCAATGTTGTCTGCAATCTAGATGCTTCGGTTTTTACCGGCACCTATCAATTGGAGTTCATTTCGGGAACTTTTGCAAGCTTCGGAGGATCCGATGCATATGCCGACGGCATGGTGACAATTACGGCAAACTCAGGGACACAAAGAGTGGTCAATGGTGCCAGTTACCTTCCTAGTCTAGGCCCTTTTACGGTACCCATAACTTTCGATTTGGTATGTGGTAGATTAATAGTGCCGCTTCAAAATGTAGGAACAGTGGGGTGTAGTGGGAATATCCAAATGGCCACAGGCACAAACCAGGCTACCTTTAATCCTATGGATGACAGTGAGTTTATGTTGATTTTTGATGATGAGGTTACCAGTGATTGTGGCACTCCGACATATGAGGTGGTATTGAGGTTCACCAAAATATGAGCTATAAACCTGAAACTTTGTAGACTGAATAAAGGCCGCAGTAAAAATCTGTGGCCTTTTTCTTGGGCTCAAAATAACGGGTCATATTAAAATAGGCGAGTCCTTGTCAAATTCTAAAGCTTTTAAAAAAAGCCAATGCTAAAACACCCACTGAATTTAGAGATTTGAACTCCATTTAATTGTATATTTAGAAGTTTCAAACACGAAGACCGGCTAGCATGAAATTCAGTACTTCGATAGAAATTAACAGTTCAAGATCCAAGGTAACCACACTTTTTGCAGACCCTGATAACAATCAATACTGGCAGGACGGATTTATTAGAAAAGATTTAATAGATGGTATCGAAGGGCATAAAGGTGCTGTTTCGAAGCTCTATTATAAACAGGCTAGGCGAGAAATGGAACTTACCGAAACCATCGTGCAAAACAATTTACCGGACTCTTTTGAAGGGCATTATCATCATAAGCACATGGATAATACCATGAAGTGCACTTTTTCTGAATCAGGAATTCAGAAGACAAATTATATTATTGAAATTGAATACACTAGAATTAGTTGGGTGCTCCCAAAACTAATGGCATTGTTATTTCCAGGAATGTTTAAAAAACAAGTAGAGAAGTGGATGCGTAATTTTAAGACCTTTGTAGAATCTTCACAAAAAAATTCCTGAAAAATAAGTGCTATCCTTGCGCTACTGTCTTGGGGCAGCCGACAGATTAGCAGTGAGGTAACATCTTAATCTCCAGGAATGTCTTAAAGTCTAAAAACCGCTATGGGTCCTTAGGAATACAAGTGCCAAAGCATAACTAGGCCGCCTGATGACCGGCGCTATGTTTCTTTTGATAAATGTGTTCTAAAGTTTCATTGATTTCTCTTAATTCTGGAGTTAGTGTAGAAAGGTTTCCACTGACATCAGTGGTAACCTGCTTCCCGCAGTGAATGCATTCGTATTCTTTGATGTGAAAAGTAACTTTTCTGTAAACTGAGTAGTGATGCCCAAAAATATTGCAAAATATTTTCTTCATATTGTAGGTTTTAGGTAGCGCACAGGTACGATTTGGGACCGAATAATGCGACTTTTAGTTATGTCGTAATTTTCAAAAAAGTACTTTGGGAATACTTTTAGTTCCTCAACGTCACTTTATTGGTTTTTATTGGCTGTCATCTTCGTTTTTGACCTTTTTTTCGATAAAATTCCAGATTTTCGATAAAAGGGTATCCAATTAGCAAGACTTTGCTATTTGTCAAGCCTACTTTTTCTGCTATCTTTCGGCAATAATCACTTTATGAGCAAACGCAAAGAAACCCTGGTTACCGCCTTTGCCCTTTTTTCACTTTTTTTTGGTGCCGGGAATTTAATACTCCCTCCTCAACTTGGCTTTAAATCTGGAGAGCTCTGGTGGCTTGTAGCCCTGGGTTTCTGTCTTTCGGCCGTGCTTGTTCCAATTCTTGGAATACTTGCTCATTCCAGGCTACAGGGTACTATGTTCGATTTTGCAAATAAGGTATCTCCGAAGTTTAGCCTGGTTTATTGCTTTATTGTATATGCTATATCTATAGCGCTTCCTTCGCCAAGGACCGCTTCTGTAACACATGAAATGGCTATTGAGCCCTATTTAAATAGCGCTTCTCTCATCACTAGTATTGTTTATTTTATTCTGGTCTTCCTTTTTGTAATGAATCGCTCACAGATTCTTAACATCATAGGAAAAATCCTTACACCCGCTATTTTACTGGTCCTGCTCTTAATAATCGGAATCACTGCCTTTAGTTTCGATTTTGCTTTTGGGCCTTCCTCCATTCCAAATCCGTTTTCTCATGGAATTCTTGAAGGCTACCAAACCTTCGATGCCATTGGTGCGGTAGTGGTAGGTGGCGTTATTATAATTTCGGTAAACCTTCAGCAGGGCCCTTCTACTTATTCCGAAAAGAAAAAGCTCATTGCCAGGGCTGGCTGGCTGGCAGGTTTGGGATTGTTCTTAGTGTATACCGGCCTACTCATAACCGGGGCTCTGGTACAGGATCAATTTGATGCGAATATTTCCAGAACCGCTTTGGTAAGTGAAATAAGTAAAATAACGCTTGGGAATACGGCAAACCTCTTCCTGAGTATTCTTGTGGGTTTGGCTTGTTTTACTACTGCCGTTGGTATCGTTACCGGGACGGCCGATTTTGTCAAATCTCGCTTTTCCAATTCGCCAAAGGCGTATATGATAACAGCAATAATTGGATGCCTTTTGGGGGTAGTAATGGGCCAGTTTAATGTCGGGTATATCATTGCGGTAGCTTTCCCGGCTCTAATGTTTATCTATCCAATAACGATTGTACTTATCCTGCTCAATGTTGTGCCTAAACGTTTTGCCCAGCCTATTGTATTTAAAGCGGTTGTTAGCACCACCATTCTTTTTAGCATCCCCGATTTTATGGCAAGTATCGGATTACAAGACCTTCTTTCCTCAGTACAAAGCTGGCTTCCTTTAGGAGGTCTAAGCATGGGGTGGGTGCTTCCTGCGCTACTGGCTTTTGTTTTGAGCAATGTATTGAGAAAAGGAGATTCCTCGCTACACTCAGAATGACAATGCGCCCTTAAAACGCCCACTGCCTATTGCTGACAGAAAACTGTTAATTGTTAATTGCTAATTGTCAACTGTTCATAATCTCCTCAATCTCGCCAGCTTCAATAGGAATGTTCTTCATCAAGTTAAAAGGATCTCCATTGGGTTGAATGATGACATCATCTTCAAGGCGAATACCCACTTTTTCATCTGGGATATATATCCCCGGTTCTACAGTAAAGACCATATTGGCTTTCATTGGAGTCTTAAGCTCTCCGTAATCATGGGTGTCCAGGCCTATATGATGACTGGTTCCATGCATGAAATATTTCTTGTATGCGGGCCAGGCGTTGTCTTCATTTTGCACATCAGCTTTATCTAAAAGTCCGAGCCCCAGCAGTTCTGAGGTCATAACTTTTCCTACTTCCTTATGATATTCTGCCCATAATGTTCCGGGAACTAACATTTTTGTCGCTTCATTTTTTACCCTAAGTACTGCCTCGTAAACGGCTCGTTGTCTTGCTGTAAACTTTCCGCTAACCGGAATGGTCCTGGTCATATCGCTGGAGTAGTTCGCATATTCGGCTCCCACATCCATTAAAATGAGTTCTCCTTCCCGGCATTGATTGTTGTTTTCTACATAATGAAGTACGTTGGCATTGTTTCCTGAGGCTATAATAGGGGTATAAGCGAAGCCCTTTGAACGGTTTCTGATAAATTCGTGAAGGTATTCAGCCTCCAGTTCGTACTCCCATACGTCAGGTTTCAGGAAACTTAGGATCCTGCGAAACCCTTTTTCGGTGATATCGCAGGCCTTCTGAAGCAAGACAATTTCCTCAGGCTCTTTAACTCCACGTATTTGTTGTAGGATGGGATTACTTTTTGCCCATTGATGGGCCGGAAAATTGGCTTTGCATTTTGCAATAAAACGATCTTCCCGGGTCTGAGTTGTTACCGCCTGACGGTAGTGCTCATTGGTATTAAAATAGATGAGTTCTGCCTCGGTCATTAGATCAAAAAACACCTTGTCAAAATCTGATAGCCATAAAACGGTTTCTACCCCAGAAACCACTGTCGCCTGGTCTTTTGTAAGTTTTGCTCCTTCCCAAACGGCAATATGCGGATTGGTTTCCCTTACAAATAAGACCTCTTGGTATTTTTTGTCCAGGGCATCAGGGAACAGCAACAAAATACTTTCTTCCTGGTCTACTCCTGAGAGATAAAAAATATCACGATGCTGTTGAAAAGGCATGGTGCTGTCGGCACTAATAGGGTATATATCATTGGAGTTAAAAACCGCAATGCTTTTGGGCTTCATTTGAGCGGTGAATTTTTTTCGATTTTTTTTAAACAGCGTATTGCTAATAAGTTCGTATTTCATTTGTTGCTAAGGTTTGTTCAAAAATAGGGATTCTGTCAAAGTAATGACATAGAAAAAGGAGGCCCATAAATAAGCCTCCCTTTGGTTTAGAGTTGGTTATATTACCTTATTTAGACATGGCATTCTTAATGGCCCCAATTATGGCCATCAATACACCACCACCTACGCCTCCTCCGGCAATGCTACCAAGAATTGACGACAAATCCATTCCTCCAGTGGCTTCAGCCATTTCGGCTCCTCCGCTCCCCAATCCAAGCATGCCCAGTATCCATCCTCCAAGGCCTCCACCAAGAATTCCAACAATAGAATTTCCAAGGGTGCCTAAAGAAAGGTTTTTCAAAAGTTTTCCCGCTACATTACCTCCTACGGCTCCTGTGACCAATTGAATGATCAGTGGTAGATATTCTTCCATTTTGATAATTTGGTTGATTAGAGGGTAATAAATTAACAAATTTTTAAGTTATCTGCCAATTATTTGTCATGTTTTAAAATTTTTACAATTGACAGGCAAGTGCTAAATTCACCAACTGAACATAATTGTACCTAAACATGAGACATTTTATTACACTAATTCTGCTTTTCCTTTTTATTCACGCTTCTTCACAAACACCATCTACTCCTTCCGATCAGGTTCAAAATGCCCTTGAACAGAAAAAGCAGATGGTATCCTCCTCGCTTGTCAAAAACATTCCGTTTAAAAATATCGGTCCAACTGTAATGAGCGGAAGGGTGGTAGATGTAGAAGTAAATCCAGAAGACCCTACCGAATTTTATGTAGGCTACGCTTCTGGAGGACTTTGGTATACTAATAATAATGGTACCTCATTTAGCCCGGTACTGGACAATTCTCCAACTCAGAATGTAGGCGATATCGCTGTAGATTGGAAAACTGGTATAATCTGGGTGGGTACAGGAGAAAACAATTCCTCCAGATCTTCCTATTCGGGGATAGGGATACTTAAATCTGCAGACAGGGGCAAGACCTGGGAAAATGTTGGTCTTCTGGATTCACATCATATCGGTCGGATTCTCATCAATCCGGAAAATGGTAATGAGGTCGTCGTTGGTGTAACGGGACACTTGTATTCACCAAACGAAGAACGCGGGATATACAAGACCGAAGATGGGGGAAAGAGCTGGGAAAAGACCCTGTTCATTAACGAGCTTGCGGGTATAATAGATGTGGCTTGCGTTCCGGGAAATTTTAACATCCAATTTGCTTCGGCCTGGGAAAAAGACCGAAAAGCCTGGAACTTCACGGGAAATGGCGAGGGTTCTGGCATCTATAAAAGCACTGATGGTGGCACTAGCTGGCAAAAGGTTTCTGGCGCAGAAAGCGGCTTTCCCACAGGAAATGGAGTAGGTAGAATAGGGTTGGCAGTCTATGATGAAAACACGGTTTACGCCGTACACGACAGCCAGTTTAGGAGAGAAAAAAAATCGGCTTCAGATAAAAAAACCGCAAGCCTTGACAAGGAAGATTTTAAGACGATGACCACAGAGGCCTTGTTAAGCCTAGAAGACAAAAAGCTCAATGACTTTCTGAAAAACAATGGATTCCAGGAAAAATACAAAGCGGAAAATGTCAAACAAATGGTCCGCAGTGGGGCGGTTAAGCCTATAGACCTGGCCAAATACCTGGAGAACGCGAATTCGCTATTGTTTGATACTCCTGTTATCGGCGCCGAAGTATACCGCAGTGATGATGGTGGATTCAGTTGGAAGAAAATGAACGAGAAGTATATCGATGACCTGTATTACAGTTATGGTTATTATTTTGGGGAGATTCGGGTAGATGCCAGGGATAAAGATAAGATCTACCTTGGAGGAGTTCCTCTAATTACTTCCAAAGATGGCGGAAAGACATATAGCTCTATCAGTGCAGAAAATGTTCATTCGGATCACCAGGCGCTTTGGGTAAACCCAAAAAAACCCGGACACTTGCTCAATGGGAATGATGGAGGACTCAATATGACCTATGACGATGGGGCTAATTGGACCAAGTTGAATTCTACCTCTGTAGGACAGTTTTATGCCATAAACGTGGACAATCAAGAACCCTATAACGTTTATGGAGGCCTTCAGGACAATGGAGTTTGGAAAGGGCCTCATACCGCTCCGCAAAACAGCAGATGGCACCAAAGCGGACATAACCCTTGGACTTCAATTCTAGGTGGCGATGGTATGCAGGTACAGATAGATAGTAGAAACCACAATATAGTTTATACCGGTTTTCAATTTGGAAATTACTTTAGGCTAGACCTCCAAAATGACAAGAGAAAATACATCCAGCCCAAACATGCGTTGGGCGAAAGTCCTTACCGTTTTAATTGGCAAACACCCATATTACTCTCTCCACACAACCAGGACATTCTTTACCTGGGCGGAAACAAATTGCATCGCTCCATGAACCAAGGCGATGATTGGGAAGCCATATCCAGAGATCTGACCAAGGGAGGTAAAAAGGGAAATGTAGCCTACGGGACGCTTACCACCTTATCTGAGTCTCCATTTCAGTTTGGCTTAATTTATACCGGAAGTGATGACGGACTTATACATATAAGTAAAAATGCGGGTGGCAGTTGGGAGTTAATATCTTCTGGCTTTCCTTCAGATCTCTGGGTAAGCAGAGTAGCCGCATCCAAGCACAAAAAAGAACGGGTATATGCCAGTTTGAACGGATATAGATGGGATGATTTTAGCGCCTACATTTTTAAGAGTGACGACTTCGGAAAGACCTGGCAATCTATTTCAGGAAACATCCCCGCTTCTCCGGTAAATGTAGTTGTCGAAGACCCTGAAAACGAAAACCTTTTGTTCGCCGGAACCGATAATGGCCTTTATGTGTCCTTTAGCCAGGGAGCATCCTGGGAGCTTTTTCAAAATGGGATTCCAAATGTGGCTATTCACGACCTGGTGATCCAGCCGGCGGCCAAACATCTGGTAGTAGGTACCCATGGTCGAAGTATTTACAAGGCTGATATTTCGCATTTACAACAGCTTAACTCCGAAATACTAGCTAAGGAGCTTTATGTTTTTGAAGTGAAGAACATCAAACACTCTGATAGATGGGGAAATGCGTTTAGTAGTTGGGGTAAGCCAAGAACTCCAGGCTTGGATCTCGTATTTTATACGACAAAACCTGCCGCATATACAGCCAAGGTACTTACCGTCAATGGCGTGGAAGTTAGTAGAACTGAAGTTGAAGCAGACAAAGGGCTTAATATCGTTTCCTATGATGTAGCCTTTTCAAAAAAAGGAAAGATCGCCTATCAGAAAAAGAACAAAAAGGAGCTTAAGGAAGCCAAAAACGGAAAAACCTATTTGCCTAAAGGCTCTTATGAAGTGCAGATTTCCGGGAACGGAGTAGTGCAAAAAGTTCCTTTTACTATAGACTAATTGCGGTTTAGTTGAATTTAATTTATTGACTCTTAGTTGTTTATGAAATATACTCTTTGGTTTATTTTTCTTTTGACAATTGCTTCGGGATGCCGTGATACCACTGGCCCTTACCTTTGCCCACCCTGTGATCAAAGCTGCGATGTTCTTTCCTTTTCCGAACCGGGTACCTGCCCTCATTGTAAAATGACCTTGGTGCATAAGGACAGTTTAACCAAAGAAGAAGACATTGTTATAAACGAAATAAAGATTGAAAAAGGATCAGGAAAGTTTTTGATAGAAGGTGGTAAAGGAAATGAGGACAAAACCATTGAAGTTTACTATCATAAGCCTCAAAATTTCTCCTCAAATTCTAAGGTTTTGATAGTAATCCCCGGAGCGGGCCGAAATGCCGATAGCTACAGGGATGCCTGGGTGTCTGAAGCAGAAGAATACAGTATCTTGATTTTAAGTCCGAAATATCCTGAAGAAACCTATGGTTTTGAAGATTATCACTTAGGCGGTGTTCTTTCAAATTTGCAATTAAAGGGGAAGCTTAAATACGTAGAAGGAAGTAACCAGGTTATACTCGATGAAGAAAACCTGCAATACACGCACAATAAAGATGCTCAAAACTGGATATTTAGTGATTTTGACCGCATTTTTGATGTTGCAATCACGGCTTTAGAGACATCGCAGAAAGAATATGATATTTTTGGCCATTCTGCCGGCGGCCAGATCCTCCATCGGATGGTAGTTTTTAATTCTCTCACAAAAGCAAAGCAGATACTGGCTTCTAATTCTGGCTTTTATACCCTCCCTGATTTTAATACAAGCCTTCCATTTGGCTTACAAGGAACTTCCCTAACCGATGACGACTTAAAAGAAGCCTTTGAGAAGCAACTTGTACTCTTCATTGGGGAACTAGATAATGAAACAGAAACTGGGGGCACACTGCTCAGATCTAAATCAGCAGATATTCAAGGATTGCATCGTCTGGCAAGGGCCCGGTTCTTTTACGAAACCTCAAAAAAGAGGGCCGCCGAACTCAAGACTCTATTTAACTGGCAGCTTGTTGTTATACCTAATACAGGACATGATCACCGCCAAATGGGTGATGCAGCTGCCAACTATTTATACAATTCAACTCTGCCAAATTCAGAAAAATCCGAAGAAAAGTAAGTCAGACCCCTTGGTCGGTTTTTATGCTGTTTTTTTTACTGGGGTTTCGGTTTGTCCAAGATTTTTGGAGGTTATTCATCGATAAACTACCGGTTTTACTGCTATCAATCGATAAAATGAAAGACCGCCAGACCAGCCAGTTTGTAAGATGTGAAAAAGGGAATTTGAAATTTTTACCAATTGGCGCTTTACGAAGTCGCCCCCTACTTTTCGACCCCTCCAGCGCGTTTTTAAACGGTGGTTTAACGGCCTACATGAAACAAGGCATCGCCTTGATTGACTACGGCCTGGTGGTTAATACTGATCACATAACCGTCATAAGGCGCTTTGATTCTCTTTCTATGCTTGGCATAGGTATCTGTAATTAAGCCCAGTTCTTGTCCTTTTTTAATTTCACTTCCATTGGTTATTTCTGGAATAAACATCCCCGCGGTTGGCGCCCTAAGCCATTTTCGTTCCTCCAGATAAACAGAACCCTTACGTTTTGAGTACAAGGGTTCTATTTTGGTGATCATTTCAAAATGTTTCAAGATGTTCAGGATACCTTGCATACCTTCAAGGATGGCATAGTCATCGAAGCGCATACTCTCCCCAGCCTCGTATACAATTGCTGGTTTTCCCATACGAAAGGCCGCATTTCTAAACGACCCTCTTATCAACCTGGATGCAAAAGTAACAGGAGCATTGAATATTTCGGCCAGTTCTTTACTGGCCGGATCCTCCTCAGTATAGCGAATTTGAGGGAAATTATGCCTTTGAGCCCCTCCCGTATGCAAATCGATCCCTAAATCTATCTGCCTGAGTATGTCTGTGGTGTAGTGATATGCCATCCGACTGGCCATTGAGCCCGATTTAGAACCAGGGAAACTGCGATTCACATCCTTACCATCAGGAACATCACGAGAAAAGTGGATAAATCCAAAAATGTTTAATATCGGAACGGCCACTACGGCCCCCTTCCGTATTCTAAATCGCTTCTGTTGGAGCATTCGCCTAACCACTTCAATACCATTGATCTCATCTCCGTGAAGCCCTGCCTGCACCAAAATAGTAGGGCCAGGTTTTTTAGCATTAAAGACGTAAATGGGAATGTCAATCAGCGTTCCAGTCGGCAATCTGTCAATACTGATCTTTAGCAGCTTCTGCTCTCCCGGGGCAACCGCCTCTTTCCCGATTACAATGTCTCTATTTTCTTCTGCGACGTCCATTCTGTTCTACATACTTTATGATTTCTCTGGCCACATTAAGTTCGGTGGCACCTTCAATTCCGCGCAGTCCCGGAGAAGCATTTACTTCAATCAACAAAGGTCCTTTTTTAGATCTTAGAAGATCTACTCCGGCTACTCCAAGGCCCAGATATTTGGCTGCATTCAAGGCGATGAATTGCTCTTTTGCAGTAGGCTCTATGGCCACGGTATCACCACCCCGATGTACATTTGCTCTGAAATCACCTAAAGCGCTTGTCCTTTTCATGCTAGCTACTACCTTATTCCCAACCACGATAATACGAATATCCTCCCCATTGGCTTCCTCAATATACCGCTGTATGAGAATACTGGTATTCATTTTATAAAAGGTATCAATAATAGATTTTGCAGATTTTTTAGTTTCTGCCAAAATCACACCTAAACCCTGTGTGCCTTCCTGAAGTTTAATGATCACAGGGGTCCCTCCCAAAATCTTAATCTGTTCCTCAATATTATCAGGGTTTATAGAGAAGAGGGTTTCAGGAATAGGGATACCCTTTCTGGTCATTATTTGGAGTGTTCGAACCTTGTTGCGAGCGCGGGTAATCCCAAGGGAGCGAGCGGTGCTAAAAACACCGTTCATTTCAAATTGCTTCACAATTGCAGAGCCATGACGTGTAACTTTAGCGCCTATACGGGGTATTACAGCGTGAAAATCGTTCGTTATGTTTTCTTCACCTAAATAAATCTGTGGTTTCCCAGATCCCAGCTTTACAGAGCATTTTGTATGATCTATCAGCTCAATATAATGCCCTAGTTTTTTAGCCTCATCTGCTATTCTTTTGGTAGAATAGACATTCATGCTTACCGATAATAGGCCGATGTCCATGGTAGTGTTTGCCGGTTATTGATTTTCTACCTAATATCGGTCAAAAAAATGCAATACCCACAACCGAGCCCGAAGATTTTGTGAATTCTGTACCATTTTACCATGTACACATGAAATGCGTAAGGCGATACACCCAATATAGTGGTCTACACAGAAGTGATTTTCAACCGAAAGAGAAGTATCTATTTTAGCATCCAAACTGATGAACTTAAGCCTGTGAAAACATCGAAAATTTGGTTAGATTATGCTCTGGAACGCTTTCAACGGGATTATTTCACTTGCCTCAGCAATCATATTATTCGCTGCGTGCTTCAAACTTTTTTGGCATAGAGGAAACAAAACTGCAAAGTACTTATACTGGTTTATTATAACAGCTAACCTGGTTATTTTACAGCTCATGCTCATAGATACAGGCTTTACAAAGCTATATCCCTTTGTTTTGCTTCTCTTTGTTCCCTTTCAGTTTTTATCTCCTTATTTTTTTAGCGCTTTTACATGTGCATATCTAGACAAAACATCGCTATTAAAGAAATGCAGAAAGTATCTGTTACTGCCTTTCCTGCTCTTTTTTGGTTTCTATACCTTTCTTAAGACTAACATAATACTGGGCTATATTTGGATATCGCAACGCACTACGGCTCAAATTGGCGCTGAATTTGATGAGAACGCCGCCCTTGCCTTTTCACTGATTCTGGGGATCTGGAATTATTCAATTATTAGAAGATATGAAAGAGACCTGGGCAATTTACCTTATCAAATAGTATTAAAAAAAACGCAATGGCTTAAAGCGATATATGCAACCTTAGTGGTCCTATGTTTACTCTGGCTTTGTGTAATCCTCTACATCAAGATAAACCCCAATGCGGGAGGGCACGGCCCTTATTACCCATTATGGCTATTATTTCTGGGGTTTTACTATACATTCTGCTTTTTGGGTTCAAGACACTTAAGGCGGCTTGAAGAAACCAAAAAAAGGGAAAAAACCTCAATTCAAAACGTTATTAGTGACTTTCAATTAGAAGGGCTAAACAAAGTTTTTACATCAGACGAACTAGAAGGAATGCATGTGAGCCCTTATGAGGCCACCTCTATTCTGAGTTACTTTGCAACATCACTATTTGATAAAAACGGAGAAGATGAAGTGCTTTGGGAAATAACCAAAAATTGTATCTCCAGGCTTAATTTAGAAGACTGCGTTATTTATCTCCTGAATGAGCAGCAAAATGTGCTTTTGCAGCGGGCAGCCTTCGGGAACAAGGATAATGGAAAGCGAAAAATATTAAGTCCGCTCGAAATCCCGGTAGGAAAAGGAATTGTCGGGAATGTTGCTGAGAGTGGAAAATGGGAGATGGTTAATAATTTAGCAGAAGACCGGCGTTATATACTTGATGATGAAAAACGAAAGTCAGAATTGGCTGTCCCGATAATCTTCGGTGATACCGTTTTGGGTGTTCTTGACTCGGAGCATTCAAAAAAGGACTTTTTTAAAGATCGGCATCTTTTTCTTTTCCAGCTTATTGCCAAACTTACTGCGGCAAAACTCCATCAAATTGCTAAAAAAGCATCTCCAAGCATCACCAACGACAATGCCTATTACAAAGAGTTATGCCATATGTTGGACAAAGAAAAAATTTATCGAGACCCCGAATTAAGTTTGTCTGTAGTTGCAAAAAAATTAAACATAAGCAGCACTTACCTGTCACAGCTAATTAATGCTTTAAGCGACAATAATTTTTCCGACTTTATCAATCTTTACCGTATACGTGAGGCAGAGGTTAAGCTTCTTGATCCCGACTTCTCCAGATATACAATTCTGTCCATTGGACTGGAAGCAGGTTTCAACTCAAAATCTGCTTTTTACTCTGCTTTTAAGAAGCATACGGGACTTACACCAACACAATTCAGAGATCGCCGCCTGGTCTTGTCCTGATTCTTTCAAATTGAAAGATTCCGGACGCCCAAAGCCCCGTCATTCCTAAGTTTGCTTCATCAATTTTAAATTTTAAAATCATGAAAAAGATGAAGTTTACAAAATGGCTACTTGGCATAATGTGTCTTGTTGGCCTATTATTTTCTTGTTCCCCTGAAGACGGTGAAGATGGTGCAATTGGGCCGCAAGGGCCTCAAGGTGAACAAGGACCTTCGGGGCCTACCGGCTCTCCTGGTGAAGATGGCGCACAAGGAGAACAAGGTGATCAGGGAGAGCAAGGAGATCCTGGTACCGCCAACGTCGTGTATTCTGGTTGGATAGATACGGAGTTAGGAAATTCTATCGTAGCAACCAGCGCGTCATTTACAATTGATGCTCCGGAGATTGACGCAGATATGCTGAATTTTGGGACCATCCTGGTTTTTGGAAGGAGAGTAGATGTCTTACCAGGTCCTGTTGTGGACATTAGAGTATATCAACTGCCAATAGTTTTTGGTGCTGCCCGCCAGCAGTCCTACTTTTTTGTTGCTACCAATGCAGACGAAATAATTATCAGCGTTCATGCCAACGAAGAAGGTGAAAGTGTTGGGGATGGATCTTTTTTGGAGCAGTACCGCTATGTGCTAATTCCCGGAGGTACGCCCACAAGCGCTAAATTTTCTTCTTCTAAAGACTTTTCCGAAATGTCCTATGAAGAAGTAAAGGAGTTATTTGAAATTCAGGATTAATCCATGAAATCCCTCCATTTGGAACTCCATTTGGGGGGTATACCCAAAATTGAAAACAATCATGAAAAATACATATAAGACTATATTGGTTATGGGCATACTAATTGCTATAGCCTGTGAGAAGGAAGTCTTGCCCGTATCCGATGAACAAACTGCCTTAAGAACTTCTCTAAATTCAAAAAAGAAAAAATTAAAGGCATTTCAAGTAGCAAAAAAGCTTCCTTTCGCAGCCCGCTCCGGGCATACTTCTTTGATCTTCCAAAAGCGAATGTGGGTAATCGCCGGTTATGGCGGAGAGCACAAAAATGATGTTTGGTACAGCGGAAATGGATCTAACTGGGCTCCCACAACGGAGGAAGCGGCCTTTCCCGCGAGGCACAAACATGCATCTGCGGTTTATAGAGGAAGAATGTGGATAGCCGGGGGTGATGATGTAGCTACGACGGGCTTATTTGATCAAATGAATGATGTTTGGTATTCAAAAGATGGTAAAATCTGGAAACAAGCTACGGCAAATGCCGCCTTTTCGAGCCGGTATGACCATACCCTTACTACCTTCAAAGGAGCTTTATGGGTTATAGGGGGGCGCAGCTACGATGGCGTGAGTGGCACAGCGGATCATGCCGACGTTTGGAAAAGCTTTAACGGAAAAGATTGGTTTCTTGTAGATGGCAATGCGCCTTTCGGAGGGAGGGGAGGTCATACCACCCTTGTTCATAAAAAGAAACTCTGGGTTATTAGTGGAGCGAGCATTGATGGCTGGAAAAATGATGTTTGGTATAGCAGTGATGGTATCACCTGGACAGAAGCTACCGCAAATGCCACATTTTCACCTAGAAGTAATCACCAGACCGTATCTGATGGCAAACGTATGTGGCTTACAGCTGGGCGTTTTGGCGCAAATTATTTCGATGACATCTGGTGCAGTTTCAATGGTTCTAACTGGACCAAGGTAATCCCTTCTCAAGAATTCCCAGGACGACATGAACACAGTTCGTTGCGATTCAAAAACAAATTATGGATCATCAACGGAAGTGACGGAAATGGTATAGGAGACATCTGGTATTTCAAATAGACTCTTTAATAGCCACTATTGTATGGCTAAGCAGTGAATCAAATAATTAAAAGTTGAGATTATGAAAAGGAAATTTTCAACTTTGGTATTGCTGTTTGGAATTATATATTCCTGTTCCAAATCGGATGACGTAGGTCCTCCCCAATTTGCATATGCGCAACCCCTTGAAGCTTGCTTTTTTCAAGAAGGAAACAGCCTTGCTCCCTCAGTAGATTGGAATGGGGATCAAGGACAATTTGCCCTTCAGGACTTAGTTGAAAGCGTTACACTGGACGCTCAAACCGGGGTTATTTCCTGGGACAAGACTCTGGCTCCCGGACTTTCAAATTTTTCCGTTTTGGCCTCCAATCAGGCGGGTACAAGATCAACTACCGTTTCCATTGAAAATATATTGGTAGGAAACTTTGGTGGCAGTTATTCCCTTGGAGGGTCATCTTACGATTTAGATCTTAATTTTACAAAAGACGGAACGGGCACCCTGGTCGTTCATGGTCCGGCCTTCCGCCAAATAGAGGGTTCCTGGACGATTGAAGATGGACTATTTACCGGAGAATTTCAAGATCCCGAAGATTCTTTTACCTATTTCATGGACGGGGAACTCACCATTACCAAAACGGGTGCAAAAATTGCAGGTACATTTACTGCGAGTAATGGCTATGTTTTTATCCCAGGCAGCTTTGAGCTATTCTTGGTAGGGGTATCGCCGGTCTAAGAGCAAAATTAAAACCGTTTATATCAGGTTGAAAAAAGGCTAATTACACCTACTTTCTGGCATTCCAAAAAGAACAGCAGCAACATTATTTTAGTCCAAGTTTTGTCTTCCTAAGTAAGAAGAGGAAAATACTAGCTTATAACCAGTCTAAATACCGCACTAAAAGGATAACAAAGTTTGTTAAAAACCGGTCTATGCTCTAATTTTGTGAAGGTATTAAACCAACTCCCTATGAGCGGATTGATAAAATCTTCAATTGCCAGGAAAGTCGTCATGGCACTTTCAGGCTTTTTTTTAGTTTTCTTTTTAGCACAGCATTTTACCATAAACCTTACCTCTGTCATTGCTCCTGATACCTTTAATGAATGGTCGCATTTTATGGGGTATAATCCTTTGGTGCAGTATATTCTGCAACCTATTTTGATTGCTGGTGTGATTATCCATTTTGTGATGGGTATTGTTTTAGAATTAAAAAACAGCAGTGCAAGAAAGATTAAGTACGACAAATTTAAGGGGAGTGCCAATGCGCCCTGGGTGTCTAGAAATATGCTAATTACCGGACTTGTGGTTCTGGCTTTTTTAGGTTTGCACTTTTACGATTTCTGGGTTCATGAAATGAGCTACAAGTACATTGAATTTAAGCCGGAAGACCCTACGAGATACTATGCGGAGACTGTGGAGAAATTCGCGCCGTTTTGGCGGACAATTATTTATGTATTGTCATTTGTGCTTTTAGCCTTGCATTTGTGGCACGGATTTGCCTCGGCTTTTCAGTCCATGGGTTTTAACAACAAATACACTCCTGCCATAAAAACATTTACAAAAATATATGCGGTGATCATCCCTCTCGGGTTTGTCTTCATTGCAATTTACCATCATTTAAACCCCTTAACGCATTAAGTTATGAGCGTGTTGGATTCTAAGGTTCCTACCGGACCACTAGCGGAAAAGTGGACAAAGCATAAAAATGAGATCAATCTGGTCAATCCTGCAAACAAGCGGAATATTGATGTTATTGTGGTTGGTACAGGTCTTGCCGGAGGTTCTGCCGCGGCGACTCTTGCGGAATTGGGCTATAATGTAAAAACTTTCTGCTATCAGGATTCCCCAAGAAGGGCGCATTCTATTGCAGCGCAGGGAGGCATTAATGCTGCTAAAAATTACCAAGGTGACGGGGATAGCCCTTACCGGCTATTTTACGATACTATTAAAGGAGGTGATTATAGATCAAGAGAGGCAAATGTATATAGGCTTGCCGAAGAATCTGCCAATATTATAGATCAGTGCGTTGCCCAAGGTGTTCCTTTTGCCAGGGAATATGGAGGCTTGTTAGACAATCGTTCCTTTGGAGGGGTTTTGGTTTCAAGGACTTTTTATGCAAAAGGGCAAACCGGACAACAGCTTTTACTTGGTGCCTATTCAGCAATGAACAGACAAATAAACCGGGGGAAGATTAAAGCCTATAACCGTCATGAGATGTTAGACCTTGTTCTGGTTGATGGTAAGGCCAGAGGTATTATTGCAAGAGATCTTATTTCGGGTGAGATTCAAAGACATGCTGCCCACGCGGTAGTTTTGGCTACCGGAGGTTACGGCAATGTTTTCTTTCTCTCTACCAATGCCATGGGAAGTAATGTAATGGCTGCCTGGAGGGCTCATAGAAGAGGCGCCTTTTTTGCAAACCCATGTTTTACACAAATACATCCTACCTGCATTCCGGTTTCAGGGGATCATCAGTCTAAACTAACGTTAATGTCTGAATCATTGCGAAACGATGGTAGAATTTGGGTGCCAAAAAGACTCGAAGATGCTCAGGCAATTCGTGAAGGCAGATTAAGGCCTACGCAACTCAAAGAAGAAGACAGGGATTACTATCTGGAACGGCGTTATCCGGCCTTTGGAAATTTGGTGCCAAGGGATGTGGCTTCAAGAGCGGCAAAAGAGCGTTGCGACGCCGGCTTTGGCGTAAATAAAACCGGAGAGGCTGTGTATTTAGATTTTGCCGCGGCTATTCAGCGTTATGGAACGGAAAAAGCGCTAACCTCAGGTCTTAAGGATCCTGATAAGGCAACTTGCACGAAACTGGGAGAAGAGGTTATAGAGGAAAAGTACGGAAATCTTTTCCAGATGTACGAGAAAATTGTAGATGAGAACCCCTATAAGACCCCAATGATGATTTACCCCGCCGTACATTATACAATGGGAGGCTTATGGGTTGATTATAATCTCCAGACGACCATTCCGGGATGTTATTCGGCTGGTGAAGCAAATTTTAGCGACCATGGCGCCAACAGGTTGGGAGCATCAGCGCTTATGCAAGGCTTGGCCGATGGGTATTTTGTGCTTCCATATACCATTGGCGATTATCTGGCGAACGATATTAGAACAGGACCCATCTCCACCGACAGTCCGGAATTTGAAAAAGCGGAAACTTATGTGAAAGAACGACTGGAAAAGCTGATTAATGGAAAGGGTGCACATTCTGTAGATTACTACCATAAGAAATTGGGAAAGATCATGTGGAATAAATGTGGAATGTCTAGAAATAAAGAACATCTGGAGGAAGCCATAAAAGAAATAGCAGAACTGCGAGCTGATTTTTGGGAAAATGTAAAAGTACCTGGAGCGGCCCGGGGCATGAACCAGGAATTGGAAAAAGCCGGACGGGTAGCTGATTTTCTAGAATTGGGAGAGCTTTTTGCAAAAGATGCATTGGAGAGAGAGGAGTCTTGCGGAGGACATTTCCGCGAAGAGTATCAAACGGAAGAAGGAGAAGCGCTTCGCGACGATAATAATTTTAAGTATGTGGCTGCCTGGGAATACATGGGTGAGCCTAAAGAGGCCAAATTGCACAAAGAGGATTTGGTATATGAGAATATAGAATTGAAGACGAGAAGTTATAAATAGTTGAATGTGATTGTTTTCAGCTGATAAAAATTATCAAAGAGCAAGTAGCCTGCCACAAAAGAAAAAACTATGAATCTAAACTTAAAAATTTGGCGTCAAAAGGATATTGATTCAAAAGGACAAATGGTCAACTATCCCATTAAAGGTATAGAAGGCGATATGTCTTTTCTGGAGATGCTGGATGTGCTCAATGAAGAATTGATCAATAAAGGAGAAGAGCCGGTGGAGTTCGATCATGACTGCCGAGAAGGAATTTGTGGTACTTGTTCGCTGCAGATAAACGGAGAACCGCATGGCCCGGATCGCCTGGTAACCACTTGCCAGTTGCATATGCGAAAATTCAATGACGGAGATACTATTGTCATCGAACCGTTTCGGGCAAATGCCTTTCCTGTTATCAAGGATTTGGTTGTAGATAGAAGTTCTTTTGATAGAATACAACAGGCAGGAGGCTTTGTTTCAGTAAATACATCGGGCAATACTATTGATGCTAATGCTATTCCGATAGAGAAAGATAAGGCAGATGATGCCTTTGCTGCGGCCGCTTGCATTGGATGCGGAGCCTGTGTTGCCGCCTGTAAAAATGCGAGCGCCATGCTTTTTACCTCCGCAAAAGTCTCGCAATTCGCCTTACTTCCCCAGGGGCGCGTAGAAGCAACCGAAAGGGTTCAAAATATGGTCAGGCAAATGGATTTGGAAGGATTTGGAAATTGTACGAATACAGGAGCTTGTGAAGTAGAATGCCCAAAAGGCATTTCATTGGAGAATATCGCAAGAATGAATAGGGAGTATTTAAGTGCTACCCTGAAAGGATAGTTCTTTCATAAGAAATTAGTTCACCTGCTTCTTTACAACAAGAAACAGCTCATTTATTGCCTCTAAGCTAATACTGAAATCTGCATATTCAGGAGAATTGTTTAGGCTATGGCACATAATAGTGCCTTGTTTTTCATCGTATTGGCTAATACTTTTACACATTACAGATTCCCTTCCAACCAAAACCCAGGGTATCCTGAGATTCGCTTTTAATTCACGCGTAAGCTCCTTGGCAGTAACCTTTTTCCCCAGCACGATAGATTTATACGGAATTCCTTCGATAAGTCCGTTATCCATCGAATTATTGGTGATCTCAAAAGCTCTGTATTCGCTATTCTCAATGGTTTCTACAACAAAACCAATTTGCGATAACTGTGTTAGAAACTCACTATTATCAGACTGAAGAGCATAGGCTTTTTGCTGTTCTGCGGATACCAGCGGCACGGTAATAAGAAACTTTCCAATGCCTACCTGGCGCATCTGCTGTCCTTTAGTTGAAATAGTGCTTCCACTAATGTATGGGCCTTCGGTATCATTTACTTCGTACAAGTAAAGTTCTGCTATACTCAGATCAAAATACGCGGCAATCTTAGTCAGGTTTTTAATCGGAATATTGGCTTCTTTTTTCTCATAAAGCTGAATGGTCCGAAGACTGACGCCAATAGCCTGGGCCAAATTGGTCTGGCTGATATTTTTTTTGCGCCTCAATTGCTTTATAATAAACATAATATCGTAATATTGCGTAATAATCTTACATATTTTGTTGAATATGCAGTTTTAATACATATATCTGTAATCCGATTACAAACAAATATAACAAAATACGCAATCTTGTTATGCAAAATCCAGAAAGAATTGATACCCTTTATAGCCCTCCCCGAGCATTAACACTCATAAATTTTACACATCATGTTCGAAGAAGAAGAGTTTGGAAAACCTATTAGCGAGAAATTATCCGTTATTCTAAGAAGAAATACTTCAAAGGATGACTTTGCCAATGTTGCGGCATTGACAAACGTTAGCTTTTCCACCATTAGGGATGTCGTCTACAGAACTAACAGCCTCACCAAATCTAATTCTAAAGCCATTAATATGCTGCTACAAACGGCTTTTGAAAATTCATTGGCAAGGCAATTGCAGGCCACAAGCGATAAAATCTTCTTAGATCAAATTCTTAGAAATTAGCGCCCACACTTCAACTTAGCTTTCCTGTCTTCTGACAGCGCGAATTTTATTACTTTTAGTGGCAAACTAGAGAACATTGGCTATCAGCAACTCATTTCCTTCGAAGCTCCCTGAGCTACCTACTTCCATATTTACCGTAATGAGCCGGTTGGCTTTAAAACACAAGGCGATTAATTTGTCTCAGGGGTTCCCAAATTTTTCTCCCGATCCTGCTTTAATTGAACTTATCCATAAGGCGATGCTGGAAGATTTTAACCAATATGCTCCTATGGCTGGTATTTATTCACTAAGAGAAACTGTGGTAGAAAAAATTGAAACTTTATACGGCCATAAGTACCACCCTGAAAACGAAATTACAATCACCGCAGGGGCCACACAAGCTATATTCACGGCAATTTCGGCCTTTGTACACTCTGGGGATGAAGTCATAGTTTTAAAACCGGCCTATGATTGCTACGAACCCTCTATACAAGCCAATGGGGGTATTCCGGTATTTGTTCAATTGCAAGGCAAAGACTTCGAAATAGACTGGGAAGATTTTGAGACCAAACTCAATGACCGTACAAAAATGGTTATTATCAATACCCCTCATAACCCCAGCGGAAAGGTATTCTCAAAAGCCGATATGCTCAAACTACAAGAGCTTTTAAGAAATACAGATATTGTCCTGTTAAGTGATGAGGTATACGAGCACCTGGTTTTTGATAATGCGGAGCATGAAAGCGCTTCGAAATTTGAAGATCTGGCCTCCAGAAGCCTCGTTTGCGTATCCTTTGGCAAGACTTTTCACATCACAGGATGGAAAATAGGCTACTGCGTGGCTCCCAGGCCTCTAATGAAAGAATTCCAAAAAATACACGAATTCAATGTTTTCTGCGTCAATCATCCCGTTCAAAAAGCATTGACCACCTACATGAAAGACCCCAGCCATTATATGAACCTTAGTGGTTTTTTTCAGGAAAAGCGTGATTACTTTCTCTCTGCAATTGCTTCTTCACGCTTTAAATTTAAACCAACAACCGGGACCTATTTTCAGTTGCTCGACTATTCGGAAATAAGTGATGAAAGCGATGTTGAATTGGCCAAGAGACTCACCATGGAAAAAGGCCTGGCCAGTATCCCGATTTCTGTTTTCAATAGTAATGGGGAGGACAACAAGCTACTCAGGTTTTGTTTTGCAAAAACACGAGATACCTTAGACCGGGCTGCCGAGATTATAAATGTTATTTAATTCTTCTGTAAGTTACTGTAGTTAGGAAGGTATTCCTTATCCGTTACAATAGCTTCAATATCCTTTTCCAGAGAAACTACCGGAGCTTCAATGATTCGGTTCACCTCAGATCCGTCCTTATAAAAGATAAAAGTGGGCACCTTTATTATGCCTAGTCCTTTTTCTTCTCCTCCCGGGCTTTTTTTATAGTTGGGTTGCTGATTATCAACTGCTATGATAGTGAGTTGATCTTTAGGAAAGTCTATAGCCTTAAGTATTTTGTAAAAACGGGGTATTTCCCTCCTGCTATCACCACACCAGGTTCCTAAAAAAGCCATGATGGTATATTCTTTAAGCTTCTCTTTGATGGCAGTTATCGTCTTGCTATCTACCTGATAGTTTTCGTATTGGGGTTCAAACCATTGTTTAAAAGAATCCGATGTGAGTCCGTTCAGGTCTATTTTCCCAAGTAGTTTTTCCCTCCCTTGTTTATCAACGGTTTTACTATTGAGTTCCTGGGCGATTGCATGGCCAGATAAGAGCAGAAAAAGACTAAGAGCAAACGAAGAAAGTAGCTTGTGTTTCATACATAAGAATTTTTATGTCTTTGAAATTATTCGCGCCATTGTAGGAAACCAAAAAGCATGTCTCAAAGGCAATGAAAGAGTGAAAAACGACGGCTATCCCAGCTTATGGCGTTTCATTGAAAGCAAGCTGCAGTTCGTAAGTAATACAAAGTTGGTTGTATAGTATTTTTGATCGGCTATATCTTTTTTGGTACTTTTCATTTTTAAAGCACATGATTTTGGCAAGCCACAACATCTCAAGGATATTGATCCACTTACTGTTCTGGGCTCTTTTTGTGTTTATGTCCCTTTTTGTCTTCTCGGATTATTATTGGGCAGAGAATCCTTTCCTTCAGTATTTTGTCATTCTTTTGGGGCTGGTATATATCAATGACTTGCTGCTGCTTCCCTTTTTTATGGGACGAAAAATGTACGTGTTGTATGTGCTACTAATTGGCTTAATCGCTTTTTTAGCAACACAGTTGTACTGCAACCACTTTGCCGAATGTGGATGTTCAATAACTAAATGTTTGTCTAACTACTTATGGCAGACTTTAGTTCCGCTTATTTTCTTTTCTTTTGTTTGGATGCTGTATCGCTATCTCGAAAATCAGGATGAGATCCGGAAAATAAAAAAGGAAAGTACCGATATGGAGCTTCAATATCTTAAATCACAGATCAATCCTCATGTCCTTTTTAATAATTTAAATACGATATACTCCTATTCGCTGGAAAAACCAAAGCAGGTTCCGGAAATGATATTGATGCTTTCAGACAATTTAAAATATATGCTTTACGAAAGTGATGCTCAGAAAGTCTCACTGGAAAAGGAGTTGGAGTATATAGATAATTACATTGGTTTTCAAAAGATCAGAACCGAAAATATCAAGACCATAGAGTATATCAAGGATATTGATGAAGTACATCATACAATTGCTCCCTTATTGCTCATAACACTCATCGAAAATGCCTTCAAGCACAGCCCCCCACATAGCATGGTAAAAATTCATATCGTAGTAAAAGAGGCTATACTAGATTGTGTCTGCATAAATAGAATAGATGAAATAGCAGAAAAGTCCATATCTTCAACGCCTATCGGATTAGAAAACCTAAAAAAGCGCCTGGACCTACTCTACCCGCATAAACATGAACTCAGCCTAGAATCAGAACAGGAATACCAGGTAAAATTAAAACTAGATCTGTCGTGAAGTGCATTGTTATTGAAGATGAGATTCCTGCACAAAAGGTGCTAAAGAATTACATTTCTAAGCTTGATAACCTGGAACTAATAGGCACTTATCAATCTGCATTAAAGGCCAATTCAATATTAAAAAATGAAAAAGTAGACTTGGTTTTCATGGACATCAATCTCCCTGATATTTCGGGCCTTCAGTACATCCGAACTTTGGTAGATACTCCTAAGGTTATAATGACCACTGCATACCCAAATTACGCTGCTGAAAGCTATGAGGTAGAGGCTATTTGCGATTATTTGGTAAAGCCGTTCTCATTTGAACGTTTTCTTAAAGCTGTAAACAAAGTAAAATCTCATGTTGATACTTCTACATTACGCCTGGATGAAGGAGCTATGCCAGACCATATTTTCATCAATGTAGACAAAACGCTGCATAGAATTCAGACCGCCGATATCTTGTATATTGAATCTGAAAAAAACTACCTTACGCTGGTGACTGTTAAAACAAGGCTATCTTATTTAGACGCCTTAAAAAATTGGATTGACAAACTTCCCGTTAATTTCATTCAGGTGCATAAGTCATATATTGTAAATATAAAGGCTATTGAAAAAATAAGCGGTAACCGAATCAGTATTAGAGATTTCCAAATCCCTGTTGGAAGGACATACAAGTCGGCACTTTCAAGAAAGCTTAGATCATAGCTATTTTATCGCCTTACTAATCTTTTTCATCAATTCTCCAATTTTAGAAGGCTCAAGCCACGCGTTACAACCACCAGGTCATTGGCCCTGTCTATCACGATAAAATTACCTCCAAAGCCCGCCGCGTAGAAGATATCTTCAGAAAGGCCTTCCCAATGCCTGTTGCCTCTTTTGTTCAGCCACCACATATAGCCGTAGTTTGAGTTGGGTTTTGAAGGCTCAACCGCTTTATCAATCCACTTCTCACTAATCAGCTGATCATCTCTCCATTTCCCATTGTTGAGAAACAAAAGACCAAAGCGAGCCAGATCTTCGGTATTTATAAAAATGCCCCCACCTGAATGCCCTCCGCCCGTTACGGATTTCATTTGCAAGCCGTCAATTTCTGTCCAGGCATTCTCATACCCGTGCCATCTCCAGCTTGTCGAGGCATCTATTTTATCCATAAGCTGTTCTTTTAAAACCATAGGTAAGGGTTTGCGCCAAACATGGGTCAGTGCATAAGCCAGCACATTCACCCGTACATCATTATATTCCATAACAGTTCCGGGTTCATTGAGCTTTCTAAACTTCCAATCATCAAGATCTCCTTCGCGAGGAGGTCTATCTGCCCAATCTTTTCCTCCCCAAAGTTCTCCAGACCAATCGGAGTTTTGCTGAAGCAAGTGCTCCCAGCTTATCTTTTCATTGTGTTCCCCATCGAATGTACCATCCCAAAGGTATTGGCCCACTTTGTCCTGGGTATTTGAAATCAATCCCCGGTCTGCGGCTAGTCCGGCCACTGTTGACAAAAAGCTCTTGGTAACGCTAAAGGTCATATCAACCCGCTTAACATCTCCCCATTTCTGAATGATATAGCCATTTTTAAGTATCATCCCGGCAGGTCCTCCCCTTTTTTTAGTAGGTCCCAGAATTTCATGAAAAGGTTCTCTTTCAAAACCTTTTAGAATAGCAATTCGCAGGTCTTTGGGGCCAGAATATTCATTTGCCAAGGCAAATGCCACCGCTTCATTTAGTTTGGTGGTATCGATATTATAGGTAGTGGCCGACTTTTCTTCCCAACCGGCATTGCGTTCTGGAAAGTAATAGGTGTTTTGCCCGAAAGCTTGGAAGGCAAAAAACAACAGTGTTAACGACAAGGGTAATTTTAGTTTCATTCCAATTCGTTTTAAACCTCCAAGGTAGCTAAATCTATCTGTTTTTACCAATCTCCCTGTATCCCTTTCCCAGCTTATACGTTGAGAAATAACTATTTTTCATAGCGGCCCAAATTGGGTGACGGGCTCATAGTTCTGGTCTAAATTTGTTGTTGGTATTTCCGCCTTGGTTTTTTGTCTAATAGTTTCGTTCAAAGCCTATGAATTAAATATCTTTCGACAGACCTAATTTCCATGCAATGAACCGTATACGCTCTTTTATCCTTTGCTTTTCTATTTTGCTGATTTTTTCCTTCGACAGCGGAGAACCTTTTCCAGATGCTAAAAAGACATCAATTGTAGTCATGGGCTATTATGTCCCTGAAAAGGATTACAAGCCCGAAGCACTGCCACTGGGGCAGCTAACTCATATTATTTTCTCATTTACAAATGTCATTGATGGTGAAATGAAATTCAGAGATGAAGAAAATGGCAAAAGGCTGAGAGAATTGGTGGCCCAGCGCAAAAATTATCCGCATATAAAGGTAATGATTGCCTGTGGAGGTTGGGGAGCTGATGGCTTTTCTGATATGGCGCATACAACAGAAAATAGAAGAAAGTTCATTAAAAGTGTCGTTGCATTTAACAAGGAATACCAACTGGACGGCCTGGATATTGACTGGGAATATCCTGCAATTCCGGCTGCCGGCACTATGGCAAGGCCAGAAGATAAAGAAAATTTCACCCTCCTTATGAAAGAACTTAGGCAGGCCCTAAATACACTAACTCGCCCTCAGACGCTTACGTTTGCCTCTGCCGGATGGAAACCATATTACAAGAATATTGAACTTAATGAAGTAATGAAGCATGTAGACTATATGAACGTAATGACCTATGACCAGGTGGGCTCAAAATCTCCGTTTACCGGTCACCATACGGCATTGGGCTTTATTTCGGAAGAAGACATTAAAAATACTCCGGCCTGGAGCTATGTAGAAGAACGTCGTGAGGCCATAAAAAAGCGTGGGCTATCCTATGACCCCAGATCTGTAGAACGAATAATTGATTTTTGTTTGGCCCAAGGAGTGAGACCAGAGCAACTCGTAATAGGAGCTGCTTTTTATGGCCGTGCCTGGAAGGGGGTGCCACCGCAAAACAATGGCCTTTACCAATCAAATAGTGGGGCACATATTGGGTGGAGTGCCTACAGGCAAATTAGAAAAGAATTTGAGGCGGACAAAAATTACAAACGATATTGGGATGCTGTGGCTAAAGCACCTTTTCTTTACAATGCCAGAGACAGCATTTTTATCAGCTATGATGATACAGTCTCTGTACAGTTAAAAACAGCATACGCCTTGCAAAAAAAGCTCGGTGGTATCATGTTTTGGCAATTGGGCAATGATACTAAGGACCCTAATAGTTTATTGAAGGCCATGTATGAGGCTTCTCAAAAGAACAGATAACGTATTGTTTCCGGAAGTTTGCTTTAGGATCTTCTTTATCAGAGGTTAACTAAATCTAATCGCATTAGCCAATCCATTTGCTTATCTTTTCCAATGTAGTATGGATGCCTTCCAAATTTGATAAAGCCATTCTTTTCATAAAAGCGGATCGCTCCGCTGTTGTCTTCCCAAACCCCAAGCCATATATAGGCCTTCTCCTTAAATTTTGCAATTTTCTTTATTTCCTCTATCATCCAATGCCCAAGCTTTAGGCCCTGATGGCTTTGGAGCACGTAAATTCGTTCTATTTCTAAAGACTCCGGGGCCTTGATGTCTGTTTGGGAAGTATTTTCATTCAGCTTAAAATACCCGGCCAACTGCTTTTCAAAATAGACGAAGTAAAACGAAGAGTTCTTATTTTTCAGCTCTGATTTTAGTTGATCTTTAGCAAAAGCCTTTCCAAGATAAGTGTCGAAATCCTGAGGGTCATTCTGACTTTCAAAGGCGTCTATAAAGGTCTTTCTCGAAATTACCTCTAATTCATCAAGCTGTTCAATACCACATTTGATTAGTGTCGGACTCATGGCCCCTAAAATAAAAAAAGGAGTAAAACCATTGGCTTACTCCTCTTCAAATTTTTACAAAAATTCCGTTATAGCATAAAAAGCTTTCGGGTTAACATCAAAATGCCACTGTAAAAGTCATTTCGATATACTTGCACTTCTTTCTCTGCAGGTCTCTGGTTTACTTGGGCTTCCATAGCTTTAGGTTTTAAGATGCTAGATTTGGGGCTAACTTCTGATTACCCTGTAAAACTACGATCCAAACCTCTTCCTTCTAAATTATTGTTGTGAAGCGGTCTAATCTTGTTGTAAAAAAAATGAACGGTACAATTTCTCCGATGAAATACACCCTATGCTCCGTTGAGCGTCATTTCCGGGATTTCTCCTTCCATGATTAAATTACCCTCGGTTGCCTGAGCAATCTCTTCTACAGATACTCCCGGTGCCCTTTCCAACAATTTAAATCCTTGGGGGGTAACCTCCAATACGGCTAGATTAGTTACTATTTTTTTTACACAACCTACCCCGGTAAGCGGTAAGGTGCATTTCTTCAATAGTTTAGACTGTCCGGCTTTATTGGTATGCATCATGGCCACGATGATATTATCTGCCGAGGCCACCAAATCCATAGCGCCTCCCATTCCTTTAACCATCTTGCCGGGAATTTTCCAATTGGCAATATCACCGTTTTCGGCAACCTCCATTGCGCCAAGGATGGTTAAATGAACATGTTGCCCCCTGATCATCCCAAAGCTCGTAGCCGAATCAAAAAAGGACGCTCCGGCTAAAGTAGTAATAGTCTGTTTTCCTGCATTAATGATATCTGCATCCTCCTCACCCTCATAAGGGAAAGGCCCCATTCCCAATACGCCGTTTTCACTCTGAAATTCGACACTGATATCATCCCTGACAAAGTTGGCTACCAGGGTAGGAATACCTATCCCAAGATTTACATAATACCCGTCTTTTACTTCTTTAGCGATACGCTTGGCTATTCCGGTTTTATCTAACATTTTCAAATAGTTTCAATCTCTTTTTCGAACTGTACGTTGTTCAATACGTTTTTCATACCGCTCACCTTGAAAAATTCGTTGTACAAAAATTCCCGGGATATGAATCTCATTAGGATCTAATTGCCCCGCAGGCACCAATTCTTCTACTTCGGCAACGGTAATATCTGCAGCTCCGCACATACAAGGATTAAAATTTCTGGCGGTGCCCTTAAAGATAAGATTGCCAGCTTCATCTCCTTTCCAGGCTTTTACAAATGAAAAATTTGCCTTAAAGGCTTCCTCCAAAACATGCATTTTTCCGTTGAAATCTCTGGTTTCTTTTCCTTGGGCCACCTCGGTACCAAAACCGGCCGGTGTATAAAATGCCGGGAATCCCGCCTGAGCGGCCCTGCACTTCTCGGCAAGTGTCCCCTGAGGTGTTAATTCAACCTCAAGCTCTCCGCTGAGCATCTGCCGTTCAAACTCATCATTTTCTCCAACATAAGAAGAGACCATCTTTTTTATCTGATGATTTTGCAAGAGCAGGCCAAGGCCAAAGTCATCCACTCCCGCATTATTACTTATGCAGGTGATATCTTTTATTCCCAGTTTGACAAGTTGAGCAATGGCATTTTCAGGAATACCACAGAGGCCAAAACCCCCTAACATAAAAGTCATCCCGTCTTTGACGCCTTCCAGCGCCTCTTTTACATCGGTAACTGTTTTCTTTATCATACTTTTTGATTATTGTAGCGATATAGCCCTTAAACTGGTGCTTTCACTAAAATACGTTTTTGCATAAAAAATCCCGCCATCAAGCGGGATTAATTGTTCGTAAATTTAGCCAATGTTAAATGTCCAGATCCAAATCGCCCTCTGTATCAATATCTTTCTTTAACTCTTCTATCATCTTTGCGCAATCTATATTAATTGACATTTTTTCCGGTTCGGGGAAAGCGCCGTCAGAAACTCCCAGTTCCTTATTCTCGTAATTTTTTTGCATATATAGGGCCCAGATAGGCAGCGCCATTGAAGCCCCCTGTCCGTATGTAATTGTTCTAAAATGAGCCGCTCTATCTTCGCCACCTACCCATACTCCGGTCACCAGGTTTGGGACCATTCCCATGAACCATCCATCACTCTGATTTTGTGTTGTCCCAGTTTTCCCGGCTATTGGGTTTGTAAACCCATAAGGGTATCCGGTAATAATCTCCTTATATACGGTGGTGTTCTTTTGGTATGAATGCCTTAGCCTTGTTCCGGAGCCTCCCTCTGTAACTCCTTTCATCAAATCAATCATGGCGTAGGCTACATCCTTGTTTAACACGTCTTTGGTTTCAGGTACATATTCGTATAACACCGTGCCATTCCTATCTTCAATTCTGGTCACCATTACCGGCTTTACATAGACGCCCTGGTTTACAAAGGTGCCATAGGCTCCAACCATTTCATACACATTAAAATCAGGGGTTCCCAGTGCAATCGAAGGCACCTCCGGGATTTCCCTGGTCAACCCTAAGTTCTTTACTATGGAAACCACTGGTTTGGGTCCAACCTCATCGATTAGCCTGGCTGTAACCGTATTTATGGAGTTGGCCAGGGCGTGTTTTAGGGTGTAATTTTTTCCAGAATACTTACCATCGGAATTCTTTGGACACCAGGGTTCCGGGTTTCCGTGTTTTTCGGCTTCGATGCAATACTGGCTATCGGGTAGCGAATCGCAGGGCGAATAGCGCAATTGATCTATAGCGGCAGCGTAAATAAAAGGCTTAAAAGTAGACCCGGCCTGCCTGGCTCCCTGAATTACATTGTCATATTGGAAATGCTTGTAGTTCAGCCCTCCTACCCAGGCCTTGACATGGCCCGTTTGAGGCTCCATCGACATCATTGAAGACCTCAAAAACGTTTTATAATATCTGATAGAGTCCAATGGCGTCATAACAGTGTCTTTCTCCTGGGTTTCGCTATTCCAGTCAAAGACGGTCATTTCGG
>CBDBVE010000015.1:0-130000 GCA_965212595.1 Flavobacteriaceae bacterium
TATCTCAATTTTGTTGATCATTGGTACACTGGTGGTCTATCAACAACTAAAATTTATACAGGAGAAAGACCTTGGCTTTGACAAAGAGCAGATCTTATTGATTGATGACGCCTTCGCGGCGGGAGATAGATTAGAGGCCTTTAAGGCTGAGGTAGTTAAACTAAGTGGGGTAGAAAGCGCCACATTGAGCAGTTTTCTCCCTACACCTTCTTCGCGCTCCAATACCTCCTTTTTTAGGGAGGGGGCTATGGAACAGGAAAATGCCATTCAAATGCAAGTTTGGGGTGTGGATCGCGATTATATACCTACACTGAACATCGATCTTGTTGCGGGCCGAAATTTTGGTGACAAGCTCTCTGCAGATTCAACTGCTTTGATTCTTAACGAGGCTGCTCTTAAGGTTTTAGGTATACAACCCAACGAGGCCTTAGGCATGAGGATTTCTCAGGATATGGAAATTGAAAATCCCGTATTCCGGTCTGTCATAGGCGTGGTAAAAAACTTTCATTACGAATCATTTCGTGAAGATATTGAGCCCCTCTGTATTTATCTTGACAGGTCTACCGGCAACATGGCAGTAAAATTGAGCGCAGGAGATTTTCGCTCTGCCATCAGCGATATAGAATCTATTTGGAAAAAAATGGCCCCCGGACAGCCGTTCAACTACCAATTTATGGACGATTCTTTCAATGTCACCTACATTTCAGAACAGCGCTTAGGGACAATCTTTATGATTTTCGCCGCACTGTCAATATTTATAGCTTGTCTCGGATTGTTTGGCCTGGCCGCATTTAATGCAGAAAAACGAACCAAAGAGGTTGGTATCCGCAAAGTATTAGGTGCTAGTGTAGGACAAATTATCTATCGCCTGACCACCGATTTTGTCAGGATGGTGGGTCTAGCAATTATCATATCACTGCCTGTGGGCTGGTATATAATGAACAAATGGCTCGAGAACTTCTCGTATAGGATAGCAATTGATTGGTGGGTACTGACCCTATCTGCCCTCTTAGCGCTTGTGGTAGCAATTATTACGGTAAGCTATCAAAGCGCAAAAGCCGCTAATGCAAATCCTGTGAACAGCATTCGAATGGAATAAATCATCAAAAAACGAACAGTCATGTTTAAAAACTATCTAAAAATTGCCTGGAGAAATATACTAAAGAACAAAGTGTATTCCATAATCAATATCAGTGGCCTGGCACTGGGAATGGCAGTAACGCTTATAATTGGCCTATGGGTGGAGGATGAAGTTACCTATAATGATTATTTCGAAAAGCGGGATAAAATAGCCCAGGTGTTTCAGTCGCAAACCTTCAACAGTCAAACTGGTACTGGGCCTTCCATTCCCAGACCTCTAGAAAAAGCGCTTCGCGAAGGATATGCAGATAATTTTAAACATCTGGTGATGTCTTCCTGGACATTTTCACAATACCTGAAATATGACGAAGTAATCATCTCCAAAGAAGGAAACTTCATGCAAGAAGAGGCTCCCGAAATGCTCGACCTAAAAATCCTGAAGGGAGAAAAAAACGGCCTTCTGGAAATAAACTCTATCATGCTGTCCGAATCTGCAGCGGAAGCCTTGTTCCGTGATGAAAATCCGATTGGAAAGGTTGTTGAGGTCCAGAACGAATATGACATGATGGTTACAGCGGTGTACGAAGATATTCCAATCAACAACTCCTTTGACGATACAAAATTTATTATGCCATGGGCCAAGTACGTGACCACGCAAGAGTGGTTAAAAAACGCAGAAGACAATTGGGGTAACAACTCCTTCCAAATGTTCGTGCAAATAGCGGAAAATACCACTATGGAGGGGATCACTGCCAAGATTAAAAACGTTAAAAAAGATCTGAATGAAGAAACGGCTGAATTCAATCCTCAAATTTTCCTTTTTCCTATGAAAGATTGGTATTTGCGTTCCAATTTTGAAAATGGAGTGCAAACCGGGGGCCGTATACAGTACGTCTGGCTTTTCGCTATCATTGGCATCTTTGTTTTACTGCTGGCTTGCATCAACTTTATGAATCTAAGCACGGCGCGTTCCGAAAAAAGAGCGAAAGAAGTTGGCATTAGAAAATCTATAGGATCTCAGCGCGGCCAGTTAATTAACCAATTTTTAGGAGAGTCGTTTTTGGTAGTCGTTTTTGCCTACGTCATGGCGGTACTCATTGTGATCATATCTTTGAATGGCTTTAATGATTTGGCAAAAAAAGAAATAGAATTTCCATGGGGAAGTCTATTCTTCTGGGGAATTTCTATTGTATTTATCCTCTTTACCCGCGCTTTTATCTGGTAGTTATCCTGCATTATACCTTTCCTCCTTCAGACCGGTTGAAGTGCTCAAAGGAACCTTCAAGGCCGGGAAATATTCCAGTCTACCCAGGAAAATTTTGGTAGTGCTGCAATTTACCGTTTCGGTAGCTTTTATTATTGGAACAGTGATCGTAATGCAACAGATCAATCATGCTAAGAACAGGCCTATAGGCTATGATAAAGAAGGCCTGATCCAAATACCCACTTTCAGCGAAGACTTTAGTGGAAAATACGATTTGATGCGAAGCGAATTCATTGGATCGGGAGCTGTTGTTGAAATGTCTTCTTCGAGCAGCCCAACAACCAGGATCTGGTCTAATAGAGGTGGTTATAACTGGGATGGAAAACCAGAGGGTTTCCAGGAAGACTTTGCCTGGACCGAAGTTTCTACTGAATATGCAAAATCTTTAGACCTAAAGATTGTTGAGGGAAGAGATTTCTCCAGAGAGTTTGCTTCAGACTCTAATGCCGTATTAATCAACGAAACGGCCAAAAAATACATGGGAGTTACTAATCCTGTTGGAATGTTTATTAAAGATGACGATGAGGAAGACCCTGATCCTCCTATGCAGATTATCGGGGTAGTGGAGGACATGATAGCCCAGTCGCCTTACGAACCGGTCAAGCAAGGCTTATACGTTTTCGACAAAGAAGGGAATTCCAGTTTCTACAACCTAAGGCTAAATCCCAAACAAAGTGCGAGCCAGAATCTCGCGGTCGTTGAGAGAGTCTTTAAACAACATTTTCCGGATCTTCCATTTCAATTCGACTTTGTAGATGAGCAATACGGGGTGAAATTTGCCGCCGAGCAACGTATAGGGACCTTAGCTGCCATTTTTACCGCACTTGCAATATTTATAAGCTGCCTTGGCTTATTTGGGCTCACCTCCTTTGTCGCCGAGCAGAAAACCAAGGAAATTGGAGTTAGGAAAGTATTGGGCGCATCGGTTTTCAATGTTTGGAATATGTTATCTAAAGACTTTTTAAAGCTGGTGATTCTCTCCTGCTTTATCGCAATCCCAATCTCGTATTATGTGATGAATGGTTGGTTACAAGATTATCCTTACAGGGTGATTATTTCGTGGTGGAGTTTTGCACTGGCCATGTTAGGAGCCCTTGCGATTACCATTCTAACGGTGAGTTTTCAGGCTATCCGATCGGCTAGAGCAAATCCTATAGAAAGTTTACGCTTCGAATAATCCGGCACGCCATTTATAATCAAAAAACGAACAGTCATGTTAAAAAACAATCTAAAAATTGCCTGGAGAAATCTAATCAAAAACAAAGCGTATTTTTCCATAAATGTACTTGGCTTGTCGATAGCGCTCACCATGTCCTTTTTGATGTTGCTCTGGGTAAATGATGAAAGAAACATGGATAAGTTCCATGAAAATAATGATCAGCTATACCTTGCCAAACGGACTATTCCGCTTGAGGGTGGTGTTTTTGACGTTTATGACAATGTTTCTTATCCACTTCTGGAGGCTGCTGTTGCCGAGATCCCCGAGATAGAAACCTATGTCACTCTAGGTGGAAGTTTTGAAGACAATTTAACTTTCGACAATGTCGATTTTAGGGCGCGTGGGGCTTATACGAAGGCAAGTTTGTTCTCTGCTTTTTCTTTTCCCATAAGCCTCGGAGATATTTCTCAGCTCGATAAAAAGACCGAAGCCATGGCCATCTCAGAAAGTTTTGCGGCCCGCATTTGGGGTGCTGACTGGCCGACAGAGGCTTTAGGGAGCATTATCCATATTCACGACAATGGCGACTTTACCGTTGAGGCGGTTTATGCAGATTTTCCTGAGAGCTCTTCAATACAAAACGACTTTTACTACAGTTTTGAAAAGTATTTGAGCGATAATGAATGGATGCAGGAGTGGGGAAATAATGGAATGCAAGGCGTTTTTCTTTTAAGAAAAGATGCCAATCCAGACCAGGTATCTCAAAAGCTTAATACCCTTTTTCAGGCAAATATTCCAGGGGAGATAAAAGAAGGTTGTTTTATCCGAAAATTTTCGGATAATTATCTCTATGGTGAGTTTGATGAAAACGCTAAGGTAAGCGGTGGTAGAATAGAATATGTTAGGATATTTACAATAGCAGCAATTTTTTTATTGCTGATCTCTTGTATCAATTTTATCAATCTGGCCACAGCGTATGCAACCAAACGAGCCGGTGAAATCGGGGTAAGGAAAACCATTGGCGCAAGAAGAAATATTCTAATTGGCCAATTTTTGACAGAAACCGCTTTAATAACCTCTATTTCATTTGCAGTTGCATTTACTTTAGCGCTGCTATTGCTACCTGCAACAAACAGCTTCACGGGTAAGAACCTCAGTTTAGATTTCTCGCAATGGGAGATTTGGCTTGGAGTACTGGGAGTTTTTGTTGCTACCACCTTGTTGTCAGGTATTTACCCTTCCTTTGTGATATCTTCATTTAAACCTGTTGACGCTCTTAAAGGGAAAGGTTCTGAAAAAAAGAATACGGTATCATTGCGAAAAGGACTGGTAGTGCTTCAGTTTGCCTTAACTACACTGCTAATAGTTGCGGCGCTTATTGTAAGGCTGCAGGTAAACTACCTTAACGATAAGGATCTGGGGATCGCCAAAGAGCATATCATTTCTATCCACCAGGATGAAAAGCTTACAGAAAAGTACGAGGTACTTAGAACAGAATTACGAAAGTCTGAGGCTATAGCAGATGTTACTTTGGTGGGACCCTCACCTCTTAATATCGGAGCTTCTTCTAGCGGTGTAGTTTGGCCGGGAAAAAGCACTGAACAGGAAAATATTGAATTTACTCTCCTCTGGACAGCTCATAATTTCCCTGAAGTCTTCGATGTTCCGGTTAGTGAGGGCACTTATTTTAGAGAGGGGACTAAAGATACAGTACAAATCGTAGTCAACCAGAGGGCCATCGAAATTATGGGAATCACGGATCCTGTTGGTAAAACCATTCAGGTTTGGAGGCAGCCGAGACAAATCATAGGTGTCCTTAAGGACTTTCATAACCGCTCACTTTATGAAGCTATCCAACCCTCTGTTTTCTTTTTAGACGCGCCAAATGCCGGAATGATGTTTGTAAAAATGGAAGCCGGCAAAACTAAGGAAGCACTGGCTAAAGTTGAAAAGACCTTTGGTGACGTGCTGCCGGATGTACCACTACATTACGATTTTTTAGATCAGCAATACGCGGAAAATTACCGAAGTGAAACCATTACAGGAAAGCTCACCTATTATTTCGCCATTATTTCTATTCTAATTTCCTGCCTTGGGCTCTTTGGCTTAGCCACCTTTATGGTAAAGCAGAGAACTAAGGAAATTGGTATCCGAAAAGTTATGGGGGCTAGCGTGAGTGGTATAACCACACTTATTTCAAAGGATTTTTTGAAGCTCGTTGCCCTGGCTATTTTAATCGCCTCGCCCTTCGCTTATTATTTTATGAGCAGATGGCTTCAGGGATTTGCATATAAGATTGAAATTTCATGGTGGGTTTTTTGGGTAACGGGTGTATTTACCATTCTAATTGCTCTTTTTACCATAGGATTCCATACAGTAAGATCGGCTCGGGTAAATCCTGTGAATAGCCTCAGAACAGAATAAAAATAAAAGATAGTATATGAACTTTCTTTATTTCAAAATAGCGCTTCGATACTTGCTTAAAAACAGCTTGTATTCCTTTATCAACATTTTTGGCCTCGCTATAGGTATAGCGTCTTTTGTCATGATAATGCTTTATGTGAATTATGAACGTAGTTATGACCAATTTAAGGGTTCGGAACAAGTGTATCGGGTTTTTATGGACTTTTTGGAAGGCGAGCGTTTTGAGGCCGGTGATGCACAGACCGCCAACCTTATTGGACCTACCTTAGTTAGGGAGTTCCCGGAAGTATTAAACCAGGTTCGTCTATATCGTTTTGAAAAGATCACGTTTAAGTACGGAAAGAAAATATTTGAGGACGATAAAGGAGCCCTGGCTGACGGATCTTATTTTGACATATTCCAATACCCCATGCCCAGCGGGTACCCCGAAACGGCTTTATCTGAACCAAATACCATTGTACTTACCGAATCATTAGCCAAAAAAATATTCGGAAACGGGAATCCTTTAAACCAAACACTTTCGGCTTTTTACTTTGGAGAGGAAGCACTTCTAACAGTGACTGGTGTTTTAAAGGACATTCCGCAGAATACCCATATGAAAACCAATTTTCTTATTTCTATGGAAACCTATAATACCTGGTTTGCCTCAGAGGAAGAAAGGACCCTGAATTGGTCACATTGCAATTTTTATACTTACTTAAAGCTAGAGGAAAATACAAATTATGAACTGCTGAAAGCCAAAGTAATTGCTTCAGATTTCGAGGATGATGAAGACGAACGTTATAATATAGAACCCATGTCGGAAATCCACCTTTATTCTAACAAGCCCTATGAGGCAGAGGTAAACGGAAGCATAAGCAGGATTAAGTTTCTAACAGCTATTGCCTTTATTGTTCTTTTGCTTTCATGGCTTAACTACATCAATTTGTCTACCACCAAATCTCTGGAACGCGCTAAGGAAGTGGGTATCCGAAAGGTGGCTGGTGCAAAGCGCGCGCACCTTATACTCGGGTCTTTAATGGAATCCATTCTTTTGAATCTTATGGCAGTACTGGCTGCAGTAATAATTATTCTGGGAGTACTGTCTGTTTACAAGGATTTCGTAGGTATTGAGTTTGAAGTAACCTCTACCTTTATTATAAGGCTCCTTCCTATTCTGGGTATCGTATTTTTAGGGGTAATACTAGCCGGGCTCTATCCTGCATTTTTGCTTAGCAATTATTCACCTATAAAAGCCTTAAAAGGAAAAATCCGGACATCGGCAGGAGGACTTCATGTTAGAAAAGGACTCATTGTCCTTCAATTTCTGGCTACCATTGTGCTCTTGATAGGAACCCTAGTAGTTACGCAACAAATTGACTTTCTACAAGATCAACCTATTGGCGCTGATTTAAACCGAGTTGTATCATTTCAGGGTGAATTATTGGCTGAATCTTCCGATTCACTGATCAGAGATAAATATAGGACCTTAGAAGGTGAACTTAAAGCCTTACCCTTTGTAGACATGGTGTCTAGAACACAGTCGTTTCCGGGTGATGGCTATGAAAACTTATCTTCCTTCGTGGGAATGGTTTATCCTAACGGTACAGAGGACAGTCATACAAACTTCTACAATTACGCCGCTCACCCCGCTTACTTTGACATCTTAAATATTCAATTTCTGGCTGGTGATAATTTTGTAGATAATCCAAATGGGAAAAGTGAAACCGTAATTATTAACGCGGACGCCATGCGAAAAATGCAAATTTCTAATCCTCAGGATGCCATAGGAAAAACTGCGAACTTTATGGGAAGAGATTGGACTATTTCCGGGGTTGTCGAAAACTACCATCACTTTGGCCTTAAAAGTCCGATACAACCTATTATCATCCTGCATTATAACAGCAGTACCAACCTTTTGGTGAAGTTTGATAGGACAATAACATCTACTGCTAGCTATTCCAGTGCCATTTCCCAGGTTGAACAAAAGTGGATGTCTATCTTTCCCCAAAGCACCTTCAATTATACTTTTTTAGATAAAAAGTTTGAAGCTCAATACCAAGATGACAGACGGTTTAGTGCCGCGTTTAGAATATTCACCTTATTGGCGATTTTTATTGCCTGCTTAGGTTTGTTCGGGCTAACATCTTATACCGCAATTCAACGCAAGAAGGAAATTGGAATAAGAAAAGTTAACGGCGCAAGTATCTTACAGATATTATCCTTGCTCAATAAAGATTTTTTTGCTTGGGTCGGAATAGCGTTCGTAGTTGCCATACCAATCGCCTGGTATACAATGAACAATTGGTTGTCAAACTTTGCTTATAAGACCACCCTAAGCTGGTGGATGTTCGCAATGGCAGGAATTACGGTACTAGGGGTTGCTATACTTACGGCTAGTTGGCACAGTTTCAAAGCCGCTGCCACGAATCCTGTAGAAACTCTAAGAGACGAATAGTAGACTAAAATAAGACGACATGCTCACAAACTATTTTAAGATCGCATGGAGAAGCCTTAGAAAGAATAGGTCGAGTACCATAATAAACGGTATTGGATTAACCATAGGGATTAGCAGCTGTTTGGTTATTCTAATTTTTGTTCAGTATGAATTGAGTTTTGACAGCTATCATGAAAAGGCAGACAATACATATAGAGTGGTTCAACATCAAAAAATGCCAGATCAGACCCTCTTCTGGAACACCACGGCATATCCACTGGCAGCGGCATTAAGAACAGACTTCCCTGAACTAGACCTGGTAACTCAGACTGCGGGCCCGGTAAGCCGTGAGTTCACTATAAATAAATCGGGTAATGAATTAAGATTTGAAGAATCTAAAATTCTGTTTGCCGATGAATTCTACCCTCTTGTTTTTGATATCGAATGGCTGGCCGGAGATCAGCGTACAGCCCTGTCCGATCCAAATTCAATTGTTTTAACAGCAGAATTGGCAGAGAAGTACTTTGAAATCAAAGGAGAAGACTATCAAACCGTATTGGGCCAAACAATTCATTTGCAAAACAAAGACCCACTGGTTATCAGGGGAATCGTAAAAAATGTTCCCGGAAACTCTACCCAACGGTTTTCCGCCTTAATTCCCTATCAGTTTTTTAAGATCAACAATTCCTTTTTTAGTAGTAACTGGTCTGGAAACTATCAGGGGACAACCTTTGTAAGCTTAAATGAGAACAGCTCCAGAAAGGCTTTTGAGACTAAGATAGCGGGTTGGAAAAAAAAGTATTTGAATCCCGAAGATGACGCACGCATTTCCTATTTTTTGCAGCCGTTAAAAGAAGTTCATACCGAAACTAAGTACGGCAGTAGTCCGGGAGGATATATTATGCCAACCAATATTCTTTATATGGGATCGCTTGTGGCCTTCTTCATTTTAGCACTTGCAATTGCAAACTTCGTTAATTTGCTTACCGCTCAGGCCGATTCTCGCTCCAAGGAAATTGGGATCAGAAAAGTCTTAGGTAGCAAAAGAAAGGACCTGATCTTTCGATTTGTTTTCGAAAACAGCTTCCTTATAGCTATAACTTTATTGTTTTCAATTCTTATCTCTAAAGGTTTGATAAATTGGTTGAATACACATCTTGTGTTTATCGACTTGAAGCTTAATCTGGAATTGAATCACATTTTTCTTGTCCTACTAGTAGGTATAGTAACTATCGTTCTTGCCGGCATTTATCCTGCCTTAGTGATGTCTTCTTTTAAACCCATTCAAGCCCTTAAAAGGAAAGTTCAATCTTCGCGAAGAAAAACGACAAGTTTTAGAAGGACATTGGTTGTATTCCAGTTTGTAATTGTTCAGCATTTTGTAATAGCGGCTATCATAGTTGCTTCACAAATGAACCTCTTTAAGAATATCTCCATGGGGTTTTCTTCCGATGCCGTATTGGTTACTCCAAGCCCTGAATTTAATAAACTGGATACCTACCGGAATTCACTTATAGCAAATCCCGAAATCGTCAAAGTGTCCTTTGGTTCCGGGCCTCCTATGGCTGTAGATGGCTTTCAGTTAGGAACCCGCTTCAGGCTTCCAGAACAAAATGTGGAAGAAGCCTTAGAAGCAGAGATGAAAATTGGAGATGTCCACTACCTGGACTTTTACGATTTAGAACTGCTGGCAGGAAGAAATTTCACGCAAAACAAAGAGGCATTCGATGAGTTTGTGGTGAATGAAACTCTTATAAAACTATACGGATGGTCACCAGAAGAGGCGCTTGGTAAAAGGATAGCTATTAATGAGGGAGAGGCTACTATTGTGGGTGTAGTAAAAGATTATCACAACAATTCACTTCAGGCAGAAATAACTCCGGCAATAATACTAAACTGGGTTTTTTATCAGAACCAGGCATTTATTAAGCTCGCAGACACCAGCAGTCTATCTATAGGTTTTGTACAGGAGGCTTGGGAAAATGTTTTTAAGAACGGCGTCTACAGATACCGGTTTTTAGATAGTTCTATCGCAAATGAATACCGGCTAGAGCAATTAATATACAATGGGTTTATTATTTTTTCCATTTTGGCCACCAGCATTGGATGTCTGGGCCTCTTTGGTCTTATGTCTTTTATCACGTCGAGAAGAAAAAAGGAAATAGGCATCCGCAAAGTTTTGGGAGCCAGTTTATTACAGAATTTAATGCTGTTTGTTAGAGAATTTGTAGGCTTGGTATTTTTGGCTTTTCTTATTGCCATACCTATCGTGTATTTTCCAATGCAGACATGGCTCGAGGGATTCACCTACAGAATCGGGATATCTGGATGGATGTTTTTAGGAGGAGGCTTTCTCACCCTTTTGATTGCCTTACTAACCTGCAGCTTCCAGAGTGCAAAAGCTTCACTCGCTAACCCAGTAAGAGCTTTAAGAGAAGAGTAATTAAAAAAAGAAAAAATGTTATTACAACTAAATGGATTGTTCAAATGGGTACAATCTGGGGGACAGAGGACCTTCCTGCTTAAAGATATAAACCTAAATGTGGAACAGGGAGAATTTATATCTGTTATGGGCCCTTCGGGATCTGGCAAGTCTACTTTGCTAAATGTAATTGGGATGCTAGACAATTTTGATGAGGGAGAATATCACTTTTTAAATGAATCTGTTCACAATCTTAAAGAAAAGTACCGAGCCAATCTTTACAAAGAATACATTGGCTTTGTTTTTCAGTCGTATCATCTGTTAGATGAGCTTACCGTAAAGGAGAACTTGGAAATGCCTTTGCTTTATAAGAAATACAAATCTAACGAACGCAAGGCTATGGTTGCTGATATGCTAGATCGTTTTAACATTGTTGGTAAAAAGGACTTATTTCCTTCCCAACTAAGTGGGGGACAGCAACAGTTAGTTGGAATTGCCAGGGCCTTAATTTCTAATCCCAAGCTAATTCTCGCTGATGAACCCACAGGAAATCTCAACTCTAAGCAGGGAGAAGAAATCATGGATTTGTTTAAACAGTTGAATGAGGAAGGTGTTACGATCATCCAGGTTACGCATTCTGAGAAAAATGCAGGCTACGGGTCTAGGACAATCAATCTCTTAGACGGAAGAATGATCTGAAAGGCTAGTTTTAACGAGTCTTAAGAAGAAGTTACTTGCCCCAGCGTATAGAGTTGTTCCAGGGTTGGAAAGTCACTTCCGCCTGCCGGCTCTAATGTTATACCAAATGCTTCAGACTCATTGGAGTTCGCGAATGCGAATATCTTGTCACCATCAGCAATAAAGTCTTCTAACAGGCCTAGACTGGTTGGGGTTAGTGGGTCTAATTTCAATGACCATACCTGATATACCATACCCTCTGGAGGTTCTGGTAAGCCTATAGCGTCTATATAAACCTGTTCTTCTTCCTTATCCCAATAAGCCCGGGCGTAGGAATCTGGCGCTACATCCTGGCCTGCAAGCGTTGTTAGCTCAATGTCGATATCCCGAAATTTATCTAACAATTGTTGAGAACTGGCCAGGGAACTTCTGGCTTCAAAAATCTCTTGTTGCAACACTTTTCGCTCTTTTTCTACAATTTCCATTTGTGTCTTTAGTTGAGAGCTTTCATAGTAGAACCAAAAGAGTCCTGTTGCCAATAAAATTGCCGCCGCCCAGCCTGTAATGGCGCTCCAATTCCTCCTTTCTTTAGGTATCTGAACAACCGTAGGATCTTTACGATGCCCTATTCGTTTCTTCAGATCTTCAAAACCGGCCTCTTTTAATCTTTTTGGGGCGGTTGTTTTACTTAGAGCCAGAACAGCAGATTCTATGGCAAGGATTTCTTCATGGATTTGAGGAAATTCCTTGGCATTTCTGTAGACCTCTATATTTTCCTGCTCTGATAGCTCTCCGGCAACATAGAGTTCAAGTATTCCTGATGATATATACTTTTCTACATCCATTCTAATGTGATATTTTCCCTTAGCTGGGAAATACAGCTTCTGTTCCTTGTTTTGACGGTCCCCAAGGGTATATCCAATTTCTCAGAAGCCTCTTTTTGAGTATACCCTTTAAAATATAGTAAATCTATAAGTTGGATACACTTTTCACTCAAATTCTTAATTAGTTTTTTAAGGCCAATTCTGTCTATTGCATCATGGGGTTCCTTGGTTACAAGGATACCTACGAAATTATCCGTGGATAGGTTCTTTTTTTGATTTTTATAGGATTTTGAACGCAGTTCATCGATTGCGGCGTTTCTGGCGATATTTAAGATCCATGTAAAAAAACGACCTTTGGAAGGATTGTAGGCATTAGAATTGTTCCATACTTTGGCAAAGACATCCTGGGTGATTTCTTCAGCAGTAGCTCTATTCTTTACAATAGTATAGACCACACCGCATATATTTTCCCAATACATCTCATATAGCTTTTCAAAAGCTATTATGTCCTTTTTTTGAAAACGTTGCACCAAGGCATTCAGGTCCATAGGCAAAACTTAAGGGGAACCTGTTTTAGACAAATTTTATTGTCCTTAAACTATAGAAACTTGAATTGATTATTGAATAATACCTGTGCAACTAACTCTTGCACCAGCGGCTCCACTAGGTTGGGAAGTAAAATCATCCACTCCCTGATGCACTATTACGGCCTTCCCTACAATATTCTTGTTAGGATCGTCACAACCTATGCACCACTGCTCTGTAGAAAATTCAACCGTAGCATTTCCTTCGGCATCTGCTACAAAATTGCCAATGTCGCCTTTGTGGTAGCCTTCTGCTGCGCCCCATTTTCCGTGTGGCTCGCTTGTCGGATTCCAATGTCCGCCGGTAGATTTTCCATCCGCAGAAGAACAGTCGGCTTTCTCATGAATATGAATGGCATGTTCGCCCTCAGTTAAGCCACTTAAAGACGCCATCATCATTACGTTTCCATCTTCTTCGGTAAAGGTCACTTCTCCCGCTACACTACTTTCACTTTTTGGTTCCATAGCAAACTTGATACTTTCTACCTTTACTTCCTGCATCTCTTCTGCTACCTTTTCCATTTCCTCAGTAGCTTCTTTACTCTCCTTCTTGGCTTCCTTACAATTGTATGACACTAGTAGCACCAGGGCCATAGCTGCTAACTTTAATATTTTCATTTTTAACGGGTTTTGTGTTCAGAGGGAAAGTTACGTAATAATCGCTGCCAAGTCAACCGAATGCTAAAATGATTTGAAGAGCAATTTGGGGTCTTTTATACCTCTTTTTAGGTTCTCACAGAGGACGATAGATTTATCTATTCTGGTTTGCGAGTTTTTGTAACGGGAAATCATATAGATGATCCCGCGTTTCTTTCCATCGGTTAAGGTTTCAAATTCCTTAAAAGCGTCATAATCGCTCATAAGCACTGCTTCGAGCTCCTCAGACATCTTCACACCGTACTTTGTGGTATCCTTAAAGAGCTGTAATTGAAAATAATCATTAGGAAAAACCCCGATGGCCTTTTGATTGCCTTTGCTGAACATTATGAAAAAGCTTCCTTTTCTTTTTTGCAATGCGGCATGGAGCTCGAGCTGCCTATCTTCAAAAGAAGCCACGACCTTTACCCTTTTTTGATTGGTGTCGACAAAAGGCCGGGCAATCTTTTCAGGAATTTGAATGCTATGCATTCCACTTATTGTTACTTCAAAAACTTTGCTTTTCATCAATTCGCAAATTATCCGTTGGAAAGAGTTGATTTCTTATGGATTTTACCACTGTTTTCGACCCCTATAGTTTCCAGAATGAAATACCAATAATAGGGAATTAACAATTACAGGTCAACAAAGTAAGAGGCCAAAATGTGATGTTCGGAGTCAATGAAATTTCGTAGTATCCTATACTACGCAAAGCTTACCGTAACAAATACTGGAATATCATCCAATCCCTTGAAATAATAAAAACTGCAAGTAAATTTCAACAAGTAAATTTAACTTAAAGCTGGGGTGGGGTTAGGAACCCCTGTCCAAAATTGAAATCTAAAATCCAGACTTCTAATACGTATAATTATCACACCATTAGGATCAAATTACCCAGGCTATGCCAGAATCTGACGACTTCATAACTTTAGAGATCTGCGAAGTACTAACCTCTAGTTGTCAACCAACTTGGAGACCACCTGGGTTTCACTATGCAAGGTACGGTGTACAGGGCATTTGTCGGCAATCTCCATAATGCGCTCTTTTTGCTTATCATCAAGCTCGCCGGTCAGCTTAACTGTTCGGTGGAAGGTATCTATTTTAGCGTTATCCAGTTCACAACTTTCACAATCCACAGCGTGTTCCTTACCATAAGAAGTATGCACCTCTACATTTTGGACATCCCAGCCCTTCCTCTTCGCATACATCTGGATGGTCATTACCGTACAGGCCGATAAACCTGCAGAAACGAATTCATAAGGTGATGGCCCGTAATCCTTTCCCCCATAGCTTTCCGGTTCATCAGCAATCAAATAATGGCTCCCTACCTTTAGTTGTGTTGTAAAGCCATCATCCGCATCCAGGCTGGCAACCACCTGATGTTCTGTTCTTAACGCCGCCTTTTCGGGAATATCTAGATATCGTTGCGCCCAGCCTGCAATAACCTGTCCTGCATAGATAGAGTCTCTTTTATGAGAAAGTAAATGATCAGCACCGTCCAATGAAACAAAACTTTTGGGATGCCGCGCAGCCACATAAATTTCTTCGGCATTTTTTATCTCTACGGTAGTATCCTGCGGAGAGTGTAAAATTAGTAGGGGTTTCCTGAGTGCCTTGGCAACTTCTGGTAAAGACTTGCTTTCAAGATCATCTAAGAACTGCTTTTTTATGGTGAAATCCCGCCCGCTTAAATTTACTGTTGCCTGCCCATCAGATTGAATTTGCGCTATACTACTTTGAAGCAGGTGTTTTACATGTACAGGATTTGAAGGAGCACCTATGGTTGCAAGGGCATTGACAGATGGAATTTCGGATGCTGCAAAAATAATTGCAGCCCCGCCTAAAGAATGCCCTATTAGCAAACTGGGGGCCTGATAATTCTCCTTCAAAAAATCAGCAGCTGCAACGAGGTCTGATACATTTCCAGAGAAATTCGTATCAGAAAAATCACCTTCACTCTCACCCAGGCCAGTAAAGTCGAACCGGAGTACGCCAAACCCGTTGGATGTAAGCGCTTTACCAATATTTCGAACAGCCAGGAGGTTTTTGTTACAGGTAAAACAATGCGCAAACAATGCGAAGTTATGCGGATGCCTATCCGCTGGAAGCTCGAGCCGGCCAACCAGTTCCTGCCCTTCTTTATTTCTAAACGTCACTTTCTGAAGATTCATCTGGTAAAACTTGTTAATTAGTAAATATTAGGTGTTATAAACCTCTGTTTTTGCAACCTAACAAGCAATAACTAATAAAGGTGAACCGATAATCCACTCGTACAATTTAATTGGCTGCAGGATTGCTTTTCTTAAAGATACCTCTTAAGTCGGGATTGTAGAAAATTCCTATCTGAATCCTATCAAAATTTATCTGGCTAAAATGATTTTTCAGATAGCCTACCTGTACGCTGCTATTGTCGGTAATATTCAAACCCAAGGCCGCGTATAAGCGATTTTGTCCAAAGACCTCATCCTGAAGGTTTAGAAAAACTTCATCATAAAAATTAAGGAAAAAGACGTCGGTGAGCGGCAGGGTAACTTGCAAACGATACCTAGCCCTGTGTTGAGTATCTGTACTAGTACCAAAATCTATAAACCGTTGCTCTATCCGATAACGGTGTTCAAACCTGAATTCACCCACCTTATTTTTAAGGATAAACTGCTGAAATATTCTGTGTTCTTTTGAGTTGACTTCACCGGCTAACTCTTCAAATGTACCGTCTGTACTAATAAACCCATAACCCAAAGTAGCAATTGCATTAGGGTTTATGTGATAATTTGCTCCGGTTCTGAGGAGTAATTGGTTAAAGTTACTTGTGGTCTCATAGAACCGAAACTGGGCCTCTGTATGTATGCTCCATTTTTCCGAGACTTTATTAGTGCCAAAATACATATACCAGGCACCCCATGTGTCCTCTCCCGTTTCCTGGGCAAAGTTTTGAAAAGTAACCAGTAAGGTTGCTAACAGAATTATCTTTTTCATAGGTTAACTATATTAAATGGAAAACTGTCTCTTTGAACGTCGGAAAACCTACTTCAAAACTGAAAAGGCAATGCCGCTCCGCTCAAAGAGACAGTCTAAAAATATTAAGATTCAGAATCCAATTCCATACTATCTCCGTCCTGAATTGGTGTCCCCTCGTCCTTTTTAAGATATACCTCCAGGAATTTCAGGACTTCACTATAGGCTTCTATTTGATTTTCTTTCTTTACAAAACCATGGCCTTCATCTTCAAACAGTACATATTTCACCGGTACGCCATTCTTTTTAACCCCAGCAACAATCTCATCTGACTCAACCTGCAACACCCTGGGGTCTTGAGCTCCCTGCAAAACAATAAGAGGCTTGGTTACCTTGTCTGTATGGAATAAGGGCGATATTTTCCTTAGCCGCACTGAATCAGCGCTGTTAGGATCTCCAAGCTCTTTATAGAGTGCATCTTTAAAAGATTCCCACCATGGCGGGATGCTCCTTAAAGTTCTGATCCAATTTGTTACCCCAAAAAGGTTTACACCAACCGCAAATTCTTCCGGTGTATAAGTCAAAGCAGCCATAGTCATATACCCTCCATATGAACCGCCGATTATACCAATCTTTTCAGGATCAATCTCAGCTTGCTGCGCCAGCCAATTTTTCCCCTCTACACAATCTCTAAGGTCCTTATCGCCGTGGTTGAGATCATCCATTTGATAAAAAGTCTTACCGTAGCCACTACTTCCTCTATTATTTACTGCGAGAATCGCATATCCGTGATTTACGAGGTATTGAATCAAAGAACTGAAATTTTGCCGCGACTGGCCTCCCGGCCCCCCATGTACCCAAACCAGGGCAGGGACCTTATTTTCAGCGTTGGCCTGATGCGGTTTGTAATAAATAGCCGGTATTTCCAGACCGTCGAAAGATTTGTATCGTACCACTTCGGCTGTTACCAAATGTTCGCCTTCTATTTCATCGTTCAGTACGTTGGTTAGCTTGGCCTGTTCTGCAGACTCAAGGTCGTAAACGTAGAGGTTAGATGGGGTGTGAGATCCGCCCGCATAGAAACGCATGGTCTTCTCGTCATCAGAAAATCCTACATTGGTAATACTTGCATTCTCAAAGGAAGGTAGCTCAATGTTTTCACCAGAGGCCATGTCTTTGACCTCGATCACATTCTTCGCGTCTTCGTTGATATATGTCACCTGGTATTTGCCGTTTTCTGTAAAATAAGTGCCTACAATATCCCAATTGCGTTCCATAACTTTTTCACGGGTATCGTCGGCAATGCTATATTTCATAAGGTAACCAAATTCTGCCCCGTCATCGGTAGTATAGTAAAAGTCCTTTCCATCCAATGAAAAATCCTCACTGCTATTAGCACTTTGGTTTTCATTGATTTGAGTTATTGATTTATCCTTTAGGTTATACAAAAACAGGTCGCTGTCGTTGGTATTGATGGATTTACTTAAAGGCAAGAAATTTTTATCATTAGACAATCCGCCCAAATTGTATCCTTCGTCATTCTGATAGATCATGCTAGGAGTGTAGGTCTCAAGATCCATCTCGTAGAGGTCCATATATTTCTTATCGCGCTTATTACTGGTAAAAAAGAAGCTCTTGTCATCTTTGGCCCAGCCATAAAAAATGGTTCTTGCTCCGTCATAAGGAGTTAGGTCCTTGTGATTCCCATTCTGATCTCTTAGGTAAATATGATAAATTTCGTCTCCATTGTTGTCCATTCTAAAGAGCATTCGTTCGTCTTTTGGAAAATAGGAAATTCCAAAAACCGAAGAGCTGTCGGAGGCCGTTACCGGCATAAATTCACCTCCACTGGCAGGAACTGTATACATATTGTAGATCCCCGAACGGTTACTTGAAACCAATAGTTTTGACTTATCCGGAGAAAAGCTGCCCCCAAAAACGTTCTCATTGTCCATCATTTGTTCAATAGTGTAGGTCTTAAGAGTTTCGGCAATGCTAGGTTCTGGTGCCTTTTCCTCCTTACAGCTCCAAATGAGTATTAGTGCAATTAAAAAGCTCAGTTTTTTCATTTATTCGTTTTTTTGATTAATGTTAATTTAAATATGTATTCGGTTTGTACTATTCAAGGCTAAAGGTCTTTGTCTCTTTAAATGGAGAAACCTCTAGTTGTTCTATTTCATCCCGATATGCTTTCCAGTCATCCTTGAAGAATGTATTGGTTTTATCTAGGGCCTCCTTGAGTTCTTCCTCGGCAAATTTAATTAGTTGTTCTTCCGTAGATGTAATCCCAGTCTTTCTGGTTAGAACATAAAAGCGCGCCGTATTTAAGCGTTGCATAACTGTAATCTCGGGATTGCGTGTTATCCCCTGGCGTTTGTCATCTTTTCCCAAATATAACGCAACGACAGAGTCAATCTTTTTTACGATAGCTTTCGAATTTTTAATCTGATCCTTAAATTTCTCTTTGTCTAACTCTTTTAGTTCCTTGGCGTATTTGTTTGCCACATTTTTGCTCTGAACAAGCTGTTTCACTGCATCTGCAGCTTTTTGAACGTGACGCTGCAACTTTTTACCCCTTTCATATATTTCATTTATTGAGGCTACTGAAGGATTTATCCGAGGATCTGACTTGACGTTGACTGTAGTCTCATCACTAAGTTCTCCGTAGTGGATTTTAACCTTATAACTTCCAGGTTTAACATCCTGGCCCCCGGGCTCTTTTTTGCTCTTTGAGATCTTTCTTGCAGGCCTGTCTGGGCCTTTCTCATCCATTTCCCAAAATATTCTATGGAATCCCGCCTTTTTTGGAGTCTTGTATTTTAAAGTCCTAATGAGCTTATCTCCATCGAAGAATTCAAAAATCAGGGAATCTTTGGTCTTCTTAGTCTTCTCCTTATCCGCTTCTTCTTCCTTTTCTTTTTTAGACGCCTTATCCTTGGGTTGGTTACCTTCCTTTAAAAAATAGGTAATCATAGCCCCATATTTTCTATTTTCTGCATTGTAGATCGCATCTCCCCCAAATCTGCTTCCCGTAGGTTGTTGGTAGGCTGCCTGGTAGGCTGCTGGCGGTGTAAAAAGAGCAATCTCTCTGTTTAAAACACTCATGTCCGAAGCCAGGGCCCGCAGCGGTCTAATATCATCCAATACCCAAGCTGCGCGTCCAAACGTACCAATTACCAAATCGTGTTCTCGAGGCTGAATGGCCAGATCTTTTGTCGATACCGTCGGAAAACCTTCGGTCCATTTCAGCCATTTTTCACCAGCGTCAAAGGAAATATACAAGCCATCGTCGGTACCCAGGAACATCAGATTAGGATTTTCCTTGTCTTCAATAATTGATAGGGCATAGCTCTCAACGTCTTGTTGGTCAACAATGCGCTTCCAGGTTTTTCCGTAGTCTTTAGTTCTATAAACGTAAGGGGTGAAGTTAAATCTTCTATAATCATTTGCCACCAGAAGCGCTTCTCCTTTGTTATTTTTCGAAGCTTTTATTTGTGGGATCCAGCTTCCCGCAGGCAGCCCTTTGATATTTTCAGTCACCTCGGTCCAGTTTGTACCCCCGTTTTGTGTATAGTGGACCCGCCCGTCATCTGTACTTACCCAGAGCATATCTTTTTCCAAAGATGAAGGCTCTATAACCAAAATTGTGCAATGGTTTTCGGCTCCGGTTGCATCCATAGTGAGGCCACCACTTTCGCTTTGCTTCTGTTTCTCAGGATCATTCGTTGTCAGATCATCAGAAACTACTTCCCAGGTTAAGCCTTTATCCGTGCTTTTATGTACAAATTGACTTCCGAAATACACGGTGCTATTATCAAAGGGGTCTTGCCCTATGCCCGCATTCCAATTAAAACGCAACTTCGTCTTTGCATCTGGCGGGGTAGGACGAACGATATAGTTATTTCCCGTTTTCCAGTCGTACCGACTCACAAAACCCTGTTGACTCATAGCATATCCGTAGCGAGAATCATCCAGATCTGGGACAACATCAAAACCATCACCAAAAGCGATCTCTTGCCAATAACTATTGCGTATTCCTTGTGCTCTCCATACGTAAGCGGGTCCTCTCCAGGAACCGTTGTCTTGCATTCCACCATATACATTGTACGGATATTCGTTGTCTACACTGATATGGTAAAATTGGGCGACTGGAAGGTTTCCAATAAAACGCCACGATTTCCCCCCGTCTTTGGTAATATTCATACCTCCATCGTTCCCGTCAATCATAAACTGCCCGTTCTCCGGATGAATCCACCAGGCGTGATGGTCTGGATGAACCCCGTTGTTTACCCCATAGGCAGGCATAAGTTGCTCAAAGTTTTTTCCGCCGTCTTCAGAGACATTCACATAGGTAAAGATAGAATACACCCGATTTTCATTCTGCGGATCCACGTAAATTTCTGAATAGTAAAATGGCCTGTTCCCGATATCATTTTTATCATTTATCTTCTTCCACTTTACCCCTCCGTCTTCAGACTTATATAGCGCGTTCTTTTTAGCCTCTACAAGCGCATAAACCACATTGGGTTTGTTTTTGGCAATAGCCATACCTATCCTGCCGAGATCTCCTTTTGGAAACCCATCCTCTTCGGTAACTTTTTTCCAACTTTTACCTCCATCATGAGTTATATGCAAACCGCTACCTTTTCCACCAGAATTAAAGAACCAGGGATCTCGTTTATGCTCCCACATGGCTGCCATCAATTTATTAGGGTTAGAAGGATCCATGATCAGGTCTGCAACACCAGTTTTATTATTGATAAAAAGGACCTTTTCCCAGTTTTCACCCCCATCTGTGGTTTTGAAAACACCCCTTTCAGGATGTTCACCCCAGGGAGATCCTATTGCCCCGGCATATACCGTGTTAGGATCCATAGGGTCTATAATGATTCTGTGAATATGACGGGTTTTTTCCAGGCCCATTGCCTTCCAGGACTTACCTCCATCTAAGGATTTGTAAATGCCATAACCGCCATTAAGACTGTTTCTGGGGTTCCCTTCGCCGGTTCCTACCCAGATCACAGATGGATTGGTTTGCTGAATAGCTACCGCACCAATGGAAGCGGTAACCTCTTTGTCGAAAATGGCCTTCCAGCTTATGCCGCCCGAAGACGATTTCCAGAGCCCACCTGAAGCGGTACCTACATACATAACATCAGGGTTCTTATGGACAACATCGATAGCCGTTACACGCCCACTCATACCGCCAGGACCAATATTTCGGGGTTTGAGATCCTGAACCAGGTCCATTTTAAATTCTTGTGCACTAAGAGAAAAGGATGCGAACAACATCCAAATAATGAAGATTCTTCCTGTCATTTTAGGTTGGGTTAATTAGTCGCCTAAATATACCAAAATCAGAATCATGATTTCTTAAAGAGGTGTTAAGGTAGGGCCTTAATAATTCAAGATTTCAGCTTGCAGTTCTCTTTTCTTTTCAAGCCAGTTTACAGAAGTAAACCCCAATGTACTACATTTATCCCATCAAAACATAAATTAGAAGAGATAATGACGCAAGACCAATTAAAAGGTTTTTTTGAGCGAATAGATCAGGTGGAGATTGATCAACGGCCGCGATTTGGAAAAATGAATGCCAGTCAAATGATATGTCATTGCGCCGATCAAATCAGAATGGCTTTGGGAACCAAGAAAGCACTGGAATACGGGAAGTCAGACCCTAAAAGAATTATCACCAGGGCAAAAGAAGGCAAGCCAGTCTCCACGCCTAAGGGTTTTGGTCAGGTAGAAGGGCTGGGAACAAAACCTACAAATTTCGAAGATGATAAAAAGATTCTTAAAGAGCATATTTTGGTTTTACTCGAATTACCCGAAGATCATGAATTTGCATTGCATCCCTATTTTGGTAATGTAAGTAAAAAGCGATGGCTCGCCATGCTTGAATACCACCTAAATCATCATTTATCTCAGTTTGAAGTTTAGATAATTAGTACAGCCCGGCACAAACAAAAAAAAGTTGGATTTTACTACAATTTCCGAATTATACGGGCCAGAATTAAAAGAAGTGGTTTAGCTTTTCGATCAAAGATTAAAATTTGTATTTTTAACATGCCTGAAATTCTCTCCAAATTTAATATGGACTAACTCATGCGTTGCATGAAGTTGCCTATGAATTCTGTGCGGACTATATGAAGAACATTTACTTTAACGCGCTCTACCTGGCTGCCCTTGTCTTGTTGGCATTCCTCTTTTACATGAGCATTAATGTTACCCCCCCGGATAGTGGAGTGGAAGGATTAATGTTTATGGACAGTATGTATACCATAAGCCCATGGGGAATTGTTATTGGGGTTATTTGGTTTAGTATGATTTTGATGTATTTCCAGGTGCGGAAAAAATTCAGAAATCGATTTCCCAGATCTTAAGCATATGCATCCATGCTACTTTTTATAGGCATTATTCTGCTGAGTTGCATCATATTTTCCTAAAAGTAGGAAGACATTACAAAGTCACGTACCGGTACCGAGTTTTATAACGAGGTTAGATAATCAACACTTTTCTTTAAGACAACTTCTGGGTTTTGCACCATATCCTGCTCAACAAAAAAATGTTGAACGCCATTTTTGATGGCTGCCGGGAGAATAGACTTCAAATCAAGGGCCCCGTCGCCTGCAGAGGTCATATTTGGGAACAGTTCGATCCATTGTGCCGGGTCGCCCCCATCTCCGGAAAAGGTTTTTTTCTCTATCATATCCTTTACGTGCATTAAATGGTATCTTCCTGGGTAATTCTCTAAATACGAGATTGGATCAGCCCTCCCCGCTACGGTCCAGAAAAGATCCATTTCAAAGAAAACCAATTCTGGGTCTGTTCCATCCAATATGTAATGCAGTGGCGCTGTGCCGTCTATTTCACTAAATCCATATCCATGATTGTGGTAGGCAAATTTCAATCCAACCTCTGTTGCCTGTTTCCCAATACTGTTAAAGACATCAGCCATTTTCTTATAGTCTTCCGGGGTTTTTCTACGTTCCTCCGGAATTGCAGGTAAAACGACGTATTCCGCCCCTAAAATTTGAGCAGATTTACCCAGATCTTTCATTCCAGTTTCAAGCGTGTCCAGGTCGGTATGCATGGCCGGAATACTCAAACCGTATTCCGAAAAAACAGCCTTAACTTCCTCTTCAGTTTTTCCAAAAAATCCACTTCCGCTGAAACCCAGCATTGGAGTGATTGCCTTCCAGCGCTCCTTGGCTGAAGCCGCACTAAAAGGGTAGGGGCCAAAGAGTTCTATTTCCTTAAATCCCATTTGAGTAAGTAAAGACATCGTACCCTCGAAGTCGCTTTCAAGAGAAGATGGTACCGAAAACAGTTGAACGCCAATTTTTGAAAGTACATTGGTAGGGTTGATATGATGGTTTGCCAAAGCAAAATCTGGTAACATCAAACTCCCGGCAGTGAACATCGATATGTTCTTAATAAAATCATTTCGTTTCATAAATGTCAGTCTATTCTAGTTATCAGCCGCATTTTTGGCAATTTCAGACAATTTTTTGTCGATGCGCTCCTTACTCAGCCATTCACCCCTCACCATAACCCCAGACAACTTCTTTAGAGCGTTGAGGTCTTCAAGAGGATTAGCTTCAACCAACAAAAAATCGGCAGCCTGCCCAACCTTTACTTCGCCAAATTCACCTTCCTTTTCAAAAAATATGGCAGGATTAATGGTTCCGGATTGTAGAATTTGTAATGGGGTAATGCCCGCCCCTAGCATGCCCTGTATTTCGTGGTGAATAGAAAATCCGGGAACATTAAAAAGTTGTGGAGCATCAGACCCTAGCAACATTCCATGGCCGTTTTCCTGAAGCCGATTTATCAGTCGCTTTCTCAGTTCATCGAACTTCTGCCATTGTTCTATCTCAAAACCTTGGTTACTCATATACTCTTTCTTTATTCTTTCCCAATTCGCCAGGGTAGATTTGGGCATATACTTCATTTCGGGTTGTGCTAACAGCTCCTCAACGGGGGCAGGTGCAAACCAGCGCTCAAATAGACTTTGAGTGGGAACAATCCAGACCTTATTTTTATTTGCCAGTTCTACGAGTTCGTCAATTTTTTCAGGATCCGCCAAGGGGGTAAAATTGTAACCAAAAAATCCATTTTCTGTAGGATCTACATTTTCCGATTCAGGCACCAGTCCTTCTAAAAAACCATCTACATGGTCTATTGAGGCGTACTTGCTTTCTAAGGCATGTCTGATACCTACTGCCACTGGCACATGACCAGAGAAGGTGATACCCACCTCATTCGCTGTTTTTACAAGCTCATCAAAAGCTTCAAGCGGAATACCGGGATGAATCTTTAGAAAGTCGTAGCCCTCTTTATGATAAGCGGTGACCTTGGCTCTGGCCTCATCCACGGTGGGTACTGTATTTCCGTTCAGTGAAGGGCTCGAGGTAAATATTCTGGGACTTAAAAGCTTGCCGTTCTCGGCGTCCGCTCTCATTTCTAAATGCGACGGATGCCCCAGCATTCCCCGAATAGTAGTTATCCCATTGGATAAATAAAGAAACAGTGTTTCTTCGATACGCTTTTTTGGAGTATTTGCGGAAGGAATATGCGCGTGCATTTCGGCCAGGCCGGGTACTGCATAGTTCCCATTTCCCTGAACAACCCTACTGTAAGCTTCCAGACTTGCCATGGCAGGGTTTATACTTGTAATCTTACCGGAATCAACCACAATGTGCTGATTCTCCAAAATTTCTCCGTTTCTAACATCCAAAATGTGCACATCAGATATCAAAATGGCTGTAGGGCTAACGTCTTCCTGTGCCTGATTGCAGGCAAAAAAGCATAAAACAAAGCTAAAAACAAGGATTTTTTTCATGAGTACAATATTAGTTAGGAACAGCGCCTTGCTGTATTTGTTCACTGCTGAAGTCAATAAGATGTCCATTTTTGAATACGAGATCATAGCTATTTTCGTCCGCATAGTTGAAGCACACGGTTGGTAATACCCAAACTGCTCCAAATAGATATTTGTTTTTCACCTTGTAGCTCTAGATTTTACATTAGCTGCGCACAACTCTATGATCTCTTTAATACGCTTTTGGCGGGTATCTTCTCGTTTTGCTTGATTTAACCAATAAAGGTAGCTTTTGCGTTGCCCATGGGTAAAGCTTTCATAATTAACGAAGGCATCCTTGCTTTTATCGAAAGCCTTTTGAAGATCTGGTGGAATGATACCATTCTCCACATCATCCAGTGCGGTCCAGGAACCATCTTTTTTTGCTGTATTAATTTTAGCCAATCCGCTTTCATGCATCAATCCTTTAGCGCTAAGATCCTTAATATGTGTCTTATTTAGTTTACTCCAAACACTTTTTGACTTTCTGGGACAGAAGTATTGCCTCCGCTTTCCGTCTCCAAGACTTTTTACTGTGCTGTCTATCCAGCCGTAGCATAGAGCTACTCTTACTGCTTCTTCCCAACGCATACTTTGGTTCTTATGGGCTACAGCGTAAAAAATAAGATAAATGCCCTGACTATGCTTGTGATTGTCATGTAGCCATTCACGCCATTCAGCGTCTTTTTTAAAATAGTGCTCTTCCAAAAAGTTAAATTTTCATCCTCTTTTACTAAAAGAAGTGGTCTTATCGCAGTTTCTTTGGAATTTAGGATGAACTATACATATCTTTAAAACCAAAGCAAACTAAAGGTACTATTTTAAAATGAAAAAATCTTTCCTCGTAGCAGTACTCCTGTGCTGCATTTTTATGATTGGCTGTAACAAAAAAAGAGAAGGAAATCCCAAAGTATTGGTTTTTTCTAAAACTACAGGCTTTAAACATTCTTCTATCCCAAATGGAATTGCCGCCATTCAAAAATTGGGAACAGAAAACAACTTTGAAGTGGACACCACCAAAAATGCGTCCTTCTTTACCGAAGATTCTCTAAAGCAATATTCGGCTGTGATTTTCCTTAGTACCACGGCCGATGTTTTAGATCATAAACAGGAAGCTGCTTTTGAACGATACATTCAAGCCGGGGGAGGCTTCGTAGGGATACACGCCGCAACCGATACCGAGTATGATTGGAATTGGTATGGAAAAATGGTAGGCGGGTATTTTCAAAGCCATCCATCGGGTACCCCTGAGGCCGACTTTATTGTAAAGGACAAGAACTTTGTGGCTACCTCCTTTTTTACTGACAGCATTTGGCACAGAACGGATGAAATGTACAATTTCAAGAAATTGAACCCTAATGTCAATGTTATCTTAACCATAGATGAAAGCACGTATGAGGGTGGTACCAATGGAGACTATCATCCAATGAGCTGGTATCATGAATACGATGGTGGCCGGGCGTTTTATACCGCACTGGGTCATACAGAAGAGAGCTATACCGAAGCGAACTTCCTAAAACATTTGTTGGGCGGTATCGAATATGCCATTGGTGATAACTTAGAACTAGATTTCTCTAAAGCCATTTCTCAAATACCCCCAGACACTGATAGGTTCACCAAGGTGCCTCTTGTAGGAGGTGAGTTTTTTGAACCTACAGAGATGACCATTTTACCTAACCACGATGTGCTAATAGCGCAACGACGCGGTGAGATTTTACACTATAGTAGTGAAACCAAAGAAATGAAGCAGGTAGCTTTTCTGGATGTTTATTATAAAACGTTGAATACTCCGGGCGTAAATGCCGAAGAAGGACTCATGGGAATCCAAAAAGATCCTGATTATGCGCAGAATAACTGGGTGTACGTTTACTATTCTCCCACCGGAGATGATTGGGTTAATCGTCTGTCTCGCTTTAAATTCGCAGATGGGGTTTTCGATCTGGAGAGTGAGCAGGTAATTATGGATGTTGAAAGCCAACGTGAAATTTGTTGCCATACCGGAGGTTCTATCGCGTTTGACTCTAAGGGTTTGTTATATCTGTCAACCGGGGATAATTCTACTCCCTTCAATGAAAAAGGTGCTAAATATGTAAATAGTGGTTTTGCTCCTTTAAATGACCTTCCGGGGCGCAAACAGTTTGATGCGCGCAGATCCTCGGGGAATACCAATGACCTAAGAGGAAAGATTTTGCGAATTAAGGTTAATGAAGATGGGTCTTATGACATACCAGAAGGCAATCTCTTTGCTCCTGGAACAGATAAAACTCGTCCTGAGATCTATACTATGGGACATAGAAACCCGTATAGGATCTCCGTGGATCCGAAGAATGGATACCTGTATTGGGGAGATGTAGGACCAGACTCAAGAATTGACAGTATTGCTACACGCGGACCAATGGGTTATGACGAAATGGGTCAAGCACGTGAAGCCGGAAATTTTGGATGGCCACTTTTTATTGCTGATAACAAGCCCTATGTAGACTACGATTACGAGACCGGTGAAAGCGGAGAGACCTTTGATCCGGATAAACCAATAAACGATTCAAAGAATAATACCGGACTTCGGGAATTGCCAAAAGCGATGCCAGCCTATATTTATTATCCTTATGTGGCTTCCGCAGACTTCCCTCAAGTAGATGCAGGAGGGCGGAATGCAATGGCCGGACCAGTATTTTATTCCGATTTGTACGAAGGTAAAATGAAGCTTCCCGACTATTATGATGGAAAACTGATCATTTACGAATGGATGCGTGGTTGGATGAAGGCCGTAAGCTTTTTTGAAGATGGAACTTTCAATAAGATGGAACCTTTTGCTTCAGATATTCAGTTAAATAATCTTATGGATATGGAGCTGGGCCCTGATGGGCGGATTTACCTGTTAGAATACGGAAGTGGCTGGTTTTTAAAAAATGATGATTCTGGCCTAAGCTATATAGAATTCAATGGGGGCAACAGGCCGCCTGTGATTGATCACCTTGTAGTAGACAAAACTTCAGGACCACTTCCCTTGTCTGTGACAGCGGAGGTGACTGCTGTAGACCGCGAGGGCGATGAGGTAAGCTACCTTTGGAAATCTGGAACGGAAGTGATCAAAGAGACCAAGGAGCCTAAGACCGACTTTAGCTTTGACAAAGCGGGAGAATACCGGATATCTGTGGAAGTCAGAGATGCCAACAAGGCAAGTGTGACTAGCGAAGCAATAACTGTTGTTGCCGGGAATTCCAGGCCCGAGGTTGCCATTGATCTCAGTGGTGGAAACTCATCTTTCTTTATTGCCGGAGTTCCTGTCAATTATGAAGTATCTATAACAGACATTGATGGATCTGGTGATATAGACCCTGCTAATGTTTTTGTTTCAGTAGACTATTTGGAGAGCCTTGATGAAGTAAATATGTCATTAGGGCATCAAGAGGTCTCCGCCGCGGTAACAGGGAAGTCATTGGCTTTGGCCATGGATTGCAAAGCCTGCCATAAAGAGAAAGAGGCTTCAATTGGTCCAAACTATATAGCGATTGCCGAGAAATACAAGAATGACCCGAATGCCCTCGGATATCTTCAAAAACGCATCATAGAAGGTGGATCTGGTGTTTGGGGAGAAGTTACTATGCCAGCTCATCCAAATGTTACGCGAGATGAAGCCAGGCAGATCAGCTTGTATATTCAGTCTTTGGTAGAAAATGCGACCAAGAAAAAATCACTACCTCCTTCTGGAAGCATAATTCCGCAACCCACTCAAGGTGCTAATGTGATGGTACTTACCGCAAGTTATACAGACAGTGGAAAAGGCGATGCGGGACCTCTTACCGGTTCTAAATCTATAACTTTAATGGGAAGTACTGTACCTTTCTCGCCAACAACAAAAGCCGAAGGAATGATGCCTATCGCCTTTAACGGTATGGACTTACTGGTAGTTCCGCCTCAGGAATCTTGGTTTGCCCTTGAGAATATCGATCTAAAAGGAGTGAGTACCGTTATGATCACCGCAGGGTGGCAAGAACCTCCTAAAGTCGGATTATACTTTGAAATGCGACTGAACGCTCCTGATGGTGAATTATTGGGAAGCGGAAGCATGCCGAAACCAGTGGCGGGACAACCTGGAGGGATGGTGATGATCAAAATGAACCGGAAGTTAGACACAAAGGCAGATGCTATCTATTTCATTTATAAGCCTAAAGAAGGTGAGGACCGAGGAGCTGGTCCGGTAGCCCTGATGAACGTCAGGTTTGATGCGCTCTAGGGAACCTTTTAGAAATATGACATTTAAAAAAGCCCTCGAAAGAGGGTTTTTTATGTTTTTAAGGGAAAAGTTATTTCTATAGTCTTTTACTGTCTATATAAAAGTTAGGGTCTATGTTAAAGTTAGTAAGATCCATATCCAGGTTTTCGGTTTTCCATTGGTAGGAGGGGAAAAGCCAATGTTCCTTTTCACCAATAAAAGCCCGTACTGGCATATCAAAATCTTCAACAACATTTAGGTATCGATATTTTAGGGTATTTGCTTCTATTTTATATTCCAGAACCGGAACCTTGGCAGTTCTAAGATATTGGTTGAAAAATGCCGTCAGATCTTTTTTGGTATGCTTACTCAAATAATCTTCGATTTGCTTTGTGCTCACCGTTTGATGATAAAACTCTTTATTCAAACCTCTCAAAATCTCACGCCAATGTTGATCATCTTCAATAAGTTGCCGTAACGTATGCAGCATATTGGCACCTTTGTAGTACATATCTCCAGACCCCCTCTTATTAACCCCATATGGTCCTATAATTGGTTTGTCATTTTTAATGTTTTTCCTGGTACCAATCACATATTCAGAGGCCGCCTTATTTCCAAAGTGATAGTCTAAATAAAGATTTTCTGAGTAGGCCGTAAAACTTTCATGTATCCACATATCGGCAATATCTCTGTAGGTAATGTTATTAGCAAACCATTCGTGTCCGGCTTCATGAATGATAATAAAATCAAACTCGAGCCCCCAGCCACTGCCAGAAAGGTCATTTCCCAGATATCCATTTTGATACATGTTTCCGTAGGTAATAGAACTCTGATGTTCCATGCCCAGGTAGGGCACTTCAACAAGTTTAAAACTATCCTCATAAAAGGGGTAGGGCCCAAACCAGTGCTCAAAGGCCTTCATCATCATAGGTACCTGTTTGAACTGCTGTTTGGCCTTTTCAATATTATTTCGCAATACATAGTAGTCTAGTTGCAGTTCTCCTTTTTCTCCGCTATAGGTCTCACCGAAGTTAACGTAGTCTGCAATGTTTACATTCACCCCATAGTTATTTATGGGGTTACTTACATACCAGTGGTAGGTTTTGGTGCTTTCGCCTTCCTCTATATTTCGCAGTTTGCCATTGGCTACACTTACCAGGTCTTTTGGGGCCTTAATGCTTATGGCCATGCTATCTACCTCGTCGTACATATGGTCTTTATTTGGCCACCAAACGCTTGCTCCAAGACCCTGGCAGGAAGTTGCTACAAAGGGTTTACCGCTGGTATCTTTTTTCCATGAAAACCCTCCGTCCCACGGAGCCCTAACAGCTTGTTTAGGATAGCCAGAATAGTATACGATAAGCTCGTTAAGCGCGTCTTTTTTTTGTGGCTTCTCCAGATGTACGAAATGCGCATTGCCATTAGTATCAAATTCTAACTCAACATTCTCCTGAAGTATTTTATTTATTTTGAGCGGTGGCTGAAGGTCTATTTGTAATACCTGATTTTCCTTTAATACATGGTACCTAATGGTGGTACTGCCAGCAATGAATTTTTCTTCGGGCTTTACTTCAATATCAAGGTGGTAAAAGCTGAGATCCCACCATTCTCGTTCCATGGTGATGCTTCCTCTTAGTGTATCTTGTTCGGTATACTGATAGTGTTGTGCATTGGAACTGAGGATTATCCCAAGAGCGAAAAATGGCAGTACTTTTTTCATCCTTCTTTTTTTATCATCCATTTAGTTTAAAAGATAAGCATATTCACTTCCTTTTAAAATTTTCGAAAAATCGTTCGTATTAAGCAATTCAAATACGGCTTTTTGTTTGTTTTCGTGTTGGTTGTAGTACGACTTAGTTATGAGGTATCCCACGGTATAACCCAGGTCATGCGGACGGTCTTCGATAGCTCCACCATTGTAAAGCCACTTGGAAAAATCTCCTGTAAACAACTCATCTTTAAGATCTGACATGATCATTTCTTTGTTCTGCTGATTTTCCAAATAACTCAGATTCTCATTTTTTAATGGTTCTTCTGACGATAATTCTAACAGAAAGTCACAAACCCCTTCTTCTATAACTCCTCGTAGTAAATTTTGGGTGTTAACGGTGTCCTTATAACTTTGTTGAAAATGCATAAGTTCGTGGATGGTAAGGCCCGGGAGATCTGAAAATTTCATTATTGCGCCTTTCTGCCAATCATTTAACCCGTCGGTAGGCATGGCTTCGGACTTACCATACATGTCACCGCCCACAAACATCCCCATTTCCGTGGCAGTACCGCCTGAATTGAGAATTCCTGGAACAATATAGACTTTTGGAAAAACCGCCTGGGGGTATATTTGCTTAAATCTTTTCATCCAGGCCGCAGTCTTCGATTTCAAGGCGTGAATACTATCCGAATTAAATTGCTGTTTTAAGTAGGTGTAATAGTCCGGAGCAGCATTGATCATTTGTCCATACATATTGTCTAAGCTGGAGTACCGTACTACATAAAAATCACGAAGTTCCCTTGGGCCTTCAAAAACAAATTCTTTTAATATATCCTTTGCACGAATACTGTCTTTTTGAGCGCGTTCAAAATAGTCCCAAAAGCGACTCATAGATTCCATTTCCATACTAAAATGCGATACATCCTGTACTTTATTTTGAATGGAGTCTAACCGCTTTAAAAGATTGCTCCAGACCTTAGACTTGCGATCTATTTTCAAGTCTTGAAATTTGCCAAGCACTTTAGGGTTTGCCATTCCACGGTCTATTGCCTGATGTAATAAAGGGGCTATCTCTTCATCCATTCCTGCCAGATGATACATTGCAGCTGCTTCTACGTACATTTCAGAGGACTGCAGATCCCTGTTGGCAGCAACCAACTTTTCGGCAAAAGCTTCATAATTCTTGGTGCTATCAAGAAGATGATAATTCTCAAAAAGCCTATCCATATTAGGTAGGTGCAGAGCACTAACTCCTAACTCATTAGTGCTTTCCGTACGGCATGCACTAATTATGGATAAGGTGAGTAAGAGGGTTAAGATAAAGCAGGGGTCAGCTTTTCTCATGGGTTTAGGTTTTAATTTCTAAAAATTCCACCTGGAAATACGATGGTACTTTCATGGCCATCTGAGCCAACGGCAGACAATCCGAAAAAATAGTTATCTATGACTATGCCTTCCAGGACGTATTCATCCACATCACCCACATATCTATAATTATCCCAGGTAGGTGAGGTAGTATCTCTCCAGTATATTTTGTATCCTACTGCACCTTCCACCTTTTTCCATTTAAATTTAGCAGAGGGTTCAACAATACCTCCAATTTTAACTTCCTCAGGAGCCGGGGGCGCCCAGGCAAGAGAAGCAAGATTAATAGCATTTACCGCGGTCAACTTTTTGGCGTATTCGAAGTTCACATGTTCTAAAACATCGCCATAGGCAATACCATTTTCTATTCTGATATCCTGATGTTGCTGTGTATAATTTTCGTGCGATTCCATAATGCGAATTCCGGCAAAACCAGCATCATTAAAAGGTCTATGATGTCCACCACGTCCAAAACGATCTAAGCGGTAAATCATCATAGGATTCATTTCGGGCATATAGGTTTTAGTGGTTTTATGCACGTAGCGGGCCAATTGCCGGGATATGCCATCAACTTCGCCGCCAAAAAACCTTCGGGCCCTTCTTTGATCTTCTGTTTCTGTGGGGGGAACAGGTTCGGAGAAGATCCTAAAATCCCTGTTGCTGACTACGCCATCAACACCGCTAATGTTTCCAATCATATCATTGTTCAAAATTCCGATGATATTCCAACCCTTTTCTTTGGCATAGGCCGCCAGTCCCTTGCCCCCAAAAAGCCCTTGCTCTTCACCGGAAAGCCCAACATAGATGATACTACTGTCAAATTGGTATTTAGAAAGTACTCTGGCTACTTCTATGGTACCTGCCATACCACTGGCATTATCATTAGCTCCGGGTGAATCTGAGGTAAAATTATTAGGGTCACTTACCCTGGAATCGATATCCCCACTCATAATAATAAAGCGATTGGGAAATTTCACACCTCTTTGAATCGCCACTACATTAACTACCCAAACATCATGAACGATGCGCTGATTGGTACCTTTTTCTACAAGGTCTTTCTGATAAAAGACTTCCAGGCATCCGTTACAATCAGAAGAAATCCCGTCAAACTCGCTCTTAATCCACCTCCTTGCCGCTCCTATTCCCCTGGTCTGAGATATCGTATCGCTGAGTGTGTGTCTTGTTCCGAAATTGGCCAGGGTTGTTACATCGTTCTCTATTCTTTCAGACGAGACCGCATTGATGATGTCATACAGACGGGAATCTGACTGGCCGTATGTCATTCCAAAAGTGGCTAAAAGCGTATATAGTAGTATTTTCTTCATAATTATTTAACATTAAATTTTTTATCAAAATATACCCCATGCCAGTAGCATAAAGGGCCAAGCATCGCATAAATAATCCCTGGCAAGGCAATTCGTATTCCTATTTTAGACTCTGCTATGAGAATAGATAGCAAAGCCACAATAACGTAAATTCCAAAATGTCTTGCGTAGAATAGCAAATGCCAATTTTCACCTTCGGGCTTTGTCTTGCGATATGCCCTGTAATACATAAGTCCAAGACATAGGAAAATAAGAAAAAACCCGACGCTATAGAGTTGAAACAGAGATGCCAACTCATCTATACCGCCCAAAGCCTCTTTTCCGCTCATTGAGTTGATCAATGTTTTTAAGGGGAATACATAATATAAAATTACAAACAGGAGGATAGCGTTCATTGCAATAATCCAATTATCAATGTATTTGGTTCGTCTGAAAAAATTATAGTGCAACCACCACAGCCCGACCAGGACAAAGAAACTTACAGTAAAACTCAGAAATACCGCCCAATCTACTTTTAAGATGGAGCTACTGGCCTCATTGCCCACAGAAACGATTAGCAGAGTAGCCGCAAAGGCGAAAACCGCGTCGCTAAAAGCTTCAACCCGGCTACTATTATGTAAATATTCCACGGCTAGAAGTTTGTTGGTTTTTGTATAAGAAGTACTGGCGCATTAGGCTACAATGTATTAAAATTAACGGAATTTCTTTTCGAATAACTGGGTCAATCCGATAAAAGGACCAATTGCCAGAATCACAAATAGGTATGGCGTTTCTAGCCGCTGCGTCAATACAGATAAAAGCTCAATACTCAAAATACTGATGGCGAAGCCCAATGAATTTACGAGTGTCAGGGCCGTTCCTTTGAGTTCTGCAGGTACCGCTTGTGCCACAAGTGAGGAGAATTGAGGAGAATCTGCAGTTACCGCCAGGCCCCAAATAGAAAAGCAAACAAAAAACCCTATTGGCGGGAGCATGAAAAATAACGGAGAGCAGAGGCAGCAAATTCCAGAGATAAGCAGCGCCGTTCTCGAAACTTTAAGACTTCCGCGTATAAGCGAAAAATATCCTCCAAAAATACAGGACAAACCACCTAATGCAATAATGATAAAAACCCAAAACGGGACGGAAAAGTCAAAATTGGTTTTCCTGCTATAAAATTGAAAAGCAAAGGCAATAAATGTCCAAAAAGCGTAGAGTTCCCACATATGGCCAAAGTATCCAATGGCGGCTCTGCGAAAGCCCGCGATTTTGAATAAAGCAGGCCCCGCCCGCAACTGAAGCTTTTTACCGGGCCTTCTAAAGGGCCCATCTGTGATAAAAAACCAAAGAATAAGTCCGCCCAGAACAGCCATCAAGGATACGACTTTGATTACAGCCTCATAATTTTGCGAGATACCCAATCCCTTTAGAAGAAAGGGGAAGGCAGTTCCTAAAACCAGAGCTCCTACAAGGTATCCCAGGGCTTTTCCCAAACCTTTATCATAGTAGTCAGCAGCAATTTTCATCCCTACTGGGTAAATACCGGCAAGAAAAAAACCCGTACTGAAGCGTGCAAAAAGCAGTAGAAGTTTAGAATGAGTTACCCAAAGTACACTCAAATTGCTAAGTGCTGCCAAAAAAGCACAAATCATAAATACTCTGGATGGTGAAAAGCGATCGGCTATCATTAGCAACGCGAAAGCCAGTGTGCCGATAATAAAACCCAACTGTACAGAAGAAATGATATAGCCAATTATCTCTGGGCCAAAACCTCCTCTTATAGCAAGCTCATCTACGACAGAATTACCAGCGAACCATACCGAAGTACAGGCAAATTGACAAAGAACTATGATTGGAAGAATATAAGCTTTTGGCTTCAAAAAAGACTATTGAATAAATGTGACCTTCGAAATCTTGCCATTGTTTAGCTCGTAAATCGCAACGGCATTAAATTGCCTGCCATTAACTGTAACCAGTTCCTCGTCAATGACCTTATTACCAATTACGATACGATTCTTGATCTCCGCATTCAGATCAGGGGTAGCATCAAAAAATCCACCGTATTGTTCCCTTAGTTTTTCCTTTCCTTCAGAAAACAAGGTGTTGGGGTAGTTATAGAGCTTTACATCATCTGTATAGGTAGCCACAAAGGCGTCAATATCTCTGGCATTGTAAGCGTCTAATTGCTCCTGAACAACCAGCTCGGGCGAAGCTTCCGCTACAAACGCTAATTTAGAGGCAATGCTGTTAGGAGTTAAACGCGTAATCTTATCGATCCTGCTGTCCTCAAAACGGTGAAAAAGCGTCCAGTCTTGGTCTGTTCCGGGTTTCAACTGCATTAATTTATTTCCCTGCCCTGCTAGAATCGTTCCGTTAGGGAACCAACAAATATCTTCAACTCCGGGAGGTAATGCCGCTATCTTCTCTGTGGCGCCTGTTACCGGATGCAGGGATTTTATTTCCGAATTGCCATTTTCAATACCGATAAAACTAACCCGGTCTGAGTTGGGAATCCTATGCAAAGACCTTCCCACGTTTTTTTGGTGGGTATAATTGGTGCCATCTTTAAGGTTAGAGACGACCAGATCCATACGATTTTCAATCAAAACAGTGGTTACCAGAACATTTTTCGAGTACCAAACATGGTAACCTACTTTTTGGTCTTCCAGTAGCACCTTTGATTTATCATTGGTCACTTCGTAGCGATGTAACAATTGGGTACCGTCTTTATCAAGTCGGATTGAAGAGAAGGCTTTCTTACCCGGGACTTTTAAAGGGGAATATTCACTTCCATCGGGCGTGTTGGTCAGCCATTCCAGGCTGTCCTTGTTTATACGATACGCCGCGATATCGGTTTGTCCATGGCGGGTAGAGGAAAACAATATATAATTATCGTTGTAAAAAGAAGGTTGGTTGTCATACCCTTCATTGTTCGATATATTTCTTAAATCTTTGAGTTGCAGCTTGTCTGAAGCGGCATCAATATCAACCAGGTATATCTCTGTATTGGGTTGTGTAAATGCAAAAGCGCAATAAAGCATTGGTAGGAAGAAGAGTATCTTTTTCATTTTAGAGGTCGGTTTTTGTTATTCTTACTTAATGATCACCTAAAAGCTGCAGTAACTCACGCACTTTTTTGGTGTTTTCAACGAAATATTCGGCATGAGTTTTTTGCCGTCCTACTTTAATGGTGACACTACTTTCCGGAAGTTCCTGGAACATAAACTCGTCGGTCCAGTCATCACCGATCGCCATAATAAAATCAAAATCTGCTTCAGAAACCATTCGCATTGCCGCCCTTCCTTTATTGACATTGCTGCTCTTAATCTCCAGAACTTTGTTCCCGGAAAGCACGCTGATATCATCCATGCCAATAAGACTTGTCAGCACGGTTGTCAGTTCGGTGGCTCTTAAGCTGCCAAAATCAGGATCTGTATTCCTGTAATGCCAGGCCAGTGAATAGTTTTTTTCCTCAATAAATGATCCCGGTGTACGGTCTACGAAGGATTCAAGTACGGGGCGGATTTTTTCCATCCAGTCGTTCTTTACTTGTTCCAGGAGACGAAACTCTTCACCATCCATGGAAATCCAAACCCCATGCTCTACGATCATATTGTACTTTTTATTTAAGAACCATCTGGTAAAAGTGTCTTTATCCCGGCCGCTGATCAAAAAAATTGTAGTCCCCTTTTGTTTTTCTAGCGTGTCAATGATTTTGTAAAGTTCTTTGTCTGGACTTGCTTTCTGGGGGTCTGAATGGAAACCGGTTAGGGTACCATCGTAATCGAGAAAAAGTATTCTATTTTTTGCTTTTTTATAGGTCTCCAGGAGACTACTTTGCCTGTTTTCTGTGATACGTTTGGTAACACTAACTGCTTCGCGTTCTTTTTGCGCCATTAAAGAGGTCATAAAATCGTTGGCCCATTTTTCAACATTATACCTTTCTAATCGCCTCTGAAGTTGTGTGTTTCGCTCCTTTTGCTCTTCCAATGGCATATTAATGGCACTGTAAAGTGCGGCCGAAATCTGTTCAAAGTTATTTGGATTTATCAGTAGGGACTCGTTCATTTCATTGGCCGAACCGGCCATTTCACTTAAGATTAAAACCCCGCTCTTATCTGTCCTGGTGGCAATGTATTCTTTTGCAACAAGATTCATTCCATCCCTGATTGGGGTAAGCCAGGCGATATCACTCGAGGTATATAAGTCGATAAGATTTTCAAAAGGAACCGATCTGTAGAAGTACCAAATGGGTGTCCAGCTAACGGTAGCCAATTCACCATTTATTCTTCCCACCAGTTCGTCTACCTCTTTTTTTAGTAGCTGGTATTGCGGCACATTGGAACGGGAGGGTACGGCAAGTATTATGAGCCGTATCTTTTCCTTGTACTGAGGGTGCTTATTTAAAAAAATATTCAAAGGCATTTAAGCGTTTTGCGATTCCTTTGGTATAATCAAGGCGATCAATGGATAAAATCAGTTTGGCGTCTGGTGTAGAATTCTTATGGTCATCTAGCCTGCGCTGCAGATCGGACCGCTGTTCTTTTGTGTTCTTGTGATGCGCTTCAGCGGCATCGCTAAATTTCTTATAATCGATACCCATTGGAAAAGAGTCTACCTTAACCATACGGTTGTTTACATCAATCTCATTGAAATGCACATCCATTCCCAGCAGGCGCCTGACCGAACTGAGAAAATGTCTTTCATAATCATAAGTGTGAAAACCTATAAGGTCTGAACCCAACAAGCCCTCAAGAATTTCTTCTCTCCAGGGAAGGGTTCTGAAAATTTCGTAAGAGGGAAATGGGATATGTAGAAAGAATCCGATAGAAGTACCTGGTCTTTTTTCACGGACCATTTGAGGCACCAACATTAGTTGATAATCGTGTATCCAAATGGTATCATCTTCATTGGCCTCTTTGATTATGGCATCCGCAAACTTTTGATTAACCTTTTTATAGGTGTCCCAGCTGGCAAGCTCAAATTCTGAGAACTCTAAAAAATAGTGAAACAAGGGCCATACCGTTCTATTGCTAAATCCGAAGTAAAAACCATCCACTTCTTCTTTGCTAAGGTTTACTTTGGAAGATCCATGTTCGGCCAAAGCCTCATCAATAAGGGGAGCAAGTTCTTCTGGTATCTCTTCATCTGTAAGTCCACTCCAACCTATCCAAAGGCTATCGCCACCTGAATGAACAGATTTCATACCCGTTGCCAGGCCTCCAACGCTTGGTATCGCATTTATGGTTCCATTGCTAATTTGCAATTGTACAGGGAGTCTATTTGAGATTATGATAGTTTTGCCCATAAAAAGGAGGTTTTTGCCGGGAATTGATTTTTATTTCTCTAAATTTCGTCAAATTGCATGGCAAAACCAACTTACGAAATACATTTAGCAGATATTTAAAAATGGACAATCTGGATTACGGAATTATTGGAAATTGTCGCAGTGCCGCATTAATTTCCAAAACCGGTTCTTTAGACTGGTGCTGTTTGCCCGAATTTGACTCTTCATCTGTATTTGCCAAACTTCTAGACGAAGAGAAAGGCGGCAGTTTTGAAATTCTTGTAGACGATGCATATGCAATCACTCAGCGTTACAAGAAAAATACCGCAGTTTTGATTACCAAATTTTCTGATGGTGAAAACGCGTTTGAGATTCATGATTTTATGCCCAGGTATTATACTGAGAATGGCAAATATCATTCCCCACCGGAAGTAGCTCGGCATATAAGGCATATTCAGGGGAAACCGAAATTCAGAGTGAATTACAATCCGAGGTTAGAATATGCTCTGGGCGAGACAAAGACCTTTGTAAAGAAAAATTTCGTTGTCAGCCTTACTCAAACCGAAAAGTTTGATACGATATTTTTGTATACTTCTTTCAATAAAAATGCCGTGGTTGAGGGTCGTGAATTAGAAGTTACCAAGAACGGGTACTTTCTATTAGGGTATAATGAAAAAATCTTGCAGCCCAATTCGCGGAAAATTTATCTAGACCTGGAGCGCACCAAGGTATATTGGTTGAACTGGACGCACAGGACCCCGACCTATAATAAATACAACAAACAAATCACCAGAAGCGCCATTACGCTGAAGTTATTGAGTTACGATAAAACAGGTGCTGTATTGGCCGCTGCTACTACTTCCTTACCGGAGACCATTGGCGAAGTTCGCAACTGGGATTATCGTTTTTGCTGGATAAGAGACGCCTCCATGGTAATTAAAGTGATGTCTGGTTTAGGGCATAAAAATGTTGCAAAACGTTACTTGCAGTTCATTATCGACTTAATTCCTGATAAAGATGAAAAACTGCAAATAATGTATGGCATTAACAAGGAAAAAACGCTGACCGAACAAACTTTGGATCACTTAGACGGATATAAAGGCTCTAAGCCGGTTAGAGTAGGAAATGCAGCTTATGCACAGAAGCAGAATGATATTTATGGCATATTGATGGACGTGATCCATGCTCAGCTAGTACGTTTTAGTACCGACATTGAGAACGGTGAGGAGCTTTGGGGTATTACCAAGGGAATTGTCTGGATCGTTTCCAGACACTGGAAAGAGCCGGATAAAGGGATATGGGAATTTAGAACGGAAGACCGCCATTTTACGTTTTCTAAGGTTTTGTGTTGGGTTGCTATTGACCGTGCTATTAAAGTGGCCCGCATCCTTAAGAAAACCAGGAAACTTGACAAATGGGTACCATTGGAGCAGGAAATTAAAAAAGATATTCTGGAGAATTCATGGAATAAAAAGGTTAATGCGTTTACCCAATCGTACGGGTCAGACCATTTAGATGCTTCCGTATTACTTATGGAATCTTACGGCTTTGTTCATGCCAAAGACCCTAAATTTGTGAGTACCGTAAGGGCAATTGAGAAAGATTTGAATAATGGCGGGCTTCTTTATCGCTATAAAAATGAAGATGATTTTGGGCTTCCTTCGTCTTCATTTACCATCTGTACCTTTTGGTTCATTAACAGCCTCTTTAAAATAGGGGAGGAGGAAAAAGCGATGAAACTCTTTGATCAGTTACTCGGTTATAGTAATCACCTGGGACTTTTTAGTGAAGACATTGATTTTAAGTCCAAACAATTGCTTGGAAACTTCCCTCAGGCCTATTCGCACTTGGCTCTTATAGAGTGCGCGGTCAACTTTGCCAATAAAGCAGGTGAAGAGAAAGTATTGGAGTCCATGCGGGAATAGATACTCAACCTATTCCTGGCTAATTCGATACTACTAAGAAAGGCCTAGGGTGTTTGTGATGCAATACTTAGTTCAGTCACTTTTCCCTTAATTTTTGCCAGGAGTTCCTGCATGTGTTTATTGGTTGTAAACGGATTCATAATGGTGGTGCGCAGGTAATGAACCCCGCGAAGTTTGGTTTGCACTATATAGAACTCCCCTTCTTCCAGGATTAATTGCCGTATACCTTCATTGAGACTATTAAGGGAATCCTGGTCTAAAGTCTCATCTACATATCTAAAACAGACAATATTGGTCATAGGAGTTACGGCAAGCTCAAAGTGTGGGTCTTCTGCTATTATACTGGCAAACTGTTTTCCCAAGCCATACAGGGTATCTACAAAAGCTTCAAAGACCTCGGGCCCGTAGTCTTTTAACAAGGAAAACCAATGAAGGCACATCATATGTTTGGTGCATTCAAAGGTCCGTTTAGCCAGGTTATACCAATCTTCTTCTTTAGACTGATCTAACAGGTAATCAGCTTTCTGCTGAAAGGTGGCATGAGAATTTTTTCCATCGCTAAAAAGAAGGGCAGTGGTAATGCCTGGCATCATCATCATTTTATGTCCGTCTATGACCATAGAATCTGACTTCTCTGCGCCTTTTAATAAATGTTTATACTGCTTTGAAAAGATCGCTCCCCCTCCATGGGCGGCATCTACATGAAACCAAAGGTTTTTGTTAGCCGCAAATTCAGCTATAGCTTCAAGGTCATCATGGATACCAGTAGCTGTACACGGGGCACTTCCTACTATGGCAAATATCTCCAACTTATCATCGAGCGCCTTTTGATAGTACTCTTCCAGCAAGTCGGTACGAATGCTGTAGTTTTTGTTGGCAGGGATCTTAATAATCCCCTTTTTGCCCAGGCCCATTATTCTGGCCGCTCTATCGATACAATAGTGTGCCTCTTCAGAGACCATAATGCCCAGGCTGGTTTTTGTTCCCTCTTCCCAGACAGGATGTGAAGCTTTACTTTTTCTGGCGCTCAATAAGGCGGTCAAATTTGCCAGTGTACCTCCTGAAGTAAGAAATCCGTTAGCACCCTTAGGATACCCTATGGTATTGCACAAAAGATCGGTAACCACACGTTCTATAGCCGTAGGGGCATTACCAACTTCGTATATACCCATTCCATTGTTCAAAAGTGCGGTTAAGAGCCCTGTAAGTCCTGTGACCGGGGCTGCCGGACTTATTTGGTGTCCCATAAACTTGGGGTTGTGAATATACGTTATACGCTTCATGAACTCAGAAACAAACTGAGTTTTATCTCCTTCTTTGAGAAAGTCGTTCCAGAACAGGCGCTCATCTTCCGGAGGTGTCCAATCCAAAACTTTAGGAGATTGTTCATTTAGGTTCTCATCCAGATAATCTGCTAGAATATCAATTAATTCATGTCCTCTTTCTCTAAATTTTTCGGAAGAATATACCGTATTTAAAAGGTCTTTGCTCATAAGGTAAATTTAGAGCGTATTTGCCGATACTGCAACTGCTAAAAAACAAAAAACCACCCTGAGTAGGATGGTTTTTACTTCTGTCTCGCTAAAAATCTTGATTTGAATTAGTCAAAGGTATATCCGCTATCCGCGGCTATTTTATCTGCAACCTGTTCGCGTAAAGCAACGACATTTGGTTGATTCGCATATTTTGTAAAACGTTTAAGCCCCATTAACATCATACGTTGTTCGTCGCCTTCAGCAAAAGAAACAATGGCTTCTTTACCTCTTTGAACAATTAGATCAACGGCTTCGTAAAGGTACAACTGAGACATCGCAATTTGCGTAGCCTGAGCATCTTCCCCAAAACGTTTGGCATTCTTTTCGGTTCGCAACACGGTAGATTCAGCCATATAGATTTCTATAAGAATATCGGCAGTCGCCATTAACAATTGTTGGTGCTTTTCCAGTTCCGGACCGAACTTTTGAACGGCGCTTCCGGCAATCATTAAGAAAACCTTTTTTAGGCGAGCGATCAAGTCTTTCTCCTCGGCAAAAAGGGCTGAAAAATCTGGAGAATCAAAAGAAGGGATTCCCATAAGTTCTTCACCGACGGCCGTCGCAGGCCCAAGGAGATCTACATGTCCGCGCATTGCCTTTTTTACTAGCATACCTACAGCGAGCATACGGTTAATCTCGTTAGTTCCTTCATAGATCCTGGAAATTCTGGCATCTCTCCAGGCCGATTCCATGGGGGTATCAGCACTAAAACCCATTCCGCCAAAGATCTGAATTCCTTCGTCTGTCGTATCTTGAACATCCTCAGAAACGGCTACTTTTAAAATAGAGCATTCAATGGCATATTCCTCAACGCCTTTAAGTTCTGCTTCTTGATGCGAATTGCCTTCAGCTTCCCTAATAGCAATGCGGTCTTCGATATTTTTAGCGGCGCGATAGCAGCCAGACTCGCCTGCATAGGCGTTGATGGCCATTTTGGCGATCTTGGCCTTTATAGCACCAAAATTTATAATGGGTGTCTTAAATTGAATGCGCTCGTTGGCATATTTAACGGCCTCGGTAAGCACTCTTCTTTGGGCATCAAGACAGGCTGCCGCCAACTTTATTCTACCAATATTTAAGGCATTCATCGCAATTTTGAAACCGTTACCTCGCTCTGAGAGCATGTTTTCAACAGGGACTTTAGTCTCGTTAAAAAACACCTGTCGGGTGGAGGAGGAGTGGATGCCTAATTTCTTTTCTTCATCTCCAAGGCTTATCCCATTTTCAGGATCGTTTTCTACAATAAAACCGGTAATATTTTTGTCGTCTTCAATTCGTGCGAAAACAATAAACAGATTACAGAATCCTGCATTCGAAATCCACATTTTTTGCCCGCTGATGCTATAATGTTTTCCATCTTCTGATAGGACTGCTTTGGTTTTCCCAGAATTAGCATCAGAACCAGCGCCTGGCTCGGTAAGGCAATACGCACCAAACCACTCTCCAGAGGCTAGTTTTGGAACAAATTTTTGCTTTTGTTCTTCGGTCCCATACAGCGTAATAGGCATAGTGCCAATCCCGGTATGAGCGCCGAAGGCCGTACTAAACGATCCTGTAGCTCCCGAGATATAGTCGCATACCAACATGGTAGAAACAAAACCCATTCCCATTCCACCGCATGATTCTGGAATGGCCACACTTAACAATCCCAGTTCTCCGGCTTTTCGCATACATGCTTCGGTAAAGCCGTAGTCTTTTTGTTCAAAACGTTCCCAATGCGCCCAAAGTTCGCGATCTACGAATTCCTTGGTACTTTCCCGCATCATTTTCTGCTCTTCAGACAGATCTTCAAGAGTAAAGACATCTTCACATTTGGTCTCCTTTACCAAAAATTGTCCTCCCCTTAGAATATCTTTATTTATAGTCTCTGTACTCATGGTATTATATATTATTCATTATTGATTGTTGGGCTTCTCTACGCTTTCAAGCTAGTTTAAAAACTCATAAATGCCCGCAGCTCCCTGCCCGGTACCCACACACATGGTCACCATGCCGTGTTTCCCTTTCATATTTCTCTTGCGCATCTCATCGAATAATTGCACAGATAGCTTGGCCCCGGTGCAACCTAAAGGATGCCCTAGTGCAATAGCTCCGCCATTTACATTTACGATGTCCTGGTTAAGGCCCAGTTCTCGCATTACAGCAAGTGATTGGGAAGCAAAAGCTTCATTTAATTCGATCAGTTCAATATCATCCTGTTTCATTCCGGCTTGTTTTAGCGCCTTTGGGATCGCTTTAACAGGTCCGATACCCATAATTCTTGGTTCTACCCCTGCGGCGGCATAGTTTACCAACCTGGCAATGGGTTCAACATTAAGTTCTTTTACCATTTCTTCGCTCATCACCAGTACAAAGGCCGCACCATCGCTCATTTGTGAAGAATTCCCTGCGGTAACACTTCCTCCGGCCGCAAAAACAGGTCTCAATTTTGCCAACACCTCCTTTGAGGTATCTGCTCGAGGTCCCTCATCAGCGCCTACGGTATAATTTTTTGTTTCCTTCTTGCCCGCATTGCTTACATAGGTATGTTCAATCTCAATAGGCACTATTTGTTCTTTGAATTTGTCTTCTTCCTGGGCTTTTAAAGCTTTCATATGAGAATTGTAGGCAAACTCGTCCTGGTCTTCTCTAGAAACTTTAAACTGCTTGGCTACCGCTTCTGCGGTTAGGCCCATACCCCAATAATAATCTTCATGCCCTTCTTTGGCAGTTTGATAATCTGGAGTAGGCTTATAGCCTCCCATGGGGATATAGCTCATACTTTCTGCTCCTCCTGCAATGATGCAGTCTGCCATTCCAGCCTGGATTTTGGCCGTTGCTATACCAATAGTTTCTAATCCTGAAGCGCAGTATCTATTCACCGTAACCCCGGGGACATCGTCAATTTCCAGGCCCATTAGAGAAATTAGTCGGGCTATATTGAGCCCTTGTTCTGCCTCGGGCATGGCATTGCCGACAATGACATCATCTATTCGCTTTTTATCTAATTGCGGGAGTTCTTGCATCATGTGCTCAATGGTTTCCGCGGCTAACTCATCGGGCCTCTTAAATCGGAACAATCCTCTAGGAGCTTTTCCGACTGCCGTCCTGTAGGCTTTTACTATATATGCTGTTTTCATGAGATTAATTTCTTAGGGGTTTCCCGGTTTTCAGCATATGCTGAATTCTTTCAAGTGTTTTACGTTCCGTACAAAGCGAAAGGAAGGCTTCACGTTCCAGATCGAGCAGGTATTGTTCGCTTACGTAACTCGCTTCGGAAAGGTCGCCTCCTGCCATAACATAGGCCAGTTTATTAGCAATTTTCTTATCGTGTTCAGAAATGTAATGGCCTGCCTCCATAGAATCTGTTCCCACCAGAAACATGCCTAAAGCTTGTTTTCCAAGAACCTTCACATCTTTCCTTTTTACTGGCTGGGTATACCCGGATTCGGCTAGTAATTTTGCATAAGCCTTGGCTGTTGCTATTTGACGGTCCTTATTTACAACAACAATATCTTTTCCTTTTTGTAGCAAACCTAAATCGTAAGCTTCATAGGCAGAAGTAGATACTTTAGCCATGCCTATGGCAAGGAAGTATTCTTGCAGTACGTTGAGTTCCACATCATTTTTTCTAAAAGTATCTGACGCTCTCAAGGTCATTTCTTTAGAACCACCACCTCCCGGAATAACCCCGACACCAAATTCTACCAATCCGATATAGGTCTCGGCTGCTGCTACAATTTTATCGGCGTGCAAGGAAAGCTCACATCCTCCACCAAGGCACATACCATGAGGAGCGGAGACTGTGGGGATGGAAGAATAGCGCATACGCATCATGCTGTCCTGGAACATCTTTATGGCCATATTTAATTCGTCATATTCTTGCTCCACAGCCATCATAAAGATCATACCAATATTAGCTCCAACAGAGAAATTGGCAGCCTGATTTCCGACAACCAAGCCCTGAAAATCTTTTTCTGCCAGGTCGATGGCTTTGTTTAGGCCTGCGAGAACGTCGCCTCCAATCGTGTTCATCTTGGATTGAAACTCTACATTTAGGATTCCATCTCCAAGATCTTCGACAACAACCCCACTATTCTTAAATACCTCTTTAGACGCTCTGATGTTGTCTAGAATGATGAATGCGTCCTGGCCAGGAACTTTTTCCATAGCCTTCTTAGGAATGTCGTAATAATAAGTGGCACCATCCTGAACACCATAAAAGGAGGAGATACCCGCCTCTTTCATTTCATTTACCCAGGCTGCAGGTTTTTGACCTTCAGCGGCAATCAATTCTAAACCTTCTGTAAGGCCTATGGCATCCCAGATTTGAAAAGGCCCATGTTCCCAACCAAAACCGGCTTTCATCGCATCGTCTATCTTATAAAGCTCGTTGGTGATTTCTGGAATTCTGTGAGACACATAAGCAAATAAAGCACCAAAACTTTTGCGGTAAAAATCACCGGCTTTGTCCTTGCCATTTACCAAAATTTCAAAACGGTCAATAACTTTATCAACCGTTTTGGTGAGTTCTAAAGTTCCGAATTTGGCACTTTTTTTAGACCTATAATCCATACTGTCAAGGTCTAAGGTCAAGATCTCACTTTTCCCACCTTCACCCTTTACTTTTTTATAAAACCCTTGTCCTGTTTTGCTACCCAACCACTTGTTGTCTACCATAGTTTGGATAAAGCCGGGGAGCTGGAACAGCTCATGACGCTCATCTTCTTTACAATTTTCATGTATGCCATTGGCAACGTGAACCAATGTATCCAGACCAACTACATCTACTGTGCGGAAGGTTGCAGACTTTGGCCTGCCAATTACCGGTCCGGTAAGCTTATCAACCTCTTCAACTGTCATTCCCAGGTCATTTACCATGTGGAACAAACTTTGAATGCTAAAAATCCCAATACGGTTTCCAATAAATGCCGGCGTATCTTTAGCGACTACAGAAGTCTTACCTAAAAATTGCTCTCCATAACCATTTAAAAATTCGAGTACTTCGGGTTTCGTTTTGGGGCCTGGAATTATCTCAAACAATTTTAGATAACGGGCAGGGTTGAAGAAGTGAGTGCCACAGAAATGTTCCTGAAAGTCGTCACTTCGGCCCTCGCTCATAAACTGAATAGGAATCCCTGAGGTGTTTGAAGTAATTAAGGTACCCGGGGTTCTGTGTTTTTCAAGATTCTCAAAAACCTGCTTTTTAATGTCTAGCCGTTCAACAACCACTTCAATAATCCAATCTGCCTGGGAAACCTTACTAATATCGTCTTCCAGATTACCTGTTGCAATTCTCTTTGCAAAGTCTTTATGGTAAATAGGAGATGGTTTAGACTTTAAAGCCGCGGTAAGGGAGTTATTTACCAGGCGGTTTCTCACTACTTTGTCTGTAAGAGCCAGTCCTTTAGCTTTTTCTTTATCGTTTAGTTCTCTGGGGACAATATCTAAAAGTAAAACTTCCACTCCGATATTGGCAAAATGGCAGGCGATGCCGCTACCCATTATTCCGGAGCCTATCACCGCCACTTTATTAATGTGTTTGTTCATGGATTTAATTCGTTGCTGAATCTTTACTATATATTTTTTTATCTACGATTAATTGGTTTATGGTCTCGATCACCTCAAAAAAACTGTTCAATTTTTCCTGGTCGATATTTTCTTTAACAACCTCATTAAATCGGAGCACCACGTCCTTGGAATCTTCGCGTTTTTCAAGACCAAATTGGGTTAGATGTATTAAAACCCCCCTGCCATCTTCAGGATTGGGCTTTCGTTCTATGAGCCCTTTTTCCTCCATACTTTTAAGGATGCGAGATAAACTGGTGGCTTCCATACCCATTTTAGGACCAAGGGCCGTTGAAGGCGTACCGGTTTTGGGGTCTATGCTGAGTAGCGTAAACCCTACCGCCATGGTGGTTCCAAAGTTCTTAGCTTCTTCGTTGTACATTCTTGCAACCGCCTGCCAGGCAGCTCTCAAGGCATAATCTATGGTGATTTCCTTCATAGGACTTGAAAAGGTTATCAAAGATATAAAAATTTATTATGCATGCATAATAAATTAGAGTAAAATTTTATGAGATGCTACTTGAAAAAAATGATTTTCAAAAGGACTTATGAAAATCTAAGGTCTGTAAATATCGTCGTACAGGGCCTGGTACTTTTCTTTAATGATTTTTCTGCGAAGTTTCATGGTAGGCGTTAAGTGGCCGTCGTCTATAGTCCAGATGTCTGGTGTAAGTCTAAATTGTTTTACTTTTTCCCATTTCGCGAAATTTTCATTCGCCAGGTCAACCTCGGTCTGATATTGGGTTAAGACCTTGTCGTTTATTACAATATCTGAGTTTTCTCCAAAGGTGATGTTGTTTTTCTCTGCCCAGTCGTACAAGAATTCATAATTAGGCTGGATTATTGCGGCAGGCATTTTTTCTCCTTCACCCACTACCATTATCTGTTCAATAAAATTAGATTGCTTGAAACGGTTCTCAAGAATTTGCGGAGCCACATACTTTCCACCCGAGGTTTTGAACATTTCTTTTTTACGATCTGTAATTCTTAAGAAACCATCTGTATCTATCTCTCCGATGTCTCCTGTATGAAAATAACCATTCTTAATTACTTCTGCTGTTTTCTCTGGGTCCTTGTAGTACCCCATCATTACATTGGGCCCCTTGCATAGAATTTCGCCATCATCCGCTATCTTAACTTCTACCCCTTCAATTATGCGCCCTACAGCGCCAATTTTCCAGCCTCTATTTCTTTGATCGTTCACTGAGATTACGGGAGACGTTTCTGTTAAACCATAACCTTCCATTACCGGTATTCCTGCAGCCCCAAAAATTCTACTAAGTCGTTGTTGTAATGCAGCACTTCCTGAGACCATAGTTTCCAGATTACCTCCCAGACCTTCCTGCCATTTGCTAAAAATAAGCTTTCTCGCTATGCCAAGTTTTCTTTCGTACCACCAACCATTGGCCTTGTAAGGCTGATATTTTAGACCTAGTTCTACGGCCCAAAAAAACAATTTCTTTTTTACGCCTTTAAGATCTGCTCCCTTTGCGATGATTTTATCGTAGACTTTTTCGAGTAAGCGGGGAACGACTGTCATGACATTTGGCTTAACTTCCTTTAAGTTGTCACTTATTTTATCAAGGCCTTCCGCAAAGTAAACTGTAATCCCGCAGTACTGATATAGATATAGGATCATACGTTCAAAAATATGGCATACCGGAAGAAAGCTCAAAGAGCTTCCTCCTTGCTCGAAGGGTACTCTCTTTTCGCTGGACAATACATTAGAAACAATATTTTTATGAGAAAGCATAACTCCTTTAGGCCTTCCTGTTGTTCCAGAAGTGTAAATTAAAGTTGCCAGGTCTTCGGCTTTTACATTGCTCTTTAACCTCTCAACTTCTTCCTGGTTAGAGGTATCTGCTCCTAAGCTATGCACCTCTTCCCAATTCTTGCAGTCTTTTAGTTGATCAAAGGAATAAATATCGACCAAACTGGGAACCTGGTCTTTGATGGCCAATACCTTCTCCAGGACTTCTGAACAGGAAACGAAGCAGTATTTAGATTCTGAGTGGTTGAGGACGTAGGCATAATCTTCTTCTGAAATGGTAGGGTAAATTGGGACATTTTGTGCCCCCAATTGCAAAATACCCATATCCATAATATTCCATTCTGTTCTGTTGGTCATGGAAATTAGAGCTACCTTATCATTAGGTTGAACACCCAATCGCAGAAGCCCCCGACTTATAGCATTTCCCTTATTAATGAATTCTTCGCTGGATGTAGCCACCCATTTTCCGTTCTGTTTGGTAACAAACGCCTTTTCAAGATTAATAGCGTCTCTCTGGTGATAAGGAAAATCAAAAAGTCTGGTTATATTTTGCATACTAAGTTTCTGAATGGTAATCGCAAAATAGGAAAAGAAAAGGGGAATCTAAAATCGTAAAACCCAAATTCTAAAAAGTCCCGTGACCTTGATGGCTTTTTTAATTTTGGAATTTAACTAAAATGTAGTTTCATTCCTTCATGGCTGGCCTTAAACCCTAACTTTTCGTAAAACCTAAGCGCATCTGGTCGTTTTTTGTCTGTAGTAAGTTGCAGCACATGCGCTCCTTTTTCTTTAGCCCTTGCAATAGCCCATTCAAAGAGTTGTTGTCCTGTGCCTTCGCCTCTGTAAGATTTATGAACCCTTACCGCTTCTATTTGAGCTCGTATGCCACCTTGATAGGTAAGGTATTGTATAAAACTAAGCTGTAAAGTGCCTATTACCTTTCCATCCTCATTTTGCATTACCATCAATTCCTGGTTTGGATCTGCCTTGATATTATCAAAGGCAGTTAAATACGATTTTGGAAGGGGATTGGTATAGTTTTCTCTCAAACGACCCAACTTGTCGTTGGCGATCATTTCTACTATATGAGGAACATCTTTTACTGTAGCTAGTCTTATCATATTCATATTCGTAATACTGCCTACTGTTTTACTCTAAGAAGCCTCAGGCGAAGAAGAGCCTACTGCCAACTCAGCATGTGCTTCCACCCATTTCCGGGCGTTGACAAAAGCTTCTAACCATGGAGATACGATATCTTTTCGTTCTTTTGGATAATGCGCCCAATTCCATGGAAAAGTAGAGCGTTCAATATGCGGCATGGTTACCAAATGCCTACCGGTTGTGTCGCAAAGCATGGCTGTATTAAAATCGCTACCATTGGGATTTGAAGGATAGTCATCGTAAGCATACTTGGCAACAATATCATAATTTTCCTCCGCCATTGGCAAGCTAAACTTTCCTTCCCCATGTGAGATCCAAACACCCAGGGTACACCCTTCCAAAGAGGACAACATTACAGCATTGTTCTTCTGAATTTTCACTGAAGTGAAATTACTCTCATGCTTTTCAGAATCGTTGTAAGTCAGTCTGCCATGAACTTCATGATCCGGATTTATAAGGTCTAGTTCCATAAACAGCTGACAACCATTGCAAATACCTACGGATAAGGTATCGGGTCGTTCAAAGAAGTTTTTTAGGACCGCATTTGCTTTTTGGTTATACTTAATGGCACCCGCCCATCCCTTAGCGCTTCCTAACACATCAGAGTTTGAAAAACCACCAACGGCTCCCAGAAATTGGATGTCCTCAAGGGTCTCCCGGCCTGTAATCAAATCTGTCATGTGTACATCTTTAACATCAAAGCCCGCCAGGTACATTGCATTAGCCATTTCCCGTTCAGAATTGCTGCCCTTTTCACGAAGAATCGCAGCTTTTGGCCTTTTAGTCTCATTTCCATGAACCCCTTTTCCGCTTAAGTGAGGGTTTGTGGTCAACGCTCTCTTAGGAAGCATGCCCGTGAAATGTTCAGGAAAACGATATTCTAATGGTTGTTTTTTATAATTTTCATAACGACTTTTTGCCAAGCCTTTAGCCGTTTGTTTATCGTCTAATAAATAGGAAGTAGTATACCATGTATCGCGAAGTGTATTGATATTCAATCCAATTTCAACTTCCTTATTTTTGATTTTCAGTTTAGATTCAGGGATGACACTACCAAGCTTCTTAAAATCTATATTTGATTTCGTTAGAAAAGCTTCAATCGAATCATCTTTTGCTTGAAATAGCAGACCGCAGTTCTCTGCGAAAAGCACTTTAATGGTATCTTCCTCCACCAGTTCTGAAAGATCTATCTGTGCTCCCAGGTCCAGGTCTGCAAAACACATTTCCAGTAATGAGGTAATGAGTCCGCCTGAGGCCACATCGTGGCCTGCCAGAATTTGTTCATCTCTTATCAGGTGTTGTAATGTATTAAATACATTTTTCACGTAATTAGCGTCAAGAACATTTGGAGCATCCTCTCCAATTCTGTTCTGGATCTGTGCAAATGAAGATCCTCCAAGTTTGAACGCATCTTTAGAAATATTGATATAGTAGATTGCTCCTCCGTTTCTTTGAAGCACCGGCTCCACAACCTGGTCTAAGGCATCACAATTTCCAGCAGCCGAAATAATGACGGTACCTGGCGCAATAACTTCGGTATCTTTGTACTTCTGTTTCATGGAAAGCGAATCCTTTCCTGTAGGTACATTAATCCCAAGATTTATTGAAAATTCTGAGACTGCCTTTACTGCCTCATAGAGCCTGGCGTCTTCTCCTTCATTTTTGCAGGGCCACATCCAGTTTGCCGAGAGAGACACAGATTTCAAGCCTTCTTTTAGGGGAGCCCAAACGATGTTTGTAAGGGCTTCGGTAATGCTATTTCTGCTTCCGGCCACCGGATTAATCAATCCTGAAATAGGAGAGTGGCCAATAGAAGTGGCTATGGCTTCCTTCCCTTTATAATCTAAAGCCATAACACCGCAATTGTTCAAAGGCAATTGTAAGGGTCCGGCACATTGTTGTTTTGCTACCTTTCCACCTACACAGCGATCTACTTTATTGGTTAGCCAATCTTTGCAAGCCACAGCTTCTAGTTGAAGCACCTGCTCTAAATAGTCCTGAAAGTTTTCTAACGAATAGTTTAGTGAAGCATAGGTTCTATCTACCGTGATATCGGTCATAATGGTCTTTGGAGAGCTTCCAAACATATCGGCCAGTTCCAGATTCATTGGAGTATCTCCTTTTGTTTTTGATGTAAAGACAAAACGGTGGTCCCCACTTACGTGGCCAACGTCGTACATGGGAGAGCGCTCGCGAGAGGCAATACGTTCAAGCAATGCGATATCCTTTTCGCCAATTACAAGGCCCATTCGTTCCTGTGATTCATTTCCGATGATCTCCTTAGCCGAAAGGGTAGGGTCGCCAATAGGTAATTTATCCAGATCGATTTCTCCGCCGGTTTCTTCCACCAGCTCGGATAGGCAATTGAGGTGACCACCAGCTCCATGGTCGTGAATAGAGACAATTGGGTTTTCTTTACTTTCAACCATGCCCCGCACCGCATTTGATGCCCTTTTCTGCATTTCCGGGTTTGAACGTTGAACCGCATTTAATTCAATTAACGAACCAAATTCTCCAGTATCGGCGCTAGAAACGGCAGCGCCTCCCATACCAATTCGGTAGTTATCGCCACCAAGAATTACAATTTTATCGCCTTTACTCGGAGTGTCTTTCAGAGCCTGATCCGCTTTGCCATATCCAATACCTCCGGCCAGCATAATGACCTTATCAAAACCAAGTTTCCGTTGCTCTTCCTCATGCTCAAATGTAAGTAGCGAACCTGCAATAAGAGGCTGACCAAACTTGTTTCCAAAATCTGAGGCACCATTGGAGGCTTTTATAAGTATGTCCATAGGGGTCTGGTAAAGCCACTGGCGTTTTTCCATTCCTTTTTCCCAAGTCCTGTCTTCTTTCAGGCGGGAATAGGAAGTCATATAAACAGCAGTCCCTGCCAACGGAATAGATCCCTTTCCTCCCGCAAGTCGATCTCTGATTTCACCTCCTGACCCGGTCGCTGCGCCATTAAAAGGTTCTACTGTTGTTGGGAAATTATGGGTTTCAGCTTTTAAGGAAATTACAGATTCGAAAGATTCTTCCCTGTAATAATCAGGGATATCAGCCTTTAAAGGTGCAAATTGCACCACCTTGGGGCCTTTTACAAAGGCTACATTATCCTTATAGGCAGATACGATAGTGTTAGGGTTTTCCTGAGAGGTTTTTTTTATCAGCTTAAAGAGCGAACCGGGTTTTTCCTCTCCATCAATCACGAAAGTACCGTTAAAGATCTTATGCCTGCAGTGTTCTGAGTTTACCTGGCTAAACCCAAAAACTTCAGAATCTGTCAATTTCCTTTGTAGTTTCTCCGACAATTTATTGAGATATTCTACCTCTTCCTCGTTCAACGCCAGGCCTTCCTGCTCGTTGTAGGCTGCAATATCTTCTATTTCTAAAATGGCTTCAGGAACTACATCAATATCATAAATATCCTGCCCCAAGCGAGTGTACTTCTGGGAAAGCATAGGGTCAAAGTCGGTAAATGCGGCGTCTACGGAAGAAAACTCCTCAATACGCGCCACGCCGGATATTCCCATGTTTTGGGTTATTTCTGTAGCGTTGGTACTCCAGGGTGTGATCATTGCGGCTCTGGGGCCAACAAAAAAGGCGTCAAGAGACGCCAGATTTATTTTAGGTTGCTCACCGAATAGCCAAGTGAGTTTGTCAATATCTTCTTTGGTGAATTCTTTAGTGGACTGAACAGCAAAAACTTTTTTGCTTACGTCCCCGAAAAAATGAATCATGGACTGTGCGAATTGTTAGCAATACGAAAGCACAAATTTACATCTTTTTGCCTAACATTTACAGCGGAAAAAGAACAGTTTTCAAGAAAGCATTGTTGATTACTTGCGCTTTAATTTTGCCATATAAAAACCGTCGAAGCCAGATTTAGAGGCAAATATTTTTCGTTCTTCCAGCAGCTCAAAGCTTTTTCCGGTTTCGGATTCCAAAAATTGTGTGACCCGGCTGGAATTTTCTTGTGGTAATATTGAACAGGTTGCATAGACTAGAGTTCCCCCGGCCTTTACCATTTTACTATAGGCTTGCAATAATTCGTCCTGCTTTTGCATGACTTTATTTAAAAACTCAGCTTGCAGCTTCCATTTGGCATCCGGATTTCTTCTCAGCACACCTAATCCTGTGCAAGGCGCGTCTATGAGTACGCGATCTGCACGGCCATGCAGTTTTTTGATAACTTTTTGAGAATCTATGAGCCTGGTTTCCGTATTATGCACACCATTTCTTCTTGACCTCCGTTTTAACTCTTTGAGTTTGCCCGGATAGATATCCATAGCCAAAAGATGCCCTTTATTTTGCATAAGAGCGGCCAGGTGCAATGTTTTGCCACCAGCTCCGGCACAAGCATCAATTACATATTCGCCGGGTCGAGGTTCAAGAAAGGGAGCAACCAATTGTGAGGAAGCGTCCTGAACCTCGAAAAGGCCGTCTTTGAACATCTGGGTATTGAAAACGTTAGCTCTCTTTTTTAGTTTAACTGCCGAAGGATATGCTCGTAGTATTTCGTTGTCAAAACCTTCCTCCTTTAGAGCAGCGCTTAATTTGCTTGTTGTTGTCTTTAGCTGGTTTACTCTTAAAACAACTTCTGCCTGCCTGTTAAGCGCTGAAATCTCTTCGGTCCAAAGATCATTACCTAAGGCTTTACTGCCTAAATCGTCTAACCAGTCTGGAATGGATTCCCTGTAGACCCTAACTTTTGAAAGTTCATCAAACTTTCCCTTAATCCGTCTTACTGGGGTGGAAGCCAATTCTTTCCAGTCAGGAACTGGTATTCCTCTTAGAACTATCCATACTGCAAAGAGGCGAAATAGGTCCTCTCTGGAAAAGGGTTCTTTTACTCCAGCAATTTTAGCATAAAGCCGCTTCCAACGCACTATGTCATAGGTCGTCTCCGCAATGAAGCCGCGATCCGTAGATCCCCAACGTTTGTCTCTCTTTAGGATTTTTTCGACGGTCTTGTCTGCATAAACTCCTTCATTAAAGATGCTGTTTAAACCTTCGAGCATTGGAAAAACAAGATTTCTATGTAAGCGCATTTTGGAAAATTAGGACGCAAAGGTACGGTTTTGAAACCGCATAAAATATGTAATTTTACCTATGCGTTTTTTTATTCCTATAATATGCCTTGTATTTCTGGCTTCATGTGAAGATGAAAGACAGGGGCAAAATTACACCAAGGTTAAAATTGAAATTGTTTATCAGGATTCTCTCAGTATTAGGGCTATAGAGCTTTTAAATGGCAGCCTGGCTTTTGCCGCCGACAAGGGCGTTTTTGGGTCGGTTGATTTGCGCACGCAGCAGGTGAGGACCAACGTCCAACAATACGACAGCATTCTCCCTCATTTTCGGGCCGTGGGTCATACCTCTCAAGACTTTTTTATGTTATCTATAGCAAACCCCGCTTTGTTGTATAAGACAGGAGAGCGAGGAAAGATGGAATTGGTTTATGAGGAACGCGATTCTCTGGTTTTTTACGATGCGATGGCTTTTTGGAATGATCGCGAAGGGATTGCAATTGGAGATGCGATGAATGGATGTCTTTCGATGATCATTACTCGCGATGGAGGTAATTCCTGGTCTAAACTGGATTGTACCGCCCTACCAGCAGCTCTTAAAGGAGAGGGCGCCTTTGCTGCCAGTAATACGAACATTGCCATTATAGAGAACCTTAGCTGGGTGGCAACTACGGAGAGCCGAATTTTCTTTTCTCCGGATAAGGGGAAGACCTGGAGAGTATGGCAGACCCCCCTGGTAAAGGAACAGCCTGCTGAAGGGATATATAGCATTGATTTTTGGGATGAACAACTGGGCTTTGCCTTTGGAGGAGACTATACCAGGCCAGAAGAGAACTCCCAAAACAAGGCAATTACCTTTGATGGGGGAAAAAGTTGGCAGCTTGTAGCAGAGAGCAGCGATCCGGGATACAAGAGCTGTGTTCAGTTTGTTCCGGGTTCTGGAGGTAGGGGATTGGTGGCTATAGGATTTACCGGCATTTCGTATTCACATGATCAGGGAACCTCCTGGAAAAACCTGTCTACAGAATCGTTTTATACGCTACGTTTTCTAAACGATTCTGTAGCATATGCAGCAGGAAGAAATCGCATTGCAAAGCTAACATTCAAATAAAAGGGAAGTGTACTTGTACACTTCCCTTTTGAACAACGTAACGACTGCCAGGTGGGCAGTCAACCCAAACCAACCTAACTAAACATAGACTACCCTAAAATTTCTTCCTCTTTTTACATACAAAATCCCTTTGTATTTATAATATCTTTTTCCACCAACATAGACAATTCTGTGACCTCTTGGTAATCTGCGGACCTTAATACCTGCAGGTGCCGCACAAACCACATATCTTTTTCCTCTTGTCTTATACCATATACCTCCGGCAAGGTGAAATCTTACTCCTTTGTGAACGTATACCTTAGGCTTATGTATTGTTTTTACAACGGTACCGTGCTTTGGATATACCTTTACCACAGTTCTTTGGGCATTGGCAGCCCCAAGTGTTGAAATCAATATGATTGCTGTTAAAAGTAATTTCAAGCTTTTCATAACATTAATTTTTATAGGTTTTGTAAGTAAGACTATGAGAAATAATGAAGGTTTAATTGAAGCTATTACCGTTGATCGAATTCTAAGGCATTTAGCCGGAAATGAAAAACCCATTTGAAGCGCACACCAAATGGGTTTTATACGTTTAACTTTTGGTATCGTCAATTTCTATTTTGTTTGGCCTGCCTCATGCGCTGCAAAAGCCGTTTATTAAAATCTTCCTCAGCTTTGATCAGCAGAAAAGTCTTTTTCGCAGAAATAGTCTCGCTCATTTTACGGATATACGAGACATGTAATTTTTTCTTTTCCTCCTCTAAAGCAATCAGCTGCATGAGCAGTGCATTGGCCTCATTTTCGGAAAGCAAATCAAAATCTACCAATTTACTTCGAATTTCTCGACGTTCTTTCCTGTTAATGGCAACCTTTTTTTCTTCATGTTCATTATACAGTGGCCAAAATACCTGAGCTTCCTCACTACTGAGATTCAGGCGCTCTGTAATAAATGCCACTTTGAGCGTTTTTATGCGCTCCCTGCCGGGTCGCTGTGCAAAGGAGACCGTTGTGGTCATCAGCAACAGCAACAATACCCCTATTTTGCCGTATTTACTCATCACTTTCTAAATTTAGTTCATCAAAATCACCGTCTAATTCGTCAAAATTATCGAGGTTCTCGTCTAGATAATCCATAATATTTTCTTCATCTACGGTGTTCTCTAAAAAATCTTCAACTTGCAAATCTTCAACGGGCAGAGCTTCTGCTAACTCATAAGAAGAGAGTTCCAAATCTGTATTTTCAAAATAAGCTTCTATTTCTGTTTTTGCAAGATCATCAAAAGTAAGTGCCCGATTAGAATTCCAAGGAATCACAAAGATGAGCAGCAATACTGCCGCAACAGAGGCCACAGCATAATAATATTTCTTATACGACCTAAGCTGAATGACCTTAGGTTGTTTCTCTTCGCTGAGTTTGTTAACGATTTCCTTATCGAGTTTTTCAAAATATCCCGTGGGTACCGCGAAACCCTCCTTTTCAGGAAGATTGAGGTCTTCCTGGGCTATTTTATCAAGGAGCTTATCGGTAAAGCCCTCAAAATACCTACCGGGTGTTTTAAAATCCTCTTTTTTATATTTCTCGTCCATGCTTTAAGTTTGACTCTCAAACCTTTAAATGGTTTATTCTTCTTTTAAAAAACTTTCAATCTTCTTCACTGCTAAATGATATGAAGCTTTCAAGCCTCCTACCGAGGTTTCCAGAACTTCGGATATTTCCTCGTATTTCATTTCTTCAAAGTACTTCATATTAAAGACAAGCTTCTGCTTTTCGGGCAGTGTGGCGATGGCCTTTTGCAGCTTTAATTGAATGTCATCTCCTTCAAAATATACATCTGCTTGAAGGTTATTTACCATTCTTTCCTGTAACTCCTCGTTATGTATCCCGAGCTTTTTCGATTTGGTCTTCAAAAAAGTCAGCGCCTCATTGGTCCCTATACGGTACATCCACGAAAATAACTTGCTTTCTCCTTTAAAACCCTCAATATTTCGAAAAACCTTTATGAAGGTATTTTGTAATACGTCATCAGCATCGTCATGGTCTAATACAATTCTACGTATATGCCAATAAAGCCTTTCTTTATGGGTATTAACAAGCAGCTCGAAGGCCTTGGCACGGGTCTCTTCTTGCTTTAACTGCGCTACTAAAGTCTCTTCGGCGATCAAAATATGCTTGTTAGGTGGTTCTTAGACCCATTATTTGGCAAAGGGTTTAATACCATATATCGAAAATTCAGGCGTTTCGTCCTACCTGGATTCTAATTAAGGAAATTTTTGCCTCAAAAACCTCCTTTAGGAAGCCAGAGATTGCATATCTACAAGCTTTTTATAGGTGCCTTGCTGGGCCAGAAGTTCTGTATGACCTCCTATTTCAACAATTCTCCCTTTTTGCATTACCACAATAACGTCTGCATTTTGGATGGTACTCAAGCGGTGCGCTATGACCACAGAGGTACGATTTTGCATCATTTTCTCTAAAGCATCCTGGACCAGGCGTTCGCTTTCCGTATCTAAAGCAGAGGTAGCCTCATCTAAAACCATGATAGGGGGGTTCTTTAAAAACCGCCCTCGCTATAGACAGACGTTGTTTTTGTCCTCCGCTAAGCTTGTTGCCACCATCACCAATGTTGCTTTCATAGCCTTCCGGGAGGTCTACAATAAATTCATCTGCATTGGCTATTTTGGCCGCTGCAATAATTTCTTCTTCGGAGGCGTCTTCTTTTCCTAAGGCGATATTGTTGCGAACAGAATCGTTAAAGAGGATAGAATCTTGAGTAACCAGACCGGTTAGGTTTCGAAGCGATTCTTTGGAGAGGTCTCTAATATCGATACCGTCTATCGTTATTTGCCCTTCATTCACGTCATAAAACCTGGTGATTAAATTAGCGATGGTGCTTTTCCCACTACCAGATTGCCCCACCAATGCCACTGTACTTCCCTTGGGTACTTCAAGGCTAAAATCTTTGAGCACATATTCATCGGCGTATTTAAAGGAAACATTGCTTATTGAAATACCTTCTTCGAAGGTGCTTTTTTCAAGAGCGTTTTCTTTCTCTGCTATAGGATTTTCGGTCTCCAGAATCTCCAATACACGTTCGGCGGCTGCATTCCCCTTTTTAACACCGTAAGAAGCCTTACTCAAGGCTTTGGCAGGGGTTAGTATATTGTAAGCAAGACCCATATAGGCAATAAAAGACGCCGCATCCAGGGTTTTATCTACCAAAACCATTTTTCCACCAAACCACAGCAATATCCCAATGACGAGTATACCTAAAAATTCGCCGGTTGGGGAGGCCAGATTTTGTCTGTTTAACAACTTGTTCGAAAACCTAAAAAAACGTTCCGTAGAGTTCTTAAAAGTTCTGTAAAAGCTAGATTCTGCGTTAAAAGCCTTAATCACACGGAGGCCCCCGAGGGTCTCTTCGACGATAGACAGAAATTTTCCCTGTTCTCTTTGAACACGATCTGATTTCTTTTTGAGTGATTTCCCTATCCTAGAAATAATGGCTCCTGCAATTGGAATGAATACGAAGACAAAAACAGTGAGTTTCGCACTTATAAGAAACATCACAATAATAGTGAACACAATAGTCAGGGGTTCTCTGACAATTAGCTCAAGAATGGACAGGAAAGAATGCTGAATTTCAAGAACATCTGAAGTGATCCTGGCAATAACGTCTCCTTTGCGTTTTTCGGAATAAAAAGAAAGAGGTAGCGATGTAATTTTCTCATACATTTTGTTGCGGACATCACGTAAAACTCCATTTCTCAAAAAAGTAATGAAATACATCGCCAGGTAGTTGAAAATGTTCTTTAATAAGAATAACACCAGTACAAGACCTATCACCATGACCAGGGCCCTCATGTCATCTTCTCCCGAATACTGGGTGACCCTGTAATTCATATAATCCATGAAATAGTCCTTAAGATTCCCAAAGCCGCTATATTCAGGAGGTACAATAATACGTTTAGCCTTGTCAAAAAGCACATTAAGCATAGGTATAAGGGCAGCGAAAGACAATGCGCTGAAAAGGGCGTAGAGAATATTGAAGAATATATTCAGAAAGCCATATTTCCTGTACGGGATGGCAAAGCGAAGAATTTTTTTAAAATACTCCATTAATTCAATTTCAGTTCGCTTAAGATGCGGTCTATTTTTGCTTCGAGTTCGGCATCTACTTTTTTGAAGTCTTCGGCTTTTTCTAAAGTCGCATTCACACTAAAATAAAATTTAATCTTTGGTTCTGTACCGCTTGGCCTCGCCGCCATTCTTGTACCTTCTTCTGTAGTGTAGATCAGAACGTTAGATTTTGGGATATCCATAGTGCTTACCTCAGCCGTGATAACATTGGTTGAGGTAGAGGTATTATAATCATCAACAACGATAACCCTAGAGCCGTCAATTGCGGTTACCGGGTTTTCTTTGTAATCTATCATCATCTGTTTTATCTCTTCGGCACCGCTAATACCTTTCTTGGTAAGCGAAATCAGCTTCTCTTTATAAAAACCAAAAGAAACATAGCAATTAATGAGATCCTGGTAGAAAGAACTACCCCTGGCTTTAGCGTCAGCTGCAATTTCACAAGCCAGTAGGGTAGAGGTGACGGCATCCTTATCGCGTACAAAATCACCCACCATATAGCCAAAACTCTCCTCACCACCTCCAACAAAATCCTCGTCGGGAAAATCTACGATCATTTTTGCGATCCACTTAAAACCTGTTAGAGAAGTTTTGCACTCTAACTGGTAGGCTTCTGCCAGTTTATCCATCATAGGCGTGGATACAATTGTGGATGCAATGAATTCATTGCCTTTTAAGCCAGCTTTTTTTCTTTGATCGAGCAGGAATTTGGTCATTAAAAGCATGGTTTGATTGCCATTTAGCAATTCCATTTCTCCATCGAGGTTCCTAACGGCAATGCCCAGCCTGTCACTATCGGGGTCTGTACCCACGACCATATCGGCGCCTATTTCTTCAGCTTTTTTAATAGCCAGTGCAAGTGCTGCTGGCTCTTCGGGATTGGGAGAAGCCACGGTTGGGAAATTTCCGTCCGGGATAGCCTGCTCCTCTATGACGGTAACATTGGTATAACCAGCCCTCCTTAGCACTTCGGGGATAGCGGTAATCGAGGTGCCATGCAAAGAGGTAAATACTATCTTGAAACTATCTTTACCTAAGGCCTCAAAATTTCCATTTTTTACAGAGGCTGAAATAAAAGCTTCATCTACATCTTTGTCTATTTTCTGTATTAGGCTGTGTTCGGCATTAAATTTAATGTCTTCAAAGGCCACTTTATTAATTGCCGCTATTATTTCGCCGTCTTGCGGCGGAACAATTTGCCCGCCATCTGTCCAATAGACTTTATATCCATTATATTCCGGAGGGTTGTGAGATGCGGTGAGCACTATCCCGGCATGACAGTTTAAGTGTCTTACGGCGAAGGATAGTTCTGGAGTGGTTCGAAGTTCTGAAAACAAAAAGACCTTTATCCCATTTGCAGACAGCACCTCGGCTACGGTCTGGGCAAGAGTATCACTATTGTGCCTGCAGTCATATGCAATTACTACTTTTATCCGCTCACCCCCATATACTTCTTTGAGATAATCGCAAAGGCCCTGTGTGCTTTTGCCCAGCGTATACTTGTTGATCCTGTTAGTGCCAACTCCCATAATGCCTCTCATTCCTCCAGTACCAAATTCAAGATCTTTATAAAAGCGCTCTTTTAGTTCTTCTGGATCTTGTGTTAAGAGTTGTCTGACTTCTTTTTGAACTTCTACATCGAAAGTATCAGAGAGCCAGCTATTTGCTGTTTTTTGTATGTCGCGCATAGGAAATGTAGTAAATTACAACGGCTCAAAATTACGAAGAATATTGTTCCTGATCCCGATAAATATCAGTACTATCAGAATGGGCCTTCGAAAAATTTATTTCTTCGGATACGGTATAACGGGTTTCATTTTTTCGTGAGCGTACCATAATTTCTCCCAGAAAGCCTGCAAGGAATAGTTGGGTACCAATAATCATTGCGGTTAGGGCCACGAAAAATTGTGGTCGCTCTGCCAGTAGCCGCCCCGTTGGGTTGATAAAGAGTTTGTCTATTCCCAGATAAATAGAAAACCCAAAGCCTATAAGGAACATGAGAACGCCTAAAGCGCCGAATAAATGCATGGGCCGCTTTCCGAACTTAGAAACAAACCAAATGGTAATTAGATCTAGAAAGCCGTTGATAAAACGGTCCATACCAAATTTAGTCTTCCCATATTTACGGGCTTGATGCTGCACTACTTTTTCTCCAATTTTGCTAAATCCGGCACTTTTGGCAAGTACAGGAATATATCGATGCATTTCTCCGGAGACCTCGATGGTCTTAATGACCTCTTTTTTGAACGCTTTAAGACCACAATTGAAGTCATGGAGCTTAACTCCCGAAGTCTTTCGCGCAGCCCAATTAAAAAGTTTGGAGGGGATATTCTTCATTAAAACCGAATCGTAGCGTTTTTTCTTCCAACCAGAAACCAGGTCATACTTTTCCTTAGAGATTAATTGGTATAAATCAGGAATTTCTTCAGGATTGTCCTGAAGATCCGCATCCATTGTAATAACCACCTCTCCCTTGGCCGCCTTAAAACCTGCGTGTAGGGCTTGAGATTTTCCGAAGTTTTTATGAAAGCGAATTCCTTTTACATTAGAATTCTTATGTGAAAGTTCGGAGATAACCTTCCATGAGTCATCTGTACTACCATCATCTATAAAAAGAATCTCATATAAAAAATGATTGGATTGCATGACATCTGCAATCCAATCATGGAGTTCTTTAAGTGATTCGTCCTCGTTTAATAAGGGAATTACTATAGATACATTCATAGGTACTTCTGCGTTTACACTTCAAAAGTACCAATTTTTGGTTTTAATAGGTAGGTTTCGCCTTTTTCCAGATAAGACCGGCCACAAGTCCGATCACCAGTCCGATAAGAACATTGATGATAATGATAAACGGATAACCCATCCAGAAGAACTTAATACCCATTTCCTTTTGTTGAGCAGCATCCGCGGCACTGAGATCACCATTGGCAATAGGCTCGGCAAGTCTGTTATCCATTACCTTTGAAGCGAATTCCGGATCTAGTACGCTAGATAGGAATACGGTATAAATCACAGAAATTACCCCTGCAATCAGCGCAATACCAGCTCCCAGTTTTAGGGCTTGCCCAATGCTAAGAAAGCCGCCGTTTGCTTTTTTAAAGGCGTGAATGCCCCAGAAAACGATGGCAACCATCATAACAATTCCTATGATGTTGTTAACCGTACTCTGCTCATAATGAGCATCCATGGTATAAAGCATAACCCCAAAAGCTACACCTAGAAGTCCCAGGATTAACCCATAATTCAATGAAAACTTTCCTGTTTTTGGTTGATTTTCTTCCATTTTCTATTTGATTTTTAGTTGCTTATTGATTAGTTGTCTATCTTCAGGTTTTGTTACAAAAACAAGTTACGATTTTTTGGGATTCTTTTTTAATTTTAATATTGGAGGTTGTTGGAAAAAAGGTTAAATTTGCAGCCTGAAAAATCAGAAAATAAACCCTTATAGTACGATGAGAAAAGGTATACATCCTGAAAATTATAGACTGGTGGCATTTAAAGATATGTCTAATGATGATGTTTTTATCACCAAGTCAGCAGCGGAAACCAAGGAAAAAATTACAGTGGATGGAGTAGAGTATCCATTGGTAAAATTAGAGATCTCTAGAACTTCTCATCCTTACTATACCGGTAAAGCTAAACTGGTAGATACCGCGGGTAGAATTGATAAGTTTAAGAGCAAATACCAAAAATTTAAGAAAGAGGCGCCGGCCCCTCAGGAAGAGGTTAAAGCCAGTGCAGAAGAAGAATAAGACTTTTCTTAAACATGATATAAATAGACGCCTCCGAAAATCGGGGGCGTTATTTTTTTATTTTTATCGAAATTTCAGCCTATGAACTACATTCTCTTTGATGGTCCAGAAAGAACCGCTCTGTTACCGTTCACTTTTACAAGGCCTGTTGCCGATATTAGAATTGGCATCCTTACAATTAGAGAAAAGTGGGAGAAGTATCTAGGAGTCTCAACCTCTACAAAGACCGAGGCTTATCTTTCCGAGAAGTTTCCTTTGGTCTCAGCTGAGAAGAATGTTTTGATCAATGGATCATTCCTGCCTAATAAAGCGCTGGTGGCTATGGTTCAAAATTTAGATATTAAGGAAGCGATTTTAGCGCGTGATCAGGTGGTGGCCTATTGTGTTGCCTCCATAGAGGAAGAGGATTTTTCCACTTTCAGATCTATCCCAGCTCCTGATAACTTCTTTCGTGTTGGGAATACCTGGGATATTTTTTCAAGAAATGGAGAGGCTTTGCAAGCAGATTTCCAGTTGGTTACTGAGGGAAGGAAGAGTGCTCCTATTTCGGATACCAACAGACTTGTTAAGCCCGAGAACATTTTTCTTGAAGAAGGCGCAAAAGTAGAACACAGCATCCTGAACGCCAGCGAGGGGCCAATCTACCTTGGCAAGGACTCGGAAGTTTGGGAGGGGAATCTCATACGTGGAGGCTTTGCCTTATGTGCCAATGCTATTGTTAAAATGGGGGCAAAGATCTACGGACCAACCACGGTTGGTCCGCATGGAAAGGTCTGCGGTGAAGTCAACAACTCTGTTATTTTTGGGTATTCAAGCAAGGGGCATGATGGTTATTTGGGGAATTCTGTCTTAGGAGAATGGTGTAATATTGGGGCAGATTCTAATAATTCGAATTTAAAGAATAACTATGCCAAAGTACGGCTTTGGAATTATGCCACCGAAGGATTTGATCATACCGGATTGCAATTTTGCGGCCTGATGATGGGAGATCATAGTAAAACTGCCATCAACACAATGTTCAATACAGGGACTGTAATAGGTGTTAATTCGAATATATATGTTCCCGGTTTTCCACGGAATTTTATACCTAGTTTTAGTTGGGGAGGCGCTTCAGGTTTTAGCACTTATATGCCTAAAAAAGCGTTTGAAGCAGCAAAAGTGATGATGGCCAGGAGAGGGGTGGAGTTTGACGAAGTAGAGGCCGATATCCTCAATCATGTATTTGAGTTGACTAAAAAGTGGCGGAATTATTAGGTTAGTGAGATAGTGAGATAGTGGGGTAGTGAGTTAGTTACTGGCAGTTTATAGCATTGAATAGCGCTTTGACCATAGATTTTTACAATTTGATTTTAGGGGTTCTAAACCCCTCCCCAGTATAAATTAAGCACGTTCACTGCAGTAAACAAGCAAGCTTTTATTTAAAAAAGTCTCTCTACCCAGGTATTTTAATCTAAAACCACTACCTACCGACTACCGACTACCGACTACCGACTAAATATTACTTTCAAAACCTTATCTTTGCAATCCTAAATTCTGGACTTTCAGAAATGAATAAAAAAGTCGCATTCTACACCTTAGGTTGTAAACTCAATTTTTCGGAGACCTCTACCATTTCCAGGGGATTTGTTCAGGAAGGATTTGAGCGGGTAGACTTTGCCGATAAGGCAGATATCTATGTGATCAATACCTGCTCTGTAACTGAGAATGCGGATAAGCGCTTTAAGACTATTGTAAGACAGGCTTTAAGAACTAACCCGGATGCTTTTATTGCTGCCATCGGCTGCTACGCTCAGTTGAAGCCTAAAGAATTGGCTGCCATAGACGGGGTAGATCTTGTATTGGGAGCAACAGAAAAATTCAAGATTGCGGATTATATCAACGACCTTTCTAAAAACGACTTTGGTCAGGTACATTCCTGTGAAATATCAGAAGCCGATTTCTACGTAGGCAGTTATGCTATAGGCGACCGCACCCGTGCTTTTCTCAAAGTACAAGATGGCTGTGACTACAAATGCACATACTGCACCATTCCATTGGCAAGAGGAATTTCACGTAGTGATACACTTGAAAATGTCATAAAAAATGCTACTGAAATTGCGGCTCAGGACATTAAAGAAATTGTACTTACCGGAGTTAATATTGGTGATTATGGCAAGGGAGAGTTCGGAAATAAGAAACACGAGCACACCTTCTTAGACCTGGTTAAGGCCTTAGACGAAGTTAAAGGCATACATCGGCTTAGAATATCTTCTATCGAGCCTAATCTACTTAAAAATGAGACTATTGATTTTGTAGCACAAAGCAACTCTTTTGTCCCTCATTTTCACATTCCATTGCAAAGTGGAAGCGATGAGATTCTAAAGCTTATGCGTAGGCGTTACATGAGGGATTTATATATCGACCGAGTTGGTAGAATAAGGAAGGTCATGCCAGATGCCTGTATTGGTGTAGATATCATCGTTGGTTTCCCAGGAGAAACAGAAGAACATTTTCTTGAGACCTACCATTTCCTTAATGAGTTGGATATTTCATACCTACACGTCTTTACCTACTCTGAACGAGACAATACCCTGGCCGCCGAAATGCAAGCAGTAGTGCCAAAAAATATAAGGCATAAAAGAAGCAAAATGTTACGCGGTCTCTCTGTAAAAAAGCGTCGCGCTTTTTATGAAAGTCAGTTAAATACCGTTAGAACGGTACTTTTTGAAGGAGAAAATAAAGCAGGGTATATCCATGGATTCACAGAGAATTACGTTAAAGTAAAGACACCATGGGACCCAACACTAATAAATACGCTTCATAAAATAAATCTTACGAAAATTGATGATGACGGCTTGGCCAGGTTTGATTTTGTAGAAAGTGAAGTAGCGGTGTAAAAAAAATCCTGACACTGGGTCAGGACTCGTTTCTTATATTCTGATGCCGACGGGTAGCATTTCTTTGTATTGTCTATTTTTTCTGAGGAAGCCTGCAATTTGTGGACTGGTAGGAACGACTCTTAAATTTTGTTCCTGGATGTGATGTAAAACAGATTTAATAAAATTTTCTTTAAAATCGTCTTGCGTAATTTCTTCTGGGATGACCAACTTGGTTAGAAAAACCTTTCTTTCCTGGGAAGAGTATTCAATCTTGGCTAGATGTCCGTCGACCCTAGTTTCAAATTGGCGCAAAAAACTATTGTCCTTAATTGCTACTTCATTCATATAGTTTGATTTAATAGTGGTTTTAGATGAAAAAATTACGATGCTCTCGAAATCGTAATTTTCAAAAAAGTAAGCGTCTGGTTAATTTGTTTTTAAACTCAGGGTTATTTTACAATTTGGTAACAAAGGTACCAAAAAAAATGCTAAATTCCTAGTAAAAATAAGAGTTTGCCGACCAAAGACCCACCAAAAATTCACGTCTACTTCATGCCAGGAATGGCAGCAAACCCCAGCATTTTTAAAAATATTGAATTGCCTAAAGATCGTTTTGAACAACACCTTCTTGAGTGGTTTGTCCCAGACCGTGGAATGGATTTATCTTCCTATGCCAAAAAAATGTGTAAAAAGATTTCACATGAAAATGTAGTTCTGGTTGGAGTCTCTTTCGGCGGGATACTGGTACAGGAGATGGCCAAAATTATTCCCACGAGAAAGCTTATTATTGTCTCTAGTGTAAAGCTTACTTCAGAGTTGCCTAAACGCATGTTGTTTGCAAAGTACACCAAGGTTCATAAGTTATTACCTACCGGTCTTGTGAACAATGTCGAACTTCTCGCTAAATATGCCTTTGGAGAAACCGTAACAGAGCGGTTGGCGCTCTATGAACAGTATCTCTCCCTTAGAGACAAGTACTATATTGATTGGGCAATAGATCAGATGGTTAATTGGGGCCAAAACGCGTATAGTCCTGATCTGATTCATATCCATGGAGACAAAGACGCAGTCTTTCCAATACGCAATATTGATAATTGCGTTTCGGTTAAAAAAGGAACCCATACCATGATCATTCATAGATTTAAATGGTTTAATGAACGATTACCTACAATTATTTTACAATAAAGGAGTTATCTTTTTGTACTATTTCTTTGCTACCTTTGGTAGACCAACAAAACTAAGCGGATGAAATTTTTAAAGAATATCTTAATGCTCCTGGGTGTTTTCTTTGTAATAAGCTCCCTGATTTTTGCAGTTCAACAGACCAATGCTCTTTCAGAGAGTGATGAGCATACGGAAACTAATTTAGAGGGTGATAAGAATGTGGCAAGTGAATATAAAATTTCCGCTATAAATATCCCGGAAGACCTTAATTTTGCAGGGGAAATGGTACCCCAAGAAGATCCGGAGATTATGGAACGGGTTGACAGGGAGTTTTTAGTAAACACCTACTGGCAGTCTAACGCGCTCCTATTGATGAAGCGGGCACATAAATTCTTCCCGGTTATTGAACCTATTCTGGCAAAGAATGGGATTCCAGATGATTTTAAATATTTAGCCGTTGCCGAAAGTGGCTTGCAAAATGTGGTTTCTCATGCCGGAGCTACCGGATTTTGGCAGATTATGAAGGCCACGGGGAGAGAATACGGGCTGGAGGTTAATGCCAATGTGGATGAACGCTATCATTTGGCGAAATCTACGGAGGTTGCCTGTAAATATCTTAAAAAGTGGAAAGAAAAATATGGTAGCTGGACTTTAACTGCGGCGGCCTACAATGCCGGACCTGGCGCCATCAACAAGTTTATGGGAATTCAACAGGTTGACGATTACTATGACCTTTTACTTGGCGAAGAGACCGGGCGTTATGTTTTTCGAATTATGGCCATAAAGGAAATTCTTTCCAATCCGGAAAAGTACGGTTTCGAAATAGAGAAGGAAGACCTTTATAATTCTGTTCCTACCTTTCAGGTGGAAGTGGATGAGCCTATTTTGAGTTTTGCGGATTTTGCGCAGCAATATGAAATTAACTACAAGATTTTGAAAAGGCATAATCCGTGGTTGAGACAACCGCATTTAAACAATGCTTCCCGAAAGAAATACATCGTGGAAATTCCGAACAAAGGATATTATAATGTAGGGCAATAAGCAGAAAAGACAATGCAATTTTACATCTTTAATTGCTAATTGCTAATTGCTAATTGCTAATTGCTAATTGCTAATTGCTAACTGCTAACTGAAACTATATCCGTTTCATTTGCTGTTGCATCATTTTTATTTGCTCGGTAAGCATTTTATTCTTATCCAGCTTTTTAGCCTCTTGAAGTAGTGTTGTTGCCTCTCGTTTACGACGTTTTTGCATTGCAATTCCGGCTAAACTAAGTTTCGCCATAGCAACATCATAATCCATATTCAGTCCAAGTTTCAAGGCTTTTCTAAAGTACTTTTCAGCTTGCGTAAGATTCTTTTGTGAATAAATGATACCATATAGATAATTGTAATACCCCTGTTGCTTGGTCGTTAAAGCGGCCTCAGGATTTTTTATTTTGTTGAGCCACTTTTCAGTACCCGCCATATCCTGCTTTCGCATACGGAGAAAAGCCAGCAGTATCATTTCATTCCTAAAAAAGAGAAAGACGAAGATTAAGGATAATAAGATCAAAAAAATCCCATTTCCTATATAACCCTCGGTAATTTGGTAGCCGGCATACCCGATAATGAGTAAAGCGATGACCAGCTTAATATATTTATTAAACATTTATAAGTTATCTATTAATTCGTACGTAATAATCGATTTGATTTTAGTAGGGATCTCATGATCTCCCATCTGAGCCAGTGTGGAGGTACCTTCTGAAATTCCTTCAACGGTCATTTTGACAATAAAACCGGAAGCAATATCTGCTCTAACCTGGGTATCCTGTGTTCCTGTAAGTTTCATTGTAGTCTCAGGTTCTTTAACGGTCATCACTACCTCGGCTTTACCACTGATACCTGTCTGGGTTTGGGTGACCTCCTCCAGTGTCCATACATTTTTTGCGCCAAGTTTCCCGGTATATTCGTTTTCCCAACTATCTCCTACATTCATTTCACCATCTGGATAGATATAGGTCATTTGCTTGTAACTGTTAGAAAGCGCTTCTGAACCGAATTCTTTTTCGAGCGACTTTTTCATCATATTCAGTGTAAATTGATCTTCCACTCCAGAAGCCCGCGCCATCTTCGCAACCAGGCTGTCCCCACCATTGACCTCCAGGACATCTCCGTTCTTTGCAAGAACGATATGAATAGGGGTATTTAGGAGACTATTAAAAATTTTAGATTGCAGGTCATCCTCACTTACCTGGCTTGCCTTTACGTCCATCAAAACACCTTGAATGCTCGAACTCATATTTAAGTTGAGATCCTTGAAAGTCACAGCAACTGCATAATTTTCGTCTTCTGTACCCAAAACCTTAAACTCCATAATGCCATCTATTTTATTGGTGATCTCATGTGCTGCACCATCAATCTCTTGCGTAATTATCTGCTCTGCGCTTTGCTTAATGGTGAAGGTATCGCCTTCATTTAGGGAGTATTTAAGGGAAGTTTGCCCTTTTGCGGTAAAAGAGGACAGGGCAAAAATTAAGATGTAGATAGCATTTTTCATCTTGTGGGGAGATTGTTTTTAACTGCCGCAAAAGTAGTAAAAACTATCCGAAATATTTTTATATTTCCGTTTGGGAAAGCAAAAACTCTTCGTATATTTGCGCCCAGAATTTTGCCTGCTAAGAGCAAAGTTTTTTCAAGTACACTTAAAAGGTCAATAATGAAAAGGACATTTCAGCCCTCCAAGAGGAAAAGAAGAAATAAACATGGGTTTAGAGAACGCATGGCTTCCGTAAATGGAAGAAAGGTTTTGGCATCCAGAAGGGCCAAGGGAAGGAAAAAACTAAGTGTATCCTCAGAGCACAGACATAAAAAATAATGATTGAATATTTTTTGAAATAATTAAGGTGTTACTTTCTTAAAAGTAGCACCTTTTTTTTATCCAGATATTGCCTAAGATTAAATGAACGCTAAAAAAGGAAGATAGAAAATGCCCAAAAGAAAAGATCTCAATTGTATTTTAATTATTGGTTCAGGCCCCATTGTAATAGGACAAGCATGCGAATTTGATTACTCAGGTTCTCAATCGCTTCGTTCACTTCGTGAAGATGGGATCAAGACGGTATTGGTGAATAGCAATCCGGCTACTATTATGACCGATCCCTCAATGGCTGATCATATTTACCTCTTGCCCCTAAATGCGAAGTCGATTATAAAGATTCTTAAGGAGCACCCGGAAATAGATGCGGTACTACCAACTATGGGTGGGCAGACCGCTTTAAATTTATGTATTGAGGCTGGAGACAAGGGTATTTGGGAGGACTTTGGTGTTGAAATCATAGGAGTTGATATCGATGCTATCAATATTACAGAAGACCGAGAAAAATTTAGGGCCCTAATGACCGAAATAGAAATAGGAATGGCCCCTCAGTTAACTGCGACTTCCTTTTTAAAAGGAAAGGAAATAGCACAGGAATTTGGATTTCCCCTGGTGATAAGGGCTTCATATACCTTAGGTGGCGCCGGTGCCTCTATTGTTTATGATCCGAAGGATTTTGATGAGTTACTGAGCCGCGGACTTGAAGTTTCTCCGATTCACGAAGTCATGATAGACAAGGCCATGATGGGTTGGAAAGAATATGAATTGGAGCTGCTGAGGGATAAAAATGACAATGTAGTGATTATCTGTACCATAGAAAATATGGATCCTATGGGCATTCATACTGGAGATTCTATCACAGTGGCGCCTGCAATGACTCTCTCAGATACTACATTCCAAAGGATGCGTGATATGGCCATTAAGATGATGCGCAATATTGGCGATTTTGCCGGAGGCTGTAATGTACAGTTTGCGGTAAGCCCTGATGAAAAGGAAGATATCATTGCCATCGAGATTAATCCAAGGGTTTCACGTTCTTCTGCGCTCGCTTCAAAAGCAACTGGTTATCCCATTGCCAAGGTTGCCTCGAAATTGGCTATTGGATACACATTGGACGAGCTCGAAAACCAGATCACAAAATCTACTTCGGCCCTTTTTGAACCAACTTTAGACTATGTGATCGTAAAAATCCCGCGATGGAATTTCGACAAGTTTGAAGGATCGGACCGAACCTTGGGATTGCAAATGAAATCTGTAGGTGAAGTGATGGGTATTGGAAGGTCTTTTCAGGAGGCATTACACAAAGCCACACAGTCTTTAGAAATAAAAAGAAACGGTTTAGGAGCAGACGGGAAGGGATATAAAAACTACGAACAGATCATTAGTAAGCTAACCATTCCTAGTTGGGATAGAGTCTTTGTGATATACGATGCCATACAATTGGGTATTCCGCTAAGCAGGATCCATGAAATCACCAAAATAGATATGTGGTTCTTAAAGCAGTACGAAGAATTGCACTATCTGGAAAAGGAAATTTCTGGATATACCGTAGAAACCCTACCAAAAGAGCTACTACTCGAAGCCAAACAAAAGGGATTCGCCGACCGTCAGATAGCACATATGCTTGAATGCCTGGAAAGTGAGGTGCATAAAAAGCGGATGGAGTTGAAGATCAACAGGGTCTATAAATTGGTAGATACGTGCGCGGCGGAGTTTAAGGCGATGACCCCATACTACTATTCTACTTTCGAAGAAGAGATTGAAACTGCTGAAGGTCAAAGATTTGTTGCAAACGATAGCGAAGTTACTGATAGAAAGAAGATCGTAGTGCTTGGTTCGGGGCCAAACAGAATAGGGCAGGGGATTGAGTTTGATTATTGTTGTGTACATGGCGTTTTAGCAGCGGCGGAATGCGGATACGAAACAATCATGATTAATTGCAACCCCGAAACGGTATCTACCGATTTTGATACCGCTGATAAGCTGTATTTTGAACCTGTATTCTGGGAGCATATCTATGACATCATATTGCACGAGAAACCCGAAGGAGTAATCGTACAACTAGGAGGCCAGACTGCGTTAAAACTAGCCGAAAAACTTGACAAATACGGTATTAAAATCATGGGGACAAGTTTTAAATCCCTTGATCTGGCCGAGGACAGAGGAAGTTTTTCAAAGCTTTTAAAAGAGAACAACATTCCTTATCCTCAGTTTGGAGTGGCAGAGAATGCGGATGAAGCCCTGGCCCTGGCAGATGAATTAAATTTTCCTCTATTGGTAAGGCCTTCTTACGTACTTGGGGGACAGGGTATGAAGATTGTTATCAATAAAGAGGAGTTAGAGGAACATGTTGTAGATCTACTTCGCAAAATACCAAATAACAAGTTATTACTGGACCACTACCTGGATGGAGCTATTGAAGCAGAGGCAGATGCCATTTGTGACGGTGAAGATGTTTATATCATTGGGATAATGGAACACATAGAACCTTGTGGTATACATTCTGGAGATTCTAACGCCACCTTACCACCCTTTAACCTTGGTGAGTTTGTGATGCAGCAAATAAAAGATCATACGCGGAAAATAGCCCTGGCGTTAAATACAGTGGGACTCATAAACATTCAGTTTGCAATTAAAGATGATAAAGTACATATCATCGAAGCCAATCCCAGGGCTTCTCGTACGGTACCCTTTATTGCGAAAGCCTACGGAGAGCCTTATGTGAACTATGCCACCAAGGTAATGCTGAAAGACAAAACCCTAAAAGACTTTAAGTTCGATCCTCATTTGGAAGGCTTTGCAATTAAGCAACCGGTTTTTTCATTTAACAAATTTCCCAATGTGAATAAAAACCTGGGCCCCGAAATGAAGAGTACAGGTGAGAGTATTCTGTTTATTGATAACCTCAAAGACGATGAGTTCTACAACCTTTACGGACGCAGAAAAATGTATCTAAGCAAATAAGAAAACCTATTATTGCCCGGTCATTTTGAAGTTCACGGATACCAGGACTTCCTGGGCAATTTTTTTCCAGAGTAATTTAGGTACTTCTATTTTGTAATCTTCCGGACGTACAACAAATTCTGAAGTAAGCGAGATATTGCCAGCTTTCTTACTTAAATAGATATCCGTAGAGATCTGTTTTGTGACTCCGTGAATGGTTAATTTTCCAGAAACTTTGTACTTCTTGGGCTCCGAGCTTAGCGCTTCCATGTTAAAGTTTGAAATATTACCGCTAAAATAGCCCTTCGGGTAGGTTTCAGATTCTACGTAGTTCTCGTTAAAATGCTCCTGCATCAATTTTTTCTTAAAACTGAAATCTTTCATCAACAGCACCGAAGCAAAATCCCCGTTTTCTGCTTTAAAAATGGCGTTAACAATCTTGTTATCCGCATTGATATCTTCTAGTGGGGTAGAAGCATTAAAGTTGATCTCCCCTGAAGAGGTTTTAAAAGTATTCTGGGCGGTGGATAACTGAATTCCAGCAGCAAAAAGAAGTAATAAAAAAAGTTTTTTCATAGCATTTAATTTTCGATAAACCCTTGGTCTACCCATTCCTGAAAGATTTCTCTCGAAGTTTCAGGAAGTAAACCTGACGGGGGCATAGGGTTCGAGATACTATTTATCCTGGTTAAAAGTCCCCTGTTTTCAACCGCATTTCTGACTGCGTCAAAAGTCGTTAGCGGCATCGGGGCTCCATTAATTGGAGGGTCTGTATGGCAATTAAGACAAATACTTTCTAAAATAGGCCTTACATCGGCTTCATAAGTCACCTCCTCAGGATCTAAGATGTCGTTAGAATCATCGCTTCCTACACAGGCATTAAGAAATACAAATATCGAGCCAAGCAGTAAAATTCTGTTAATTTCCTTTTTCATTCTTTTGGACAATAAGTTTTGTTCGATTTTTTTTAAAGTCGGACTTAGCAATTGTATATCACAAGATAACAACTTTTTAGATTCTTTCACTTAGATACCTTCCAAGTGAAAAGGTTACAATATTTTGTAACTTTTGTGTACATAGCTGATCTAAGATAAAACATAAGCATGAAACCCATAGCAATAAGTGACCCGAGCAGTTGGAAAATACAAGATGAAGAAGTAGTAAAAAAGGTTCTTGCAGGTGAGAAAGAGCTCTATGAGCTTTTGATGAGACGAAACAATCAAATGTTGTATCGCGTAATCGCGGGTTACATTAATGAGGTAGAGGATATAGCAGATGTAATGCAGGATACATATTTAAAGGCGTATGAAAAACTTTATCAATTTAAGTTCAATTCTAGCTTTTCAACCTGGCTCGTACGGATTGGTATTAACGAGGCTCTACGATATTTACGGAATCAAAAGAAGCAAATGACTTTAAACAGGATAAGCGAAGGTTTACAAAACAAAGTGCTTATGATTCTTGCCGGGGATAAACAGAATCCTGAGGATGCCATTATTCAGCGGGAGGCTAAACAACTCTTAGAAAAAGCGGTAATGAAGTTAGAACCAAAATATAGGATAGTCTATATATTGAGAGAAGTAGAGGGGTTATCTATGCGAGATGTAGCCGATTGCCTGGAGTTATCAGAGTCTAATGTAAAGGTAAGATTGCACAGGGCCAAAAAGAAAATTAGAAAGCACCTTTTAAGAATTGCCTCTGATACTGATATTTTGGAGTTCGGAAATGCCAATTGCGATGCGATAGTAGAAAAAGTCTTAACGTTACTTTAAAATACTTTCGTAAGTTTAAGTAAAAATTGTGGCGATATATCCAACCTCATTGAACCTAAATACAATTAAACTTCAATACTATGAAAAAGATTAGCTGGTTTATCATTTTCCTCGTTTTTCCACTATTGGTCGTTGCCCAGGATGATTTGTTGGCAGAAATTGACAAGCAAGATACGGGGCAACCTGCAGAGGCTGCTTTTAAGGCGCTTAAAATTGTGAATTTGGAGACAACTAAATTGGTTGCGCCAAAGACTTTAACCTTTGTGGTTTCGCATCGGTTCGGTTCTGTCAAAGGAGGCTTTAGAGAGTTTTTTGGGCTAGATCAGGCTGCTACCAGGCTTCATTTAATTTATGGGGTTAATGAATGGCTGAATGTTGGCTTTTCTAGAAGTTCTTTTATGAAAATGTATGATTTTAATACAAAGTACAGGTTGGTCAGACAAAAAGAAGGCGGTTCGCCGGTAACTGTGGCGGGTTTTAATGCTTTTTTAATCAATGGAAATTTGGACGAGGACTTTATTCCAGGTCTTGAATTCATTGACAGACTGGGCTATACTACACAAATTTTGGTTTCCAGAAAGTTCAACAAACGACTTTCTTTAGAGGTTGCACCTACCTTCTTCTATGACAATTACCTACCCGATACTGCTGGAGCCCAGGATCAGGACAAGGCTCAATTTGCGATGGGCGTAGGAGGTAGATTTAAGATTTCAAAACGCTTTTCCCTTAATGTAGATTATGCCTTGCACCTGAATAGGGCAGATGATAATTTGTTTAGAGATCCACTTTCCATAGGGGTAGACATTGAAACCGGAGGTCACGTATTTCAACTTCATTTTACCAATGCCCAGGCCTCTTATGAAAATGGTTTTCTCGGGCAGGCAAATGGCAGTTGGGGCGATGGGATTATTTTTTTCGGATTTAATTTAAGCCGGACTTTTTAACCGGGAGCTAAAGATCAATACTTGGGGGGTTCAAGGGGTCATAATCTAAAATGATGACCTCCTCCAAATTTGGGAAGCAAAACTTGCTTGAAAATTTCAGTGTAGACGATTAATTTGAATTAGGGCGGGGTTCAGGATCCCGCTAAGCGAAGCTAGGCGCTACAAAGATTTAAAAATTACTTATACTGCTTGTACATTGCAAACCAGATCGCTAACTTAAACTGGGGAGGGGTTAAGAACCCCTAAGGCAGAGATCTCTGTTTTAAATTTGAATCTCGCCACGACCTTCTTTTGACATCCCGTATTTAAATTAGGGCATCGGCGAGTAGTTTCTTAGTCAGCTTCCCACTCCGTATGAAAAATGCCTTCCCGGTCTAAACGCTCATAGGTATGCGAACCAAAATAATCTCGCTGGGCTTGTATAAGGTTAAGGGGTAAACGGCCTGAAGTATAGGCGTCAAAGTAAGTCAGCGAATTTGTTAATCCCGGAAGAGGTACGGCATTTAAAGCACCATAAGCTGCCAATGCTCTTACAGATGCCACGGTATTCTGAATTTTTTCAACGAAAGATGGTGCCAGTAGTAAATTTGAAAGAGCATTATCTGCTTCATAAGCTTCCGCGATATCTTCAAGAAGTCCGGCCCTGATGATACATCCGGCCCGCCAGATTTTTGCAATGGTCGCCAAATTCAGATCATAACCATATTCGCCAGAAGCATCGGCTAGCTGATGCAAACCCTGAGCGTATGTAATTATAAAAGCAAAATAAAGCGCCTCCTCGGCTTTTTTTATTAGTTCTTCATTATTTAGAACTTCAGGCTCCGGATGGTCAAATAAAGCATCTGCCTGTTCGCGCTCTTTCTTGAGCGCAGAGATCTCTCTCATGCTAACCGCAATATCTATAGAAGGTACGGGTATTCCCAGATCCATGGCATTCTGTGAAGTCCATTTTCCTGTTCCCTTTTGTTTGGCTTTATCCAAAATTTTATCTACCAGTCTGCCTGTTCCAAGCTCATCTTCTTGTTCAAAAATTTCCGAAGTGATTTCAACCAAAAAAGATTGCAACCTTCCCCGATTCCAGGCTGCAAAGGTCTCATGGAGCTGATCGTTTGTAAGTCGCCCTGCCTTCTTAAGCAGATCGTAAATTTCAGATGTCAGCTGCATTAGACCGTATTCTATTCCGTTATGGACCATTTTCACGTAGTTTCCGGCAGATTTTGGCCCCAAATAAGCCACACAGGGTTCTCCCTTAAATTTGGCGGCTACGGCCTCAAAAATAGGTTGCACTTCTCTATAGGCGTCTCTAGACCCCCCGGGCATAATACTAGGCCCTTTTCGTGCTCCTTTAGCACCTCCCGAAACCCCGGAACCAAAAAAATGAATTCCTTTTTCCTTTAAATAACCCTCGCGTCTGTCGGTATCGGTAAAAAAAGAATTGCCGCCGTCTATTATTATATCATCTTTATCCAAATGTGGAAGTAAACCTTCAATTACCGCATCCACAATTTTTCCTGCGGGTACCAACAGCATAATTTTCCTTGGCGTGGCAAGGGAGTTCACAAATACCTTGACATCTGTCGTGGCATCTACTTTAGAAGTATTACCACCTTCCTTTTTTAACGCTTCTACTTTTTCTTCATCGAGATCCTGCCCAAATGCGGTAAATCCATTATCCGCAACATTGAGAATAAAATTACGCCCCATGACACCGAGACCAATTAACCCAAAATCGTATTTAGCCATCTGAATATTTGATTTTTAACTCAATATGTTGTTATGAGTAGTTTCCAACTTGAAACCAACACCAAAGTCGGCCTAAAATACCGATATTAGCATGAATTTCAAATGTAACCAAAATACCGACATTAATTAACCGCCCGATAACAAACTTCGTTGCTAATCCTTTTTCTTTTCGATATATTTAAAAATCACTTTACGCCACACCTATATGAATAAGACCGCCAACCAAATGCTAATCATTTTCGGAGCCTCGGGCGACCTTACCGCGAGAAAATTAATCCCGGCTCTATACAATCTATATAGGGGTAAACACCTCCCTGAGAATTTCGTCGTACTGGGGATAAGCCGAAGCGATCTTAGCGATACACAATTCAGGGAAAAGGTAGTCTTTGAAAGCAGTCATTTAATGGGTGCTCTAAGCGGCAAGGGGGAGGACTATATTAAGAAGTTTTCGGATAAATTGTTTTATGAAGATCTCGGAAGTTCTTATGATTCTGAATATTCGAGCCTTGCCAGGAGAATACGAACTCTAAATGACAAATACCAAACAGATAACAACATTATTTTTTATTTATCTACTCCTCCAAGCCTTTATGAAACTATCGCCAAAAACCTCTGTGAACAAGAGCTAACGAATGAGATCGACGGCTGGAAACGACTAATAGTTGAAAAGCCTTTTGGCTATAGCCTGGAAACAGCCAGGAAGCTCAATGATGCATTACATCAGTATTTCAAAGAATCACAGATTTACAGAATTGATCACTATTTGGGCAAGGAAACCGTCCAAAATTTATTGGTTACCCGTTTCGCCAACAGTATTTTTGAACCCCTGTGGAACCGAAACTATATAGACCACGTAGAAATTACAAATGCAGAAAGTGTGGGAGTGGAAAAGCGTGGAGGGTACTACGATAAATCTGGAGCTTTGCGAGACATGTTCCAAAATCACCTCTTGCAAATTGTCTCTTTAGTGGTAATGGAACCACCCATTGGTCCAAACGCCGAAGAGATCAGAAATGAAAAGGTAAAGGCCCTAAAATCACTTCGTATTATGCGAGATGAAGAGGTGCTTTATAAGAATACAATACGAGGCCAATATCTCGCCGCAGAAATTGACGGGAAGCCCGTAAAGGGATATCGAGAGGAGGAAGGGGTAGATCCTGAATCAACAACAGAAACCTATGCCGCAATTAAGTTCTTTGTGGATAATTGGAGGTGGGCAGATGTACCCTTCTATGTCAGGACCGCTAAAAGAATGCCCACTAAAGTTACCGAAGTTGTCATACACTTTAAGTCGCCACATCATCAGATTTTTAAAGACGCTGGTTTTGCCAACAAAGACAATAAACTAATTATCAGAATACAACCAGACGAGGGTGTTTTGATCAAGTTTGGCGTAAAGGTCCCAGGTCAGGGTTTTAAGGTGGAAAGGGCCAATCTTGATTTCTATTACTCCAGCCTTGCAGACACTCATGTGATGGAAGCCTATGAACGCCTTTTGCTCGATGCCATGCAAGGGGATGCTACCCTCTATGCAAGGGCTGATGAAGTAGAGGCGGCCTGGGAATTTGTAGACCCTATTTTGGAGTATTGGACCAATGGAAAAAATGTCACTACCTATGGTTATTCTGCCGGAGTTTGGGGGCCACAGAATGCGGATGAACTTATTGACGGGCTGTATATGTGGAGGAATCCCGGAAAACACCTGGCTGATGACCCCGGATTCTGTGTAATCCGTTAAAATTTTAATATGGATCTACGTATTTTCAACACAAAGCAGGCAGTAGCCGACCACTTTTCCGAGTATTTTATGGAACTGGCTAAGGGTAGAGAAGAATTTCATGTCGCCTTATCTGGAGGAAGTACTCCTAAGTTGATATTTGACGTCCTTCGCCTTGAATACAAGGACCAGATTAATTGGCGGAAGGTACACTTTTACTGGGGTGATGAGCGCTGCGTCCCACCTTCAGACGATCAGAGTAATTATAAAATGACCCGGGAGCATCTCCTTTCAGGCATTGAAATACCGTCAGAAAATATCCATAGAATCCTGGGAGAGAACGACCCCTTGGACGAAGCGATACGCTATGGAGAATTATTGGGCACCGCGCTTCCACTTTCCGGAGAAGTTCCTCAATTTGATCTGGTTATTCTAGGGATGGGTGACGATGGCCATACCGCATCCATCTTTCCACATGAGATTCATTTATGGGATTCTGACCGCAATTGCGAGCTGGCCGAACATCCAGACACGAAACAAAAGCGAGTAACTATAACTGGGAAAGTAATTAATAATGCAAGCCATGTTTCATTTCTGGTGACCGGAGATACCAAAGCGAGGAAGGTAAAAGAAATCATACATCAGTTAGCAGGAAGTGAAATCTATCCGGCCTCAAGAGTAGCGCCGATTTCCGGGAAATTAAGTTGGTTTTTAGACGCCGAGGCGGCAAAGGGAGTTACTTCAGTTTAATCTTTATATTTTCTGCTTCGAGCTGGTCTATATACTCGGCTATCCTGAACTTGGATTGACCAAATTTTGTACTTCTCTTAAAAGCCTCTTCTTTCCGAAGTTTGCTCCTGGCAAATCTTCTGATGCCATTTTTATCTTCAACCAATAAGCCAGGTATGGGAATACTTTTACCGTTTCCATCTTTGGCCACCATAGTAAAGTAAGACGAATTACAATGTTTGCGCTTTCCACTGGTTACATTTTCAGATTCTACCCGAACTCCAACAACCATAGAAGTCTTGCCTGTATAGTTTATAGAGGCTTTTAAAGTTACCAGTTCGCCGACCTCAATAGGGTTTAGGAAATCTACCCGGTTTACCGAGGCTGTAACACAATAACTTTGCGAATGCTTTGAGGCACAGGCAAAGGCGATCTGGTCCATGAGATTTAGAATGTAACCACCGTGTACTTTTCCTCCGAAGTTAGAGTGGGAGGGGAGCATCAGTTCTGTGATAGAAAGTCTGGATTCTCTGGCCGTCTTAAACTTCTGCATTTTTAGAGCTCTAATTGTGTGGGTGTTTCATCAAAATCGTCCTCTTCGGCACGTTTTAATATGGGCTCCGGAATCGATTTCTTTGCCTTAGCTCCCATCTTTTTTAGCTTCTCAATACTGGTAACAATATTTCCTCGTCCTTCGACCAATTTATTCATGGCCCCCCGATATTCATTTTTAGCCTCATCCATTTTTTTTCCAACCCTTGTGAGATCAGAAACAAACCCTTCAAATTTGTCGTATAAAGCTCCGGCTTGCCGTGCAATTTCAATCGCATTGCGTCTTTGCTTTTCATTACTCCACATGCTATCAATGGTGCGCAAGGTTGCCAAAAGCGTCGATGGGGTGACAATTACTATATTTTGTTCAAAAGCCTTGTTATACAGGTTGTTGTCTTTGTTTATAGCTATTGAAAATGCGGTTTCGATTGGCACGAACATCAAAACAAAATCAGGGCTTTCCATTTCATAGAGATCTTCATACTTTTTTGACGACAACTGATCTACATGTTTTTTTAGTGAATTAAGGTGATCTTTTAAGAACCGTTCTTGCTCCTCCTCCTCGGCGTTGACATAACGTTCATAGTCTGTAAGGGAAACTTTAGAGTCGACAATCATTTTCTTTCCATCCGGTAAATGAATAATAACATCGGGCATCACCCTGCTACCGTCTTCTTTAGCAAAGTTCTGCTGTACACTATATTCCCTATCTTTCTCTAAGCCAGATTTTTCAAGGACTCTTTCCAGCACCAGTTCGCCCCAATTGCCCTGCATTTTGCTATCTCCTTTGAGCGCTTTAGTTAAATTCTCGGCTTCTTTTGTGATCTTAAGATTTTGATTCTGAAGGTTCAAAAGTTGTTCCTTGAGGGCCTGATGAATGCCGTAATTCTCTTTTCTGCTTTCCTCTACCTTTTTCTCGAACAACTGAATTTTTTCCTGTAGTGGGCTTAAAATGTTTTTAATGTTTTTTTGATTTTGCTCCGTAAATTTTACACTTTTCTCATCCAATATTTTATTCGCCAGGTTTTCGAATTCTTTGGTGAATTTTTCCTGCAGTTTCGCAACCTCTTCTTTTTGTTCTTTATTTTTTAGTTCTAGATTTTCAAGATCCGCCTCGTAGCGAGTCAATTGGTTGCTCAGCTGCTCCTTGTGAAGCCTGAGTTCACTTTTCTCATCTCCTAGCTGAATAAGTTGTTCGTTTAAAACAGAAACATTCTTATTGAGCTGGTCTTCACGCTCTAAAAGCCTGCTGTGCGTTGAGCTGGTCTTTAACTTTTGAATATAGACCCCAATGAAGTACCCCGCGGCCAAAAAGATTAACCCAATTAGGATGTATAGCAAAAAATCATTCATATGTACTTCCTTTCTTTGCTATAAAGATAAAGGATTGCTTCTAATTTATGTTGTAGAAGACGCTTACTTATTAACCTTGAAAGAAGCTGTTTTTGGGTCGAACGAAATCGTATCTGAGGGAAATAATTTTTCAAAACTCCCTTGCTTCATTAGCTGTTCGGGAGTTCCGAAGGGATTCTGACCATCGTCAAGAATTAAGAGTTTATCACACAGTTGAATTGCCAAATCAATCTCATGAGTGGTGTACAGTATGGTTTTTTGCCTCTGGTGGGCTATTTGTTGTAACAATTTTAGAATTTGAACTTTGTGATAAAGATCGAGATGGGTAGTGGGTTCATCTAAAAGGATGATATCTGTATCCTGGGCCAGAGCTCTGGCTATCAATACTTTTTGCAGTTGCCCATCACTTAATTCATAACATTTTTTATGCATCAAAGTACCTAACCCCATTTCGCCTATGACTTTTTTTACGGTAAGGCTGTCTTCTTCTGTCAAACTTCCTAACCAGTTTGTATGTGGCTGCCGCCCAAGGCTCACAAGTTCGGATACTGTTAGGTTTTTTGATGATATGGGTTCTGTCAGTACCATACTTACGGCGGTTGCAAATTCTATGGTGCTAAGCTCGCCTATTTCCTTCTTGCCAATCTCTATTTTGCCATTTAGCTTAGGCTGTACGCGCCCGAGCGTTCTCAGCAGCGTGCTTTTACCTATCCCGTTTACGCCAATAACACCAACCAATTGCGAACTTTCAATAGAAAAACGGAGGTCTCTACAAACAGAAATCTGGCTTTTCTTGGAACGATAACCAATTTCCAGCTTGGAGACTTCAATAACAGTATGTGCTTCGGTCGTTTTAATCTTTTATTTGTTTAATTCTACATTCGTATTTCTAACTTCCTGTTTCAAAATATCATTTTCCGCTTTCTGATCAATAGCCATATCACTACCGGGGCTCCGATAATAGATGTGATTGCATTTATAGGCAGCACATAGGCAGAGGAAGGCATTTGGGCTACAATATCGCATAGCAATAAAATAATACCTCCATAAAGCAAAACAGCCGGCACCAAAACACGATGATTCGTAGTATCGAATATTTGGCGCGTTAAATGAGGAACGGCCAAGCCAACAAAGGCGATAGGCCCTGCAAAGGCGGTAACAGACCCGGCCAATAATCCTGTAGCCACAATGATAATATACCGTGATCTCTGAATGGCAATGCCCATACTTCTAGCATAATTTTCACCAAGCAAGAGCGCATTTAGGGGCTTTAATGAAAAAATGCTCAATACCGTTCCTACGGCAATAAAGATCAAAAGGAGTCCGAGCTGCGGCCATGAGAGATTGCCCACGCTTCCAAAGGACCAGAAAATATATTGTTGCAACTTCTCGGCACCAGTAAAATACGACAGTACAGTAACCACCGCCGCCGTAATGCTTCCAAACATCAAACCGATGATCAAAATAGCCATGGTGTCTCTGACTCTTGAAGCCACCACCATAACGGCAAGCAGCACAATAAAACTTCCAATACTTGCTGCAATAGCCAAAGAAACATCGTTTACCAGCCCAAAAGTCATGATCCCGGAGAATAGCGAAGAACCCATTATTAATAATGCTACACCAAGACTCGCCCCTGAACTTATACCCAATACAAACGGACCCGCCAAGGGGTTCCTAAACAAAGTTTGCATGAGCAATCCGCTTAAAGCCAGGCCACTTCCCACCAGAACTGCGGTAAAAGCCTTTGGGATACGGTAGTTCCAGATGATGTACCGCCATGAATCAACCGTAATTTCCCCGCCAAAAATTGCGTTAAAAGTATCTTTTAACGGAATGGTCACCGAGCCCAAGCTGATATTTACTCCAAAACTCAATATCAGCGCCACTATTAATAGCGTGAAAGATAGCGTGTATGATTTAGAAGTTTGCACTTATTTAAGAGGCTTGAAGAAATAGGGTTGGTGATCTGGAAGAAGTTCGGGATGAAAGATGTGGATGAGGTCTTGAAGTACAATATCCGGGCGGTTAGGCGCAAACTCATAAAATAACAGCCCCCCGGTTTGCCCTGTGGTACGTGCATGGGTGAATACCTGCCTGTTTTCAAATGCTTCAAATTGCAGGTAATGCCTGTTTGCCACTTCAAGTTCATCATAAGATGTATGCATAGACGGATTAAGCCAAAAGTCTGCTCCTTCCGCTTTTTCCAATACACTCTCTATACTAAGCGAGATGCTACCCGTGCTTTGCGAATCCTTCCATAGGTAGTCTACATTAGCGTCCTTAAAAAATTGAGCCATCCAACTTTTTCCACCCGCAACATACCATACATCTTTATAGAGGCCTCCGCTGAGCACGGTTGGTTTGTTCTTCGCTTTCTCAGCGAGTTGTTTGGCTGCCCTATACGAATTGTCCACTCGTGTGAAAAGACTATCTGCTTTTGCCTCTAGACCAAAGAAAGGAGCAAAAAACTTAATCCATTCAGCCTTACCCAGAGGAGTTTCTTCTACCCAGTCACCGTTGTAGACCAAGGGAATATTGGCATATTGCAGCGTTTCATAGGCCTTGTTTTTCCCGTTGATGCCAAAACCAACAACCACATCTGGGTTTAGTTCAATGAGGATTTCTGTGTTTATAGATTCGTTGGCACCTAATTCCTGTACAAGACCCTTTTCTATTCTCTCTCTAGTCGCTTTTGAAGATATAAATTGAGTGCTTGGAAAGCCAACGAGCCTGTTGGTCACTCCTAATGCCTCCAGCGCCGGAATATGAGTGGTAGAAGTAACTACAAGTCTTTCAACCGGAACAGCAACAACCGCATCATAATCGTTCTTATTCAGATAATACTCGCTCTTTTTATCCTTGGGTACCAGGGCGTATTTGAAGGTAGATTCTGAGTTAGGCCAGGGAGAGGCCACTTCTATTACGCTTAAACCCGATGCTTCCTTCTGAATGCTAAAACCCTTGGCAAATTTGATGACAGTGGTTTTTTGGTCTGAAGCGCCGGGAGTTATTTTCTCCTCTTTGGGTTTACATGCGAAGACAACCAATAGAAGCAGGGTACAAAAAACTCGATTCAAAACAATGCGATTTGTGTGTTGCCCAAAAGTAGTATTATTTAAACTTTGAGTAAAAAGATTAAACAAAATGTTTACCTTCGCCCCGAATTTTGGTTTCTGTGCCTTCCTAAAAGAGGGGCAGAATTAAAAGGGAATTCAGTGATTCGAAATTAGAAATAAGAAGTTGGAAGTATGAAATCTAAATTTGTGTTTCCTTCCGGTTTCCAATTTTGAAAAATCTGAAACTGTTCCCGCAACTGTGAGCTTAGTCCCGACAATAAACGTTGGGATGCCTGCAATCTCTTCAATACCACTGTTCTTGTGAATGGGAAGGTCGATAGTAGGACGCGAGTCAGGAGACCTGCCAGGTTCAATAAATCATTGTTAAACTTTCGGGATAGAAGTTTACGTATGGGTACAGACATACAACACTCCCGTTTATTGAATTAAACATCATGAGTAAAACATCTTTTGTTTTTAGCGCAACCATTTTGGCCTGCGCGAACCTTTTTGCACAAGAGCAGGAAGGAGATTCTACCCCTGTTCAGATCCTGGATGAGGTGGTAGTAAGTGATACGCGTTTTCCTATTAAAAGAGAAAATTCAGGGAAAACCGTAATTAAAATTGGTGCCGAAGAATTAGAACGAAATCAAGGAAAAACTGTTGCACAGCTTATTAATACCAAAAGTGGTATTGAGATTGCAGGAAGTAGGGGACGAGATGGTGATGTATTAGGCGTTTTTGCCAGAGGAGGACGAGGAAAGCAGGTTTTGGTGATCATTGATGGCGTGCGGGTTGCCGATCCGTCATCTTTTTCAACGGAGTATGATCTTCGGCTTCTTTCTACCTCGCAAATAGCTTCAATAGAAATCATTAAGGGTGCTGCCAGTACCTTGTATGGAACAAACGCCGCTACTGCAGTTATTAATATTACTACTAAGAAGAGTTCAGAAAGAAAAGTAGCTGGGTATTTTCAATCCGCAATTGGGACGAATCAGACAGCTGATGATCAGAATTACAACGCCGCCAGCTTAACAAACCAGGCATCAGTAAGTGGTACTTTAGAGCGTTTTTCCTACGACGTAAATATTGCTCAGCGCTATTCTAACGGATTGTCTGCTGCAGTTACTCCTGAAAATGAAGAAGACGATTTCTCGCAGTTTAGCGGTAATTTAAAGATAGGCTACCACTTTTCCGACAAATTCGAACTATCCGTTTATGGAAACCATACCAAGTACGATAATGAGTTTGATGCAGCCCTTGCTGAAGCTCCCAACCGCTCAAAAACAGAGCAGAACCGACTTGGTCTGGCGTCCTCACTTAAATACAACAAGGGTTCTATACATTTAAATACTGCCTATAGCAGATATCTTATAAATTCGCAAAGTACATTTGGTGTCAGCGATAACGACGGTAGAAACCTGGTGTTGGATTTATACAATAAATATATTTTTGCCGAAAAGTTTCACACCATTTTAGGGGTCAATTACATTAAAGACAAAGCTGTTTTTGACACTGAAGTTGATTTTAATATCGTAGATCCCTATCTCAATTTGGTATATCTCTCTGGTTCTGGACTCAACATCAATGCCGGAGCCAGATTGAATACACATTCAGAATACGGGAATCATTTCGTTTACAATCTTAACCCTTCTTATACTTTTCCAACAGCGCGCGGTTATTTTAAAGTTTTAAGCTCTTATGCGACTTCGTATATTACTCCGAATTTGATACAACTCTTCGGCGCTTTTGGAAACGAAGAGCTGGAACCGGAGGAAAACGCTACGCTTGAAGGGGGAGTAGAGATAGCCATCAACAGCAAGCTACGGATTAGTGCATTGTATTTTGACCGAAATGAAAAAAACACCATTGGCTTTGATCAGAATTTTATAAGTATCAATGTCTCTGATGAAATCAATGTCAATGGCTTTGAGACTGAAATTTCATGGAAACCTATCACGTCTTTTAGCGTCAATGCCAACTATACTTTTACCGAGCGCAAGGGTGACAATGCCATCAGAATACCGAAACACAAGCTGAACATTTTTGCAATGTATCAGTTCTCAGAGAAAACAGATGTTTCTTTGAGTTATTCGTACACAGGGGAGCGCCTGGATACCGATTTTAGCAACTTTCCCTTTACCGATGTATCTTTAGATGCCTTTTCGCTTTTAGGGGTTTACCTACAACACCAGATAACCCCTGACAGGTTAAGCGTATTTTTAAACATCGATAATTTACTCAATGAAGATTATGTAGAGGTGATCGGGTTTACTACCAGAGGTAGGAATCTTAGCCTGGGAGCCAGACTAACTTTATAGGATATTAATGTTAAAAGTTTGTTCTTTTTTGCCTGCGGTAACGCAAATGCTCTACGATATGGGCTTCCAGGACCAGCTCTTAGGGGTAACTTTTGAATGCCCGGAGCAGGCTTTAAGTGAGAAAACAATTGTAGTACATTGTAGTCTTGAAGGAACAAACTTTTCTAGCAAGGAGATAGATCGAATTTTCTCCGAAAGCAAGCATCAAAGTGACGAGCTGTATTTTTTAGACCAGGGTTTATTTGAAGAAATAGCACCAGATATTGTCTTTACCCAAGATGTTTGTGAAGTCTGTCAAATAGATACAGAGCGTGTTGCCAGGGCGGCAGTACGCCTAAAAAATCCACCGCAACTGGTACCGATAAGCCCGCAATCTCTCGATGACGTTTTTGAATCGGCCCGACTTATTGCCAAAACTCTGGGAAAACCAGAGGTAGCTTCAAATTACCTAAGACCACTTCAAGAACGAATTAATACCATTGGAGATATCATTTCTAATGCAAACCAACGCTCTAGAAACGTAATGTTGGTAGAATGGATTGACCCTATTTTTAATTGCGGGCATTGGATTCCGCATCAGATAGAACTTGCGGGGGGAGTAGATCTCCTTTCAAACCCTGCCGGAGACAGTTATAGGGTAGACTGGGCAGAGATTCGGAGATACGATCCGGAGGTTCTTGTAATTGCTCCTTGCGGGTTTACTATAGACCGGACACTTGAAGAAATGACCATTCTCGAACAAAAGCCTGGTTGGCGAGACTTAAAGGCTGTGCAAAACAATGAGGTCTATATTGCCGATTTTGAGTTGTTTACCCAATCCTCGGCAAGTACTTTGGTAGACGGAATAGAGCTTTTAGCAGGCTTATTTCATCCTGAGTTGAGTGCCATTCCTGTACCATTGAGACAAAAGTTTAAAAGACTTGATAAGCTTATTTCTACCTAATGAACCAAATGGTTTAAACAGAAAACCCTGACCTAATGGCCAGGGTTTTTTTATATCGTTTTTGCAAGAACTATTTTAAATTCAGATAAAATGGTTTATCTAATACCATATTGTCTTTTAAAGGACGTTGCATTCTTGAACTTGTAAAAGGGATGGCCTGTACCTTAACAGAAGTGAGGCTAGGCCTGCTTTTGCTGGTTAATCCTGTAATCTGCTCTATAGCCAGGGCAAGCATAGGTTCGTCTGTCTCGCCCAGAACACCAGGGTTTTCGAAATCTTCAGCAAGCTCAAAATCAGGATCAAAGCCGGCTGTATAGTCCGAAAAGCCATCAGCATTCTCATTTCTTCCTACCAGTGGTTGAATAGCCCAGGAATTATTAGGATTGATTTGGTTCTCCCTGGATGGGGTATAAATAAAAGGCGCACCATCTCTATCTGGGTCGTCTACCATAGTCAAAGAGAATTCATTTTTCCCGGTAGTGGTGGTTCCTATTTTAATAACCTCTATATAAGGGTCAAGTCCGTTAATCACCAGTTCGCTGGCCGAAGCGGTGCTACCAGTGGTAAGGACATAAACTCTCGTGAGATTTAAAGTGTTAATGGGACTCCCTTCACCGGTTTGACTGGTAAAGTAGTCTTCTAGGTCTTCTGCGCTAAAAGCCGCCTGAATTTTGGCATTCCAACGCTGACGCAAGTACAATTCGTTGGAGTTGGTTCCGTATATCATACTTGAAAGCAAACGCGACGAATTTACAGAACCTCCAGAATTATATCTCAGGTCTAATACCAAATCAGTAACTCCGGCTGCCTTTAATGTTCCAAAAGCGTCGTTGAGATCTTCATCGTACTCGTTGGTAAAACCATTATACATTAGGTAACCAATATTTTGCCCCCCAATGTCAAACGATTTTACTATAAAAACAGGATTTTCGGCAAGCCCTTCCTCTTTGGTAAGTGAAACTTCTTCTCCATTGGGAGAAATAACACCACCGGCAACACTAGCCATATTCAGGGTATACGTATTGTTTTCGCCAAATAGCAGGTCCTGGTAGTTATTTAAATTCAGGGTTTGGCCGTCTACGCCAGTAAACAGGTCGCCTCTTGCTATGTTCTTGGAGGAAGCATCAGAATTTGGGATGATATAACGTACAAATCCAAAAATGTCGTCGCTATCAGAAAACAGAAATAATCGAAACTCTACTCCATTGCTTCTCGAGACTCCAGCGAGGTTATTAGTAAGTTCCTTAAAATCTTCATTGTAAAAACTAAAACGATCTTCACTAAATCGTAGCTTATTATCGAAGAAATCAGCAGGATCTGATTCAGATTGAAGGAATTCGGTATATTCCGCATCGGTAGTAAAGGCGTCATCATCCAGGTCTGCAACATTGGCTTGCCAGAAATACCAAAGGTTCATGGCTTTCCACATGAAATCCTGAACATCGAGATTTGTACCATTCGGGTCTGGTCCGTCAGGACCGTCAACTCCGCCGTTATCGTCACTCTTACATGACGTAATCAAAAGCCCCAAGCCCAGAAATAAAGCAATGTATTTTCTCATCTTTTTCAATTTTCTTTTTTTATAGCGATCAATTATCATTCCAAAGCAAAAGGTATTGGCTAAAAACTGATTTACATACCTTTATGATACATGGAATCAATAATAATTTAGTTTGTAAAGGCCTAAATTACTTACATCTGGAGGAAAAAAAAATTTTTTGTAACAAAATTCGATATACTTCGTCTTCCTTATGTAAAACGCCAAAAATGGTTTATACAACAATTCAACAACCAACAATGACACAATCGGAGTTTTTAAATGTGGTCATGCCTTTTAAGGATAAGTTGTACCGACTGGCAAAACGACTCCTGGTTTCTTCAGAAGAAGCTGAAGATGCCACCCAGGAGATCTTAATGAAATTGTGGGCCAAGAATAAGATGATTGAGAGCTATAAGAATGTGGAGGCCTTCGCAATGACAATGACCAAAAACTTTTGTTTAGACCGCTTAAAATCTAAGCAATCTAACAACTTAAAACTGGTACATAGCAACTTTTCTGATGATAGCTCCTCGCTACAGACACAAGTTGAGGCTAAGGACAGCGTGAGCTGGGTAGAAAAAATAATGGAAGAGTTACCAGAACAGCAAAAAATGGTTTTGCAACTGAGGGATGTCGAAGAATATGATTTTGATGAAATCGCAGAACTATTGGAAATGAAACCCACGGCAGTGCGAGTCACCTTGTCAAGGGCTAGAAAAACAGTAAGAGAAAAACTAATGCAAAAGCATCGTTATGGAATTAGTTAGAATAGAAAAATTATTAGAAAAATACTTTGAAGCCACTACCAATGAGGCCGAGGAGCTAGAGTTGAAGAGCTATTTTGCTCAAGCTGAGGTTGCCCCGCATTTGGAGCAGTACACCCCAATATTCGCTTATTTTTCTAAGGCCAAGGAAGAACGCTTTACCAAACAGGTTCCATTAAAAACCAGGAGAAGTAATTACAAGTGGATTTCCGTTGCAGCGGTAGCTGTTTTGTTCTTTGGCATTTATTTTGGTAATAGTTATTGGGAAAAACGTCAGGCTGAAGAAGCTTACGCCCAAACCAAGGAAGCGCTTAGTCTTTTGGCGGCCAATTTTGAAAAAGGCACCGAAAAAATAGCCTACCTAAATGAATTTGAAGAAACAAAACAAAAAATTTACAACGAAAATTAAAATCAAAACAGATGAAAACTAAGATCGCAATACTTTTAATTGCCGTATTACCGTTTGCCGGCTTTTCCCAGTCTTTATTTGATAAGTATGAGGATCTGGACGACGTAACCACGGTGGTAGTTACCGAAAAAATGTTCAAGCTTTTGGGCTCAATTGAGGTAGAAACCGATGATCCTGAAGCGCAAGACTTTATGGATATCGCTCAAAGCCTTAGCAGTTTAAAAGTCTTTACGACAGAAAACAATAGTATAGGAGCAGATATGAAGGCTTCTGTAGACAAATATTTAAAATCGTCCTCGCTTGAAGAACTGATGCGTATAAAAGACAAAGAGGCTAATGTGAAATTTTACATTAAGAGTGGAAAAGATGATGACCATGTAAGTGAACTATTAATGTTTGTTACCGGTATTAAGAACATCGAGGCCAATGGCCGTAAGTTTGAAACCGTAATACTGTCACTTACAGGCAATATCGATTTAAATAAGATTAATTCGCTTACAAAAAAAATGAATCTCCCGGAAGAGCTTAATGAAGCAGGGAAAAAGAAAAATTAATAAAGAGACAACAATCAAAAAACGTAAATCATGAAAAAATTAATTATCGTAGCAGTACTTGCTCTAATACCAATGACCGGCTTTTCACAGTCGATATTCGACAAGTTTGAGGATATGGATGGGGTAGCATCTGTAGTCATCAACAAAGGCATGTTTGAATTACTGGCAAAAATAGATGCAGACATGGATGAAGAGGACAAGGAATTTATGGAGATCCTGGATAAGCTAAAAGGAGTAAAGGTATTTATGACAGAAAGCAAAGAGATTTCGGCAAATATGAAATCTACAGTTAATACCTATCTAAAATCATCCTCCATGGACGAGTTAATGCGAGTTAAAGATGAAGACACCCGTGTAAACTTCTATGTTAAAAATGGAAAAGATGACAATCATGTAAAAGAACTTTTAATGTTCGTTACAGGTATTGATAAAATGAAAATGGGGCATAACGGTAAGGAAATTGAAACTGTCCTCGTATCACTTACCGGAGATATTGACTTGAGACAAATTGGAACGATTACCAAGAAGATGAATCTGCCAAATCATATGAAAAAGGCAGAGAAGAAGGGAGAATAATATAATTAGCGAGGTGCCCGATGACGTATATAGCTATCTCGGAAGTTGGGCACCTTTGCCTCAAATAAAACCAACACAATGAAAAAAATCATAGCAGGTATAGCATTTGTAGGACTGGTCTTTTTATCGGCCTGTTCTTCTACTCAAAGCTTACAGGAATATTATGTAGATAGTACAGAGAACCCAAACTTTATTTCTCTTGATGTACCTACCAGCGTTTTGAATCTGGAAGAAACAGATCTTACAGATGGTCAGCGAGAGGCTCTAAACTCATTAAAGAAGCTCAATTTATTAGCGTTTAGGAAAACTACCGAGAATGCCGATGAATACAAAGTGGAGAAGGCTAAGGTGAATGCCATCTTAAAAAATGATGAATTCATAGAGCTTATGAAACTCAACTCTAAATATGGCAAAGGAGTTATTAAGTATTTAGGAGATGATGATGCCATAGATGAAGTGATCATTTACGGAAGCAGTGATGATAAAGGATTTGCCCTGATCAGAGTGTTAGGAGATGATATGAACCCCGCGCATATCGTTCAATTAATGCAAGCCATTCAAAAATCTGATTACAATGGAGAAGGCCTTGGCGAAATAGGAGAATTTCTAAAAGGATAACAACCACTCAATATAGATAGATCACCTGTTCAAATTCAAATTTGAGCAGGTTTTTTTATGGTGTTATGTAGGTGTAAAAACTTCTATTTTATAGTTGATATTTACTATATTCGAAGGAACATTAACACTAGCTATACTATGGAAAAAGCACAGGAATGGCTCAATTACGGAATTGAGCTTGCAAAAGAATTCGGGCCTAGATTGATCACTGCCATCCTCATTTATATTGTGGGGTCCTGGATCATTAAAAGGATTATTGGCGCTACAAAGAAGGTAATGTCTAAAGGCAGTTATGACGAATCACTGCAGCGCTTCTTATTAAACTTAATTGGTTGGTCGCTAAAAGTATTCCTTATCCTGGTTGTAATCTCAAGGCTTGGAATAGATGTAACCACCTTTGCAGCAGTTATTGCGGCAGCTGGTCTTGCAGTAGGTCTCGCACTTCAGGGTTCCCTGTCAAATTTTGCTGGCGGAGTGCTCATCATGATCTTTAGGCCCTATAGAATTGGTGACCTGATTGAAGCTCAGGGAGTTTTAGGGGTTGTAAAGGAGATTGAGATTTTCACCACAAAACTGACTACCCCTGAGAATAAGCTCGCCATCGTACCGAATGGCGCTATGGCCAACGGAAATATTATCAACTACACCGCCGAGGGTAAGATTCGGGTAGATACTACCATAGGAGTAGGCTATGGAGAAGATATCAAGCAAACTAAAGATGTCTTAATGAAGGTACTTACCTCAAACCCGCAAGTTCTTGAAGATCCCGCTCCATCTGTGAATGTAGTTGAATTGGCAGATAGTTCGGTAAATTTTGCGGTCAGACCATTTTGCAAACCAGAACATTACTGGGATGTTTATTTTGCAACTTATGAGGGCTGCAAGTTAGCCCTAGATGATGCCGGAATTGAAATTCCCTACCCACATCAGGTTGAAATACACAAAAATTAGAAAGATAGCTTTCTAAATCCCCGTGTAATTACTTGGCGAGATTGTTTTTAGTTCGGCTTTAAGACTGTCTGACACCTCTAGTGTTTCTATGAAGGCACTAATGGATTCTTTTGTGATTTTTTCATTGGTCCTGGTTAGGCCTTTTAAGGCTTCATATGGGTTTGGATATCCTTCACGCCTTAAAATGGTTTGAATCGCTTCGGCGACTACAGCCCAGTTTGACTCCAAATCTGAATGGAATCTCTCTTCGTTGAGTAAAAGTTTGTCCAGCCCTTTTAAAGTTGATTTAAATCCGATGAGGGTATGGGAGAATGGTACGCCAATATTTCTAAGTACCGTACTATCCGTAAGATCGCGTTGCAACCTGGAAATAGGGAGTTTTGCCGCCATATGTTCAAAGAAAGCGTTTGCAAGGCCCAGATTACCTTCAGAGTTTTCAAAATCGATAGGATTTACCTTGTGGGGCATAGCCGATGAGCCAATCTCTCCTTCTTTTATTTTCTGCTTAAAATAATCCATAGAGATGTAGGCCCAGATATCCCGGTTTAAGTCAATAATAATGGTATTGATCCGCTTTAGGCAGTCGAACAGTGCTGCCATATGGTCATAATGTTCGATCTGGGTCGTAGGAAAAGAATGGTGCAAACCCAGGGTTAGCTGTACAAAGTTCTGTCCAAACGCTTTCCAGTCAATTTTCGGATAGGCCACTTTATGAGCGTTGAAATTACCGGTGGCGCCACCAAACTTGGCCGCACTCGGGATGTCGTTTAATAAATTGAACTGCTCTTTCAGACGGACCGCAAATACACGAATTTCTTTTCCTAAACGGGTAGGAGAGGCTGGTTGGCCATGTGTTCTGGCGAGCATTGGAATGTCCTCCCAATCCTTTGCCAACTGTGTTAATTTTTCCAGCAACTCTAGATACTGCGGAACATAAACTGCGTTAACTGCGTCCTTTAATGAAAGCGGAATAGCTGTGTTGTTTATGTCTTGAGAAGTGAGTCCGAAATGAATAAACTCCTTGTAATCCGCCAGGCCAATTGCATCGAACTTTTCCTTAATAAAATACTCTACAGCCTTGACATCGTGGTTGGTGGTCTTCTCAATGGTTTTGACAATTTCGGCATCCTTATCCTCAAAATTTTGGTAGATGGCTCTTAGCTGTTCATATTTAGAACTCTCAAAGCTCTTCAATTGAGGAAGCGGGAGTTCACAAAGCGCTATAAAGTACTCTACTTCAACTTTTACCCTGTATTTAATTAGAGCCGCCTCTGAGAAAAAGGCTGCAAGGTCTTCTACCTTGTTTCGGTAGCGACCGTCTACTGGGGATATGGCATTTAAAGGTGTTAACGACATCAGTATATCCTTGTTGTTTGGAAAGTTGCAAAGATACTCAATATGTAGATGATTATTAATTACAAATTCTTGATTATTGTGGTTTAAAGGATTCTATGCGCCGGCTAGCTGTTTTAGCTGTAGGCCACGGGTAAAAAGTGTTGTTAAATCTAAGGGGACTCAGTCCCCCGCGGTTTAAGATAAAAATACACTTTGTAATTTAAATGCAGTCTTCAAAGCGCTTCTTAAGTCTGTCCTGATTTAGGGTTTAGAATCGCCTCTAACGGAATAATTTTACAATTCGAAGAGCTTGTTTTCACACTCCTGCTTTCTGGAGTTTAGCAAGGGTATGCCTCGCTCTGGCTTTATAAGCCGCACTTCCCATGGCATAGTTCTGCTCTAAGACCAGTTGCAACTCGGCGTGTATCCAGGGAAACTTTTTTCCCAAGAGGAAAAGACTGGTCATGGAGTAGGCTTTTGGGGCTACCTTGTGATCCCCGATAAGCCAATCGAAACATACGGTTGATATTTGCTCTAAATGCCCATCATCCAGTACTTCCTGAACCGCAGTCCTCTTTTTGGCAAAAAAAGCGAGAACAAGACATTCACAGATCTTAGCCATAGGTCTGACCGAAGATTCGAGGCTTACTTTATCCAGGCCGCTAAGAAACAGATCAATATATGGAAATAGGAGTGACAGCTCCTTTTTTACCGTAAACTCAAGTACCCAAGAGGCTCTTGAGGAAATGGGATCGTCTTCCAGAACGATAATTTCTAGTAGTGGCTTTACCAACTGAGGTTGACCTAAGACCACTTTAGCCATCTGGGTCCTTTTCTCCCGGGTAGCATCCACATAATTTAAAGCATCTAAAAGGGCTTCTTTTGTCACGAAAGCGTATTTTTAAGATTCAAATTTCGCCAAATGAAAATAATAAAAAAAATAGCTTTGGGGCTTCTGATCGTCTTTATTGGCATGCAGTTTTTCCGACCAGATAAGAACACTGCTCAAGAAGGCCACACGGCAGTTTTTCTAATTGAGACAAACCCTCCGCCAGAAGTAAGGACAATTTTAGAGCAAACCTGCTATGATTGTCATAGTAACAATACGGTCTATCCCTGGTATAATAACATCGCCCCGGTATCTTACTGGATGGCAGACCATATTAGGCATGGAAAAGGGCATTTAAACCTGTCTGACTGGTCTGGCTATGACGATAAGAAGAAAGACCATAAACTTGAGGAAATTCTAGAAGTCATGGAAGAAAATAGCATGCCCTTAAACGAGTATACATGGACGCACGAAGAAGCACGCCTTACCGACGAACAAAAACAGGCGGTAAGCAACTGGGCAAAACAGTCTAGAATACTCTATCAATTAGGTCGGCAACCAGAGTAGGGATGCCTGTAGCGGCTCTTTCCGCAATAATTTTCAAATTGTCGAAGTGGTCTTCAGAAATGCTGGGCCTGGGGTCCACAAAATACATCGGTGTATTTCTTTTTGCATAGTTTATCAAACCCGCTGCAGGGTATACTTGCATTGAAGTTCCCACAACAATTACGATATCTGCTTGGTTGGTAAGTTCTGCCGCCCGGGCTAAAAGCGGTACGTCTTCGCCAAACCAAACAATATGTGGCCTCAACTGATAACCTTTAGTGCAATGATCTCCAAGATTTAAATCGTTTTGCCATTCCTTAATATCGAAGGGGTCTCCTGTACTTCGGACCTTCAATAATTCTCCATGCAAATGGAGAACGTCCGTACTACCTGCCCGTTCATGAAGATCATCTATATTTTGCGTAATAATATTCACCTTAAAGCGCTTTTCAAGACTTGCCAGGGCCTCATGGCCTGCGTTGGGTTCTACTTTTAATAACTGCCTTCTTCTTTGGTTGTAGAAATCGAGTACTAGGCCGGGGTTATTGGCGAAACCTTGGGGTGAGGCTACTTTCATTACGTCATGGCCTTCCCAAAGCCCATCAGCATCCCTAAAAGTTTTGATACCGCTATCTGCGCTCATACCAGCACCACTTAATACCACAATAGTTTGTTTCATCGCATTCAAATATCCTCTAATATACGTTTTTCTTATATTGGACTTATGATAGATCTGGAGCTGCTACATTACTTAGAAGGCTTTGTTTCCGAAGAGCGGAAAGCGCGATTTATGGAGGTATTGAAGGAACGAACAAAATACATTACAATAGCGATAGAAGATGTGTTTCAAATGCACAATACCAGCGCGGTTATACGAAGTTGCGAAGTATTTGGTATTCAGGAAGCACATGTGATAGAGGATAGGTTTGCAAAATGTCTTGATAAAAATATTTCGATGGGGGCCCAACAATGGGTTGATGTGTATAGCTATGACAGCAGTATTGAGTGCTTAAGGACATTGAGAAGCCAGGGTTATAAAATTATTGCTACAACACCTCATGACGATTCTTGCTTGTTACAAGATTTTGTACTTCAAGACCCCATTGCACTGTTTTTTGGAACAGAAAAGGAGGGCTTGAGCGAGGAGGTGATAGAGGAGGCCGATGGATTTTTAAAAATACCTATGGTAGGGTTTACCAAAAGCCTCAATATCTCTGTTTCTGCAGCTATTATCCTGCAGAAACTACAGCAAGATTTAAAAAACTCAGATATCTCATGGTGGCTAAGCGAGCATGAAATACTGGAAAAACGGCTAGACTGGACAAAGAAATCTATCAAGCACATCGATCAAATTCTTGAACGATACCATTCAAAAGATATCTGAAAATCAATAATATAGCGGTGTGTTGTAAATACAAAAATGGCACAAACACCCCTATAGTATAGCTCAAAAAGCCATTTTATTTCATTGTAATTCTAAATACCTTTAAGAAAGCGAAAAACAGTCCTAACAAAAATAAAAACGAAAATTATGAAGTTAAATCCGTATCTCACCTTTAATGGTAATTGTGAAGAAGCGATGAACTACTACAAAGATATTTTAGGTGGCGAATTTCTCGTGCAAATGAGGTTTTCTGAGGCACCTCCAGAAATACCTTTTCCAGATGAACTGAAAGATAAAATAATGCATACTACGCTCCAATTTTCGGGCTGTTCTATTCTGGCCTCAGATAGCGGGCAGGGTGAAGTAAACCAAGGAAACGCCAACCACCTTAGTATCAATGTGGATTCTGAGGAGGAAGCATTGGCCATTTTTAAAGGTCTTGCCGAAAACGGTCAGGTGGCAATGCCTTTTGAGACCGTTTTCTGGGGAGGTAAATTCGGGATGCTGGTTGATAAGTATGGGGTACAGTGGATGGTAAGTACAGACCATAAACCAGAATAGCACTTTTTATGATAACCGTCGTGACCCGCACGCTTTTTAATCCCGAGGATCTGAACCTAATGGAAGACCTTACACAACGGTCAATCCCAATTTTTGAGTCGCAAAAAGGGTTTATTAGCATGCATGTAAAAAGAGACCTTGACGACTCAGGCAGCATCACCATTTTTAGCTGGGAAACAGTTGAAGATCATGAAAACTGTATGAAATCTGAAGATTGGGGTAAATTGAATGAGGAATGGAATGCCTTTTTAGGAAAAGATGATGTTAGCTTTGATTTTCTCTTTATAGGATCTGACTGGAAAAGTAGTACAGCTTAAGTATCAATCATAAACTTTTTAAACTTAGAAATGATGCTTCAGAAATCAGTAAAAAGCCAGTTCGACCTACACACAAGGCTTTTTAATAATGTCTTAGAGCAGATTGGAGATGTTCATGCCGTGCGTCGGGCAAGTGATTCTGTTAATCACATGGTTTGGATTGCGGGTCATCTTACTCATGCAAGGAATGGCATGCACTTTATAAAAGGACATGAAAAAAGCGAATTTTATCCGGAACTTTTCGATAGGGGAGCGCTTCTTGAAACAGCCTTAGAGTATCCTTCTATAAGAGAAATTAAGGAGAAGTGGAACACTATTTCGGAGCAGTTGAGCAAAGGCCTTGAAAATTTATCTGATGTTGAACTGCAATCTGAAGCTCCCTTTAAAACTCCTATATACAGTATAGATTCAAGCATGCTTGGCTTTTTGTCCTTTTTAATGAGTCATGAAGCATACCATATTGGGCAACTTGGGATTTTACGCAAGTATGTAGGCGAACCAGCTATGCACTACAATTGATATAGCGATGGCTTTTACGGTATTAGAACAATGATATATTTAGAATGTACAGTATTAAACATCTTTACCATCTTGAGGCGCCAATAGAACAGGTGTTTGAAGCCCTTACGTCTATTGACAAATTAAAAGGATGGTGGACATCACATACTTTTGGCAGCCCTCAACTTGGCGCCTTACTTCATTTTAATTTTCCCCCCTATGCTGAAAATAGCATGGAAGTGGTTGCCATTGAACCACTATCAAAAGTGGGCTGGCGCTGTATCGCAGGAACCCCGGACTGGATCAATACCGAAATTTCGTTTCAATTAGACGAGAACGAAAATAAAACCAGAATGCGCTTTGCTCATAAGCATTGGCAAACCAACGGGGATTTTTATGCGCAATGTTCTTATTCCTGGGGCAGGTACTTATATAGTTTAAAACTTTTACTGGAAACTGGTAAGGGCACCCCTTTTACATAAATGATTGCCGCTGAGGGATTAAGGGGGAGCATATTTCTTAAGAAATCCTTAAAATTGGAAATTCCCTACGGCATATTTAGTATTTTGTATAGATATTAACCAACTAAAACCAAGCGATGACAACTTTTCTTTACATTTTAGCCGCCATAGTACTTTTGGTGGTAATCCTGGCATTGATCGCCCCAAAAACTTATGATGTAAACCGAAGTATTGTAGTAAACAAGCCGGTTTCACAAGTTTTTGATTTTTTAAAATATCTAAAGAACCAGGACCAATGGAGCCCTTGGGAGAAGAAAGACCCTAATATGAAAAAAGACTTTGAAGGAACAGATGGCGAGGTAGGAGCAACAAGCAAATGGGAAGGCAATAAAGAAGTAGGCATGGGCGAACAGGAAATTAAGCGCATTGTGGAAAATGAAGTAATAGAAAGTGAACTTCGCTTTTTCAAACCCTGGAAATCGCAATCAGATGCCTATTTAAAAGTAGATGGAGAAGGTGACGGGACCAAAGTAACATGGGGGTTTAGCGGTAAGAACAAGTTTCCCACCAGCATCATGATGCTCTTTATGAATATGGACAAGGCGGTGGGCAAAGATTTTGAAGAGGGTTTGGCTGACCTTAAGGAAGTACTTGAAAAATAAGGGTCGATGGAACAAAATTTAGTAGGCTGGTTTGAGCTTCCGGTCACCGATATGGAACGTGCCAAAAGATTTTACGAAACAGTTTTTGGTATTACCATTCAGGTACATGATTTGGGAGGACTAATTATGGGGTGGTTTCCAAATGATCATTCAAAACCTGGGGCTACAGGCTCCCTGGTACAACACGAAATGTATAATCCCAGTGCCACAGAGGGCCCTTTGATCTATTTTTCCTGCAAAGACCTGGCCAACGAATTGGGTAGGGTAGAAGCAGCCGGAGGCGCTATACAAAGGCCAAAGACGCAAATTGGCGAGGGGCATGGATTTATGGCAACTTTTCTTGATACCGAAGGGAATAGGGTAGCACTGCATTCATCGCAATGATCTGACAAACATCAGGGCCATGTAATTGAAGTTATATAGAAACCCACACCGCAATCATCTGCACAATTTTTTGGGAAGTAGGTGCATACAGAAAGTATACCCTGGTTTTCGGCACTAAAACTTATGTAGTTCTGGCTTTCGTTTACGCTTAGAATTTCATTCTTACACCTGAAGTAGATCTCATCTATTGTCAATGTAGGAGCGCCTTCGGTATGGGAGTTAAGTTCTAAGCTTGTTTCAACCCATGAGTTTCCAACGATCTTTTCTCGTGTTTCTGGGTCTAATGTATAGGCTTCATAGGTTCTTGAAACTACTTCACCCTTATTGACCTCAATAACGGTTGTAGAACCAAAACCAAAAACCGAAGACATTTCACTGGTATACTCATAACTATTTCCTAAAGCCGTTTTGGCCTCTTCCCAGGCTCGCAGACTTTCTATAAACTTTGGGTTAAGAGATTCTGTTTGATCACAGGAAAGCAGTAAGACTATCAACAAGGTCCACAAGGGAACAATCCTTTTCATAGGGTTTTTTATACAGAAGATGCATTAAAGTTAGAGAGGTTGCCTAAAATAAACGCACCAAAAGTGCTACTGCCTTAGTTCGAGCAGCGCAATGTCGAAGTCATTCTCGAGCATGACTTTTCCATTCTTGACCTCTACTTCTGTTTCAGAATACGTATCATAAAGCTTAGTGCCGTCACCAAAAAAGCCCTTTACCCAAAGTGATTTCTTTCCCTTTGGCAGGTCTAATCCAACAACCACTTTATCTTTGAATTCACCGTCCATATAGGTTCTGCTGAACACGTATGGGCGCCTACCCAAGCGTTTGTGTTTGCCGGCACCAATGGCAGGGTGATCGCGCCTGAATTTGCCCAACTTTTGCCAGTGTGTTAAGATTTCTTTTGTTTGGGGAAGGCTGTCTATTTCTTCCCAATTCATATAAGATCTCAAGGTAGCATCTCCTACAGCTCCCTCTATGGTTAGATCCCTGGCAGTTTCGTCTCCGTAATAGATCTGTGAAGCCCCTTGCGTAAGCAATAACACGTTTGCGGAATAAAATGGTTTCTCTCGTTCCTTATCATAAGGTTTTCCGTCATCATGGGAAGTCAGGTAATTTACCACACTTTTTCCTTTCAGATCGGCATTTAAAATGCGATGGTATTTTCTGAAGATGGTCTCATAATCGCTATTGGCATCCTTCTTCAATTCAAAGTTTATGAGGCTTTTAAATCCGTGATCGTAGTAGTCCACTTTTTTATCGCCAAAATTAAACTCTCTCCCATGTGAGATATTATAATTATAAACCTCCCCTACCATATAGAAGGGTGTGTCATCTAACACTTCGTCTGGATGTTTCTTTTTCCAGGTTTCGAAAGCATACGAAGCCTCTTTATAAAGTTCTGCCCAGGACTGTTCATCGGCATGTTTTACAGTATCAACTCTAAAGCCGTCAATGCCCAGATCATTAATGTAGTCTGTTAACCACTTGATTATATAGAAGCGAGGCGCCCGTGGATATCCCGTACGCTCAAAGAATAATTGTAATTCGTCAAGTTCGTTACTGAGCCTACCTTCTTCTTTCCATTTTGCTAATAGGGCGTCAGGAAGTTCAACAGCCTCATCAGAATTTGTATAAATGTCTGGTAAATTATCCACCAAAGTACAGGAGGTGGTATTTTCGTAGGTGGTGAATTCGCAGGTAGGTTCTGTTCTTACCCAGTCTTCAGGCCAAACCGAATCCTCATCAGTAACCGGTCCGGTATGGTTGAGCACCACATCCATCAATATGCGTATTCCATTATTATGCGCCGTTCTTACGAGATCTTCCAGATCCTTTTTGGTTCCAAAATTTGGATCTAAAACGGTCCAATCCTTGGCCCAATACCCGTGGTACCCATAGGTATTTCCTGTACTCTCATCCGTATCTCCGTGAATTTGTTCTACAACAGGAGTAAACCAGATGGCGTTAACGCCCAGTTCTGTAAAATAGCCTTCGTCAATCTTCTTTTTCAAACCAATAAGATCACCGCCCATAAAACCACGAAGTACGCCCGTAGGGTTGTTTCGTTCAAAATTGGTATCGTTTTCAGGATTTCCATTGTGAAAGCGGTCTGTAAGGAGAAAGTAGATATTGGCTCCCTCCCATACAAAAGGAACTTTTTTAGTGATCTTAGGGATACTGTCAGTAGGAGTAACAGATGCTGTCTCGGACTCTTTTTTTACTTCCTGACAAGCAAAAAAAAGTGTTGAAATTGCTAAGATTGTCAGCAGTTTCTTCATGGTATCGGATTTTGCCTAAAGCTATAAAATGATCCTCGAAATTGAAAATTTATTTCTGGGAAGATATGAAAGTCGTAAATATGGTAAGTTCACACCCTGAAGCCCTTTTGTGCTAATGGCTGTATGACAACTTATTGATTGCGGTTTAGGACTTTGAATTCTTCGTAGCAACTGCTTATGGCGTCAAGGATTTGGAGGTCATTCGCGGTGGTAATAAAAGATTTAGAGTAGTTGCAGTTAGAAAGGATATCATCGATATCTACTTTTTCTAATTGCAGCAATTCGGTTAGTGTTTCCCTGTCGAACTTTGATGCCAGAAGATTCCGTATTTCGTCATCTTCTTTAACTTGTCTTAGCTTTCTCATCTGTCTGGGACGTTTTCCAAAAAGATTGCGAAGCAAGTCTGCAGGGTTTAGAATAGCACCTAAAACTTTGGTAACAGCACTGGGGTTTTTGTTACCCGCTTCATAACTTTTAGAAAGACCAGAGATACTGTATTGGTAGGCGGTATTTATCGGGAGGTTTTTGACGTCTATTTCTAAATAGCCGGTTAGTTGATATGGCCTAACTATAACTTCCTCCAGGGCGTAGGCAAGTTCAGTAAGGGCAACCTTTGTATCCTTAAACTTAAACATATCGTTGGTAATCCGCACTTTTTGAGATTTAAAACCGAGGTATGAGAAGTACAGCGTATCGTTGACGGCAGCCCGGATCGTAAACTTTCCATCTTTATCCGTAATGGTACCGACTACCTGATTGAGGTTAACCACATGAACACTCTCTAAGGCAATTTGAGTTTGAGCATTTACCACCACAGCCTCTATTTCACCTTTGGTCTCAGCTTCGTCTGTTTGCTGAGAAAAAGCAACGAAACCAGTCAGTGCAAAAAATAGTCCTACAAATTTCTTCATGTATAGCAATCGATATTAAAGATACTAATAACGCGAAAAAAAGAAGCTTCTTTTACTTTTTAATACAGAATTAACTAATAAAAGCCATCCCTCTTCTTACTTCGTCTACCTCCAGACCTTCTAGACCCCGTTTTAAAAGAATCTCCCTCATTTTTTCTACCCCTTCTTCGGTCTTTTCCTTTTCTTCGGCCTTTGTCTCTTCCCCTTCTTCCCCCGCCTCCCGGGTTTTCCGAAATTTCAACATTGACAAATCTCCCCTTGACTTTAAAATCGGAAAAAGTATCTAAAATTAACCCGCTTAATTCAGCATCGGTATTAAAGAACGAAAAACTATCCTTTACATCTACCTTATAAATATCATCCCTTTGGAGGCTTAGTGTTTTCTTTAGAAAATCTTTTAAGGACATCCAATCATAACCGTCTCGCTCTCCTACATTGATAAAATAACGTACAGATCCGTTCTTTGATATTTCTCCGCTTCCTTTGTCGGATCTCCTACTCTTACCTTCCACGCTATTGGCACTAAGATCTTTGGCCTTACTGTAATACCGAGAAAACCTGGTAAATTCAACAGAGACCATTTTTTTGATAAGCGCTTCGCGGTCCAGGTCTGCAAGGACATCGTAAATGGCGGGTAGATACGTTTCAACCTCCTCATTTACTTCGGTTTCCTTGATTTTACTAACGAGATGATATAACTGTATTTCGCAAATTTCCATCCCGGAAGGCACATTTTTGAGTACAAAGCTCTGCTTAATCTTCTTCTCAATGGCCTTTATTTTACGCAATTCGCTCCGGGTCACAATAACCATAGAGATACCCGACTTCCCGGCACGCCCAGTTCGCCCACTTCTATGTGTATAGGTTTCTATCTCATCTGGCAACTGATAGTTGATAACATGCGTAACATCATCTACATCGATGCCACGAGCGGCGACATCGGTGGCTACCAAAAGCTGAATTTGCTTTTTGCGAAATGCGTTCATCACCAAATCGCGCTGATTCTGACTTAAATCTCCATGTAGTGCTCCTGCGTTGTAGCCGTCTTCGATTAGTTTCTCTGCCACCTTTTGAGTGTCTCTTTTTGTACGGCAAAAAATCACTGAAAATATTCCGGGATTTGCATCTGCAAGACGTTTCAGGGCTGGGTAACGGTCCCTGCTACCAACCATATAATATTCATGCCTTACCGTATCTACCCCAGAGTTTTTAGCGCCAACGGTAATTTCTTGAGGCTGATGCATAAATTTTTTGGCGATAGTGGCTACCTCGCGCGGCATGGTTGCAGAGAAAAGCCAGGTAGATTTACTTTTGGGAGTATTTGATAGTATATCCTTGATATCCTCGTAAAAGCCCATGTTTAACATCTCATCGGCTTCATCTAAAATACAATATTCAATTTTAGAGATATCCACCATTCTCCTCCCTATCATGTCTTTCATTCTTCCTGGAGTGGCCACGACAATCTGTGCCCCGCGTTTCACCTGTCTGGCTTGTTCCGTAATACTCGCGCCTCCATAGATAGCAACCACATTAAGTCCCTTTCTGTATTTGGAATAGAGCTGCAGTTCATTGGTGATTTGCAGACAAAGTTCGCGAGTTGGAGATAAAATAAGTCCTTGTGTGGTCCTACTTTCACTATTTAACTTTTGTATTAGGGGAAAACCAAAGGCGGCGGTTTTACCGGTACCCGTCTGCGCAAGCGCAACAAGGTCTGTTTCATCGTCAAGTAAAAGTGGAATGGATTTTTGCTGTACTTCTGAAGGCGTCTCAAAACCAAGATCAGCAATAGCATCTAATATGGGCTTTTCCAAGCCCAGAGCTTCAAATTTTGTCATAAAAAGTTAGTATTTCCTAATCGCAAATAGGTGTGTTGCATAGAGCGATTTCCGACTAACCTTTTAGACCCAGCGCAACACCTGCTATACCAGCGGCTACAAATTAAGGGGCAAAGATACTGCTAATTATTAAGACCAACTATTTTACGGAGAAGATAGCGCAAAACAAGCCTAATGCTCAGAAGCTTTGCGTCTGGCCGTTTTGCTAGTTTAGATGCTTTTTAACTTTGAGATAGCTAATAAGTTGCTGTAAGGCAAGTCCTCTATGGCTGATTTTGTTTTTAACCGAAAGCGGTAATTGTGCAAAAGTCTGTTCATACCCAAGTGGTTTAAATATGGGGTCGTAACCAAAACCGCCAGTTCCAAATTTTTTACGTGTTATAATACCTTCAACCGTTCCTTTGAAAAGTTGATGTTCTGCATTGAGATTGAGCGCGATCACGGTAATAAACCTGGCTGACCGGTTTACGGTATCTCCCAACTTAAGTAGTAGCTTGTTTATATTGTCTTCGGCATTTTTATGTTCACCTGCATAGCGGGCTGAAAATACTCCCGGAGCTCCGCCTAGCGCATCCACAATTAGTCCGGTATCATCCGCAAAACATGGATAACCGTAGTTTGTTGTGATGTAATCTGCTTTAATTCTCGCATTTCCTTCAAGAGTTGACGCCGTTTCCTCAATTTCCTCATCACAATTGATGTCTTTTAAAGACAGAAGGCGAATATCTTTAGGAAGCAGTAGTTGCACTTCTTTAAGCTTGTGCATATTATTTGTAGCGAAAACAAGGTCTATCATGGAAATAATTTGAGAAGAAGATATGCGTGATGCCTCAAAAGTAGTAATTTTATCTTCCAATTTTTTACGCTATGAGACTAAAAGTCCCTCCGGTTTTTGTTGTACTTTTCTTTGGGATATCAATGTATTTTTTAGCTGAATTTTTGCCTGTTGGATATTTTGATTTCTTCGGGAGATTGCTGGTAACTAAAGTATTGTTTGGTTTGGCAATTTTGATAGTTCTTATAGCAATGCTACAGTTCTTAAGGGCAAAGACTACCGTTGATCCTTCAGATCCGGATAAGGCCTCACGTTTGGTTGTTAATGGCATTTACAGATATTCGAGAAACCCCATGTACCTGGCAATGCTTCTAATGCTTTTAGCCTGGGGGTTAAAATTGGGAAATGCTTTTAATACGGTTTCAGCGGCTTTTTTTGTTGCTTACATGAATAAGTTTCAAATTATCCCTGAAGAAGAAGCGCTTTCAAAGGTTTTTGGAAAGAAATACCAGCAATATTGTTTGGAGGTTAGGAGATGGTTTTGAGATATGGCAATAAAAATTAGTTTTTTGACTAATATTTGTATATATAAGTAATTTAGCTTATATTTGTGAATATTAGTTTTTTTACTTATAAAATATGACAGCAATTATTACTGGCGATATCATTAATTCAGGGAATTACCTACCTTCTCAATGGCTCACTCCACTAAAGAATTTTCTTGCCGGAATAGGGAGTACGCCTGGCGATTGGGAGGTCTATCGAGGTGACGAATTTCAAATTCGAGTGGACCAAAGCGAGGCCTTGATGCTGGCAATACGCATTAAAGCTCTAATCAAAACCATTAAAGGGCTAGATGTAAGAATGGCAATAGGCCTGGGTGATGAAACCTATCGGGCTGACAGCGTTAGCGAATCTAACGGTTCTGCATACCAACGTTCGGGTCGGATCTTCGAATTACTGAAGCAACGAAAAATTAATTTAATGATTTCTACGGGCAATAAAGACAAGGATTTAACCTTAAACTTATTGATGCAACTTGCCCTGAATTTCATGGACGAATGGAGCAAGGTCTCTGCCGAGATTGTGACCTTGGCCCTTGAAAACCCCAAAACATCCCAAAAGGAAATAGCCAGCCAATTGAGCATACAACAATCTGCAGTAAGCCAACGCCAAAAAAGAGCACGACTTGATCTTACTCTGGCCTTGCTAGACTACTACACCAAAACCATAGAAACAGCCGCTATATGATACTTTTTATTAAACTCTTTCTTGCCCACCTCATCGGGGACTTCTTCCTACAACCTCTACGCTGGGTCATACATAAAGAATCGCATAAGGCGGCATCGGGCTTTTTGTATCTGCATATCGCCCTGCATTTTTTGGTTACCATGCTTGTGCTTTGGGATCTTAGTTACTGGAAGTATGTAGCTGTAATTGCAGTTTCCCATTATATAATTGATGTGGCTAAACTGTATACCAGCCCTCTTTTTAAAAATAAGACTATCCCCTTTTTGCTAGACCAGGCAGCCCATATCATAGTACTTTACTGTGTAGCCTTTTACAGCAATCTTTGGGAATATACAACTTCCTGGATAGGCCAATTAGATTGGGCACTAATTACCGCAATCGCATTTGTAAGTTTCCCTACGGCAATTATCATGGGTAAGCTCCTTGAAAACATGTCTAATCAAATAGAACTAGATCACAAATCCCTCCCCAATGCCGGTAAATACATTGGGATCATTGAGCGCATATTTGTTTTGATATTCATCATTATGGGGCGCTGGGAAGCCATCGGACTCCTGATTGCGGCCAAATCGGTTTTTCGCTTTAACGATTTAAAAGAAAGTAACAACCGCAAATTAACAGAGTACATCCTTATAGGCACCTTAATGAGCTTTGGGATAGCCATCCTAACCGGCTTGGCTTACACGAGTTTATAGGAGGCTATTTTTTACGAAATTGGCAAAAATCTGATGGTAAAAAAACGGATTTCACAGCAAAAGGGACAATAAACTTCTTCAAAACCATTTTTAAGACTTAAACCAAAAATCACAGGGAATTAATTTTTACTTTTACGGCTTAATTTTTAAAGAATGATTGAGGTGGGAAGAAAGTACGTATTTGATTTTGATAGTACGTTAACCCGGGTAGAGGCCCTGGACGTTTTGGCGGAAATGACGCTCCATGGCAGGTCTAACAAAGATGAAGTAATCCATGAAATTCAACGGATAACCAATTTAGGTATAGACGGGGACATTTCGTTTACAGAATCTCTGGAACGCCGTATAAAATTGTTGAAAGCCCATAAAGATGATCTCAATGGCCTTGTAAAGGAATTACGTCAAAAAATATCTAAGTCTATAGAGTCTAATAAGGAATTTTTTGAAAAATTTGCTGACGATATTTACGTGATTTCTTGCGGCTTTAAGGAATTTATAGACCCTATAGTGGAAGAGTACAATATACCTTCAGACCGGGTCTTTGCCAACACCTTTGAATTTGATACCGAGGGAAACATAATTGGTTTTGACGAGGAAAACCCTTTGGCATCTCACAATGGGAAAATTGAATGCCTTAAGCAATTAGATTTAGATGGCGAGGTGCAGGTGATTGGAGATGGTTATAGCGATTATGTGATGCGAGAGGCCGGTATAGCCCATAAGTTTTTTGCCTACACAGAAAATGTACACCGGGAAAAAGCAGCTGATAATGCAGATCATGTAACTCCTAATCTGGATGAGTTCTTATTCGTTAATGACCTTCCCCGAAACATCTCGTATCCGAAAAACAGAATAAAGATATTGCTACTGGAAAATGTGCATCCGGCTGCCTTTGACAACCTCTCCGAAGATGGGTTTTCCGTTGAGTTGATCAAACAAAGCCTTAGCGAGGATGAGTTGATAGAAAAGATCAAGGGAGTGCATGTCCTGGGAATTCGTTCAAAGACACAGGTCACCCAGCGGGTGCTCGACGCGGCAAATAAATTGCTCGTGCTAGGCGCCTTTTGTATAGGCACCACGCAAATAGATTTAGACTATTGCAGGAAAAAAGGAGTGGTAGTCTTTAATGCTCCTTATAGCAATACAAGATCGGTGGTCGAGCTGGCCATTGGGCAGATTATTATGTTGATGCGTAATGTCTTTCCCAGAAGTCGGGAAATCCATGATGGCACCTGGAATAAAACTGCGGTAAACTCACGGGAAATTAGAGGGAAAAATCTGGGAATCGTAGGCTATGGCAATATTGGAAAACAATTGTCTGTACTGGCCGAATCTATGGGAATGAGAGTCTATTATTACGATTTAGATGAGAAGTTGGCTCTTGGCAATGCTATTCAGTGCAATACTCTGGAAAACCTTCTTAACGTCTCTGATGTGGTTTCCTTGCATATTGATGATAACAAGGCCAACAAAAATTTTATTGGAGAACGAGAACTTAAACAGATGAGAGACGGAGCTATGCTTCTTAATTTGTCTCGAGGTTTTGTCATCGATATCCCGGCACTTGTTGCTGCGCTGAAATCTGGCAAACTTTCTGGCGCTGCAATTGACGTATACCCCGAAGAACCGCGAAGCAATGGAGCGTTTTTTACAGAGTTGCAAGGTTTGTCTAATGTCATCTTAACGCCGCATGTAGGCGGAAGTACGGAAGAAGCGCAACGCAATATAGCAGATTTTGTTCCCAATAAGATCATGGATTATATCAATTCGGGGAACACGGTAGATGCGGTAAACTTTCCAAATATTAGACTTCCCAAACAGCTAGATGCACACCGTTTTTTACATATACATCGGAATGTTCCAGGTATTATGGCGAAGATCAATGAGGTGCTCGCCAAGTTTGAAATGAACATTACCGGGCAGTATCTGTCTACAGACAGCGAAGTAGGTTATGTGATTACAGACCTGGACAAGGAGTATAACAAAGAAGTCATAAAAGCGCTAAAAAAGGTAGACAATACGATTAAGTTTCGGGTCTTGTATTAGTCTTGAGCTGGTGTCTCCTCGAGCGCCGTCTAGAGGTCATTGTTAATTGCCTAATTGCTAATTGCTAATTGTGGTGATAGGGTTCATTCCTGAGTATCGTCATCGCCCTATAAAGCTGTTCTACAAAAAACAAACGGATCATTTGGTGCGAAAAAGTCATTTTAGAAAGACTCAGCTTGCCGGATGATTTTTTATAAACCGCTTCACTAAACCCATAGGGGCCGCCAACAGCGAACACCAATTGCTTGAGGCCAGAATTCATCCGCTTTTGTAAATAGGCAGCGAAATCTATAGAAGTCATGGCTTTCCCCTGTTCATCTAGCAAAACCAGTACGTCTGAGGGCTGCAAGCGCTTAAGAAGTTCATGGCCTTCCCTGTCTTTTTGTTGCGCCTGGGACAAGCTCTTACTATTTTTAATATCGGAGACCACTTCTAACTCGAATCTTACATAATGACCTAACCTTTTGATATAGTCGTCTATCAAATTTTGAAGTTCTCGCCCGTCTGTTTTTCCTATTACGATTAATTTTATCGTCATATGCCAAAGGTAAAATATTCGACAACTACAATTTCTTAATTGGAGTTTGTTTTTAGTAATTTAGTGCACTATAATCAAACCTAATGATTTCCGAAACGCAGTTTAAAAAAGAGATAGCAGGGATCATCGAAAATGCGATTAGAGAGGATGTTGGAGATGGTGATCATAGTTCCCTTGCGTGTATACCTGCCACCGCGACGGGCAAAGCAAAGTTGTTGGTCAAAGATGAGGGTATTATAGCTGGTATTGATTTTGCCCGCCAGGTTTTTAATTATGTGGATAGTGATTTGGAAATGGAGGTGCTTATACAAGACGGTAGCCGGGTGGCTTACGGCGATATTGTTTTCTATGTTTCTGGGAGTTCACAAAGCATATTGAAAGCAGAGCGGTTGGTGCTCAACGCCATGCAGCGAATGAGTGCCATCGCAACTAAAACTAATAACTTTGTGGGGCTTCTTGAGGGAACAAAAACAAAGATTCTGGATACCCGGAAAACCACCCCTGGAATCAGAGCCCTAGAAAAGTGGGCCGTAAAGATTGGGGGAGGGGAGAACCACCGTTTTGCGCTCTATGACATGATCATGCTTAAAGACAATCATATAGATTTCGCAGGTGGTATTACAAAGGCAATTACTAAAACCCAAGGTTATTTAAGAGACACTGGAAGAGATTTAAAAATTATTGTAGAGGCTAGAAATTTAGAGGAAGTGGAGGAGATTTTGAAGTCTGACGGGGTTTACAGAATACTGCTCGATAACTTTAATTACGAGGATACAGTTCGGGCGGTTCAACAGATTGGGAAAAAATGCCTTACCGAGTCTTCGGGAGGTATCAATGAAAAAACAATAAGGCGCTACGCTGAATGTGGAGTGGATTACATTTCATCAGGGGCCCTTACTCATTCGGTTTTTAATAAAGACCTAAGTCTAAAAGCGGTCTAGATGGCGTTAGATTTCGAGGAGCAATTGAAAAAAATTCCGGTAGTCAATTGGGTGGTCCGTTTTCTGAGGAACATTAAAATTAAGGCGTTGGAAGGGCTTTCACTCTACGATATCGTTGCCATGTATATCAGAGGAATTGTTCAGGGAACCTTATCTACCAGGGCCAGTGCAATAGCATTTAGCCTTTTTTTAGCACTCTTTCCACTCCTCATCTTTTTACTTACCATGGTCCCTTATGTGATACAGTATATCAGTGTTGGGAACGAAAATTTTGACGGGCAGTTTCTGGCATTTTTAGAATCATTTCTACCCACAGCGACAAACGAATATTTTGGTGAAGTTTACCAGCAAATCAAAGATCAGAAAAGAGGGGGCTTGCTTTCTTCCTCATTTGTCATTTCAATTTTTTTAATGGCAAACGGGGTAAATGCTATCTTTGGCGGTTTTGAGAATTCGTATCATATAGAGCTTACAAGAAACTTTTTCAAGCAATATGCCTATGCATTGATGGTTGGGTTGATCCTTTCTGTTCTTTTGATTGTCGGCGCGGTCTCCTATGTCTATTTTGAATTTTACATTTTAGGTTATCTGAACGACTTTGCGGCGAGGACGGGAGGTTATATTCCCGATGAGGGTGAGATTTTTGGAGCACAGCTAGGTAAAATTTTGTTTTTTGTACTCCTAAGTTATTTTACAACGGCTTTTCTCTACTATTTTGGAACGGCCGAAGGAAAGCAGGCCAAATTTTTCTCTTATGGGGCACTTATGACAACGCTGCTATTTCTTCTTACTTCATACCTTTTTGGGGTTTATATTGATAAGTTTGCGCGGTATAACGAACTATATGGGGCGCTTGGCGGGTTATTGATTCTGATGGTTTATATCTGGCTAAATTCAAATATTTTGTTGTTGGGTTTCGAATTGAATGCTACCCTTAATTATTTAAAAAAGAAGATAAAAAGTAATGATGCATAGAAGTAAATATTGGGTATTTGGTTTGTTGCTGTTGAACTCAATGCTCTTGAGTGGCCAGAGCGTTTTTGGGAAGTGGAAAACCATAGATGATCGCACAGGCAACCCTAAAGCTGTGGTCAATGTTTTTAAAAAAGATGGATTGATGTATGGGAAGATTGAAAAAATTCTGGAAGAGGGAAAGGAGGAAGCGCTTTGTGTTAAATGTAAGGGCGAAAAGAAAGATAAGCCCATCATAGGTATGTTAATCATTGAAGCACTTAAAAAACAGTCCAACAATGAATGGAAGGGAAAAACACTTTTTGACCCAGAACAAGCCATGACTTTTCGCTGTAAAATTTGGTTAAACCCCGATAACCCCAATGAATTGATGGTTAGAGGGTATCTGGCTTTTTTTTACCGCACCCAGACATGGCTAAGAGTGAAGGATTAAAACGCTCATGGAATACTTTGTCAATGTTATTCTACCAATTCCTCTTGAGCGCTTTTTTACCTACCGCGTTTCTGCAGAGGAAGCTTCCTTCTTAAAAAAAGGAATGAGGGTTGCCGTGCCTTTTGGCAAGACTAAAATTTACACTGCGCTCGTTTTTAAGATACATAACACACCTCCTTCAACCTACGAGGCTAAAGAGATTCATGAGATCCTCGATGAGGCAGCTGTGGTAAGTGCTCCTCAGCTGGAGCATTGGCAGTGGATTGCTGAATACTATATGTGCACACTTGGTGAGGTCTTTAGGAGTGCCATTCCCGGAGCGCTGCTTTTAGAAAGTGAAACCCTTATTCTACGAAATGAAAATGCTGATATTGACGAAGCTGAACTCAAAGATGATGAGTTTTTGGTTTGGGAAGCCTTGCACTATCAATCTGCACTTAAAGTCAATGATGTCGTTCACATCGTTGAAAAAAAAACCATACTACCCCTACTCAACAGATTGCTTGCAAAGAATGCAATTCGTCTTAAGGAGGAGCTCTATGAACAGTATCGTCCAAAGCTCATCCGCTATGTTAGAATAGGCGATGCGTATAAAACAGAAGCACAGTTAGAGCAGTTGCTAAAGACATTGACCCGGGCTCCGAAGCAGACACAGGTGGTGCTTAGCCTGTTTCAATTACAGGCGGCAACACATAAGCCGGTAAAGGTTGTTGATTTGGAGCGCGAGAGTGATAGTTCTACCGCTATAATAAAAGCCTTGATTGTTAAGGGCGTCCTGGAAGAGTATTTTATAAAGACAGATCGTGTTGTTTACGAAGGCCAGCAACAGGCCCAAGCACTTAAAAAGCTAAACGAATTTCAACAAGAAGCCCTAAATACTATAGATGCTGCCTTTGATGAAAAAAAAGTGACACTTCTCCACGGGGTAACCTCTTCTGGAAAAACGGAAGTCTATATGAAGCTGCTGGAGCGCTTTTTGGAATTGGGAAAGCAAGCGCTTTACCTGCTCCCGGAAATTGCGCTAACTACACAATTGATTTCGAGGCTTCAAGAATTCTTTGGTGAGAAAATTTCGGTTTATCATTCAAAATACAGCATGAATGAAAGGGTAGAAGTCTGGAATAATGTCTTAAAGCAAAAGCCTAAGGCACAACTCATTATTGGAGCCAGATCTGCCATGTTTTTACCCTTCTCTAATTTGGGTTTGATCATCGTGGATGAAGAGCACGACAATTCTTTTAAACAGTTCGATCCTGCGCCGCGATATCATGCAAGAGACGCGGCCATAGTTTTAGCTAAACTGCACAAAAGTCAGATCTTACTTGGCTCGGCAACACCGAGCATTGAAAGTTACCACAATGCGCAATCCGGGAAGTACGGCCTCGCCAAAATTGATAGAAGGTATGGAAACGTATTGATGCCAGAGATTGAGTTGACAGATCTTAAAGAACAGATGCGTAAAAAGCGAATGAAAGGCCGATTTTCTGAACGCTTGCTTGAAGAGATCGCGCTGGCCCTCGAGTCGAAGCAGCAGGTTATTTTGTTCCAGAATAGGCGGGGATATGCCCCGATAGTGGAGTGCACTACTTGCGGCCATTCTCCCCAATGCCCGAATTGTGATGTAAGTCTTACATACCATCAGCATCGCAAGCAATTGCGTTGTCACTATTGCGGCCATAAGCGGGTGTTAGAGGCTAGCTGCGAAGCTTGTGGGAGCTTTACTCTTGATACCAAAGGATTTGGGACTGAGCAGGTAGAGGAGGAGTTGCATCAATTCTTTCCCGAAGCAAAGGTAAAGCGGATGGATTTAGATACTACCCGTGGGAAACATTCTCATGCCAGGATCATTGAAGCCTTTGAACAACAAGAGATAGACATTTTGGTGGGGACTCAGATGCTCACCAAAGGCCTGGATTTTAGAAAGGTAAGCCTTGTAGGGATTATGAATGCAGATACCCTGCTTAACTTCCCCGATTTTAAAGCGCATGAACGTTGTTTTCAATTGTTGACACAAGTTGCGGGCAGGGCAGGGAGAACAAAAGAACGCGGTAAAGTTATCATACAGACCTACAATCCGTATCATCAAATCTTAAAGCAAGTGACTACCGGAGCTTATGAAGAGATGTATAACGAACAGCTGTATGAACGTGAGAATTACAAATATCCTCCTTTAAACAGACTTATTAAAATTACCTTTAAGCACAAGGAATATAACAAACTCAATGATGCATCTGCCTGGTTTGCAAGGGCATTGAAAACAACGATCCCTTCAGATATTCTCGGACCTGAATTTCCACCCATAGCCCGCATACGAAATCAGTATGTCAAAAATGTCCTGGTTAAGATTGACAAAAAACAAGCTCTGGTGAAAACAAAAAATAGCATTAAAAGAATTGAAAAATCCTTTAATGCTATTTCACAATATAAGAGTGTAAGAGTAATCTACAACGTAGACCACTTCTAAGTTAAACGTTGCTCAAGGCCTCGGCTAACTCTGTTTTCTTATTTCTACTTAACGGAATGGACCTGCCGCTCACCTCAACATTCTTACTGTTGAATTTCTCGATTTTTTCCAAGTTCACAATGTATGATTTGTGAATTCTTAAAAATTTATCTTCAGGAAGCTGCTTTTCAAAAGCCTTCATGGTAGACAGGATTACGATATTGGCTTCATCAGTAACCAGTTTAATATAGTCTCCAAGGGCTTCTATCCACTTGATATCGTTAAGGATAACTTTTCGTTTCTTAAGATTGCTTTTTACAAAGATATGCTCTTCATCCTCGTTTACTTTGTGCATTTGCTCATACTTGGCAACAGCGCGCTTTACAGAGGCGTCAAACCTTGCCATAGTAATAGGCTTGTGTAAGTAATCGGTAACGTCGTAATCAAACGCTTTAAGCGCGTAATCCGGTTTCCCGGTGATTAAGATGACCTGCGGACGGTTTTCAAGAGATTCTAATAAGTCAAAGCCATTGATAATGGGCATTTCAACGTCGAGAAAGATTAAGTCAATTTCGTTGTTTTTGATGCCATTCTTCGCTTCAATCGCATTGCTATACTCAGCAACTAAGGCCAGGTTCGGATGATTATTCACTAATTTAGCAACTGCCATACGTTGCATTGATGAATCATCAACAACAATACTTCTTAATTTCATAAATGGGTTGATTTGTGGGGTTAAATCATCGACAAAATACTGAAAAAACACGTTCAACTGCAACAAAAGTTGTAAACATTGCATTAAATCCTGTATCGTTGGCAATGACCATAGATAAAAGTTTAGGTTAAGTTTAATTCTATTATTCTTCTACCTATAACGAACTTTTTTCCGTTTTCTTGTGAATAGATTGAATAATTGTTACTTTTGCGCTCCTAAATAAAAAAAACAAAGTATGAATCATTACGAAACTGTTTTCATTCTTAATCCCGTTCTATCTGACACTCAGATAGAGGAAACAGTAAAGAAATTTGAAAATTTCTTAAGTAAGAAAGGGGCCAAAATGGTCTCTAAAGAGAACTGGGGGCTAAAAAAATTAGCCTACCCAATTCAGAACAAAAAAAGTGGTTTTTACCACTTGTTTGAATTTGCCGCACCTGGTGAGGCTATCGCACCTTATGAGAGAGAGTTTAGAAGAGACGAGCGCATTATGCGTTTCTTGACTGTAAAACTTGACAAGCACGCTATTGAGTGGGCCGAAAAAAGAAGAACCAAATTAAAAGCTAAAGCGTAAGGAGTATGGCAACGTTACAACAACAGGCAAAAGGTAAAAAAGATGGGGAAATTCGTTATTTGACCCCATTAAATATTGAAACCAATAAGCAGAAAAAGTACTGCCGTTTCAAAAAATCTGGAATCAAATATATTGATTATAAAGATCCTGATTTTCTTATGAAACTGGTAAACGAGCAGGGAAAGTTATTGCCGAGAAGGCTTACCGGAACTTCGCTGAAATACCAGAGAAAAGTGGCCCAGGCCGTTAAAAGAGCAAGGCATTTGGCTTTAATGCCCTATGTAGGAGATTTATTAAAGTAAAACGAAACGGATCATGGAACTTATTTTAAAAGAAGACGTACAAAACCTAGGTTTTAAAGACGATATAGTTAAGGTAAAAAATGGGTATGGTAGAAACTACCTGATCCCACAAGGGTTGGCCGCTATGGCTACTCCTTCGGCCAAAAAAGTTCTTGCTGAAAATCTTAAGCAAAAGGCACACAAGGAGAAAACGATAGTTGATGAAGCTAATAAGACTGTGGAGGCACTTAAAGAGCTCGAAATAAAAATTCCAGCCAAAGTAGGGGCAGCAGATAAATTGTTTGGTTCTATTACCAATATTGACCTGGCAGCAGCTTTAGAAAAAGCCGGACATGAAGTTGATAAAAAGTATATCAATATCAAAGGGGGCTCCATCAAAAGAGTTGGTCCTTATGAGGCCCAGATCAGACTACATAGAGAAGTTGTCTTTGAATTTCCTTTTGAAGTAGTGGCTGAAAAGAAATAACAATAACATTTCGTTAATAACTTCGAAAGAGCTATGCGTGCATAGCTCTTTTTTTATGTTATATTTATTCCTCGGAATAAAACTAATTCAAACACTCCTTACTCAATGAAAACTAAATTACGCATTACCATTGCTTTACTATTCTTTTCAGCAGTGGCGGTCGCTCAGGTGACCACATCGAACATTCGCGGAACGGTCTCAGATGACCAAGGTGCTCCTTTATTGGGAGCAAACATTGTGGCAATACACACCCCAACAGGGACGACGTATGGAGCCATTACAAATGAGGACGGAAGGTACAATCTTTTGAACCTCCGCGTTGGAGGACCTTATGAGATTACTGTGTCTTATGTCGGTTTCAGGGAACAGACTCAAAGTGAGGTGTTCTTATCGCTTGGTAAGACTTTTAATTTTAACGCAAATATGGTTTCTGAAAGCCAGGCCCTGGATGAAGTGGTAGTGGTGTCAGACAGAGGAGGAACTTTTGGGAGTGACAGGACTGGTGCTGAGACCAGTGTAGGTAGAAGAGAATTAACGAGGTTACCTACGATTTCCAGGTCTACCAATGATTTCACCCGTTTAGAACCCACAGCCAGCGCAGGGTCTTTTGGTGGAAGGAACGATCAGTTTAATAACTTTTCACTGGATGGCGCCATCTTCAATAACCCTTTTGGTTTGGATGCGGCACAACCAGGTGGGCAAACCGAAGCAAATCCGATATCTATAGACGCGATAGAGCAGATCCAGGTTACTACTGCACCTTATGACGTTACTCAATCCGGATTTACCGGCGCATCGGTTAATGCGGTAACGAAAAGTGGAACCAATGAGTTTTACGGTACTGTTTATGGGTTTTTTAGAAATGAGGATCTTACGGGAGGCAAAATCAAAGGTGATGATGTGTTCAAGGCAGATTTGAGTCAGACACAATATGGCATAAGTATTGGAGGGCCCATCGTCAAGAATAAAGTTTTCTTCTTCGCGAACTTCGAACGAGATGAAAGAACAGATTTAGGTTCTGCAGGCTTTGTTCCTAATAGGGGAGCGGGGACTATAAACGAATCTAGAGTATTGGCTTCTGATTTTGAATTAGTCAGTAATATTCTAAGTCAGGTTCAGATTGGAGATGGAAGATTTTACAATCCTGGCCGATTTGAAGGATTTAATTTCGATCAGGAGTCCAGCAAAGGAATCTTTAAAATAGATTGGAACATCAATGATAAAAACCGACTTGCGGTGATCTATAATTTTTTAGATGCCTCTAAAGAAAAGCCAGCGCATCCAACCGCACTGGGTTCCAGAGGACCTAACCTAACAACGCTTCAGTTTGAAAACGCAGGCTACGAAATAAACAATAAAATACAATCAGTGCAAATCGAATTGAATTCGACTTTATCCGATGAAGCCATTAACAAATTACAGATTGGGTATACGCATTTTGAGGATTTCAGAACGCCGAAGTCTACGCCGGCGCCGGCCATTACCCTATTGGATGATACTGGAAGTTCTAACTATATAATTGCAGGACACGAACCTTTTTCAATTAATAATACACTAGACCAAAAAGTGTTTCAAATTACGAATAACTTAAACTTCTTTAAGGGTGATCATACCTTTACGGTTGGTTTTTCTTTCGAAAAATTTCAGTTCGATAATTCTTTTAATCTAGGAGTTTATGGTGCTCAGGGAACTTTCTTTCCAACAGGTTCCATTGCCGATTTTAGGGACCCCTCCAATGAAGCCTCCCTTGTTGCCTTCTATCAAGGTGCAATTAGCGGAGCTATTGCAGCGAACAGTGCCTTAGAGGCCGCCGGCATAGGTAATCCGGGAGGTTGGGCTTTGGCTGAGACCAATGTAGGGCAGCTTGCTTTTTACGTACAAGATGAGTGGAATGTCTTAGAGAACTTTAAGCTGACCTATGGTATACGTTTTGATAAACCTTTGTATTTCGATTCCTCAGCTAAAGCACAGGATGTAATTGACCGCTCGCCTGCTGTGGTGCCAGGAGTACCATACTTCGACCCGGAAACAGGGGAAGATGTCTTTTTCGACTCTACTCAACTTCCTACCAACGATTTTCTATTATCTCCTCGAGTTGGTTTCAATTGGGATGTTCATAACGACAATACACTACAAATACGTGGAGGTACCGGAATATTTACGGGTCGATTCCCATTTGTTTGGTTAGGAAATCAAATTGCCAATCCAAATATTTTCTTTTTAACTCCTGTGGATCCAGATTTCCAATGGCCTCAGGTATGGCGTACCAGTCTGGGTGGAGATTTACGCCTTGACAATGGTGTCATCTTAACTGCAGATCTTTCATACACCAAGGATATAAACGGGGCACATGTTCAGAATTGGGGTCTAAGACCACCTTCCGAAACCTTGAATGGTGTTGATAACCGCCCAGTATATGCTGCGGGAGATAGAGGTGATAACGCATATGTCTTTACAAATTCTGATAAAGGAAAGATTTTTAATGCGGTCGTGAAAGCGCAAAAAACTTTTGACAATGGCCTTTACACCAGCCTTGCATATAGCTTCCTCGATTCTAAAGATGTAAATTCAATTGAAGCGGAAATTACCAGTGACGCTTTTGATGGAAATGCCATTTCCGGAAATGCTAATGACGATGTATTATCTAACTCCAGATACGGAGATACACATAGATTTATTGGTGTAATTTCTAAGGTCTTCAAAACCGGTACCACGGTATCTACATTTTTTGAGTATGCTCAGGGAGGTCGTTTCAATTATTTGACTGCGGGTGATTTAAACAATGATGGGGTACTTTCAAGAAGTAATGATTTGCTTTATATACCCACCTCTTCGGAAATTAATCAAATGAACTTCAGCGGCCCTGGCCAGGCTGAGGCTTTTGAAGCATTCATTCAGCAAGATGACTACTTAAGTGACAACAGAGGAAGCTACGCCGAACGATATGGCGCTTTGGCCCCCTGGAGAGGCCGATGGGATTTGAAAGTGCTTCAAGACATTAACCTGGGTAACAAGAATACGATACAGTTAAGTTTGGATGTCTTAAATCTCGGAAATTTGATCTCGTCTAATTGGGGCGTGGTAGAAATACCAACAAACCCAGAGGTGCTAAGTGTTAGCTTTCCCAGGGATGTGGATGGTAATATCACCAGCTTTGACCCAACGTATACCTTCAACACAAATTTGACAAGTACATTTAGTTCTAGCACAGATTTGATATCGAGATGGCAGGCACAATTTGGAGTGCGATACATCTTTAATTAAGAAATAAAAACACTAATTTTGCGCCGCCTTTCCCGATGGCAATCGGGAGGGCGGTTTTTTTATTTCTAAAGAAGGTAATTTTAGCCTTCAAAACTCAGGATTTTGAAATACACAAGACTTACGAAGGAACAATTGGATGAACTTCAGCAAGAGTTTATCAACTTCTTGGCTACCCAGTCAATTACAGCCGAAGAATGGAATGCTATTAAAGAAGAAAAACCTAAGGTAGCCGAAGAAGAGCTTGATATCTTTAGCGACCTGGTTTGGGAAGGAGTGCTTAACAATGTAAGCTATCTGGAAAATATTTCGGCTCAGCAAATGCATTTATTCCACCTGGCCGATAAAGAAATGAAGTTGATTTCGGTAAAAGTGATGAATCCCGATATAGATTTAAGGACCGGTGAAGGCTTTAATTGGTTCAAAAAAAACTGGCAGTCCGATTTTGTGGAATACCTCACCGCTTCCAAGAGCTACACCGAAGAAAAAAACCTTGATAAGTTTAACCTGATTCAGCAAGGTGCTGTTGTTACTAAGGGAGATTTGTACCAATGGTTCGATAAGATTATTGAGTAGTGAATGTCTCCCCGAGCGGAGTCCAGGGGTTTTTGGTAAATTGGACCATACAATCTCCTATATTTGCAGCATATTTATTTTAAATGGCACAAAAACCATCCATACCCAAGGGCACTAGAGATTTTTCTCCTTCCGAAATCGCCAGGCGTAACTATATCATTGAGACGATAAAAAAGCATTTTGAAAATTTTGGGTTTCAGCCTATTGAAACGCCTTCCTTTGAGAACTTCGATACCCTGATGGGCAAGTATGGAGAAGAAGGAGACCGACTCATATTTAAAATATTGAATTCCGGAGATTTTATAAGCAAAGTAGATGATGTAACCTACAGCTCTAAAAAATCGAGTTCCTTAACCCCAAAGATTTCCGATAAGGCTTTGCGCTATGATCTCACCGTACCTTTTGCAAGGTATGTGGTGATGCATCAGAACGAATTAGATTTTCCCTTTAAGCGCTACCAGATACAACCTGTTTGGAGAGCAGACAGGCCTCAGAAGGGCAGGTTTAGAGAATTCTATCAATGTGATGCGGATGTTGTTGGGCCTACTTCTTTATTGCAGGAGGTAGAATTAATTCAATTGTACGATGCCGTTTTCGCAGAGCTTAAATTAAGTGGTGTTACAATCAAGTTAAACCATAGAAAAATCCTTTCAGGAATTGCCGAAGTTATCGGTGCAAAGCATCTGCTTGTAGACTTTACAGTTGCTCTGGATAAGCTTGATAAAATTGGAAAAGAAGCGGTCATAAAGGAGATGCTTGCCAAAGGAATTTCTGAGAATGCTATTAAAAAAGCAGAGCCACTCTTTGAACTCTCAGGAACCTATTCAGACAAGCTAAAAGTGCTTGATAGTTTTTTAGAAAACTCAGAAACAGGAATTGCAGGGGCTCTTGAACTGAGTAACATCTTCAGAACCTTAGAGAAATTTGACCTCCAGTGCGTTAATCTCGAATTGGATGTCACTTTGGCAAGAGGGCTTAACTATTATACCGGAGCTATTTTTGAGGTGGCAGCTCCTAAAGAAGTTGCTATGGGATCAATCGGCGGAGGTGGCCGTTATGACGACTTAACGGGTATCTTCGGATTGAAAGACGTTTCTGGTGTTGGAATTTCCTTTGGCCTGGATCGCATTTATTTAGTGATGGAGGAACTGGGTCTGTTTCCGGTATCAGTAGACAGATCTCTGGATGTCTTGTTTGTGAATTTTGGGGAAAACGAAGCGCTAGCTGCTTTTAACTTGGCTCGAAGACTAAGGCAGAAAGGAATTAAGACCGATGTCTATCCCAGGGCGACAAAAATGCAGAAGCAGATGAAATATGCCGACAATAGGGGAGTGTCTTATGTTATTCTGCTGGGAGCCCAGGAGCTGGAAGCCAAATCTTTTGTGGTAAAGAATATGGCTAATGGAGAACAACAGACTTACTCTTGGGATAATGTTGAAACCTTTTCAGATTCCTTGTAATATATTCCGGATTGCGGCTGCCACTTTTAGGTAATAACGATCCTGATCTGGCACATAGTTTTTTCGTGTCTCCGCAGCGCCTGTTTCGTCTGTAAAGAACTTTAAAGGCAACAATTTCAAGTCGTTCACTTCAGCTTCCTGTTTGCGAAGCTTTTCTACAGGCACTTTCAATTCAGCCAAAAAAGTATGATGGAACTCATAATCCACAAGATCTTTACTATGTTCATGCAGCGCTTTGAAAACACCGAGTTTTCTAAGATCACCTTCAACAATCTGTAAGCCTAACTCTTCCTGCACTTCGCGAATGGCAGCACTGATTATAGACTCGCCTGCAGCCACATGGCCCGCTACAGAAACATCCCAAAGCAGGGGATGTGTAGCTTTGGTTGCCCCGCGTTGCTGTAATAAGACCTCAAAATTTCTGGTGTAGAACCATACGTGCACCGTGTGATGGGGCCAACCGTGTTTATGGGCTTCAGATTTGAGTGCCACCTTTCCGGTATGCTTTCCTTCGCTGTCCAGTATGTCTATAAACTCATCCATGTTATGCTAAGTTGAGGTCACGTCGAGCGCCCGCCTGAATGGAACGGGCAGGCGGTCGAGACGTCTTATATGTCAAAACGAATTAGCTCCCAACTACGCTAGAACAGACATCACAAAGAACCTCTTTGCACTATATACTATTTAGACTAATCGAAATAACTAAAAGTTTCCCCTTCCTTAATCGTAAGTAAGGTCTGATAAATAAGCCTTATTACATTTTCTACATCATCCTTATGAACCGTTTCAACCGTGGTATGCATATAGCGTAAGGGTAGCGAAATAAGCGCCGAAGCTACACCTCCATTGCTATAAGCAAAGGCATCGGTATCGGTCCCTGTAGATCTTGATGCGGCCATTCTCTGAAAAGGAATCTTTTGCGTCTCGGCCGTATCTATGATGCGCTCTCTTAGTTTATTTTGCACAGCTGGTGCGTAAGAGATTACAGGACCTGCCCCCAGCTCGGTATGCCCCTGTTTCTTTTTGTTTATCATAGGAGTAGTCGTATCATGACAAACATCGGTTACTATGGCCACCTGGGGTTTAATGGTTTGCGTGATCATCTCCGCACCTCTAAGACCGATCTCTTCCTGAACAGCATTGGTGACGTAAAGGCCAAAAGGAAGCTTCTGCTTATTTTCGTGAAGTAATCTTGCTACTTCAGCGATCATAAACCCGCCAGCTCGGTTATCAATGGCCCGGCAAACAAATTTGTTCCCGTTGAGCACGTGAAATTCATCAGGATAGGTAATCACACATCCAACATGGACTCCCATTTTGGCTACTTCTGCTTTATCCTTGGCTCCAATGTCTATAAAGATGTTGTCGAGTTTTGGAGGCTCTTCTTTTGCCCGGTCTCTGGTATGGATTGCGGGCCATCCGAAGATCCCCTTTACCATCCCTTTTTTGGTATGAATATTTACCCATTTAGAAGGGGCTATTTGATGGTCGCTTCCGCCATTTCTGATCACATATAAAAGTCCGTCGTCTGTGATGTAGTTTACATACCATGAAATTTCATCAGAATGCCCTTCGATTACTACTTTGTAGGTGGCCTCAGGATTAATTACTCCCACAGCGGTGCCATAGGTATCGGTGATAAAGGTATCTACATAAGGTTTTAGATACTTCATCCAGAGTTTTTGCCCTTCCCACTCGTAACCCGTTGGTGCCGCATTATTCAAATATTTTTCAAAGAAATCTAAAGATTTTTTAGTGATGATCTTCTTGTTACTCATGTATGTGTGTTTAAGCCACAAACTTAGCAATATTCACTTTTATTTAATAATACAGTTGTATGTTTATCGTTAATTTTGGCAGGGCTTTTGTTTTTTAAAGTATATGAGGAAGTTGTTTGTTTTAGCAATTATTGGCTTGTTTTTTTTAAGAACGAATGCGCAGGTAGAAGAAGTACCTCTGGATTCTGTTACTGAAAAAATGATCATTGTAGAAGGTGATTCTATTTTCAGGAGTTCTATTCCGCTAGATGAAGTTTACATTTTTAGTAAGCTCGAATTTGCCTCTTACAAGGAAAAATTACGTTACTATATCTTGAGGCGAAAAACGATAAAAGTGTACCCTTATGCCAAACTGGCCTCAGAACGCCTGGTAGAATTGAATGACAGCCTTGGAAAGATAACGTCTAAGCGAAAGCGGAAAAGGTATACCCGACATGTTCAAAAATATATTGAAGAAGAGTTTTCTGAAGAGCTAAAAAAACTGACGAGGACAGAAGGCCAGATTCTAGTTAAATTGATTTACAGGCAAACCGGAAAAACGGCTTTTAATTTGGTGAAAGAACTACGAAGCGGATGGCGGGCTTTTTGGTATAATACCACAGCTAAATTATTCAAGATAAGTATCAAGGAAGAATACCATCCTGAGAGCATCCATGAAGATTACCTTATTGAGGATATCTTACAGCGGGCATTTGCTTCAAACAGGCTTGAGCGTCAGGAGTCTGTCTTGGATTATGACTATGCTTCCCTGACCAATAAATGGAGCAAGGTAGAGAAGCAAAAAAAATAGTTGCGCAAACCATTTAATTCTATTAAATTTACTATCCTTTTTTGTTGAAAAATTTGAGCAAGAAACTAGTTTCTAGTTAGTTAATATTTAGGGCAAAAAAAAAGTCTTAAAAATACCTGAAATTTTAGCAGCAATTAAAAAAAGTCCTCTATATTTGCACCCGCTTTTAGAGTGATACACAATAGGGGCGATATTGGAAGAGGGATATGGATGCAAATCTTTCGGGATTTGATTTTTTCTTTTTCAATATTTTGAGAATGTTCATTGACATATTGACAGACAGCGTTCTTCTTTTGTACAAGAAAGAAGAAGTAAGGTTTATACTTTTTTAGCAAGAGGTATAAGCGAAGCGTTAAGAAATAGATTAAGAATAGATAAAGACCAAATAAGAGGGCGGGATCTGATTTTTTTTAGAACTACTTTACTTGTTTATGTAATTGTAAGTATCGACAGATATTTAAAAATAAACGATGAAGAGTTTGATCCTGGCTCAGGATGAACGCTAGCGGCAGGCCTAACACATGCAAGTCGAGGGGTAACAGGAAGAAGCTTGCTTCTTTGCTGACGACCGGCGCACGGGTGCGTAACGCGTATAGAACCTACCTTTTACTGGAGGATAGCCCAGAGAAATTTGGATTAACACTCCATGGTATTAATTGGTGGCATCACCAAATGATTAAAGGTTACGGTAAAAGATGGCTATGCGTCCTATTAGTTAGTTGGTAAGGTAACGGCTTACCAAGACATCGATAGGTAGGGGCCCTGAGAGGGGGATCCCCCACACTGGTACTGAGACACGGACCAGACTCCTACGGGAGGCAGCAGTGAGGAATATTGGACAATGGGCGGAAGCCTGATCCAGCCATGCCGCGTGCAGGAAGACAGCCCTATGGGTTGTAAACTGCTTTTATACAGGAAGAATAAGGAGTATGTATACTCCGATGACGGTACTGTAAGAATAAGGACCGGCTAACTCCGTGCCAGCAGCCGCGGTAATACGGAGGGTCCGAGCGTTATCCGGAATTATTGGGTTTAAAGGGTCCGCAGGCGGGCAATTAAGTCAGGGGTGAAATGGTGCGGCTCAACCGTAGCACTGCCTTTGATACTGGTTGTCTTGAGTTATGGTGGAGTGGCCGGAATATGTAGTGTAGCGGTGAAATGCATAGATATTACATAGAACACCGATCGCGAAGGCAGGTCACTAACCATATACTGACGCTGATGGACGAAAGCGTGGGGAGCGAACAGGATTAGATACCCTGGTAGTCCACGCCGTAAACGATGGACACTAGCTGTTGGATTTTCGGATTCGGCGGCCAAGCGAAAGTGATAAGTGTCCCACCTGGGGAGTACGTTCGCAAGAATGAAACTCAAAGGAATTGACGGGGGCCCGCACAAGCGGTGGAGCATGTGGTTTAATTCGATGATACGCGAGGAACCTTACCAGGGCTTAAATGCAGAATGACAGGTTTAGAGATAGACTTTTCTTCGGACATTTTGCAAGGTGCTGCATGGTTGTCGTCAGCTCGTGCCGTGAGGTGTCAGGTTAAGTCCTATAACGAGCGCAACCCTTACCGTTAGTTGCCATCAGGTAAAGCTGGGGACTCTAACGGGACTGCCGGTGCAAACCGTGAGGAAGGTGGGGACGACGTCAAATCATCACGGCCCTTACGTCCTGGGCTACACACGTGCTACAATGGCCGGTACAGAGAGCAGCCACGTCGCAAGGCGGAGCGAATCTATAAAACCGGTCACAGTTCGGATCGGGGTCTGCAACTCGACCCCGTGAAGCTGGAATCGCTAGTAATCGGATATCAGCCATGATCCGGTGAATACGTTCCCGGGCCTTGTACACACCGCCCGTCAAGCCATGGAAGCCGGGAGTGCCTGAAGTCCGTCACCGTAAGGAGCGGCCTAGGGCAAAATCGGTAACTAGGGCTAAGTCGTAACAAGGTAGCCGTACCGGAAGGTGCGGCTGGAACACCTCCTTTCTAGAGAAGAGGTACTTTGATTACATTTACGACGATTTGATTTTAAGGAAATAGGAATTTCCGTCCTTTTTGGTTTTTATTGTTTTTAGTTTTTTTGTTGTCTGTCATTATAAATAAATGCAGTCTCATAGCTCAGCTGGTTAGAGCGCTACACTGATAATGTAGAGGTCGGCAGTTCGAGTCTGCCTGAGACTACAAAGTAGGCGAAGGCAGATGCCTGTTAATGACCGCCAAGATTCAGGAGCAAGTTTAGTTGCGAATGGATATTGCAGTGGGAATTAATCCCGCCTAAGGCGGGGAGACTACGAGTTACAATGATCAATTAGCAATAAACAGTTAACAATGTCAGGCATTGTTACTTGCTAAATGCTAAATGGTTATTGAATTTAAGTTCATTGAGAATACGATATTGGAAATTTTAGAAGTTGAGCACCCAGTTTACAGTACGCAGTTTGCGGTACGCAGTACATCAAAGTTC
>CBDBVE010000015.1:135000-253323 GCA_965212595.1 Flavobacteriaceae bacterium
ACTACTTTTTGTTGTCTGCTATTCATTGTCTGGCCAGGAAATAAAACTAAAGGCCCTGGTTGGCGGTACCCTAATAGACGGTTATGGTTCAGACCCCATTAAAAACAGTGTAATTATTATTGAAGGGGAGCGAATTAAAAGTGTTGGTAACCAAGACAATACGCCAATCCCGCCCAATGCGGAGATCATTTCTACCGAAGGAATGACGGTGCTTCCCGGTCTATGGGATATGCACGTGCACACCATGATAAACGGGCATGCAGATTATGCGTATTGGGATAAAACCTATCCACCGCTTTTCAATGATGTTATCATGCCTGCTTCGGCACTTCAATTGCTAATGGCTGGTGTTACCAGTGCTAGAGACTTGGGTGCACCTCTAGAAGAAAGTATTTCAGTGCGAGATGCTATTAATCAAGGTGAGATACCAGGAGCCACGCTATATGTTTCTGGTCCCTTTATACAGCACAAACCCTACCCCAATACCGAGGCGTTCCGCTGGGGGGTAGACGGCCCTGAAGACGGCAGGAAGAAAATTCGAAAATTAGCAAAGGCCGGAGTTGATATGATCAAATTGGTAGATCAGGATCAAATGACCATCGAAGAACTAAAAGCCGTGGTAGAGGAAGCGCATAAGAATAATTTGAAGGTGGTTGCTCATGGACATCGACCTGAAGAAATCAGACGTGGCCTGCAGATGGGTGTAGACTGCTTTGAACATACCGGCCTTTCATCCGCACCCAAATATCCGGATGACGTTATGGAAATGATCAAAGAGCGAACCGCACAAATGAATAAGGGTCCCTTGTTCTGGTGTCCCACAGTTGAAGGCTTATACAATTATGAATACGTACGAGACAACCGTGAGAAGCTCGACAACGATTCCTGGCATTTGGGTTTACCTGATAGCATAATCGCGGATATTAGAAATAGCATAAAACACCCAGATCGTTTACCCTATTTTCAATTGACACCTTCCAGAAAACCAACATTAAAAACCAAAATTCATCAACTATTAGAGGCCGGAGTTGTTCTTTTGATAGGTACAGACAGTGGTATTCCTATGAAGTTTCACAGCCAGTCTACCTGGAACGAATTAGACGTTTGGGTAAATGAATTTGGTATAGATCCTATGTACGCTATCAGGTCGGCAACATATTGGCCAGCGCTTTGGATGGGTGTAGCAGATGAAGTTGGAACTGTGACACCCGGAAAATACGCCGATATTATTGCGGTTGATGGCGATGTGTTAAGGTACATCAGTTTATTGCAGGATGTAGACATGGTTATTAAGCGCGGCAAGAGATACAAGTAGTGACGGTAACGAATACCAAGGAAGAAAAGTGGAATGCCTGGTCACATGGCCTGGGGGTATTGCTGGGGCTAGTGGGCTTAGTTCTGCTACTAAAGAATGACAGTTCTAAAAATTCATATTCTACGATTGCGATTGTTGTCTATAGCTTGTCGCTTATTCTGTTGTTTACTGCTTCAACTTTATACCATGCCGCTTCTAAAAAGGAAGTCAAAGCCAAACTGAGAATATTAGACCATATCAGTATCTATTACCTCATTGCAGGGACCTACACTCCGGTTGCGCTCATTACGCTTATAGATGGCAATGGCTGGATTATTTTATTTGCCGTTTGGGGGATTGCTGCTTTTGGTACCGTCCTAAAATTGTTTTTTACAGGGAAATTCGAACTCATTTCACTATTGCTCTATCTCATTATGGGGTGGTTAATCGTTTTTGATTTTAACAATTTAACAGACTCCCTGTCGTCTCGAGGTCTTTATCTGATGGCCTTAGGAGGCGCTTTTTATACTTTAGGAATTATTTTCTACGCCATAAGGAGAATTCCTTTCAACCATCTTATTTGGCATTTTTTCGTGCTAGGCGGGGCAATTAGCCACTGGTTTATGGTTTACCTGGATGTGGTCTAGAAGGAGAAGACCGATTTTAAACAACATAGGCCAGAGTTACTCCAAGGACTATCACGAATAGCTTTCGCAAATTAAAACTATGCCCTTCAGAGCTTTCAAAAAGTATTACGGTGGAAATATGTAGAAATACACCAATGACAAGAGCTGTAATCGGTACGTAGTAGGTCTCCACAAACTCAAAATGCCCTGCTGCCCAATTTCCAAGTGGTGTCATCAGTGAAAAGAGAAGAATGAAAATGAATGCCTTCGTCTTTCCAAGCTTAGAACTCAATAGAAAAATACTCAGAATGAGTGCTATGGGAATCTTATGTATCAATATCCCAAATAATATGGGATGATGTTTTTCAATAGGGAGCCCCTCAAAAAATGCGTGAATAGAAAGACTTGCAAATAAGAGCCAGGGAAAACTGTTATTATTCGAATCTAAATGAATATGCCCGTGTTCTGCTCCTTTCGAAAAAAACTCCAGAAATATTTGTAATAAAATGCCCAGAATAATAAAGGTCCCAACGGTTTTGGTATTCGAATACTGGTAGACTCCAGGAAGTAATTCGAAGATGGTTAGTGCTAAAAGAAAGGCACCACTAAAAGAAAGTAGTAGGGGTAAGATCTCTTTCTTCTTTGGTTTTACAAACCATATAAAAAAAAAGCTCAGCAGAACAGAAAGTACTAATAAGATATAGATCATTAAGACATAGGCTGCGGCCTGAGTAAATAAAAATTATTGGCCCCAAAATTAGTGTATTTTTGTGGCATTCATAGCTAAGAATATGCAGAGAAATTTCAAAATGGTCGCCAAGACCTTCTACGGCTTTGAAGAGATCTTGGCAAAAGAACTTCGAAACCTTGGTGCAGGGAGAGTTCAGCCCGCAGTTCGTAGCGTAAGTTTTGAGGGAGATACCGGATTTATGTATAAAGCAAATCTTTGCCTTCGCACTGCGCTTAAAATTCTAAAGCCAATCGCTTCCTTCCATGTTAGGGACGAAGCTGATCTTTATCAAAAGATATATCGGCTGAAATGGAGCTCTTACCTAAGTGCCGAAAATACATTTGTTGTAGACAGCCTCCTAAAGTCTGACGATTTCACACATTCGCTCTTTGTTTCCCAAAAAGTAAAAGACGCCATAGTTGACAGTTTTAGAAATGCCGGTGGCCGTCGTCCAAATGTAGATCTCGAGCATCCCGATATTCGAATTAATATTCATATACAACGAAATCAGTGCCATGTATCTTTGGATAGTTCTGGCAGTTCTTTACACCACCGGGGATACAGAACAGCAACCAACATCGCTCCCATTAATGAGGTTTTGGCGGCCGGACTCGTACTTTTAAGTGGCTGGGATGGCCGTACAGATTTCCTGGATCCTATGTGTGGAAGTGGTACAATCTTAGTAGAAGCAGCGATGATTGCTACTAATATCCCCGCAAATATTAACAGGCCAGGCTTTGCTTTTCAAAAGTGGAAGGATTATGATAAAACCTTGTTTGATAAAATTGTTGAAGCCAGCCTTAATAAGGTGCGCGAATTTCATCATACGATCACTGGGTATGACAAAGCGCCTTCAGCTGTCAGAAAGGCACAGGATAACATTGAAAATGCAAACCTAAGCGAATACATTAGTGTAGATCGTCAGAATTTTTTTCATACCAGCAAAAAGGTTGAAGGACCCTTACATATCTTGTTTAACCCTCCCTATGGCGAACGTTTAGATGCCGATATTAAAGAACTTTATGGAAATATTGGCGATACCTTAAAGCAACATTACCCTGGCACTAATGCCTGGTTAATTACCGCTAATATGGAAGCCCTAAAACATGTGGGTCTTAGAACTTCTCAAAAAATTAAGCTTTACAATGGCCGCCTGGAGTCCAGATTAGTGCGATACGAAATGTACGAGGGAAGCAAAAAGGCGAAATATCAGAATAAATCTAATTTATGAGACCTAAATACAAAGCCCTGCTTTTTAATTTTATTGCATTTGCAGCACTGTTTATTATTATTAGATTACTACTGGGATACTATTGGCCTATAAACCGAATTTTTTTAGCGGTTACTTCGGCGATTCTTGCTAATGTTTTAGCTCCAAAGTTTGGGGCAATTAAGACGGAGCAAGGAGAAAAAATAATGATGAAATGGATCTTTATTAAAGGAATAAGGGAAATCTAACTTATTGAGAAGATGTTCCGGCCTCTTCGGCTTTCTTCTTTTTCCTGGCCTTCCGGTATAGCGGTAAAAAATAGGTGAGGGAATAATTATAACCCACCCCAAAACTACTGTCGTCGGTTACTTTATTAAAGCCGGGGATCCATAAATCTGGAAATCTTTCATCATCCTTATTGTTGAGCAGAAACCCGAGCCGCACACTGGCTCCGAAATAGAAGTTAGCAATAAGTTCGGCCTTTACTCCAAAAACAAACTCTATCCAACTTTTGCTCCTCCCTTTGAACTCTTCGGCTTCAAACGCCCCAGGAACAAAACCATCAGGGCTCCAATAGCGATTGCTGTCGAAGATAGTATAACTATTTAAGGTTTGGCTATGACTGCTGATCGCAAATCTACCACCTATGAAAATAGCGTTGTTCATGCCATACCAGTTTTCATAGGTATTATAATCTACTCCTAACTTTAAATAACTGCCGGAGGTCGTAAAATTGTAAACTTCGAATTGTCCGGGATTATCTTCATTACCTAACTCTTCACCTCTGGTCTTCTTTTCATTTCCCAGCTCAGCGGCAAGGTATAATTTTTGAGTTATCCTATAGTCTCCCACAATTTCGAAACCTGTATAGTCATCGTCCAGGAATGTCAGCAGGGGTCTGCTAAGATCAATACCGGCTCTTAGCCCATAAGGCTCCTCATAACGGGTGATAGTATCCTTGGGCTGTAAATCAATAGGCTCGCTTTGCGAATATCCACTTACCCAACAAAAGAGGCTTAAAAGACTAATGAAATATTTTGACATGAGCGCTGTTCTGATTGGTAATTGAAGGATTTACTATTTCTATGCTTTGTATCCAGTTTTCGGAGTCTGAAGTTAGTTCATCACTTAGGCCCTCATAATTGGCAATGAAACCACAAGCTCTTGATACAAAAACCTCTTGGGTTGTATAATTGAAGTTTAAGGTATCACTATTTCCTGTTTCAAGTTCATCATCGTCATCTGCGGAGTCAAGAATTAATTGAAAACCTGTTGAAATTTCATTGATACGCAGCGGAATTCCTATAGAATCTAAAGTGCTTCTGTCTGTAAAAGTGTCTACAGGTGTCTCCTGCCCAAGACCTATCACTCTTAAACTACTCACAGATTTGAACTGAGTAGTATCAGCAGCATCATAAAAACGAATGATTAATAGGGGAGTATCTCCATCAACACATATATCATCTTTTTCACAAGAGAAGATGAGTACAAAACCTAAAAAGCAAAGGAAGAAGCGCTTTGCTTTTTGTATGGGTCCATTATCTAAACTAAAGTCCAAATTTTTAAAATGCTTCATAGGGCCTTTCGCTCTAAAAGTACAACATTTTCCACGTGATGCGTCTGCGGGAACATATCTACGGGCTGTATTTTTTTAATTAGATAATTTTCTTTCATCATTTCAAGATCCCTCGCTTGTGTGGCGCTGTTACAACTTACGTAAACCACGCTCTTGGGCTCCATGGTAAGGATTTGACGTACTACATCTTTGTGCATTCCATCCCTGGGAGGATCTGTTATTATCACATCTGGTTTTCCATTAGCCAGTATGAAATCGTCGTTGAGTAAATTTTTCATATCTCCTACATGAAAATCAACATTGGCGATATCATTGAGTTGAGCATTAGACCTGGCTGCCGTAATCGCCTCAGGAATCGCCTCTATACCTACCACTTTTTTTGCTTTTTTTGCAATGAATTGCGCGATAGTCCCCGTACCGGTATAGAGATCGTATACAAGTTCATCTCCTTTCAAATCAGCAAAATCACGAACTATTTTATACAATTCATAGGCCTGATCCGAATTGGTCTGGTAGAATGATTTTGCATTGATCTTGAAGCGCAAACCTTCCATCTCCTCAAAAATGTGATCCCTGCCTGCATAACAAACCACCTCCTGGTCATACAGGGTATCATTTTGCTTTTGATTAATTACATAAAGTAAGGAAGTAATAGACGGAAAAGCATTTACAAGGTAGTCTAACAGCAACTCCCTATCTTGCTTACTCCCTGTGTGGAATTGCAAAAGCACCATAACTTCTCCGATAGAGGTGTTTCTGATCATCAAAGTTCTCAACAGGCCATCCTGAGTTCTGGGGTTAAAAAATTGCAAACCCTCTTTCCTTGCAAACTCCCTAATTGCAATGCGAATATCGTTAGAAGGATCTGCTTGCAAATGACACTTCTCTATGTCCAGAATTTTGTCCCACATTCCCGGAATATGGAAACCTAAAGCCGTCCTGTCTGCAATGGAATCCTTAGAATCAATTTCTTCCTTACTTAGCCACCTACTGTCTGAAAAAGAAAACTCCATTTTGTTTCTGTAGAAATATTGTTTTTCCGAACCTAAGATGGGCATGACTTCCTCAAAGTCGAGATGACCAATCCGCTTCAGGTTGTTTTCTACCTCTCGCTGTTTGTAATACAATTGATGTTTGTACGCCATATGCTGCCACTTACAGCCTCCGCAGACTCCAAAATGATCACATTGGGGTTGGGTGCGTTTGTCTGAAAGGGTATGGAAGGCCGTAGCAATGCCTTCAAAATAGGCTTTTCTTTTTTTCGTAGTTTGAATATCCACAACATCTCCGGGTACCGCATTGGACAAAAAGATGACCCTGCCATCCGGAGCTTTTCCCAGAGCCTTACCTTTGGCGCCTGCATCGATCACCTCTACGTTTTGAAAGACCTTTTTAGCTCTATTTTTACGCATAGAGCAAATGTACTATTTACACCGAATCTATAATCTTATCTTTAAGAGAATAGTTCTAAAAAAAGATTAAAATTTTTGAACCTTTTTGCTTTTAAGCCGTCTATAAGGCAGATGATCTAATGAAAAATACCGATAAAATATTTGATGGCCTGTTGGTACTTCAGTACCAGGCCGGAAACAAAAAGGCTCTTGATTTATTGGTAAACAGATACCAACTTAAGCTCTGCAGACATTCTTACTGGTATACAAGAGACCACGATGCCGCAAAAGATATAGTACAGGACAGTTGGTCGGTGATATTAAAAAAAATGGAAGGCCTTAAGGCACCTAATAGTTTTGGAAACTGGGCTATGCGCATAGTCACCAGAAAGTCTCTGGATTATCTGAGCAAGCACAAAAGAAATCGGGAAAATTTAAAGTCATATCAAAATCCCGCTTTTAACAGTGACGAATCTGATGTTAAAGAGCAAGAAGTGAAGTTGCTGTATAAGGCAATACAATTATTGCCCCAGGACCAGCAAATTGTTCTTAGGTTATTTTATAAAGAAAATTATTCTTTAAAAGAAATTAGCAATATCCTGGAAATCTCGACAGGAACCGTCAAGTCTAGACTTTATCATGCACGAGAGAAGTTAAAAACAATCTTAAAAAAAAATCATGAAAACAGATAACGAAAATATCGACGAACTTATTAAAGAGACTTTAACTAAGGAAGAAGCCGCGTTTTATGATGAATTGGAGGAACAAAATTTGTTGGGTAAAATGGTACAGGTTCACAAAGGAAAAACAGGCTGGCTTGCCAGTGTAATGACTATTACCCACATCATTATTTTTGTGCTTTTCGTTTATTGTATTGTACAGTTTTTTGGTACAGAACAGACCAATGGATTAATTAAATGGGCTTCAGCCGGATTTTTATGTTTGGTATTTATGGGCATGCTGAAATTGTTTGTATGGATGCAAATGGACAAGAATGACATTCTAAGAGAGCTAAAACGAATAGAACTTCAGATGGCTACACTAATGTCCAGGCTAAATAAATAAGGCAGAGAGGAGTAGATAATATTTCACCATAATTTGTAATTTAGCCATACTACATGGATGATTTCTCTCCGCAAGAAGGAATTGCTGAAGTTTTATTTAAATTATTTATATCATGTCTGTATTGGAACAATTGACTTCCGAAGATGCGATTGCTTTGGAGGGAAAGTACGGTGCACAAAATTATCATCCACTTCCTGTGGTTTTGAGCAGGGGAGAAGGAGTTTTTGTGTGGGATGTGGAAGGGAAAAAGTATTACGATTTTCTTTCTGCCTATTCTGCTGTAAATCAGGGACATTGTCATCCTAAGATCATTGCTGCCCTCAAAGAACAGGCCGAGACCCTGACACTTACCTCAAGAGCATTTTACAATGATATGTTGGGTAGGTATGAGAAATACCTCTCCGAATATTTTGGATTTGACAAGGTACTACCTATGAACACCGGTGCTGAGGCGGTTGAAACAGCCATCAAGCTGGCCAGGAAATGGGGTTATGAAAAAAAGGGAATTCATGCAAACCAAGCTAAGATCGTGGTTTGTCAGAATAACTTCCATGGCCGTACGATAACCATCATATCGGCCTCGAATGATCCCATCGCCACCGAAAATTTCGGACCGTTTACCCCAGGAATCCTGTCGATAAGATACAACGATCTTAATGCCTTAAGAGAAGCTCTCGAGGACAAGAACGTTGCAGCTTTTTTGGTAGAACCCATTCAGGGAGAGGCAGGGGTTTATGTGCCAGATGAGAATTACATCAAAGAGGCCTACGCTCTTTGTAAGCAAAGGAATGTTTTATTTATCTCAGATGAAGTGCAGACTGGTATTGCCCGTACAGGAAGATTGCTGGCATCCTGTGGGAACTGCGATTGCAAAGATAAGAACTGCAGCGGTACCCCAGAAGTGAAGCCAGATGTTTTAATTCTTGGTAAAGCGCTTTCGGGAGGTGTTTTTCCGGTCTCTGCGGTTCTGGCTAATGACAATATTATGGAAGTTATTCGGCCTGGTAACCACGGATCTACTTTCGGAGGAAACCCCCTGGCCTGTGCAGTTGCCATAGCAGCACTAGAGGTGGTTAGAGAAGAAAAACTAGCTGAAAATGCGACTTATTTAGGCACCATTTTCAGAAATAGCATGGAAGATCTAATAGCTAAAACCTCCTTAGTGAAATTGGTGAGGGGAAAGGGATTGTTGAACGCTATTGTTATTAATGATACTGAAGATAGCTCTACTGCCTGGGATATTTGCATGGCACTAAAGGAAAATGGCCTTTTGGCGAAACCTACGCACGGAAACATCATTCGTTTTGCGCCTCCCCTTGTCATGACCGAAGAGGAGTTACTGGATTGTATCTCCATAATCAGTAAAACCATTTTAGAATTCGAACAAAAAGAATAGTGAAGTTAACCTTTGCATTTAGTCATAAAAAAACCCTGACCAAATGGCCAGGGTTTTTAATTCTTTATGTTAACCTCTAAGAACGTACCTCCTTAATCCTGGCTTTTTTACCAGTAAGGCCTCTAAAGTAGAAAATTCTTCCTCTCCTTACTTTACCTTTTTTGTTAACTTCTATTTTCTGAAGTGCGGGCATGTTGATTGGAAATATTCTTTCCACACCAACAGTTCCAGACATTTTTCTAATTGTAAAGGTCTCTGTCGCTCCAGAACCTCTTCTTTGAATAACCACTCCCTTAAAGAACTGGGTACGGGTTTTTTCTCCTTCCTTAATCTCGTAGTACACTGTAATGGTGTCACCTGAAGAGAATTTTGGAAATTCTTTTTTAGGAACAAATTCGCTTTCTACAAATTTTACTAAAGAATCCATTTTATTGTAATTTATCGGTTTATTAAAACCAACATTCACGGATATCGTCAGAGGTTGATTTTAATTGAGTGCAAAAATAGTCAATAAAATGCAAGGAGCAAGCACAGCCCTCGATTTTTTTAACCAAATAGGCTTATACGGTAACAGGTTTTGTTTGGCGTAAATAGCTGAGCACCACAAGAATAAGGCCTATTCCGAAGATGAGATAACTCAGTGAACCTGCGATAAAGCTTAATTGTTGAATTTTTATAAGGTCTTCGGGGCCTGAACGAGCTGCCACTATATTAGAAACGAATCCGAAAATGCTTACCAGGCCATACCCCAGGCATCCAAGAAACAAAAGAATGCTTCCAAGATTGCGCCTTTTTATGAGTAAGATAATGCAGGCGGTTAATATAACGAGTTGGGCCAGGGCAGAAATTGCATAGCCAATACCGTACATGGCATAAAAGCTGCTATCCATAATTTTAGATTTATACACAGGCCCGAATCGGACCTATGCTCATAACGAACAGAATGCCTGATTATTCTCCTAGTAGATCTGGTCTTAATTTCTCGGTTCTATTTAAAGCTTCTTCTTCTCTCCATTTTTCGATTTCCGGAAAATTTCCGCCTAATAGGACCTCTGGAACCTTTAAACCCTTATATTCTCGGGGACGCGTATACACCGGAGGGGCCAACAAATTGTCCTGAAAAGTGTCGGTTAGTGCAGAAGTTTCGTCATTCAGTACTCCGGGTAAAAGCCTTATTATAGCATCGCTAAGTACCGCCGCACCCAGTTCTCCACCAGAGAGTACGTAATCTCCTATGGAAATCTCCATAGTAATCAGTGAATCACGAACTCTTTGATCAACACCTTTGTAATGACCACAAAGGATTATGATATTTTGTAATAAAGAAAGGCCATTCGCTGTTTTTTGGTTCAACGGGGCACCATCTGGAGTCATATAAATGACCTCATCGTATTCCCGTTGTTTTTTTAAAGAGGAAATGCACTTATCAATAGGCTCTATCATAAGAACCATACCTGCCCCGCCCCCAAATTGATAATCATCGACCTGCTTATAAGAACTATCCGTGTAATCTCTTAGATTGTGCAGATGTACCTCAACAAGACCCTTGTCCACTGCCCTTTTTAAAATTGAAGCTTCAAAAGGACTTTTTAGAAGTTCGGGTAAAACCGTAATAATATCTATTCGCATGGCCGTGAGATTTTTATGAAACGAAGTTTCTACGGTGCTGTCCAAAAATAATGATAACAATGCACATCTTTTTTCCAATCTAGCCTCTCATAAAGCTTTTGGGCTGGGTTATCTACAGCGGTCTCCAAGGCCAATCCTTTATAATTCATCTTTTTACAATAGGACTTAGCTGCGCTTAGGAGCAATTCGCCAATACCTTTGTTTCGGAAATCGTTATGGACGTAAAGGTCATTTAAAATAAACACTGGCTGCATACTTACAGACGAAAAGGAGGTAAAAAGCTGGACAAAACCTACAGCCTGCTTTCCGGTTTGTGCCATTAATATAACCGATTCATCATTTTTTATTCGTGCCTCAAGAAAAGCTTTGGCTTTGTTTATATCGGACTCCTGTTTGTAAAAAACCCTGTAAGCATCGAAAAGCAGGGCAATTTCAGATAAGTGAGTTTCATTAGCCTTACTAATTTTGATCATAGCCCAATTTGAAAAGAGCCCCTTAAAGGAGCTCCTGTTTTATTTCATTTTTTTGTATTTGTTTATTTCGTCCTGAAGCTGCCTGCTAATGCGTTGCTCCCTTTCCAGGGCCCTACGCCTGTGATCCTCATATTCTGTTTCTAACTCAGAAAGATTAGACTTAGCTATTTGTGTCAATATATTACTTCGCCTGAATTTATAAATGAACAATAGCAACAGAGCCAGCAAGCCAAAAATAATGGTCCATAAAATACCGTTATAAGTACCTTTTGAAACCTGCATTCCCAGAAAAGACATGCTATCCTTTTCTGCTGTGACCGAAGTTAGACTACTCGCAGTATCTTCTAACTTCTTATTCAGTGTAGAAATGGTAGTTTCATGGCTGGAAATTGTTGCATTCAATTGGGATGCCTTACTGTTTGCAGCACTAATGCTATCCCGCACATTCTTCCTTAACTTGTCAAGGTTAATTACACGAACTACTTCATACCGCTTTCCTTCGGCTCTGTAGTTACCCGACTTTTTGTAAATGAACTCAAATTGACTGTCAATAGAGCCCTTATCAAGTGATAAATCTTCTTGTTGATTGGCTTGCTGCGCAAAATTTAAATTGAAAGTAAACAAGGCAACAGCAAGAGATAATAATCTAAAACCCTTCATTTGTAGAAATTCTAGTATAGTTAACGATTTAGAGTAGGACTAAAGTACTTCAATAATATTAATTACGAAAAAAATTCACGGATAAGCTATGATAAGATTTAAAATACAGAATTATCCCTTCCTATCTACGAAATATCCCTCTTAATAATAGGTATACCTTCTTACTTTGGCAATGTATTTTGCCAACCTTATCACCTGATGCGCATAACCATACTCATTATCATACCAAACATAAAGCACTAAATTCTTGCCGTCTGAAGAAACGATTGTAGCATTACTATCATAGATTGCTGGCGCAGAGGTTCCGATGATATCCGTAGAAACAAGTTCATTGCTCAAAGAATACTTGATCTGTTCTACCAGATCACCTTCCAGGGCATACTTTTTTATGATCGTGTTTATACTCTCTTTAGATGTTTTGTTATTCACCTCTAAATTGAGAATAGCCAAAGATCCGTTAGGTACAGGGACACGGATCGCGTTAGACGTTAGTTTGCCTTCTAGCGACGGTAGGGCTTTTGAGACGGCCTTGCCGGCTCCTGTTTCGGTAATGACCATATTTAGAGCCGCGGCACGTCCACGTCTGTACTTACCATGCATATTATCAACCAAATTTTGATCATTGGTATAGGCATGAATAGTTTCGAGATGCCCTTTTTTTATCCCAAGGGAATCTTCAACAACTTTTAAAACTGGTGTTATGGCATTGGTTGTACAGGATGCCGCTGAATAGATTTTGGTGCTGTCAGGATCAAATTCGGTCTGGTTTACTCCGTGCACAATATTGGGCAAGCCTTTCCCGGGGGCAGTTAATAAGACCCTGCTAGCCCCTTTGGCCTTTAAATGCCTTCCCAGAGATTCTTCATCTCTAAATGCCCCAGTATTATCAATGACCAGGGCGTCTTTAATACCATATTTTGTATAGTCTACGGCTTCAGGCTTTTCGGCATTAATTAGATGCACTGTAGTTCCGTTAATGATCAAGGCCTTATTCTTAAAATCGCTGTCAACTGTGCCCTTAAACTGACCATGGACGGAGTCGGTTCTAAGCAAAGTAGCGCGCTTTTCAAGAATTTCTTGGGAAAGATTTCCCCTGGTAACTATAGCTCTTAGGCGTAGCTGATTTCCTTTGCCGGTCTTAGCCATAAGTTCTCTTGCCAATAACCTGCCAATACGGCCAAATCCATATAATACAACGTCTTTTGGCTTAATTTCTTTAGAGTCATTAGCACCCTTCAGTTTGTCTAAAATAAAAGCTTTGGCATCGTGATATTGGCTATGGTCGTCTGTATGGTATTCATAGGTAAGCTTTCCAATATCCAGCTTGGAAGGAGGGAGCTTAATATCACTAATGGCGCGAAGCAATTCTACAGAGTCGAAAATCGAAATAGGCTTTTGCACGAACTCACCAGCATACTCGTGGAGGTTGATGATTTCACTGACATTTTGGTCTATCATCTGATTCTTGAAAAGCACCACTTCAATAGATTTATCATACCATAAATCACTGATTAGTTTTATGAATTCTGTAGTCGCTTTTCTCCTATCTGCCTGAAAAGCAAGCTCTTGCTCGTAAGATTTGATGTTGCTCATTAATTGCTTGGTTTTGTCTCGCTGCAAAATTATTCATTTCAAACGTTTTCGCCCAAGCTTTTCGCAAATAAAAAAAGCACCCCTTTCAGAGTGCTCTTATTCATCATGTTTCGGAGCCTTATTGGAAAATTAAGCGTTCTTTCTCACCGCCATCATCGAGCATTGTAATGCTGGTCTTTCCATAGCGCGAAATACCTTCAAATAACCTTCTGGCATCCTGAATGTTTCTTATTTTCTGATCGTCTACCTCGAGGATTACTTTGCCTTTAAGTCCATAACCGCTGTAAGTCTCAGGAACTCCTGTAATTTTCACTCCATAATCTGTTTTGAAAGCCTTCTTGTCTTTTTCAGAAAGGTTTTTCACTTCTAAGCCCATTACCGGAACCACAATGGTCTCAAGTTCCTTAAGGATTACCGGTACAATCAATTCTTTCCCATTCCTATTTATCGTTACTTCAATTTGGTCTCCCGGTCTTTTCGAGGAAACATAACCGGTGAGGTCTGCAAATTTCCGAACCCGGATATTGTCTACCTTTTTTATGACATCTCCATGCTCCAGATTGGCCTCATCGGCTCCTGAATCTTCCACGATTTCATCAATATAAACACCATCAATCTCATCAATACCGTTTTCAATAGCATTAGGTGTATTGAGCCTGGGTGATCTTATACCTAATATCCCTTTTTGCACATTGCCGTACTCCATGATGTCTTCCACTACTTTCTTAGCAATATTGCTGGGAACCGCAAAGGAATAGCCAACATAAGAACCCGTCTGAGAAGTAATAGCGGTATTAATACCAATCAGGTCTCCGTTTGTATTAACAAGAGCACCGCCACTATTGCCGGGATTAACTGCCGCATCTGTTTGAATGAAAGACTGATCGGTACGGCCAAGAGACCTTGCCTTTGCGCTCACAATCCCTGCCGTAACCGTAGATGTAAGGTTAAAAGGATTACCAACAGCCAAAACCCATTCGCCTATCTTGGCATTGTTAGAATTTCCGAATGCCAGGTAAGGCAGCTGCTTTTCAGCATCTATTTTAATTAGAGCTATATCGGTATTTGGATCGGTTCCAATGACTTCGGCATCATAACTTTTATTATTGTTTAAGGTCACTTTTAATTCATTTGCCTTGGCAATCACATGATTGTTGGTGACAATAAAGCCGTCTGGAGAAATAATAACACCAGAGCCTGTACCAACCTGTGGCGCCTGGCTGCCTTTGGATCCGTAAAAGAGCTCTGCGAAACTGCTACGCCCTTTAGCCATGGTTAGGTTTTTAACATGAACTACGGCATTTACGGTATTCTCTGCGGCTACTGTAAAGTCTATTTCATTGATCCCAGACCCTTTGTTAGAGGTCGGAATGCTACTCGTAGTAAAAACTGGCATTGTTGAATCTGAAGAAACAACAGCATAGTTGGTTTCTTCAAAAAATAATTTATAGCTGCCTAGGGTTATGGCTCCCGCAAAAACGGCAATAAGGAGCATGCTCGCAATTTTCTTCATTTGTCCTTTCAATTTTAATTTTTTCGATATTGTAAATTTAACAGTTTTAGGAGATGATTTATTTTGCTTTAACTACTTTTTAACTGCTAAAATAAGCTTAAATAAAGTCCTATCTTTGTGTCTCACTTTTTGATATGCTACTTGAATTCTATAAATATCAGGGAACAGGAAATGACTTTATTATAGTCGATAATCGCGAAGAAACCTTTCCCAAGAATGATGCCATTCTGGTAGCCCGGCTTTGTGACCGGCGCTTTGGGATAGGCGCAGACGGACTTATTTTATTAGAAAATGACGCTGCCGCGGATTTTAAAATGGTGTATTATAATGCCGATGGGCTGGAGGGAAGTATGTGTGGCAATGGGGGTCGATGTATAACAGCCTTTGCGCATTATCTGAAGATTGTAAGCGAAGAAGCTAGCTTTATAGCTTCAGACGGTCTGCATCATGCAAGTATTTCGCGTGATATCGTAAAACTTAAAATGAATGATGTTGCCAACATTAAGGAAAAATCTCAGGCCGTATTTCTGAACACAGGATCTCCACATCATGTGCAACTGGTTACAGATCTGGAAAATTACGATGTCTTTAAAGAAGGAAGAAGGCTTCGTTATGGCATATATGGCCAAAGTGGAAGTAATATCAATTTTGTTGAACAGCAAGGAAAGGATGTGTTTGCGGTTAGGACGTATGAAAGAGGCGTTGAAGATGAAACCTTGTCCTGCGGAACAGGAGTGACGGCCGTGGCCCTGGCAATGCATCGCCTGGGTAAAACGGCACATAAGCAAATTACAATACAAACCAAAGGTGGTGAACTACATATTGGTTTTGAAAACGGTGCTGAGGGTTATTCAGATATTTATCTGGAAGGGCCCGCAAAACAGGTCTTTAAAGGAAGTTGGGAATGCTAAGTCTAAAAGGAGAACATATTTATCTTAGAGCTTTGGAACCCCAGGACCTGGATTTCCTATATGAGTTGGAAAACAACCCCGATATCTGGGAGATTAGCGGAACTATTACACCTTACTCCAAACACGTGCTAAAGTTTTATTTAGATAATGCGCATCGCGATATCTATGATGTGAAACAATTGCGCCTTTGCATATGTAAGGAAAAGACAAAAGTTGTCGGGCTTATAGATTTATTCGACTTTGATCCAAAAAATAGACGCGCCGGCATGGGCATCGTAGTTAATGATGAGGCTGAGCGCAATAAAGGAGTAGGGGCAGAGGCGATACAGTTGCTCTGCAAATACGCCTTTTCTATCCTAAATTTAAGGCAGGTTTTTGCCAATGTTTCTGAAGACAATAAGGCCAGTATTTACCTCTTCGAAAAGTTAGGTTTCGAAAGAGTAGGGATAAAGAAAGACTGGATTTTATCTGGAGGGGAATTTAAGAATGAAGTATTATTTCAAAAAGTTAACAGCTAATGTATATCCGTAAAATTTTAGTAGCCGCTTTGCTTCTTGGCCTCGTGGTAGCGGCCGTAATTTCTTACTTTATTTACGATGCATTATTCACACCAAATACGAGCTTTAACAATGATGAGGCTTATGTATATATTCCCTCTAATGCAAATTTTGATAAGGTAAAAGAGTTGGTACTTCCACTTTTAGAGGATATGGACTCTTTTGAAGCCGTGGCCAATCGTAAAAAATACAGTAATAATGTAAAAGCGGGGAAGTTTGCGATAAAAAGGGGAATGAATAATAATGAGATCATCAATTCCCTAAGGTCTGGAAATATCCCGGTCAAGGTTTCATTTAATAACCAGGAGACAGTAGAAAGCCTGGCAGGCCGGATTGCATCTCAGATTGAAGCGGATAGTATTTCTTTGGTGGGAGCTTTGAAAGATCCCAATTTCCTAAAGTCTAATACTATAGATAAGGCCTCGGTGTTGTCGATGTATATTCCGAATAGTTATGAGTTTTTTTGGAATACCTCAGCAGAAGGTTTTAGAGATCGAATGCTGAAAGAATACCAGCGGTTTTGGACAAATGATAGAAAACAAAAGGCTGAATCCAGAGGGCTTACGCCATTACAGGTAAGTGCGCTGGCTTCGGTGGTTCAAAAAGAAACGGCCAAGGTAGAGGAGCGCCCAAGGGTTGCAGGATTGTACCTAAACAGGCTGAAACGGAACATGCTGTTACAAGCAGATCCCACGGTCATCTATGCCATAAAACATCATACAGGTAACTACGATACCATTATTAAAAGAGTGCTTTACAAGGATTTGGAGTTAGACTCTCCTTATAATACCTATAAATACTCAGGAATTCCCCCGGGACCTATCGCAATGCCTGATATTTCTTCCATTGACGCTGTACTGCAGGCGGAAAACCATAATTTCTACTATATGGTAGCGAACGTATCCAATTTTGGCTATCACAAATTCGCCGAAACACTTGCGCAACACAACCGAAATAGGGTACAATACATCCGATGGATCAACAGCCAGAATATTAACCGTTAATCCTTTAGCCCGAAAATTCGCACATATCATCTAAAAATAGGTCGATTTTAAGAAAATCTTGGGTTTTTTGGAGTAAAACGAGCGTATCTTTACCCCCTGAAATTTAAGGTGGCCCTTTGCGGGTAAGTTGCCTTAAAAAATCAAATCTATGAAAAGGTGGATAATCTATTTTTGTCCTCTTATCATGATCTTTATTTTAGGGAGTTTTGGGTTTAAGTCCAATAAAACGGTTCAAGTACCCGAAAACCTAATTGTTAGAGAACCTACGCCGGTTTTGTACCCCAAAAACAAAACCAATTTTATGCCCGCTATGGTTGTACCTCCCTTTGTGGGAAGTTCATATATTGGTTTTAAGGAAGCGCTTGCGTTTAAAGAATCGCAAGGAAACTACTTTACAATCAATACTTTGGGCTATTTAGGAAAGTATCAATTTGGGATTGGTACCTTACAGTTGATGGGTGTTTATAACGCCACTCAATTTTTGAATGATCCCGAATTGCAGGAAAAGGTATTTCATACCAATATTGCCAGAAACAAATGGATCTTAAGAAGAGACATAAAGAAGTTTGTAGGCAAGACAATTAATGGTGTTGAAGTTACAGAATCAGGGATTTTAGCTGCTGCGCATCTGGCCGGGGCCGGGAACGTAAAAAAATATTTACGATCTTATGGCGCAATTGATGTGAAAGATGCTTACGGCACTACGATTGCTAAGTATTTGAAGAAGTTCTCTGGATATGACGTTTCGGAAGTATCTCCAAAACGGAATCCAAAGGTATAGTAAAACACTACAGGAAAATGTAAAAGTCCTGACCTTAGGGTTGGGACTTTTTTTATGCCTGTAACAAGAAGATAGTGGGTCGTTTATGAAGATCAATGGAGGCTCCCTGCCAATCACGGACCAGTTTGGTAGCGATAAATTCGCTTGGTAGTGTGAGCTCGGCAGCAACGCATAGCAGGGTATTTTTGCCAAGTACCCGAAGCAGTTCTGAGAACAACTTATCATTTCTATAGGGAGTTTCAATAAAAATTTGAGTTTGCTTTTTTTCCCTTGATAGTCGTTCTAGTTGCTTAATTGCCGATTTTCTGTCGGCTGAATCTATGGGCAAATAACCGTTAAAAGTGAAATTTTGCCCATTTAAGCCGCTGGCCATCAAGGCGAGAAGTATGGATGAAGGCCCCACAAGGGGGATAACCCTGATATTCTTCTCATGCGCTAACCTGACTACATCGGCACCGGGATCCGCGATAGCGGGACATCCGGCCTCAGATAAAATTCCCACATGCTTTCCGCTGAGGCAAGGATTTAAAAAGGACTGAATATGTTCGGGTTCGGTAAACTTATTGAGTAATTCTATTCTCAGGCTTGGTTGTGATTTACGAGGACTGATCTTTTTTATAAAGCGTCTGGCCGTTTTCTCATTTTCCACGATGTAGTAATCAATTTCTTCGATAGCCCTTTTAATAGAAATGGGCAATACTTCCAAAGGCTCGTTGTCTCCGAGCGTTGTCGGTATGAGATAAAGCTTACCTGAATTTGTTGAACTGGCCATTTTATGGTGTCTCTATTTGCCTGGCAAGAATAGTACAGGCCTCGTCTATAAGTTGAAATACTGCTTCAAAACCTTGATCTCCTCCATAATAAGGGTCGGGGACTTCCCTGGTCGTTGAAGAAGTAATATCAAGAAGCAACTTCACCCTGGCCCTGTCTGTTTCGGTCCGGGCCAGACTGAGTATGTTGTCATAGTTACTCCTATCCATAGCGAAAATGTGATCAAATTCGTGAAAATCTACCTGATCAAATTTCCGGCATCTTTGAGAGGAGATGTCAATTCCATAATTTCTCGCTACTGCCACAGATCGGGGGTCTGGCTTGCTGCCTATATGATAGCCAGCAGTTCCTGCGGAGTCTACAAAAACTTTATCTGGATCTACCTTAGACTTAAGAATACCTTCTGCTAATGGAGATCTGCAGATGTTTCCCAAGCACACCATCAAGATCCTGGTTTGCATCTGGGCTTAAGAAAATTTCTTAGTTAGGTCTTCTATGTACTTTCTGAACTGTTTGTCAGTCTCGGCAAGGTTATCTACAGTTTTGCAGGCGTGAAGCACTGTAGCATGATCTCTTTTTCCAATTTGAGAGCCAATACTCGCCAAAGAGGCTTTAGTAAACTTCTTTGCAAAAAACATTGCAAGCTGGCGGGCCTGAACAATATGGCGCTTCCTAGTCTTGGATTGCAAAGTAGCAACATCCATTTCGAAGTAATCCGAAACCACTTTTTGAATATAGTCTATGGAGACCTCCCGTTTGGTATTCTTTACAAATTTCTCAACAACCTGTTGCGCCAATTCTAGTGTTACTTCCTTTTTATTAAACGAAGATTGAGCAATTAGCGAGATAATAGCGCCCTCCAATTCTCTGATGTTAGTCTTTATATGTTTCGCAACATACTCGACGATTTCATCGGGCATTTCCACACCGTCACGGTAAAGCTTGTTTCGTAAAATAGAAATTCGCGTTTCGTAATCCGGGCTTTGTAATTCTGCGGATAACCCCCATTTGAAGCGCGATAATAAGCGCTGTTCTATGTCCTGCATATCAACCGGGGCCTTATCTGAGGTAAGGATAACCTGTTTTCCGTTCTGATGCAAATGATTAAAGATATGGAAGAACACGTCTTGCGTTCCTGATTTTCCGGAGAGAAACTGAACATCATCAATGATCAGCACGTCTATGAGCTGATAGAAATGAATAAAATCGTTTCTGGTATTCTTTTTTACAGATTCTATGTATTGCTGGGTGAATTTCTCAGCAGAAATATAAAGTACTGTGCGTTCCGGGTACTTGTCTTTGATCTCAACTCCAATAGCGTGTGCAAGATGGGTTTTGCCCAGCCCAACTCCTCCGAAGACCAGTAAAGGGTTAAAGGAAGTGCCTCCGGGCTTATTTGCAACAGCCATACCCGCCGATCTGGCAAGCCTGTTAGAGTCGCCCTCCAAGAAATTGTCAAAATTGTAATTAGGATTGAGTTGAGACTCTATTTTAATATTTCGTATACCCGGAATTACAAAGGGGTTTTTCAACTCCGGATTTTTTGATTTTATCGGAACATCCATTTCCTGCGGCATTACATTCCCTCGATTAGAACTGGGAATTTTCTCTGTGAACGGAGCCCTATTACCATAGGTATTCTCCATTTTTATTATGTATACTAATTTGGCATTTTCTCCAAGCTCCTTTGTGAGTGCTACTTTTAGCAGTTTTACGTAGTGTTCTTCTAACCACTCGTAAAAAAATTTACTGGGAACCTGTATACTCAAGGCATTTTCTGATAATTTAACTGGCTGAATGGGCTCGAACCATGTTTTGAATGCCTGCGGTTGGATGTTATCTTGGATAAACGCCAAACAATTGTTCCATACGGAATTCGCAGTAACACCCATCTTAAAAAATTATCTTATTTTGTTGGTTAGTGACTAGTTAGTTGGTTGCAGAAAGGACCGCTTTACCGTCCTTATCAAAGTGTGACAAATATGTGAACAAAAATTCTAAAAAAAAAATCATTTAGGGTTGAATATTTTCTTTTTTTTTCGCATGTTCCAGGTCTGTGTTGCGTAACCTCTTAAATATATAATTTTTACCTGAAACATAATGGATTTTAACAAAGTTTCTTTTAGGGTACGGTATGCCGAAACAGATCAAATGGGAGTGGTGTATCACGGGAATTATGCGCAATATCTAGAGCTAGGAAGGGTAGAGTGGTTAAGAGCCCTCGGATTTTCCTACAAGAAGTTGGAAGAAAGCGGTATCATCCTACCTGTAATTTCTTTACACCTCAATTTTATAAAATCTGCAGTTTATGATGACCTAATTACGGTGGTTACCAAGCTCAAAAAAACACCTTCCGTAAAGATAGAATTTGACTACGAAATTTTCAATGAAGCGGGAGAAATTTTAGTAGAAGCCAATACCAGTTTGGCTTTTATGGACAAAAACAAAAATAAGCCCATCAGATGTCCTGAATATCTGCTTGAGAAAATAAAAATTTGACCTTTGTTTGAGGTAATACTACGCTAAGATCTCAATTTCAATATTTTGGAAGGCCTGAAAAGTTTTCAATACTTTTTCTGCCTCCTTTTGCCTTACCGAAATAGTAAGCTCACATTTCATTTCTTGCTTTAAGGAAAGCACTTGTAATTGCTCTGCTTTAATTACCCTCATAACCCGATTCATTTGAGCGTAATCAAAAACTATTAAAAAATGATTTTGCAACTGTTGTTCTATGATCTTAGCATTTTGTAGCGCCATCCTAGCTGCACTGCGATAAGCGTTTATTAGGCCTCCGACGCCTAATTTAGTACCACCAAATACTCGGGCTACTGCTACCAATACATTGGTAACTTCAAAGGACTGTAGTTGCCTGTAAATGGGCATTCCGGCAGAATTGGAAGGCTCTCCATCGTCGTTTGCTCTATAAACTGGCTTTTCTACCCCAAGTTGCCAGGCATAGCAGACATGATTGGCTGCAGGATATTTTGCTTTAATATCATTGATTATAGGCTTTACCTGTGTCTCGTTTTCTATGGGATAGGCATAGCCGAAGAACTTACTTTTCTGATCTTTAAAAAGTACTTCTCCCGAAGGGCCCCTAAGTGTCTTAAAACTATCCTGACTTTCCTTCATTAGAACAGAGCAACTAAAAAAATACTGAGTACCGCAAGGGCAATACCACCCCAATTTTTGAGGCTGATGTGCTCCTTGAATAAAATAATACCCAAAAGGGTGGTGCACATGACTATGGCAACATTGTTAATGGTAAAAACTGAAGCGCTGGTAAGCGTTTCTGTTTGCAGGGCCTTTAGTAAAAAATAAATAGAAAAGAAGTTTGGCACCCCAAGCACAACTCCTCCTGCCAGGTTTTTGAAGTTTACTCTTAAGGGTTTCTTTAGCGCTTGTGCAGATATAAATAACAATCCGGTAACCGCTGCCGCTGCGAAAATAGAAGCAGAAAATAGCGGGAATTCTTCAGTGGGCACTTTTCGCTCTTCCATATATTTTAAACTGGCATCAATAATGCCTGAACCAAGAAATACCAATAAGGGAAGCAGCAGGGTTTCTTTTTTAAATTCCAAAGAATTTTGCTTTATCGAGGCAAAGTAAACCGCGGCCAGGGCCAGTAAAATTCCCAGGGCCTTGATGACCCCAAGGGGTTCCCGGTATAACAGTAATCCAACTACAACAGGGATCACCAACGACATTTTGGTAGCAACAGAAGCAACAGAAACTCCAAGTATTTGCGAAGTTTTTGCCATAACATTAAACACAAAAATAAAAAGCACACCCATGGCAATTGCACCCGGGAGCCAAGGCTTACCAGGGATTTCACTTAGAATAATTGATTGGTCATAAAAAATGAGCCCTACACTACAAGCCACCACATAGTTCGTGATTATGGCATAAAGCGTTTGCACTTTGTAAGTGCTAAAAAGCTTGAATATTACAAATATCAAACTGGAAAATAAGATGCTTAAAGCTAAGGCTAGCATATCAAAGTCTGCTTTTGAGTTGTACAATGTCTTCCAGTCCAACCTTTAAATGCCAGGTCGCTATCCCCAAGTCACCGGCACCCTCGGTATTTTCTTTAGTATCGTCTATAAATAAGGTTTCTGAAGCCCTAAGGCTGTTTTCTTTTAAGACGAAGTGAAAAATTTCCTTTGAAGGTTTCCTTAGGCGTATTTCATGCGAAAGGTAGAATTTCTCAAAACATTTTTTGAATCGTTCAAACCTGCTAACACCCATCTGTTTTCTTACGAAAGGTATATGTAGCGCATTTGTATTGCTTAACAGAAAAAGCCGGTATTGGTTTTCCCTTGCCATGGTTTCTATAAATTCCAGGCGATGTTCGGGAAAGTCTAATAGCATCGCGTTCCAAACTGCTTCAATTTGCTGTACAGACCTATCTGGGAAAAAGGCATGTAGTTTCTGAAGAAACTCGTCTGGAGAAACATCTCCTACTTCAAAAGACTTGTTGAGTTGGTCTAGCTCAGGTAGCAGTTGTGGGGTTTTATTCAGTTCCATTGCGCGAAACACCACTTCCTTATCCAGATTGATAAAAACATCCCCAAAATCGAATACAATATTCTTAATCACGCCTTATTATTTTTAATTTGTCATTCTTTATTGTCGTACTGCTACTGAGTTTACCATCTATTGTCGGAGCTTTCAACCCTTTTCCAAATAGGGTGTCACCGGTAAAAACACGGGCTTCATCCCATAGCTGGCTATCTATGAAGGTTTTCAGAGTTTGAGCCCCACCTTCTATTAAAACACTCTGAATATTCAGGTCGTACAGCACAGCACCTACCTGCTTTGCAATTTCTTTTGCAAAATCAATCTTTCTATAGCTAATCCCCGGAAGGTACATTTCTAAATCTTCTTCGCCCGTGAGCACAATGGTAGTACAAGTACCGTCAAACACTGAAGCTACTTTTGGGATCCTTAAGTCTTTATCAAGTACCAGCCGAATGGGCGATTTACCAGACCATAAACGCGTATTTAGCTTTGGATTGTCTTTCAGAACCGTATTGGTGCCAACTAAAATTGCCTGTTCCTCGCTTCGCCATTGATGAACCAATCTTCTGGAAACAGGATTTGTAATCCAAAAGGGTCTTGCTTCGCCTTCCCGCAGGGAGTGGACCGGCGCCATAAAACCGTCTGCAGTTTGGGCCCACTTTAATATGATAAAAGGCCTTTTCTTTTCATGAAAACAGAGAAATCGCTTATGATGATCCCTACACCTTTCCTCTTGGATACCTACACGCACTAAACAACCGTTTTCTTGAAGTTTTTTTATTCCCGAACCGGCCACTTTACTGTGCGGGTCCTGAATGCCAATTACCACTTCCTTTATCCCGTGTTTTATGATAAAATCAGCACAAGGAGGTGTTTTTCCAAAATGAGAGCAAGGTTCAAGGGTAACGTATAAGGTGGCTTCTGCCAGCATGGAGGAATCCTTCACCGATCTAATAGCATTTACCTCGGCATGCGCTCCTCCATAAAGACTGGTAAAACCTTCCCCTATAATAGTATTATCATGCACAATGACACAACCAACCATAGGATTAGGAGCGGTAGTCCCCAATCCGTTTTTTGCCAGTTGAATACATCGCAACATGAATTTTTTGTCGCTTTTTGCTTTGTCTTTCGAGCTTTTTGCTATCAAATATTTTGAGGTGTTTTTGTTATATAATCAATTTTACGGTAAGAGGATTTCATGTATCTTCACTCGCAAAAATAGAGGTTTCCTTAGGAATATCATTGAAGATAGTGCGTATAAGATCTCAGTATTTGTTATTGAACCAATGCTTTACCTAAACTTCCTTTTTTTAGATATGAAATCAGGGCCTCCATTTGAAAGCAATAGAGTGTTTAACTAATATGGAATTAAGCGAAATAAAAAAAATATTTCACAACGAATTGGATATGCTATATCCGAAAGAAGAAGTAGATCATTTTTTCTTTCGACTAATAGAACATCACCTGGGCCTGGAACGATTTGTTTTGGCACTAAACCCATCAATAGTTATTTCTAAACTTGAAGAACAACCACTGTTTGAAGGACTCTCAGAGTTAAAACAAGAGAAGCCTATTCAACACATTCTGGGGCTGGAATATTTTATGGACCTCCCTTTTAAAGTAAATGAGAAGGTATTAATACCCAGGCCTGAAACGGAGGAGTTGGCTCGTTGGATCATTGCAGATAACAACGATACCGGAGAGAATCTTAGCATATTGGATATAGGTACTGGCAGTGGATGTATTGCAATTAGTCTGGGAAAGTTCTTAACGGGAGCGGAAGTAACCGCTTTAGATATTTCTAAGGAGGCCCTGGAGCTTGCATCACTTAATGCCGAAAATTTGGACGTTTCCGTGAAATTTGTGGAACATGATATTTCTGAACCAAATACATTAGACATTAAATACAACATCATTGTTTCAAACCCGCCCTATGTTCGGATTTCGGAAAAAGAACAAATGAGAAATAACGTCAAACTATTCGAACCACAACAAGCGCTGTTTGTTTCAGATGAAGACCCCTTGATTTTCTATAAACATATTGCCACTTTCGCGGCCGAAAGTTTAGTTGAAGGAGGCTTGCTTTACCTGGAAATTAACCAGTATTTGGGAAGAGAAACCAGGAAGCTTTTAGAAGCGCATAATTTTTCAGAAATTGAGGTGCGAAAAGATATGTTCGGAAATAAAAGGATGATAAAAGCCATTTGGCATTCTAAATCATAAGTTTGAAAAGCATTGTAGTTTTTTGCGGAAGTAGCGAGGGTAACGACCCTCTGATATTGGAAACAGCCTATAACTTAGGGCTTACGTTTGCTACTAATCAAATTACCCTGGTGTATGGGGCAGCTAAGATTGGGGTTATGGGCAAGGTAGCCGAAGGGGCTTTAAACCTTGATGGCGAAGTCATAGGTGTTATTCCTGATTTTCTAAAAATGAAGGAGGTTCTCCATCCTGGGTTAAGTACTTTGGTTACCACAGAGACCATGCATGAAAGAAAGCTAAAGATGCACGAATTATCCGATGGCGTAATCACGCTCCCGGGAGGATTTGGAACCCTTGAAGAATTGCTGGAGATAGTCACCTGGGCACAACTGGGCCTACATCAAAAACCCATCGGTTTACTAAATATCAACGGTTTCTTTGATCCGTTGTTGGAGATGTTCGAAAACATGGTCTCAAAAGGGTTTTTAAAGCAGGAGAATTCAGATCTTTTACTGGTAGATGAAACTATTGAAGGACTACTTGCTAAAATGGATGCTTACATCCCTTCCTGGGTGCCAAAATGGATTAAAAAAGAACAATTATAAATGAAATGGATGCCAAACAAAGGATAGAAGCCCTCAGGGAAGAATTAAGAAGGCATAATCACCTGTACTACGTTCTGGATGACCCGGCAATATCGGACTACGAGTTCGATATGAAACTCAAGGAGCTCCAAACTCTGGAAGAGCAACATCCCGAATTGTACGATGCCAATTCACCGACCTTAAGAGTAGGAGGAGCTGTCACCAAGAATTTTAACACCCTTGTACATGAGCACCGCATGTACTCTCTGGACAATTCATATTCTAAGGAAGAACTTGAAGACTGGGAAAAGCGTATACAACGTATTTTAGGAGGTGTAGAGGTTAATTTTACATGCGAGCTCAAATATGATGGTGCCTCAATTAGCCTTACTTATGAAGATGGCCATTTGCTTAAAGCGGTAACCAGAGGAGACGGCATTCAGGGAGATGAGGTAACAACCAATATTAAGACAATACGCTCTGTACCGCTTGTTTTACAGGGCGACTTCCCAGCTAAGTTCGATATTCGAGGTGAAATCGTATTACCGTTGGAGGGTTTTGCCAAAATGAATGAAGAAAGACTGGCAGCTGGGGAGGAAGCCTATATGAACCCCAGAAACACAGCTTCGGGAAGTCTGAAATTGCAGGATAGTTCTCTGGTCGCACAGCGGCCACTGGAGTGCCTGCTCTACAGCATTGTGGGGAAGGATATTGATATATCTAACCAGTTTCAGATGCTTGAAAAGGCCAGAGATTGGGGGTTTAAAGTACCTACAATAGCCAAACTCTGTACTTCTACAGATGAGGTAATGCGGTTTGTTGAATATTGGGATGAACACCGGCACCGGCTTCCTTATGAGACAGACGGTGTAGTGGTAAAAGTGAATAGCCTTCAACAGCAAGAAGAACTGGGATACACGGCCAAAGCCCCCAGGTGGGCGCTTGCTTATAAGTTCAAGGCCGAACAGGCCACAACGGAGCTTAACGAGATCAGTTACCAGGTTGGAAGAACCGGAGCGATTACCCCGGTAGCAAATCTTGAACCGGTTTTGCTTGCCGGGACGACGGTAAAACGGGCTTCATTGCATAATGCAGACCAGATTGAGAAACTAGACATTCGTGAAGGTGATACCGTTTTTGTTGAAAAAGGAGGTGAAATTATTCCAAAAATTGTAGGCGTGGATTTCGATAAGAGGCCAACATCTTCTTTACCTACAAAATATATTTCGCACTGCCCGGAATGTGAGACCACCCTGGTGCGCGAAGAAGGTGAAGCACAACATTTTTGCCCAAATGATACCGGCTGCCCTCCACAAATTACAGGGAGGATTCAACATTTTATTTCAAGAAAAGCCATGGATATTGAGGGTATGGGCAGCGAAACTGTAGAGCTTCTCTTTAAAGAAGGCCTAATAAAGAACTATGCGGATCTTTATGTCCTTACTAAGGAGCAGGTGATGCCGCTTGAACGAATGGCCGAAAAATCGGCTGAGAATTTGGTGAGTGGGGTGGCAGCCTCTGTTCAAATCCCCTTTGAGCGCGTTTTATTCGCCCTGGGAATACGATATGTAGGAGAAACCGTGGCCAAAAAACTTGCAAAGGCATACAAGAATATCGATGCTTTAATGACTGCCTCGGCCGAAGCGCTTACCGCGGTCGACGAAATAGGAGAACGGATAGCGGAGAGTGTAGTGGGTTTTTTCTTGGAAGAGGAGAATAGAACGACTATAGAGCGACTTAAATCTTACGGCTTGCAATTCTCACTTTCTGAGGAGCAACTGCAGAATCAAACCGAAAAACTTAAGGGCCAGAGCTTCGTAGTTTCAGGGGTCTTCGAAAAACTCAGCAGAAACGAACTTAAAAAACATATTGAAGACAATGGGGGCAAGGTAAGTTCTTCTATTTCCTCTAAGACCAGTTATGTAGTAGCTGGGGACAATATGGGGCCTAGTAAGAAAGTGAAAGCAGATAATCTGGGCGTACCGATTATTTCTGAAGATGATTTTTTGGCAATGATTTAAGCGTTTACGAATTGCTTAAGGGAGTAGCTTATGATTACGAATACAACGCAACGCTTTTGGGGTTTTATAGGTTGGATTGTTGCTCTTTTTTGGCAAGATCGGAGAACAAGATCCTGGCTTTTAGCACTCTTAGGAATTCTGGTAGCCGGTTTCTTCCTCCCTCAGAACATGGTAATTCCGGTTTCAGGCGCTACTGTACAGAACTGGGATATTAAATCGTTCTGGGCCTATCCCTGGGGGAGTTCAATCACCCATAAGGGAATTGATATATTTGCACCTAAAGGCACAGATGTTATTGCCTCAACCCACGGTATTGTGGTATATACCCATGAGGGTGGCAAGGGTGGAAAAGCAGTAATGGTACTTGGACCAAAATGGCGTTTTCATTATTATGCGCATCTAGATGCCTACCAGGTGAGTGCTTTTGAGCCAGTGAGAAGGGGAGAGGTTCTGGGTAAAGTTGGCGATACGGGAAATGCAAAAGGAAAACCTCCCCATCTGCATTACGCGATCACCACACCCTTTCCGTATCTTTATAATTTCGATGGGGAGGCGGTTCAGGGATGGAAGAAAATGTTTTATTTGAACCCTGATTCCTGGTTACGATAAAGAAAGAAGCCTTATAAAAATGTCAAAACCTAAGAATTACATCGAATTTCAGGCAACATTAGAGGGTCAAAGCCCTCCTGGACTTTGGCCGGAAGCTCTGCAAGCCTTGTGGTGGGATGCAAAGGGCAACTGGAAGGCTGCCCATGATATTGTCGAAGATCTGCCCAGCGCCGAAGGCAGTTGGGTTCACGCTTACCTGCATCGTAAGGAAGGAGACCAATGGAACGCGGGCTATTGGTATAAGAGAGCTGGCAAGTCTTTACCTAGTTTTAGCCTGGAAAAGGAACTTCAGGAAATTGTGGAAGCCTTGTTATAGGACTTTGAAGTTGTTAAGATCAATAAAATTTCAATTGCTCAACTGGTATTTCAATCTCTGCGTAATCACCATAGGAGAGATCTTCAACTTTAGGAAGAATCAATTCCAGAACACTTTGTTTTTGAGCGTGGTCTGTTTTGGTCGCCGGATCTGGCATATAGACTAGACCCTCGTATGTTTTTCCTTTGAACCAGAATATGAGATCGAAAAAGTAAAAATTTTCGGGCGGAATATGATCAGACCAGCAAACGGCCTCAAAAAAATGGCTGGCAGTTGCAATTTCAAAGTTTAAAGGGGAGACGTCCAAATTGATAGTTCCAAGAAAATACGTACTCAAGTCTAGTCCTCGCTGTAAAAAATGAGACGACTGCAATTTTAATGTTCCCTCCGGATAACGGTTATCCCCTCCCTTGCCTGAGGCCACGCCATGACCTGGAAGTATTTTTCCTCTTAGTCGCATTTTAATCTACTCATATCGTTTTTAGAACTGTTTTATATCGGGCTATTCCTTCTTCCAAATGAGCGATCGCCTCATTAACCTTGCAGCTAAAATAAACTATTTCACTCAATTTCTCTGATGTGGCGAAATGCTAATAACGACTGATTTGGAAGTAGGAGTATGGCTTTTATCAGCAGTACTTTTTATTGAAACCAAGGCATTAGCCTCAGGAAAATAGGTAGCTGCGCATTGTTGCGGAATATCATAGGGTACAATAATGAACTTATTGACAATTCGGACACGACCGTCACTTTGGTTGCGAAGATCTACAACCGCGCCTTCCTCGAAACCAAGTCTCGCAACGTCCTGGGGGTTCATTAAAATAACGCGCCGCTCATTGTAAATACCCCGATACCTATCGTTTAAACCATAAATGGTAGTATTAAACTGGTCGTGGCTACGTATGGTCATCATCAACAGTTCATCATTTTCCAAATGTATGGTCTTGCTTTGGGAAATGCTGAAATTGGCCTTGCCCGTAAGGGTTATGTATTTATTATCTCTGGCGCCATTAGGCAAGTAAAATCCGCCGCGTTCTCGTACCCTTTCGTTGTAGTTTTCAAAACCGGGAATGCACCGTTCAATGGCATGTCTGATGTGGTCGTAATCCTCTAAATAGCTATTCCAGGGAATTCTGCTCGAGGGCAGTACTTCCTTGGCTAGCCCACAAACAATATCGGGCTCGCTTAGCAACTTCTCTGAAACCGGTTTCAAAGTTCCCATAGAACTGTGAACTACTCCCATGGAGTTTTCTACACTTACAAACCGGGCTTCGCCATTTTTTTTATCCCGATCTGTTCTTGCCAGGCAGGGTAGGATCAGTGCCTCTTTTCCGTGTATCAAATGACTGCGATTTAATTTCGTAGAGACATGTGTGGTAAGCGAACATTTAGAAAGCGCTTCGGCCGTAAACTCCGTGTCAGGAGCTGCTGAAAGGAAATTGCCACCCAGGGCAAGAAAAACTTTGGCCTTTTCTGCATGCATCGCCTCTATACCGGAAACGGTATTATGTCCTGGCGGCCTGGGAGCTTCAATCCCAAAAACAGTTTCAAGTTGATCTAAGAATCTTTTGGGAGGGTTTTCATGGATACCCATGGTACGATCTCCCTGAACGTTACTATGACCCCTTACGGGACAGGTCCCGGCACCAGGCTTTCCTATGCTCCCTTTTAGTAAAAGGAGGTTTACAATTTCTTTAATGGTGTTAACAGAATTCTTGTGTTGGGTAAGCCCCATTGCCCAACAGGCAATAATTTTTCTGCTCTTACTTAGCTGGTCGACTACGCTATCCAGTTGCTCCCTTGGAACTCCACAACTCGAAACAAGATCATCCAGATTCAACTTTTTCAGGTGCTTTATATAGCTTTCATATCCATAAGTTTTACTATGTATAAAATCGTGATCCAATACCAAACCGGGCTGCTCATCTTCCCTGATCAAAAGCAATTTGGCTATTGCCTGCAGTAGGGCCATATCACTGTTAATTTTTAGCTGTAGGTAGTGATCTGCCAATTTAGTTTTGCCCCCAAGGATACCCCCAACTTGCTGAGGGTTACTAAAATTTAGGAGACCAGCCTCTTTAAGCGGGTTGACAACAACGATCCGGGCCCCATTTTTTTTGGCTTTCTGCAGCGCGCTAAGCATTCGAGGGTGATTGGTGCCGGGATTCTGCCCTAGAATAAGTATGACTTCAGTCTTATAAAAATCTTCAAGTTTTACCGTACCCTTGCCAATACCTAAGGTTTCGCTAAGAGCCACTCCACTGCTTTCATGGCACATATTGCTACAGTCAGGAAGATTATTGGTTCCATACTCCCGTACAAAGAGTTGGTATAAAAACGCAGCCTCGTTGCTGGTGCGGCCCGATGTATAAAAAATAGCCTGATTAGGATCTTTAAGACTTTTTAGATGTTTAGCAATCTTTTTAAAGGCTGAATCCCATCCAATTTCCTCATAGTGATCACCGCCTTCCGGAAGATAAAGAGGTTGGGCGATTCTACCTTTTTTACCAAGCTCATAATCCGAGAGCTTGCGGAGATCCGAGATGCTATTTTCTTTGAAAAAATCTGCTTCAAGGCGCTTAGTGGTGGCTTCTTCAGCGATTGCTTTGGCGCCATTTTCACAATATTCACCCATCCAGCTTCTTTCATCATCAGGATCTGGCCAGGCGCATCCAGGGCAATCAATACCTTGGTGTTGGTTGAGGTTTTTTAATGCTTTTATTCCTCTTCGCGGCGGCATTGCACCAAAAAGGTGTTTGCCAGAAGATCGTATAGCGTCTAAACCTGCAGCGCTTTCTTTCGGCGTACCTGTCCTAAGGCCCGTTAACTTCTCTGGCCCCTGACCTTTTGCTGTTCTATTATCCTTGGCCTTGCCCATTTAAGTTGCTGCTTTTGGGTTGGGGTAGTGGTCTTTTTGGCCAGCGATTGGCTGATCTAGGCATACGAAGTCCTTTTCAATAAGTAAATGCAGCTCTTTACCGTCTTGAAGCCTTATGGTATTTTCAAAGCCTACAATCTCATTTGAAGGCCAGTTTCTGGAGTCCTCCTCTGGGATCTGCATTATTATAGCGTTATTTTTGAAGATTGCATTGAGACCCGTAATTTCTTTCTGGGCTTTTACCCTATAGTAAAAAGTATTGCTCCCAAACACTGTTTGCTCCTGGCATAAACCACTATTACCAAGTAGCTCAACTTCTGGCCTGGTTAAACGGAATCTTACGGAATTGCCCTGTATTCTAATTTTCACTTCTTCTAATGCTACTAATAAGTTACGCTAAAATTCTATTCTGTCCACATCGTTATACACATTGAATCTATCTGCTTTGAGAAACCCAACCAGAGTAAGGCTATGCTCTTTGGCAAGATCTACAGCAAGACTTGAGGGTGCGCCCACTGCCAATACAAAAGAGATTCTAGCCATTACCGCCTTTTGAATAAGCTCGAAACTTGCTCTGCCACTCAGAAGAAGCAAATGCTTATGCAAGGGCAGCAGTTGCTTTTGTAAAGCCTGCCCTATGAGCTTATCTAAAGCGTTATGCCGGCCCACGTCCTCACATAGACCCTTAATTTCACCCTCTAATGAAAAAAGAGCAGCAGCATGTAAGCCCCCTGTACTTTCAAAGATTTGTTGCTGTTTACGCAGTCTGGCGGGAAGCGATTTCAGTAAAGCTGAAGGTACTTTGAAGCTAGATTTTACTTCACCAATCCGGGGAATGGTTTGAATCATTTCAATACTCGTTTTTCCGCAGACTCCGCAACTACTGCTGGTGTAAAAATGACGGTCGAGCTTGCTTAAATCAATACCCTCTTCGTCTTTTAGAATCACGTGCACCGCATTTTCTGAAACTTCCACATGGCTAAGCTGTTGATAGGACCCAAGCACCCCTTCGGTAAACAGAAACCCCAAAGCAAGGTCGGTATCAGACCCCGGGGTTCTCATGGTAATCGAAATATTTTTTGAAAGAATTGCTGGATTCGCGCTTGGAATACTAAGGCTAATCTCCAGAGGTTCCTCTACAGCTAAAAAATCCATCTCGGTTGAGACATTTTCCTCCCCCAATTTTAAAATCCGGGTATTTTTTACTGCCGGGTTTGTCATAGTTTTCCTTAAACTATTATTCTTACGCCGTCAGCGGTAACGGCATTTTGGTCGTCAAAATAGAAATCAATTCTGCCTAAATTCACCCCAAAACAACCCACCTGGTTGACCAGGGTTTCTGTTCCGGCACGATTTCTTCTAATCACAGGTTTTTCCAGAAAAGTATGTGTGTGTCCGCCAATGATAAGATCTATGTTCTCGGTTTTGGAAGCAAGAACCAAGTCGCTTGGCTTTTCAGGTTTATCCTTGTATTCATAACCCAAATGACTGAGGCAGATAACAAGATGGCAATTTTCCTCTTCCTTTAGAATTCTGCTCATATCCTGGGCCATTTCAATGGGGTCTAGGTATTTTGTTTCTTTGTATAATGCTCTCGTCACAAGGCCTTCAAGTTTTATTCCCAAACCAAAAACCCCAACCTTAATTCCATCTAAGAGATAGGTGCTATACGGTTTTGTCATACCATCCATCGAGGTGTTCGAAAAATCGTAGTTAGCGGATAGCAATTGAAATTTAGCATGAGGCATTTGGGCTAAAAGTCCGTCTATGCCATTATCAAAGTCGTGATTACCTATGGTAGCGGCATCGTATTTTAACTTACTCATGAGCCTGAATTCTAACTCGCCACCGTAAAAGTTAAAATATGGGGTACCCTGAAAAATGTCGCCGGCATCGAGGAGCAAAGTATTAGGGTTCTCATTCCGAATATGGTCTATTAGCGAGGCTCGCCTTGCCAAACCTCCCATGTCGGGAAAGGCTGAATGATCTTTAGGAAATGCTTCAATATGACTGTGAACATCATTGGTGTGTAATATGGTGATGTGTTTTTTGCCAAAACCACTACAAGCGTTTAAGCTTAAGCCTCCTAAACCTAGAAAGGCGGAACTCGCGGCGGTATGCGTTAAAAACTTTCTGCGTTTCATTTATTGTTTCAGTTTAACGAATCTGTCATCAACCTTTGGAAGCAGGGTGTCTACCTTTTTAAAATAATCGATCATAGCATTCCGGATCAGGTAATTTGTATCTGTAAAGCTTAGGCCATCCTTGAAGAAACCCATATCGTCGCCACCGGCTACAAGATAATTAGAGGTTGCCACATAATAAGTTCGATTCTCATCAAAGGGTTTTTCTCTTACGTTGACAGACTGCAAGGCATTGTCTTTATCTACGGTAATTTGCAATCCTGAAATAGGGTGCGCCCTGTTAGACGCAATGAGGTGGGCAACCAGGTCTCTAACAGATTTACCATTTAGTTCTACAACTACAATAGAGTTCTCAAAGGGCATTACTTCATAGGCTGTTCGGGCAGAAACGTCCCCCTTAGAAATAATACTTCTAATACCGCCGTGATTCAATACGACGAAGTCGATATCCTTATTCATTCTTGCCTTGAATACCGAATTTGCTTCCGAAAGAATGATATCGGCCATTAAGTTTCCGGCGGTAGTGTTATAAGTTCCGTCTGTCTTGCTTATAGCGTAAGGCGCATAGGCCAATGTGCTGTCCAATACCTCATTAACCCTTTGTTTATAGGGAGCTATAATTGAAGAAATAGAATCGGAAGAGACAATAGAATCATTGATGTGCAATTGTTTCCCCTGCACTTCAGACAGGACTTGTCTTTCCTGTTTGCAAGCAAGAAAAGAAGCAATAGTTATAAATATAACAAAATGTTGTATTTTTAAATTCATTTTCCTTTTTACCTTCGCAATGGAGTTGCTTGGATATTAATTACATTTGTAGAAATGTAAATGTACATGTTTTTAAAGGGACTCAAAGACAAATTTAAATACAAATCCGGACTTAAATACTTAAAAGAGGAATTAGAAAGTCCTCCCGCAGAAATAGGACGGAGTAAAGGGGTTAAGACAATCGGAGTTATTGTAGATCTTGACAAATTTGACAAGTCGGAGCTTTTTTATGAGTTTGTTGAAGAGTTTAATTTGAGGCCCAACGCGGTGAAGATCATTGGCTACAAAAGTTATTATGATAAAAACTCACCTTACGCCACACCAGTCTTTTCGGATAAGGATTTGGGCTGGAACGGCGCTATAGAGAATAGTTATGCCCTGGAATTTTTAAGTAGGGAATACGATCTTTTGGTGAATTATTACGCGAATGAAAATTTACTTTTGCAACTAATGACCGTAAAGACCAAAGCCAGGATGAATGTTGGTTTTGAAGGAATAAATCCTGACTTGAATGATTTAATATTAGCGACTCCCATAAACGATTTTAAAACTTTTAAAACCGAATTGAGAAAATACCTGAAGGTATTCGATGAAATTAAAGTATGAGACAATTCAGAGGTACAGGAGTAGCGTTGGTAACGCCTTTTAAGGCAGATTTATCTATAGATGAAAATGCATTAAGAGCCATTGTAAACCATGCAATTGAGGGTGGTGTAGATTACCTTGTAGTATTAGGAACTACCGGAGAATCGGTTACTTTAGGAAAAACAGAGAAGCAGCTGGTAATGAAGACAGTTGTAGAAGAGAATGCAGGGCGGCTTCCTCTGGTGGTTGGTATTGGCGGTAATAACACTGCTCAATTGGCTGAAGAAATGCGGAATACCAACCTGGAACACTTTGATGCCATCCTCTCAGTATCTCCCTACTACAATAAACCCACTCAAGAGGGGATTTATCAACATTTTAAGGCGCTTGCCGCGGCCTCTCCCAAACCTATAATACTTTATAATGTTCCTGGCAGAACAGCTAGCAATATGCTCCCTGATACGGTCGTAAGACTGGCAGAAGATTGCCAGAATATTGTCGCCATAAAGGAAGCATCGGCAGATCTGGATCAGATCAAAGAAATCATTAGCACAAAGCCAGAAGGTTTCCAGGTACTTGCAGGGGATGATTTTGTAGCCTTACCAACTGTTTTAGCCGGGGGAGTCGGAGTTATTTCGGTTTTAGGACAGGGCCTCCCAGCCAAATTCACTAAAATGATCAATTTAGGCCTGGAAGGAGCAAGAGATGAGGCAATAGCACTGCACGAGGCTTTAGAGGAGGGAATGCACCTCATATTCGAAGAAGGAAATCCGGCAGGAATAAAGGCTATTTTCGAGATCCTGGGGCTTTCTACGGCCCATGTAAGGCTCCCGCTTGTTGAGGCTTCAGCAAACCTCAAGGACAAGATTGCGAGCTTTGTGAAAATACACTCGAGCATACACGCCTGAAGAAAGCATCTGTAAAAACCGTTAAATCTTAGCCAAAAACTTGGGCTAAGGCTGTTATAGCTTGTATTTTAGCTAAAAAAGAAATTGTTTTTTATTCCGGTAATTATCCCTAATTTTGCAAAATGTTTTTGAAAATGAGGTCATTATTCCTGATTTTGGCGGTGGCAGCGATACTCAGCTCCTGCAATGAATACCAAAAAGTTCTTAAGAGCGAAGATACCAAGTTGAAATACGACCTGGCTGAACGTTATTATAACGAAGGTGATTTTAGGAGAGCCAATCGTTTGTTCGAGCAAATAGCGCCTAAATATGTAGGAAAACCTCAAGGTGAGCGGGTGATGTTCTTTCTGGCCAATTCGTATTTTCAGATTAGGGACTACAATTTCGCAGGCTATCAATTTGAGCGATTTCTTAAATCGTACCCAAAAAGTGATAAGGCGGCCGAGGCATCATTCTTAGGGGCAAAGAGTTATTATAAACTTTCACCCAGGTATTCCTTGGATCAGACAGATACGGATAAAGCCCTGGCAAAGTTGCAAAATTTCATAAACACCTATCCAGATACGGAATTCTTTTCAGAAGCCAATATTATGGCCCAGGAACTTACCTCTAAAAAAGAAAAGAAGGCATTTGAAATTGCAAAACAATTTACTAAGCTGGGAAAATCATATATCCTGGATTACAACATTTCGGCCATAGCGGCCATAGAAAATTTTATATCAGACCATCCGGGGTCTATCTATAGGGAAGATGCTTATTTCCTAAAAGTTGAGGCAACCACAACATTGGCGCTCAACAGTACTGTAGGAAAGAAGAAAGAGCGACTAGATGACGCCAAAGCCGCTTATGATAATTTAATGAAGAATTACCCGGAGACCAAATATAACAAGGCAGCCAAGAATTTGGCAGGCAAAATTGATAAAGAACTTAAGAATTATTCTGAACAAGAAACCCTTACAAGATGAATATGAACGACTTGAAAAATTCAAAGGCCCCGGTTACCACGGTAACTATTAATAGAAATGAGTTTGACGATAAGACAGAAAATATCTATGAAGCCATTTCAATTTCAGCCAAAAGAGCCATTCAAATCAATTCAGAGATAAAAAAGGAACTTCTGGAAAAACTGGAAGAATTTGCCACCTACAGCGATAGCCTGGAGGAGGTATTTGAGAATAAAGAGCAGATAGAAGTTTCTAAGTTTTACGAGAAATTACCTAAGCCTCATGCCCTTGCTGTAATGGAGTGGTTAGAGGATAAGATTTATTACAGAAATACTGAGAAAGACGAGCAGTAAATGTTAGGCGGCAAGAACATCCTTTTAGGTATAACCGGAGGTATCGCTGCTTACAAAACAACATTCTTAGTTCGTTTACTTATAAAAGCTGGCGCTAAGGTTAGGGTTGTCCTGACCGAAAGCGCCTCTTCTTTTGTTACCCCACTTAGCTTGGCTACTCTTTCTAAGCATCCCGTTTTAACAGACTTTGTAAAGGAAGAAGAAGGCACTTTAGATTGGAACAATCATGTTGAACTCGGTCTTTGGGCTGATTTGATGATAATTGCACCGGCAACGGCAAATACGTTATCAAAGATGGCCAATGGTACCTGTGATAACCTGCTTCTCGCAACCTACCTCTCGGCAAAATGCCCCGTATATTTTGCACCTGCTATGGATTTGGATATGTATACCCACCCATCTACTGAGAATACATTCAAAAAACTTGAGTCTTTTGGAAATGTAATGATACCGGCAGCTTCGGGTGAACTGGCGAGTGGTTTACACGGCCAGGGGAGAATGGCAGAACCGGAGGAAATTCTTTCATTTATAACAGACCACATTACTCAGGGTCTTCCTTTAAAAGACCAGAAGGTTCTGATTACCGCTGGGCCTACCTATGAAGCTATAGACCCTGTACGATTTATAGGAAACCATTCTTCAGGGAAAATGGGATTTGAGCTTGCCAGAGCTGCAGCTGGGCTTGGCGCCAAAGTAATCTTGATATCCGGACCTACACATTTGAATATTGAACACCCTTCGGTAGAACTCCTTAGGGTGGTATCAGGAGAAGAAATGTATGAGGTTGCTCATAAGCATTTCCCGGATACTCAAATTGCCATTTGCGCCGCTGCGGTTGCAGACTACAAGCCAGCAGTTAAGGCCGATCAAAAAATTAAGAAGTCTGAAGAACAGCTGAATATCGGACTTGTAAAAACCAGGGATATTCTTTATTCTTTAGGTGAGAAGAAAAAGAAGCAATTTTTAGTTGGCTTTGCTCTTGAGACAGAAAATGAAATCGAAAACGCCAAAGGGAAGTTAAAAAGAAAAAACCTTGACGGCATTGTGCTAAATTCGTTAAACGACCCCGGAGCTGGCTTTGGAAAGGATACAAATAAAATCTCCTTTATAGATAAGAATTTAACGATAAAAACGTTTGATCTTAAAAGTAAGGAGGAAGTTGCCTCAGACATTCTGAATGAAATTATCATTAGGGCATATGCATAAGATATTAGTTGGGTTTTTGAGTTTCTTTTTTTGCCTTTCCTTGAGCGCGCAGGAACTGAATTGCGCCATCACGGTAAATTCTGATCAGGTAAATCAGACCAATCAGCAAATATTCAAAACCCTTGAACGTTCCCTGAATGACTTTGTCAATAAGAACAAGTGGACCAATAGGGTTTATAAAGAAAATGAGCGCCTCAATTGCAGGATGTTCATTACGGTGACCAATTACCAAAACGACCGTTTTGAGGCTACCATACAGCTACAATCTTCAAGACCGGTCTTCAATACATCTTATGAAAGTCCCATTTTTAATTATAAGGACGATCAATTTAACTTCGAGTATATCGAGTTTCAACCTTTGGTTTACAACCCCAATGTTTTTAATTCTAACCTCGTTGGAGTAATTTCTTATTATGTCTATGTGATGCTGGGAATGGATGCGGACAGCTTTTCTTTGGAGGGAGGAACAGATTTTTATAAGAAGGCACAGGAAATCGTTACACAGGCCCAGGGAAGTAATTATTCTGGTTGGAGCCAGACGGCAACAGACAATAGAACCAGGTTTGAGTTAGTAGATAATCTCTTATCGAACACTTTTAGAGAATATAGAATAGCAATGTATAACTACCATCGAAAAGGCCTGGATATATTAGGTGATAACAATAGCACCGGGAAACAGGTTATTGCAGGCTCTATGCGTTTGTTTGAAACACTCATAAAGCGAAGACCGAATGCTTTTTTGATTCAAACTTTTTTTGACGCCAAATCTGAAGAAATCCAGAATGTGTTTTCGGACGGCCCCAAGGTAGATATTGTTAAACTAAAAGAGACTTTAAACAGGGTGGCACCTTTTTATTCGAGTACCTGGAACGAAATAAACTACTGATAAATAACTCCCCGATAATTAGAAACCGTTCCGACAAGATTTTACTTAAACCCTGCCGGAACGGTTTTCTGCTAATAAGAATCTGATATTTCTATTTTTTTATAGGATAAAAAATATCTGTTTGAATTTCACTGGGCTTTACAGCGGTCGGATCGTTCACATACATCTCGAAGTGCGCGCCATTCAATTCTAAACTATTCTCTGCCATATAGGCCTCAAGTGCCGTATGGGCTTCCTCCTCTCCGGTACCGTAATTGCCAAATTTTGAAAGCATTAACACATCTCCTTTTGGGGTCTGAACGGCTTCCATTCCTTCGGCAGGAGCCAGATCTTTCATTAGAAACAGGCCTACAGAAAAATCGGCTTCTCCTGTTTCAAAATCCCATTTGTACGTAATCGCACCTGGGATATAATCTCCTTCCTCTAAACCGCTTTCTGCAGCATATATTCCTGCCTTAGGCATAAATTCTTCATAGATCTTGGTAACAATTTCCATATCTATCTCCACCGCATGTCTGTAGCCTATAAACTTCAAAGATTCCATAGGTTTCCTACTAATGTCTCCCAAGGACCAGGCATTCATTTCTGCATATTCCTTGGCCTGTACCTGCGTAACACTGTCTAACCTCTCGAGACCTCTTTCGTACATTGGGCCCATCATGGCATCATAGCCACCACTGATGGCACTAAAAAACTTCATCATAAATGGTGTGTTTTCAGCTCTCATACCCCAGGTCACTTCTGTTCCACCATCAACCGGCTTAAACTTCCAAAAAGCTGTTGAAGTTCCCATGCTTCCAAAATTGAGGTCGTCTGAAAGCGATTCATGCGGTACGGCCTCTACCCGTGTAGCTTTTCCATCGCCATTGGCACTTGTCCAGGAATAAGAAACCCCAGGCCCCTTACTCTTCTCATTATAGGTGGCAACTATAGAAGGATCATCTTCATGCCACGGTCCCCAAGCCTCCCATTTTTTGTAGTCATCTACGTTAGCGTAAACTAGCTCTGCAGGGGCATCTATCACCCTGGTTCTGGAAAACTCGTACTCACTAGGTTGTATGAAGGTATAGATAAGCAACCCTACGACAACGATCAGTACAAAAATTAAAACATACTTTAAAATTTTCATTTTTTGTCATTTTTAGATTGTCCGTTCTTGCTAATTTACAAAATTTTGGAAGGTCGCTTTTTGGATTATGGTTGACAGTTAACTATTTCGACCTTCTTTGAAAACTAATTTATGGGTAGAATGGTTATATTTATCCCCTGACAAAAATCGGTGCATGCTCGCAGAACTTTCCATTAAAAATTATGCTTTAATCAACGACCTTAGCGTTTCTTTTTCACAGGGCTTTACGACGATTACCGGAGAGACCGGAGCAGGAAAATCTATCCTTCTGGGTGGATTGTCTATGGTGCTGGGTAAAAGGGCAGACCTCACTTCTTTGCGTGATAAGGAGAAGAAATGCGTTATCGAAGCTCATTTTGAAATTCAGGACTATGGGTTAAGAACTTTTTTTAAGGCCAATGACCTGGACTATGAGCAGCTCACAATCCTAAGAAGAGAATTACTGCCAAGTGGGAAATCAAGAGCCTTCATCAATGATACACCGGTTACCCTTGATGTTCTCTCTAAATTGGGAAAACGTTTGGTAGATGTGCACTCGCAACACCAAACACTGCAACTTACAGACAATGACTTTCAACTCAAGGTTATTGATGCACTTTCAGAAAACGATAGTATCCTGGATGCTTATCGCCTTGAGCTGGAAAAGTACCGGCAATTAGAAAGGGAGCTTGTGGAGCTGATAGCTAATCAAGCCAATGCGATAAAAGATCATGACTACAATAGTTTTCTTTTTAACGAGTTGGAATCCGCTGCATTGAAAGAGGGAAGACAAGAAGAGTTAGAAGAACACTATGAGCAGCTAAACAATGTGGAAAGCATTCTTGAATTACTTTCCAAAGGAAATCAACTAGTCAGTGCCGAGCAGGCAGGTATTTTAAGCTTACTGTCAGAATTGAGACAAACCTCAAACAGGCTGGCTTCCTTCGGTGCCGGCTATGGAGAAATTAATGAACGCATACAGTCCTTGTTTATAGAACTTGATGACATTGCCTCAGAATTACAGCACAAGGAATCACAAGTAGAGGCCAACCCACAGCTACTCGATAAAGTAAACACAGAACTTCAGTTAATCTACGACCTTCAAAAAAAGCATGGAGTAAACTCTATTGGAGCTTTGTTAAAAATACATGAAGGGCTTAGTGAAAAAGTTGCTCAAACCTCAGATCTTGAGGGTCTAATTAAGGCCAGGGAAGAGCAGCTTTCTTCTTTAAAAGTAAGCCTAAACTCTAAAGCTGAAACGCTTAGGGCAAAACGCGAGGCAACTATACCGATTCTGAAAAAGCGGCTAGAAGAAGATCTCTTACCATTGGGAATGCCTAACGCCTCTTTTGAAATTGGCTTACAACAAGCAGCGGATTTTAAGGTTAGTGGTATGGACGATTTACGTTTTCAATTTGCTGCTAACAAAGGCTCAGGGCATGGCGATTTAAAAAAAGTGGCCTCTGGGGGCGAACTTTCAAGGATCATGCTTACCATAAAGTCTATTTTATCTCATTATGAAAAATTACCAACCCTGATGTTTGACGAGATCGACACAGGTGTTTCGGGAGAGGTTTCTAATCGCATGGGAGACATTATGAAAAGAATGAGCAAAAACATGCAGATCTTTACAATTACCCACTTGCCCCAGGTAGCCTCCAAAGGAGATCAGCATTTTAAGGTCTATAAAGAAGACGTAGAGGGGGTTACCCAGACCAAAATGAAGTTACTTTCTCAAGATGAACGGGTGGTTGAGTTGGCCGAGATGCTGGGAGGGAAATCCTTATCAGATTCTGCATTAGCACATGCCCGGCAATTGCTTAACTAGGCTTTTATGAGGTTTTCTGTATGCAAGTTGCAGTGAATACAGCTAATTTGTTCCTGGGGAGGGGTTTTAGAACCCCGGAATCTAAAAACCGATAAGTAGAACGATATCCCTGTCAGCATACAGTAGAGAATACTATCCACAATTAAGAATGCGCGGCAATGTTGCGATTCCCCTTTTTTAAATATCTTTGACCTCTGTAAAAACACATGAAAATTTCTACTATGGGGTATAATTTACTGAAAGGAAAAAAAGGGATCATCTTTGGTGCACTGGACGCAAATTCCATTGCTTGGAAAACAGCAGAGCGGGTACATGAAGAGGGAGGTACTTTTGTTTTGACAAACGCGCCAATTGCAATGAGAATGGGTCAAATCAATGAATTGGCCGAAAAAACAGGCTCTGAAATTATCCCGGCAGACGCTACCAGCGAGGAAGATCTTAATAATCTCGTTACTAAATCAATGGAGATCCTTGGTGGCAAGTTAGATTTTGTATTGCATTCTATAGGGATGTCTGTCAACGTGCGGAAAGGGCGGCATTATACGGATGAAAAATACGACTTTACCACTAAAGGCTGGGATGTTTCAGCCTTGTCTTTCCATAAAGTAATGCAGACCCTTTATAAAGTTGATGCCATGAACGAGTGGGGCAGTATTGTAGCGCTTACCTATATGGCCGCGCAAAGAACATTCCCTGATTATAACGATATGGCCGATAACAAGGCGTATTTAGAATCTGTAGCCCGTAGTTTTGGATATTTCTTCGGAAAGGAAAAGAAGGTTAGGGTTAATACCATATCGCAATCACCTACACCAACTACCGCCGGTCAGGGCGTTAAGGGCTTTGATGGCTTCATCAGCTATGCTGAAAAAATGTCGCCACTGGGAAATGCTTCCGCTGAGGACTGCGCTGATTATACAATTTCATTGTTTTCTGACCTTACCAGAAAGGTTACGATGCAAAATCTTTTTCATGATGGTGGTTTCTCAAACACAGGAGTTAGCCAAGAGGTGATTGAGCAATTTTCGTAAGGAAACGCTATAAAAATTCTGGATGTCCCGACAGTGACCTGATCTTTTAAATTGCCGGTGATACCAAGACTTAAATATTCCTAGATGGATGCCGATCGTGATAAAACGTTGATGTTCTCGCTGATAATACCTGTTTTTAACAGGCCGGAAGAAATCAGGGAATTGTTGCAAAGCCTCAGCGATCAAAGCTATAAAATACCTTTTGAAATTGTCATTGTAGAGGACGGGTCTGAGCGTAGTTCTGAGCAGGTGGTTGACGTATTCAAGGAAAGATTGTCAATTACGTATCTAAAGAAAATAAATACTGGTCCGGGCGATTCCCGAAACTATGGTATGGCCAGGGCGAAAGGGAATTATTTTATTATTCTAGATTCTGATTGCCTTTTACCCCCAAACTACCTTTCTCGTGTAGAAGATTCCCTGAAAGAAGAGTACGTTGATTGTTTTGGAGGACCTGACGCCGCCCATTCTTCCTTTAGCGCCGTTCAAAAGGCAATTAACTACGCTATGACTTCAGCATTGTCTACTGGTGGGATTCGTGGTAATAAAAGAGCTGTTGGCAAGTTTCAGCCGAGAAGCTTCAATATGGGGATTTCTAAAAAGGCCTTTGAAAGCAGTGGTGGTTTTGGTAATATTCATCCAGGGGAGGACCCGGATCTTAGCATTCGATTGCTGGCAAAGGGATTTAAGACAAGACTAGTACCCGAGGCCTTTGTATATCACAAGCGAAGGATAGATTTTATAAAGTTCTTTAAACAGGTTCGAAAATTTGGGATGGTAAGACCTATTTTGAATTCATGGCACCCGCAGACGGCAAGGATCACCTATTGGTTTCCTACAGTATTTAGCATTGGCCTTCTCATTGCGGTATTGCTACTTTTTGTCACAAGGGGTCCAATTAAATTTATACCAATTGGAGCGTATCTGTTTTATTTTGGACTGGTTTTTATTGACGCTTTAGGGAAAACAAGAAATATTTCGGTGGCCTTTTTATCGCTTTATGCAATTTTAATTCAGTTTACGGGCTATGGCTTCGGTTTTCTAAAGTCAACTATCTTGGTTAATTTTAGCAAAAGAAAACCCCAACAACTGTTTCCCGAATTGTTTTTTAACCATTGACATGATCAAAGAGCTAAAAAGTGGATTGCAAAGAAGGAAAGTCAAAATCTTCCTGACCTTTCTTATCTGTTCATTTATTATATGGTTGATTAGTAGGTTATCTGAAACCTATACAAATACGGCAGAATTTCAGTTAGAGTTTGCAAACGTCCCGGACAGCCTTATGCTAACAGACGCCTCAAAGGACAAAATAGATGTCAGATTAGAAGCCAGTGGTTTTCAATTCCTGGGCTTCAATTTTAATCAGAAAAGAGTAGTTATAGATCTTTCATCCGTAGATCAATATGACTCTAGCTATTTTGTCACACAACAGATATTTCGCAGGCAAATAGAACGGCAAATTTCGGGCTCGATGAAACTTTTGGAAGTAGATAGGGATACCTTGTTCTTTAATTTTCAACAGTTGTTTAGAAAAGATCTCCCGGTGAATCCGAATATAACTATTAATCTGGGACCGAATCACTTATTGGAAGGCCAGTTAATAATAGAGCCAGAAATAGTTACCGTATCAGGTCCGAAGGAAGAAATTGCCCAAATAAGCGAACTTACCACCCTAGAGATGATACTATCTGATCTTACAGAAGACTTTGAGAGCAGAGCTACACTCTACAAACCCGAAGAGCTTAAAAACACTACCTTCTCAGCGAATTCGGTAAAAGTTTCCGGTAAGGTTTTTCGATTTTCAGAGAAAATCATTGAACTTCCGGTAGAAGTTACCAACCTACCAGAGGGTGTGGAGATCAAAACCTTTCCGAATGCAGTTTCTATCTTGTGTAAAGCAAGAATTGAACGCTTGAAAGATTTGGGACCTGCTGATTTTAAGCTGGTTGCCGATTATGCCAAAGTAGGGCCCGGCGCCCAATACCTCATCGTACAACTCGAGGAGAAGCCTGAAGAGGTTTACAGTGCTCAATTGCTTGTGAACCAAGTAGAATTTATTTTGAAAAGAGAATAATGTTGATTGGTCTTACAGGGGGAATTGGGAGTGGTAAAACCACCGTAGGAAAAATGTTCCGGGAATTAGGAGTCCCCGTTTACAATTCGGATGAACAGGCAAAAGAACTAATGGAGTCTTCCAAGGAAGTCAGAAATGCCATTAAATCCCTACTGGGCAAAAAAGCATACAAGGGAAAAAAGTTAAACAAAAAGTTCATTTCTAATGAAGTTTTTAGTAACAAGGAATTATTAGAAAAGTTAAATGCGATTGTTCATCCGGCAGTAAGATCTCATTTTGAAGCCTGGGCAACAGATCAGAAAACAGCTTATGTTATTCAGGAAGCTGCCATACTTTTTGAGAACGGTGCGTACCTGAACTACGATATCATGATCCTTGTAACAGCCCCTAAAACCAGTAGAATTGAGAGGATCAAAGAAAGAGATAAGCTTTCTGAACAAGAAATCTTAGCCAGAATGAACAACCAATGGGATGATAAAAAGAAGATGAATTTATCTGACTATGTGATTAGCAACACCAACCTAAAAAAGACCCGATCTGAGGTCAAAAAAATTCATGCCGAACTAACCAAATTATCGACTTCTTCAAAATTTTAACATTTTTGTTAAGGTTAGGTTAAACAGGGGAAGCGCTAGGGGTTAAATATTTAATTTTACCAAAACAATGAATAAGAGATTATTTGTTCTTCTAGTCATTTTAATGAGCCTATCTCTTATTGGGATCATCTCGGTTCAATTATATTGGATAAAGAGTTCTGTTGAAGACAAAGAGGAACAATTTTCCAGTGCGGTTTCCGAATTATTGAATAAAGTCACCGATAAGATCGAGAGCCACGAAATGAAGTACTATTCCGATGAGTTTTTACGACTTAAGGATAGTGTGGGAGAGTTAAAAAGCTCACATTTTAGTAACATTTTTTTTATAGATCGAGATCTAAATTCCAATGAAATACTGTTCTATTCTCACGGAATTTTAGAGGAGGATTACGATATCGCATCTACGTTCTTTGACAATGGCGACGGTTCTGATACCACCACCATAAAAAATTATACCAGCACACGCACCAAGACCATATTTAGAGAAGAATATGGCCTTGATGGTAAAAGCTATAAACTCAATCCTATTCAAAAGCTCGAAAAAGTCGGGGGGCTTACCTCCCTGGATAAGGCGGTTTTCGATGATGTCTACAGGGAGTATGCCGAAAAAAGGCCTATTCACAAACGGGTCACAAAACCTGAAATAGAGTTATTGCTCGATAGGGAGTTGGAAAATAGAGGAATGAATATATCCTATGAATACGGCGTTTATAGCCGAGGACTTCCTACAAAAGTTAAATCTAGGAAGTTTAAATTCGCCAAGACAAATGTTTACAAATCTCCTTTATTTAAGAATAGCGAAGGAGACAGTAATTTTGCATTGTTGCTTTCTTTTCCAAAGAAGGAAAAGTTTTTACTGCAATCTGTCTTGGGGATGGCGGTTTTATCTTTTGTTTTCACCTTTATTATTGTCGTGGCATACGCCGGGGCAATTTATCAACTTATTAGGCAGAAGCAGATCTCGGAAATAAAGTCAGATTTTATCAATAATATGACACATGAGTTTAAAACCCCTATTGCGACGATAAATTTGGCGGTTGAGGCTATTAAGAACCCAAAAATAATCAATGACGGAGAAAAGATACAACGGTACCTTTCTATGATTCGAGACGAGAATAAAAGAATGCACGCACAGGTGGAAAATGTACTTCGGATATCTAAACTTGAGAAAAACCAATTAGATATCAGTAAGGACAGGGTAGACGTACACGACATAATAAGAGATGCCATAAGTCATGTTGAACTTATAGCGCTGGACAGTGGGGGATATATACACACCCAATTAGAGGCCGAAAGGTCTGAGGTATTAGCGAACGCCATGCATTTTGGTAATGTTATTGTGAATATTTTAGATAACGCCATTAAATACTCTCCGGAGGCGCCAAAAATTGACGTATTTACAGAAATTGCCAAGAACTATATAATTATTAAGATACAAGATCAGGGCGCCGGAATGAGCAAGGCGGTGCTTAAAAAAGTGTTCGAAAAGTTTTATCGCGAACATACAGGAGATATACATAATGTAAAGGGTCACGGCCTAGGTCTGGCCTACGTAAAAAAAATAGTTGACGATCACCAAGGGGAGGTATACGCAGAAAGTGAAAAAGGAAAGGGAAGTATTTTCTACGTAAAACTACCTTTAATTTAAATTTTATGGAAACAGCAGAAAAGAAGATTCTTTTAGTAGAAGATGATCCCAATTTTGGAATTGTTTTAAAAGACTACTTGTCAATGAATGACTTTGATGTCACTTTGGCTAAAAATGGGATGGAGGGATTTGAAAAGTTTAAAAAAGATACTTATGACGTCTGCATTCTGGACGTTATGATGCCTTATAAAGATGGTTTTACACTGGCAAAAGAAATTAGGGAGAAAAATGAAAATGTTCCTATCGTATTCCTGACAGCCAAAACCATGAAAGAAGATGTATTAAAGGGATATAAGGCCGGAGCTGATGATTATCTCAATAAACCTTTTGATTCTGAGGTGTTGCTAATGAAGCTTAAAGCAATACTTCAAAGAAAAGCCTCCAATACACTAGCAGATAGTAAACAATTTGAGTTTACTATTGGAAACTTTCATTTAAACTCTAAACTTCGCTTTTTAAAGTATAAAGAAGAAGAGGCGATAAAGCTATCTCCTAAGGAAAATGAGCTTTTAAGGCTTCTGGCGCTTCATGAAAACGACCTGATGCCAAGAGAATTGGCATTGACCAAAATCTGGAGGGATGATAATTACTTTACCTCCAGGAGTATGGATGTTTACATAGCAAAGCTCAGGAAATATCTGAAACGCGATGATACCGTTGAGATTTTGAACATTCACGGTGAGGGTTTCAGGCTCGTTGTAAAAGCAGATTCTTAGTACTAAGGATATTATTTTATAATATCAAAGGCTTCCTGAACAGGAAGCCTTTTTTATTTCTACTACGTTTTTGATATTATTTCTGCCACAATTTGCTCAGGACTTAGGCCGATTGAGACGGAAATTGCATCTTCTGGAATTTCCAGGTCATTAAATTGAGAGCGTAACAATGCCGTAGGCATAAAATGACCTTTGCGCGCTTGAAGACGTTCTAAGATTTCCTCGAATGTACCCTCGAGAAATACCCATTTAACGGCTTCTCTGATGTCTTTAGCAAGCATTTCGCGGTAACTTTCTTTAAGTGCTGAGCAGGCTATTACCGCACCAGTGGTTTTGTGATCCACAGCCAAAATATTTAGTTGTGCTAACCAACCCTTTCTATCGTCGTCGTTTAAAGCCTGGCCACTTGCCATCTTCTTAATATTTTCTTCAGGGTGGTAATCATCGCCGTCGTAAAAAGGAATTTCGAGAGCCTTGGCCAACAGTTTTCCTATGGTAGACTTGCCACAGCCCGAAACTCCCATTATAAAAAAAATTGAAGATTCAGGTTTATTCATTGGACAATGCTGTTATTCGTTTTTCGATTTCCTGTACCAGATCTTCCAGAATGTAATCAGGGGATACCCAATGTATATTGCTGTCTTTTCTAAACCAGGTAAGCTGTCTTTTAGCAAACCTGCGTGTATTCTTTTTAATTTCTGAATAGGCATGGTCCAGTTCCCATTCGCCATCCAAATGTCTGAAAAGTTCCTGGTATCCTACCGTCTGCAAGGCATTCAAATTCTTGTATTTGTGCAAGGCTCTAACCTCTTCTAAAAGGCCTTGTTCTCGCATATAGTCTACCCTTTGGTTAATTTTCTCGTAGACTATGGGGCGTTCCGCGTTTATACCTATGGTAATCACTGTAAATTCTCTTGGAGCTTTTTTTTTATTTAAAAAAGAGGAATATGGTTTGCCTGTTCCCAAACAGATTTCCAGCGCTCTTATTAAACGATGAGGATTTTCTTTGTCTACCGTTTCAAAGTAAACCGGATCCAGCACTTTTAACTGTTCTTGTAAGGAAGCAATTCCCTTTAGCATAAAGGCTTTGTTTAATCTAAACCTAATGGCCGGATCTATAGTTGGGAAAGCGTCTAATCCCTTAGTGACAGCATCGATATACAAACCGCTTCCTCCGACCATTACAACATGGTTTTTTGTCGTAAAGAGTTGTGTCAAAACATGGATTGCCTCCTTTTCAAAATCGCCTACAGAATATGGCCTGAAAATGCTCTTATGTTGTACAAAATGATGTTTGGCCGCAGCGAGCTCTTCGGTTAAAGGGACTGCCGTTCCTATTGACATCTCTTTATAGAATTGCCGGGAATCTGCCGAAATAATATCGGTATCAAAATGTTTAGCCAGGGCAATAGCAGTTGTGGTTTTCCCTATAGCTGTAGGTCCAACTACCGAAATTAAAACCTTTGGTGTAGCCATTAGGTCTCACTTAAATTTTGTCCGCAATTATGACAGTATTTGGCTTTCGAATTGAGAATTTCCGTGCTACACGTGGTGCATTCGCGAATACCCTGGCTGCCTTTGGTTTTTTTACGGTGGGAGGCGTATTCTGCCGACACAATGCCAGTAGGTACGGCTATGATCCCATACCCAATTATCATTACGAAAGTAGCGATGATTTGCCCAAGTCCGGTTTCTGGCGAGATATCGCCATAGCCCACGGTGGTTAGGGTTACAATAGTCCAATAAACACTATGTGGAATACTTTTGAATCCATGTTGTGGTCCTTCAACCAGGTACATAATTGTGCCAAGAAGGACCGATACAATTAGAACAAAAAAGACAAAAACTAATATTTTAGCCCTGCTTGCCCGCAATGCACGAAGTAGATTATTAGATTCCCCAACAAATCGGACCAATTTCAAGATTCTAAAAACACGGAGTAGCCTCAAGGCTCTAAAGGCCGTAATGTACTGAGAACCAACAACGAAAAACGAAAGATACTTAGGTATAGTAGACAAAAAATCTACAATCCCGAAAAAGCTAAAAATATACCTACTGGGCCGTTTTATACATATGATTCTAAGAATATATTCAATAGTAAAGAGAATGGTAACTATCCACTCAGAGATATTTAGGAAGCTGTGATATTTTATGTCAATCCTGGGAATACTCTCCAGCATTACGATAATAACGCTATAGACAATTACTACCAACAGTACGATGTCGAACAGCTTTCCAGCGGTGGTGTGGGTCCCGTAGATAACCTCATATATTTTTTGCTTCCAACCGCTATGTGGCTCTTCTTTTTTCAAATGGCTTCGGTAAGTGAGATAATTTTCAAAACCTTCCTTTTTTGCAGGTAAGTAGCTATAATTTCAATAGCTTCAATATTGCCTTCCATTGGGGTAATAACCGATTCTAAGATATGAATATTATTTATTTGATGATTCAGATCGTAAAATCCAAGCCCTTTGAACTGAGCGTTTCTTACTAAAATAACACTGCGTTCACCTATTTCTCTACCCTTATCTAAAATCAAAAAATCCTTTTCCGGCAGCCCATTTGATCCCTGTTCCGGTATTTTCTTCGATTGTTTGACTCCCGCGTTTTTTCGGAAGTTGTATTTGGGCTGGTTCCTTAAAAGCTCCTCATTCGTCTTCAAAAGGGCCACCAGTTCACTCCCTGTTTCCTCAAAAGTAACCTTTTTGGTCTCTTTCTGTAGTTGCCTGGCTCTGTCACCACTTTTGGTAAAATGCTGGTTGATACGCTTTTTTATATTACTGCTTTTACCGAGAAAAATAATTTCTCCATCTTTATTGTGCATGTAATAAACACCGATTTTTGACGGCATCTTTTCAACAATATCAAGCTGTCTGAGTGACAGTTCTCCTAAGGTTTCTTCCCGTACAACCTTTCTTATAATGATCTTTCGGCTATCCTTTGAAAGTAGTAGCTTAAAAAGCTTTAAAGTTGCAAGAGCGTCTCCATTTGCTCTGTGCCTGTCGCTCACTGGAATTCCCAATGAGCGGACCAGTTTTCCCAAACTATGGGATTCTGCATCAGGAAGGAGCTTCTTGGATAGATCTACGGTACAAAGCGTTTTTCTTTCATAGTTGTAGCCGAGCCGCCTAAACTCTGTTCGCAGAATACGGTAATCAAATTGAGCGTTGTGCGCTACAAGAATTGATCCATCGGTTATCTCAACAATTCTTTTAGCCACCTCATGAAATTTGGGAGCAGTTCGCAACATTTTACTATTAATACCGGTAAGGTTAGCCACAAAGGGCTGTATTTCCCTTTCGGGATTTACAAGGCTAATGAACTTATCGACCACCTTATGTCCATCGAAACGATGAATTGCAATTTCGGTAATCCCCTCTTCATCAAATTTACCTCCTGTAGTTTCTATGTCAAGAACTGAATACATTAATTTCTCGCGATTTTCAGAAGCAGTGCACCTTTCTATTTAAACGTAGTTTCTGGCTCCAAAGATACTACTTCCTATGCGGACCATGTTACTCCCTTCCTGAATAGCAATTTGATAATCAGCGCTCATACCCATAGACAGGATCTCAAGCCCTGGAATCTTTTCAGAAAGATCGACATACAACGATTTTAAGTAGGCAAACTCCTGTCTCACCTGAACCATATCCGATGTAAAAGTGGCCATGCCCATCAGGCCGACTATACGAATACACTTAAGTTCGTCAAGTGACGAAAGTACTTCATTTAATTCTGTTTCATTCAAACCAAATTTGGTGCTTTCCTCAGCTATATGTATCTGCAGCAAACAATCAATAAGCCGCCCGTGTTTTTTAGCCTGCTTGTCGATCTCCCTTAGGAGTTTCAAGCTATCAACACCATGGATCAGCGATACAAAAGATGCCATATATTTCACCTTATTCCGTTGTACGTGTCCGATCATATGCCAATGAATATCCTTAGGCAATGCTTCCCACTTCTGGGCCATTTCCTGAATTTTATTCTCTCCAAATACGCGCTGTCCTGCCTTGTAAGCTTCTAAAATCTGATCATGCGACTTTGTTTTGGAAACTGCCACAAGTTGCACCTGGCCTGGAAGGGTTTTCTTTATATGTTTTAGATTTTCGCTTATTGACATTTCTTTTAATCAGGTTTGATGTTCAGGTTTAAACTCAATTTAGGTGGATTAGGCAGCACCACCAACTCGGCCATTGAACTAAAAAATGCTTGTAAATTGCAGCGGATCCCATTAATTTAAACTGGGGAGGGGTTGTAGCCCCTAAAAAAAATCCAAACTACAAATTCCAAGCCTGGTGTAAACCACCCGCAACCTACAACGCCCAAACTCATAACTCATAGATCGTCAATCCACTGCGTAACTTAGGCTCAATATAGGTGCTTTTAGGAGGCATGACCAAACCGGCATTGGCAATTGCCTTAATTTCGTCTATTGTGATAGGAACCAGTCCAAAACCAACTTTAAAATTACCGGAGTCTATCTCATCTTTCATCTTTATGACATTGTGCTTTCCAAATCCATATTGTATACGCTTATCATTACGTAGATCTTTAATCCCTAAAACGGGCTCTAGTACTGTTTTAAATAAGATTTGGGTGTCTAATTCACTTAGTGCGTCTGTAAATTTATACACTTTTCTTCTCAAAAACAGCGAATAAAACTCCCCATCCAGGTACATGCTAAAATGATGCTTTTTAGTTGGCTTATACAAAGAATCTCCTTTATTTGTGATCCTGAAATGCTCATCTAACCGCATCAAAAAAGCTTCTTTAGAAAGGCCATTCAGATCCTTTACCATACGGTTAAACTCGTAGATTTTAATGGCCGACTCGGGAATGAGATAGCTCATAAAACGGTTATATGGTTCGCTACCCGTATGTTTCGGATTCTTCTTCTTTGAGCGTTCTGCAAGTAGATTTGAGGAAGCACTTCTATGATGACCATCGGCAATGTAAAGACTTTCTATGGTATCAAATTCAGCTTGTACCCTAGCTATTATTTTCGGGTCTGAAATCTGCCAAAGTGTATGTTTTACTGCATCCGGGGTGGTAAACCTATATTCAGGATCTTTGCCTGTTTCCTCCTCAAAAATAAGTGCAATTTTTGCATGGTCTGGATAGGTCATTAAGACAGGTTCTGCATTGAATTTCACGGTTTCCAGATAATCTGCGAAAAGCCGTTCCCTGTGATTTAGGGTAGCTTCATGCTTTTTAATTACTTCATTTCTATATTCTGAAGTGCTTGTTGCACAAAAAAAGCCCGTACAGCTAAAATCGTTTTTTTCTACCCGATACAGGTAAAAGCAATCCTGAGCGTCTTTAAGAAGTACGTTATCTTCCAAAAATTCCAGATACCTGTTGTATACCAACTTAAATCGTTCTGCTCCAGAAACTTTCTTGTCAAACTTAAAGCCGGGGTTTATGATGTGGAGAAACGAAAAAGGATTATACCTCAAAGTAGCTTTTAATTCCTCTTTAGAATAATCTTCATAAGAGCGCGATACCACAAATGCCACTTTATCTTTTGCTGGCCTTATTGCTTTAAAAGGTAGAATTTGGGCCATACCTACATGCTAAATTGCGCAGATACCACCTCTGCCTTTCTAGAGCTGCTATAGTCATAAAAACCTTCAGCTGATTTCACCCCTAATTTACCTGCCATAACCATATTTACCAGGAGCGGACAGGGGGCGTACTTCGGATTTTTGAAGCCCTCATACATTACATTCAAAATAGAAAGACAAACATCCAGCCCAATGAAATCTGCCAGCTGTAAGGGCCCCATCGGATGAGCCATTCCAAGTTTCATTACTGTATCAATTTCCTTTACGCCTGCAACTCCGTTATATAAGGTCTCGATTGCTTCATTGATCATCGGCATTAAAATCCGATTGGCCACAAAACCTGGATAATCATTCACTTCGGTAGGGGTCTTTCCAAGATTTTCAGATAGCTCCATGATCGCGGCAGTTACCTCGTCTGAAGTATCATATCCTCTGATTATTTCAACCAACTTCATTATGGGCACAGGATTCATAAAGTGCATCCCAATTACCTTTTCAGGCCTCTTGGTAACAGCTGCTATTTTAGTAATTGAAATAGAGGAGGTGTTGGTGGCTAAAATGGTAGTTTCAGAACAAAGCTCGTCTAGATCCTTAAAAATCTTAAGCTTAAGCCCAGTATTCTCGGTGGCGGCTTCCACAACCAGATCTACCTTTTTAACCCCTTCTGATAAGTCTGTAATGGAAGTCAGGTTTTGTAAGGTATTGGCCTTATCTTCTTCTGAAATACGCTCTTTGGCCAGCATTCTATCCAGGTTCCTGACAATCGTTTGTACTCCTCTTTGCAACGCTTCTTCCGAAATATCAATTAGGTTAACCTTATAACCATTTTGTGCGAAGACATGAGCTATTCCGTTTCCCATGGTTCCTGCACCGATTACAGCGATGTGTTTCATTTTTCTTACTTAACTTTTATTTATTGTTCTTTGACGTGATTTTTTACTTTGGATGAAATCACTCAAAAGCCGCGATTATCTGAAGTGCTACCTTCAAGGCCTTTGTGCCTTGTGCCAGCGTAACTATTGGTTCTATGTCCTGGGTTATGGCCTCAGCAAAAGTCTCTAATTCGTCTAAGATGGCATTGTTTGCCCTTATTTCCGGATTTTCAAAGTAGATCTGTTTGCGTTCTCCTTCAGCATTCTGCAACACCATATCAAATTCGCCCGGCTGGTCAGAGGCATCTTTCATTTTTACTACCTCTACTTTCTTTTCAAGAAAATCTACAGAAATATAGGCGTCACGCTGGAAAAAACGTGATTTCCTCATATTTTTCAATGAGATCCTGCTTGCGGTAAGGTTGGCTACACAACCATTCTCGAAAGCGATCCTTGCATTTGCGATATCAGGAGATTGACTTATTACTGAAACTCCGCTCGCATTGATCTGTTTTACTTCAGAATCTACCACGCTTAGTATTGCGTCTATATCATGGATCATAAGATCCAAAACCACGGGAACATCGGTTCCTCTGGGATTGAACTCCGCCAACCTATGGGTTTCAATGAACATGGGTTTTTTGATGGTTTCTTTTACCGCTGAAAAGGCGGGATTAAAACGCTCAACATGACCAACTTGCCCTTTTATTTTATATCTTTTTTCAAGTTCGAGCAACTGTTCTGCCTCCTCTAAAGTATTGGTTATTGGTTTTTCCAGAAACACGTGTTTCCCTTTTTCAATGGCGCTTTTTGCACAGTCGAAATGCGATAAAGTAGGTGTCACAATGTCAACAACATCAACAGCGTCAATAAGTGTGTTCATATTGTCAAAATACTGGTATCCAAACTCTTGAGAGACTGTCTTACCATTGATTGCATCCGGGTCGTAAAACCCTATTAAATCGTACTTCTCAGATTCATTGAGTAGACGAAGGTGGATTTTTCCCAAATGGCCCGCACCAAGCACTCCAACTTTGAGCATATTATATATTTTTTGCCAAAAATAAACATAGTTTATGAGTTTAAGCAGCTCGTAAAGAAAAGTTTGTTGAATGCTTAGAACGTTCCGGAAAATACTTCTGTTTGGCAAGCATTGGAAGAATAGAGATGCTTCCGGGCTTCCAACTTAGCATAAACTTTCCTAATTTTGAATTCCAAACCCAAACCCAGTGCGAGATACACTTAAACATAAAGGAATGCGTAATAAGCTGGTAGAAATTGTGGCCGCCAAGGGCATAAAAGACCAGAAAGTTCTGGACGCGCTCCGGACTGTTCCCAGGCATTTGTTTATGGATAGCAGTTTTGAAGATCATGCCTATCAGGATAAGGCATTTCCCATTGCGGCCAGTCAGACTATTTCGCAACCTTATACGGTAGCTTTTCAAACCGCATTACTACAGGTAAAACCCAACGACAAAATACTAGAAATTGGCACGGGCAGCGGTTATCAAACAGCCGTACTATTGCAGCTCAAGGCGAAAGTCTATACTATTGAAAGACAGTTAGAACTCTTTAAAAAAGTGAATCTATTTTTTAAGAAAATGGGGTATAGGCCCAAAAAATTGGTCTTTGGTGATGGTTACAAGGGACTTCCGGAAGAAGCTCCTTTTGATGGAATTATTGTTACGGCGGGGGCTCCGGAAGCCCCACGGACCCTAATGGGGCAACTAAAAATAGGAGGGCGTATGGTGATACCTATCGGGGTGGATCATCAAGTGATGACTTTGATCATCAGAAAGTCTGAGAAGGAATTCGAGCGAAAAGAATTTGGAGCTTTTAGATTTGTACCCCTACTTGAAGATAAAAATTAGCAGGCCTAATTATTAAAGCTTTTTTTAATCCGGTCAAGACTTCGTTTGTTATCCCGATCTTTAATAGTTTCACGCTTATCATAGAGCTTTTTACCTTTTGCAAGTGCTATTTTGAGTTTTGCGAAGCCCCTTTCATTAATAAAAAGATTTAGTGGGATTATAGTGAGTCCCGCGGTATTTACTTCCTTTTCCAGCTTTTTGAGCTCTTGTCGTTCTAACAACAACTTTCTTTCGGCTTTTGGTTTGTGGTTATAATGAGAGCCATGAGCATATTCATCGACCTGCATATTAATCACGAAGAGTTCACCCCGTTCATTGAACTCGCAAAAGCTCTCAGTAATGGAGGCTTTGCCAAGGCGAATGGATTTAATTTCGGTGCCAGACAGGACAATACCAGCAGTATAGGTATCGAGCAGTTCGTACTCAAACCGCGCTTTTTTGTTTTTTATATTGATGTTTTTCTGCATGGCGGCACAAAGTAACAACAAATCTGTGATTTACCATTCTTAGAAAAAAGACAATTTATTATGCGGTTTGTAAAGAAAGCGACACCTTTACGGCTTATTTAGAAACAAAGTATTGATGAGACCTTATTTGGTTGTAGCCTTTGTTATTATATTGTGCGCTTGCAATGGAAGGAAGGAAGACAAGCTAACTGCCCAAGACATTGTAGATAAAGCCATTTCTGTGGCTGGAGGAGATCGTTATAAAAATAGTCAGATAGCATTTACTTTCCGTGATCATAAATACGTTTTAGAGCGGATTTCCGGGAAGCGAATCCTTAAGAGGATTACCCTTAATGATACCAGTAATATTGTTGATGTCAGACAAGCTTCTGGCCTTCAGCGCTTTATCAATGACAGTCTTGTCGTAATTCCAGATTCTATGGCTGTAAAGTATGCCAATTCGGTTAATTCTGTGCACTACTTTGCATATTTACCTTATGGATTAAATGATGCTGCTGTTAATAAAAAACTACTAGGTGAAGAACAGCTAAATGATACACAGTATTACAAAGTGGAAGTTACATTTGAACAGGAGGGCGGGGGAGAGGATTTTGAAGATACCTATGTGTATTGGTTTAATAAAAAAACCTTTAAACCAGATTACCTGGCGTACGAATTTCATGTAGATGGAGGTGGCACGCGATTTAGGGAGGCCTATAACGAACGTTACGTCAATGGGATACGTTTTGTAGACTATCGCAATTACAAACCGCTACAACCCATGGATGTTCATAATACCGGCCAGCTCTTTGATACAGGAGGCTTAGAATTATTATCTGCAATAGAACTCAGCGAAATTGAAGTTAATCAGGACAGTTACAATTAAAGATTAGGCGCTGGTCTGTGGCCTGCTCTCCGACAAGCTGAACAATAAAAAGGCTTCCATTGTCATAATCGTCCATTGGAGCATATTTTTCTTCGCCAATCATTTTATTTACAAAATCTGGGGTAGTATTGCTATGGCCAACTACAAGGACGTTCTTTCCAAGGTTATCCGATTTAAACTGGGCAATATCTACCTGTCCGGGACTGTAATACTGTACAGTAATATCTTGTTTTACAGCAGAAGGAGCGGCCGTCATAGAAGTTCTTTCATAGTCTGTAGTATAGATAGCGTCAAGTGAGGTACCATCTAAAATCTCAGCCCAGTGCATAGCTCTTCCCAATCCTTTTTGATTCAACTCAGGATCCACATTTTGAGGATCTGTACGGTCTTTTTCGGCATGCCGGATGAAGTAAAAAGTGGATACTTCCTGATCTACTGCGACGTCGGACATTTTTTGATCATCCTTACAACTGATGGCGGTTACGAAAAAAAAAGCAAAGATTAGTAGTTGAATAGTTTTCATAATTAATTGGTTTGCATAAATTTGTCAGCTTGCTATTATTTAACTGGAATTCAGTAAAAATAGTATTTAAGTTTCAATGTTTTTACATTGTTATGGCCAAACGACAACTTGTACTTTTATTTGGGTTAATGACCTGCTTTCTGCAATCTCAGGAAGTAGAGCTGCCATCAGATTTTAGGCAGCACAATTTAACTGAATTCAATTCCAGTTTGTTCAGTCCGGTATTTGCCCTGGATCGAAATGATCCTCAGTCGATCGCGCTTTGGACGAGGTGGCAATGGCAGACCCCAGACGGAGATCCTACCTCTCTATTCCTGAACTATACGAGAAGACTAAATTCTGAATCTGTAGTCGGCGGTGGTTTTCTTCAGCACAATACAGGTGTCTTCTTGCTAACCGGTGGTGCGCTAAATTATGCCTACGCTTTGGAATTAGAATCGAATGCACAAATTGCTTTCGGACTCAATTTGTTTGGATATCAGCGGAAATTAGCCACTGAAATATTCGAACCCAATGTTGTGGTCGGACTTCCCGGCCTGGAAGACACCAATGATTTTATTTTGCAGCTAGCTCCTAGCTTGCGATTTAAACTAGATCGGTTTAATATAGGTATCGTTGCCGAGAATTTGTTCGATCGTAATTTTACTACCAATGAAAGAGATACCGGCCCGGACGAAAAGATTTATATAGGGTGGGCGGCGTATAATTTTCCGGTTACCATCTTTGGAAATTCGGAGTCTTATGTACAGCCTACTGTTTACATGAAAACCATGCCCAATCTGGATAATCAATTTGGGATCACTACCTTGTTTTCAACGCCTAAATTTTGGGTGCAGGCTGGTTATAACAACTTTTACGGGCCTTCTGGCGGAATAGGCGGAAGGTTTTTCCGGCAGCTTTCAATTGGCGCCCTGGTAGAGTTTGGAACCAGCACTGATCTGGATGGAACAGATCCTACATTTGAGTTGGTTACGGCCTACTCTTTTACTCCAAGAGCTGCTAAGAAAAAACTTCCAGAAGAGGAACCTGTAGAAGAGGAAGAGGAGCTTATTACGGAAGAAGAGCAGGAAGAGCTGGAAAGACAGCAGGAAGCTGAACGTCTGGCAGCGCTGCAACGAGAGCAAGACTCTATTAACACAGCGAAAAAAGAACAGGAATCGCTTGATGAGCGGGCGAGACAACAGCAGGCTTTAGATTCTATAGCAGAAGCTAGAAGGCAGGAGGCACTGGCCCAGGCGCAACGTGTAAAACAGCAGCAAGAGCAGGACTCTATAGCCAGGGTTGAAAGAAGTAAGGCCGCTGCGGCTGAAGCAGAAAAGCTTGCAGAACAAGGCAGGCAGGATTCTATTGCCGCGCTAAGACTAGCGGAAGAAGAAGCTCGTAAAAAAGTACAGCAAGAGGAGGTACAACCTGAGGCTGGCGAAAAGTATGAAGAAGTCGCCACCGCCGACGGATTGCAACCAGGGTTCTATCTGGTGGCAAATGTCTTTGGTACTAAGAAGTATTTTGAAAGATTTATGAAAACCCTGACAGACCAGGGTCTTGAACCCAAATCGTTCTACAGAGAATTAAACAAGTACAACTACGTATATCTACGGCGCTACAATACCATGCAGGAAGCACGTAGGGCCAGGGACAACAAGTTCAATGGCAGGTATCAGGATAAAACCTGGATTTTTAGAGTGGTAGGGAATTAATACCTTACTTTTTGATTTCCTTGGAAAGAAGTAAATCCAAATAGGCCACGGTATTGAGCAGATATTTGTGATCCTCAGTAATGGTGGCCATGGCCACAGCTCCCTGTAGCATTGTATATAATTGCTTGGCAAACTGCAAAGGAGTGACCGGAAGTTTTAGCTCATTAGTATACACCCCGTTTTCGAGAACCAGGGCAATTTTTCCCTCTATAGTTTTTACGGTTTCTCTAGCGGCAGCGGCAAGTTGAGAATTGTTGTGCTTTCCGTCGACACCTACATTCAAAACCGGACAACCTCCCATATCGGCAGTAAAATCCGTATAATGACGATAAAAATCAGTAAAGGCGTACAATTTTTCAATAGCACTTCCTTCTTTACTTAATTTCTGGTCTATAGCCTCTAAAAGCCGTTTGCTGTTAAACTCAAAAGCCGCCATTGCCAGGGCTTCCTTATTTTCAAAGTTGCCATACAAAGCGCCTTTCGTAAGACCAGTAGCGTCTGTCAGGTCACTCATGCTTGTGCCTACGTAACCAAATTTGTTAAAAATTGGCGCCACGGTCTCAATAATATATGCAGTGGTTCTCTCGGCTTTGGAAGACATAACAATGCTATTTCGTACGAATATAAAAAAACTAAATAGGGGATGGAATAGGTTTCAAAAAAAAAACGCGTTCCGGTAGAGTTCCGGGACGCGTCTTAATTTTCAGTAGATTTAATCTAATTCACTAACTCGTTTTGATTTCGAAAAACTAGTTTGTCGTCAAAAGAGTCGATGAGTACAATACTATCGGCCTTTATCTTTCCGCTTAGCAACTCCTTAGAAAGATTATTTAACACCTCTTTTTGTATTAACCTCTTTATGGGCCTGGCTCCGTATTGAGGGTCATAACCTTTCTTGGACAAATATTCTATAGCCTCATCTGTGGCGTCAAGTATGATATGCTGTTTCGCTACAATTTTCTTGAGTTGTTCTAGCTGCAAGCGTACAACCTCAGTGATATTATCCCGGCTTAACGGCGTAAACATTATGATATCGTCTATACGGTTTAGAAACTCTGGCCGTATGGTCTTCTTCATCAAGCCCATTACTTCTACCCTTGCTGCTTCGGTGGCGCTATAGATGTCGTTACTATCCTCAAATTTCTCCTGAATAATGTGGCTACCCATATTACTCGTCATGATGATGATCGTATTCTTAAAATCTGCAACACGACCCTTGTTATCGGTTAGTCTACCTTCATCCAATACCTGTAATAGTATATTGAAGGTATCGGGATGGGCCTTTTCAATCTCATCAAGTAAAACCACGGAATAAGGACGACGTCTTACAGCTTCGGTCAGCTGCCCGCCTTCATCATAGCCAATATATCCTGGAGGAGCTCCTACCAATCGGCTCACAGAATGTCTTTCCTGATATTCACTCATATCGATACGTGTAATGGCACTGTCATCGTCAAAAAGATAGGCTGCCAATGTTTTGGCCAACTCGGTTTTACCAACTCCTGTGGTACCGAGGAACAAGAAAGAGCCTATTGGCCTATTTGCATCTTGTAAACCTGCCCTGCTTCTTCTAATCGCATCAGAAACCGCTTGGATCGCTTCTTCCTGACCAACCACTCTTTTGTGTAAAACTTCTTCCAGCCTCAGCAGCTTTTCGCGCTCACTCTGCAGCATTTTAGTGACAGGGATGCCGGTCCATTTCGCGACCACCTCCGCGATATCTTCATTAGTGACTTCTTCCTTTATCAATGTCCCCGCCTCTTGCTGGAGGATCAAATCTTCCTGGAGTTGCTCTAGCTTTTCCTGGGCTTCTTTGATTTTACCATAGCGCAGTTCTGCTACCTTTCCATAGTCTCCATTCCGCTCTGCACGTTCCGCCTCCAACTTATGGTCTTCAATTTCCTGTTTGGTTTTTTGGATATTGTCTACCACGGTTTTTTCGCTCTCCCATTTTGCGAAGATCTCGTTTCTTTCTTCTTTCAAATTGGCGAGATCAACATTGAGTGATTTTAACTTTATCTGGTCATCTTCTCTCTTAATGGCCTCAATTTCGATCTCTAATTGCATGATCTTTCTGTCTAGCACATCCAGTTCTTCCGGTTTCGAATTAATTTCCATTCGCAGTTTAGAAGCCGCTTCATCCATTAAGTCGATGGCCTTATCCGGCAAAAACCTATTTGTAATATAGCGTTGTGAAAGCTCTACAGCAGCAATAACAGCTTCGTCTTTAATCCTCACCTTATGATGCGCTTCGTATTTTTCTTTTAAGCCACGAAGAATAGAGATAGCACTCTCTGTATCGGGTTCATTTACTACAACCCTCTGGAAACGCCGTTCCAGGGCTTTATCTTTTTCAAAATATTTTTGATACTCATCAAGGGTAGTCGCTCCTATCGCACGTAATTCACCCCTGGCCAGCGCAGGTTTCAGAATATTGGCAGCATCCATGGCGCCCTGACCCCCTCCGGCTCCTATCAGGGTATGTATTTCATCAATGAACAACACAATGCTGCCATCCGCAGAAGTGACTTCTTTTATCACCGCCTTAAGCCTTTCTTCAAATTCACCTTTGTATTTGGCTCCCGCGATTAAGGCCCCCATATCTAAAGAGTAAATCACTTTATCCTTAAGGTTTTCTGGGACATCGCCTTGAATAATACGATGTGCTAAGCCCTCTGCGATAGCGGTTTTTCCTGTCCCTGGTTCCCCAACCAGCATAGGGTTATTTTTTGTTCTCCGAGAAAGGATCTGAAGAATACGACGTATCTCTTCATCTCTCCCAATTACCGGATCTAATTTGCCGCTATCGGCAAGCTCATTAAGGTTCCGGGCATATTTGCTCAAAGAATTGTAGGTGTCTTCAGCACTTTGAGATGTAACCTTACCGCCTTTCCTGAGTTCTTCAATAGCCGCCTTAAGATCTTTTTCATTTACACCCTGATCTTTTAAAATCTGGGCAATTTTGCTTTTTGATTTGAATACGGCATAAATCAAATGTTCGATGGCTACAAAGTCATCTTTCATTTTTTTAGCGATAACATTGGCCTCGTTTAACGATTTACCTGCCTCGGGTGCGAACATAAGCTCCCCTCCAGATACCGTGGGAACGCTTTCGAGTTCCTTTTCTAATATTTGAGCTACCAATTCGGTATTTACATTCAATTTTTTTAATAGAAAGGGTAAAACGTTCTCATCAACCTCTGAAATGGCCTTATAAATATGCTCGTTCTCAATTTGCTGATGCTCCATACTTTGGGCCAATATTTGTGCCTGCTGTATGGCTTCTTGAGATTTTATCGTGAAATTATTTATATTCATCAGTCCTTCTTTTTTTTGTGTATGTTTACCTTTGATAGGAAGGGGTCAATAACCTTACCAACCCGATCAGACCGACAAAATGTCGGAAAAACCGTATAAATTGCAGACATTTCGGCAGCTGTAAGTATTTAGAAAGTAACCGACTTATCTACTTTAATCTACGTAATCTTATGGGTCTATTAGATGGTTTATTTGGAAAGAAATCCTCAGGAGTAGAAGAGCGGAAAAAGGTCCTTCCTTGGACACAGCTCAATACTGTGGATCAGCTAGGTGATATTATTGAAAAGTCGGCTCAGAAGCCACAGATCATTTTTAAGCACTCTACAACATGCGGTATAAGCAGAATGGTGCTGCAAATGTTCGGGAATGACTATGATTTGAATGATGAGGAAGCAGACTTGTATTTTTTAGACCTGCATGCATTTAGAGAGGTGTCAAACGAAGTTGCTAAAAAGTTCCAGGTTCTTCATCAGTCTCCTCAATTGTTGGTGATAAAGAAAGGAGTGGTGGTTGCTCATGAATCTCATGGTGCCATCAGCGAGATAAATTTGAACAACTACGTATAAAAAAAACCCTGACGCTAACGTCAGGGTTTTTTATTCGTTTAATTGAATTTGTGTCTTACAATAATATCTTTCAGCCTTAGTTTTAAATCTTCTCCGGCATCGTAAACCATCTGTTCATTGGTAGGAAATGGTACAGCTCTTACATTGAGGAGATTAACTAAATCTGTTTCAAGTGCTCTTTTGTCTCCTTCATAATTTGCATAAATATGACTAAAAATGAATTCACTTGACAGCGGATAAGAATTTACTGCTTGCTTGGTTTGCAGATCGATATACTTAACATTACCAGTCACCTGGGCCGCTTTGTGCTGCGTAAATTGGTAAAAGTTACATCGTACGGTCTTTAACCTGTCTACCTTAATCTCGTTACCCAGGCTGTCTTTTACAAGATTGCCGTTTTCATCTTCAAGATAGGTGTATCCGTCCTTGATCTGCTTCTCTTTAATGATCTGCTTTTCGCTTACCTGTTCTGGAGAAATGCTGATAGCCCTAAATGCTACTTGCATCTCATAGTCGTAATTTACATGCTTCAAGGGATTGGCATGATATTGTGTCCAAAGGTCATTTAACCCATAGGTATTAAAGTTTAAAAGTTCTTCTTCCAACCTCTCAGGAACAATCTGATCTGTATCGTTAAATACGGTTACCTTAACATAATCCTGCCCCTTGGTATGGGCCTCCTCCATTTTTTCTTTGGTATCAGAAAAACCTGGATTGATTTCATCCAGATATCTGAAATCCTCATAGGCCCTTCTATAGTCCTGCTTAAATGAGGCATTTGCAAGCAATGTTGATGCATTGTTATACAAATAGTCAGATAAGTCTGTTTTTGCGACCAGGATGTCGTTGTCATAATTTCTAAAGGAAAACTCTGCCAATCGGTTTTCATCATAGACCTGAAGTGGCAATAGAGGCTTGATTCTTTCCTGAATCCTTCTAAGCGCACTGTAACCATTATAGATCTTCTCTAAATTGGCAGGATTGCCGTCTTTTTTAAGGAAATCTATATTTTGCAATTCCCTTTCGGTATGCTTTCTAAAAGCTTCCTCAAGTAGCAAAACATAGTCCTGGTGCCCTTTTTTGGTTTTGTTTTCTGATAAGTTCTTTAAAGCTCTATTAATAGCAAGGTTATAGTTACCGGTATTTAGAGCCTCCTGGGTCTTTTTAACCCCCCGCAGGCGATTAAAAAAACCATTGCTGTACAAATAAGTAGTGTTTTTTTCATGGCGTTTCATTTATGATTTGGTAGGTCAGTTCCAATAGCTGTGCCAAAACCGACCTAAATCATAACGAAAAACGATGATATATCGTATAAGTTCGATAAAATCACCGAAAAGTACCGGAATTCTATGTGTTGCTATCCAATGCCGGGAGCAGTTTTGTAACTACTTCTCCAAAGCCAATACGCAGTCCGTTCTTTTCACAATAACCACTTAGGGTTACTGTATCATTATCGGCTATTGAAGTCCGGGTTTCACCATTTTTAAGCAGGAGCGGTTTAGTACCTTGCCATGCCAGTTCGAGCATAGATCCATAAGAATCCGGCGTGCTACCAGAAATGGTACCGCTACCCATCATATCACCGCTATTTACCTTACAACCATTAACGGTATGGTGCGCTAGCTGCTGAGCCATTGTCCAATACATATACTTAAAATTAGACCTGGTAACTACGGTGGGTTGAGCTCCCTCCGGGGTAATTCTTACCTCGAGATTAATATCAAAACTCTTATCGCCTTTTTGCTGCAGGTAGGGTAGAGGTATAGGTTCTTGCTTAGGACTGGCTACTCTATAGGGTTCTAAAGCATCAAGTGTTACAATCCATGGAGAGATGGAGGAAGCAAAGTTCTTGGCCAAAAAAGGCCCCAAGGGCACATATTCCCATTTTTGAATATCACGTGCGCTCCAGTCATTGAATAAAACCAGTCCAAAAATGTAATCTTCGGCCTCATCAACTGGTATGGATTCTCCAAGGGCATTGGCATCTGTCGTGATAAAGGCCATCTCCAGTTCGAAATCTACCAGCTTTGAAGGACCATAAACAGGAAGCTTTTCGCCTTTCGGTACGGTTTGTCCCTGTGGCCTTCTGATTGATGTACCGCTGGGAATAATTGTTGAACTTCTTCCGTGGTAACCAACGGGAATGTGCAACCAGTTTGGTAGCAGCGCGTTTTCAGGATCACGAAACATCATACCTACATTGGTCGCGTGTTCCTTACTGGAATAAAAATCAGTATAATCTCCAATCTGAACAGGGAGCTGCATCTCTATCTCATCCATAGTAAAAAGCACAATTTTGCGATGGGCCTCATTGTCTTTGAGCTCATTATTGGAGGCATCAAATAGCTCGCTAATCCTGATGCGAACCAGGCGCCATGTTTTCTTTCCGTCAGAAATGAAATCATTCAGTGTATCTTGCAGAAAGATGTCATCCGTTAGGGGGATATCCTTAAAATACCCTAATTGATGCAGAGCTCCGAGATCAATCGCATGATCTCCAATGCGTGTTCCTATGGTAATAATGTCATCGCGGGTTAGAAAAACACCGAAAGGGATATTTTGTATAGGGAAATCCGAATTTTCGGGTACGGAAAGCCAGGATTTTTTAGAAGGATTATTGGTCTCCAAAGGCATAGTTAGATTGTTAATTTATGTTTGATAAATTCCTGATCAAATATATCATTTTCTTCCAATTAACGATTGGCAATTTGTACTTTTACGCTTCATTTAACAGAAACCTGAAGTCATGCAAAGAGACCATCAAATATTTGATCTTATAGCTGCTGAGGAGGCGAGGCAAATAAACGGGATTGAGTTAATTGCTTCCGAGAATTTTACGAGCCCTAGCGTAATGGAAGCGGCCGGATCTGTACTAACCAATAAGTATGCGGAAGGGTATCCGGGTAAGCGTTATTACGGGGGCTGCGAGATAGTAGATGAGGTAGAGCAACTTGCAATAGATAGGGCAAAGGAACTTTTTGGAGCGGTTTATGCCAATGTGCAGCCACATTCTGGCTCTCAGGCGAACGCAGCCGTATACCATGCCTGCTTAAAGCCAGGAGATACGATTCTTGGATTTGACCTCTCTCATGGAGGACACCTTACTCATGGCTCCCCGGTGAATTTCTCTGGAAAATTGTACAATCCTGTTTTTTATGGAGTCGAGGAGGATACCGGTACCTTAGATTATGAGAAGATTCAGGAAATCGCCCTTAAGGAACAACCAAAACTCATAATTGCTGGTGCTTCGGCTTACTCCAGGGATATGGATTTTGCAAAATTTCGTGAAATTGCCGATAGTGTAGGCGCTTTGTTGTTGGCAGATATTGCTCATCCTGCAGGCCTAATTGCTAAGGGTATTTTAAATGACCCAATACCTCATTGCCATTTTGTAACCACCACTACTCATAAAACCTTAAGAGGTCCGCGAGGCGGACTTATACTGATGGGAGAAGATTTTGAAAACCCTTTTGGAATCAGGTTAAAGAACGGGAACCTACGCAAAATGTCTGCCTTAATAAATTTAGCGGTTTTTCCTGGAAATCAAGGAGGGCCCTTAGAGCATATTATCGCTGCCAAAGCTGTAGCTTTTGGAGAGGCGCTTAGGGAAGATTTTTTACATTATATGCTGCAGGTAAAGAAAAATGCAGAGGTAATGGCGGCGGCCTTTGTTGCGAAGGACTATAAAATCATTTCAGACGGGACGGATAATCATATGATGCTGATAGATCTCAGGAATAAAAATATCACCGGGAAAGACGCCGAGAGAGTGCTTGTCAATGCCGATATTACCGCAAACAAGAATATGGTGCCTTTCGATGATAAATCACCTTTTGTTACCTCAGGCATACGCTTAGGTACAGCAGCTATAACTACTCGGGGTTTAAAAGAGACCGATATGAGCACAATCGTGGATTATATAGACGAGGTGCTCTCAAACCCTGAGGATGAGAAGGTTGCAGCTTCAGTAAAGGTTAAAGTAAACCGTTTAATGCAAGACAGGCCTTTGTTTAGCTATTAAGCAATACCGTAAATGGAAAACCAATAGCCCTATTTATTGGTTTTCCACTATAAATTAATGATTGAGCAAATAAAGATCGCCTGAAACAATAGATTTGGTGCTCAGATCATAAATCACGGCATCTTCTTCTGAGTCAAAATATAGACCCCAGAATCCAAAGTAATCTCTTATATGATTATTGGCAGTTTGAATTTTAGTAAGTGTTCCGCCATATTCCATTAGGTCGTCTTCAAATACCGGAACATAAATTTCATAAGGTTTTTCGGTCAGGCCTCTTGTTAGATGCACATAATGTTCTGCAATAGAATTGAGGATGTTGGCCAATTGCTCTTCAATGCTATTGGCGTATATTTTTTTGATTACTATAGAACAGTCCTTTAAAAAGATCGAAAATTCCTCTACATCAATTGAAAAGTTATTTCGTTCCTTTAATTTCATCAACGCTTTAGAAAAAGATGGAGATACCTTAGAAGATTCGTAGGATTCACCTGTACCCCAAGTGCCTTTCTGAAGGTGAAAAAGCATTTCAACCAGTTCTAAATTGCAGTCCATTTCGACCACCAAATTTCCCGTGGAATTATCCAGAGAACAATTGCGTATCGTAACATCAGCAAAATAATCGCGCTCCAAACTCCTCTTAAATGCCTCAAATCCCACTAACTGGGGATTTTCGTCCAACCTCAATTTAAGGTTGTTTTCAAAATTCTCTAAGTGTATCGGCATAGCAATCCCGAAATTGTGGATTAGGTTTTATCAAAATTAGGTTTAAAAAATCATTGTGCGTTATATAAAAACCTTAGAATTATTATGGTTTTTATATAGTTGAGTTGAAAGGAAAAAACGCTGTTTTCACGGTGGTTCGGAAAGATTTAAGTAAAAAGCAAATTAAATGAATCCTCTATTCCTGGATTCGGTTATTAGGGCTTGGTCGTTTTGTTTTTCAACGCCAAAAAGGGCTTTTAAATGCCGTTTTCTATTTTCAATACTGGGTAGGGACAGCGAAATATGGTTCACCATATCCTTGGTTTTTGTACCTATGGAAAGGTGGTAAAGGATTTTTTTGTCATTTTCATCCAGATTCAGGTCATTTGCCATTTTCTTTCGTATGGCTGCAAGTGCCTTTTGGGTATAATAAGGAGGATTCTTAAGCACGGTACGAACCATGGCTTGCAGTGAAAGTTGATCTATTTCGGTCTTTACCATGTATCCGTCCGGGTCAACCGCAGTCATGATACTGTTTATACGATAATTGTCGCTAAAAGAAGACATAAAAACGATTTTGGAATCCGGGGAGACAGACCTGGCATATATACCGAGGTCTTCACCGGTCTTGGCTGGACCATTTGAAGATTGGGATAGTTGAATATCTAATAAAAGAATGTCATATTTAAATGACTTCAGCGAATCTTCAATCTTTTTTTTTGCCTCTTCAAAGGACTTGGCAGTATCCATTCTGATCTCAAAACCTTCAAAATCTGTATCCTCAAGAATAAACTTATACCCAAGGGTCGTCATTTCATGATCATCAACTGCCAAAATCCGAACGATACTCATCCTAATTAATTTAAACTTGCTCTAACTCAGTGTCTTCAATAAAATCAATATCCTTTGCATGCCCATTCCCCTCGTACGGAATCTGCAAAATAAGTTCAGTGCCCTTGCCTATCTTACTGCTTAGTTCCCAACGGCCATTAAGTTTGTCTACTCTCGAGGTAATGTTTTTATGACCAATTCCTTTTTTACCTTTTCTGGGGTCGAACCCTTTGCCATCATCACTTAGGCTAATTTCTAATAGGTTTGCAGTACTATCAAAATTTAACCGCACCTTTTTGGCCTGGGCATGCTTGACACAATTCTGTAAGCCTTCCTGTACAATGCGGTAAAGATTAATCTTTATATTTCCATTGAGGTCATCCCAATCTACTTCTTCGTTATACTCAAAGGAATAGGTTATTTGAGCCGGAGCGGTGATTGACTTTAGAAGATCTTCAATTGAATGTATAAAGTTATGGAATTTTTGATAAGCTGCATCGCTTAGTTCGTGCGAAATGGTGCGGATCTCCTCCTGCACTTGCTGTAACTTTTCAATGGCATCAGATCGCATACCTACAGAACTTTCGTCAACTTTCTTATTTAAGCCAAGCAGCACCATACGAATACCATTCATCTGACCAAGAATGCCGTCGTGTAGTTCTTCTGAAATGCGTTTTTGTTCGGATTGCTTGCCCTCCTCCAATTTTTGGTTTTGGGTAAGCATAAGGTTGAAAATCTCCTGGTTGGCTTCCTGTTGTTGTTGCTCAAACTTGAGACGTTGATTTTTAATACGTTGTGAAATAATCACAAATACCGCAGTAGCCAGCATCAAAAGGCCAATCGCGATCCCTATCCAAAGTTGCCGTTGCCTGGCCAGGAGTTCATTTTCTGCCTTAAACTCATCGGTCTCAAAGCGGATTCGTGCGAACTTGTTGCGAATTCGACGTTCTGCCTGTTGGAGACTATCGCTGAGAGTTACATATTCCATGTTGTAGAATACGGCTTTATCCGGGTCTAGGGTGACTAGAAGCCCTAGGGCCTGCAATAGGCGACCATTATTGTTACTTTGCTCGGCATATAGTTTGGACTGTTCAGCATGGAATATTGCGTTTACGGTATCTTGAGTTTTTAAATAGTATTTCGAAATATTGTAATTGCTACCTGAAATACCGGTCAAATCCTGTAAGCTATCCCTGATACGAAGACCACGGAACAATAACTCCTTTACTCCACTAACCTTTCCGGACTGCAAGCTGTTAAACGCTGAATTGTTAAGTACCCGAGCATATAGTTCAGGATGCTTTTGAATTAAACTATCTTGAGAAAGTACAATTTCAAATTGGTCTTCCGCCTCCTTGAATAGACCTTTTTCTAGAAATACATTTCCAATATTATTAATAACGTCTAATTGTACCCGGGTGTTTATTTTGGATTTACGAAGAAATGAGAGGGCATTTTCGTAGTATTCCAAAGCATTGTCAAATTCTTTTAAATCCTTAGAATTTGCACCCAATAGGTTATAGCAATTGTATAAATATCGATATTCTTCAAGGGGTTTTAGCAGTTCTATGGCCTTTATAGCGTTGATTTCACTTCCAGTATAGTCTTTTACCCGAGCCTGCTCCACAGCCATATTGTAAAGCATCCTTGCTGCATACAAATCACTATTTATGGCCTCATAAGTTTTTTGAGCTTCTGCATAGTAATAAAAAGCACTATCTCTAATTGCTCTTCTTGAAAAGAAAGAAGCCAGATCCCAATACGCTTCGGAAAGGGCAACAGAATCATTTATTGTTTTTGATGATTGGATTGCCAGTTTATTTGACGCTCTAAACTTAAGAGAATCATTAATGTTTAGGTAGGCCAATGATAGTTGTGAAAAGTACTTCGATCTTAATGTATCGCTTTCAGAATCTTCTGACTTTGACATGGCTTTTCGAAGTAAATATTCCCGTTCTTCAACGTCACGGTTTTTATCTCTTCCTTTTTTAATTAATGAAAGAATACTATCACTTTTGATACCAGGATCTTGGGCAGTATTGGTTTTCTCATTTTTACAGGTTATGAGGAGAAAGCATACCACGAAAGGAAACCAAGTTCTGGACATAGAATTAGTATTTGTAATTCTGACAATGGTTAAATTACAAAATTAAAAAGAGCCTTAAATAATTTCTATTTAAGGCTCTTCATATTTTTTACTTGAACTGGCTTAGCTCTCACGATCATCATTGGATACTTGGTCGTCATCGGAAGCATCAATTTCATTGAGATTCTCATATAGTGCCTGTGTTTCTTCTACACTACTATCAGCTTCACAAGAAAACATTCCTACACTCATTACTACTACTGCAAAAACACTTAGTACCTTTTTCATCTTTAAAGTTGTTTTAGGGGGATTATTGTTTGTTTTAGTTGTTGTTCATGGGCTAAACTACAGCTAGGACCCCCCAATTCGGGGTGTTCTGAAAATGTTTTAGTAAATGGTCGGGTTTTGTGAGTATTTTAACGCTTTCTACGAGAATCTTGCTAGTTCAGTGCACTGAAAGCATTTTTTGAAAGACTTTTTTTTAGGTCGTCTATATTAGATTTGTACGATTTTGAGAAGGGTAGTTGGGTATTGTTATTCTTTAAGGCGCAAATAGATTTACCGTAATTGATGCGCGAAACGTAATTGATATTCAGAATATAGCTTTGATGTACCCTAACGAAATTCTCTGGAAGTTGAGTTTCAAATGTTTTTAGGGTCTTATACGCACTTATTACCCTTCCGTCTTTCATGATGAAGTCGGTAGCATTGTTGTCTGCCTTTAGATACAGGATCTCATCGGTATCTAAATAGTGGTAGTCTTTATATGATTTTAAACATAAGGTATGGGAACCAGCATCCTTAGGCATTTGTTTCTTTAACCTCAAAATGGTCTTGCGGATATCAAATTCATTATAAGGTAAGAGCCAATAGTCGAAAAAATCATTTTTTATGGCTTCATATGCATGCTCTTTACTTTTCGAAATACCTATGATAACAGGAATTTCTTTTACATACTGATAGAGCTCTTTAACCATGACAAAGTACTGATACGCCTTGTCATTAAGATTTACAAAGACAATATCTGGGGAGTGTTTTAGGATACAATTGAGACCGTCTTCGGCATTCTTGGCCTCAGCTATACACACAAAATCTCCGTAATCCTCCAAATAGTGCTGTAGTTGAAGATTTGAAGCGGCGTCTGAATCTATGATGTTATAGGTGTATTCCATCACATATTAATTAAAGCCAAATTACCAATACAAAATGAGAAAGTATTATAGATTAACCATAGAAAAACTAAGGTTTTCGTTATAATTCACTGAAAATGAGGGATTTTGAGAGAAAAATCCCTCAGGTTTCGATAAACGGCAGATTTCCTAGTTTTCCGGAATGAACTGGAAAGCCCCTATAGCAGGGGCATTTGTGCGATCCCTTCCTAACAAATCTAAAGGCACCATAAGAGCCCCGGCACTGCCCGCGTTATCAATTGCATCAGACATTTCGCCAATTCTAAAGTCATTATTAGCCGTATTAAGGAAGTCGGTTTCCCCGTTTAGGAAAAGATTGGTATAGGAAGGAGAGTTTTCAAAATCGTAAAGCGGATTATTTTCAAATTGGTTGTTTGTATCGCGGAATTTTAACATGCAATTTACCAGCGAAAAATTAAAAGCATTGCTACCATTAGATCGCAACGAAAGCTCTATTGAAGTATTTCCGTCTATAATGCAGTTTGTAAAACTGGCTTGGGTGAGGTCCGCTGAGATTGTTTGTCCTCCCAGAGGGGTCTCATTATTACTAAGTTGCACTGCTGCCCCAGTTCTAAAGCCGTTACTCCAGAAATTGGCAATGGTACTATGTAAAAAGGAATAGGAGCCACCCAGGCTACAAAACAGAGAGGAGTCACCAGCACCTCCCAAAACCAGGTTTTCCCCTTCCACATTAGTAGTCCTCGCCCAAAGGTTCACGGTTGCACTGTTGAATATTTGTGAGTTTCTGATGCTTAAAGTGGGAATGCCACCATCAGGCATCCCTTCAACCAACATACCCACAGTCGCATTTTTTATTGTCAGATAGTCAACACGACTATCAATACTTCCCGGTGCCAGCCAAATGGTACCCCACTGTCCGGGAATTTCATCGAATAATGGCTCCAGCCTGTCTCCTTCAAAAATCACCTCATTTTCTAAAAGTTCCTGATCTGCACTGAGCGTCCCATTAACCTCTAAAGTACCTCCAGACCCGATCAGCAGACCAGAATTTTCATGAAAGTGTAGCCTGGCCCCGGCTTCTATACGTAGTGTTTTTGTGTCAGCTACCGCGGCATAACCGTAAATAACATAGGGTTTTTCATTGGTAAATTGAAGTTCATCATCCTCCAGAACAAAGCCTTCTATCCGTATCTCATTACCTTCATTATCCAAGCCTAGCAGTAAGCTTTCGGTACTGCCATCTGCAAAAGTTCTTGGATAGAGAAAAATGGCGTCTTTGACAAGGGTTACCAACGGTACCAATTGCTCATTCGACCCCGAATCAAAGTGGATCGCATCTGTGTATAAAAAATCGTTTTGGTTTTCCGGGGCGATGTCGAAGGTCGTTTCTATAAAGACGAAAATACTGTCCTTTGCCAACACAGGGACATTTGTAAAGGTTTTACCGGCAACCCCATCAACATTCAGCCTGTAGCTACTGTTCTCTCCCTGGACCAAACCCACAGTAGGGATTTCAATATCATCATTACTTCTATTATATACTTTTAGGGTATAGGTGCTACTCCCAATGTTAGTAAACACTGTATCGAGAAAAACCGTGTCTTTAGAAAATTCCAGGTTTCCACTACTTGGGCTAAATTCAAAATCTTTCCTACAGGAACTCCATAAGATCGCTAAAAGTAATAAGGGGATTAGATAGCTATAGCTTCGCATGATGGTTCAGTTGGGTTTCATTTCAAAAATGGCTCTGATCTCCTCGCTTATTCTTTTAGGCTTTAGTGTTTGGGAATCTAACAAACACCATAGGGTTTTTGAACTGACAAGCAGTGTTTTGGACCCTTTTTTCCACATTTCCACCACCCTTGTTGAAGTTACCCCTTCCGATTTTTCTACATAGGTTCTCAGTTCAATAATATCCCCTAATTTGGCAGCATTTTTATAGCTGATATTGTGATTAAGTACAACCCATACTACCTGGGCAACGATCGCTTCAGAAGCCTTAAATTCCCAATGTTCTTTAGATATATCCTGAATCCATTGTACATACCGTACATTGTTTACATGCTCTAGCTCATCCAGATCTGGAGATGTTACCTCAATGGTCTTTTCAAAAGTCACCATCTATTTTTTCTTGATCTTCACCTCAAATAGTTTGTCCCAATTCTTTCCTGTCACAAAAAAAGTGCCGCGCTTCGCATTATAGGCCACCCCATTAAGAACGTCTAAGTTGTCATGCTTCTTTACCTTGTTTTTTAAACCTCCAAAATTAATCACGCCTTCAATAGCACCGGTTTGAGCATCTATGATCATCATACTTTCTTTTTGCCAGACATTGGCATAGATCTTTCCGTCAACATATTCCAACTCATTAGCCTTATTAAAGATCGACTTGTTGGTAACAGTTTGGATGTATCCTTCTTCTACCAGAGTCTCAGGATTTAATATCCATATTTTTTCGGTACCATCGCTCTTGTACAAGCTTTTACCGTCGTTGCAAAGTCCCCAACCTTCCTTACTCTGTCCATATTGAAAACTATCAGCACGTTTAAACGTATTGAGATCGTAAACAAAGCCTATTCTACTTTGCCAGGTAAGTTGATATACCTTGTTGTTAAGCACACTTATTCCCTCTCCAAAATAGCTATTGTCAAGATCTATTTGTTCCAAAACTTCTCCAGTCCTAAAATCTACCTTCCTAAGCGAAGAGCTGCCCTTTTTTCCAGTGCTTTCATATAGTGTATCTTTATAGAACTCCAGACCTTGCGTAAAGGCTTTAATATCATGTGGAAATTCATTGATGACCTCGTAGGTATAGACTTCTGGAGCTTTGGCCGATAGTACCTTTATTTTTTTTGTAATGCTTACGGCGCTACCTTCGAAACTGATGTCAGCCTTTAGTAGCTTATTTCCCAGTTTGTCTACATTGAGAAGAAACTTATCGTTTTCTGATGTTAGTTCCTGTCCGTCTACACTATAGGTGACCTTCTCAATTGTTTTTTCCTTTTTATTTCTGATACTTATACCAATTGCCTGGTTTGCACTGAATGTTTTCTTATTTCCTTCCAGTTGAATGTCGAATAATTGCTCTGGCTTTGGATCGCCCCCGCAGGCCATAAAAAAAAGGGCAATGCCGGCGCAGATGTATTTTAATAGGCTCATAGGATATTTTCTAGGGTTTTCTGATATGTAAATTTTACCGGAGTTCATTAACAGGTCCCGAATAATCAAGGCTAAATTACGGATGTAAAAGTCAAATTCAAAAACATGCCATGGAAGAAGTACAAGTACAAGTACAAACTCAAATACAAATTCAAATTTTATACATGTTTTGGAAAGGAATGTTAGGGTTCCAATATTGTTGAAAGACTTACAGCTTCTATACTGGGTTCTAAACCCCACCCCTCATCGAGTTAGGCCTTTATATTGCAAAATAGATGCATTTTATATGGATACAAATGATGATTGGTCAATTTCGTTCTAAGCCTTCAAAATACCTGCAATAAATGTGGTAGCTAAAAAGAAAAGGTCGTATCTTTGCAGTTGGCAAGTCCTACACGACCAGCTCCTGCAAAATCCCCCAGGGTGGGAACGCAGCAAGGGTATGCGGTCGTAGCGGTGCGATGTAGGTAGCTTGCCTTTTTTTGTGCCTTAAAATCAGGGATCACAAACTTTCTTTTTCGACTGCCCTCCAGCGGCTCAAAAAAAAATCATATTTCTGATCTCCTTCTTTATTTGTTTCTTTGTATCGCTCATGGACAAAAAAGTGGTCTTAATTACAGGAGGTTCTTCAGGCATAGGAAAATCCGTCGGAATCTATCTTACTTCAAAAGGGTATCATGTTTATGGGACTACGCGTTCCTTAACAAAACATTCAGATTTTAATGCGTTTAAGCTCTTACAATTGGATGTAAGGGACACTCTCAGCATTAAAAATGCCGTTGAGGAATTAATACGGAAAGAAAACAGGATAGATATACTGATAAACAATGCTGGAGTAGGCATCACCGGGCCTGTAGAAGAAACACCAAAAGAAGAAATGGAAAAGGCCTTTGAAACCAATTTCTACGGGCCCCTACAAATGTGCAAAGCGGTAATGCCACAAATGCGCCAACAAGGTTCAGGTCTCATTATCAACATCACTTCCCTGGCGGGTTACATGGGATTGCCGTTTAGAGGGATTTATTCGGCAACCAAGGGAGCCCTGGAGCTTACTGCGGAAGCTTTGCGTATGGAGGCTAAGAATTTCGGCATAAATATCACCAATATTGCTCCAGGCGATTTTGCGACTAACATTGCAGCCGGCCGTTACCACGCGCCCGTTTTGGAAAACTCAGCTTATAAAAAAACCTATAAAAAAAGCCTGGATCTGATAAACGAGCATGTAGACCATGGAGGAGATCCTCTGCAAGTGGCCAAAAAAGTATATAAAGTTATCAATACTGGGCATCCTAGGGTACATTATACCGTTGGAAGTCCAATGCAAAAGTTCTCGTTGGTATTGAAGAAATTTTTGCCAGACAAAGTATACGAGAGGTTGTTATTAAACCATTATAAGTTGTAGTTTTGTCAGGCATTTAGCAAGCGTATATTAACTGTATTTTAGCGATACACTTTAACATTGAAAAATCTATGAAGTTTTTTATTGATACCGCCAACTTAGATCAAATCAAAGACGCCCAGGAATTAGGCGTTTTAGACGGCGTAACTACAAATCCTTCTCTAATGGCCAAGGAAGGGATTACCGGCCGCAATAATATCTTAAAACACTATGTGGATATCTGCGAAATCGTAGATGGTGATGTTTCTGCAGAAGTGATCTCCACCGAGTTTAGCGCTATGGTTAAAGAGGGGGAGGAGCTTGCAGATCTTCACGAGCAGATTGTGGTAAAGGTGCCAATGATCCGCGACGGTGTCAAAGCACTAAAATACTTTTCAGATAAAGGGATACGTACCAATTGTACGCTGGTTTTTTCACCAGGCCAGGCATTGTTGGCCGCTAAGGCAGGTGCTAACTATGTGTCTCCTTTCCTGGGGCGTTTAGACGACATATCTACCGATGGCCTAAACCTCATAGCAGAGATAAGACTTATCTATGATAACTATGCTTTTGATACCCAAATTCTGGCAGCTTCTATACGCCATACCATGCACGTCATTGATTGTGCAAAATTAGGAGCAGATGTTATGACCGGACCGCTGTCATCTATAGACGGACTCCTCAAACATCCTTTGACAGATATTGGTCTGGAGAAGTTCCTTGCCGATTATAAGAAGGGGAATTGATTAATAACCAATAATCAATAGTCCTTAAAGGAGGTATATACGTTGGCAAAAGCATCGACGATAACTCCGTCGTCTACGATAATGCTTTTAAAAGGATCGTAAACAATTAAAGTGTGAGCCACTTCTTCAAAATTGCGGGTCCAATATTGTTCGCTTTTATCTAGCTGATTTGCCTCTAAGAGGGCTTTCCATTGCAATTCTTCGGTACGAAGATTAATGCCGATAAAAGCGTACTCGGGATACTTCTTTTTGAGCTTGCTTACACGTTTGGTAATATTTTTAAAATGACCCTTGTCTGAGGCAGACCAGAAGTAAAAGACCACCCGCTTGTTTTTGGCAATCTCCTTGATAGATATCTTTGTTCCCGCAGTATCATAAACCATGACATTGGGAAGTTCTTTATCTGGCTGTATATTTTTGATACCCTCGTACAAAGCGTCTATCTCTTCGATATGCCTGTTGTTCCCTGAAAGCTGATGAAATTCTTCGATAAAAGCCTTGATGTTATCCTCGCAATCAGGTTTTAAGAGATAGTCTACAGCAACATTGCGAAACAAATTGTCGCGAAGTTCTTTTTGTTTAACAAGTGTATCGATCAACTGTAGTTTGTGCTGATTAAAATGCAGCGGGTTGTGTGCAATAGCTCCTTGAATCCCGCAACCTTTTTTACAGGCCATATAAGACATATTTCCTACATGGTATTTCATAAAATTGTAATAAGGCCTAAGATAGGTTAGGCCTATATCCTCAAAGTTGATCTCTTTCCGATAATCATAGAAACCTTCTGGCAATTCGTGAATGTCCTTTTCTCCTTTTTTCTTTTTGTGGTAAAAAGGATAGGCTTCTTTGTAGATATAGGAGTTGTATACGATTCCGGCTTTTGCAATTTTGTAGGCGTTCTCGGAAATTTCAAATTCCGTGGCAAGATCCCGCAAAAGCGTTAATTTGTTATTCCTGAGTGAATCAATTTTTTCTCCAAAGGGTTGCGCCTCTAAGGTGTAATAAGAATAGACCAGCTCTTCTTCATCTTCATTGATCAGGAACATTTCGAGAAGGAAATTATTCACCTCTTCTCCAACTCCTGCGAATACCAAAGACTCATCAAAATCTGTGGTGTTGAGCCTAATTTGCATACTGTCACCTTCTTCGAGATAAACATATTGCAATTCAGGGCGATGGTAAAAGTGATGAAGCCCTTCGTTAACAGAATCTAGTGCAAATTTAAATCGATTTTCAGTATCCAACTTTGCAGAATCAATAACCATGTCACCCTTATAAAGGATAACATAGTCGCTTGTCGGATTTACAATTTCTCCAGCGAAAAGAACAGATGGAGAACTCTTTTCTTCCTCGCCACACGCCGCCAACACGAAAAGAGAAAGACAAAGTAGAATTTTATTCATAAAAACTATTTCTGCCGTATCATAGCAAAACTAAGCAAACCCCGAGGTTTCACTTGTTAATGGGGCGTTAAAAATTGTGAAGGCAAGTTAATAAATCGATAAACTGAAGTGCTTTAAAGATTATTAGTACAAGGGCTTTATTTTCTTTATTTTTGCAAAAATTTTTAAAATCGATTTATGCTAGCGGTATCTAATTTATCTGTACAATTTGGGAAGAGAGTGCTTTTTGATGAGGTGAATGTAAGTTTTACCACAGGGAATTGCTATGGAATTATTGGGGCGAACGGAGCCGGAAAATCTACCTTTTTACGCATACTTACAGGTCAGTCAGAGGCCACTTCGGGCCAGGTGAATTTAGAGCCTGGAAAGCGCATGTCTGTCTTAGAGCAAGATCACAATGCCTGTGATGATTACCCAGTGCTTGAAACCGTCGTGAGAGGTAATAAACCGCTTTTTGATATCAAAACTGAAATCGACGCGCTGTACGCTGACTACAACGATGCCAATGCCGATAAGATAGGTGAACTACAAGTCACTTTCGAGGAGATGAACGGCTGGAATGCGGATAGCGATGCAGCAGCACTTCTGTCTAATTTAGGAATAGCCGAGGAGTTGCATTACTCCTTGATGTCTGATATAGATTCAAAGCTAAAAGTACGGGTTTTGCTAGCACAGGCGCTTTTTGGCAACCCAGACGTGCTTGTAATGGATGAGCCTACAAACGACCTGGATTACGAAACCATCGCATGGCTAGAGAATTTTTTGGCAAATTATGACAACACTGTTATTGTGGTTTCGCATGACCGGCATTTTCTCGACGCAGTGTGTACCCATATTGCGGATATCGATTTTGGTAAGATTAACTTATTTTCAGGAAATTACACCTTCTGGTATGAGAGCAGCCAGCTAGCTGCAAGGCAGCGAGCTCAGCAGAATAAAAAAGCTGAGGAAAAAGCTAAGGAATTGCAAGAATTTATTCAGCGTTTTAGTGCAAATGTGGCGAAAAGCAAACAAGCTACCTCTAGGAAAAAAATGCTCGAAAAACTAAAGGTAGAGGATATAAAACCTTCAAGCCGCCGGTATCCAGCGATTATTTTTGAGCGCGAAAGAGAGGCGGGAGACCAGATCCTCAATATTGAAAAAATGGCTTCTTCCAGTGACGAAGGGGAAGTACTTTTTCAAAACCTAAACCTCAATCTTGCAAAAGGAGATAAAGTTGCTATACTTTCTCGCGATTCCAGGGCAACAACGGCCTTCTATGAGATCGTCAGTGGCAAAAGAAAGGCTGATAGTGGAGCGTATCAATGGGGTATTACTACCGCTCAATCATATTTACCGGCAGATAATTCGGCCTATTTTACAGAGAATATTAACCTGGTAGACTGGCTGCGACAGTGGGCAAAGACCGAAGAAGAACGCGAAGAGGTATTTATTCGTGGCTTTTTGGGCAAAATGTTATTCAGCGGGGAAGAGGCCCTTAAGAAGTGCACTGTCCTCTCTGGAGGTGAAAAAGTACGCTGCATGCTTAGCAGAATGATGATGCTGAGAGCCAATGTCTTGCTGTTAGACGAACCAACGAACCATCTCGATCTTGAAAGCATTACCGCCTTCAATAATTCTTTGAAGAATTTCAAGGGAACTGTTCTGTTTACGACTCACGACCATCAATTTGCTCAAACTGTGGCAAATAGGATCGTAGAATTAACTCCTAAGGATACTATAGACCGTTATTTGACGTTTGATGAATATATGTCTGACAAGTCTATAAAAGAACAGCGGAATAAAATGTATGCCGTGCCTGTTTAGACCTGTCCCGACGCCCAAATCTTATTGTTATGAAAACCTACGTAAAGTGCCTCGTATTGCTGGCTTTTTTTGCCGTGTCATGCACCTCCACGGAGGAGACGCCGGTGAATGATGATGATCAACCCAATATAGATGCGGACTATGCCATGTTATTTACCAATAACGGCATCTTATCTTCCGGTTTACTAAAGGCCGATGGCGAGAGCATTAGCCTTGACCCTGGGAATACACCTTTTAGTAATGCCGAAGCACCTGAACTGAGCTATCGTCAGGATATGGAATGGAGTTTTTACCATTCGAAGACCGACTGCACCGGAGAAATTACCAAGTTCGATTTTAACAATTTTGCCAGCTCGATGATCTCAGTTTTTGAGGATTTGAGCAATTGTGAGCTTAGTGTAAAGGGTATTGCGCATTCTGATGATGCGTTCTATCTGGCATACAGCCTTCCGGGATCTGGTTTAAAGGAGTTTGACTATTTCGTGAGAATTATCGACCTCACGGAATCTGAACCTGTTGTTACGGATGTTTCACTGGCAAAAGCGCCGGAGCAGCTTATATTTTCAAACCAGCGGGTATTTATATTCTCAAGAGAAACGAATGAAGATTACTCCTTAGTGGTGTTGGATACCCAGACGGCTCAGCTAATACATGATCTTAATTTGGATGATGAAGCCCTAATGATGTTTAAGACCATAGACGGACACATCATGATTAGTTATCCCGAACTGCATTTGATTGTTAACAGCACTTCAATGGCAATAACCAGTACAGTTCGTTATGATGACGGCAAGGAACCTAAGTTTGGTTTTAATGCGTTAAGTTATTTTGACCCTTCCGGAAATTTATATTATAGCAGGCCCACGGATCTTGAAGGAACCGAGTATGCCAATATTCCTGGGGTGTACGACTTTGAGTCGAATACAGCAATACTCTACTTTTATGAAAACTTCCTGACCGAGGAAGAAAGAAGATTTGAGTTTGAGATAGCCGACACCAGTATGGTTTCTTACGACAGCCATAACAACCTCATCTTGATAGGCTATCGTAAATCTGGCGACTCAAATTTAGGTGGACTACTACGCATTAGACCTATCCCGGAGCCGGCTTTTATAGATAATATCGACTTACCTGGTGTGCCCTTAGAAGTATTCATTGAATAAGCCTAAAAACCTATCTTACTAAGCGTTGAAATATTTACTTCTCCAAATAGCCTGGTTGAAGTTTTTACCTAGGGCAAAGGCGTAAAATATAACAATTGCGGCTATAGATTTAAACATAAAAAAGAAGATTATCCAGAACTCGGCAGACGAATTCGTTTTAGAGAAAAGACCTTCAGGCACCAGTAGTGTCACGAAGTAACTTAGGAGAGCCACCAACAAAGTTAGATTAACGATATTCCTGAAGGGCCACACCATGAGTTTGCGCAATGGATGCAGGTCATTACCCCATTTATGAATTAAATAGTAATAGCCGTTTCCTATTGGAGCAAAAAGTAAGGGATCGTTTTTGTCTTCGAGTTTGAAAAGCCTGGATGGAGCAACAATTTTAAATCCTTCGAGCTGAATCTCATGATGTTTTTCTAATTGCTTTATTTGGAACACCGCTTCCTGTGGAATTTGAGCTTTAAAATATCTGGAATCTAAAAAACGCAATCGGTAATCAATACAGATCTGCTTTATTTGGTTAAGGTGAAAAATGCGATCTGTTTCAAGCAATTCAAAACTAAAGGCGTTAGAGGCCACTCCCTTTCCTCCGGAAAGCTCTGATAGTACCCGTTTGTCTTTTTCTGTTTCCTGTCGGAGAAATTCATAGACATCGGCAAGTATTGTTTCATCCGAAACTTCCTTAGCCCTTAACTTCTTGAGCCGTTCAGCAACATTTGTTCTTTTTAGTAACATCCCCTTTCCTTTAGCAATTTTATCAAAAATACGGAATCGCATCAGGGAAGTCAATTCAGCTTGTACAAAATGCATTGTTAATATTTTGTTAATTTCTATGAACTGCATTTCCGCCCCTGTGATTTTAAAGACCGAAATTGTATATTGTCGATGATTATAGACCGTTCGTCGATAATCCTAATTACTAACATCTAACACTAGTTCCCCTATGAAAAGCATGGCAGCCCCACGAGCCTTACTAGTATCACTTTTTTTAGTTACAAGCTTTCTCAGCGCACAAACACAACCCCAGCTCAAACAGAGCAATAACATTATCCAGGGTGCTGAAGCTTCTCAAAATCACAAAACGCTTTTAGCGGCAGTTAGAGCGGCCGATCTCGAGGAAACTTTAGAGAGCGACGGACCCTTTACGGTTTTTGCACCTTCAGATTGGGCCTTTAGCAAACTATCTTCCGAAAAAGTAAACGAATTGCTTCTTCCGGAAAATAAGAACGAGTTAAAAGCCTTGCTTACCTATCATATTGTGGCCGGTAATCTAACGGCTTCGAAAATCCTTAAAGCAATGTGCAGGGGTGCTGGTACCGCTGTCTTTACAACTGTTCAGGGAGAAGAACTCATTGCTACAATGGATGGAATAGATATTGTCCTTACCGATTGTGCGGGAAACACAGCACGAATTATGGTTGCCGACTCTAATCAGCGCAATGGTGTAATTCACGAAATAGATAGCGTAATTTTACCCAGACAACTTTAAGAACTTATCGAAGTTCTGCGTTTAACTCCTTTTCGTATTGGAGTTGTAGCTTTTTCATGATTTTATCGATCTGCTTATCGGTCAGGGTTTTGCTGTTATCCTGCAGCGTAAAACTAACAGCATAAGATTTCTTGCCCTTTGGTAGTTTATCTCCTGTGTATACATCGAAGAGCGAGATATTTTTCAACAGTTTTCTTTCTGTCTTTAAGGCGATATCATGAATTTGTTTGAAGCTTATTTTCTCGTCTAAGAGCAAGGCAAAATCTCGCTTAACCTCAGGATATTTGGTAATTTCCTCATAGCAGACACGAGCCTTATGGGCGAGCTTTGTGACCTCCCCCCAATTAAAGTCTGCGTACAGCACTTCTTGCTTTATATCATAAGCCTTTAAAACAGATTTCTGCACCACCCCAAAACTAACTATAGGGCTTTTGCCCATAAAAAAAGTGAGTCCTTCCGAAAAAGCGGCGCTTTCTGTTGGGAAAGATTGGGTCCCAAATATACCAAGCCGTTCCAGGATGGCACTTACAGTTGCCTTTAAGAAATAAAAATCTGATTTTCTTTGACTTACCGCCCAACTTTCCGAACTACGCTCACCGCTAATTAGCAAAGAAAGATGTTTGATCTCTTTTTGCTCATTTCCATGTTTGTGATAGGTTTTACCAAACTCGAATAATTTCAGGTTTTGTCTTTTTCGATTGATATTATATGCCACTGCTTCTAAGCCTGTGTATAAAAGGGATTGCCTGAGGACCGAAAGCTCAGCACTCAGCGGATTAAGCATCCCAATGGCCTCTTCTGACGGAGTATCCTCAAGAAGACTGTTGTATGCTGGATTACTCAGGCTATTTGATAAGATTTCAAAAAACCCTTGGGCAGCCAATAACTGGCCGATCACATTTTGAAGCCTGTAATCTTCAAACCTCGAGCTAGGTGCAATAGAGGCTCGGAACTTGTTTTCAAACTGTATGTTATTGTACCCAAAAACCCGAAGAATTTCCTCAATGACATCAACCTCCCTTTGTACATCAACCCTATAAAAGGGGATTTCCAAACCGAGCCCTGTTTCCGTGACACTTTTAACCTGAATATCCAAGGAAGCAAGAATGGATTTAATCGTATCTCTAGGGATTTCCTGGCCAATTAAAGAGTTAATTTTTTCAAAGGTTAAAAATACTTGGTTATTTCCTTTCTTTTTAGGATAGAGGTCTACGATATCAGAAGTGATATCACCACCAGCGATTTCCTTGATCAACAATGCGGCTCTTCTTAGGGCGTACTCCACATTGTTGATATCTATTCCACGTTCAAACCTGAAAGAAGCATCCGTATTTAAGCCGTGTCTTTTGGCCGTCTTCCTGATAGAGACAGGATCGAAATACGCACTTTCCAGGAAAATAGCTTTTGTATCTTCAGTGACACCTGTATTAATCCCACCGAAAACACCAGCTATACACATTGGCTTTTCAGAATCACAGATCATCAGGTCATCAGGATGAAGTTCTCGCTCCTCGCCATCAAGGGTCATAAATTTTGTTCCCGCTTTTGCCTTTTTTACCACAATTTTGTTTTGATGAATTCGATTTGCATCAAAAGCATGAAGTGGCTGCCCCAACTCATGCAAGACATAATTTGTAATATCTACGACATTATTTATTGGGCTTAAACCTATAGCTAGTAACCTGTTTTTTAGCCAATCTGGGGAGGTCTGCACAATTAAATTACTAATTGTGAGTCCGCAGTAACGTGGGGCCAGGTCCTCATTCTTAACAACCACATCTATTTTCAGAGATCGGTTGTCAACCCCAAAATTACTTACAGAAGGAGTAATTAATTCTGTTTGTAGCTTTCTTTGCTGCAAGCCGGCCTTGAGGTCTCTGGCTACCCCAAAATGACTCATTGCATCAGAACGGTTAGGGGTCAACCCAATTTCGAATACGGTATCTTTTTCAATGGTAAAGACTTCAGAGCAAGGGATGCCTACCTGTAGCCCCTCGTCTAAAATTAAAATACCTTCATGACTTACTCCTAGCCCTAACTCGTCTTCAGCGCAAATCATGCCATGACTTTCTTCGCCACGAATTTTACCTTTCTTAATTTTCCAGGGTTCTCCTTCAAAAGGGTATAGTGTTGTACCAATAGTAGCCACGGCTACTTTCTGTCCCTTGGCCACATTCGGTGCTCCACAGACGATTTGAAGCGGCTCTCCGTTGCCAACATCCACCTTGGTAAGCTTTAGCTTGTCTGCATTCGGGTGTTTTATACAGCTTAATACGTGGCCCACAACAACACCCTCAAGGCTGCCCTTAACAGATTCAAAAGTGCTGATGCCTTCTACTTCAAGCCCAAGATCTGTCAGCAGTTCTCCGGTCTTCGTAGCTTCCCAATCAATGTGAAGAAATTGCTTTAACCAGTTATAGGATATATTCATTCGGCCGCTTTAAGCCCCCAAAGATAAAACAATGCCTTTTCACATTCAACAGCTATGCTGCTGAATTGCTGTATTTTGTTGTAAGTTTTGTTTCCTTATTGCGATATTTGGTTTTTAAACAAAGGCTTATGAGAAAAATATTCCTCAATTTATTTCTGATTTTGAATGTTTTGGGCTGCAAAGAGCTAGACAAAACCGAGCTGAATATTGGGATGTGGCATGCCAGGATGGCCGTTATGGATGGCCATGTGCTGCCTTTCAATTTTGAACTAAATCGGGTAGGTGGTTCCTATGAAATTGAGGTTTATAATGCCAATGAGGTAGTTAAAATAGACGATATCACAACAACCCAGGACTCTATCCTTATAAAAATGCCTGTATTTGAAGGTTATATTTCAGGGAAATTCACTTCAGAAAGCATTGAAGGGTCTTTTATAAAGGAAAGTCTGGACAGGGTAGTTCCTTTTTCTGCCAGCTTTAATGAGGCACCGCGATTTGAAACAGCTTTAGACGCAAAGGTGAATGTCTCCGGAATTTGGGAAACGGTCTTTAGTGAAAATACGGAAGACAGCTATGTAGCCAAAGGTATTTTTGCACAAAATGGAAATGAGGTGACAGGCACTTTCAGAACAACAACGGGGGACTACAGATATCTTGAAGGAGTTGTAGAGGGAGATTCTCTCAAACTTTCTACTTTCGATGGGGCGCATGCCTTTTTGTTTGCGGCTAAGGTCACAGATAGCAGCCTTAATGGCGTGTTTTACTCGGGAAATCATTTTAAAGAACCCTTTATTGGTAAAAGAAATGAAGTTTACGAACTGCCAGATGAAGATACCCTGACCTTCTTAAAAGACGGCTATGAGCGTTTAGAGTTTTCCTTTCCTGATTCTGAAAAGAAGATGGTTTCGTTAAACGCTCCGGAATTTAAAGACAAAGTAGTTATCGTACAGGTTATGGGGACCTGGTGTCCAAATTGCTTGGATGAAACCCGCTTTTTAGCCGCGTATTTAGACCAAAATAAGCACCCCGATCTAAAGGTAATAGCCTTGGCTTTCGAATATGCCAAAACAGAGGAGACTGCCCTGGCAGGCATTGAAAGACTAAGGCAGCGAACAGGAGTTGAGTACCCTATTTTACTGGCGCAGTATGGATCTTCAAGCAAGGCCAAAGCCAATGAAAAATTGCCAATGCTTAATCATGTTTTGTCATACCCAACTACCATTTTTATGGATAAAAAAGGCGATGTTAGGAAAATCCACACCGGATTTAATGGTCCGGCAACGGGGCAGAAGTATGTGGAATTTAAGCTAAAATTTGATGAATTTGTTAGGGAACTCCTGGCAGAATAAAAAACCCTCCGGAAAATGGAAGGTTTTATGGCGACTAAAAAAAGTAATCAAATGATGGTTGATTTTCCCAACCCAATATTTTCTTCGTTCATATTATTAAAATCGTCCGCATCCGCAATACCATTGGCTATAAATTCGCCTACCTCGGTAGTCCCGTACTTGCTGTTGGGATCCAAATCTGGAGTAACAATACCGCCTTTCATAGATTTGTAAACTGCGGCTACTATCGCCTGAGTTTCTTCTTTAAGATTAAAGTGGTCTAAAAGCATCGCTGCTGATAAGATTGATGCCACAGGATTCGCAATATTCTGTCCTTTAGCCTGAGGATAAGAACCATGTATGGGTTCAAACATAGCCACACCGTCGCCAACCGAGGCTGAGGGCAACAGGCCTATGGAGCCACCAATAACACTAGCCTCATCGGAAAGAATATCTCCAAACATATTTTCTGTAAGAATCACATCGAATTGACGCGGATTAAGAATGAGTTGCATAGCGGCGTTATCTACGAACAAAAAGTCTAAAGAAACTTCCGGATAACTTTCTCCAATCTTGCCGACTACTTTACGCCATAATCTGGAAGATTCCAGAACATTCGCTTTATCTACCAATGTCAGCTTTTTTCTTCTACTTTTGGCGGCTTTAAAAGCGAGGTGTGCAATTCTACTGATCTCAGTTTCCGAATATTCGCAAAGATCGGAGGCTACTGTCCCATCTTCACTTAAATGCTTAGCTCCAAAATAGATTCCTCCTGTAAGTTCGCGATAAATTAAAAAATCTGTTCCGGTGATAATTTCTTTTCGCAAAGGTGATTTTTCGAGCAAGGTCGGAAAAGTACGTATTGGTCTTATGTTACCGTAAAGCTCAAGATTTTTTCGCAAACCTAAAAGACCTTGTTCGGGCCGTACAGTGGCATTCGGATTGTTATCAAACTTAGGGTCTCCAATGGCACCAAAAAGAACGGCATCCGAAGCTTTGCATAGATCGAGGGTAGCTTTTGGCAATGGACTACCGGTCTGTTCTATGGCTATGGCTCCAACAACTGCTTCAGTGAACGCAAATTCATGGCCAAAGGTCTCTTCAATGGCGCGTAAACATTTTACGGCCTGAGCTGTAACTTCAGGGCCTATGCCATCTCCGGGCAGCATGGCAATTTTTAGTTTCATCTAGGCCAGACTTTCTATGTTTATTTTGCTAGCCTCAACGATCTGATGAATATCTTCATCTAGAATTTCCTTTTGTCGATCAGCAAACTTTAAAAATTCATCATAAACCCTGTCTAGTTGCACCTTGGTGAGTTCGTACCCCACATTTTTAGCTCGGTAAGCCAAGGCTGCTCTACCACTTCTCGCTGTAAGTACAATTGAAGATTCATTTACTCCTACGTCTTCCGGATCAATAATCTCGTAAGTCTCACGTTTTTTGATTACCCCGTCCTGGTGAATTCCTGAACTATGCGCAAAGGCATTTGAGCCTACAATAGCTTTGTTAGGCTGTACCGGCATTCCCATTTTTTGGGATACCATCTGACTAGTGCTGTACAGCAACTTGCTATCAATATTCGTGTCAAGACTTAGGTCTGGGTGCTGCCTTAAAATCATTACAACCTCCTCCAGGGAAGTATTACCAGCGCGTTCTCCAATTCCGTTAATCGTACATTCTATCTGCCTGGCACCATGAATAACCCCCGATATGGAGTTCGCAGTGGCCAGTCCGAGATCATTATGGCAATGGCAGGAGAGAATAGCCTTTTCAATACCCCTTACATTTTCAGCGAGGTATTTCATTTTCGCGCCGTATTCAGATGGCAGGCAATAGCCAGTGGTGTCGGGTATGTTTAAGACGGTGGCTCCGGCTTCGATGACCGCTTCGCAAATACGTACGAGATAATCGTTATCTGTACGGCCAGCATCTTCGGCAAAAAACTCCACATCCTCTACGAAGGACTTGGCGTATTTTACTGCTTCAACAGCTCTTTCAAGGATCTTGTCCTGAGTAGAATTAAATTTATATTTTATGTGAGATTCGGAAGTACCGATACCAGTGTGGATCCTGGGCCTCTTAGCGTACTTCAAAGCCTGGGCCGCCACCTCAATATCTTTCTTAACCGCTCTGGTAAGCCCACAAACGGTGGCATTGTTAACGACTTTGCTGATCTCAGTAACTGAGTTGAAATCTCCCGGACTTGAAATCGGAAAACCAGCCTCAATAATATCAACACCTAACTCGTCAAGGCGCTCGGCTATTACCAGCTTCTGTTTTGTGTCCAATTTACAACCCGGAACCTGCTCGCCATCTCTTAGCGTTGTGTCAAAAATGTGTACCTTATCTTTACTCATTATATTTACATTGTTTAAGTCACCATCACGAATATATAGCTAGCACAGCGAATGCAGTTTAAGGCGGGGGTTTATTTACAACGTTAATTTACTTTTTAGAATATTTAATGTTCTGAAAAACAACTATTTAAATTCAATTTTTTACGATGACAAGTGCCCATAAAGATGCTTTGTTTGTTTTGGTAAAATCACTGTCTAAATCTGAAAAAAGGCAGTTTAAGCTCTATGTGGGTCGACTTGGAGTAAACACCGACGCGAAATTCCTGGCTCTTTTCAACCTACTTGATAAAATGAAAACCTATGATGAGGCTGTTATTCTTGAAAGCGGCATCGTTAAAAAAACACAGCTTTCCAATCTTAAGGCGCATTTATACAAGCAGATACTGGTTAGCTTACGTCTAAACCCTGTGAATCAGAATATTCGGGTGCAAATCCGGGAGCAGCTAGATTTTGCAACTATCTTATATCAAAAAGGGCTTTACAAGCAGAGTCTAAAAATTCTTGACAAAGTAAAGGCCGTTGCGATTGAAAATGAGGAAAAAAATATCGCCTATGAGATCGTTGAGCTCGAAAAAATAATTGAGACTCAATACATTACCAGGAGTATTCCCGATAGAGCAGATGAGCTGGCGTTACAGGCAAAAGAGCTTTCAGCACATAATGTAATGACCAGTAAATTATCTAATCTTTCATTACAACTTTACGGAATGATGCTCAAAGTGGGTTATGTGAGAAACGACGAGGATTACCAAAAAGTTAAAAGGTACTTTGATATGCATTTACCTAAGGTGCAAATAGAAGAGCTGGGCTTTCGGGAAAAGTTATGGCTGTATAAGGCACACTTATGGTACAGTTTTTTGATACAGGATTTTCTCTCCTGCTATAAATATGCGAGCAAGTGGGTAGATCTTTTCTATGAGCAGCGCGAAATGCTCTATTTGAACCCTGTATTCTTTTTAAAAGGGAATCACTACCTGTTAGAATCCTTGTTTTTTGTTAAATACAGCACTCAATTTAAAGTAACACTTGAAAAACTAGAAACCATTGTTAATGATAAGAATTTTCCCAAGAATGACAATATTGCCTCCCTGGCGTTTCTGTATATTAATTCAAATAAATTAAACCTTCATTTTTTAGAGGGCACTTTCGAAAAGGGGCTTTACCTGGTGAATATTATTGAGTATGGTATAAATAAACACAGGGACCGGATAGACGCTCATCATATCATGATTTTCTATTACAAAATAGCCTGCCTCTACTTTGGGGTTGGAGATAACAAGATGTGTATTCAATATCTGAACCGGATCATAAGTAACAAAAGCCTTAAAATGCGTGAAGATCTTATGTGTTTTGCCCGTGTCTTGAGCTTGGTCGCACACTATGAAGCTGGTATGGACTATCATTTAGAGGTACAGCTTAAAAGCACCTATAAGTTTTTGCTTAAAATGAATGATCTTCACGCGGTTCAAAAAGAAATGATCAAGTTTTTAAGGAATCTTGGAGACATCTATCCTCACGAATTAAAAGATCAGTTTCAAAGGTTATACAATCAACTAAAGAAGTATGAAGACCATCCTTACGAGAAAAGAGCTTTTTTGTATTTAGATATTTTGTCCTGGCTGGAAAGTCATTTGCAAAACAAGCCGGTAGGACAAATCATACGTGAAAAAGCAATGGCCCTTACTCGTTAGTAATACCGGGAGTCTGAACCTTGAAGTGCTGGATCAAACCTTCATCAAGCTTTTCAAATTTACTTTGTTGCGCAAGTTCTTTAATCTTAACAGGGTCGAAATTCCCATTGAAATAGATAAAAGAACCACTGCGATTGTTGTTGTTATAAATTAAAATTTCCTTTACAGTATTTCGACGCTCCCTTATGGAAACTACATGCCGTTTTAACTCATTATTGTTCCTAAACACTTCTATAAAAGAATTGCCGGTAATGGTATTCATTTGATTGTTCAAAAATTTTGTTTGCGAAGGAGTTGCACTTGGGAATGACATAAACCTTAGGTCCTTTGTTTGTCCTACCAGCGATTCCATCTCCGGAGAAGAACCAGCGATCATACTCAACAGAAATTGTGGAACTCTGATTGCCGTGACATGATCATCATTTTTATGAGCATTGTAAAAGCTGTCTATAGAGTTGTAGCTGCCACAAGATAGCAACAGCAGGCTTGAAAGCAGTAAGAGTGATTTTTTCAACATGGTCATGTGTTTTAAAATGAACTGCCTCAGGAAGTTTTTGAAACGCCTTGAGATACAGAGAATTAAATATATAGATTATGAAATAAAGTTACAAGCAAGCTTCCCATAACAGATCTTTTGGAGGTGGCGCTGTCAATTGAATAGGTTCTTTTTTTACGGGATGAATAAAAGATAAACTTCTGGCGTGCAGCGAGATGCTGGCATCTGGATTGCTTCTGGCTGCCCCGTATTTAAGATCTCCTTTAATTGGGCAGCCAATAGCCGCTAGTTGTGCTCTAATCTGATGGTGCCTTCCGGTTTCGAGTTGTATGGCAAGCAGGGAATAACGCTTTAAACGCTTCTCTATCTTATAAGACAAAACAGCTCTCTTGCTTTCCGGGATTTCATTGGTATAAGCGTACGATTTATTCTGACGGGGATTTCGTTTTAGCCAGTGTTCAAGCTTGCCCCGCTCTTCATCGGGGCTATTGCCTACCAGGGCCCAATAAATCTTTTCTGCCTCCCTGCTGGAGAAAATCTTATTTAGCCTACTTAAAGACTTTGAAGTTCTTGCAAATACAACTACCCCCGAGGTAGGCCTGTCTAGCCTATGGACAACACCCAAAAAAACATTTCCAGCCTTTTGGTATTTCTTTTTAATGTATTCTTTAACAACGTCACTTAGCGGAACATCTCCGGTTTTATCGCCCTGTACAATGTCTCCGGGCCTTTTGTTTATGGCTATAAGGTGATTGTCTTCGTATAAAACCTGAAGATTAGAAGCGGTAGAATGCTGAATTACTGGCTTTGCTGACAATTTGGACTATGTTCTGGTTTAGTTGCAGGCTTAGTTTTGAAATGCTATTGATTTAGAAATCAATACTCAGTAATTTACATTTAGTACTGTTCCTCCTCATTTGGGAAATCCCGGCTTTTAACATCTGTAACATACTGAGAAATCGCCTTTCCCATATCCTCGTACAAATTCATATAACGTCTTAAAAAACGAGGATTAAACTCATGGGTCATCCCAAGCAGATCATGGATAACCAAAACCTGACCGTCTGCATATTTACCACCTCCGATACCAATAGTTGGTATTGAAATACTTTCGGAAACCTTTTTGGTCAATTTGGCTGGGATTTTCTCTAGTACAATTGCAAAACAACCTAACTTTTCCAGCATTTTGGCATCTTCTATCAGTTTTTCCGCCTCATCTTTTTCTTTGGCTCTTACCGTATAAGTACCAAACTTGTAAATGGATTGTGGAGTTAATCCAAGATGTCCCATTACGGGGATTCCAGCATTGAGAATACGTTTAACAGATTCTTTAATCTCTACTCCTCCTTCAACCTTAACCGCATGCGCCCCACTTTCCTTCATTATCCTGATCGCTGAACGCAGGGCCTCTTTGGGGTCGCTTTGATAGCTGCCAAATGGGATGTCTACTACAACCAAAGCCCTGCTTATTGCTCTGATTACAGAAGATGCATGATAGATCATTTGGTCTAACGTAATAGGGAGCGTGGTCTCATGGCCGGCCATAACATTACTGGCCGAATCACCTACTAAAATGACGTCTACATTGGCCGAATCAACAATTTTAGCCATGGAGTAATCGTAGGCGGTAAGCATGGAGATTTTTTCACCCAATTGTTTCATTTCTACGAGCGACTTTACAGTTACCCTCTTGTATTCCCTTTTGGCAACAGACATAGGCTTAATGTTTGGTGGGTCTAAATGTAAGGAGATTTGTTGAAACCTTACCCAGCTCCGGTTTTAAGAAATGATCCTGGCTCTTTTTCATTCATTTGACCTATATTTAGGAAACTTAAAATTACTTCAATGAAAAATGCATGCTTCGCCCTGATCTTTCTGTTTGCACTTTGCTTAAATGCTCAGGACGCTGAGAAAATGGAAGTTCAAAAAACCGTAGAGAGATTTTTTGAAGGTTTTCATAAACAAGATTCCATGATTATGAAAGAAACTGTAGGCAAAGACCCTATACTGCAGACTATAGGTAAAAATAAAGAGGGTAAAACCCTGGTACGCACCGAAACCTTTGATCGCCTTATCACGTCTATCGTTTCAATCCCGGACAGCGTAAGCTTTCAAGAGAAATTAAAATCGTTCAATATTCAAATTGATGGGGAAATGGCCAACGCCTGGACTCCCTATGAGTTTTGGTTAAACGATGCCTTTCATCATTGCGGTGTAAATTCATTTCAACTGTTTAATGACGGCGAGGGCTGGAAGATTATTTATCTTATAGATACCAGAAGGCGAGAGGGCTGTAATTAAATTTCAAGGTTGTTGCAAAGGGACTAAGCGACTTTTAGATTTTTGATACAAAGGATGTCTTGGATATCCTTTTTTGGTCAAATCTGCCACAATTTTCCACTGCAGTTCCAAGTCGCTGAGTTGACTAAGGATGTCTTCAAAGCAATCATGAAGGTAGTCCCGGCAGTTTATTAAATCTCCATAAGCCAACCAAATTGTTTTTATTCGCAGTGACACAATTGAATCTCGAATTGTAGCGCTATTTTTTCTATGCGCGGATAAGTCACACGCTAAGTGAAGTTGGGAAGGAAGCGTAGCTCTTTGGGGATATATATTGAACATCGCCCATCCGTCATATCCATTGTATTCTGCTATTCGTTTAACTGATTTTAAGGTATTGTCTAATTCCCCAGGGCGAGCAGTACTGGGATTTATACCTATACAACCTAATATCTTCCTTCCTTTTTCACCAAGCAAATAGCGAAAAGTATCGGTTTTGTTTGTATGATATAGCCACTTTTCAGAAGAAGGCATTACGCACTTTTGTTATACTCGAAGTTACCAATTCGTAACTAACCGTTCTAATTTATTGATTGTTTACTGCTACTGCTGCCTACCGCTCACGATTTACCCAATAATGACATCCTGTCAGTTTTACATCGTTGGCATATTGTTTGACATAGGTAAGGGGATTTAGAACTGGAAAACACGAATTAAAAATATACGAAATGAGTAAAATTATTGGAATAGATTTAGGAACAACCAACTCATGCGTTTCTGTAATGGAGGGTAACGAACCCGTTGTAATTCCGAATGCGGAGGGAAAGCGAACCACTCCTTCTGTTATTGCATTTGTTGAAGGAGGCGAGATTAAAGTAGGGGACCCTGCAAAGAGACAGGCGGTTACTAATCCTCACAACACTATATATTCCATCAAGCGTTTTATGGGGAATAAATTCTCTGAGTCAAAGAAAGAAGCTGACAGAGTACCTTATAAGGTAGTAAAAGGCGATAACAATACACCAAGAGTAGACATAGACGGACGTTTGTATACACCACAAGAGCTATCTGCCATGATTCTTCAAAAGATGAAGAAAACGGCAGAAGACTATTTGGGTCAAACCGTGAGTCAGGCCGTAATAACTGTACCTGCCTATTTCAATGACGCGCAGCGACAAGCCACAAAGGAAGCTGGAGAGATTGCAGGACTGAAGGTAGAACGCATTATCAACGAACCTACAGCGGCTTCTCTGGCTTATGGGTTAGATAAAAAAGATACAGATCGAAAAATAGTGGTTTTTGATTTTGGGGGAGGAACACATGACGTTTCTATCTTAGAATTGGGAGATGGGGTATTTGAAGTACTATCAACAGATGGTGATACCCACCTTGGCGGTGATGATGTAGATCAAAAGATTATCGATTGGTTGGCTGAGGAATTTAAGAAAGATGAAGCGATAGATCTCAGGGAGGATGCCATGGCATTACAACGTTTGAGAGAAGCAGCCGAAAAGGCCAAAATAGAATTGTCTTCTTCTGCCCAAACCGAAATCAACCTTCCTTATGTCACAGCAACCGCTTCTGGCCCTAAGCACTTGGTTAGAACACTTTCTAAGGCTAAGTTTGAGCAGTTGATTGCAGACCTGGTTAAAAGAACTATTGAACCTTGTGAAACTGCTTTGAAGGCCGCCGGACTTTCAAAAAGCGATATCGACGAGATTATTTTAGTGGGAGGCTCTACTCGTATTCCTGCTGTCCAGGAGGCTGTAGAAAAATTCTTCGGAAAAAAACCTTCTAAAGGAGTGAATCCTGATGAGGTGGTTGCCGTAGGGGCAGCAATCCAGGGAGGCGTACTAACCGGAGACGTTAAAGATGTACTCTTGTTAGATGTCACACCGCTTTCACTTGGAATAGAAACAATGGGTGGGGTTATGACCAAGCTGATAGACGCAAATACGACTATCCCTACCAAGAAGTCACAGATATTTTCAACAGCTGCAGATAATCAACCTTCGGTAGAGATTCATGTATTGCAAGGTGAAAGGCCTATGGCGACAGACAATAAGACCATTGGTCGATTCCACCTCGATGGAATCCCACCTGCGCCAAGAGGAACACCTCAAATTGAAGTAACTTTTGATATTGATGCTAACGGAATCATTAAGGTATCTGCAACAGATAAAGCGACAAATAAAACTCAGGATATCAGAATTGAGGCTTCTTCCGGACTTACAGATGAAGAAATCGAGAAAATGAAAGCTGAGGCCGAAGCCAATGCAGAGGCAGATAAGCAAGCTAAAGAAAAGGCGGATAAGCTAAATGAGGCTGACAGCATGATCTTTCAGACGGAAAAACAGCTAAAAGAATTTGGAGATAAGCTTTCAGACGATAAAAAGAAACCTATCGAAGATGCCTTGGAAGAGCTCAAAAAAGCCCATGAATCAAAAGATATTGCAGTTATAACTCCTGCTTTGGAAAAGATCAATGAGGCGTGGAAAGTAGCTTCTGAGGAAATGTATAAAGCCCAGGCAGAGGCGCAACAGAATGGAGACACCACTGCTGAAGCTGATTCGGCCTCGGGAGATACAAAAGAAGGAGATAATGTTGAGGATGTAGATTTCGAAGAGGTGAAGTAATACAATAAGTACCTAATTAATTAGTTATAGTGAGGGGTGGATTTTTCCACCCTTTTTTTTTGGTATACATTTTGTTTTTCATTTTAAATTATGAAGTAATTTTGTACATATGACAAAAAACTACACCGCTAACTTTTTCTTTCCGGTTCTTGTGTTCATCTTTTTAGTGAACCCAATATTACTTTTCCCTCAGGAACCTAAGATTTTTACCCTCTCAGATTTCGATCTGCAAGGCCGGGTAAAATCCTGTCTTGTTATTACGGATTACGGTAAGGAGGAGTTCGAATTCAACGAAGCTGGCCTTTTAGTCAAATCTGTTACCCGCTTCAATGAAAACGACTACGACGTCACTTACTATAAATATCAGGGAACAGAGCTCCTCGAGCGGCGCAATGAAAGCTATAGAGATGGTGGTTTTGATAAAAATATGTCTATTGCGCATTTATATGCCATTGATACTACCGCAAACAAAAAAATTACAGAGAAAATTTTGTCCTATAACAATGAATTTCTCGATCAATACGAATATCGCTACGACCAGGAAGGTAGGTTAACAGGTATTTTGCGCTCCAACAATGAAGGGTTGGATGAGACCAAAATTGAATACAGCTCCTATAAAGATGAGTTTACAAAATCTTTAAGGCTTAACGGAATAATGCAGAAGTCGGTTAGAACCTCTTATAAAAAGAAAGGCAACGGTAGCCGTGAAAAAATAGTGCTTACGAAAGAATTTTTGGAAGGTACACCTACGAAGGCGGTTGAAGCTGTTTTTGATCAGGAAGAACGATTGCTAAGAGTACAGAACTTTTTATACAACGCTAAAGAAAATTCATTCGCCCCCAGCGAGTTTTTGAGCTATGAATACGATGACAAAGGAATGCTGGTAGCTGTAAAAAGTAAGTCGGGCAATTTGGAAACACGTAAAGAATACATTTATCAATTTGATAAAGAAGAAGGAGGAAATTGGATCAAACAGATCATTACCCCAGAGAATTCGTATACCACCAGAAAAATAGCCTACTACGAACCTCTGGAGGCTGAGATAGACGAGTAGGCAAGGTCGCGGTCATAGTCCAGGTTTCGCAATGCACACCCCGGTACTTCCAGGTCGTAACTACTTTCTTGCTAGCAACTTGCATTTTCAGAGCTTATATTGTTCCAGGGAGGGGTTTAGAACCCCTGCAAAAAGTAAATGATATCGACAAACCCGTCTCAGGTACTTCCAAAATCCTTCCAACACTAAGGATAAGCAGCTAAGAATCAAGAACGTTCTGTGAATAATGCATTTTCTTAGGAGTTGCAAGGAGTTTGCAATTTACAGCAGTAACTTAGTTTGGGGTGGGGTTTAGAACCCCAATAGAACCAATAAGTAATTTAAATAGCAATCGCCGCATCAGGCGATTAACAATAAACCATTGACGTCAAGCTAGGTTAGAGCCTTTAACAACTCAGTCTTCTGGCTCTAAAAGATCCCATAGATTACCGTATAAGTCTTTAAAAACCGCTACTGTTCCGTAGGGTTCTTTTGCCGGTTTCCTGATGAATTTGACGCCCTTTAATCGCATCTGCAAGTAATCTTCCCATATATTATCGGTATAAAGAAATAGGAAAACCCTACCACCACCTTGCTTACCTATGAACTCTTTTTGTTTTTTGCTAGCAGCTTTTGCCAGTACGAGGGCGCATTGAGTATCTCCATGAGGCGCTACCACAACCCACCTTTTCTTTGGGCTCAGTTGAGTATCCTCTAAAAGCTTGAAACCCAATTTCTCAGTGTAAAAACCAATAGCTTCATCATAGTCTGCGACCAAAATACTTATACGGGCAATAAACTGTTTCATAACATTAAGATGCTTCGAACTTCTTTTGCAACCATTCATTCCTTAATATTCCATAGCAGCAAGTGTTGCGCTTAAAACCGTCAGTTAAATAAACATTCTCTCTTAAAACGCCCTCTAATACAGCTCCTAATTTTTCTACAGCCTTTCTGGAGCGGACATTTCTTTCATCAATTCTAAACTCTACTTTTTCAAAACCCATTTGGCCAAAGGCATGTTTGAGCATTAGGTGTTTTACGGCGGTATTGAGTCCGGTACCCTGGAATTCCCGGCCTATCCAGGTCGACCCAATTTCCAAAACCTTATTCTTTTGGTCAATATTCATGTACCGCGTGCTCCCGGCAAAGCACTCTGCTCTCTTGTCATAGATAATGAGTGGGATTGCGAGCCCTTGTCTTTGTAAATCCAACGCTTTTTGGGTATATGCGGTTAATGCCTCCTTACCTGCTATTTCTGAAGGAGAGTATTGTATTAGCTTGTCCTGTTTTGCCACAGATATTAGAGGTTCAAGATTGTCTAAAGTCAATGACTGCAGGCGGACAACGTTATTTTCTAATAGCATATTACCTTACTTAAGCAACTGGTGAATAAATTCTTTTTTGATTTCATGTCCCCCATCAAAAACGATCTGTTTCGCCTTTCCCTGAAAGAGTTCTTCTATTCTTTCGGTTTCTTTTTCAAGTCGCTCCGCACTTATGAACTCATCTTCTTTACCCACAATGACAGTTACTTTGCAAGATGAAGTATGGATGAATTCAAAATCTGCTTTCTCCAGCTCATTAGGCATTCCGCCAGCGTAGAAAACCAGTTGATTACATGATATCCTGCTTTTTGCGACCCATCTTGCAGCTATAGAAACCCCTTGAGAAAACCCAAAAACCACTAGCTTACAACGATCAGGAATATTTTCAGATTTGTAAACTGCATCAAGATAGTTAAGCACGTTTTCAATCTCCATAGCAGTGTTTTCCTTGGTGAGCCAGCTGGCACCGACATGCTTAAACTGAGATCCCAGGTAGTATTTAGACGGAGCTTGCGGAGCAATAATATAGTTTTCTTCAGGGGAAAGTTGATTGAAATATTTTAAGAAATAGCGGCTTAGATACCCCAAACCATGAAGTACAAACCATACATTCTTGGTTGTTCCTGACAGTGAATTGAGGGTATCATATGTGTTGAGAGCGCTATAGCTGACTTGTTTTTCAAAGGCTTTCATAAATCAAATATAAACTAATGGTCCAAGTTATTTGTTAATGTGTAATTTTACGCAAAATGAATTCCATGGACGAATACAAGGAGAAGATTTTGAAGGTTTGCAATGAGATTTGCAAAGGAACTTTGATGGAAACCCTTGAGATAGAATACATTGATGTAGGAGAGAATTTTTTGAAAGCTAAAATGCCGGTTACTTCAAAAGTATATCAACCGGATGGAGTTCTACATGGGGGGGCTACTGCGGCTTTGGCCGAAAGTGTTGGAAGTGCCGCCTCTTATGTATTTCTTGATGGAAAAACTTTCTTTGTCCGGGGAATTGAAATTTCGGCAAATCACGTTAAGAGTGTATCAGAGGGAGAGGTGTTTGCAACTGCCACTATGGTGCATAAAGGGCGTACAACCCAACTTTGGGATATCAAGGTAACCGATGCCGAAGACAAGCTTGTTTCTCTTTGTAAACTCACAACAATTGCGTTACCCCGAAAATAGAATGGGATTTAAGGCCTGTGTCGAAAAAGCCAGAAATCACCTTGTGGAAAAACTGCCTTTCGCACTATATCGAAAGCCTGGAGAATCTCAAGGGACGGCCATTTTTCAAAACAATGACGTATTGATGAAGGTTCAGGATTTTACGGAGTCTGGTTTTGTCTTCGCGCCATTTGCGAATATATCCGGTACAATTCTAATACCTCCTGATGATTTGTTAGATTGGTCCTACACATCTAAAGGAGATACAATCGATAATCTCGAAGTCGATACTTCGGTAGAAGCTGTTGACAGGGAATTTCATATAAGCCTGGTTGAAAAGGGGATAGGGCAAATCCTGGAAGGTAAACTACAAAAAGTAGTACTGACTCGAAAAATGGAGTACGGTTGTAAAAGTGCACCCATTGCCATTTTTCATGAACTTCTCGATTCTTATCCAAACGCCTTTTGCTATTTGTGGTACCATCCGAAGGTTGGTCTGTGGCTAGGGGCTACACCCGAAACACTTTTAAAACTAGAGAAAAACAAGGTGTCCACCATGTCTCTTGCGGGCACAAAACCCTATATAAAGGGTGAACAACCTGATTGGGGTGAAAAGGAACAGAAGGAACAAGAGCTGGTAACCAATTATATCCTAAAAGTTCTTGAACCTCATGTGGCAGATTTATCTCTGGAAGATAAGTCAACTGAGCGTGCGGGAAACTTATGGCATCTGCGGACAGGGATCAGGGGTAAGTCTCGTTCATCAGGATTAAAAAACATTGTCGAAGCACTGCATCCCACCCCAGCCGTTTGCGGATTGCCATTGGATAGGGCTAAAGCTTTTATCTTAGATTTTGAACGCTATGACCGGGAATACTATACCGGATTTCTGGGAGAATTGAACTTGACCAAGAATACTGCAGATTTGTTTGTCAATCTGCGGTGCATGCAACTGAAAGATAAAATTGCAACAGTTTATATAGGTGGAGGCATTACCAAAGATTCAGATCCCGAGCAGGAATGGGAAGAGACCAGACTCAAAAGTAAAACAATATTGAAGGTACTCAAAGCTTCTGAAGAATAATTGGGAGGGCAATGAGTAGCTTCGTATTTTTGCAGCGCTTATGAAGTATTCCAAAAAACCTACGGCCCAATCCGTAGTGCATCGCTGCAAGGCACGAGGCATACAAAACATAGTAATTTCTCCAGGTTCCAGAAACGCACCTCTAACCATTGCATTCACAGAAGACAATTTTTTCAACTGTTTTAGTATTGTAGATGAACGCTGCGCTGCTTTTTTTGCCTTAGGTATAATTCAGCAATTAGATGAAGCTGTTGCCGTTGTTTGTACTTCCGGCAGCGCTCTTTTAAATTACTATCCTGCAATAGCCGAGGCTTTCTACAGCAATCTTCCCCTGGTGGTCATTTCTGCAGACCGGCCGCCTCATAAAATTGATATAGGCGACGGGCAAACCATTAGGCAGGCAGGTGTTTTTGAAAAACATATTGGTTACTCAGCGCAATTAAGGTTAGACGATCCGGTAGCAACTCATAATATTAACCCTTCTGTGATTGACCAATCAGAAGCTAAACAGAATCAACTCCAAATACAGCTTTATAATGACAAAGAAATAAATGCTGCTTTGAATGTGGCGGCTACTTCTAAATGCCCTGTTCATATTAATATTCCCTTTGAGGAACCACTGTATGAGACCACTGAGCTGAGCACTGTTGTTCCTGAGTTGGATGACATAGCCGCGGAAACCCTTGAGTTTACTGAAAACCTGAAAGCCTTTGCAAGCATATGGAATACAGCAAAGAGAAAAATGATTTTAGTTGGGGGCCACCGGCCTGATACTGTCGAACAGCACTTCCTGGATGAGCTTGCAGAGGACCCATCTGTGCTGGTATTTACAGAAACTACCTCAAATATTCATCATCCTAAGTTCTTTTCAAGTATTGATAGTATTATAGCGCCTCTTGAAAAAGCAGAAGATAAGATACTGCGCTTTACTGATTTACAACCCGAAGTACTTTTGAGCTTTGGCGGGATGATCGTTTCCAAAAAAATCAAGGCTTTTCTCAGATCGTACCAACCAAAGCATCATTGGCATGTAGATCCACATAAAGCCTATGATACATTTTTTTGCCTCTCTCATCATTTTAGAACTGATATTAATTCTTTTCTCGCCAGGTTCCTGGAACATTCCGGTGAATCTAACAGTGGGTACCATAGAAACTGGGAGGCTGTAAAAAACCATATTCAAATAAAGCGAAAGTCTTATCTAAACCAGATCCCCTTTAGTGACTTTTTAGCTTTTCATATCATTCAGTCTTCAATTCCGGAGGGTTACCAGGTGCAACTGGCCAATAGCTCAGCGGTTCGCTATACGCAATTGTTCGATATGCACCCATCACTCAATGTTTTCTGTAACCGAGGAACCAGCGGCATTGATGGAAGTACTTCTACCGCCCTCGGGGCTGCTTTATATTATACAAATCCCACTTTGTTGATAACAGGGGATTTAAGTTTTTTATATGACAGCAATGCCCTATGGAATAATTATGTCAGGAGCGATTTCAGAATTATTGTAATAAATAACTCTGGAGGAGGAATATTCAGGATTCTACCTGGCAAGGAGGAAACAGATCGCTTTGAGACTTACTTTGAAACCGTACAGGGCCTGAAGTTAGAGAAGCTCTGTGAGTTGTACGGAATAGAATACGAACAGGTGAGCGGAAAGCATGACCTACAGGCCAAATTAGAAGACTTTTACAAGCCCTCACAGACCCCAAAACTTATTGAAATACAGACACCTAGGAAGGTCAATGACAAAATTTTGCTTTCGTATTTTGATTTCCTATCTTAGGACATTATTAATAAAATAACCAATAAGAACACTAACATTATGAGCAGCAGAAGAGATGAATTAATTAGGCAGTATGCGGCAGACATTCAGGCCAAATTCGGTCAAACGCCAGACATGGATCTTCTCACAAAAGTGACTCTCGGACTTGGTCCGGCAATCTACAATTTAGACGCTTCTAAAGTATCCGGTTCAGATGAAGGCGAGTTAGAAACCGTAAAGAAGAATTTCCTGATGAAAAAACTTGGACTCTCAGACAGCCCGGAACTTATGGAGAGCATAAAAGGTATTATAGATACCTATGGTGCCTCCGAAAGAAACAAGCACAGAGCCGTAGTCTATTATATGCTGGCTAAACACCACAGCAGGGAATCTGTTTATAGCTAGAAATTTTAAAACTTTAAAATACTGGCCGTCCTTTTTAGGGCGGCTTTTTTTGTACTAAGCTCGATTTTAGAAGTACCTTTGTCATATGATAGAATTGGGAAATTATAATACTTTGAAAATACTTCGAAGTACCAGTGTAGGTTTGTTTTTGGGAGATGAGGATGTAGATGATTTGCTCTTGCCTTCAAAATACAGCCCTGCAGATTTTAATATAGGAGATGAACTTGAAGTATTCTGTTACCTGGATCATGAGGAGCGGCCCATTGCGACCACTTTAAAACCTTTTATCAAAAGAAATGATTTTGCTTATCTGAGAGTGGCGGAAGTAAACCAAATCGGTGCATTTATGGACTGGGGCCTCGAAAAGCATCTTTTTGTTCCATTTAGAGAGCAACCAAACAAAATGAAAGAGGGAAGCTGGCATATTGTATTTTGCTACCTGGATGAGAAGTCATTTAGATTAGTGGCTTCCGCTAGGCTTAACAGATTTACTAAGAACGATGAGCTTGATTTACAACAAGAAGAAAAAGTAGACTTGCTCGTAAGTAGAAAATCGGACCTGGGCTGGGATGTCATTGTGAATAACAAATATAAAGGTCTTGTTTTTGAGAATCAGGTGTTTAAGAAAATAGCGGTAGGGGATAGGATAGAAGGCTATGTGAAGCTTATACGCCCAGACAGTAAACTGGATATTTCTTTAGAGCCTATCGGACACAAAAGATTGGAGCCGGCGGCCCAAAAAATATACGATTATTTATTAGATACAGAAGGTGTTCTGTCTGTACACGATAAATCGCCTCCCGAAGATATTGAGGCGCTGTTTCAGATGAGCAAGAAGACCTTTAAAAAGGCTATTGGAACGCTTTATAAGCAACGAAAAATTGAGATCAGGCCTGATGGAATTTATAAAAAATAGAGAGTGCGTCGTATAAAGGAAATAAGCTTACCTCAACAAACAGTCAGATCACAACATTTATTTTGTTGATTATAAGGTTTTTATTTACTTTTAGCGCAGCATCCCCTAAACCAGATTAATATGCCATTCATAGAAGAAAGCGATCTGTTAGAATTACATAAAGATATTGATAAAGCCCAGATCATTAACGAGCGTCTTTTAGACCAGATCAAATTCAAAAATAAAGAACTTAAAAGAAGCAAAATACAGCGAAATATTCTGGCTGGTTTTACAGCACTGTTCTTGATAGGAGCCCTCGCTTTGTTTTCTTTTACAGCAGGTCTTAGTAGCTCTAAAAGTTTGGAAAACCAGAATCTTTTGGTGTCTATTGATAGCTTGGATGCCGTTAAAACCAGGATTGAAAATCTTAGCCAACAAAATGAGGAGCTAAGTCTGGTAAACGAATTTTATCTGGCCAAAAAGTTCTTGGAAAAAGAGAAGGTATATTCTGTTCAGGTAAAATCTTTTGTTGAAAACAATGTAACCCTTGCTTCTGAGGCGCTTACAAATACCTTGTTCGTAAAAACCAATCCTTTCTATTCCTATTCTCTTGGAAATTTTGAAACGCTGAGTGAAGCTCAAAAGTTTAGAAAACAATTGGTTGAAATGGGCTTTGATGATGCTTTTGTTGCATCTTACAAAGATGGTAAGCGAGTTAAAATAGAAGATCCCTACTAGTTTTGCCCAAAATTAAGGCCTGGATTAATGCGGCCCGTTTACGTACACTACCACTCTCGGTTTCTGGAATATTGGTAGGCAGCGGTCTGGCAGCCAAACATGGCTTTTTAGATACTCCTATTTTAATATTCGCACTTCTCACTACTATAGCATTTCAAATTACTTCAAACTTTGCAAATGATTACGGCGATGGTGTTAAAGGTACTGATAACGCCTCGAGAATTGGCCCCAAAAGAGCCTATCAGGCTGGTCTCCTTTCCCGGAACGAACTAAAGAGAGGGATAACCCTTTCGGCATTACTTAGTTTTGGTTTTGCCCTTGCCTTGTTATTTATGGCTTTCGGAAGTGAACACTATGAATATTTTCTGATGTTTGCCGCCCTCGGCCTTTTGAGTATTTGGGCTTCAATTAGATATACGGTAGGTGAGAAGGCATATGGGTACAGAGGCCTTGGCGATCTATCAGTATTCATTTTTTTTGGCTTGTTAAGCGTTTTAGGGACAATGTTTCTGTACACCAAGTTTTTAGACTTCTGGGCACTGCTACCAGCTACAACTATAGGTCTTCTAAGCACTTCTGTACTCAACCTAAACAACCTTAGGGACTATGAGTCAGATAAAGAGGCTGGCAAAAATACACTTGTAGTTAAAATGGGATTTATTCGTGGCAAACGATATCATTTCTTCTTAATTTTTACAGCCTTCCTATGTATGTCTACCTTCTTATGGTATCAGTATGATGATAAAATCGATGCAATTTGTCTGCTGGCATTTCTACCAATTTTTGCACATTTAAATAGGATGAACAAGTTTAAAAACCCCATTTTATTAGACCCCGAACTGAAGAAGGTTGCCCTTAGTACCTTCCTCCTGGCCCTGCTATTTTATATAGTGTTCAATAATTTTTTGTAAATTTGATACGTTATAACCTTCTAAACCACTCTTACCTTGGAACAACCTATTAGAATTCTAATTGTTGAGGACAATGTCATCATTGCGGATGACATGCAATCCATGCTGGAAGAAATAGGCTATGAGATTGTAGATAACGTTATTGTATACGAACAAGCCGAAGAGGTATTAAAAACCAAGCAAGTTGACCTTGTTTTAATTGATATTATTCTGGCTTCCGATAAGACGGGAATAGACCTTGGAAAACACATCAGGGAAAACTACAATATCCCGTTTATTTTTGTGACTTCAAATTCGGATCGGGCAACCGTAGAAAACGCCAAAACCGTAAAACCAAATGGTTATTTGGTTAAACCCTTTGAACAGCAAGACCTCTATACTTCTATCGAGATTGCGCTTTCAAATTTTGATTATTCTGGTAAGTCAGCTGATGGGCAGCCCGAAACGGATGACGAAAAAATTGTCTCAAATTCTGTTCTTAAAGATTCTATTTTTGTTAAAAAGCAACATTTGTATTACCGAATACAATTTGGCGATATCCAGTTTATAAAGGCAGACAATGTCTATCTTGAAGTAAATACAATAGACAAGAAGTTTCTTGTGCGCTCTCCTTTAAAAGACTATCTGGAGAAGTTACCGAAGAAAAAATTCTATAGAGCCCATAAATCGTACATTGTTAATGTTGATCATATTGACGCTATCAACTCTAAAGATATCATGATCAATAATACCCTGATTCCAATCTCAAAAGACTTTAAAGAGTTTATTATTTCTGCAATGAATTCCTAAGATTCAAAGCTTAAGAAATTCTTATCTGCATCAGCCCTGGTGTAAACTTTTTGGTGCCATATACCTAATTATTTTATACTCACAACAGTTTTAGACATCTTCACAACAATAATTTTCCTGCCATGAGGTTTAGAAGTACTTTGGTCTCAGAATTAGCGATTAAATTTTTTTCATTTTCATATAGTGTTCTCGTAAAAGAGTCTTGCCATCAATGGTAAGGCTCTTTTTGTTTAGGGAATCTACGTAGAAGTCATACGACTGCTGGATAAACTACTCCATGAAAAGTATAAAAAATCCGGTGAAATACACTTTACCACCAGGAATCTCGTTTTCACAACATATTTTGACACTTACACAACAATATTCGCAAACAGATAGTTCTAGATGCTACTTTTGATGCACCCCTAATCTTATTGTTTCCTGACTACAAATCACAAGCGGCTATGCACCTACTGCATAGCCCTTTTTTGGATTTGGATGCCTAAATATTAGGCCTGGATAGAGCTTCTTTTTGATTTTCAAAAGACAATACCCAAATGGCAATGGTTACCTGAGCACTCCTCTTTAAAAATGAGGTTGCAGGATCGTTCTAAAACATGGTTAAAGCGACTCACAACAGTTTCATTCCGCTTGACAACAAAAATTTAGCGGAATAACCTAAATATGGTATGTTTAGCCCGGATTTAGCAGCGTATCGCAATTGATTCAGGTAGAATAATAGATGATAATTAGATTTCTAAGCATGTTATGGCAAAATCGCTTGGCAAAATTTTATATATAGTGTTCCTTTTCTTTTGGGTTTCTTCAACCGCGCAGAATGCCGATGGGGGTGAAGAGAACGTGCTAAAAACTTTCAAAGACACCCAGGAGATTAGTGAAAAATTTGATTTCTTCTTTAACACCGTAAACCGGTACAACGAAAATTCTGCCTACGACTGGCTTGATGAAGTAAACCTAAAGCTCAACACTGCAATACAGGCGGCCGACTCTTCAGCAATACAAAAATATCAGTTAATGCAGTCACAAATCTATTATGATTTAGGTGACTACGATAAGAGTGTCGCAATCGCAAACGAGTTATACACTAATAAGTCAAGACTTGAAACGGAGATAAAGAAGGTGATGCTAGACCTCATTGACAATAACTATGCTCAATTGGAATTTTACGACAAGCAAGTTGAGATCAGACAGGAGAAAAGAGATTTAGGATTTACTGAAAACATCACCTTTTATGACATCTATTCCAATCTTGGTCTACACCGCAGAGCGATGGAAGACTACATCATGGATGTCAAGAAAACCATAGAAAGCAGTGACCTCTACGGGCTGGCCGAGTATAACAACAATGTGGGGAGATACCTGCTCCTGGATAAGTCGGCATCTGTGGCCCTAAAGAATTTTAAAAAGGCTAAAGGTTATGTAGACATCTATTTGAATGATCTGAATAAAGTAAAGACTGAAAAGGAAATTCAGGAAGCCAATCTTCTCAAGGGTGTCATCGAAGGAAATATTGGAAAATCTCATATTCTACTGAGGCAATACGAGGAAGCTCTACCTTATTTGGAGAATAGCGTTGGAGTCATAAAAGAGTACAATTTTGGGAGATATTCCGAAGATGTTATTGAGAATACCCTGGCCATTGCAGAATCGTATTTGCAATTAGAGAATTTTTTAAAGGCCAAAGAGTATTTGGATGAAGACCTTACCCTGATTAAGACCAGCCATATTATCAAGAAAAATAAATTGCTGGCTTCGTATTATGACAATGTTGAAGATTTTAGGAATGCCACCTTCTTCCTTAAAAAAAATGCAAGGATCACAGATTCTATAAATACTACTGATACTTCATTAAAGACTCAGCAACTAACTACTATAGCGCAATACGATCTGAAGAATAAGAGTGAAATGATAGATGCGCAACAGCTAGAAATGGAAAGGGCCAGAAATGAGATGCAGGCTAAAGATGAGCGTATTAACCTGGTGTTTATCTCCTTGATATTTACACTTTTAGGATTCGCCGGCCTGGTGTATGCCTACCTGAAGAGTATTAAGAACCAACGTTTGATTGCCGAACAGAAACATATTATTGAGAACTCATTGGTTGAGAAAGACTCTTTACTTAAAGAAATTCATCATAGGGTGAAGAACAATCTGCAGATGGTATCCAGTTTGCTCAGCCTTCAAACCAAGAATACGAGAAGCAAGGCAGCGATAGCGGCTTTAGAAGAAGGTAAGACCAGAGTAAAAGCAATGGCTTTGATTCATCAAAAATTATATCAGAATGATGATCTTTCGGTGATTGAAATGCAAGGCTATATAGAAAGCTTAATTAACAGTGTTCAATCTGTCTTTAAGAAAGGCGGACATAATATTAACGTAACTATTGACGCTGAGGGTGTAGAATTAGATATAGACCGGGCAATTCCTTTTGGCCTCATTCTTAACGAACTGGTTTCTAATTCATTCAAATATGCTTTCCCTAATGATGATGATGGTAAAATTTATATTCATCTTCGTAAAAATGGAGAACACGGTTTCTTTGAATACACGGATAACGGTATAGGGCTTCCAGATGATTCCGAAGAGCGTGTCAATTCCTCCATGGGGATTCGCCTGATGAATCGCCTGGTAAATCAGCTGCAGTCTACACTTAACATAGATAAAACTTCGGAAGGGGTTCGTTTTTGGTTCAATTTTAAATAAATTAGAACCTCAAAATGAAAACCCATGCGCATTACTTTCTTAGGACACGGTTCCCTGCTTTTTGAAACAAGCTCACATAGACTTTTGGTTGATCCTTTCATTTCAGGAAATGAAAAGGCAAAGGATAAGGTAAACATTGACGACCTGAAACCGGATTATATTTTGGTAACACATGCCCATCAAGACCATACGCTAGATGTTGAAACAATTGCAAAGGAGGTCAATGCCAAAGTTGTAAGCAACTACGAGATTGCCATGCATTTTCAGCAAAAAGGATTACAAGTGCATCCTATGAACCACGGAGGGAGCTGGAATTTTGATTTTGGCACCCTAAAATACACAAATGCGGTGCACACCTCTTCCTTTCCTGATGGTACTTATGGAGGGCAACCCGGCGGATTTCTGTTGTCCGCAGATGGAAAGCAGGTATATATTGCAGGTGATACGGCACTCACTATGGATATGAAATTAATTGGGAGCGCTGTTAACTTAGATCTTGCTATACTCCCAATTGGAGACAACTTTACTATGGGAGTCGATGACGCTGTAATCGCTGCAGACTTTGTAGGCTGCTCTAATGTGCTAGGGTATCATTTTGATACATTTGGGTATATAGAAATAGATCATGGCGCGGCAGTCAAAAAGTTTGAGGAAGCAGGCAAAAAATTACATCTTCTTGAAATTGGCAGTGCTCTGGACATTTAATTAAACAACCTGGCTTCGCAGCACTACTTTGTGCAACAACTTTGGTAGAAAACGCTTCAGGTAAATTCCCTTTACTTCTTTACCACCTATATAGGCTTCAAACTTCTTTTTGTTTATAGCCCTAATCATTTTTTTGGCGAATAAATCTGGCGGCATACCATTTTCTGTCCCCGCGTCCGTACTACCCTGAGGAGAGCCATCTGCCGTAAGAGCGTTTCTTGCGACATCGGTCTGTACAAAACCAGGACAGATTAGTGTAACTTCAATCCCGTCTTTTTGGTGCTCCATCCGAAGCACATCAAAAAAGCCGTGAAGGGCATGTTTCGCACCACAGTAACTAGATCTGTAGGGAGAACCAAATTTCCCCATCAGGCTGGTCACGGTTACGTAATGTCCCTTTTTTTGTCGAATGAAATAAGGTAGTAGGGCTTTACTCAAGGCCACAGTCCCTAAATAGTTGATCTCAATCATTCTTTTATCTACCACTATTTGAGTTTCTGAAATTAATGAGCGCTGACTTATACCAGCGTTATTGATCAATATATCTATACGTCCATAAACCTCAAGAGCCGCATTGACTTTCAATGGCATTGCCTGGTAATCGGCCAGGTCTAGCAATAGTATGTGTACCCTATCTGGGTGATGGCATTTTGCCTTTACTGTAGCCAGCTTGTCTGCCTTACGAGAAGAAATAATTAGCCTGAACCCCCTTTTGTTGTATTCCAGGGCAACTGCCTCACCGATTCCTGAAGAAGCTCCTGTGACCCAAATTACCTTAGACTCATTTTGTTCCATTACTGCAATTTTAAGACCGAAAATATAGTTAAATTTGACCATACATCGCATGCAGGCTAACTACAGAAAATACCTCTTTAATTTTAAGAGACCCAGCGGTACTTCAAGAGGGGTCCTAACCCAAAAGGAAACCTGGTTTCTTATTCTGGAAGGCGATGGAAATTTTGGCATAGGAGAATGCGGACTCTTCAGGGGTTTAAGTGCAGATGACGTGCCGGAATACGAAGATCAATTGAAATGGGTCTGTGCCTCAATAAATTTAGGGAAAGACTATTTGTTGAGAGAATGCCATAGGTTTCCCAGTATACAATTTGGTATAGAACAGGCATTTTTGTCCTTAAACTCTCATTCACCTTTTGAATTATTCAGGTCAGCCTTCACCCTCGGGGAGGCATCTATACCAATTAACGGACTTATTTGGATGGGGGATGAGGCCTATATGCACGAACAAATCCGCGAGAAGCTAAATGCCGGATTTAAATGTATAAAGATGAAAATTGGGGCCTTAGATTTTGACAAGGAAATCGCACTGTTAAGATCCCTCAGAAAAAAGTACGGAAAAGATAAAATTGAATTGAGAGTAGATGCCAACGGAGCATTTGATGCCCATGAAGCCCTTTTCAAATTAGAGGAATTGGCAAAACTGGAAATTCACTCTATCGAACAACCGATAAAACAGGGCAATTTTGAGCAAATGAAAGCCTTATGTAGTAAAACACCCCTGCCAATAGCACTTGATGAAGAGCTTATTGGGGTTATCGATGTAACGGAAAAGGAAAAATTACTACAAACCATACAGCCACAATTTATCATTCTAAAACCTAGTTTGGTCGGTGGTTTTGCCGGAAGTACGGAATGGATTACCTTGGCCGAGAAATTTGGAATTGGCTGGTGGGTTACCAGCGCGCTTGAAAGCAATGTTGGTTTAAATGCTATTGCCCAGTGGACGTATAGTTTGGGTAGTTCAATGTATCAGGGTTTGGGCACTGGTACGCTTTTTATCAACAATTTTGAAAGCCCTTTAGAAGTGAGAGGCGGGCAGCTTTCGTATGCGAAAGAAAAAAAGTGGAAGACAAACTTAATTCATGAATTATGTATATAGAACAGGGGTATAAAGGAGATATTGGCTTGTGGAAGTTTTTTGTCCTTCCAGCAGGTTTTATCGCGTTAATGGTCTTCAATTATGTTTCAATGTTGTATTCCCCGGTTGAAGTGGATGTTATGCTAAGTGGAATGATTGAAAAATTAGGATCCAATATCGTGCTTATACTTCTGCTAGGTCCGCTTGCTCTCGGACTTTTCATTGTCTGGGGCTGGGTAAAACTTGTACATCCGCAGTCTATTACTGCCCTTACTACTTCAAGAAAGAAGGTAGATTGGAAACGAATATTTTTTGCTTTTTTTCTTTGGAGTGCTATTACCATTGCTCTGACAGGCCTGGATATCTGGCTTTCTCCTGAGGATTATGTATGGAACTTTAAGGCCGTACCTTTTCTTACACTAGCTATCATAAGCCTTATACTTATACCTATGCAAACGAGTTTCGAAGAGTATCTGTTTCGGGGGCATATGATGCAGGGCTTGGGCATTCTGGCACGTAACAGATGGGTGCCTTTAGTGGTTACCTCAACGCTTTTTGGACTTATGCACCTAGGAAACCCTGAAGTAGGTAAGCTGGGTTATGGGATCTTGTTTTTTTATATAGGAACCGGTTTTTTCCTGGGCATCATCACACTAATGGATGAAGGATTAGAACTGGCTTTAGGATTTCATGCTGCCAACAATTTTATAACCGCTCTCTTGGTAACTGCAGATTGGACGGCTTTTCAAACCCACTCTTTATACAAAGACATAGCCGAGCCCGGATTGGGCTGGGATGTCTTTATTCCAATATTGGTGATATATCCAATATTGCTTTTGGTTTTCGCCCGGAAATACAAATGGACGAACTGGAAAGAAAGACTAACAGGGAGGGTACTTTCAAAACAAGAGTTGGCAGAGATCAAAGGAAATGACGCACTCACCGAATAAAGTTCACCCGGCTTTTAAGCTAAATGGTATTCCATATACCGCCGAAGAGCTAAATGAAGTAGGGTATAGTTTAATTAAAGAAGGGGAAGATTATGAGATGGCTATTGGCGATTTCCTTCTTGATTGGCTATCAGAAACCCCGGTAATAGAGGTAAGTACATCTGGTTCTACCGGTATTCCAAAAGCCATACAGCTTCAAAAAGAACATATGCAGAATTCTGCCGAAGCAACAGCGGCTTTCTTTGGGCTGAATGAAGGAACAAAAGTATTGAACTGCTTGCCTGTAGATTATATTTCGGGTAAAATGATGTTAGCCAGGGCGCTGACAATGGGATGGGACCTGGATTGTATTGCTCCTTCCTCCGCACCCTTAGACCATACCTCTAAGTCCTATGATTTTTGCGCCATGGTGCCGCTGCAATTGCAGAATTCACTTGAATCCCTTGATAGATTAAAAACAATCATTGTAGGAGGAGCTCCGATTTCTGAATCCTTAAAAAAACAACTGCAGAGCTCGAAAACGGAGATCTATGAGACCTATGGCATGACAGAGACTGTAAGTCATATCGCCTTAAAAAAGATCGGTCTTAAAGCCGATGTGGAAACAAATTTTAAAACCCTAGCCGGAATTAGCGTTTCTAAAGATGAGCGAGACTGCCTTGTCATCAAAGCCCCAAAAGTATCAGACCATCAGGTGGTGACCAACGATGTTGTTGAGTTGTTTTCAGATTCAGAATTTATCTGGCTGGGCCGCCACGATAATGTGGTGAACTCTGGAGGCGTAAAACTTATTCCGGAGCAAATAGAAAAAGCAATTTCGGGCCTTTTAAACAGCCGTTTTTTTACGATTGGCTTGTCGGATACCGAATTAGGTCAGCGTCTTGTCCTGGTGGTGGAGGGAGGCGTAGATAAGAACAATCTGATTTCAGAATTAAAAAAACTAAAGTCGCTTAATAAACATCAAATACCTAAAACAATTATAGTACTGCCCGACTTCATTGAAACACCCAACGGTAAGATAAACAGGAAAAAAACAGCTGAACTCATTCAAAACTGATCTTCACTCAGTAAACAGTCTACTTTACTCACTCTCCCTTTTATCATCTTTTTTTATCCAATAGGTTTATCGCAAATAATAAACCAATATTCTGATGAAAAAGCTAATCGCATTGATCGTAACTAGTTGCCTGATGTTTGTGGGGCACGCCCAAGAAAAGACTATTTCGGGAACCGTATCAGACCAAAATAAACTACCTCTTGCTGGGGTAAATGTTTCAATTAAGGGAAAGACCAAGAGGGCACGAACTGATTTTGAAGGGAAGTACTCCATAATTGCCAATAAAGGAGATCAGCTGATTTTCCAATACCTAGGCTTTAAAACGCAAACCCAAGGTGTAAAGGAGTCTACAATCATCAATGTGGTTTTGGAAGAAGACCCACAAGTCTTAGAAGAAGTGGTTGTAATAGGCTATGGTAGCCAAACAGAAAAAACCGCAGTGACTTATGCTATAAGCAGCCCTAGGAACATTGCTGGAAAGACTGCAGGAGTTAAGGTACGCGGTTATACTTCAACACCGCAAGCTATCGCTGTATTGGAGAATGAAGAAGAATATGCTGAAATTAACGAGAACAGGTTTAAAAGAGTTGATTTAAGTCCGCTTTCCACCTTTTCAATTGATGTAGACCGTGCTTCCTATAGCAACATTCGCAGAATGATAAATAATGGTGAAGCTATCCCGAAAGACGCTGTTAAGATTGAGGAAATGATTAATTATTTCGACTATAGCTACCCCCAACCAACAGGAGATCACCCTTTTTCAATTACGACCAATCTGACTCAAACGCCCTGGAATTCTGAAACTCGCTTGCTTAGGGTTGCGCTTCAGGGGAAAGAACACAGTAATACAGATTTACCGGCATCTAACCTTACTTTTCTTATAGATGTATCTGGTTCTATGCACTCTTACAACAAATTGCCTTTGTTAAAGTCTGCTTTTAAATTGCTGGTAAACCAACTTAGGGAAAAAGACAGGGTATCTATAGTGGTGTATGCCGGAGCTGCCGGGGTAGTCCTAGAACCCACCAGCGGAGCTCAAAAAGTTAAGATTCTTGAAGCCATAGAACGTTTAGAAGGCGGTGGGTCTACAGCCGGAGGACAGGGAATAAAACTGGCCTACCAACTTGCTGAAAAGCATTTTAAGAAAAATGGGAATAATCGGGTTATTCTGGCTACAGATGGAGATTTCAATGTGGGTTTGTCTTCGAACAATGCCATGCAAGATCTTATTGAAGAAAAAAGAAAGTCTGGCGTGTTTTTATCCGTACTAGGCTTCGGGATGGTAAATTACAAGGACTCAAAATTAGAAGTTTTAGCAGACAAGGGCAATGGAAACCATGCCTATATAGATGGTATGCAGGAGGCGCAGAAAGTTTTTGGTAAGGAGTTTGGCGGCACGCTGTTTACTATTGCCAAGGATGTAAAAATTCAGGTTGAATTTAACCCTGCAAAAGTACAGGCCTATCGCCTCATTGGTTATGAGAATCGTTTGCTGGCCGATGAAGACTTCGTAGATGACACCAAAGATGCCGGAGAACTAGGAAGCGGCCATACTGTAACGGCGCTATATGAAATAATTCCGATAGGTGTTAAAAGCTCATTCTTGAAAGAAGTACCTGCTTTAAAATATTCAAAGAAAAGAGCAACGAAAACGGCATCAGACGAACTACTAACCGTTAAGTTCCGCTATAAAAAGCCCAAGGATACGAAAAGTGTTGAAATGACCCATATCGTTAAGGATCAGGATACTAAAATGACAGCTGACATGAAGTTTACTGCTGCCGTAGCTATGTTCGGAATGCAGTTGAGAAACTCAGAATTCGTTAAAAATATCCAGATCGAGGATGTATTGAGGTTGGCTCAATCTGGAAGAGGCACTGATAAAGATGGATATAGAGCAGAGTTTATACGTCTTGTTAAAAGTCATCAGCTAAGCAGCCCATAAAAAGGTGCCGGAAGATACTTTTTTTTGCCCAGCTTCCCTTTGTTGTTACGTACTCCTAGTTAGCAATTTAAAAGTCTGATATGTTTTCAATTGTATAATATGCAGGAAAAGGTTTAATTTGAGAGCTTAAGATATTCTCATGAAACAATTGCTGCCAGTATTATTGACTTTATTGACCCTTACGACTACCTATGCTCAGAACATCCTCCCGGAAAAGGAACGTGCAACGTTCATTGATGCGATGCTGGGAGATCGTTTTGATAAGCTTCTTCCACAATTGATGGATAGCACCGACATTGATATGTGGATCCTCATTTCAAGGGAGTACAATGAAGATCCGGTCTTAAAAACCATGCTTCCCGCTACCTGGCTAAACGCGCGAAGACGTACAATCCTTGTTTTCTACAGAGATAAGGCAAAGCAGCACATAGAAAAGCTGGCCGTAGCGAGATACAATGTGGGGAAGCACATTAGTTCTGCCTGGGATAAAGAGAAAGAACCAGATCAGTGGAAAAGGCTAGTGCAACTTATAGAAGAAAGAAAGCCTTCAAAAATTGGGCTCAATTATTCTAAAGACCACAATATTGCCGATGGCATTGATAAGACAGATTTTGATGAGTTCATGCAGAACCTCCCCAAAAAGTATCATAGCAAGGTTGTATCTGCGGAGCAGTTAGCCGTTAGGTGGATAGAAACCCGTACTATGGCTGAAATGATCATCTATAATCAATTGGTAGATATTACGCATGATATCATTGCAGAGGCTTTTTCAGAAAAGGTAATAACTACAGGCATTACCACAACCAGTGAGGTGGAATGGTGGATGCGACAAAAAGTTACGGATCTAGGCCTTGAAACCTGGTTTCACCCAACGGTAGACATCCAACGTAGCAGCGAGGATTTGGTTGGTCATTTGTACTCTTTTTCGGGCCGACCTGAGGATCAGGTAATCCTTCCGGGAGATCTT